>JADHSM010000020.1 GCA_016776905.1 Planctomycetota bacterium | reverse complement strand
TCGATCCCCGCAGGTGGAAGCGGATCACTTTCGCTGTCGATGGACAATAGTGGCACTGAGATTCAGGGCTGGTCCTTAGGCGCTTGCAATGACACGGTTTTCTTGACCGTGGATGCCGCGAACAGTGGTGCGGATACAGAAACCGCCAAAAATGGTTCTGCTCCTGACTTCAATCAGATCAGTACTTTTGCCGATGGTGCAACTCAGGGAGTCGTACTTTGTTTCACGGGGTGTGCAGTCCTTACCGACGTCGCTGCCTTTGAGATGTTGACGATTGACTACACAGGTGTCGCTGAAGGTTCTACCTCTGTGGCTTACTGTAACACCCTTGGCTCACCTGCTGTGGAGACGGTTGTTGTGGTCGGTGGAGCATCTCTTTCTCCCACCCAAAATTCAGCTGCCGTAGATGTACTGGGTGTTCCTGATCCGGAATACACCTACACCTCTGGAAGTGGCTCTGCTAATTACAACCCTGCAGACGGAAATGCTTCCGCAACGGTCGCGATCTCTATCGAAGAAACAGACAATTCGGGCTTGGGTGCGAATTTCCCCAACTCGACCCAAGGTTTTTCCATGGGACTCTCAAACAGTGCGGAAGTGACGCCCACTGAGGTCGTTGCCGATTTGGGCTTCGATCCGGACTTCGCAGAAGTCGGCTTATTTGCAAATGGTTGGACCATCGGAGTTGTTTACGCGTTCACAGGTGGAGTCACGCTTGACTTCGACGGTGATCTCGAAATCATTGCCGCTAGTTACGAAACCGGTGGAAGTATGGCCGGAGACGAAGCAGGAACGACTGCGACCTTGTCGTGGAGCGATGACCTTGGAAGTCCTGCAGTGGCCAACGTGGTTGTTTTCGAAGGTGGTTCATACCCTGCAAGTTTTGTCGATGGATCGATCGCATTGAACCCGGTAGTGACCACTGACTTTATCAGAGGTGATGCCAATAGTGATGGTATCGTCAATATTGCAGACGGAGTCTGGATTATTTACGAGCTCTTCTTGAATGGCCCATCCAGCAACTGTTCGGTCGCAAGCGATGCCAATGGTGATGAGTTGAGTGATATCGCAGATGCGTCATTCATCATTATGTATCGTTTCATGGGTGGAGCCGCTCCCACGGCTCCGTTCCCGGATTGTGGACAGGTTGATGGGCAACTTCCGGAAGATTGTGCTTCCTCCTCTTGCCTTTGATCGGGTTCAGTCAGTGATTCGCTGATTTGAATTTCTAGATCGATATGAGCCCCTTCGGTGTGTGTCTCACACTGAAGGGGCTTTTTTTATCCCCAGGCTGTGTCGAATCTCCGGGAGTTCCACCGGTGGAAGATCCTGACTCTTGTGGGAGAGATAGTTCGAAGATTCGTGAGGTTTCTTACTAATAATTTGCTTCTATATTGAAGTGATCTCTTTTAAGTGACGTGCACCTAAGGTTTTAGATAGATGATTGCATATGGCAAGAGTGTCAAAAATGTCCTATCTAGGAGGTCTGCTCATCGCTAAGTTATACATGGTTAATATGTACTTATATTGTCTTCAACTTTTGTCATGCCATGACTCTCCGATGAAGGCAAAGGTGTTGGATAATATCGTAGGCCGACGATTTATGGTTGGTGTGGTCTAGATCCGAATTGTCGACCGCGATGACGAGAAGCATTGTATTCAATAATGAGAAATCCTCTATAGGAGACTGATTTGAAGTCAAACAGGCTTAGTACATCAAAGACTTTGGTCATCCAGGTCTTTCTGATTGTGCCGTTTATTCTCGGTTGGATCTCTGTGGGTGAGGGGCAGCAATCTCTCACTATTTCGGGTACGGGACAGTCGATTTCCGGAGCAGGAGCGGCTCAGTTGGGAGTCACTGCAGATTTTCAAATTCCTGTTCAGGGATTTGTGTTGGCAGTGGGCATTGATTCATCCTTACTTCAGGTTTCAGATGTTTCACTCGAAGGAACTCCGTCGGAACTGCTGAATCCAGATTTCGCAGTCGCGGAGATTTTCCCTGATGGATTTACTCTTGGAGTGATTTATGAAACAGAGCCTCCCATTGAAGGTCTGGTATTAGAGCCCGGAAACGATGTGACGCTTGCTTCGTACACGCTTCAATCCATGGTGATCTTGGAGAAAGGTGAATCCTTGGAAGCGAGTGTTGATTTCGTTGATTTCACTCTGAATGACCCTCCTTTACAGAACATCCTTATTCAAGGCGGTGAGTCTGTCGGCAACGCTGAGGGGCTGATTCTAAATTCAGCCCCGACTGCCGTCACATTGCTTCCTCCACCTCCAGCAAGTCTTTCGATCGAGAATGTGAATGCCGACGATAACTTTGAAGGCTGTGCCAGAATCATGCTCGACTCGCCGGGTGGGGAAACGCAAGGATTCGTCTTGGCTATTGCTCACGACGAATCGGTGCTGGAGCTTATGGATATTGATCTGGTTGGCACGGATACGGCGACCGTGGCCCCCGATTTTGTGGCAATTTCTCTGGAATCAGGAGGGGGGACCCTCGGGGTCATTTTCGACGTTGAGGCTCCCTTTGAGGATAAGGCCCTTCCACCTGGTTCGGGTCTCCACCTGAGTAGCTTTTGTTACCGACTCCTTGATCCATTAATTATTACGGAGGGCGAACCCGTTCCTGATCCGGTCGATAGCGATCTTGTTTTTACAGATGGAGTCTTTGGAAATCCTCCTCTTTCAAATGTGATTGTTCAGGGCGGTTTATCGATCAGTCCTGAGTTGATCAGTGGACAATTTCATGCAGATCCTGTCATCCTTCCGAGTGAAAATACTATTCTTTCGATACAAACAGAATTCGATTTGTCGCAGGGCGATGCCCCCATCCCGGGTGCTCAAGGTCAGCTGAATGTAAAATATTCCGACCCGGACGATAACATTCAGGGCTTCACTCTTACCGTCTGTTATGACTGCGAATTGACACTCGACGAAGAGTCGTGGACTTTTGAAGACTCTATTCTTGAGGAAGTCGGTGTTGAGTATCTCGCTGTTCAGGTGGACGATGATCCTCAAGACGGTGACGGATGTGAATTGATCGTTGGAATTTTGCTGGATGCGTTGCCACCTTTTGATGGGCAAACTCTTCCACAATCGGAAGATCTCTTGAAAGTGGGATCGATGACGGTCGAAATCGATGAAACCGCTCCCTGTGATGGAGCGCTTACAATTGAATTCTGCGACGGTATCAATGGGCTTGGTGAGGTGATTCTGGATACCAATGTCGTGATCAACTTTGATTCGATTCGAAACTTCGAACGTCAAAGTACGGTTGTTCAGGTGGTCCCTCTCGAGCTGTTTCAGCGGGGAGACTGCAATTCTGATGACCAGGTGGATCTTGCAGATGTCGCTACATTGGTCTCGAATTTGTTCTTCGGTTTCGAGATATTGTGCCCGGATGCGTGTGATATGAACGACGATTCGGCTCAAAACCTAGCAGATGCGGTTTTTGGGCTTAATTTTCTCTTTAATTTCGGGGGTGCCCCACCCCTTCCCGGACCTTATGATGACGGACCAGACCCCAGCGAAGATTCGCTCCCTGTCTGTCAAAGTGACGATACCGCCTGTTAGGGCAACAATAGATTAAGTATTCTCTTGGCTCCTTTGCTCTGGCGAGGTGTCGAGAAGTGAAGATTATCAGACCTAAAAATATCCCCCAGGGGGGGAATACCGTGAGAGGTGCATTCAAATGCTTCGTGTTCTTTCAGTTTTAATCCTGGCTGTATTCGCCAGTCTTTCTACTTCAAATCTTGCTGCGCAGGATTTTACACTTCTGATCAGTTCGCCTGCGAATGGTGCCGTTGGAGCGTCGATAGATCAGGTCGCTGTCTTGGACAACAACGTTGCGAGTGATGTTGCAGGTTGGTCCTATGGTGTTTGTCATGATATATCCATTCTCACCTTGACCGATGTTGTGGATGGTTCCACGACCGAGATTGTCAAGAATGGATCTGCTCCTGATTTCAATCAGGTCAATGTTCTTACAGAAGGATATACCGTCGGGCTTGTGATTTGCTTCACCGGTTGCGCCACACTGGGTGGGGGAGTCGGATATGAACTGAATGTGGCTTCCTACTCTTGTGATAACGAGGGCATCTCTACGACGAGTTTTTGTAATACTTTGGGAGCCCCCGCAGTTGAGACCGTCATCGTGGTGAATGGTTCTTCTGTTGTCCCTGATCAACAATCTGGAACGATCGAAGTCTTGGGTGTTCCCGGGCCTTCATACAGTTACTCTGCACCCACTGAGAGTGTGACCTTTGATGGTACAACGGGAGCAGGATCTTTCACGGCAGCTATTTCTGTCGCAGAGATCGACAATTCCGCCATTGGCGCACCTTTTCCGAATCCTACTCAGGGCTTCTCTATGGGACTGGCCAGTGATGATTCATTGCTGACCCCTCTTTCCGTCACAGAATCCCTTCCGTTTTCCGCGGATTTTGCAGAGTCCAGTATTCTTGCCGGTGGCTGGACTATTGGAGTTGTCTACAGTTTCACGGGGGCAAACACTCTGGCTTTCGATTCCTCCTTGGAAGTTGTGTTGGTGGATTACGATACGGTAGCCGGTGGATTAGCCGGTTCTGTCGATAACGTAGTGACCACACTCAGCTGGAGTAATGGTTTGGGAAGTCCTCCTGTAGAAAATGTTATCGTCGTTGCTGGAAGCTCGATCGCTCCAGCTCTTGAGGATGGAACGATTACATTAGAGCCCTTCAGTGTTCCGGCAGCTGAATTCAATTTCTCTGCACCGTCTGCCACCATCAATTACGATGGAAACACCGGTTCTGCGTGTTTCACCTCTGCTTTCAGCATTTCCGAGGTCGATAACAGTGCGTTAGGAGCCGATTTCCCGAATCCGAGTCAGGGATTCTCCATGGGAATGTCGAATGACAGCAACCTCCTAGAGCCCACTGGTGTGACAGCAACTCTGCCATTCGATGCAGATTTTGCTGAAGGCGGACTTTTCGCTGACGGGTGGACCATCGGAGTTGTCTACAGTTTCACAGGCGGAAACACTCTGGCCTTTGATACGGCGATTGACGTCGTTGCTGTAGATTACTGTACAGTTGCTGGGGCCCTCTCTGGAACCAGTTCCACAGAGACCACTTTGGCCTGGTCTTCCACATTGGGAAGCCCTGCTGTTGATAACGTCGTCGTCGTCAATGGATCTTCTGTCGAGCCAACGCTCAATAATGGAACTCTGACGCTTCAGCCGGTCTTTGATATTCCGTTTATTCGTGGAAACTGTAATGGAGACTCCGGAGTCAACATTGCGGACGGAATCTGGATCCTGAACGAGCTTTTCCTTTCAGGACCGAGTGGAACATGCTTTATCTCATGTGACGCGAACGAAGATTCGAAGTATGACTCTGCAGACGCGATCTTCATTATTAGCTACCGTCTCCTTGATGGTCCTATGCCTTCGGCACCGTTCCCCGAGTGCGGAGCGGTTGCTGGTTCAGATTGCGATGCGACGAGTTACTGTCCCTGATTTACAGAAACAGACTCAATATTGAGTTGAAGTCAGTCAGTAGAGACATTTTTGGGGCCGGGATGAATCATCCCGGCCCCATTTTTAATTAACGAGGTCGCTTCAGATAAAGACACCGCACGATTTGTACTGAAACTTGTTCATACACGATTTTCGATCTATGGAAGTCGCGTCGCAGAGTCTCAGTTGGGAATACTTGCCGGGAATTTATCGAGGATAAAAGTGCGCTACTCTTCTCAAGGTCATTATTGAAGACGAAGTCTAAGAGTCTCTGTGGAGTTCTTTCGGCATTCATTCCCTGAATACGGTAACGAGTTCCTGAAACGCGGAGAAGATTGCGGTGGTTGAATATCAATAGGGGGGGGAAGGACACTCCCTGGAGATCAAAATCAAATGTGCCGTAGACAGTTTCGAGGACTGTCAGTAAGTTTGAAGCACCAGCACCGGAGTTCTTGAACTCCAAAATCCACAGGATCTTCCAGTCCTGTCCATTCCTCTTCTTGCACGACAAATCATGCATTGTCCATCCGGGACCAAAGTGTTTATGAAGCTCCCCCGAGTTTCCTAACGCTCAAATTTCGGATTGTTTTAACACTTGTAATTTTTCCCCCTATTCGGAGTCATTCCGAAGGAACCGTTAGAGTTGGAAGGCTCTGTCGATTCCAGACGAATCTCTGAAGTGTCCCTCGAGACGAGGAGAGTAGTGATGAACCGCAGTCTCTCGCGCCTCTACAGCGCATTGTTCGCGGTGGTTTTCACCGTATTTGGAACCCACCTTTTTGCCCAGAACGCATTATCCATTACCAATGGATCAACTGCGGGATTGGCACCAGAAACCATGTCGGTCCTGATGGACGCAGACGCAGGTGTTCAGGGCTTCGTCCTGGCAATCACCTACGACACCAGCTTGCTGGCTGTCAGTAATGTGAGTGCCGGTCAAGAAACCCTGTCTGCCGGCGCTGAGCTCATCGTCCCCGAAACATTGGGTGCTGGTTTTACTCTTGGTGTCGTTATCGATGCTACAGCTCCCTTTGACGGGCAGGAAATTCCTGCTGGAGCCGGGCTTGAGATCGCTACCTTTACCATGACACCGCTTTCGCTTGTCACTGTCGATACCGACACTGCCATTGCGTTCTCAGATGGTGTTTTGAACAACCCACCGCTATCGAACATTATTGTCCAGAACGGACAGAGTATCGATGCGAACACTGGGCTGGAATTGAATGATGGGTCCCTGACTCTTCTTCCTCCTCCGCCTGACACGATGCGTATCGAGGATTCCTCGATCGACTCTGACGGAAGTGGATCTGCTAGAGTTCTTCTTTCGAACTCCAGTGGTGATGCACAGGGATTCGTTCTCTCGATCACACATGACCCGGCATTTGTTAGCCTGGTAGACATCGATCTTGGTAGCAGCACAAACTCAGCTGGTGCAGAGCTCGTTGTTTCTGAGCTTTATGCAACGGGTGGAACCCTCGGAGTTGTTCTCGACTTCGAAACTCCCTTTGACGGCCAGTCCATTGCCGCAGGAAACGATAATCACATCGCTTCCTACGTCTATTCTTCACAGATTGATATTGAAGATCCTGCGCCGGCACAATCCACAGCGCTTACCTTTGAGGATGGCGTATTGGGTAGCCCTGCCCTTGACAACGTGATCGTTGTTGGAGGTATTTCCCTGAGTCCAACACTCGAAAATGGTAGCTTGACCATTCTTCCGACACCTCTTCCTCCAGTCTTTGATACCGCTTTCTACATTGGTCAGCGTGATTTTGGTGAGACCGGTACGAATGGTGGAATCGGATTCCCAGGTCAGGACATCGAGTTTTGCTTCTTCTACAGTGACCCTAACGACAACCTTCAGGGTGTTCAGCTCGCTGTTTGTTACGATGATCTTACTTTAGTTGACGGTACCTTCAGTATCGCCGGCTCCATTGCTGAAGAACTGGGTGCCGAATTCGTGCATTACCAGATCGACAATGATGACAATGACGGTGACGGACGCGAGCTTGTTGCTGGTATTCTCATGGACGCATTGCCGCCCTTCGAGAATCAGCAGCTTCCCACTACGGCTACTCCGCTCTTAATCGCTTGTGTTGATGCTGAGGTTGATAGTGGAGCCATTTGTGGTGACACGTTCAGCATTGATTTCTGTGACGGCATCAACGGTAACGGAATGGTTGCCATCAATAACCTTGCGGTTATCAACTACGAGTCCGTCCAAGAGTTTGAGCGTTTGGGTGCAACATACGAGATTATCCCTGTTCCTGCATTCCTTCGTGGAGATTGCAATACGGATACAAAGGTTGACCTCGCTGATGCTGCCACAGTTATTGCTACAGAGTTCCAGGGCTACCAGGCGCTTTGCCTCGACGCTTGTGACTCCAATGACGATGGCATCATTAACCTAGCAGACTCTGTTTACTTGCTTAACTTCCTGTTTAGTTTTGGGAACCCCACTCCGGATCCAGGTCCGTACAGTGCGGGAGAAGACCCGACCGCTGACGATGCACTTGATTGTGCTCTTCCAGCTGCTTGCAACTAGTGGACTCATACAGGATTTAATCAAAACTGAAATAGCTTTAAAGTAAGAAAGCAGAGATAAAAATGAACACGTTTAAGTTTTTCCTCCCCTTTGCCATGGCGCTGTTTCTCAGTGCGCCAGCATTTGGGCAGCAGTACGATCTGTCGATCACAAGTGGTTCCGGAGCTCCAGGCTCTGCCCTTGATCTTCAGGTGGTCCTCGATAACAACGGCGACGACATTCAAGGTTGGTCCTTCGGTGCCTGCCATGATGGTGGTGCGCTGAGTTTGACAGCAGTCGAAGATGGAGCCGGCACTCTTGTTGTCAAGAATGGATCAGCTCCAGATTTCAACCAAGTCAACGTTGACGCCGGTGCCGGTTTCACTGTTGGAGTTGTGATTTGTTTCACAGGTTGTGCCGCTCTTGATGCCGGTACACAGGGTACTGAGTTGAATGTTGCCAGTTACGATCTCGTGGGTGCTGCAGGAAGTACGACTTCTGTCGATTTTTGTAACACTTTGGGTAGCCCTACAGTCGACGTTCTTGTTGTTGTTGCAGGACAGTCTGTAACACCAAATCAAACTTCTGGAACAGTTGAACTGGTCGCAGGGCCTCCTCCCTTTAGTTACTCTGCGGGTAACTATGACGTAGATTACGATGGTAACACCGGTGAGGTTTCCTTCACCGCTACACCCAGCATTGCTGAAAACCCTGATAACCCAGGATTTCCGAGTGGAACCCAAGGTTTCTCGATGGGTCTGTCTCATGACGATTCCCTGATGTCTATCGACTCTGTCGACTGGAACTCAGATCTTGGATTCGATCCGGACTTCGCGGGAACAAATCTACTTGCCAACGGCTGGACCATTGGGGTGGTTTACAGTTTCACAGGGGCGAACACTCTTGCCTTTGATACTGAAACTGCTGTTTTGAATGCTGGATATAGCGCCAATGCAGCTGCACTTGCAGGATTACTCGACCCAACGTCTACAGGGCTCTCCTGGGACAATGGACTTGGAAGTCCGCCCGTCGCAAACGTAGTCGTTGTGGGTGGTGGCTCGATCGAAGCTGACCTACTCGACGGTGGAGTAACACTGTTCCCTCAGTACGCTCCCCCAGACGTTCCTTTCATTCGTGGTAACTGTAATGGTGATGACGATCTCGACATCGCCGACGGAATCTGGATCCTGAACGATCTCTTCCAGGGAGGTCCCTCCGGAACTTGCCTTGAGGCTTGTGATGCCAATGACGACGACTTTATGGACGCTGCCGACGCGATTTTCGTGATCAGCTACCGTCTGTTGAGTGGTCCGGTTCCAAGTGCTCCATGGCCGGATTGTGGAACTATTGAAGGCGCAGATTGTGAAGCGACTTCATACTGTCCCTGATCTAGGATCAAGAAAACTAGGACACATATGGGAAGGCCCGATACGGAACAGCCGTATCGGGCCATTTTTCTTGGATAAAGAGAGAATCGGGCAAGAAATACCGCATGTATTCAGTTACCCGGAACACCCAAAGTGGAGAGTTGACGATGGAGAGGTGACCGCTATGATGGAATTAACCTCGGGGATCACGCAACCACCAGGTCAGTCCAAAAATCCTTCCGGAACCCTCATCGTCAGTAACGAATTAGCACGTCTTATGTCGTGTTCGTTTGTTGCGAGTGTGTCGAATACTCTGTTCGGCAGTTTAGGTGAGGAATCGTGACATGATTCCAAAAGAGTGACGATGGAGGCGCTTCGATGATGATCGCCGAGAAAACAGTTTCAGTATTTGCCAACGATCGTAAGACGTTGAGTAATTCATTCTCTCTGATCTGCACTTGGATCTTGTTGGTAGTTTCGGGTTGTACTCAACCTCCCGATGTTCCCTTTACGAGCCCAGCCAATGGTGCCGTGAATGTGGATGTTGCCACAACGATCAGTGTTGCATTCACAACTGCCATGGATCCAGTGTCTTCCACTGATCCTGCAAACTGGAGTATTCAGGGTAGTTTGTCGGGGCCACACCCCGCTGCGGGCGCACTGAATGAAGATAACCGTATCCTCATATTGACACCTGAAGTTCCCTTTCAGCAGGGTGAAACTGTGACCGTCAGCGTTACAGATGGTGTTAAAACTTCTGTCTACATCGCAATCGATCCTATCTCGATCCAGTTCACGACTACGGGAGCTGGAGCCGGAGCAGGAGATTTCGAAACAGGAACGGGAGAGTTCACTCTCATACAACTGGATCCTCCAACGGGTTCTCTGGATGTATCAAGGCGCCCTTCCTTTACTGCCACCTTCGATCTGCCTTTTGAAATTAGCAGTGCAAACGGGTCGGTTTCATTGCGAGGGTCGAGGACCGGAATACGTTCAGTACAGTTGGCGTTCCCTTCTGCGTCAGGAGGAATCTCTGATGTCATGCAGGTGATCCTTCCGGGAGGTGAAGCTCCGTTTTATCCAGGAGAAGACATCGAACTCGTCTTTGATTCAAACTTGGTCACCCAGACCCAGTCTGGTGAGGAGACTCCCCGTAAGCTGGTTCCTTTTGTTGCTCGATTCAGGTCCTCCCTCGGCCATGCCACAGGTGGGCTAGGGCCTCGTGAGCCTATCTCTGCAGTCGGGGACCAAGGACTCATTTTGGCCGATCTTGGCGAAATGTTGCCATATACGGGTCTCGAAATGCTGACGCTGAATGACTCTGGTCAAATCTCACTCTTGAAGCGTGGAGCTTCCGGTGAGGGATCTTCTTGGACTGTAGAGTCTCAACTTCAATTGGATCAGTTACCTGCATCCGCAGTTGTCGCGGATATCGATGGTGACAGTCGATCAGAATTGCTGGTTTCCTGTTTGGACGGAACCATTCGTGTGATCACGGTTCTTGGGCAAGTCCTTGTTGAAGAAGGAGAGCCTTCAGACATGGGGGGGCTCGTCTTTGACCAGCTTGCGGTGGCCGAACTCAATGGAGATCAACAATTAGACTTATTGGGTACCGGTTCTGACGGCATTCGAATCATTCAAAATACGATTACTATCGATCCCTTAACCTTTGAGTTGAGTTCTGCTCTTGCAGTAACAGGAATTCTTCCTATGCCGGCTCCGGTAGATTCTCTTGTCGTTGATGATTTTGACAAGGATGGACGTACTGACTTGCTCGTTTCAGCAGGTGTGGGAGTCCTTCTCAGAGGCGCTGGCAATGCGACTTTCTTGGAGAGTGCATTTTTGGATCCAGCACCGGTCTCCATCATCGTCGCAGGTGATGTCAATGGAGATGGTTGGCTCGACGCCATCACTCCAGGTGCTTCAGGTCTCTCCGTCCATATCAATCCTGCAGGAATCCCGCCCACAAACTGGACCGGCATTCCATTGTTAACCGGTGGGCCTGTGTTGGACCTTGCGGTCACAGAGGTGGACGGAAACCCAGCTCACGTCGATGACATCGTGATCATCCAAGATTCTTCTGATCCCCTAGTGTTGATCCGTAGACTTTCACAGGAGCTGGGAGATTCGGAAGTTGTTCCTCTA
This sequence comes from Planctomycetota bacterium, assembly GCA_016776905.1. Taxonomy (GTDB): domain Bacteria; phylum Planctomycetota; class UBA8108; order UBA1146; family UBA1146; genus UBA12191. The sequence goes on along the minus strand of JADHSM010000020.1, from coordinate 42,175 downwards.
CCGTTTGAAGGAGATCCTTCAGAGGCACGTCTTCTCTTGGTTGATACTGATGGAGATAATGGAACAGACGTATTGGTTCGTCAGGAAGATAATTCTGCGACGAGTTTGGCCGTCTATCGATCCCTTGCAGTTGTCGATGAGCAACAGAGCGCACTCCAGTTTATGGTTCCGTCAGAGTTGACGCTTCCTCAAGGTTCCTCGACCATCGAGATTCCGATCTCTGCGACCTTCGAAGATAATCTCTCTAGTTTCACGATTGCCATGGACTTCGACGAGTCATTGTTACTCGCCACCGATTTGATAGCTGATACAGCGACCTTCCCCTTCGGAAGCGTCGACGTGACAGTCAGCATCGATGACAATTTGGGTTTGATTGCAGCCGAGATGAGTATCAACGGATTTATCCCCGCGGGTACAGAGGTGCCGATCGCAAGAGTTCTCATGCAGGCTCAGCCAAGTATCCTTGGTGAGGCTCAGTTTCTGCTTGCTGATGGTCTCAATATTGAGGGCACGAACTGGTCCAATAATGGAATCATTTCAGATACTGGAGCAATTCTCGCTGCAGAAATCGCTTCTGCTCAAGGTGTGATCATTATCCCATCTACGACCGATGCCCCTGAAGATCTTACCTGTGAGATTCAATCAGCCGGAACAGCGGCTGAAGTGTTCCTCAACTGGACGAACCCCGTGAATTACGATCTTCAAGCAGGACTTGAAATACGTAAATCAGGAGCGTTGTTGGCAACGATTTCTGGTTCGAGTACGACATTCACAGACACGGATCCTGGTCAAGGATCGCTGAATTATTCTGTGACCGGAGTGCGAGCCGGAATCGCATCTTCAGCGACGGCTTGTTCAGCAGTGATTATTCCTATGACGACTTTGACCTGTTCTAGGAGTATTACTAATCTGAGTACGGTTCTATTGGATTGGACTTCACTCCCCGGAACTTCCGGCTGGCAATTGTTCAGAGATGGAAATTTGTTAATTGAGTTATCGGCGAGCCAAACTTTCTACGACGACTTCGTAAATCTGCAAGCACACCTCTACGAAATTCGTGCGGTTCAGGGGGGTGCCACCTCTATAGGAGCCACATGTCTCGTCGAAGATGAAGGCGGTATCGGAACCGATGCTCCGGTAAACGTCCTCGCGGCCATCGTCGATACCGACGACGTTCGTGTGACTTGGACCAACAGGGAGTATTACACTCTCATCAGGGTTTTTGATAGTGGACAACTCATCGCCACACTGGGTGGGCAAGAAACAGAATTTTTAGCAGAAAACCGACTCCCTGGACCTCATAACTTTTCGATTCAGGCCTCTGGAGATGGGGGACTGAGTACGAATGTTCAGGCAAATGTCGTAGACGTACCTCTCGCGCCTCCTTCACAACTTTCCTGTATTACAGATGGTCCCACTGTTGAGATCACATGGGAAAATGGACCTGAAGCTTATAGTTATGACGAGGTTGTTCTTGAACGTACAGGATCCGCTGGAACTGAGTTCTATAATCTTCCTGGGTCAGAAACATCATTCACGGATGTGGCAGGCTCAGGTGAGTGGAGCTATCGGGTCATTGGCTACTACTTCCTAGATGGTGTTAACTACTCAGCTCCGTCGGCGAGTTGCTCAGTCGAAATCATCGAACGAATCTACTACGACCCTACGAGTATCGTGATCGGACGAGACTTCTCTGTGGATATCCTCGGACAGTTGTTAGAGGGTGTTTCGAGTTGGAGTTTCCAAATCGACTACGATGGAAATATTCTGAATGACCTCTCTGTGACAGTCCCAGGCGTTCCAGCGAGTGACCTCATAGTGACAGATAACCCCTTGGGAACCTTCTCGGGATTGAGAAGAGTGACTGTTGAAGTGGCGACCGGATCAGCAACCGCAGGAGCGGATACTTTACTGGCGACCTTCCAAGGGAATGTCGACACTGACTTCTCCCTGTTAGGGCCGGTTCTTTTTCACCTTGTTGGTGGAACGCTTCAGAGCACGGCAGGGACGGTGTCTTCTCCTGATCTTCTCGACGGAGGTATGGAGGTTGTTGGAAACGCCTTGTTTATGGACTCCGGTGTTCTCGTTCCCGGTGAAGAAGTCGTCATTTGGGCAAGAGGCGTTTGGAGTCAGTCGCTGACAGGTTACTCAGTGGTATTGGATTACGATCCAGCGGTATTGACCTGCCTTGAAGTGAGCAATGTTGGAACTGTGGGCGAAGACCTCTCCGGAGCATTTGGGCTCTTTTTCTCTGGGATTGACCCCTTAAATGGAAAAGCCTATGGATCGGTTCTTTCAACCTTTGATGCGATCCCCGCTAATCCCACAGCAGAGTTAGGTTACTTCAGATTCCTCGTCTCCCCGGATGCGCAAGAAGGGACCACGAGTCTCATTAACTTCGGTGTTTATGACACCGGTGGTGCCGAAATCGAAAACTTGTTTGTGGATTCAGTGGCCTCTTCGATAACGCCCATACTCATTCCTGCAGACTTCCTTGTGCTTGCCGAGCCACAAGCTCCGACCTTACTTTCTGTAGATCCTTCAACGGGACCGACAGTTGGAGGGACTCAGGTGATCTTGAATGGAACCGGCTTTACTCCGACCAGTAGCATTTTCTTTGGAGCCAACTCCGCAACGGAAATAGTCTTTATTGATTCCGGTACGATTTTAGCGACGACACCGGAGTCTCTGGAAGGCGCTGTTGATGTGACAGTGTTGACCGAGTTTGGACAGGCGGTCTTAACTCAAGGCTTTGATTACTATGAGTCCTCAATTACGAGTTACACGCCGGGTGACGGTTCTGTGTGCAGTCCTACAACGATGCTCGTCAATGGTATTGGAATCCCTGAAGGTTTAACCGTTCTCTTTGGAGACGTGGCTTCTTCAAATGTTCAGATCAACCCTGACGGAACGATGGCCACCGTTCGTATTCCCGCTTCGACAGTGACCGGACCCGTTGATCTTCGATTCCTAGATTCTGCTGGAATAGTGATCAGTGATTTCCCTGACGGATTTGTCTACTTCGACGATGGAATCTTCCTTCGTGGGGATGTGACATGTGACGGACTTGTGAATATTGCAGACGTTGCCATGATCGCAGCATATGTTGCAGGATCAGGGGCTGCTCCCGTCCTGCTCGATAGCGCCGACGTGGATGACAACGGAGTCGTTCATATTGGAGATGCTGTCGTCTTGGCCACTTGGCTTTTCGACGGCGGCCCCCCTCCGGCGCTTCCATTCCCTGATCCCGGTGAAGATCCCACACCTGACGGACTCTAAGACTCGACCGAATACGGCCTATGAAATGCCCACTCCTCTGTACTCAGGGGGGTGGGCATTTCACCATCTATGGGGTCCCCTTTTTTGTCGACTCGATCAAGGCTGGTCTGCTCGCTGCTGACTGCTCGCTGCTCGCTGCTCCTGCACTCTTTCACTCTTTCACTCTTTCGAGTTGAAGAGTGCACCAATGGCGGAGCCTTTGATATCCATGATGAGACTTCTCGGAGTGTGAATATGAAGGATGAAATTTCGGAAAATGAGTGGCAGGGTGAACATGGTGAATCTTCCGATGATCAACTCTTGTCAATTCTTACTGGCGGAGCCTATCTCCCCGAAAAAGTCATAGGCTCGAGCGAGAGTCCAGCCGCTGAATCGATGCGATATCGATGTCGAGGGGCCCTTTGTTCAAATTCTGCAGAGTCTCCTGATCTCGAAGAGAGAGTGAATGACAGATGGAAAGAGGAACTGCTTCGTGAGCTACAGCCGGGGAATGGTCAAAAGGCAAGAGTGGAATCGTTGAAAAAGATTCCAGGTGTCGGCCCAGTGCTTGCATTGCGTCTTGTTGCAGCATTCGAATTGGGAAGAAGGAGTTCTTTAAAAAGATGGAACTTAGGGGATCCCTTTCTTTCATCTCGACAGGTATTTGAACATTTAGAGTGGAGCCTCGCTGGAGATCGACGAGAGCATTTCAGCGTCTTATTACTGGACGTCAGGCATCGCTTGTTGGCGACTAGAACCGTCAGTATTGGTTCGTTGACCGCCAGTATCGTTCATCCTAGAGAAGTCTATCGCCCAGCCATCCTCGCTTCGGCAGCCGCAATTATCGTGGCCCATAATCATCCCTCGGGTGACCCCAGCCCATCTGGAGAAGATGTGAAAGTGACACGAAGGTTACATCGCTGTGGTCAATGGTTGGGTATTCCCCTTCTTGATCATGTGATTTGTGGTCAAGGGGAGTGGCATTCGCTGAGAGACCTCCAGTCAGGACCTTGGGAGCGACAGACTGAGGGGTGATCTTCGTCAGAATTAGTGTCGTTTTATCTGGATGTTGCGATCCCCACTCTTGAATCGGCAGGGAAGAGGAGGGAGATCGGAGAAATGACGAAATGACGAAATGACGAAATGTCGGTGAAAAAGGTGGAACGCCGAGAACGGGATCGATCTCTGAAACATAGGCTGAAAGAGGGGATCTCCCCAAGAATCGTGTTCTTGGGGCTGTCGAGCAACTCTTTGCAGTCGTCAGCAGCAGCGCAGTCATCCGCATCCGCACAGTAATCAGCGTCAACATGGATGCCTTCGCTGGAATCAGGCGTGTGAGAGGTTACCATCCCTCAAGCGTTGGGAGTGAATGCTCTTGAGTCTTGCTCAGGGTCGGAATTGTAAGCCGAACTTGGGTCATCCCGGGGTCCTTGATCCTATGGTCATCAGAGCGTTGACTGCATTGTATGTTTTCTTTTCGTCCTGATCAGGAGGAGTTGCGTTGAAGATCGCCATCATCAGCGACATCCACGCCAATCTACCCGCCCTGCAAGCGGTCCTTGAAGACGGTGAGTCTCGGGGGGTTGATCAGTATTTCTGTCTGGGTGACATCATCGGATACGGACCTGAACCCAGAGAATGCCTTCAACTGTGTCAGGATTTTGCCGTCAATTTGCTGGGGAATCACGAGGAAGCGGTATTGTTCGACCCGGTGGGTTTTAACCCCAGAGCACGTGCAGCCGTGGAGTGGACCAAGCAGCAGTTGATGAGCACTGATTTTACGCGTGAAGAAAACGGAGTGCTCTGGCAAGTTCTCGATGCCATGAAGCTGACCCATACTGAGGGGGATTACTTCCTGGCTCACGGCACACCCCGAGAACCCACGAGAGAGTATTTGTTCGTTCAGGATTGCACAGAAGATCCGGGCAAGGTGGATTCCATCTTCCAGAGTTTTCCTACACAGACTGCTTTTGTTGGGCACACCCATGTCGCTGGTGTGTTCCAGGATGGGCCTCGCTTCATGAGCCCTGAGCAACTGGATGGTGAAGTCATTTGCGGCCAAACAAAGTCAATAGTTAATGTCGGCTCTGTCGGACAACCCAGAGATGGGGATCCTAGGAGTAGCTACGTCATCGTCGAGGGGGAAAAGGTTGAATTCCGTAGAGTGGAATACCCCGTCGAAGAAACAGTTCGTCGCTTTCGGCGCACACCTTTACCCGAAAATCTGGCCCTTCGTCTCATCGAGGGTCGCTGATTGATTGCGATCGATGGATAAAAGAACTTTTCAGGCACTACTCGTTTGCTTCGCGATTTCGATCTTGTATCTCAACTGGATCGTTCCGCCTCCTGAGAATCAGGAAGCCTCTAATCCCGTTGTTTCTAATCCCGTTGTTTCTGAAACCACAGTCGGCGGACAAGCTACCGGAGATTCGTCTACTATTCCGATATTGTCCCCTGGGTCTGTAGATTCGGTACCGAATACAACGGCTCAGGCTGTTACGGAAGTCTCTGCGCTGAAAGCAGGATCGAATACATTTCCGGTTCGTTCTGTTTCGCTCTCAAATGCGGACTTGGAGCTGAAGTTTTCAAGTCAGGGTGCGATTCTTACTGAGGCGTTATTGATGGGCTATCACGAGTCCGTCGATGATGAGTTGCCTTTGCCGGTGATCTCGCCAAAGTTGAAGTCTCAGGGCGCACTCGGACTTCGAGTCTCTTCCTTGAATCTGGATTTGACCCAACGAAATTGGGAAGTCCTCGAGCAAACAGATGATTCGGTCAGTTTTCGGACACAAATTTCAGCCGACCAATTCGTAATTCACCATTGCTCCATCCATCCCAAAGAAGGATTTGAGATTTCGAGTCGTGTCTCCTTTGGTGGGGCATGGCCTGCGGGAACTGAGCTTTACTACGAGATTCTTGGTGCCGAGAGAATTCGCTTCGATGCGTCTGGAAGAGCCGCTTCTTATCCGAATCAATGGGTTCATGCTCAGCGAAACAAAGATGGATCCATCATGGAGGCGGTTCATTCTGGAGTGGAAGCTCTGGAGAGCGGTGAGGTTACAAAAACCAAGGTGGCCTGGGGTGGGCTCGAGAGTAACTACTTTGCCCAAGTTATCCGGGTGGAGGACGGCCTCGAGTTTCCGACAGCGAATCTCATTGTCAAAGGAGTCGAGCCTGGAGTGAACGAGTCGCTCTATGATCAATACTCCGATGAAGGCATTCAGGGTTGGCCCATGCGGGTCGGCTTCAGGCGTATGATTGATCCTCGGAGTGAGCATGAATATGCATTCTTTGTTGGCCCTAAGGATCCAGAAGTCCTCGAGGCCGATGCCAATCAAAGTTGGGATGCGATTCAACTGATCGACTACGGTTTCTTTGGTTGGTTGTGTCGTCCTTTCTTGTGGCTTCTTAGAATCTCGGAATCTGTTCTCGGATCATGGGGATTGGCAATAATTTTCCTGACCTTTTGTATTCGTGCCGTTTTGCATCCCGTGAACAAGAGAAACCAGCGTCAGATGCAGGTACAGCAACAAGGGATGGCTCGCATCAAACCTCAGATGGATGAAATTCGGGAGCGTTACAAGAGCGACCCGACGACTCAGCATCGAAAGACTCAGGAACTGTTCAAGCAAGAAGGCGTCAACCCCGCAGCAATGTTCGGTGGGTGCCTCTTTATTTTCATGCAGTTGCCCATCTGGATTGCGCTCATCAATACCTTTTCTGTTGCCATAGAGTTACGTCAAACTGGATTTCTGTGGATTGATGATCTGACTCAGCCAGACATGTTATTCCAGATGCCATTCGCGCTTCCCTTGTTAGGTCAGTGGTTCAATCTGTTACCGCTCGTCTACGTCGTCGTGACTTTGGTGAATCAAAGGATGATGCCCAAGTCTGACGACCCTCAGGTGCAAGCTCAGCAAAAGATGATGACTTTCATGATGATGGCATTTGGATTTATCTTTTATTCCTTCGCTTCAGGGCTGTTGATCTACTTCATCATTTCTGCCCTTGTCGGAATCGTCGAGCAGAAGATGATTCGTAAGGAATTGGCTGCCGCTGGAATAGGCCCCGGGGCAGCACCCGTTGCCGCTTCCCAAGGAGCTTCTTCTCCTGGCCCCGCCGGCCCCGGTAAGGGGCCTGGGCGTCCAGGTCGTGGGAAAAACAGATCCTGAGGTAACGATGCATGATCCCGAGAGTACTGGAGAAGAGATCATTTTCGCTCTCTCCAGTTCACCTCCGCCAGCCAGAGTGATGATACTCAGGCTGGATGGGCAAGGATCCATAGGCCTATTGAACCGCTGTCTCAGTTCCGGCTCATTGATCGAACCCCGAACTCCAGTAAGAGTTCAAATACGCTGGGGCCAAAGTGATTTCCCCATTCCTGCCGTTGCCGTGTCTTGGGCAAAGGGGAAATCATGGACTGGGAATGAGGGCGTGGAACTTTTTCTTCCCGGTGGGCAGCCGATTTTGGAAGGTGTTCTGGGTCGCTTTGCGGACGAAGGTGCTCGGGCTGCCACTCCCGGAGAATTCACGCGCCGTGCTTTTCTGAACGGCAAGATAGATCTGAGCCGAGCCGAATCTGTCGCAACGGTGATCGAAGCGGAAGACAGGACTGCATTAGCGGCTGCCCGAAGAGTTCTATCGGGAGAATTGGCTCAGAATATAGATGCGCTATCACGGCAACTCATCGACATTATTGCATTATTGGAGGCGGGACTGGATTTTTCGGAACAGGAAGTCGAATCCCCTTCTGGGGAAGCACTGGAGCAACTCCTGCAGCCTGCCGAAGATGCCCTCGACTCTCTGTTGGAAAGAAGAAGATGGCCTCGATCGGGCCCTGGGGTCCCTAGAGTGCTCTTGTGGGGGTGGCCCAATGCTGGGAAATCCTCTCTGTTGAACATTTTGGTGGGTGAAGATTTAGCGATCACTTCCGTAGAAGCGGGAACGACGACAGATGTGGTCAGAGGCCTTCTCGATAACGGTGATCAGGCACTGGAAATATTAGATCTTCCGGGTGATCGGGAGCCGGGTGGAGAAATAGAGCGTCTTGCTCTAAAGCGTGCCAGAGACTTGATCTGCGGAGACGACGCGATTCTGTGGGTGGTCGACGGCCGTCGGTCTGTGGATTCGATCAAGGCTGAATATCAACAGTTGCCTGAAGATATCAAGGATCGTTGCCTCAAGGTGCTGACTCATTTGGATCAAAGAACACACCTACATGAAGAGTTTGGAGAAGCCTTTTGGGTCAGTTCCAGTGATGGCGAAGGCGTGAATTCTTTGAGATCTGAATTATTTAAAACAGTGCAGTTGGATCCGGGTGAGATTCACTCCGCCGCCCTTCGATTCACCCGTCGCCAATGGCATCTTCTAGAGCGTTGCAAGGAATCTCTTCAACGTGCCCGCAGGGGGGCCATGGCAGGTCCCGAATTACTCGTGGCAGATCTCCGAGAGGCTCAACAGTGGCTGTCGGAAATCAGCGGTGAGGCGACTCCTGAAGAGGTTCTCGATCGCATTTTTGCCAAATTTTGCCTCGGTAAGTAAGCCCGGTTCCTGCGTCGTGCTCATTGAGAGAGCACTTGTCGTCGAGTAGAATGTGAAAGTCTATGAAGCGGCCTACCGGGGTTGGGTCGTAAAAGAGAGTCATTCAACCCGCACTCGCGAGGGAGCTATTACAGTGAGATGTCCCAGTTGTGGATCGGAAAAGGATCGAGTCGTCGATTCCCGCTCCAGTTCTGATGGCCTTGCCGTTCGTCGTCGACGTGAGTGTCAGGGCTGTTCGAAGAGATTCACCAGCTACGAACGAATCGAAGAGACGCCACGAATGGTGGTTAAAAAGGATCTTCGTAGAGAGCCTTTCAATCGTGGAAAAGTTCTAGACGGAATTATCACAGCCTGCCAAAAGCGAAAGATTTCCATGGAGAGTATGGAAACGATTGTGGATGAAGTGGAAAAGCGCATCCGCGAAGATTTTGATCAGGAAGTGCCCTCCGTCTTTATCGGTGAAGTCGTCACTGAGCATTTGAGGAATCTCGATTCAGTGGCCTATGTACGTTTCGCCTCTGTTTACCAAGAGTTTGCTGACGTTTCTGAATTTTTACATGCTTTGACCCGACTTGTCAGTAAGGAGAGGGCTACCGATGTCCAGCGGTGAATCTCATGATGGATCCAGGCTGGTCGATCGCCTGAGGAAGATTATGGCGACAGTCGTCGATCCCAAGGAACTTCTAGAAGAACAGCATACGATGACAGGTTTTGGAAACTCCGTTGAGGACGTCATCCAAGTCGTCGTTGAAAAAATAGGTTCTGATTCACATGACTGGCAAAGTCATGAGTTCATCGAGCCACTGAGAGATGCTTGTCGCGCTTGTGGCCTCGAAGAATGGGCACAAGAGTTTGATCATTTGGTTTGTTATTCAGCAGACCAATTGGTACCCGGTACATTGATGGAAGCGATGACTCGTCACTTGACGGATTTCGGGCATCCTCGGCAACTGGAAACATTTTTCTCCCGATCTATTCTGTCTCAAAACTGGCCATTGCATGATGGTCTCAATCCTACGGAACCATTCCGCTTCTTATGTCGACGAGTGCAAATGAATAGCATTCTCGGAGAAAAAGATATCGTTGAATCCGTGGGATCAGAATTGATCAGAGAGATCGACTGGGTCAGTGGAGAAGTTCAGGTTGCGGGTGTGTTGGATGGACCTCTCGAGGTTTCATTTGAGGAGGCTTGGTCGCGTTGGACTCGATTGCGAGAACGTATTCGGGGATTTCTAGAGGCGACCCCTTCTGGCCCAAAAGTTCGTTGGGAAATCGTGGTCACTGGCCGACCTGCTCCAGGGTTTCTTTTTGAAGAATCTGGGCGTGAGGAATGGATCGAAGACTTCATTCATGCCTGCAGTTCTGGTTCGGGGACAGCGGAGTTAATATTGCGCGTCCCGGATATGATTCCTGTCAGTTTGAGACCCTGTCTCTCCAGGGCCTTACGGTCAGCATCTCCACCCGTTCTTATTTCTATTGATGCTCCAAGAAAGCCGATAGTGGCTGGTCAACTTCCTGCGGATCCGGACGTTCTTCCTGTTTTGGCTCAAAGAACACGCTGCTTTGATCTGATTCTGGAAATGGGGGGAGATCCTCCTTGGAGAACAGACTGGCTTGAAATAAGGGCTGCCGCTGCGCCGATATGGTGGGCTCGGGAGTTTGACTTCCCGAGGTCATCTATCGATTACATGGGAAGAAATTTTCCTGATCTCGAATCGCTTCCGGTGATCGCTTTGGAGTCCATTATAGTTGAGCGTGGTCGACGGGATCTGAAGAGATTGCTCGACAGAATTTCCCGTCGAAGAGGCGGAGGCTGGGACAGGCTTGGAGAACTCCTCCGAGTGACCGGCCAACCCCCAAAAGTCCTCCAATCATCAGGAGATCGGACTCTCTAAGTCCGAGGAGAATTAACTTGTACCTGAAAAAGATACACCTTGCGGGCTTCAAGTCGTTCGCTGATCCGGTCCAGTTTGATTTCGACCCGGGAACCAGCGCTGTTGTGGGGCCAAATGGATGCGGAAAATCAAACGTCGTGGATGCCTTTCGTTGGGTTTTGGGAGAGCGATCTGCCAAGGGTCTACGTGGATCTGAGATGTTGGATGTGATCTTCAAAGGCACATCGAAGAGAGCTGCACACTCCAGGGCGGAAGTCAGACTCCTGTTTGATAATGAAGATGGCACTTTGCCGATTGAAACCGCAGAGGTCGAAATCGGCCGGATTCTTTTACGCGATGGAACCAGTGAATACGAAATCAATCGTCGTCGTTGTCGTCTTAAAGACATTTTGGCGATTTTTGCTGATACCGGCATCGGTGCGGACGGCTATTCCGTATTGGGTCAGGGGCAGGTGGATTCATTCCTGAATGCCAATGCTCAAGAACGCCGCAAAATTTTCGAGGAAGCCGCTGGAATCTCTAGTTTTCGTAAACAGAGATCTGAAACAATTAATCGACTCGATCGATCAGAGCGTGAATTAACTCGGGTGACGGATCAACTCTCTGAAATTGAGAGAAGAATTCGCAGCCTGAAAATGCAGGCAGGTAAGGCGAGGAAATTTGTTGAGGATCGTGATCGCTTCCGACATGTAAGTACTGTGTTGGCGGCTGACGATGTTGAGAAACTGAACTACGAGCAAGAATCTCTTAAATTCCGATTGAGCTGGCGAAATACACTTCGGGAATTGATCGCTGAAGTTTCGACCCAACTCGATAGTAGCGTGGAAAAAGTTCGAAATGATATAGAGGTACTTCATCGTCAACTTGAGGAAGTACGTCAAGTTGAGACTGAAAAACGCGTTGCGTTACAGGGAATCGAAGGACGACGCGCCCAAATGAAAGATCAACAAGATCAGGGGCATATTCGTAATGAGGACCGGCAGCGACAGCTTGAAGAACTTGTAATTGTTGAAGAAGATTATCGTCAGAGGCGTACTGAAGCACGCAGCCGTATTCGAGAAGCGATCACGGAACTTCGCCAATTACGTCAACTTCTTGCTGAATTGAAGAAGGATCATGCTCTTCAGTTGTCAAAGCAGGAAGAGTTGGACTCGACTATTCGAGATCTTAAAGATCAAGATCTCGGACTGGTGTTTGAGCAATCCCGCTTGCGTAACTCAATGGCCTCACACGAAGGTGACTTGAGAGGCCAAGATGCGATCAGGGAACGCAGAACTTCTGAGGACCTTGAAAATCGTAAGCAACAATCTGAAGTTGAAGTTCAGATTGAAGACCATGAAATTCGTATTCGAGAAGCTCACGCCAGTGAGCATGAGATGATGCTTCAAGCTGAAACTTTACGATTCGAAATCGGGTGCAGAACCGATATTCTCGGAGGAGCTCGCAAGAAGTTGACGGAAGTACGCGGTGAATTGGAATCTTCACACGGACGTCTTCAGTTACTGAAAGACCTAGAAGAGAATCTCGAAGGGCTTTCCAAGGGAACGCAGGGAATACTCAACAGCGAAGCTCCTGCTGCAGGGGATATTCGAGGCCTCTTAGCCAGGCTGATTGAGGCGGACCCTGAGACGGCTCATATGGTGGACGCCGTATTGGGAAGAATCCTGGAAACGGTTGTGTTCCAGGGGAGAACTCCCATCGAACAAAGAATTCGTGCCATCACTGGTATTCTCGAAGGAGAGGCCGTGAATTTCGTCTCATTAGAAGACGATCTGAAAGCACATACATCTCGGGAACATGGAAAACTACCTGCAGATGTTGAGACTCTCGCCGCGCGAGTGAGTTGTGAGAGGCTTTGCCGCCCCATCGTCGATGCTTTGCTCGATGAAGTTCTCGTTGCGCAAGATCTTAAAGATGCACTGGAACTTCGGAAGTCCTTCCCTGGACACCGAGTCGTCACCACTGAGGGTCACGTGATTGAGCCTTGGGGTGCAGTGAAAATTCCTGCGGTCAATAAATCGGGCTTGGTGTCTCGTCAGGTAGAAATGAATCACCTTAAGGACAGAGTTGCTGAGCTTTCTTCCGACTTGGAAGAGGTGTCTCAGCAAGGGGATTCCTTGGAGGAGTCGATCGCGGCTCGTCAGGGAGAGTTGCAAAGACTCGAACGGGAAATGAGCCGGTCAAAGCTTGAGGCCGAGCATGCTCTAGGAGAGCGCAAAAGGTGTCGAGAGACATTAAAGCGTATTTCCGATCGTCGTTCTTCTCTGAAGGTGGATATACAAAAAGCTGAGCAATTGACCTCAGAGTTGAAGACGCTGAAGGATCTTGCGAGCCAACAGCTCGCAGACATCGATGCCAAGAAGGCTCAAATCGTCTCAAAGTTAGAGTCCTCCGAGAAAGCCCTCGAGCCTCTCGCTGAAAGTCTGTCCTTGTTGGAATCTCAAATCCAGACGAAGTCTCTGGAAGCGACCCGGGCTCAAGAGCGCATCTCTTCTGATTGGCGCGAGCAGCGTCGATTGGCGGATGAGATGGAGCAGAGGCTCGTTCAGAGAGAGCGAATCCTTAAAGATATTGTGTCAGAACAAAATCAAATTGACCTATCGATAGAAGATCTGAAGAAATTGGATACGGAAGAAACTCGTCTCCAAGCAGAATTGGCGACCGCCTCTGAGGGGCGAAATGAGTTGGATGTGCGTCTCAACAGTGCCAGATCGACGCGTGGCCAGTTTGAAAAGAAAGTCAAAGAGTGTCGAGTTCGCGGTGACCAGATCCGTGAAGGGCGAGAGTCCGATCTTCTCGCTGAAAATGAATGCAAGGTTCGAATAGAAGGAATCCAAGAGAAGATCAAAGAAGATCTTGAAATGGATCTCGAAGAAGCGCCGATTCAAGAGTGGCGTGCACTTCTTATTGAAGAAGATGAGTCGTCTGAAGATTTCTCTAATCGTCTTCGTTCCGATTATCAATCGTTACAAGATCGTATTCGTCGTAACTCCAACGTCAATCTTCAAGCGGTCGAGGAACTGGAGACAGAAGAATCACGATTCGAAGAGATCACCGGAAAGATTGAGGATCTGACTCAATCGAGAGATCTTATTATGGAAGCGATTGCAACACTCGATGACCAGTGCAGAACGCTATTCCATGAATCCTTCGAGAAGGTTCGTGGTCATTTCCAAGAGATTTTCTCCCTGATGTTCAACGGTGGAACTGCAGATCTTAGGCTTGATGATGAATCCGATCCCCTGGAAGCAGGTATCGAAGTCATCGCTAAGCCTCCAGGGAAAAGAATTTCCAGTTTGCGTTTACTCTCCGGCGGAGAAAGGGCCTTGACTGCCATCTCGGTGATCTTTGCCTTGTTCAAAACTCGACCTAGTCCGTTCTGTATCCTCGACGAAGTGGACGCGCCTCTTGATGAACAAAACACCCGCAGGTTTGTCAGGGTTCTTCAAGAATTTGCTCAAAATTCCCAGTTCCTTGTGATCACTCACAGTCGTGTGACCATGGCAGAAGCCGAGCGACTCTATGGTGTTACGATGGAGGAGCAGGGAGTGTCCCGCAGAGTCGTGGTCAAGATCGATGACGCGGAAGATTGGATGTCCACCAATGCCGATGAGTACAAGGTGGGAGACCGCGCCAAGTCTAAAGGTGGAAAGTCCATTTTTGACCGGGGTGGATCTGCTGTCGCATCTGACCCTGTGATCTAAAACTGTCTTCAGAGCCCTCTGTAGGCCCATACGGATAGAATCGCGGGTTGCAATAACCAGCGAGAAAGTCTCCCGTTTGACGATTTTCCCGACTCCGGGCTAGTCTTCATTGACGACGAACTATTACCGAGTTTCGGAAAGGATTGCTTCTTTCTGATCGTGACTCTGAGGTCACCGGTGGTCGTCATTGAAGACTCGCAGTGGACGGGGAGCCGATTTTGTCGACTACGGATCGTTTCGACCCGATTGTTGGGAATAGTTCAATGGTCCAGGATCTCTGGGCTTTCGTCCTCAAGACGAGTGATTTGCGGACTCCCGTTAAATTGGTAGGGCCGGATGGCGTCGGTAAGAAGCTGACAGCCCGAAAAATCCATGCCTCCGGATCCATCGCTGGCGCACGCCTGCGCTTTCTTGATGGCGAAAATCTAAACCTCGACACGATACTCGACGCCTCGGATGGTCATGACTTCCTGAATCGATCAGGCACTGTCTACATCGGTCGGGCAGAGTGCCTTTCTTCGAAATTCATAACAGCTCTCTCCAATAAGATGAGATCTGAGCCGTTGCAATTACCTAGATTCATTTTTGGTTTCAGGAGTATTCCGGTGGGTGATACCGATCGCTCTTTGGAGAACATGAAAAAAATGGAGACCTTTGTTTTGACACCCTTGTCAGAACGAATAGAAGACATCTCTCCTATCGCCAGATACCGAATCTGGACTCTGTCGCTCAAAGAAGACTTTACCCAGAGATGGGAAGAGTTTGAACGAACGGTTCTTCCCGAGTTGTTGACAAGACAATGGGGTGGGAATGTTGAAGAGCTATTAGATGTCGTTTCTCGCTATTGCGAACTTTCAGCAAGCGAGCATGGAACACGACTCGTCGGGGAAATTAATTCCTCAGTGTCTTCACATTGGCTCAAAGAGCAGATCGAAAAGATGCACGAAAAGCTACTTCAGCGATGGGAACACGAAGATTCTATGGTGGAACCCGTTCTTTCGTCGAGAGACGGAGGGGTGCGATGAAGATTGAAGAATTGAAAATCTTGGTAGCGGACGATGATCCGGGTGCAAGAGAGTTGGTATCCGCCATTCTTTCTGCTGACGGTTGGCCTGAACCTGTCCTTGTAGAGGACGGTGAAAGAGCTTTGGAACAGATCCGGGCGCAGCACTGGGATATTCTCGTGACTGATCTCGATATGCCCAGAATGCGTGGGGACGACCTTGTAAGAAATGCGATCCAGGAAGACCCTGACTTGAGCATCGTCGTTACGACCGGAGACGGTACCGTACAAAATGCAGTCGACCTCATGAAGTCCGGTGCTACTGACTTCATCGCAAAACCTTATGACGTCGATGATTTCATCGCCTCGATGCAAAGAGCTCGAATGAGAGCTTTGAACATCCACGAAGTCAAAGGAATGCGTGATACGGTTGAAGCCCTGCTCGTCGCTTTGGAGAGCAAGGATAAATACCTCAATGGACATTCAGTTCGAGTTCGCAATATGGCAATAAAACTCGGAGCCCTTGCTGGGCTCGATCGAGGCCAGTTGAGAATCCTTGGATACGCAGCTCTTCTTCATGACGTCGGAAAAATCGGAGTCCACGAAGACATTCTCAACAAAACAGACAAACTTACGGATGAAGAATATAAAGCCATCCAGCGCCACCCTGAAATATCAGCGGAAATTATTGCGCCGGTGCCATTCCTCAATCCAAGCGTCAATGCTGTGCGTCATCATCATGAAAGATGGGATGGACGCGGATATCCAGACGGTCTCAGCGGAGAGCAGATTCCCCTTATGGCGAGAATCATTTCCGTCGTCGATGCATTTGATGCCATGACTAGCGACAGATCCTATCGTTCTGCTCTTTCACACGAAGTGGCACTGCAGAAGATTCAATCAGGTAAGGGGGAACAATTTGATCCCCGCATTGCCGACCTTTTTGACCATCACAAGGACGAGATACTCGTCAGGGAGGAAGTGACCCCATGAGTCATTCACTAACCGATTCGGGCGCAGCCCATAAACCGTCAATCTTACGTTTGCCGGTCTTTAATGAGTCCGGAGGCAATGACACCTTCGTTGCCGGAAATGATCCCAGAACCCTCAGGGTTTTGAGAACGCTATCTGCAGTTTCTCCTACGGATTCGACGATATTGATCGAAGGAGAAAGTGGGACTGGTAAAGATCTCGTAGCACGTTTGGTTCACCAAACGAGTAAGAAATCCAAGGGGCCTTGGGTGACACTGAACTGCGGTGCCATTCCCCAGTCTCTCGTTGAGAGCGAACTTTTTGGCGCACTTAAGGGGTCATACACAGGCATCGATAAAGACAAAACCGGATTGATTGAAAGAGCCCATGGAGGAACTCTATTCCTCGACGAAATCGGAGAACTTCCGATGGAGGCTCAAGTAAAATTGCTCCGAGTTTTACAGTCAGGTCGTATTCGTGCCGTGGGTTCCAACGAAGACAAAGCTGTCGACGTACGGATTATTGCTGCTACTAATCGCGACTTGAGAGAAGAAGTCAATGCCGGTCGTTTCCGTCTGGATCTCTTCTACCGAATCCATGTGGTTCATGTAGAGTTGATTCCATTGCGTGATCGTGAGATGGAATTTCCACATTTGGTGGAGGCTATCCTCGATAACTTGCGCAATAAGGGCATCAATGTTCCGGATCTTCGTTCAAATGCCATCGAGGTATTGATCCAGCACTCTTGGCCAGGCAACATCCGGGAACTTGAAAATGTTCTCGAACGGTCTGTGTTATTGAGTGGGGGAGAACCGATTGATGGCGTTGCGATTCGGGAGCAAATCGCGAATGCACCGCAGCCCATGATCGAAAAGAGTCTGGTGAATAGCCCCAGCGCTGAGGGTTACCCCGTGACACTTTCTCTGACTGAAGTGACAGATGCTCATATTCAGAAAGTTTTGGATCATCACGGTGGAAACAAGACTCGTGCTGCTCGTGATCTGGGTGTAAACGTGAAAACCATCTACAACAGAACGGTGGCACGTGCGAAAGAGAATGAATCTTCAAACCCAGGAAGCGCGCTATAAGTAACTGAATACAGAGCGGGGAGGCTAGAGTCCGGTCGGGTCGATGACCAGAGCGATCATCTTGCCTCTCCGCTCGATTTGTATCACAACCGGTGCGCCCGAATTTAATTGACCCAGACTATTCGTATGCGACGAAATGACAGCTCCTATTGAAGAGAAGTCTATCGACTGGCCGTTGACCATTTTGAGTCGGTCGTCGTCTTTGAGCCCCACCTTGTCGAGCAAGCACCCCGCCTGAATATTGAAGATTTTAAGAGATCCATCTTCCATCAATTGGCTGGAAGCGTTCATCAACTCTTGTTGACACTCAGTACGATTTCCAAGTTTCTTCAGTAATGGGCGATTGATTCTGAAGACTTCCGATTGGGGAGTTCTTCTTGAGGAGGTGGGGCTTTCCGGATTCGGTGCAGGAAGCATATTCTCATTGAGAGAGTTGATCTGATCTGGAGTCAGGTTTTTACGTAGTTCTTCTATAGAAATACGCTCCGATTTGAGAGCCACATCTGGAATCGAACTCGGGAGCCCGATGACCAAACCCCAAGTGAGAGCCAAGAGCATAATGAGGGTCAATATACCCCAAAGAATTTTGTCGATGAGATTCAAGGAATTCTCCTTCTGATGGGCTCCACGGGGAGACCTGCCTGAGGTCCGACTATACTCGAAAGGCGGATTTGTTTCATGATTCCCCGAACTCGAGCGGGAATTCTAGCCGATTCAGTAATTAGGGTTTTGAGCCCAGTTGCCTGTATATGGGTGTGTATCGGAAGTAAGTCTCGAAGGTGAGGACTCCTAGGGCTGTTTGAGCCACCCGACCCCCTGCTTTGCCGATCCAATTGGGATCTGGGTCCCATGAGCCCCGCTGTTCTCCAACAGTGTGCTGCATTGGAAGTACGAATTCCTGCAAAGAAGAGTTCCAGGTATCCCACGCTGCTCCACCGACGTGAAAAAGGGCTAAGGTGGCTGTGTACCAATAGTACATCGATTGAGGTTCCCGATCCCAATCTTCACGTTCAGTAGGGGCGGGTAGATGTCTCAGCAGGTCAGCCGAGATTTGACGACTTTGAAGTGAGTGTGGAGATTCACCATGAATGATGCGAGTCAGGAGACCTACCGCATCGATCCCGTAACCTCCACGACCTCGACCTCGACCTCTGTCTGCATAAGTTGCTCGTCCAGAGGGTTTGATCGAACGTTGAAGAAAACGATTCAGTTTTTCAGTGAGGCGATGAGATGGAAGGAACCCCAGTTTGCGTCCTGCTTGTATCGCCAAGACTTGCCAGCCTGTGATGGAGAGATCATTTCGTAAAGTCGGAGAGGGAAAGTAATCCCAGCCACCACCCGGTTGTTGTGCCTCTTCGATGAAAGTCAGGGCGAGGAGAGCTTTCTTTTCAATGACGGGGTCCCGCATCAATTGAGCTGCTTCACATAAAGCGAATGTCGCGATGCCGTGATCGTACATATTGCGAGGTGAATCTCCTTTGGCACTTCGAATACACCCCGTCTTATCTTGGTGGTCGATCAGCCATGAAAGAGCAAGGAACGCGGACTGTTCTCTTGTACTTCCACTTGCAGAGGGGACGTGTCCATCTCCGAGAAGGGCGAGCAATGCCAAGCTTGTGATACCTGCTTGGTGCTCGGCATATCCAAGACCATCGCAGGGGTTTTCAGTATCGGCGCATCGCTTGTCAAAGCGTTCAGGTGCCCAATTCCCTTCCGGTGATTGATGTCGTATGAGCCAGTCGATTCCTGCGGCTACTGCGGATTCGGTTTGGGCATTTCCTCCGTGAAGAGAGAGGGCTTTCACTCTCCCTTTGCCGGTTCTTCCGGTGGGAGTGTGGGAAGAGTCTGCATCGGAAGAAAAGACTTTGGGTTGTGTTTGTGCCTCGGTGTTACCGGGAGGAGAGGGGTCGCTGATTTCTTCAGTATCAGGGACCGGGAGAACAGGTTTCTCTTCAGTGATTTCTGGTGGAGTCTTCTCCGGTGTTGGTGTTTCTTTTTCAGGTTGCGATTCTTCCCGAGGAATATAACGGATCACGAGTCGCGATGGCTCAGGGGGAGGGCTGGGTTGGGGTGTCAGGAACGGAATAAGAATGAGTAACAAGACCAGATGAAAGACGGCTGACCCCACTGTGGAGGCGAAGGGGTCCTCAGGAGTTTTAGCGATTTCTCTGGCAAGATGTTTTCCACGTTGGGGAGCGATACGGTTTGGTTTTGCGCTGCTTTTTCGGGAGGCTACTCGTTTGTTGTGGGGGGACGGAGATACGGGAAATTTCTTTTGGCTGGAAGCTCTAGGCGCCGTTTTCTTCTGGGAAGTCGCATCGACCCTCTTCTCTCTGGGGCGAAGGGGGGGCTTCGCTTTTTTGGGCGATCCCTTCTCAGCAGCTGGGTGATGTGTTTTGGGTTGAGGGTGATGTGCTTTGGGTGGAGGGTGATGTGCTTTGGGTGGAGAGTGAGATGGTTTCTCGGTGACGGACCGCCGACTCGTGGAGGGCGATGCCGACATCGAAGAGGGCTTTTTCCTCCACCGTGTCAGAAATCGGCGAAAAGCACCGATTTCACGGGAAAAGATGCGTTCTATCAGACGCCTCAATCGGTTCCTTCCCTCTCAAAGTACTCTGAGAGCCTTTTCGAGCCGTGTCAGTGGGTGGGAGCGACTTTAAACGGGAGGGAAGACCCTTCCCGAGATGCCGGCTGAAATATCCCATCCGGCTCAAAAACCTCTACGGGACCCCGAGCCACCCCTATATTGCAGTCCCGAATGAGTGAACGCCAGTCTCCTGAACTTGACTCCCCGAGACCTCGGGATACGATACCTTGCTGTTGCGAAGGCCTTTTGTGAATATGCTGTGGAAGTGGCGAGTTGCTCCTGACGGAGTCCATTTACCATTTTCTTCTCGGGGGGATTTATGACTCCTGAGATGATTCCGCAGGTTGCCTTTTCAGTGAAGGTGATTTCTGGAAAACAGGTCGATCCGATTCGACGGGGTCGTGTCATAGTTGGCACAAGTCGATGTGGGATCGTCAAGTTTTCTCGAGGTGTGAACCGGGATGTTCTCCCGGTTTATCACTGATAATGAACCCGGAGAAGGGTATTTGAGGTGATTTGATGAACTGGCTTGAAGTTTGCTTCAAGTCTCATGCCCTCCCTCCTTGATGGAGGGGACGACGTGAAAACAGTGGCATAGATATCACTGCAGTGTTGCAAGAGGTCTGGTGTAAGTAACAGCATGTGAGGATCAGAAAAGGGACGACAACGGGGAAAGCGAACAACGCACTCCTTCTTTCTCGACCCGTTTTCTCGACGCCTCAAAGTTGATTCTGACTGATGGAAATGAAGCAGACAGCCTCGGCTTTGGATATCCCATCCAAAGGTCGCCCAACGTGATGCCTTTTTAGTGGTGTCATGCATCCGAGGGAAAGGAGAGCCCCCGTGCTCGACGCTCAGAGGTTCACCGGATCCATCCGGCCGATACTTTTACTGATCATTTTGGCCACCGTTCTCGGGGGTTGCGATACCGGACAACGATTCGGAGCTCAATTTGGGGATCCAGTCATTACAGATCCTCCACCCGAGCCACCACCGCCGGTCTGTGACCAGCCACTGGTGAATGCGGTGGGCCCAGTCATCGGTCAGGCAGGAAGTTTGATCACCTTTACTGGGGTCAACTTCTCTGACACCCCCGGTGGTAACAGGGTTGTCATGTCCAGTTTCAGTGGAGAAGTTTCCATTGATGCTCTGATCATAAACTTCAATGTCACTCCCGAAGATCCCACGGATCCAGCCGCATGTGGTGCTGTGTCGACCTTGACCGCTATGGTTCCAGGTGGAGTGCGCAGCGGACCTGTCACTCTTTTCGTGGATGGCATCAATGCCGGTGCAGGTATCTTCACCGCAGCTCCCGAAATTATCGGGTATGCCGTCGGTGATGCGGGTAACCAACTTTTGAGCTATCCGGGAGGACCCGTCGTCACTCAGATCAATCCAGAAGTCGTCGTCATATATGGATACAACATGATCGGTGTCACAGGAGCCACAGTCGATGATGGAACTTC
Source organism: Planctomycetota bacterium (assembly GCA_016776905.1). Taxonomy (GTDB): domain Bacteria; phylum Planctomycetota; class UBA8108; order UBA1146; family UBA1146; genus UBA12191. Next base: position 20,661 of record JADHSM010000020.1, on the reverse strand, counting down.
ATCGATCCCTGCAGACAGCGTCACGGCTGGAACTCCGAACACTGCCAACTACAACGTCCCGCCAGAGATGGAAGCGATCACCGTGGAGATTCCGGGTGGCATCATTCCATCCGGTGACACCTCTGCCTTGAGGATGAGTCTGCAGGCTTCCACAACAGGTTTGCCTTTGAACAGTTCCAGTATTGACGTTCCTTTGGTCAGAGCGGTGGCGGCCGGTGAATTTTCGGACATGCCTCCTTACGTGACAGCGGGTCTCGTTCCTGCTGGTGTTCGTTCGGGTGTCGTGCCCCTCAAATTTGTCGTGGGCTGTTTTCCTGCTAAAGGTCGCTTCGACTTCATTCCGGAGTTCGAAAATCCGGCCAACTCTGGGACTTGGCTACCTTGCTCGAGTTTTGACGATCCCACTTCCGATTTCTCAGGAGTTGGATTTTGTCCAGGAAGCCTGCTCTTGGCGGAGCAGACTCCTTACGCCGTCAATGGTGGTACGGAGATGGTCTTCATGTGGGACAGTTTCCTTGACCTTCCTGATACTGGCGGACCGACTCCGATTAGAATCAGAGTCGCCGCTGATAATCCCGTTCCTGTGACTGCGCTCAGTGATGATGCGGGCGTTTGGGAATCGGGGATTATGCTGATTCAAAATGACTCTTCCGTGATTGAGGGCGGTACGGTTTTCGAGCCTTTCGATAATCCAGCCAACTTCGATTTCTCAGGGGGCGGCACAGCGATTTGGGGATCAGGTCAACTGAGCTTTAATCCTGCATCCAACGAAACAAATTTCAGCGGTGATACAGGCCTCGGTACTGTCGACGTCGTGTTACAGGCTGAAAATGTTTACGAATTGAATCAGGGCAATGGCTCGATTTTCAACGTGACAGATGAGTTCAATGTGTTTGAGGTTCTTCCCATCGGCCCTGTGCCTGGGGAATTCCATTTACGAACCATGATCATTGAGCAGGGTGCGATTCTCACATTCCCGAATCCGCAGCCGACTCCATTGATCTTCCGTTGCGCAGGTACCGGAGATTCGAATGACCTCGTGTTCTCATTGGCCGCCAATCTCGATTTCTCGGGACAAGATGGAACCAATGGCGACAACAACAATGGAGGTTTAGGAGGTCTTCCCGGACCCGGTGGTGGTCAAGGGGGAGACGGCGGAACTATCACTGTCGACGGAGCGACTCAAACCGTCGACACCATCACTCCAGCTACCGATGGTGAGTTCGGAGGAACAGCCGGTAGCGATGTTGAAATCATCATTCCTGCAGCTATCTTTGTCGCCCGTCCCGGAAGCGGCGGCGGCGGCGGCGGTGGATCTGCGGGTGAAGATGCCATCAACGATAACTCCTTTACTTCAGTGAATCGCGGCTTCAACGGTCGCGGTGGTGCGCCCATCACTGACCCGCTGGGATTGAATCTTTCTGGTGGAGGCGGGGGAGCAGGTGGCGGATCAGGTATTCGTCGTCAGCCCACTACGGCTCCTCCGATTGTCAATAATGGCGGCGGTGGCGGAGGTGGTGGCGGTGCCATCATGGTCGTAGCCGATGGTGCTGTGCGTATCACGGGTGAAATTTTGCTCAATGGAGGCGCAGGCCTGACGGGCGTCGCCGGAGCGAACTCCGGAGCCGGTGGTGGAGGAGGCGGGGGAACTCTCGTCGTCCGTTCCAGTGGTAATCTGGAGATAGGATCGACAGCGATCATTTCCGCGATGGGTGGACCCGGCGGAAACCAGACGACAACAGGCAACTTGATGCAAGCCGGTGACGGAGGAGAAGGACTGGTTCTCTTTGAGAGTAACGGCAGTCTTGTGGCTCCCGGCTCGATCGAGGAGGATTCACTGAATCCAACCTCGGCTCAAAGTGTGGGTTCATCCTTCGGCATCTCTTCAGGGGCGATCGAAGTGGGTAACGGAACTCAACAAGTGACCTTTGGACTGGCGGGCTCTCCGTACCTGATTGATACCGATACCGGATCGATCACGGATAACACTGCGACAGATCTCGGAATTCTCGGAACAGATGGAATCTTTGAGTTCGCCTCACTCGTCGTTCAGGACGGTGTTGAAATTAATACTCAGGGATCGAATGCCCTGTTCCTGAGATCACAGGGATTGGTCAACATTGCAGGAACCATCGATTTGAGTGGGCAAGCGGGAGAAGCTCCCGATCTGGTTGCCGTTCCACCGACCGGTGGAGCCGGGGGTACTCCCGGACCTGGCGGAGGATTCGGCGGAGCGGGTGGATCGGTGACGGATGCGTCGACCTTTACTCCTGGATCTGATGGAGGAATCCCTCCAGGCGTTCCTGTCGAGTTGATTGATACAGGAGTTCCTCCTGGTGGCGATCCCGGTGGAACAGTTCCTCCCGACCTCATTGCAGCACCGACAGGGGGTCAATCCACTGCCGGAGAACTTCCCCTCTGTACAGTCGGAGGAGGCGGTGGCGGTGGATACGCCGAGGATGGGGCCAACGGTACGGGTGCAGGAAATTGCGATCCTGTCTTCCCTCTGGCCGGCGATGGCGGATCCAACTATGGCGCGAGCTCTTTCCTCGTTCCTGATCCACTGATTCCGGGGCAAAGCATCGCCCTTGAGGTGGGTGGAGTCGGCGGAGCAGGTGGAGGTGCCCTCTTTAATACGGGGACGACCACAGCATTGGCCAGTACTGGTGGCGGAGGTGGCGGAGGCTACCTTGAGATCACAGCAGGTGGGCCACTGACGATCCAAGCAACCGCATTGATCAAAGCACGTGGCGGTAACTCTTACTTCGCACCTGAAGGTTGCGGAGCCGGTGGAGCCGGAGCAGGTGGAGCGATTCGAGTCAGAGGCAAGAGTGTTGTCGTGATCGAGCCGGGTGCCACACTCGACGTCCGTGGTGGCGAAGCGAATACCATCGCACCCGGTGGCTTATCCTATGATATTTCCAACTCAACCTCCTCTGGGGGCGAGGGCTCTCCAGGTTGGGTCAGGGTGGAAACTCCTCTTGGCTTCGCTGATGGCATCAATGTTCAACCGGAACCGATCAATAATGAGTTCTTCTCCTTCAGCAAGGAATTGAGTTCTGCATTCTCGGTGCCGTATCGATTGGTGACAGATTCCGGGATTACTCTGGGTCTCAACGAAATCTCGAACGGTGTCTTTACGCAGATCTCCGGAGATGGTGGCAACCTTGGTAATCTGAAGGTTCTTTACGAAGGATTCGCTGTTAGTGATACCAGCGGTGGATTGATCGGACCCTCATTGGGAGTCGTGAGTGACCCCGCAGCTTTGGGCGATAGAGCTGAGGCGATTCGAATGATTTTCCTTCTCTATCAGGATTTTGCCGGGGGCAGTTTCGCTCCCACCCTAGACAGTGCTGAAATCGATTTTTCTGAACCGATTCCAGTTCCGTAAGAGTCTTCGCTCAAATAAAGCCCATTGGGCTGAATAAGGCCCTGCCGGTGCATATCGGCAGGGCCTTTTTTCTTCTCCGGTGTATTACTCGCAAGAGTCCCATGTGTCCCCTAATATTAGTAGGGTTGGGATCTTCCCCGGTGTCACGTTGACCCAGTGGTTGATCTTGGAACTCGAGACAAAAGGGGGACAATCCATGTCCAGAATCGTCCACGTCGTCGGTACCGGTACCATCGGTGAGCCGCTTATTGGGCTATTGTGTCACTTTAAGGAGAAACTCGGAATCGACGAGGTCACTTTCAATAAGCGAAGTCCTCTCTATACCGACAGATCCAAGGTGAAAACGCTTCTCGACAGAGGAGCGAAGTTGTCCACTTCTTCCGAGGCGATGTCAGGGTTTGAGAAGTTAGGATTGAATGCTTCTCTGGAAACTCGTGAAGCGATTGAGCGATCTGCGGTAGTCATCGACTGCACTCCTTCTGGAGCAGGACTTGCGAACAAGTCCGAATTCTATGAAGGCGCATCCAGCGTGAAGGGATTCATCGCTCAAGGATCCGAATTCGGATTCGGAAAGATGTACGCTCGCGGGATCAATGACGATGCTCTCATTCCAGGCGAAGACAGATTTTTGCATGTAGTTTCTTGCAATACTCACAACCTTGCTGCGATTCTCAAAACATTAGCCATGGATAATGGGCGTCAGCCTCAAAACCTTGTCTCAGCAGACTTTGTTTGTATGAGAAGAGCGAATGACGTGAGTCAGGATGCTGGATTTGCACCGTCTCCGCAGGTCGGCAAGCACAAGGATAAAGAGTTTGGCACACACCATGCCAGAGATGCCCATCATTTGTTCAAGACGATGAATCTCAACTATCAAAACCTTTTCTCCAGCGCTGTGAAATTGAACTCTCAGTACATGCACACATTGCGCTTCAGAATTCGCGTCGAGAAAGATACTTCAGTCGAAGAGCTTCTCCAGCTCATCAAAGAAAATGACCGCTTAGCGGTGACCTATAAGAAATCTGCAAATCAGGTGTTCAGCTTTGGCCGTGATCATGGATTCTTCGGAAGAATCTTGAATCAGACTGTGATCCCGCATGAGACCCTTTCTGTTGTGGATGGTCGCTGGATTACGGGATTCTGCTTTACACCTCAGGATGGAAACAGTCTGCTCTCGTCCGTGGCGAGCACGAACTGGCTGCTGGATCCGGAAGACTATGAGTCTCGACTGCAGGTGCTCAAGCCTTGGTTCTTTGAAGAGGTCTAAAAACTTCTCGGAAAGAGTCAGGGTTTGTCGACATTCTCCACTTCTCCAGTGGGAGGAATTCCCTCTTGGAGGAGTGGAGAAAGTTCGATTTCTCCACCTGGAATCAGGTCTAGCTCTAGCCAACTGAGAACATTCTCAATCGGGTCTTCGGCAATTCCTTGATTGCCCAACGGGTTCTCTTGAAGTGATTCAAGAGATTCCATAACGACCACATTTCCTAAAGGGAAATCTTTCTCCAGAACATTTTCCATCAGATCTATAGCGTCACTCATTCCCAATCGGGCGAGAGCGAGAGCCGCCGCTTCTCTTCGAAGGAGGGGGAGTGGAGTGGCCAAGAGATCTCTACGAAGTCGTTCTTCAATTTGAGATCTTTGTTGAGGAAGATCATGGAGTGATATCCCTTCGAGAGCTTCTAGTGCCAGAGCGGCGGTTTCGCCCTCAATATGGGAATCTTCTAGCATCTCTAGGATAGCTTCGAAGGCAGGGTCTCCAATGCGTTGCAAAGATCGAATTGAGATACGCTGAAGCATCTCATCTTCTTCCCGCAGAGCTTGGAGAAACACTGAAGTTGCTGGCGCACTTCTCAGTTCTCCAAGAATGAGAGCCATGCAAAGTTCTCCAGGAAGAAACCCATCTTTTTCATCGATCAATTCCTGAATTCGTTCAATCATCTCTTGCTCTAGTTCAGGATCGTCGAAGACAACATTGATGAGTGTCATACAGGTCTCGGTGACCTGATCGAGATCTCCATGAAAGAGATTCATGAGACGGGGATCGAGTTGGGGTGAGTTATTTTCATTCATATCGCTATTGTCTCTCTTCAACGACAGTAATTCCAGCATCCTGGTGTCATGTCATGAACATTACTCACTGGATTCGCCGGATTCTCTGCTGTTTCGAGGCTCTGGAGCCGCTATATTTCAGCCATGATTGACCCGACTTTAAATCTCTCTGTCAGCCCACGAATCTGGTTGGGTATCCCGGGTCTCCATGTCGATACAAAGACATGCGCCCTGCTGGAAGAAATTCAGCCGGGCGGCATCATTCTCTTCAGCAGAAATATTAAAGATCCGATACAGGTGGCCCGTCTCACCTCTGATCTTCGGCAGTTACTTGGCTCCCGCTTACATATCTGTATCGATCAGGAGGGTGGCAGGGTGGTCCGGTTTCCGGACGGACTGACATTCTTCCCTGGAAATCTAGCGCTAGGCTCCATGGCGATGAATGACTTTGAAAGAGCGAGTCAGTTGGCGTGGTTGCAAGGATGGTATTCCGGAGAAGAGCTTTCTGATTTGGGGATAGATGTCAATCTTGCTCCCTGCGTCGATCTGCTTTCGTCTCCCGAGTCGCGAGGAATAGGATCTCGTTCATTTGGCTCTCAACCCGAAATCGCAGGCCAGTTGGCTTCTGAAATCGGTGCCGGACACAGAGCTGCAGGGGTTCATGATTGCTGGAAGCATTTTCCAGGATTGGGTCGAGTGAAAGTGGATCCGCATTTCGGTCTACCGGTGACTCCAAAACAAGGGTGCGAAAATGATCTTCTTCCGTTTCAGAAAGCTGCTGTGTCCGGAGCCTCCATCGTCATGACAAGTCATGTGATCGCAGAAGCTTTCGATGCTCAACAACCTGTGACCACCTCGAAGACGGCACTTCGATCGCTACGAGAGGATCTTGGTTTTACGGGTGTCATCATGACGGATTGTATCGAGATGGGTGGAGTCTCTGATCAGCCCGTTGAGTCTGTTGTGAAAGGTGCCATCGAGGCCGGGCACGATATTATTCTCGTCAGTCATACGCCGGATATTCAGCGTCGAGTCTATCGGCATCTGCTGGAAATCATTCCCGAGGACTCACCGGAGCATATCGAGGCCCTCAAGAGAGTCTCGAGTCTCAGCAAAGAGCGTTCTTCGTCTGCTGTATTCAGCGCTGAAGAGAAGGATTCCAGAGTGACGGATTTATCCGCCAGTGAGGTGGCTCGTGAGATTTGCAGAGGGGGAGTTTCCTTGTTGTCGGGCGATCTACCGGAGTGTCCTTTGATAGGGGATTGGCTCCTGATGACTCCAGAGACACTTTCAGGGAGCCCAGTTGAGGACCCACTGCCGGTGAAAGAGTTAGACCTGTTGTTTCAAAATATTTCGGCTTGTTCTCATAAGGAGACGATCAGTGTCGATTTGGATAATGATCGTATTCACCAGGTGCTCGATGTTGCGAAGGAGTATGACGGAGTGATTCTCGCAGTGAAGGGAATTCGTCATCATCCACAACTTCAGTATTTTAAAGATCTTTGTACCGAGATGATTTCAAAACTGGTGATCGTACTTTTGGAAGATCCGAGAGACTTACAGTCGCTGAATTTGGAGACACCTTCTCGGAATGGCATTCCTGTATTGTGTGCTCATGGTGGAAGGTCTCTGCATTTAGAAACTCTTGCCGAGGTTCTTGAAGGAAAGTTGAATCCTACAAGAAGTAATCCGATCGATTGATCTGATTCAGGGCTGATTTTCCAGGAAGATATCATGGGCAAAAAAATACCCCGGATACCAGCTCAGGTATCCGGGGTATTTAACGAAGAATCTTAAGCGGTCCTACAGACGCACGTATTCGAAATCAACGTCCTGACCATTGATGCCCCGTGATGGTGGAGCGATCCAGTTGGCCATTTTTCCAGGCTCCGTCACAGGGTGCATGATCGAAGTGAGGAAAGCATTGTCTTCAGTGTTGAGCATCCAGTCATTCATGTTGGCACGGAACTCAGCTTCTGTGACCAAATTCCCTTCGGGATCGAAGTGGTGGTCGGAGTAGATGCCCTGTGCCCTATGGAACCTTCTGCTAGGAAGTCTCAGGCGGACATCTAAGCCACTCTTTTCAAGAGTTCTATTCCACTTCCGCAATGCTCTTTCACAATCAGCGATGTACTCCTCACGGAGAACTTCGTTGAGTGTATTTCTGTAAGGCATCTCTTCTTCTACGACGATTCCATTTTTGACGATGGGGATGATTTTTATCCCATCCTTCATAATGTGATCTTCATAACGGCCTTGCTCTTTGAAGCGTCCTTTGAGGCCCTCGCCGAAGAAGTTCGCAGCATTGGAAGAGATTTCTCCTCCAAAAAGATCCAAGCTGTAACTGAACCAGTAGTTGATGGACCTCTGAATCATGTCGAGAGGAATACCACCGGCGGTCATGGGATCGCCATCCGTTTCAACGGTCAGTTCTGCACTCCGTTTGATAATGCGGTCGATACCGGTTTCGCCGACGAACAGGTGGTGTGCTTCCTCGGTCAGCATGAACTCACAGGTACGAGCGAGTGGTTCGAAACCACTCTCTGCGAGAGAGGCTAACTGGAATTTTCCGTCTCTATCGGTGAAGTGGGTGAAACTGAAGAATGAAAGCCAGTGATCACAAGGCTCATTGAAGGCATTGAGGATACGGGGCTTGTCTTCATCTCCGCTTCTTCGGCTGAGAAGTTCTTCCGCTTCGTCCCGTCCATCTTTCCCGAAGAATCGGAATAGAAGGTAAACCATGGCCCAGAGATGTCTTCCCTCTTCCACATTGACCTGAAAGAGGTTCCTCATGTCATAGAGTGAAGGAGCGATACTCCCCAAGAATCTCTGCTGCTCTACCGATGCCGGCTCGGTGTCTGCCTGGGTGACGATGATGCGTCGCAGGTTGCCGCGGTATTCCCCCGGAATCTCTTTCCAAGTGGGTTTCCCCATATGGTCGCCAAATCCGATGGTCCGTTCTCCTCCTCCATCGGGAGCGAGGAAAATTCCCCATCTGTAGTCGGGCATTTGGACGTAATCGAAATTGGCCCAGCCTCCCGCTTCTACCGAGACCGCAGTCCTCAGGTAGATATCTTTAGTCTGGTAACCCACAGGTCCCATGTCATTCCACCACTCCATGTAGAGCGGGAGCCAATGTTCTAAGGCTCGCTGGAGTCGTTTGTCGCTGGAAAGATCAACGTTATTGGGTATCTTTCCGTTTTGATCTACTTTGCTCAAGTCAGTCCCCCGTTCAAACCCTGTCCCAGGCGAACTCCGGTCTTTCCGGACGTCCGTATAGGGTCAAGGCTCCATTAGGTCCAGTTGCATTGGGTCGAATGAATATCCAGTTTTGCCATGCACTCAGTCTTCCAAAGACTTTGCTCTTTGTGTTCTCCGGTCCGGAGAATCGCAAGTTCGCTTCCATTCCCGTGAGTGAGTCGGGCGAGAGGCTGACACGTTCGTCGATGGCAACGGGAACCATGTCTTCATAATCAAACTCGTCTAGAGCTTCTGTAATCAATCCCATCTCTTCCGCTTCGGATGCGTCCATGCGATCGAACTTTCCGAGGCAGCTTTCAAGTAATTCGACTTCACCCAAAAGCCTGCAAGCTTGGCGGGTGATTCCTGTCGTCATTGGCAGTATTCCTTCGTTGATGGGGGAGCGTTGTACTTCAATCCCATCTTCATCGAGCATGTACTGACGATCACAAGCGAGAGCCAGTTCGAGCATGGTTCCACCGAAGCAGGAGTCACCCTCGATCAGAGCGAAGAAACTGCATGAAGTTCTTTCAACGCGCTGAATGACGTGGCTGAGAAGATGTGTGATTTGATCGACGAGCCAGTCGCCTTGATGATCGATGAGGATCTGATCCCAAGCTTTGATATCTTCGAGTTGACCCTTTGTTTTCAGCAACACGAGACCTGTGTCATGACGATTGACTCTGAGGTCTAGGATTGCGTCTTCGAGTTCACGAGCGAAGAGAAGGGGCCAGAACTGATCGCCAGCAGCATGTATCGCCTCAGCGGAGTCTGGGGCTCCTTCAGCAGAAGGGACCTGGATCACCAACTGTGCTGTTCTGCGTGCATTATCGTATTCCACGTGAAGAGTGGAATATTTACGCGTGTTGTCCTCGTCGACAAATGGGATTTCATTGAGGGTGATCCCGGTTCTGTCTGCTCTGCCGGGACGCTGCTCCCTGTGGGAGACGAGGTGTGCCGCGAGGGTGTCATTGAATTTTGATTTGGGTGCGATGGCGTCGACCAGTCCCCACTGAACAGCTTTTTTTCCTTTGAATCCTTCGGCGAGGGTGCAGAAGACGTCTGCACGATCTCGTCGAACTTTTCGCTTGTCCACGAGTCGGGTCAATCCACCGGTTCCTGGAAGAACACCCAGTAGTGGAGTTTCAGGAAGGCTGACAGCGCTGTTGCCATCGTCTACGAGCCAAATCTCTTCGCAGGCGAGGGCCAACTCATAGCCACCTCCAGCGCAGGGTCCTGTGATTGCACAGACCGTAGCTACGTCTGCTTGACTGGCCCAATCTTCGAGTTCGCAACGAGTTTCGTTGGTGAACTTACAGAAGTTGACTTTCCAAGCGTGACTGGAAACTCCCAGCATATGAATATTGGCGCCGGCACAGAATACTTGTTCGTGTGCGCTGCTGACCACCAGTGATGTGATCTCGGGGTGTTCAAATCGCAGTCTTCTGACAATGTCTGCCAACTCGATGTCCACACCTAGATCATACGAGTTCAACTTTAACTCGTACCCGTCCTTGAGAGGATGGTCCGGATTCACGTCCATAAAGATGCGCATCTCCTGGCCATCTTTCTCGATCTGCCAGTGGCGATAACGCGACGGGTTCGTCTGCAGGGAGATGTTCTCCGATATATTTTCCAATGTATTGTCCCTTTCCTGGTCCAAAGACAGGCCTATCCGGGAGGATAAATCTGGCTGAGGGGCTTTCGTGTTCCCAGAGGGCCGGGTCATGGCTCTGTGGGGCACGGTCGTAGCCTCTCCATCCTGCATGAATGGGACATTCGGAGCAACCTTTACGGTCATTCCGGGGGGGTCTTTCTTGATCATTATCCTGTCATACGATTTGCTGGAGCAGTTGGGTAGGCTTGGGATATGATCAGGGCCTGTAGGCCGGCTACCTTTCCGGCTAAGAAAGGATGGATTCGCACCATGAGGCGGACCCTTCTACACTCAAAAATACACCGTGCGACGGTGACAGGCGCTGACCTCGATTACGAGGGCAGTGTGACCGTCGATACAGACCTCCTGGAGGCTTCGGATATCATTCCTGGCCAACAGGTGCATATTTGGAATATCACCCGAGGGACCCGAATCGTCACGTATGCTCTTCCGGGAGAAGCGGGATCCGGGACCATCTGCATCAATGGTGCAGCGGCCCATCAGAATGACCCAGGGGACTTGGTCATTATCGCCAGTTGGGTTGAGGTCGAGGAATCCCGAGCTCGGGCTCATAAGCCGAGGGTCGTCAGGGTGGATTCAAAAAACCGAATCACCGGCTCCGAGGAGGAAATTCCCGGTCCGGATCAACCTCTCGAGCCTGAAATCGATCTCACTCACTGATCGATTTTCTCGACTTGAATCACTCCGGAGCATCCGGAGGTGGGGGGCAATTGGAACAGCAAGATCATTCAGCCATGGAACATCAGCAGGTGTTCAAGAAACTTTCCGTCAATGGAGAGCCTCATTCAGTAGGTTTTTCCGTGCATCATTCATTACTTGAAGTGCTTCGAGAGCAGATGCAACTGACCGGCACTAAGCATGGTTGTGAACTCGGAGAATGTGGAACCTGTACGGTTCTAATTGATGGACAACCGGTCCTCAGCTGCCTTGAGTTGGCGGTCGAGTGTGAGGGTCGAGAGATCACGACCGTTGAGGGAATGATGATCGGCAATGATCTTCATCCTCTCCAGGAAGCATTCGCAGATCTGGGTGCCGCGCAATGTGGATACTGCACACCAGGAATCCTCATGACCGCGAAGGCCTTGCTTGAGGAAAACCCAGCGCCCACACGCGATGAGGTCGTTTCCGCCTTGGCAGGAAATCTCTGTCGCTGCACCGGGTATCACAAAATTCTGGAGGGTATTGACTGGGCCGCAGCAAAAATGCGCGGGGACGAAGATTTTCGTCCGCCACGGGAGGCCATCTATGGAGATCCTCTTCCAGGAGAGGAGCCTTCGGATGCATGAACCGAGAGAATCCAACGATAAGAAGGCTGAGCGAAAAAGCCCTTCTAATGATGACCTGAATCTTGTCGGCACTCCTTTTCGAAGAGTGGATGGACGTGCGAAGGTGACCGGGCAGACCCGTTTTGCCGATGATCTTACTTTCCCTCGAATGGTCCACATGAAATTGGTTCGTTCGACTGTTCCTCATGCACGCATCGTGAGTATCGACACCAGCGCTGCTGAAAAAATGCCCGGTGTTCTGGGTTTCTTGACCGGTGAATCGATGCCTCATCCGTTTGGCATTCTTCCGGTGAGTCAGGACGAGCATGCACTCTGCGTGGACAAGGTTCGATTTGTAGGTGATCCAGTTGTCGCCATCGCTGCCATCACTGAAGAGCAGGCATACGAGGCTTCACTCGTGGTCAAAGTCGAATATGAATCTTTAGAGACGATCTCGAATGTCGAGGAGGCGATCTCGACTCCCGAGCCGCGTATTCATGAGTATGGCGATGAAGGTAATCTTCATAAGAAACTCTCGATGCAGTTCGGGGATACGGATGCCGGCTTTGAAGAAGCGGATGAGATTTTTGAAGACGTGATGTATTTCGAGGGCAATACTCATCTGCCGATGGAGCAACACGCGACTGTGGCTCTGACTGAGGAAACAGATCGAGTTACGGTTTATTCCTCGACGCAGACGCCTCATTACTTGCATCGATCTCTGACAAAAGTACTGGAGATTCCAGCGGCTAGAATCAGAGTCATCGCTTGTCCTAATGGGGGTGGTTTTGGCGGTAAGAGTGATCCTTTCAACCATGAGATCTGCGCCGCAAAAATGTCCCTGAAGCTGGGACGTCCAGTGAAGATCAGTCTCTCTCGGGAAGAGGTCTTTTACTGCCACAGAGGTCGTCACCCCGTATTGATGAAAATCAAAACCGGTGTGAAAAAAGATGGAACCTTAACCTCCCAGCATCTGCAAACGGCTCTCGATGGAGGGGCTTACGGCAGTTACGGAGTGGCGAGCACTTATTACACAGGTGCTTTGCAAACAGTGACCTACAACCTTCCTAAATATCGATTCGATAGTATTCGTGCCTTCACCAATAAAGCTCCTTGTGGCCCCAAGCGTGGTCATGGAACGCCGCAACCCCGTTTTGCATACGAGGTTCATCTCGATAAGATTGCGCACAAGTTAGGTATCGATCCTGCAGAAATACGAATGCAGCAACTCGTCGATCCAGAGAGTGTGACATCGAATTGGCTCAAAGTGGGTTCGATGGGATTGGGCAAATGTATCGAAGCTGTGGTGGAAGGCAGTGGGTGGAAGGAACGCCACGGCAATCTTCCGGATGGTCATGGCCTAGGTCTCGCCTGTGGTTCTTATCTGAGCGGCGCAGGTTTGCCCATCTATTGGAATCACATGCCCCAGTCAGGTGTTCAACTTCAATTGGACAGGTCAGGGGGAGTCGCCCTCTTCTGTGGAGAAACAGAGATCGGCCAAGGATCTGATTCCGTTATCGCGGCGATCACTGCTGAGGTTCTGGGCATCGACCTTAAAGATATTCGATTGTGCGTGGCAGATACCGATCTGACTCCCGTCGATCTGGGCAGCTACTCCTCCAGAGTGACACTGATGGCGGGCAATGCTGCCTTGCAGGCTGCGGAGCGAGCTCGTGATCTGGTGGCCAAAGGAGCCGCAGAAGAACTGAAGGTTCCTGCAAAGGAACTGGTCTTCGCTGAAGGACGTGTTTTTCATGGAGAAAATCCTGATACGAGCATGTCCTGGCAGGATGCCGTGATTGCAGCAGAATCCCGCTTCGGAACTTTGGGAACGACCGGCAGTTACGTTCCTCCTCGTTCGCCGGGCCGATACCGGGGAGCAGGAGTCGGTCCTTCACCTGCCTATAGTTATAGTGCAGCGGTGGTCGAAACCCGGGTCGATCGTGAGACCGGCATCTATCGCGTCGAGCACGTATGGATGGCTCATGACGTGGGTAAATGCATCAATCCAGCGATGGTCATGGGGCAGATTGAGGGCAGTGTCTACATGGGACTGGGTGAAGCGATGATGGAAGAACAAGTTTACAGACGTCTTCCCAAGAAAAGATCCAACGCCCTTGTCCATAAGCATCCCTCACTTTTGGAATATAAGAGTCCGACCTTTGCAGATATGCCCCCAGTGACCTCATACATCATCGAAGACCCCGATCCCAATGGCCCGTTTGGCGCAAAGGAAGTGGGACAGGGTCCTCTGTTACCCATGATGCCTGCTGTCGCCAACTCGATCTTCGACGCGGTCGGAGTTCGCGTGGATCAGGTTCCCATCGCTCCGCATATGGTACGTCAGGCGATCGAAGCGAAAGATAAGGGGAAGGAAGGCCGTTTCGGGCCGAAGTCATTCCCCGAGATTGATTTTGGTACCCCGCTCAGAGTTCCGACTCCCGAAGAAGGTGGCGACGGTAAGGCCGTCAACATCGATGAAGCCGGAGTTCGTGATGGTACGGGGACTATGACTGAGAGAACAGATGCCGTGAAAGGAGGTGAGTGATGCTGAGACTCCCTGCGTTTTCATTCCACTCTCCTGAGACAGTGACTGAAGCGGCTCGCATTCTTGCGCAAGATCCTGGAAACACTCGGGTTGTTGCCGGCGGGACAGACCTTTGGCCCAACATGAAACGGCGTCACCAAGGGGCGAAGACGATCGTTTCCTTGCGCTCCATCCCAGAAATGAACGGGATCTGTGTCGATGATAAAGGCGGTGTCGTCATCGGAGCGACAACGACTCTTGATACCATCATTCGCAATGAAACGATGCAAGAGAAGTACCCGACGCTCGTGAAAGCGATCACCAGTATTTCAAGTCCAGTCCTTCGGAATGCCGGCACTATCGGGGGGAACTTGTGCCTCGATACCCGCTGCACCTACTACAACCAGAACGAAGAGTGGCGCCGGAGTATCTCCTACTGCATGAAAGCGGAAGGAGATGTTTGTTGGGTTGCTCCGAGTAGTCCTCGTTGTTGGGCGGTTTCCAGTGGTGATTCGGTTCCGATGCTGTGTGCATTAGGTGCAGAGATTTCACTTCACTCAGCCGATGGTGAGAGGGTGTTACCTCTCGCCGAATTGTTCAATGACGATGGTATGGATTACCTTTCCAAGCGGCCCGACGAAATATTGACGAGGGTTAGGATTCCTGCACCTTCCGGTGAACGCACTGGATATTGGAAATTACGCCGTCGGGGCTCCATCGACTATGGAGTGTTGAGCGTTGCAGCCGCCGCCTGGTGTAGTGGTGAGACCACCGATCGCATCGAGCTTTGGCTCGGTTCAGTGGGGAGTACCCCTGTCAGATGCGATGCGAGTATCGATCATTTGACGGGAAAGCCCCTGACTGCAGAAACCATTGCCGAAGCAGCGGCCATGGCTCGCAAAGGTGATGGTGCCAACCCTCTCGGGAACACCGACTTCGCCCCCCAATGGCGCGGCAAGATGATCGAGAAGTACGTCGAGGCTGTCCTTCGGGAAGTCGCAGGCTTACCGGTGGAGCGACTCGCTCCTCACCACGGTTGATACGAAGGGTATACATATGCCTGCTGGGGATCGATTGAAGAAAATCGAAATATCCGATTTGAGAAGTGGCAACGAATCAGCATGGAATGATTTCTACGCATTGACCCATCTCAAGTTGGAACGGAATCTCCGTTTTATTTTAAAGAAGGGTTTCGAAAACACCGACCCTGGACTTCTCGAAGACATCAAGAGTGCGTGGTTGCTGAAGTTTTGGACGCGATTGATCAAACGAAAAATTGACATCAATCCTGCAGGGGCCTTGCTCGACATGAGGAGTATTAGAAATTTTGTGATCGATCATTTCAAACACAAAGACGCAGTAAGGGACTTGATCGAGCGAAAAGGGACATTGATCTCATGGTCTTCCACCGATTTGGGACCTGCATGGGTTGGTGAAGAAGTTGTTGATATTGAAAAGGCGTTCTACGTCGGATTCTCGAGGTGGAAAAACGACATTAATTTTGTAGGGCATCAAAAATCAAAGATTCGCTCTCCCTTCTTGCAGGTAGCTGCTTTGGAAATGAATTTCAATAACCTGGAGGAGGCGGCGAAACGCTCGGATCTATTGAGTCTCGAAAATGTCCGTCAATATTACCGACTGCTGGAGCGATCCTATGAAACCCTGTCCGGTTATCTTGGAAAAGCGTATTCAGAAGCAGCTTTAGATCAGGTTCCAGAGCAGTTCATGCTTTCTCCATGGCTGGATTCAGCGATTGCCTGTTCACCCTATCTCTACGCTCCAGAATGGGTGTACACCTCGGATGCCCCCGAGGAAGTGAAGGTTCACAGGCGAATTCACATCGATACATTGAAATGTGATTCATGTATGAGTTGGGTGGGGAAAACATTCGAGGAAGAGCGTGAGAACCCGATTATTCGAGATCTGACACAACAAACTATTCGAACTATTACAGGGATATAAGATCCCCTAAGTCTAAAATCTGAAGCGTATTACGTGCCTCGGCTTGCTTCCGCCCCGAAAAAATTCAACTTTCTTGAAAACAATTTGTCAATTCAGTCTCCGACGATCGGCATTACTTATGAACACGGGATTCAAGTCCCGCCAATTGAGTAAAATAGATAGGAGAGCAGATGTTTGCTTCATTTAAGACATTGTTGTGTGTGTTGGTTGGATTGGTCGCTACTGGATACTTTGTATTTGGAACTGAAATGGTTCCCTACACGAAGACAGCAGTCAAATCCGTTCGTGGATCAGTCAAGGAGGCGATTGGAACAGATTTCGATCTGGACAGGGCTTCAATGGAGTTGGACGAATCCCAGGTAGAGCTTCAGGAGTTCCGAAAAAAAGTCGCTGAATTGGAAGTGGACCTGGAAGACCAAGAGTCCCGTATGAGAGTGACGCAAGAGGAGATCGAAAGTCTGGAAGCCGAAGTGGGCGGTTTGACGACGGCCTATGAGAACTCCGGTTATGGGGCCGTGAATGACGTCCGTTGGAAAGGTCTTCAACTGACCGCCAAGCAAGCTGAAAATCGCCTGAACTCGTGTCTACAGAGGCTGGAATACCTCGGCAATCACAACGAGATCCTCGTGAAAGTCATTGCTGAACGCAAGGAAACCCTGAATACAGCAGAGCAAGTTCTGAACCAGGGGGTCAACAGGAGAGAGGAGTTGGCATTGTTGCTGGAGTCCTGCAGATTTGAACTGGAGTGCGACAAGATCATGGGATCAAGCCTTGATTTTGAATATGCAAGCGGATCATTGGGCGAGGCGGAGCAAATCCTCTCTCAGGCATCGAAAAACTCACGGGTCAACAAAAAGGTTCGAGAAGGAAACAAGGTCGATTTTGTCCTGAATAGATCAACCGGTGTATCAGGGGCAGAATTGGTGAAAAAAGCCAGAAGCCGAAATGGTTCCCGAGTTGTCAGTATAAATGAGCGCTAGCATGAACTATAAATAGATAATCTCCCCTTGTAAGGGTAGATTTTTTGGGGAAAAATGCTTCGATCTGCACTTTTGCGATCGAAGCATTTTTTCGTATGGAGTTGGTTAATGTGTCGTTAAATAATGACGTAAATCAAAAAAAAGATGACCTATTGGAGCCATTGCCTCGAATGGCTCCATGTACGCAAAAACTCCACGTTATGATTCCCGAATTCGAAGGATTCAGAAAAGATCTTAGGGCCTGTTTCCTCGTCACAGAGAAAACAGGAAGCAAAGATAATGCCAGCACCCAGTTAGAATACAAATTACCAATCGGTGAAGGACGATCACCCGAATACAGAATGCAAAACATTATTAATGGCGCGGAAAAGAATCCAGGCAGTTACAAAAATTTTTATGTGAACTGGATCAGGAATTCAATTTTTGAAGACCCCGAGATCGTAAAGAACTTGCTGAATGCCATTATCCTGAACGCGCACTGTCCAGAGGCTGTCGTACATGCAAAAACAGGTTTGGTCCGGCCAGATGGAGTGACAGTATTCTTGTGCATTGTCATGTCGGCAAATAAGGAAATGCTAGATTTTTTCAATAAGATCAATCTTTTGAAGACCGCAAGAAAATGGATGAAGAGCAGGCCATTGAATACGGCAGACATCTTGGCACTGTCATTGTTCGAAAAAAGGGTCAATCCAGAAATTGTCGAAAATTATTATCCCGAAATATTGAAACTCGTTGATGGTTGGCAGTCGTTTTATTCGGGGCTGACAAAAAATACGGAGGCATTCAATAAAAGCTGGTTCTATGAGAACCCTGCATGGAATGAAATCTTTGATATGCAGCTACTTCGCGGAGTGAGGCGGAAAATTGGGAGAAGGTTGGATTGGAAAACCCAGCGGAAATCGAGTTTCGAGAATCTTTGTCCACCTTCTGAGATTACCCAGCCTGTACCGATGGGATTTGTTTGGGTTTGCATGGAGTTTATCGACAGGCACATCGATGATTTGCTTTCATACGATGCGGAAAAATCAATTCCTGAACTCAAGGGACTGATTAACCATTACTTGGGTAAAGATAAAAAATCACCTCTACTTCAAGAGACTCAGGATTCTACTACGGAATTTGAAGAAATCATGGGCGTACTTGATCCCAAGTCGGATTTTTATGAGCTTGCTACGAAAAGATTTGGTGACTACCGCGACAAAATAGATAATTACGAACAGTCTCTGAAAGAAAAGAAAACTTCCCCAAAGCAAGATATCCCATTTTGGGGGATCTGAAGAAATACAGGATTTTGAATGAGTAAAAAAAATACCACAGGCGCCAAGGAATTTCTGGATACAGTGCGAACTGCTGCTTCGGAAAATATAACTTTCAAAGATTACAAACAAAACGAAGCCGCTTTGAAAAAAGCAAAAATTTCTGAATTAGACGCTGGAGCAAAAGTCTGTATTGCCAGAATCCAGAGTCTGGTGAAAGAACTAAAGCAAAAGTTTGTCGGCAGAGATGAAGCCATCGAATGCAGTATTGTTTCGTTGATGACAGGTGTCCCATGTTTGTTGATTGGCCCTCCTGGAGTGGCCAAGTCAATGATACTTAGTGAGATAAAGAAAAAATTGGGTGGTGACGCCAAGAATTTTGAATATCTATTAACCAAGTTTACCACTCCTGAAGAACTTTTCGGAACTGCCAAACTGGAAGAAATGAAGCAGGGCTCCATAATTAGGGATACGTCAGGTAAGCTTCCGGAATCTGATCTTGTTTTTATAGACGAGGTTTTCAGAGGGAGTTCTCAAATACTTAATTCTCTTTTGACAGTGTCAAATGAGAAGATTTATCACAATCCAACTCCAATACATCTTCCAATGCTTTCGCTGGTTGGTGCAACGAACACGCCTAACAGCGATCCCGATTTGGAAGCATTTTACGATAGATTTCCCATTCGATTATTGATGACCAGTGTTTTTGATTCTGACGAAAATCAGCAATCCAAGTCCAGTCTTGCAGGGACACTGTTAAAGAAATCAGCTGAAATCCGGGCTGAAGTGAGGCTTGAAAACAAAAGCAATAAAGACATTCGATGTTCAGCGAATGATTTCCGGCTGACGAAAACATTTTTGGAAAAACATGCAAATGAAAAAACTGGGGCCCATGCCGAGTTCTCGAAGTTGTTCACGGATTTAAGAAAGTTCATGAAATATTCAGATCGTTCTATGTATCAGTTGTATTTGTTTGGATTGGGCTACTGTGCTCTGATCGGTAAGGGTGGAGACAATATTGACATGCAGCATATGGGGAGAATTTTTGAATGGACTTGCGACACCGAGATGGCCCAACAAAGAGTTAGCCAGAAGAGACTTGAAAGCGCAACGGACGTTGCTGGAGACAGAAGACCTTGATGGGCGAACTTCACTGTTATCCCGTGACCAGTTCCCCGATTGAGATCGATCAGCGAATCGTTGATAGTTTTATCAAACGTTATTCGTGGTGGCAAACACGGGGAGGTCAGCCCTTGCCAACCGGGGTGCTCCTTGATTGCTTCATTCTATCCAACCGAAATCCGGACTACGAATTTCCACTAAAAAAAGTTCAGCAATGTATGCACAGTATTTGGTCTGGAGGCCTCCGAGTTACAGCAAACAACTACCATCAGCACTGGTTGAAAATGTGGTCCACCAGGCATTATGAGTTTTCTTGGCAGGACATGGCTGAAGAAGCCGTTGTTTCAGGGGATTGGAAAAAGAAATCTGAAAATTATGAGTTCAAAAAATGCGTTTCTTTGGATGAAATGGCTGAAACTGCAGCTCTCGAATTGAACGAGGAGTGGGTGCAGGATTGCTATGGTTTCTTATCGGGAAGCAGCGGACTTGTTCAAGGTGAGACTATTAATCTGGATGATAAATTAAAAATTGGTTCTCGCTTGCTTGTGATGGACTCAGTTAGGAAATCTACCAATCGCAAAAACAAACAAGGCTCATTTTACCCAACTTCTAAGCATGGAGTTGACCTTTGGGCTTTAGATTATGTTGATGATAGCGAAGTGAAAAGGTCTGAGTTATTCAGGTACGAAAACAGGACGCAAACTCACAAAGATGGAGACCGGGAACGACATTCAAATAATGGATTGTTTTTGGAGACTGGTGTTGGAAGTTTTCCAGAAAACCCCATGAGTTTACATGCGTCTGAATTTCTTGTTGCTGAGGAGCTACCAGACATGTTCGATCAAAAAGTAATTGAAAACAGAATTCAACGCAGCTACTACAATCAACCTGAGCCTCGTCATCGTAGGCCGAACTTCAAACTGATCATTGAAGTGGACGAGTATCCCAAATTATTTCGCCTGATTGATAAAGAAACGATGGGTGTTGAGCTTAAAAAGAACAACACGCCTACAATAAATTCATATCTAAATGCGATTCTTTATCTAGTTTCGATGAAAATGGCGCTCAATAGTCAGGCAAGAGGTTGGAACATGTGGATTCAGTATCGTAGAAAAAGGTGCTTTGACTATGACAGGGAATTCAAAACCAGCTTCTACAGGATTGATGGACTAAAAAAAGATGCTGAATCTT
>JADHSM010000019.1 GCA_016776905.1 Planctomycetota bacterium | reverse complement strand
AATCGAAGCTTACCTAGACCGTGCTCTCAACCCAGAAGACCTCGCTCAAGAAGTCGCCTATGCCGAAGCTCGCCCCGGGTTTGAAGTGCCCTATGGCCGTGCTTGGCTACTGACTTTATGTGCGGAGTTACGACAGATGCAGCATCCGCTGATGGAACGTCTCGAAGGTCTGGAGAGTGAAGCCCAGCGAGCCATCATCCGCTGGTGCAAGAAACTGCATCGTCCGGTGCGCTCCGGACAACATGATCAGTCGATGTACAGTCTCGGTCACTTCCATGATTGGGCCACTGTTGTTGGCGACACCACGAGCACTGACCGCATCCGTGAAATCGCCCTGCGTCATCATGAAGCTGATCGAGATTTGCCAATGCACCTAGAGCCTTCGAATCACGACTTCCTGTCGCCGACTCTGGAAACCGCAGATCTGATGCGGAGGGTGTTGTCCCCCGCAGACCTGAAAACCTGGCTGCAGCAAGCGGCACCCGTACTGCTCGATGGCAGTTGGCCCACCGAGCCGGTGACCTGCCCCGATCCCACCGATGGAAAACTGGCCCATCTGGATGGTCTCAACCTGTCACGGGCTCGGGCACTGCTGGCCATCGCCGGACACTTCAAAACCGAAGAACCGGATCTTCACGACACTCTCAATCAACAGGCCCAAATCCATCGGCAAGCGGGCCTACAGGGGATTCACCCGGAGCATTACGCCGGCAGTCACTGGCTGGCTTCCTTTGCATTGGAAGTGGTGCATCCCCGGACCGTCTGATGGCATCAGGTATAGACGAAGGCTTGTCACAAAAGAAAAGGTCCCTCCCGAATCTCGGGAGGGACCTTTTTTTGATCTTTGTACTTGAACAGCAACCATAAGACTTTCGATCAGGGGCAGGGAGATCCGATGCACTCTGCCAAGAGATCCGTGGTGGCGTCCGGCATGCAACGATCCTCCAGCATGAATCCTCCGCCGAAGAGTCCGCTGAGCAGATTGACCGCATCCGCCAGATTGACGGAGCCGGAGTCGTCCACATCGCAGGCGTCCGGGCAGGTGGTGTCGAAGTTGCCGACGTAAAGATAGTCGAGCAGGTTGATGGCATCGGTCAGATTGCAGGAAGTGTCCAGATTGACGTCTCCGCGCATCACTTCAGTGAGCGCCGGAGTCGGATCGGCGATGGTCACCATCACTTCTCCACAGGAGAATCCACTGCCGTTCCCATCCACCATCCATGGGAGCGCGACTTCACCGGGGGTCATCCCTGCGACACAGGTGATCCGGAAGATCTCGGTTCCGTAGATGGAACTCTGGTAAGGGCCATACATAAAGACCATGAAACCAAAGACCTCCGCCGGGTTTGTGAAGAGATCACACGTGCCGGGGGGAAGTGAGCCGTTGGCAGCACTGTAGGCCGCGATCCCTGCTCCGGTTTCAGTCGTCAGGAATTGACAACTTGCCGGGGAAGGTGAATTGATCCCCCAGACGAAATCCGTGACCGGATTCGGATTGTCCAAAGAGACGACCAGCTCGAAAATTTCTCCGGGTTGAACAGTGACGTCAGCGATGGACATTCCAAAGTCATTGGGACAGGTCGTCCCTCCCCCAGGAAGAGGATTCGGAAACGGAACGTTTTGCGCCGAAGCGACCGGAGCAAAGAGGAAAGCCAGAGCCACCATGAGGAAGCCGAAGCTCACAGAAGTTTGAGAAGAGCGCATGAAGCCTTCTTTCGGAAAAAGAATCGGGTACAGAGAAATCGTACAAAAAAAGACCTCATAATCCAGAATAAAAATTGACCCTATTTGGGTCAAGGCTTTTCATTCTTTTGGATAGAATCCCCCAACACTGATCAACCAGGTTTTCAGTGCGGGCTGGGCCAGGCATCATCGTCTTCGTCATCAAAAACCCCGTCGACCAGGCCATCGAAGATGGTCAAGAACCATAACGGATCCTCGACTCCAAAGAGGACCATGGCTTCATCTTTGACTCCATCAAATTGCAGGCCCAATGAAAACTTGCTCTCTGGGAGATACTGTACTCCAAAGACAAATCCCCCATCCGGAACCAGGGGACTGGAACCTCCGCCAATTCCCATACCCAGGTGAGCTCCGACTTTGTCATTCAACTTTCGTGTCACCCCCAGATGTATGCCGCCCGCGCCTTCGCTTTCACCGGTGATCGGGTCATCAAAACGATAGGATTTCACATCGATAATCATCCCAATTCCATCTTTCGGATATCCAGCCCAACCCAGAGACAGGGAATCATTACCCAATCCAACATTCTGAATCACGCGGGTAGAATTGGCACATCCCGAAAAAGAAATACTAAGAAAAAAATGCACATGACTCGGATCAGTAAATCTGCAGGCATCGTGTCACCTTTTTCACCTTTAGGAGATTACATACAGGCCATGGGTTCGCGAACACCTCATGAGAAGGCTGCATGATTATGGAATATATATACTCGAAAATTTCGTTATTACACAAGGTATAACATATGCACATGACGTGCCCTAAAATATGGCAACTGAAGTCAGTGAGGGATGACTCACTCGCAGGAGAACGCCTCAGTACGGCTTCAAGACTGGGAAGACATCTCTTCCCATTCCTCTAGCGAAATACGAACCTCACGAGCCTTAGAGCCCTTGAAGTTACTCACTATTCCAAATTCACTCATCACGTCCATGATCCGAGAAGCACGGGTGTATCCTATACCGAGGCGACGTTGGAGTAATGTTGTGGACCCACGTCCCGTTTCCAGAACGATTCTCACCGCTTGATCAAAGAGCTCATCGTCAGCACCAGGAACTCCGCCACTCGCTCCGTCTTGTCGACCTTCGAGGAAGTTGTCGATCTCCTTGGAGAATTGAGGCTTGGCATCCTGACGCAAATGTTTCACGATTTTTCGAATCTCTTTGTCGTCGACATAAGTGCACTGAGCACGTTCCAACAAGGCCGTATTCGGTGGCAGGTAAAGCATATCACCCATACCGAGTAACTTGTCTCCACCAATACGATCAAGCACTGTTCGCGAATCGATACGACTCGAGACCTTGAAACAAATTCGGGAAGGGAGATTCGCCTTGATCAATCCTGTCACGACATCTACAGAAGGTCTTTGTGTCGCCAAGATCACATGAATACCCACGGCTCTAGACTTCTGAGCCAATCGAATGATGGAAGACTCGACCTCTTTCGAACTGGTCATCATCAAATCTGCGAGTTCGTCGATGATAATAGTGAGATAGGGCAACTTTTTGGGAGCTTCATCTGCCTCTTCATGACTCACCTTTTCGGTCAGCCTCGAATAGCGTTCCTCATGCTCGAGATCGTTGTAACCCTTGATGTCTCTCACTCCTACTTTGGACAGCAATTCATAACGCTGCTCCATTTTCCGAACGAGCCACTCAAGAGCTGCGGGTGCTTTCTTCATATCTGTGATGACAGGAGTCAGCAGATGAGGAATGTCTTCAAACGAAGACAGTTCCACCATCTTTGGATCGACAAGAATCAACTTCAACTCATCCGGGGATCGCGTCATCAACATCGAAACGATGATGGCATTGATACAGACGGACTTACCTGACCCTGTGGATCCAGCGATCAATAGGTGAGGCATTTTGGTGAGATCCGCAACAATGGGTTCACCCGCAGCATCTTTTCCCAGCAGCAGAGGTAATCCCAAGTCTGATTCAGCAAAAGATCTCGATTGTAACAACTCTTTGAGAACTACGGATTCACGCTGCTTGTTAGGAACTTCAATTCCAACTGTCGGTTTTCCAGGAATAGGAGCGACAACTCTGACACTCTGCGCAGAGAGTGCCATCGCGAGGTCATCTGAAAGACCCACGATCTTATTCACTTTGACGCCCGGCTCGAGGCTCAGTTCGTACTGAGTGATCACGGGGCCTCTTTGGACATTGCCGACTTTAGACTCGATCTTGAAAGACCTGAGCGTCTCTTCGATCTTGGTCGCTACCTTGTCGAGTTCTTCTCGACCCTCTTCGTGATTGACTTCTTTAGGATCCTGTAAGTATGAGATGGCCGGAGGTGCGTAGACTCCGTCAAAAGTCAGTTGCTCTTCGTATACTCCAACAGCGGGCTCCGACTGTTCGGGCCCAAGACGAATGACACGCTTGGGGAAAGAGGTTTCTTCCTCTTCCTCTTCCTCTTCTTCTTCTTCGTACTCCTCATCTTCGGCGAGGAGATCGTCTTCGTCGTCTTCTTCTTCCTCTTCCTCTTCCTCTTCCTCTTCTTCGTACTCTTCTTCTTCACCGTGAATGGGATCTTCTTCTTCGTATT
Organism: Planctomycetota bacterium; assembly: GCA_016776905.1. GTDB lineage: Bacteria > Planctomycetota > UBA8108 > UBA1146 > UBA1146 > UBA12191. Next base: position 53,658 of record JADHSM010000019.1, on the reverse strand, counting down.
CTTCTTCTTCTTCTTCTTCGTATTCTTCTTCGTATTCTTCTTCTTCCTCTTCTTCAGCATCCGCCTGACCCACCAGAAGATCGCGTTCTTCTTGAGTCACCTCTGACTGAGGCCGAGCGCTTGCGAGTCGTGAAAGAGTGGATTTGGTCGCTTCACTCGCACTACCAAGACTTCCTGCAACCTTGCGGGCCAAGTCTGGAGTTTTCCCTCCAAAACGGGCAACGATGCCCCCAAAAAAGGCGAGAGAGACTCGAAGAAATTGAGCCACTGGCATTCCGGTGGCGAACATGAATCCGAGAAAGAGAGTCAAGAATGAAAAGATGGTCGTCCCCGTCACACCCAAGGCGTCGACGGCCCAGAGACCGGTATAGGTGCCGATGATGCCACCCCGATAGTCGGAATTGGGGATCAGCGATACCTCGGTAAAACGGAACTCTAGAATACAGAGGGAGAGAAGAAAGAGACTGACCCCCAACACGCGGGGCCACCACTTCTCGACCTTCACCTGAAAAAGCATCATGCAAGTCAGGGCGAAGAGACCTATCGCCGAGACATAACCCGTGATCGCTCCAAAGATGGCAAAATGAGAACTTGCGAGAAACCCACCAAAGGCCCCGCAAACATTCTTTTCACTCTGACCAGCAGCCACAGAATATTGGCTGTAAAGCGCGATGAAAAAGTAGGCTGTACATGCCAGAACCACGAGCATGAAGGCATCTTGTGAAAGATTCCCCTCTGCTAACTTCTGACTACTATTTCGCTTTTTGCGACTCCGGCTCATCATTCCCCATACTGGCACTGTGACTACGGCGAGAAGTCACATGAGTGCCGATAAACTCCATTAATCTACCCGCCAACAACTCCTTGGAGATGTTAGGTAAATCGATGGATGCCTCGCCAGGCTCTATCCAAGTGTAATCCCCCGTGGCCACACCTAGATTGTCTGGCGAGTTGCAAAGTACCAGATCTAGACTTTTCTTCACGGCCTTTCGTCGAGCTTCTTCTTCGCCAGCCCCTGATTCCAATGCGAAACCGACGAGAATACGATCGCCAGAAGCGTCTCTCTTCTCTCTGGAGCGGCGTTCCAGCACATCTGGATTACGAATGAGAGTCAGATTCCAATCCCCCTCTGATTTTTTCATTTTTCCAGAAATGCGGCTCTCAGGGCGATAATCGCAAACGGCGGCAGTGGCCACCATGGCATCCACTCGGGGCCAAAGATCAGCACAAATACGATCCAGATCACGGGCGGTCTCAAAGGGATGGTGGTGAACATCTGAAGGAATATCTGCCTTCACAGGTCCCAGAGCCAAGTGCACTTCCCAGCCCCCGGCCTGAGCAACTCGGGCGAGTTCCAAGCCCAAACGGCCACTAGCACCATTGCTGAGAAATCTCACGTCATCGATGGGTTCACGTGTCGGTCCCGCCGTAATCAGCAAGACCGGCTTCTTCAAGAGAGCTCCCCGGCACATAAAATACGGTTCACCTGCTCATCGATCACATCGAGATCTGCAAGCCGGCCTGGGCCCGTGGAGCCACAAGCGAGATGGCCGACTCCCGGTTCCACCACATGGGCACCGCGTTCTCGAAGCAATTGAACATTGGCCTGCACTGCTGGATTCTTCCACATACGATCATTCATCGCAGGGCAAATGACCAACGGACCGTCCCAAGCGAGAACGGTCAGGCAGACCGCGTCATCTCCGAAACCGTGTGCGAGTCGTGCGAGATGATCAGCACTGGCAGGAGCGATGACAAAAACATCCGCATCATCACCTGAACCGATGTGCTCTGGACGATCATGGGTACCCAGCGGTTGCCAGACTTCAGTCGTCACCGGTTGCCGAGTGACGGCTTCAAAGGTGAGGGGTTGAACAAAACGGCACGCCGAGGGAGTCATTCTAACGCGAACCACTGCCCCACGCTGAGTCCAGCGAGACGCAAGATCTGCAGCCTTATAAGCAGCGACTCCTCCAGTAACCCCGAGGAGAATAGTGTTTTCGTGCCAGCGATTCATATCTGTCATAATTGGAAAGGCGAGGCGCATCCCCGACGCACCTCGCCCATAATCCTACTCGCTTGCGGGATTGAGGAACTCGGAAAGTTCCTTGATCCGCTCTTCCTTGACTTTCTTGAGATCGGAACCGAAAACCTCGCGGTCTTCTTTGCCATCTGCATCTCCCGAAATCTTTTTCGCATCGGAGAGGAAATTCTTTTCCTTCTCCTCAAGCTCTGCCAGAACAACCTTGTCCTGAAGAATCTCCTGAATAACGATGTCCTGCAAATTCGTCGATGTGGTCTCGACCAACGGGCGTGCACCACGCTTCAGTTCGACCAATCGCTTTTGCATGAGAGAGGTAAGTTGCAACTTACCACCCGTTTTTTCGACCAACTGATCCTCGACGTCGACGTCCAGCATCATGTCCTCCATCCTCGGATGGCTCCCCAATCGGGGGCTTATCCGCTTCATAGTTTTGAGTCTCAACCGTTCCTGCGTTGCCACTCGGCTTCAATAATGCCAATCAACTGATCAGTGGCACGTCCGAGATCTGAATTGACCACGCAGTGGTCGTATCTGTCCTTGTGTTTCAATTCGGCCAGAGCATTCTCCAGACGAAGTTTTATTTCCTGTTCAGTTTCATCCCCGCGATTCGCCAGGCGACGCTGCAATTCTTCCAGGCTCGGAGGCTCTAGAAAGACATGCAGTGCATCGACATCGTGTCTCCGCAGGTTTTCCGCTCCCTGCACATCAATGAGCAACAACACCGCACGGGCGGCCTCTTGTTGCTTTTCGATATCCTGGCGCGGGCTTCCGTAAAGATTTCCGTGTACTTCGGCGTACTCCAGAAACCCTTTCTCTCCGATTCGCACCTCAAAGGCCGATCGATCTAAGAAGTGGTAATCCACTCCATTTTTTTCGCCGTCCCTCGGGGAGCGAGTCGTCGCAGTGATCGCACGGACGTAATCTCCCATGGCGATCACTCTGTCACTCAAAGCGGTCTTGCCAACCCCCGAAGGGCCGGAGAGAACAACCAGTATTCCGTTCACCGAATTTTCTTCGGTCACTCCACTGCCCCTTCTGATATGGGACTACTCGACGTTCTGGGTCTGCTCACGAAGACGATCCACATCTACCTTTATTCCAACGACAGTGTGGGCAAGATCATGGCGAGGTAGTTTCGAGGTCATGGTGTTGGCCTCTCTAAACATCTCTTGAGTGAGGAAATCGAGACGTCTTCCGACTCGTCCTCCTTCACCGACCACTTTCCTGTATTCGTCGACATGCCCCCGCAAGCGAGACAACTCTTCTGTGATATCTGACTTTTCAGCCAATACACCGATCTCTCTCACAAGGTCCTGATCGTCTAACTCACCACCCGCCGAACCCACCAACTGCTGGATTCGATTGTGATAACGATCACGGAGCCATTCCATCGCTTCGGGAAGAGCCGCCTCGATTTCTCCCAGAGCTTTTTCCATTTGGAGTAACAATCGCAGGAATTCTTCCTGCAACCGATCACCTTCGTTCTTTTGCATTTCGCGAAGATCTGCAACGGCGAGATCTATGACCTCAAGCAGTTGATCATCCGCTTTCTCATTTGAGGACCCCGCCTGATCTGCGTTGTCCTGATTCATAGCGACCACATCGGTGAGTCGTACCTCTTGACTCGGTGCGAGCTCATCCCGCAACTTGCAAATCTGGGCGTACCTCGATTTGATCAAGTCGACATCGAGCCCCTCAGAGTCCTCGATGAGATCTTCGACAAATACAGAGAGGTGAATCGCACCTCTTCCAATCTGTTCCCGCAATCGCATATCCACTTTCCCCTGCAAGGAGGAAAAGCGATCGGAGAGGTGATAGGACGTTTTGAGATAGCGATGGTTCACCGATCTCAACTCGACCTTGATCCTGAGGTCTTCACTCTCGATTTCACCAGAACCAAATCCGGTCATGCTTCGTAGTGAAGAACTCAAGGGTCTTACCTCTGCCCAGTAGTTCCGGAGTCACTCCCCGGAGTTGTGTTTTCATTACTGTCGTCAGCGGGAGCTTCGGCAGGGGTGTCTTCGACCACTGCACCACCTTCGATGGCAGCGCCTTCTTCGACCACTACACCGCCGTCGATGGCAGCGCCGTCTTCGACCACTACACCGCCGTCATCCAGCACGGAGTCGTCTCCACCGATCACATCGCCGCCAGTAGATTCCGTCACTGCATTGACCGCCGGATTCAGCGGATCGTCCTGCAACATTGATGAGCCTTTCTGTTGCTGGGCGAGAATTCCAACACCCACACAGAGAAGGAAAAACACCACTGCAAGAGTGATCGTGAACTTCGCGACTCCACTGGTCGGACTGGTTCCCAACATCTGGGAATCACCACCCAAACCAAACGCGCCAGAAAGGCCTGCCTGCTTAGGTTCCTGAATCAGGATCGCCAAGCCCATCAGCACAGAAACGACACCGAGAAAAATGTATAGTAACGTCAGCAACACTTCTTCACCTCATTCATGAAGTCTTGGGACCCGCTTAAAGTGCGAAAATCCCTGCATCCACTATCCCCAGGAAACTCGCCGCATTCAGGCTCGCTCCTCCGACAAGAGCTCCATCGACATCGTCGAGACCTAACAGGTCTCCGGCGTTGTCAGCCTTGACACTTCCACCGTAGAGAAGAGGGATTTCATCCGCACCTTCTCTCCACTTCTCACGAAGAGTTTCGCGGAGAAATCCATGAACCTCTTCGACCTGTTCTACTGCTGCCGTCACACCCGTCCCGATCGCCCAGACCGGTTCGTACGCGACGACAATAGACTCCGTCTCTTGACAGAGAGAAGCCCCTTCTTCGAGTTGACGAGCCACCACTTCTTGGGTGAGCCCCGCCTCTCGTTCCTCTAATGTTTCTCCGATGCAGAGCACCGGTTTCAAATCATGATCCAAGGCTGCCCGCATGCGCTTCGCGACATGAGCATCCGACTCTCCGAAAAGAGTCCGTCTTTCCGAATGTCCGACCAAACACCAGCGTGCACCAAATTGATGCGCGAGAGCCGGCCCCACTTCTCCAGTGAATGCCCCTTCGGGACAATCGGAGATGTGTTGAACACCCAGTTCCACCTGCGAAGCCGAAGTCGACCCCAAGAGGCCTAACCACGGAAGAGGAGGAATCACCAACACGCGAACCTTTTCGAGTTGAGATTTTCTCTTCTCGACTCCGTCGACAACTTCACGCCAAAGCGATTCACCTGAGGAACGTTCCGGGTTGTGCTTCCAGTTCCCCGCAATGATGGTCGGTCTGCTCAAAACTCTCCTCGTCACTCTCCTCATCGGAGACTCCGTCTGTAACAGTGTGACGTCGGTCAGCAATTCGGTCGGACACGACCCCTACAACGATGACCTCGAAGGCCGCGCTGGTGAAAAGGGTCTCCAGTGGCACTCACATCGTAACTTCCTCTTACCGAAAGGGGAATCAAAGTCGATGTAGGCACAAGCAGACCAGAGTATCCCGGTGGCGAATTAGAGTCAACCTGTTGCTACTACTGGATTTCCGTCAGCGACGAGGGGGATACAAGGGTCGAATTTCGACCTCGCTGACCACCGTTCCTGGAGGAGCCTCCAATTGGTGGAGCACCATGCGAGCCACCTCCTCCGGGGGCATCGAGAGGTTTTCGGAGGCGACCTCTTGCTCATTTGGCGTAATAGAGCCCGGATGAAGCAGGCTGACGCGAATTCCTTGTTCCCGGAGTTCACCAAAAATTGAACGACTCCACCCCACCAGAGCATGCTTAGCCGCTGAATATGCCGACCCTCCTGGAAGAGGGTGCGTTCCGGAAATTGACGATATCTGGATCAATGAGGCCACTTTTGAAGACTTCAGGTGGGGCAAAGCGGCCTGAGTCGAGTAAACAGCGGACAGGAAGTTTTGCTCTAATACGCGTAAAAAGTCCTCTGCACGCGTCTCTTCAAAGGGCTGAAAATGCACTTTACCGGCATTATTCACCAAAGCATCGAGGCCTTGCAACTCTTCTACGAGCTCTTCGATGGCGACACGAGCCGCTTCTGCGTCGGTCAAATCCGCCGCTCGGACTGCGACCACTCCGGGAGTCGAGGCTAGGTTTTCAAGGGCAGCGCTGTTCCTTGCCACCGCTCCCACTCGCCATCCTGATTTTGCCAAGATTTCGGCAAGAACCCGTCCCAATCCCTGACTCGCTCCGGTCACAATCACGCGTTTTTGGGGTTGATCAACCATCGATGTCACCATCCCTTCCCATCGATCTCTGACACATCGTTCTCATCTGCAAGGAAACATCGGCATCGCCCTGACCCGGTCCCCTCGGGAGGTTACCATGCGAGACCAACGAGAGGAGTCGCATGAATTTCCCCATTACTCAGGGATCCCGATCCATCATCGGTGTCATTCACCTTCCTGCACTCCCTGGAAGTCCTTCCCAGCGACTCTCCAGAAAAGAGATTCTCGATTTCGCCCTGGCGGACACTCAAGCGCTGATCACCGGTGGCGTGGCAGGATGCATCGTTGAAAACTTTGGAGATGCCCCGTTCTATCCTGATCAGGTTGAAGCGAACACCATCGCAGAGATGAGCGTCATCATTCGAGCGATCAACGATCTCGCTGGCGACCTTCCCGTCGGGGTCAACGTCCTTCGAAATGATGCCAGTGCCGCACTGGCCATCGCCGCTGCCTCAGGTGGTTCATTCATTCGCGTCAATGTTCACACTTCTGCCATGCTGACCGATCAGGGTTGGATTCAAGGGCAAGCCCATCACACTCTTCGCCAACAACAATCTTGGAATGCTCAACATGTGTCCATCGCGGCAGATGTCGGCGTAAAACACGCCGTACGTCCCTCCGGATTCGATGTCGAGCAGGCCGCTCAAGATGTCGTCAAAAGAGGTCACGCAGGTGCAGTCATCGTCACAGGTTCCGCAACAGGTTCTTCAGTCGATCAAGGAGAACTGAAGGCTGTTCGCGCAGCGGTTCCAGAAGTTCCGCTTCTCATCGGAAGCGGTGCGAATGAAGAAAATATTTCGTCACTTTTGTCTGTGGCAGACGGCGCCATCGTCGGAACTTCACTGAAGATCGATGGCCAAGTGAATGCACCCGTCGATGTGAATAGAGTTCGCGCATTGGTCAATAAAGCTCAGAGCTAGCGGAGAGAGCCGACCTTTTTTGGGGGATCAGGCTTCTTTTTTTCCTGAGGAGAATACTTCCCATCTGGAAGTTGGCTCGCCCAGCGATACGTCTCATCCGTCAGTAATGAAGTGATCCACGGATCACGCTGACGAACACTTTCTGGCGTGACCAGTTCCCATTCGTGAATGATTTCCCTCCGCCGATCCGAGTCCGACTGCGCCCCTAATAGTGACGTGAGAGCCCAATACAGATACTCCACACCCATACAAGAGTATTCGCAGGTGCGGTCGTCATAGTGAAACCAAGCCTCTTCAGGATATGAACGGGGAACGCGGGCGTATCGCCCCCCCCTTGCCCGGTCCAAACAATCGGAGAGTTCCGTTCCGGGTAATGCTCCAAAGATTCGGGGATAGGCTTCGGCATACCCTGCCGTGACCAGATGCAGGACTTCTTCCAGAGTGGCATCGAATCGGTCTTCAGGGTCGGTCTCTTCCTCAAACTGTCCTTGCAGATATCGATACCCATAATCTTCTGCTGCAGATCTATCGAGCCGAGACATCTGTCTCTCAGTTCGAAACAACGCCATCGCCATCATTCGGGAGGACATCGCTTCCACCACCCGTGGGTTATCTGGCTGACCATCTTCGTCGTTATCCAGATACTCCGCCAATATTGACGCCACGTGGCGAAACTTGACGTCATCGAAATCCTCAGTGGCCAAGACATGGATACCGAAAACAGTGATGCATTTTTTGAAAATTTTATCCAGACCGACCAGTGAGGCGGGGACAGGTCCTGGTTTCAAATCGGGGATCTTCCATACCTCGCTAGGCTCGGTCTGCGAAGATCCTGAAACCGTCTGGAGATCGATATGTTGAAGACTCTCTTGAGGAAGCAAACAAATGATCGCCAATAACAAAGATAGGCTCATTCTGACTCCTCTCTGGAGACGGTCTCAAATTCTGAAATATTGGTCTTTTCCAAGACGAGCCCCTTCGCCATCAACTCTTTGCTGATCGATACAATCATTTCTTGAAGGACAGGTCCCTTTTCGAGATGAGGGTCATTCACGCACTTAACGGTGTATGAGCCGCCCTTGTCGTCGACCATGAGAAAGAAGTTCTGCGTCACACCCAAATCCACAGTGAGGCAACGGTAAAGCAATTGCTCCTCATCGCTCCGCATAAAGACCCCCATGTAGTTCTGAACACGGGCCCCCGTCACATCCTGACGAGGAGAAAATTCACTCCAGATCTCTTTGAGCGATATCCGACCCCTGAGAATCACGTGTGGCATTTAAAAACTCCTTCAACCGCAGTTGTTGCCGGCTCCCCATACCTTGAGTATCGTGATCCCAATACAGGGGGAGCAAGGGGTGATCCAACAAGTTACTCTGGCCCTGCCCGGTTTTCGTCTTCCTCGGTCATACTCGGGTGAAGAATCAGTTCGTTTCCCATGCCGCCTTTTGGAACTCAGAAAGTTGTGGAATGACCTCTCCTGATCGAAACACAGCAGATGCTGATGCGACCGTTGATCTCAACATCGGCGGTGAATTCAAACATCGAGATGGCTGGTTTCATGCCGGCAGCGCCACAATTGTCGGCGATGTCCATATCGGAAAAGATTCAGGTATTTGGTACGGAGCTGTTCTTCGTGGAGATGACGCAAAAATAACACTGGGCCAACGAGTCAATGTTCAAGATTTATGCATGATTCATGCTGATCCGGGAAAACCACTCGAAATCGGGAACGATGTCACCATCGGTCACGGAGCCATCGTCCACTGTTTAAAAGTGGGATCCAATACACTCATCGGTATGGGGGCTGTTCTTCTCGAAGATGTCATCGTCGGTGATCATTGCCTTATTGCAGCTGGCGCCGTCGTCCCGCCAGGAACAAATATTCCAGACGGATCACTGGTTGTCGGAGTCCCCGGAAAAATTGTTCGCGAAGTGTCTGAAGAAGAGCGAAGCAGTTTTGTAAGTTCCGCAGCCAAATACGCAAAAAATGCTCGTCACTTCCATCGCAGTTACGGGGCTGCACGATGAACCTCGAACCCCGCAATATTCCAGAAGAGGATCGATTGATCCTCATGATCGAAACAAGCCAACGGCAAGGGTCGATCGCATTAGGAAGTATCGGTGGAGAGTTCATTGCAGAAGTTTCTTTCAGTCCTGGGTTAGTTCATAGCAAGGAACTCATGCCAAGGATTGATACGCTGATCGAGGAACATGCCAGCAGATCAGATCTCGGTGTCATCGCTGTCAGCCGCGGCCCCGGTTCATTTACCGGTATCCGAATTGGAGTGGCCGCAGCCAAAGCCCTCAGTTGGGGTCTCAATATTCCCGCTCTAGGTCTCTCTTCCCTCGAATGCATGGTTCACGGGCTAGGAAGTGATGGACGCTGGGCTGCCATTCTGGATGCCAGCGGAGGCGACAGAGACATGGGAATTTTCGATTCTTCTTCTGGAAAGATCACACCTGCCAGTGAAGAAATGGCGGTTCAAGTCGAAGAACTGCCAGCACTGATCGCTGAAGGAACAGGAGTGGTTGGAAGTGGCTGTCGAAATCTAGAATGGGCCGAAGGGATTCCTGTCTCTGAAATCGAATACGACCAACCCCCTGCTCGATCAGGTTGGGAACTTTCTGTCCAAGCGATCCGCGCCATAAAAGAAAATTCAGAGCCCCCTGCCGGTTGGCAAAATCCTCATCAATTACAGCCGCGATATCTCAGAGTCAGCCGCGCTGAAGAAGTGAGACGAAAAAAACTGGCGGAACAGGAGCGATCATGAAAGGCGATAGAGCCTGGGCTTGCATCGATCTTGATCGCATTTCTTCCAATCTGAGTTGTGCCCGAGAAATGTTACCCTCACGACGTATTCTCGCTGTCGTCAAGGCCGATGCTTACGGTCACGGAGCGATTTCCGTTTGCAAAAGGCTCCAAGAAGACGGCATTGACTACTTGGGTGTTGGAACATCTCGAGAAGCACTCGACTTGAGAGCTCATGGAATCACTGCTCCGATTCTTGTTCTCGGTGCATTGATTGAATCGGAATTGGATTCAGTGATGGAACAAGATATCACTGTCACAATCCACTCACCGGGCCGCATCGCCGAGTTGGAAAAACTTGCACAAAATCGAGGTATACCGATTCCCGTCCACCTTTTGGTAGATACCGGCATGTCCCGATTAGGTGTGAGCTCCGAACATGCAGCAAAATACGCGCACATTATTGAAGAGAGCCGATGGCTCAATTTAGAGGGACTAGGAACTCATCTCTCCACTCCACGCTCTGATGAAGTCGTCGATCTCCAAAAGTCAGTGTTTAAATCTGTTTTGAGTACACTTCAGAAAATGGGTATTCATCCTCCCCTCATCCACGTCGATGCGAGTAAATCCGCTCTTCGCAGTACTGACCCCGAATTTAACATGGTTCGGTTGGGAGGCTGGATCTATGGGATTTTACCCAAGGACGACACGAATCTTCAATTGAGCCCCGCCCTCTCACTTCACAGCCAAATCGTTTACCTGAGAGACCATACCGAGGGCCGTTCCATCGGTTATGGTGGAACGTTCGTGACAAAGCGGGATTCCCGGCTGGCGACGATCTCTATCGGTTACCATGACGGTCTCCCCACTTCGCTTTCCAATAAGGGATATGTCATCGTTCGGGGAACAAAAGTTCCGGTGGTCGGTCGGGTCACCATGGACTACACGACTATCGATGTCACCGATGTCCCAGGTGTTGAAGTCGGAGACTTCGTCACACTGTTGGGTGAAGATAACGGGGAAAGCATACGGGCCGAAGAATTGGCTCATTGGTGCAACCTCGTCCCATATGAAGTGACTTGTCTTCTAGGAAGACGAATCACACGCGTGCCGGTTAGTCAGTTGGAAGATAAAGTCACCGATCAGGACCATTTGGAAGTCGAAAGAGGGTAAACACGGTGAATGATTCTCCGGAGATGCCATCCGCAGATCCGACTCCGTTACCTCGGGTACACAAGAAATCCACACAAACTCTACAGAGGGCGATCCGAACACGACGAATTATTTTATTTGTTGTTCTTCCCGTCATGCTCGTTGGAGTGTTCTTTTGGGTCGCTGAACGGGTCTTAAGCCCGGAGCAACTCTACCTCAGAACAACATCCCTTCTAGAAGAGCGCATCTCCACGGGATTCAGTGTCGCCAAAGTCCAATGGGAATGGCCCTCTAGTGTTCTCGTGGAAGATTTAGTCATCCACTCTCCGGAAGGTAGCCGATTTGCAGAACTGTTAAGAATCGGACTGCTCGATGTTGATCTTTCAATACTGGGACTTCTCACTGGAAATTTTGTCATCTCTCGAGTCGAGGTGAATAAATCAACCGTCGTTCTTGAGAGAAATAACCGTGGCGATCTCACCCTCCTAAATGTGGTGCGTGAATCCACCTCGCCTGTCCAGGGACCTCTCACCGAAGAGGAATCCATCCTCACCTCTGAAAAAAAGGCGATCGAACCTCCCGAATTTGTAATTCGAAATCTAGAAGTTCAAACATGCCCGGAAACTGTAGCCCACAGCCCGGGGGGACTCGACGTTTCCCAACTTCGCCTAGAAATATCTTCTGAAGATCCCGATCTGTGGGAAATGGACGGTCTCGCATTTGACAGTTCCGTAAAAAGCATTCGCCTAGATGGCGGTGGAAGACTGTCTCTCGGTGATTTCGAACTTGTTCTCGAAGTAGACCAACTCTCGCTCGACGAAGAACTTCGGCAGAGAATTCCGCCGGCACTCCGCTTGGTTTGGGATCGATACAATCCCAGTGGAATCGCAAGCCTAAAGCATGAACTCTTCTTCCGAGATTCACGCGAAGTTAAAAATGCGATGACCGTCAATCTCTCTCAAGGTGAGTTGGAACTTAAAGATCCTCGGATCAATCTCACCGAATTGGCCGGCGAACTGATTATCACCCCCAGTTCTATATCATTTAGAAATCCGCTGACTGGAAAAATATTGGGAGCGGAGGCCCAGCTTGAAGGGGCCATCCAACTTGAAACTTTAAAGCCCGGATCCAGCGAACTTCGCGCCAAATTGAGTGGGCTCACATTTGAACCTCGTATCTATGAAATCTTGATACCAGAGGGGCAAAAGATTTGGGACACCTATAACCCTTCCGGCACCTTTGATTTCGAGATGTCTTTAACGGGTGATGAATTCCCTCCCCAAGTCAGCGAAGTACAACTCTCTCTCAAGAACGTTGATGGAAATTATGCTCCATATCCTTACCCACTTAGAGATATCAACGGAGAGGTTCGTTACACGCCGGGACTCATAGAATTAGATCTTGCGGGCGGACTCTCTGAGACACCTGTCAGAGCGAGGGGCTCTTTCGAAATGGTCCGATTCGGAGAGTGCCATCTTCTGATCGAAGGTCAGAATATTCCGATCGACGACCGGGTAAGAACCGCACTTGGAGATAGATTTTCTCGCTCATACGATGTCTATTCACCTCAAGGATTTGCTGACCTCTCCATCGTTATGGAAAGATCAAAACTCGGCGAACCTCTCGATTTAAAAGTCATGGTCGAACCCAATAAGGCCAGCCTCGAACATAAAGCCTTCCCCTATCGAATTAATGACGTCATAGGAGAGATCACCTTCGACATCTCTGGGAAAAAAATGCTCCTCAGGGACCTCAAGGGTCGAAATGGGGAAAGTCTCGTCAGCCTTCCATCTGGCTATGTCGATTTCGATACCGGTGCAGTCGAGGTTCCCATCGAGAGTGCTCGCTTAATCCCTGAGAAGGAATTGCTGGAAGCCCTTCCTACCGATGTTGGAAATCGACTACGCTCTCTCGATATCCTGAATAGTGGCGGCTCGCTCGACACTGTTGTGGAACTCCATAAGGAACCAAATCAAAAGTTAGAGATCTACGTTCGGGCAAGAATCGCAGATCCACTGCAGCTCAAATATGAAAGCTTGCCCTATCCATTAGTTTTCCATAGTGGACAGGTCGTGTTCTCCAGTTCAGAGAAACGAGTTCGTCTCGATGAACTCTCCACGAATCCTGAGGCGTCTCCTATCATCATCGTCTCCGGAGAGATAGGTCCCGACGACACTCTGGGTGAAGAGGATCTCAACGCTACATTGTTAGCCATGAAACTCACTGTTGACCCTGGACCCGACGGACGCGGTATGTCGCTTTCCGAACCTGTGTTTGTGAATAGCCTGCCGGATGACCCCCGTGACTTTTTTCAACAGATGAATCTTGCAGGTCTCGTTCAGGGAACTCTCGACATCCTTCACCGATTCAAGAAAAACGATCTCGAAGAAATCGAAGAGACTGTTCGCTATGATGCTCGGGGAAGAATCGACCAGGGAGGCATAGACTTCGGAATTAAATCTGACGATCTACAGGCACTCTTCGAGGTCCATGGCGGGATCAAACCGGGCAGTGGACATACATTTTCAGGACAGTTACGAAAGTGTTCCCTCAACTTCAATAAATTTTTGGCAACCGTCCCTGAAGAACGAACCCTCGACTTTTCTTATGGAAAAGTACACCCACGATTGACTCCATCTGGGTCCTCTAAATTTGATATTCCCAGTGATTGGGTTCTCGATCGATTACCGAATGACACGTCTCGATTATTCCAGGCAGAAATTGGACCTGCGGGTATTTACGGCGGCACTCTGGATGGTTTCTTTTTCGTAGATCTCAACGAAGTCGGAGGAAACTATGCCGGCGAAGTCCTCGTTAAAGATCTGCAACTATCAGAAGGCTCTATGAGACTTTTTTCCAAACCCGACATCGCAGGCGAGACACAGATTTCGACGCGATTTACGGGGCAGGTCGGAAAGCGAGGATCAACTGTTGGAGACGGATTTTTCGCGATTAAATCCGGAAATCTGGCTCGAATACCGCTGATCGCCGGAGCTTTGATCAATCCTTTGGAAGGTCTGAATCGAAGTAACAATAAAATTTCATCTGCCAGAGGTGCTTTCACTATTCATGACTCGATCTTCGAATTCAAAGGGATGGGATCATTAGTTCTCGAAAGCCCATCAGGAGAGATCTTTGGAAAAGGGAATTTTGGATTCGACAAATCGATTGATCTCATCTTTGAACCACAAACTCTGGGTGGAACGCCTCTCATCTCTGATATAGCAAACAGGCTATTGAGATTCAGAGTAGTCGGAACAATAGACGAGCCTGAGATCACGATTCGTAAGGTTAAAAAAGAAGACCTATAAATTCAGGTCCCCCAATAAGAGCTTTTGTTCCTCAAATCTTCAACCTTTTTCAGCACTCACACCAAGCTAAAGATCTCATCTACCTTGTTCAAAATCTGAGCCGTCTGGAATGGCTTTTTCAAGAACAAAACAGGTGCCTTTGTCTCTAAACACTCTTCGACACCTTCTGCAGAAAATCCAGATATCATGATGACAGGGATATCGATGTTGTTATCCCTGAGCTGTTGAAGGAACTGCAGCCCCGAGGGTTGATTTGCACCCAATCGAATATCACTAATGAGCAAATCGAAATTCCCCACAATGTTCAAATCCATATTCCAGGCTTCAGATAAAATAGTGCACTTCAGCCCCGAACCTTCGAGGATATCCTTCAGAATCTCCCGAAGATCAGGTTCGTCTTCGATCACTAAACATGTCTTCTCTGAATATCTCAAAGCTTCTTGTTGGATTTCTTTTTCTAACATATTCGGCACTCCAATATTCAGCGGCTTGTTCTATGTCACTCGGCAAACTCATGCATCGAGTCGATAACTGCACAGAAACACATCTAATGAAACGTCGCTGGGCATACATGAGATCCCGCTCTTCTATGTTTATTGCTCGATTCCCTCCCTCCCCCTCTCAACAAATCCCTGATACGCTGATGACGACGGATGACCTGATATGTGACACTTCTGGGGAAAGCCTGAGGACTTTATCGCTTTCACGGCCCGTACACTCAGTAGTGAGACCAGCAGTGAATCAAAATCCACAGAAATGAGTTCTCTCTTGGCTCTTAGATATCTTTCACCTCTTCTCAGCTACGTTTTACTCCTCTTTTGCGCCCTGTACTTTCAAACTGTTGCTTCCGGACAAGCGAAGATCGCTCAGGAATTTTTTTTACCGGAGAAAGCTCAAACCGAAGCCAGCAATATCTATCAAGAATTTCAGGGGTCATTCGATTCCGGAGAGCATCAAAGAAATAAAATCTTTCTTTCTTCCCCAATAGGTAACCTTCATCACCCGCTTTCAAAATGGAGTTTCTTTCCAGGAAAAAGAGCGGGGCTTCGATTCGACGAAATGACTTCGCTTCAACGATATCTAACTCAGGAATGGGTACGATTGTTTGTCTCTGAAGTAGGCCAGCTCAAATGGAATGCCATCGTTGGACTCGAAGATGTCCTGAAAGATCTTAGTCGTAATCCCGATTCTGGAGAGATCGATGCTTCGCGAGATACGGGACAATACGCCTTAGCCCTCTTCGGAAAACCCGGCGTCGAGGATCTTTGGGGTTGGCGGCTGGAGGGTCATCATATTTCCATCAGGTTTCTTTTCCGAGGCTGGAAACTGATTTCAACAACGCCTTCATTTCTGGGGGCTGCTCCGACTGTTCCACGCTCTGGCCCCATGAATGGAATGACTTTATTAGGCGAAGAAGAGCGCATCGCTCTCATGCTAGTGAAATCCCTAAAACCATCTCAGTTGAAATTGGCTTGCCCAGAAAAGCCTGTCCCTTCGGATGTCACCCTGGGTCCGGGTCATCCCCAACGACCCGAAGCATCCGGTATTCTAAGAAGCCAACTCGACCGATCGCAGCAAATGCTTCTCGACGCCCTTCTCAGAATCCATCTCGAATTCCTGAATCCCTCCATTTACCGCTCTGAATGGGACGCCGCTGTGACAGCCGGGCTAGATTCCATATCTTTCACGTGGTGGGGCCCTTTGGTCATGAAAAGTCGACATGGTTATCGCCTGCAAGGACCCACAACTATTGTCGAGTTGGTTCGAGTTACCGGATCTCCCGGGCATGTTCACATCGTTCGTAGGTCCCCAGGAGAAGATCTGGACAGCCCCGAAATGCTCCGTGATTTACAAGAATCATTAAAAAATCCTTCAGACTGATCTGTCCTGCGTGATTCAAATGGTCCACGACAAGAACTAAGGATCGCTCGATGCAAGCCCGCTTCTGACGCATGATGTCTAGCTTGGAGGTCATCATGTCTAGTCAAAATTCGGCTGAAGCGCTCATTGAATGTGTACCCAATATTTCCGAAGGGCGCGATCAGCAAAAGATCGACAAGATCGTTGCGGCAGCGACTGCTGTGCCAGGAGTCCGCTGCTTAGACGTTGATCCCGGCTCGGATACAAACCGTACCGTCATCACACTCGTCGGCGCTCCCGATCCTATTTCGCAAGCCGCATTTCTACTGGTGAAAAAAGCTGCCGAATTAATCGATATGAGTCAGCATCATGGAGCCCATGCTCGTCATGGTGCGACCGACGTCTGCCCATTCATTCCAGTCAGCGGTGTCACCATGGAAGACTGCATCGAAGTCGCACGTTCGGTAGGAAAACGAATCGGTGAGGAATTAGAAATCCCGGTTTACATGTACGACCGAGCGGCCCTCAGAGCAGATCGAACTTCTCTCGCCGACGTACGAAGAGGTGAATATGAAGCTCTCTCCGAAAAGATGTCAGCTTCTGAATGGGCTCCCGATTTTGGCCCCGCTGAATTCAAGTCAGGTCCGGGAGTCGTCACAGTAGGTGCTCGGGAATTCCTCATCGCTTACAACGTCAATCTCAATACCCGTGACAAACCTAAGGCAGACGATCTCGCGATGGAGATTCGAGAAAAGGGTAGAGCGGTGAGAGTCGCGCAGAAAACACCTTATTACTCCAGTGGCCAACTGCTCCGCTACTCTGAAGAGAAACAGCACTGGCCATCCAATTTGACCGGAGAGGTGTTCCCATCTCGCGAGGCACTTGATCAACACTTGCAGGAAAATGGAACTACCCTTGATAAAGAAACCGCTTTTTTCCAGCAGGACATGAACTCCCTCGATGGGGAAATGGTAATGAAGCGCGGCACTTTCCAGCATTGTCGTGCTGTGGGTTGGGTGATTCCAGAATATGGTCGTGCACAAATCTCTATCAATCTCACCGACTTCAACATCACCAATATGCATCACGTCGTCGATGCTTGTCGTGAACTAGCAGACTCCCGAGGCCTCGTGGTTACCGGTTCAGAACTCGTAGGGGTTGTTCCTTACAAAGCCCTTAGAGAAAGCGGAGAACATTATCTGCGAACTCAGGCTTCAAGTTGTGGTATTCCCGTGGGGGATATCATCGCTACCGCCGTCCAGTCATTAGGACTATCCGACATCTCGCCATTCGACGTCGATGCTTCTGTTTTAGGACTTCCAACCACTCGTGGAACTCTTACGGGCATGGAGGTCCATGCATTTACGGATGAAGTTTCAAGAGACTCGCCAGCGCCTGGGGGAGGATCCATCGCGGCACTGGCCGGAGCTTTGGCTGCTGCTCTTTCATCGATGGTCGCTAATCTGACTTTTGGAAAACGGAAATACCGAAAGCGACAGTCGGAGATGGAAGAGATCGCGACAGAAGCTCAACAACTGAAAGACGATCTTCTCCGGGCCGTAGATGCCGACACCGCCGCTTTTGAAGATGTGATTGCGGCGATGCGATTACCCCAGGGAACAGAAACCCAATCAGCGGAGAGACATCAGGCGATTCAGGACGGTTATCGTCATGCTACCGAGGTCCCCCTGAACACTGCTCAGCTCTGTCTCGAAGTCTTGTCTCTCGCACGGGACGCGACATATCGAGGTCTCCCTGCAGGTATCACTGACGCTGGAACAGCGGGCTGGATGGCTCGTGCCGGAGTAGAAAGTGCTCTCTACAACGTTCGGGTAAATCTCGTAGAAATCGAGAGTTCTTCATGGAAAGAGCAAATTCAGCAGGAAACTGCACAAATTTCAGCACAAGCGGACAAATTGTTGAAGGATTGCAACGACCAAATAGATAAGATCCTCAAAGCGGAATAGTAACTCCAGATTGAATCTGGGGTTCTCAGGATGAGTGGCCCACTTACGAACTGTGGTGAGGCAACTCACAGTTTTGTTCCTGAAAGGAAAACATGAAAATCTTTCTCACCATTTTAACTGTGATCACCCTTGCTGGTACTGCAGTTCTTGTAAACACTCTGAACGAGGCTTCAGAATCTGCAAACTCCATCAAGATGCTCCAAAACAAGATTCAAGTTCTTGAAGCCAGACTCACTTCTGTTGAAGAGAGACCTGAGCCCACTTCGAACTTTCTCGTTTCCGATATGAGTGATAGCGAAGCGATTCCGTCGGATATCCCTGACGCATTGGTCGAAGCGATTGCCTACAAACTTGCCCAAGACAGCGCGAGCATGCAGGCCATCGCAAGAGAAGTTCCAAGAAATGCAAATGCCGCTTCCGGCGAAGGCGTCGCTGCTCTTGACCTGAATCAATTCGATTCAAAGGTGAGAGATACTTTAGAGTCGATTGAACAAGAAAAACGGGAAGAGCAAATGCAACGGTGGCAAGACCGCATGGCTGAGCGAACCCAAGAGCGCGCCGATCGAATCGCAGATCAGCTCGGCCTTCAAGGGAGAACTGCTGAAGATTTCTCAACCCTCATGATCGATCACTCTTCGGAGAGAATGCAGTTGATGATGGAATCCAGAGAAATGAACCTCGACAGAGGAGAATCCAGAAACCTCATCAATAGTGTTCGCGAAGAGCAAAATGAAGAAATCGCAGGGATTCTGACCAGCGCACAATATGAGCAGTACCTTGAGATTCCCCAGGACAGTTGGAGAGGTGGCAGAGGCGGTGGCGGCGGCGGCAATAACTCTGGCGGCAATAACTCTGGCGGCAATAACTCTGGCGGCAACAACTCGGGTGGCAACAACTCGGGTGGCAACAATCAGGGTGGCGGTCCCACCGGAAGATTCTAATCTCTTTCGAGTGGATCATTAGAACCCCGGCCATCGTGCCGGTTCTATCATTGGAAAATGTGGGATTCCTGAATGCTTAAGACAGAAAAAGACTACACGGATCCATATGTCCGACAGTTGAGTCTCTTCCTCGATAATCGGGTAGGCAAGCTCAGGGAAGTCCTCAGATACCTCACTGCAGAGGATATTCTGGTTCATGCTCTGTCTGTCGTCGACAGTGCAGATCACGCCATCGTGCGACTCATCGTCGACCGGGTAGGTACCGCATATAGAGCTCTGGAAGAAAATGATGTTCCAACATCTGTCAGCCCTATTCTGGCCGTAGAGGTTCCCAATGAGAGAGCTGGAATCCGGATGATCTGCCGCAGTCTTATTCAGGCTGAAATCAACATCCACTATGCATACCCTATGCTGACTCGCCCCCATGGATTCGGCGTGCTCGTTATCCATGTCGATGAAAATGAAACTTCCCGTAACTTGCTTCTCGATGACGGATTTAACCTTCTCGATGAAAGCGATCTAGGCCTCGCCGGAGTTTAATTTCGACGGTTCCCAAAAGGCAAAACTTAAGGCATAAAAAAACCTTCCGGCCCGAGAAGTGGACCAGAAGGTAGGTGACGATATTTAATCGTCACTGGTGTCCCCCGCTTCTCCCGCGAAGTGCTGCGGTGAGGAACCGCAGTGATTGCTTCTGTCTGCTGGTTACAGCGAGTCGGTTGACGTCCCCCGAAGTCAGACCGAAGAGCAGAAACACGCGTAAGAGAAACTCAATATGCCTAGGTTATCTATCGCCAATAAATCGACTACCCCTGCCGAGTCCTCCGGTACTTGAGACAACAGAGGTATACTGTTTCACCTATTTTTCTGAGATCCGCAATCGCCATTCATCGTATGACTGTCGGAGTTGACAGTTGAGTCCGATGATATATAGGACAGTAATGTCAGTCTTCGAGTGGCGCTTCACCCTGTTGATAGCCCTCAATAGCGAGTTGGATGACATAACAGGCAAGTTGATCCACTTCTACAGGTTTGAGAACTTGCAAGGGCATTTTTGCCTGTGAATTGTCAAAGGTCGGGCGCCTCAGGTATCCACCCAGCCAAAGTTGCATTTTTCGCAGGACATCTGCTTCTGCGGTGATCTTTTCAAAGAGATCTTTCTTTGAAGAGTAACGATCGGGGTCGCTGGTCCTGAGCTGGTCCAGATGTGAATCATACGTCTTCATACGGTCTAGCCTGCGCATAGAGACCTGGATCAGTGGAGGCTGCAATATCGCCCCGCGACCTTCGATCTTGTGGCAAAGAATGCACCTCTGCCTTGCAACCAATCGGCCCATCTTCGCATTTCGCTGAAAACTGGCCTCTGACATTAATGACAGGTCAGGAAGAGGATATGAAGAGGCTTCCTCAGGAGCTCCTGAAAGGCCCTCGATCTGTTCCGGCGTCATTCCCTGCGAGTGACCCCCGACCTCTTCTGGCTTGACGGAGCCGCCTTCTAGGGTGGTTGTTTTTTCGATGGAGGAGTTTTGGCGAGCAGGCTCGGGATCTGGGCCAGGAGAGGTGGGTCCGCAGGAAATCAAGCCCAATGGCATGACCACTATGATGATCCATATGTAGATCGCTGAACCGTTCATTAAAACCTCTCAAGGACGTCTCTACCGCAGGCTTGGATTTGAGATTCGAAGAATGAAACTCATCGAAATCACCTGAGCAGTCGGATCGAATCACTCGATTTTATCTTCTGATCGATTTCCTATCCACCAACTCGACGCCAAGTGCACAGATCTATCTTCGTCTGAGGGTCAGGACTGTCCAAAGCATCTTCATTCCATCACGAATGAATCGAACCTTACTCTCTCCGGAATCTGACCACGTAATGGGGACTTCTCTGACCACGAGGCCTGACTGCTCTGCTTTCAGCAGTACTTCCACATCGAACGCGAATCCCTCTGTCTTCAAACCCACGAAAATAGGCTTGAGGTGCTCAGACCTAAAGAGTTTACAGCCACACTGAGAATCCTGAACCTGTATGCCAGAGAAGAAATGGACCAAGCTGCTGAATACATATCCTGCACATCTACGGTGCCACTTTTGAGGAACAGGGAGATCCGCACCCGGAATAGATCTGGATCCGCAAACGATGGAAACTTCTGGTTCCATATTTTTTTGCAGCACTGATATCATTTCCGGGCGGGCTGAAAGATCGACATCCAACATGGCAACAAAGTCTCCCTTTGCTGCGAGAACTCCGGCTCTGACTGCAGCTCCTTTGCCGCGATGCTTGTCGAGGATGATGAATTTGGCTCTTTTATCCCGATGAGATAAATGCGCCATCACCTCCTGAGGATTATCGGTGCATCCATCCGAAACGACGATGACCTCTGCGTCCTCGTCTAGAGAGTCCACATATTCCAGAGTGGCCTCGACGGCTGACCCCAGAAATTTTGCTCCATCCCAGACCGGAATCACAATCGAAAGCAAATCAGTTCCCAACCCATCAGACTCATTGATCATTGATACAGATCACACCGAAATTCAGCCTTTTGAACTCCGCTACCCTACCGTTGAATTCCTATAATGAAGCCATGATCACCCCGCGCCCGCAACCAGCAGACCCCCGATGTGCCAAGAATTCATAAAGATGGAATCCTTTGATGAGGTATTTCGTTGATGAAGTGACACCGGGAAGTGGCTTAGAGATGTCGGGTAAAAGGAAGATAGCACTAGTTCTTGGTGGTGGAGGAGCCCGATCTGCCTACCAGGCCGGCTTCCTGAGGTACATTGGCAAACGAATTCCTGACTTTCGATTTTCCATCCTTTGCGGCACTTCGGCGGGAGCCATCAATGCTGTCCACTTGGCGAGGCATCAAGGATCCTTGGCAGAATCCTCCTCAGACCTAAAAAAACTGTGGTCAAAGTTAACCGTAGATCAGGTTTTCGAAGCGAGTACTTTCTCACTCGCCAGCATGGTGACTCGATGGGGGCTCAAACTTCTCAGTGGAGGAAGTTCCCTTGCGCCTACTATTCGCGGCCTCGTAGATACAAATCCTCTGCGCAAATATTTGACCAATGAAACCCAATGCCTTGCGAATGGTAAGATTCCTGGCATCGAGGAAAACATATTGCGAGGAAAACTCGACGCCTTAGCCATCACTACAACTGACTATGATAGTGGTCGTTCTGTAACTTGGATTCACGGCAACGACGCCCATCCTTGGCAACGAACAAATCGATCTGGTATTGAAACAAAGATTCGCCTAGACCACATCCTCGCTTCGTGTGCTATCCCGCTGGTATTCCCGGCGGTCAAAGTCGAAGGTTGTTGGCACGGTGACGGCGGGGTTCGATTAACCACGCCATTGTCTCCTGCGATGCACTTGGGTGCAGAAAAAATACTCGCGATCTCTACTCGATATCTCCCAAACGGAACACTTCCTCCCATCGAGACGGAAGGTTCCTACCCTCCCCCAGCTCAGGTCGCAGGTGTATTGATGAACGCCATCTTCCTAGACTCCCTCGACTACGACGCCACGAATGTTCAACGATTTAATAAACTGTTAGAAAAGTTACCTGAAGAAGACCGTATGGGCTTTCGTCCCGTGGACATGCTGACGGCACGCCCCTCAGAAGATCCTGGATTACTCGCAGGTCAATTCGAACCTGATCTGCCGGGTCCATTCCGATTCATGGAGCGAGGATTAGGAACACAAGATTCACAGGGCAGCGATCTGTTGTCGCTACTCATGTTCCAACCAGAGTATGTTCAGGCCCTTATATCCATGGGCGAAAAAGATGCCCGAGAAAGAGCAGACGAACTGATCCTGTTTCTTCAAGATGAACCCAAGACTGTTCACAAATCCTGACTCTATCGCTGAATCATTTTCGCTTTACGTTTAAAGGTCTCTTTTGGGTCGATTCTCAACGGAGATAATCCAGCTCCTTCGATCAATACGTTTCTGATGACACCCGCGTTATCCTGATACCAGAGAACCGACTGCTCAACTCCTCCGGTGACTCCGACGAGAGAACCGTAGTGACTTGGTACTGCCAAAAGTTCGCGTCGCTCTTCAAGTGTCTTTCGAGATCTTTCCTTACCTGAAACATCATAACCAACTGACATATCGTGGGTTTCCTCTACCACACCAGCCTGCCATACACCGAACAATCGCGAAAAACCATCTTGCCCATTCTGGCTTGCCACGACAGTTCCTCCCAGAAGGCTTCCGACGGCGATACCAAACATCACTCCCATAAATAAAGCGAATACTGGCTTACTGATCTCGAATTTCATCTCGGCTCCTGTTCGAATCGGGTTGTCTGTTGTGCTTATTCAATCAAATTTCTTCAAATCGGGGAAGAACTCCTCAAGACTCTGTGTTGCCTCCATCGCTGATTGAAGCGACGATACCGACTAAGGAATTGATCCTTGGAAACGAGAATTCACATGAATCTACTGATCTCAACACTCCTGCTCACTATATCCTGCTCCAGTCACTTCTACGAGGCAGACCCCCATCTGTCGGAGCCCCCCCCTGCTAGTCATACCGTTACATTTTGGAATCTGGAAAATCTATTCGATTTCGAGGACGATCCCAACAACCCAGGCGACGATGAGTTCCTGCCCGAGAAAGAATGGGACGAAGCACGATACCGTCGAAAATTGGATAATCTCGCCAAAGCTGTGAAATCGATGGAGACCGATGTTCTGGCCGTCTGTGAAGTAGAAAACAGGCGTGTTCTTGAAGACCTCATAGAGCATCCTCTCTTAATAGAAGATAACTGGTCGATCCTTCACACCGATTCCCCGGATCGTCGCGGGATCGACCTTGGACTCCTCTATAAGGCCCCATTCAAGATTGAATCAGGGCCGACTCTTCACACCATCGATCTGGGTGAAGGGAATGGAACGACAAGAGGAGTCTTCGAAGCGGAACTGTCCATCTCTGGAGTTCCTATCACATTTCTCGTCAACCATTGGCCCTCCCGATATGGCGGCAGAGAGAAAAGTACTCCTCGCAGAATTTTAGCAGCATCCACTGTCAGGAAAATCGTCGACGACCTATTACAGAAAAACCCAACTAAAGAAATCATCGTTCTAGGTGACCTGAACGACGACCCCTGGGATCCATCGGTGAGAGAAGTTCTGAAAGCGGTGCGAGAATTACGCCCCGTTGTTCACCCTTCCAATATCTCCATCAAAAAAGGAAACACTTCTACCTTTTCTCCATATCTTTGGAATCCTTCATGGAAGTTTGCACGGTCTTCCGATAGTGGAACTTCCTATTACTGGACGGGTTGGACCTGGAATTGTTTCGACCAAATCATTGTCTCGCCTGGGTTATTGGACAAATCAGGAGTAGCTCTCGTCGCTGATAGCGTTTCGGTTCATGCTCCAGCATTCATGATCGATACCCCGCAGAATGCCTCTAAGCCTGCCCGATTCCGGAAATTCCGGGGAAAGTGGGAAGAAGGTTTCAGTGATCATTTCGCCGTCAAATGCAAGATCACCGTTTTGAATAAAGACACCCTTGAGCCACAAGAGAGCGAATAACTCAAATTCGAGCACTCAAAACGATTCTGGCTTATCTTTTTTTTGTTTGTATCAGATCCTCAAGTACACTTTGACACATGTTAGTTGGACTCAGGAACGAACTGCGTTCCCTCAATCAATGAAAAGGATTCCAAATGTTGACACTACTTCTTGCCATCGTCATGACAGGTACCGCCCCTTTAGATAAAGCGGTTCCTGCTTCCGAGAGTTACCCGCTCGATACCTGCGCAGTCGCAGGCAAAAAATTGGGCTCAATGGGCGAGCCCATCGTTTATGTCCATGAAGGACGCCAAGTCAAATTCTGCTGCAAAGGATGCGTGCCTTCATTCAAGAAGACTCCAGAAAAATACCTCGCAAAAGTTGACGAGAAGATAATCAAGCAACAGAAGTCTTCGTACCCCATCAATACATGTGTTTTTTCCGGAGAACCACTCGGTGAAAAAACAAAAGACGTGGTCGTAAATAATAGACTTGTACGAGTCTGCTGTGGTGGCTGTGCTCGCAAGCTCGTAAAAAATCCTGCTCCGACTTTCATGAAGTTGGATACAGAAATCCTAAACGCTCAGAAAAAAGACTACCCTCTAACGACCTGTGTCATCAGTGACGAAAAACTCGATAGCATGGGCAAGCCCAAGCATGTGATCGTCGGAAACACTCTCGTTTTTGTATGCTGTAAGGGTTGCGTGGGCAAAGTTACCAAGAATCCTTCTGCGGCAATCGCCAAGATCAAGGCCGCCAAAAAGACCAAGTGAGCTCCTTCTGAGCGCTCCCTTGGGATCGAGATACGAGATAATTTGAAAATAACGGCTCCGGAGGCCCCGACTTGGGACTTCCGGAGCTTTTTATGTGGACGGATCCCTCAGGGAATTGCAAATTACCTCGAACTAGAGAATGAAAGAGGAGTGATCAAATGTCGGAAAACGAAAATATACAAAACAGCGTCGTTCAACTCGTTGAAGCTTTTGAGGGACTGCAAAGTCATCTCGAACAAAAGCACTTCGGTAAAGAGATGGAAGATGAGTCTGATTTTGAAAATGTTCCGGAAGATAAGAGAGAAGCTCTCGACGCAGACTTCCGAGAAGCCATGATCAGCGTTTTCCATAATCTGGAAGAACAAAATCATGTCGAGCTTGTCGACATCGAAGCGGTCTCACATATTCTTCTCGACACCCTCGACATCATCGCACCGAAGGTTGAAGAAGAGACCGAAGTCGAAGAGTAAACAATACCTAAGAGTACACAGAACCTAGGATGCATCTGAGCCTAGGAATATTTTGCGCCTGTCCATTCAAAAAAAATCAGGGCCCGAGTAATAGATACTCGGGCCCTGATATATGAGTCAACACTATCACTAGTGTATTGTGATCACGGACAACCTCCGTAGTTCTCACAACTCATTCCGTCATCTGGGGTGGCATCAACTCCGCAGTTATCTACGCCAGGCGCTGGAGGAGTAGCTCCATTACTGAACTGATAACTGAGAACAAAGACCACGTCAGCAATATCATGCGTACCACTATCATTTGCGTCGGTCGCATCTTTACACCCAGACTCTGGACCATCTAACATTAGTGTGTAGAGCATGAATATGGCGTCAGCAATATCAACGGCACCGTCTTCATTGGCATCGCCTCTTCTGAACTGAGGCTCACACTCATCCGGTGTATCATTTCCATTTGTATCCTGACTGCTGCCAGCGGAAAGATCGCACTCATCCGGCTGTCCGTTTTCATTGCAGTCTTGGCTTGCACCACTACTCAGATCACAGGCATCAGGAGCACCGTTTCCATTACAATCTGTATCGCACTCGTCTGGCGTGCCATTTCCATCGCAGTCCTGAGCAGCACCGGTGGCTATCTCACAACTATCCGGAATACCTGAAGAGTTACAATCCTGAGCGGCTCCACTAGAAAGATCGCAACTATCCGGAATACCGTTTCCGTCGCAATCCACTGTGGTCCCATCTGCGATTTCACAAACATCAGGAGAACCGTTGTTATTACAATCTGTCATATCAACAGTCACTGTGATGCTTTGTTCAACGCTACTCGTATTTCCAGCGCTATCAGTTGCTGTCCATGTCACAACTGTCGTGCCATATGGATATTCACCACTGGCATCTAAGCCGCCATTAATATCATTGGTCAGACTCGTTACTTGACAGTTATCTGAAGCAGTAGCAGCGGGAATCGATACGGTTGCACCACAATTCGATTCTGGAGAAGCAATCGTGACATCACCCGATGTTGCAATCACAGGTCCTTCATCATCATTCACCGTTACTGTGAAATCAACAGAGGTAACATTGCCACTGGCATCTGCTCCTAAGTACGTCACAGTCGTCGTGCCCAGCTCGAAGAAGTCTCCGGGCAAGGCTGTAGTAGCAAGATCACCCATAGCACAGTTATCTGAGCCCTGAGGTGCTGCCCAAGATACATTCGCGCCACATACACCCCCGTCATTCGAAACAATGATGTCAGTCGGAACCCCATTCAACTGAGGATCTTCTTCATCGTTGACAGTAACCGTGAATGTGTGCTGCACAGTGTTTCCACTACCATCCGTCAGGAACATTGTTACATCCGTGTTTCCAACACCAAAATCGGCGCCAGAAGCATGGGACGTATTCATTGTCATTCCTAAGCAGTTGTCAGAAGTTTCAGGATCAGCCCATTGGTGTGACGCTGAACAAATACCAGGTTCTGTTACAAGTGTTACGTCTCCTGGTGCGCTGATAAACTGCGGTGATTGGCCGTCCTCAACTGTGATAGAGAAACTGGTCGAAACTGAGTTTCCAGAAGCATCGGTTGCTGTATATGAAACTTCGGTTGTACCTAGTTCAAATACACTGTCATTCAATGTGTCACCTGCAATGGAAGCGCCCGCACAGTTATCCGAAGCTGAAGGATCTGTCCAAGAAACAACAGCATTACACTGATCTGGATCAGTAAGAACATTCATATCCGGGAGATCGCCAACAATAGAGGGGTTCTCATTGTCACTCACCGTAATCGTGAACGACCCACTCAGGTCATTTCCACTGTTATCAGTCGCGGTGTAAGTAACTAATGTCGAACCCAGGTCAAAGAAATCACCACTAGCATGCGTACTCGTGAAGGAAGCGATATCGCAGTTATCTGTGGCTCTAGGCTCAGACCATGACACTGCTGCGCCACATTCTCCCAAATCGTTGAATGAAGTAATGTCTCCACTCAGACTTGAAATCTCTGGTGCTTGCACATCTGAAATGATGACATCGAACGAAGCGCTATTCACATTTCCATTCACATCTTCCGTTGTGTAGGTAACAGTCGTTGTTCCCAACTGGAAGAAGGCTCCATTGGCAACGTCACTGCCGAGAGTGTTGATAGCACAGTTATCTGATGAGGTCGGAGCAGTCCACGTAATCGTGGCTCCACATGAGTCCGGATCGTTTCCTTGTTCAATATTCGTCGGCATTCCAGAGAACTCTGGTTGCTCCAAGTCTTGAACAACAATATTGAACTGATGCTGCTGAGAGTTCCCATGATTATCTTCAAGAGTCATCTCGACCAAATGTGATCCCACACCGAAACTATCTCCGGATTGAAAAGTTGAAGACACTGACTGAACAAGGCAGTTATCTGACGTTACAGGAGAATCCCAGTTGGCCACTGCTTCGCATGTACCCAGCCCAGTTGTCAAATTCATATCCATGGGTGCTTGGTCAAATACCGGCAACTGATTATCTGTCACCGTAATAGTGAAGCTGGCCGCCGCAGTCAGGCCTGAAGTATCTGTCACTGTGTACTCCACTGTGTGGCTTCCAACAGCGAATGACATTCCAGATTCATGACTACCTTGAAGAGTTTCACCCGCGCAGTTATCTGAGGTTCCAGGAGCAACCCAATTCACGACTGCAGCACACTCATCTAGATCATTATTCACGCTCATAGCCGCAGGCATATTCAACAATGCTGGCTGTTGCGTGTCATTAATCGTGACTGTGAACAAGTGCTCTGTTGAAATCCCTGCTGTGTCGGTAGTTGTAACTGTGACTTCAGTCGAACCGGTAGCAAAGAATGACCCAGACTGATGACTGCTGTTCGTCGAAAGGATTCCACAATTATCATCTGGAATTGCATTCTCCCAGTTCACAATCGCTCCGCAGCTATCTAAATCGTTCGACATATCCATATTGCTAGGTGCACTGGTAAATGTCGGTGCCTGATTATCTAGAACCGTGATCTGGAAAGAGGCGGAAACAGGGTTTCCAGAACCATCGGATCCAGAGTAGGTCACGGTGTGAGTTCCAACATTAAATGTAGAACCACTCGGTAGGTCTGATCCGCTAGTTGATACAGAGCAGTTGTCTGCAAAGGTAGGCTCAGTCCAATTGACGACCGCACTACAGGCATCCTGGTCATTATTTACCGAGATCGGACCCGGAAGATTACTAATGGTTGGAACTTCGATATCCGTCACAGTTACAGAGAAGGTCGTTGTTGAATTGTTCCCATGCTCATCAGTGGCGGTCAAAGTCACAAGATTGAGACCAAGATTAAACTGTCCGCCATTCACATGACTGGATGTAATATTCGGCGTTTCAGTGCAATTATCAGTGACGCTCGGATTAATCCATGAGGCCGCTGCGGTACATGAATTCGGCTCCGTATTGAGTGAAATATTAGCAACACTACTTGTGAATACTGGAGGAGTAGATTCCAAGAAAGGATCTTCACACTCATCCGGAATCGCATTGGAATTACAATCGATCGAGAATCCGGAAGCTATTTGACACTCATCTGGCGTTCCGTTGGTATCACAATCTTGCGAAGTACCACCCGCTATATCGCAGCTATCAATCGTATTATTCGTATTGCAATCTAGACCAGGATTTGCCAACAACTCACAAGAATCGATGGCTTGGCTGGAATCACAATCCAATGAAGGATCTGTAGCGATTTGGCAGCTATCAAGAATGATATTTCCATCGCAATCTGCCGCACCACCTGCAAGGTCGCAGCCATCAGGAACAGTATTCAGATCGCAATCAGTATCAAACTGAGCTGCAATATCACAACTATCTGGTATCAAGTTTGAGTTACAGTCAGGAGTTCCATTTGCAAGGTCGCAATCATCGGGGACTCCGTTTTGATCGCAATCGCCTTCGCATTCGTCTGGGATTCCATTGAGGTTGCAATCAAGGCTTTGCACGCTGTCGATATCACAAGAATCCGGGATACCGTTATTGTTGCAATCGGGTCCTCCAGAGGCGAGGAAACACGCGTCTGGTACACCATCGCCATCACAGTCCAACTCTAAACCACTCACGATGTCACAGGAATCTGGAATGATGTTTCCATTGCAATCCGGAACTAATTCAGATCTGACTTCGCAACGATCATCTTCACCATTTTCATTACAATCTGGAACAACTTCACGGTGTTCAATAACGGTGTTCACTCCATCAGAAGAGAAAGCAATCCAATCTCCGTTTGAACCCACGGCCCCGCCCAAATTATCTCCGACAGCAGTTCCCCCTGGTTGAATTAAAGAAGAAAGAGCCCATGTGTCATCCGCCATACGATGATAGAGATGAACAATACCAGTAGAGTTTTGAGCAGAAGGATCACCAATAATCAGGTGGTCGCCACTGACTTGCATACTCAGTCCGAAGTCAAGGCTGGCAGCATCTGCACTGATCAAACGATCAGAAAGATTCCATGAATTACCATCTTCGGAGTTTTCGAAAGTATAAACAGCACCCACTCTAGGACCATCAATAGGATCTCCCAAAGCCGCCTCTGCATAAATCGCAAGAGTTCCATTATTCCAGGATAATCCACGACCAAATCCTGCGCCAACAGGACTATCTACAGTGAATAGTTCTTCGACTAGTTCCCAGCCCGTTCCCAAATCTCGGTATCCGAGCACTCTACCTGATCCGCTTGGAGGACCATCAGATGGAGAACCAATCATGAGCCAATTGTTGTCAGTGAGAGTCATGGTTCCACCCATTTCCTCGCCACCTCCATTTAACAAATCGGTATTCGACAGAATGCTGGTTCTCTCAAAGTCGATGCCGTTATGATCCCAGACTTCAACAAAGCCACTGGGATTATTTATATCAGCATCTACGGGGTCGTCATTATCTGGAATCGTCTGAGGAGCACCAACGGCTATCGTTCCGCCATTGATGACTACAGATGTTCCAAAGTGATCATTTTCAGCAGGTATACTGCCCTCAAGAACCTGGGTTTGAGTCCAACCTAATTCTTGTCTCTCAAAGATGTATACGGCTCCCATATTTACATTTTTGTTGGGCGCACTAATAACAGCAACATCTCCCGACATGGCCATCGAAGCACCAAAACCATCGAAGGTATCTTCATCTAATGGAACAAGGGTTCCATCTGGGCGCCAAGACGTCCCGAGTCTTTTATAAACTTCAATAGATCGGATTGCGGGTGCTGGTGCACCATCATCATCTGCTGGCGGACCGGCAGGATCACAAACCAAAAGGTAGTCTCCTGACATGAGGATACTGCCAGTAGCAGTACCTCCCGTCGCAGCAGGTGCGACAGGCTCACACACATCGAGAAGGCCATTCATATTGCAATCAGCGAGCAACGAGGCATCGATATCGCATTGATCAGGAATTCCATTGAGATCGCAATCTCCATTTAAACCCTGAGCAATGTCACAGGAGTCTTCCTGGCCATTTCCATTGCAATCGATGACGGGAGAACAATCCTGTGCAGCAAGCTGATCTAGTGACAACAGAGAAAAGCATGTCAACATCAGAGCAATATACATACGCATAACACACACCATCCAATACTTAAGGATCTCAATCCTCTTACAAACAATAAAGTTTTCTAAAATCTCATTCAGTCCTATGGATACTTACCCATATATCTAATAACAGATTCGACTTACGTTTCTCACCAAAAGAAAAGGTTGTTACCCCAACGATAGTGTTGAGATAACAACCCCCTAAAGTCATCTAAGTTTGTTATACCACTTTTGTGCATAACTGTAAACAAAGAATACCTATTTAACAATATGTAATAAGTCGAGGTATCGACATTACGATTATGGACATCCTCCATACTGATCGCAGCCCAAGCCATCGTCTGGGGTACCGTCAACTCCACATGATTCAACACCCGGCGAAGCGGGTGGAGCTCCATTTGTGAACTGGTAGTTCAATACGAAGATGATATCTGCGATGTCATGACTACCACTATCATTTGCATCTGTAGCGTCAGCACACCCAGACTCTGGACCGCCCAACATTAATGTGTAGAGCATGAAGATGGCGTCAGCAATGTCTACGGTTTCATCTTCATTTGCGTCACCTCTTCTAAACTTGGCTTCGCAATCGTCTGGTGTATCGTTTCCATTACTATCCTGGCTAGATCCAGAAGATAGATCACATTCGTCGGGTGTTCCATTTCCGTTACAGTCAAGACTGCTTCCGGAGTTCACATCGCAAGCGTCAGGACTACCATTGCCATTACAGTCTGAATCACACTCGTCAGGCGTACCGTTACCATCACAATCTTGAGCAGATCCAGCAGCGACCTCGCAACTATCCGGTACTCCAGAACTGTTACAGTCTTCAGAAACACCTGTCAGCAAGTCGCAGCTATCCGGAATACCATTCCCATTACAATCGCTGGCAATGCCACTCGCGATATCACAAACATCTGGTGTTCCACTGTTATCACAATCGTCAAGAGGTACAGAGACGGTGACTGTTTGCTGCACTGTGCTGTTATTGCCAGCGCTGTCAGTCGCTGTCCAGTTAATGACGGTGACACCGAATTCGAAGACTCCTGAAACAGGACCTCCTCCATTGATGTCGTTAGTGATCTCAGCAACATCGCAGTTATCAGAAACTGCTGGCACAGGTACTGTCAATTCTGCTGCACAGATCGCTTCAGGCGCATTGATATCGATATTCCCTGAAGTTGTGATTACCGGTGCTTCCGTATCCTGAACAGTCACAACAAACGAACCAGTTGCGAGATTTCCGTTAGAGTCCGCTTGTGAGTAACTGACAGTTGTTGAACCGGTGGGGAAGAATTGACCAGGTTGGTGGCTTCCCAAAAGGTCACCTAAGCCACAGTTATCACTTCCCTGTGGAAGTGCCCAGTTTGCGGTAGCACCACATTCACCTGTATCAGAATTAAGGTTCATATCCATGGGAATCCCAGAAAGAACCGGAGACTCTGTATCAACAACGGTCACAGTAAATGCATGCTGAACTGTGTTACCACTGGAGTCCGATAGGAACATAGCGACAAATGTAGATCCAACATTGAAGTTACTTCCAGATGCATGACTCACGCTAAGAGTCGTGTCACCACAATTGTCACCGACAACTGGGTCGGCCCATGCCGCCAATGCTGAACATTGACCAGGAAGTGAATCGATAGTCACGCTTGCTGGTGCATCCACAAACTCAGGGTTTTCCTCGTCAGTGACCGTAACCAAGAAACTTTCTTGGTAAGAGTTGTTCGAAGCATCTGTTGCTGTGTATGTGACGAGGGCTGAACCTAATTCAAATTCACTACCATTCGCGATACTGCTCGTCATTGTCACCTCAGCACAATTGTCTAGCGGTCTAGGCTCATCCCAACTTACAAAAGCGCTGCATTGTCCAGGTTGACTTGAAACCGAGATTTCTGTTGGCATTCCTGAAAGTGTTGGAGCTTCGTTATCTAGAACCGTGACTTCGAATGAATGTGCGCTTGAATTCAAACTCACATCCAACAACGTCATCGTGACCTCGGTTGTACCAATCGGGAAAACTTCACCAGATTGATGCGTCGAAGCCTGCGACATTATAGCGCAGTTATCGGAATAGATCGGCGCTTCCCAGAACACCTGAGCTCCGCAGACACCCAGATCGCTAGTCATCGCGATTCCTGTTGGTGCACTAATGAACTCGGGGTTTTGCGTATCCGAAACAACGATATCGAACGAATCAGAGACCGTTGCACCGTATGCATCAACTGCTGTGTAGGTCACAGTATGCGTCGTACCTATAGCAAAGAACTGACCAGAGGGCTCATCGCCTGAGATCGTCACACCAGGGCAATTGTCAGTAGCAGTGGGTTCATCCCAAAAGACAAATGCACCGCAACTATCCAAATCATTCTCAACGCTTAGGTTGCCGGAGATGTTGTTGATCACTGGGGACTGTGTATCTGTAACCGTAATATCAAACTCATGCGTAGAAGCATTCATGTGATTATCTGTCAAAGTCATCAATACAGTCGTAGTACCGACTTCAAACTCATGACCTGATAAGTACGTCGATTCCAATGTCAGAACTTCACAGTTATCAGAAATCGTTGGCAAATCCCACATTGCTGGCGTGGAGCATTGCCCGTCTAAGGCTTCTAATGTTTGGGAAGCTGGAGCAGTATTGAAGACTGGAGATTCGTTATCGTTAACTGTGATATCGAAAGAACCTGTCACAGAAAGACCGCTGGTATCCATCACAGTGTAAGTCACAGTGTGGTCGCCTACTTCGAAATAACTATCTGGATCATGATTACTACTGAGCATTTCACCCGGGCAGTTATCAAAGGTCAGCGGTGCATCCCACGAAACAGTAGCTCCACAAAGTCCAGAATCATTTTGAACAACGATCGGGCCACTCAGCCCACTCATGGTTGGAGCCTGAGCATCTATAACTGTTACCGTGAATGTATGTGACACTTGATTGTTGCTTGTATCTGCAACAAGGATCGTGACTGAGGTGGTTCCTTTGTCGAAGAATTCACCAGAGTTTCTCGTACTCGTCACTGACAATATATCGCAATTGTCAGTCGTCTGAACAGCATCCCAACTTACTATTGCACCGCACTCATCAGTGCTGGTATTCAAAGTAACATCTTGGGGCGGATTGACGATTTCAGGTTTTTCATCATCATTGATGACGATGTCGAAAGAACCACTCACTGACAATCCAGCAGCATCGGTACCAGTGTAGGTCACGGTGTGCGTACCAGTTGCAAGGAATGACGTATTCTGAATATCAGAACTGCTAAGGACTGTTAAGCAATTATCTTCGAAAGCTGGCTCTGCCCAGGTTACCAATGCACCGCAATCGCCTGCATCGTTAGACATTACAAAACTGTCTGGAAGTCCAGTCATCGTGGGAGCCTGATCATCGACGACTGTTACCGTAAAGGTACTCGTAGTCGAGTTACCGTAGTTATCTTCTGCGGTGACCGTTACCGTCGTGGTTCCTAGATTAAACGCGCTCCCGTTCAAATGATCTGCGCTCACTAACGGAGCGGAGTCGCATGCATCCTCAGCAATCGGAGTTAACCAACCCACAAGTGCTGAACATGAATTTGGATCAGTACTTTTAGTAATATTCGAAACGGTTGTAACAAAGATAGGAGGTATCGTATCAACTTCTCCTTCAGGTTCACAATGATCTGGAATACCGTTTCCGTTACAGTCCGCAGAGGAACCCGTAGATAGCTGACACTCGTCTGGAATTCCATCCGACTCGCAATCATTTGACAAACCTGCACTGAGGTCACAAACGTCAAGCTCGAAGTTTCCGTTACAGTCCAAGTGAGGCTGATTTACGAGTTGACATGCATCGAGTAAACCGTCGTTATCACAGTCTCCGCTCGTCGTTGCAATTTCACAACTATCAATGATTCCATTGGCGTTACAGTCACCTGCACCACTCAAAAGATCACATGAGTCAGGGGCTCCATTGCCATCACAATCGGAACTACTTCCGGAGGCAATATCACAACTATCGATCTGTCCATTTGCATTACAATCGGCTGCTCCAGCTAATAAATCGCATCCATCTGGTATGCCATTTTGGTCACAATCAGAATCACATTCGTCTGGAATTCCGTTACTGTTGCAGTCTGTACTTTGCTGTGAATTCAGATCACAAGAGTCAATGACTCCGTTGTTGTTACAATCAGTTGCTCCAGTGGCAAGCTCACATGCGTCCGGTACTCCATTGCCATCGCAATCGGTTGAGAACCCTGAAGAAATATCACATGAGTCAATTATATTGTTTCCATTACAATCCCCGAAAAGTCCGCTGTCGATCTCACAACGATCGTCTTGTCCATTTGCATTACAATCAGGTTCAATCTCACGGAATTCGGCATTAGCAAAGATTTCAGGAGCATTATAGAAAACCCACTCGCCATTCGTGGCAACTGCAGATCCCACTGCATTTCCATTTGCTGTCGCAAGTGGGCGAAGGGATTCCATCAAATCCCAACCCCCTGTTGCGGATCTGTGGTAAAGGTGCGCAAACCCTCGAGCGGCATCGACTCTTGGTTCACCCACGATCATCAGGTCCCCATTCATATCCAAACTTGAGGCATATCCATTACTTGCCGGTGAAGGACTCGATGTCCTTGTTCCAGCATTCCACTCATTCCCAGTTTCAGATCTTGAATAGGTGTAAACCGCTCCAACAGGGCCATTCAGGCCTGGCGCTCTATCTGCTCCGACGACCAGAGTGTCTCCACTCCATGACAGTTGGGTACCGAAAGAATGGCCTTGAGTGGCATCGAATGGACTGAGTAATTCAAGTGGAACGTATCCGTTTCCAAATGTTCTCCACCCGATGACTGTACCAGAGAGTGCTGAGCCGGGTGCGCCAGCGAAAACCCAACCGCCAGAGGCGAAAGCCACTGAGGTTCCGATTTCTTCTCCACCACCCAATACGGGATTGGAAGTCGTCAAGCGTTCAGTGCGCTCCCAACCTGTTCCGGTCTGCGACCATAATTCAATGTATCCACCCGGTGTTGCTACGTTATCAGGAGGATCATCTCCATCTGCGCCAAGAGGAGCGTGAGGTGCTCCGATCACAATATCGGTGCCCATCATGTCGACAGAAGCTCCGTACTGATCACCAAACACAGGTAGTTGAGATTCAAGGACTTGCACATTATTCCAACCAAATTCGGTTCTTTGGAATATGTATACAGCACCTTTATCACCATTTTTCATAGGGGCACCCACGACTGCGGTATCCCCTGATATGGCCATGCTCATTCCGAAACCATCAAGATTATCCTGATCTGTTGGATCATTGGGTATTAGGTATCCATCAAGAACCCAACGGGTACCCACTCGTTTGTAGGCTTCCACCAAACGTAAGATTGCGGGCTCAATCTCTCCAGGAGGAGGCGGTGGCTCATCAGCCGGGGGAGGCTCTGCAGGATCCGTCACCAACATCCATTCGGATGACATGACAGAATCTCCTGTGGAAGTTCCACCGATAATCAGTGAAGTCGTCACCGGCTCACACTCATCGGGAATTCCATTTGAGTCGCAATCTGATGACGTAAGTGCCAACAAATCACACTCATCAGGAACACCATTTAGATTACAATCATCGCTGACATTTTGCGTAATATCGCATGAGTCAGCTACCCCGTTTGCATTGCAATCAATCGTCGGCTCGCACGGTTGTGCAAGAACTGTTGTCGGCATCGCTAAGATTAAGAACGCAATGACCATTCCAAGAAAAATACGCATGGGAAATCCTCCCACTCTCTGAATAAAGCGGTCTATAAACACACACCCCTATAGTCTTCACAGCACTTTTCGGGAACTTCCCGAAAGCTGCTCTGAGACACGAAACAAAGCCAAGGACTACCCCAAATACGAATAACACCCAGAAATCTGTCATTGAGCCTGGAGGCTCTTAACGAAACGTCTGAGCCCAACGGCATCCCGAGGACTTTACTAACAGTATTTTATACCGACTTTGTTAGTCTCCCTGAACTACTTTCCCCTCAAATTCGAACGCAGTTGGAACTTTTTATCACATTGTAAAATAACAACTTACAGAAATATCGGCAACAGAACCGGATTGAAATCCAAGATATGACTAACCTGACTGCAGATTAACAACTATCGACAGATCTCCATACAAAAAATGGCGACGGTGCGGTCACGAATGACACAACACCGTCGCCTATCCCCACTCAAAGCTCTATCTTTTCTCACTCATTTATCATGGACAACTCGTGTATGAGATACATCCCATCGAAGTTCCTCCTGCAGGATCCACGCCACAGTTCGGGTAAGGAGCAGGAGGTGGGTTCGTACCATTAAACTGGTAACCAAGAATGCTGATCACGTCTGAAACGTCGACGGAACCGTCGTCGTTTGCGTCTGCAGCGTCCATGCAGTTCGAATTTCCACCGTTGGCAAACAAACTTTGCAACAGGAATATTCCGTCAGCAATATTCACGATTCCGTCACCATTTCCATCTCCACGAAGGAAGTTGAGCTGACATGAATCCGGGACACCATCAAGGTCGACGTCTTCTAGGGTTCCAGCGGCAATCTCACATGAATCTGGGATCATGTTGGTATTACAGTCTTCAGTCGATCCATTAGTAATCTCACAGAAGTCCGGAATATCGTTCTGATTACAATCAGACAACGCTCCACTCTCGAGATCACAACTATCTGGAATCGTGTTTCCATTACAATCTTCGACTCCACCTGCAGCGACGTCACAAGAATCAGGCGTACCGTTGAGATCACAGTCAAACAAGGTTCCATTATTCAAATCGCAACTATCCGGAACCATGTTCCCATTACAATCTTGGGCAACTCCTGAAAGAACTTCACAAGAATCCGGAACTCCCGTTCCATTACAATCCTCTTCAGTTCCGACAAGAATCTCACAACTATCCAAGTTTCCGTCTTCGTCACAGTCTTGCCAATCACCGGACGCAATGTCACATGAATCCGGGATTCCATTATCGTTGCAATCCAGCGTTGTGCCTGCGAAGACTTCGCAACTATCAGGTACTCCGGATTCATTACAGTCAGACTCAAGGCCCGAAGTAATATCACAACTGTCTGGGATTCCATTCTGGTTACAATCTGCAGCCTGACCATTTCCAACTTCGCAGGAGTCCAGAACACCGTTATCGTCACAGTCATTGGCCGTTCCAGATGCTATGTCGCAACCATCCGGGATTCCGTTACTGTTACAATCTGGAACTTCTCCAGATACGACCTGGCAACTATCGAGAACTTCGTCTGAGTTACAATCTGCGGCACCTGCTGCAAGATCACAGGCATCTGGGACACCGTTGCTATTACAATCCGTGACAGCCCCACTGGCGACCTCACAGCTATCAGGTATTCCGGAACTATCGCAGTCTTCACTGGCTCCACTTGCGAGGTCACATGAGTCTGGGATTCCATTGCTATTACAGTCAGGAACAGATCCTGTGGAAACGTCGCAGGAGTCAGGAACATTATTGGTATCACAATCTTCGACAAGACCCTGAACAATATCGCAACTATCTAGTTGACCATTTGAGTTACAGTCAAACGCAACACCAGAACTGATATCGCATGAGTCTGGAATATCATTTTCATTGCAGTCATTTGCAGTTCCAGTAGCAAGATCACACTCGTCAAGAGTGCCATTTGCATTACAGTCTGAAGAAGTTCCGCTGACTAACTCACAAGAATCGATAACACCGTTAGCGTTACAATCTGTTTCTGATCCAGAAGCAATCTGGCATGCGTCAGCTATTCCGTCGAGGTTACAGTCCGATTCAACTCCGATCGCAATATCACATGCATCAGGTTGTCCGTTTCCATTACAGTCCGCAGCGGTTCCTGCAAGAATCTCACAGGAATCAAGGACGCCACTGCTGTCACAGTCGATTCCAGAACCTGTGATGATTTCACAGGAATCAATGAGTCCGTCATTATCACAATCGGCTTCTATTCCGGATTCGATTTGGCAACTATCTGGTACAGCATCTCCGTTACAGTCTAAGGAGAGACCCTGTTCGATTTCACAGACGTCAAGAATGCCATCGTTGTCACAGTCAGCCTGGCAATCGTCTGGAATGCCATCTAGATTACAATCAACACTTGTTCCATCATTGAGGTCGCAAACATCTGGTATTCCGTTGTTATTACAGTCTGGTCCAGCCACAAGAACACTAACGACACCTGTTATGGTTGACGTGTTTCCACTAGCGTCAGAGACAGACCAGAGAATCAGAGTTTCACCTTTGGGGTAAATACCAGAAGCGTCCGACGTGCCGTTAAAGCTATTGCTAATCTGAGCGACTCCACAACGGTCAAAGACATCGAGTTGAGGAACTTCAACAAACGCTTCGCATGTACCTTCTGGAGCTTCGACGATCACAGGAACAGGTATTTCGATTGTCGGAGATTCTTCGTCGATCACCGTAACCGTGAACGAAGCCGAGAAACTGTTACCACTGGCATCTGTTGCAACATAGGTAACGATTGTGAGACCTACCGGGAACACTTCGCCGGGTACATGGTCAGATTCGAATGCCAACAACTCACAGTTCTCAATCACTGAAGGCTCTAC
This sequence comes from Planctomycetota bacterium, assembly GCA_016776905.1. GTDB lineage: Bacteria > Planctomycetota > UBA8108 > UBA1146 > UBA1146 > UBA12191. The sequence continues at coordinate 13,584 of JADHSM010000019.1, read as the reverse complement.
CCAAGTGATTTCTGCGCCGCAGATCGTGGGATCTGAAACAACAGAGATATCAGCAGGAGTACCTGTAATGATAGGACTTTCATTATCCACCACTGTGATTTGGAATGCAGCATTGCTCTCATTGCCGTTGACGTCGATCACGAGAACCTCAACTGTATTGACACCAATCGAGTATTGATCTCCAGAAAGAGCACTCGTTGTGATCGAAGCGATACCACAATTATCAACTGCGGTCGGCACAGCCCAGTTCGCGATCATTGAACATTCATCTTCATTAGCAATGAGCACCTGATTCTCAGGAATGAATGTGATCTGTGGCGCTTCGTTATCAGTGACAGTAATCGGGAAGGTGACCTCAGTGACATTGCCTACAGCATCCGTAGCTACGTAACTCACCATAGTGAGGCCGACCGGGTACTCTGCTCCCGAGAGATGGCTCTGTGAGACTACATGCGTATCACAAAGATCTGCAATGACGGCTTCTGGCCAGGTCACAACCGCAATACATAATCCAGGATCAGTGTCCGTTGAAATCCCGAGTGGCAATCCTGCGATTTCAGGTCCATGTATGTCGGAGATGATGACTTCAAATGCAACCGAAGTTTGGTTCCCACTCAGATCATCCACAGTGTAAGTCACTGTCGTAGTCCCGATTGGGAACGATGCACCACTTTGGTGACTGGTCACAACAACATAATCACTACAGTTATCTGAAATCGTGGGTTCGGCCCATGTGACTGAACCTTGGCAAGATCCAGCATCATTGACACCTTCGACCGTGGTCGGAAGGTCTAGTATTTGAGGGGCTTCTTCGTCGAGAATAATAACGCCGAAGGAAGCTTGAGAGACATTTCCATGTATATCAATAGCCTCAAAGTTGATCGTATGGTTACCCGTGTTTAAGAATGTTCCATTTTCGACATCAGAGGTCAAACTTGCGATCTGACAATTGTCGGAGGCCATTGGAGAACTCCATGACACAATCGCGCCACACATGCCTTGATCCGTCTGAAGGGTTTGCTGTGAAGGTACTCCCAAAAGCACTGGGGCTTCTGCGTCTTCGACAACAACCACAAACTCAAACGATGAAGTCAAATCTGAAGCATCTGCAACACTGTATGTGACGACTGTACTTCCAACGGGGAAGTAGTCACCTGACTGATGTGTTGATTCGATACTAGCGATAGAACAGTTATCAGTGACAACTGGACTGTCCCAGAAGACTGCTGCTCCACATGAACCGATATCATTCACAACAGAGATTCCTGATTGAAGACCAGAAATCACTGGTAACTCTGTATCCGAAATCTGAACCATGAAGTCGATACTGGAACTGTTTCCACTACCATCTGTCAGTGTGTAGGTCACTAAAGTTTCACCGAGTTGGAAGAAATCTCCCGGCTCGTGTGATTTGACAACAGTTGAAATCTCACAGTTATCACTGAACTCTGGTTCCGCCCAGAAGGCAAGAGAACCGCATTCACCAGGGCTGGTTGTCAAAGACACCCCTCCGAGAGTTGATCCGAACTGAGGAGACTCATTGTCTGAGACACTCACTTCGAACACGTGCTGGATACTTCCTCCTGCTGTGTCAGTCGCAGTCAAGGTAACGAGGGTTGTGCCTTTCTGGAAGAATGCACCATTTTCGTGCGATCTCGTAATCTCAACAACGCTACAGTTATCTGTAACTTGGAGTTCACTCCAACTGAATGAAGCACCACACTGTCCGGGTTCTGTCGTAAGCTCAACTGACCCCGGTCCGCTACTAATCACTGGAGCTTCAGAATCCAAAACTTCGATACTGAATGTTTCTTCTCTGACATTTCCGTAGACGTCACTTGCCGAATAGGTCACAGAGTGAACGCCCGTTGTCAGATATGTACCTGACTGAACAGAACTAGTCAGAGTCGCCATTTCACAATTATCAACTGCGAATGGCTCTACCCATGAGACGATAGCTCCGCAAAGCCCTTGATCAGAGTTCACGATTAGGTCGTTGGGTAGATTTACTATTTCTGGAGCTTCGGTGTCTTCAACAGTGATCTGGAATGAACCAGAAACACTGTTTCCACTATTATCAGTTGCGTTGATTTGTACCGTTGTTGTGCCATTCGGGAATAGGTCACCGGGGTTCATGCTTGAAACATGGCTCTGTATTCCACAGTTGTCTAAAGCACTTTCGACAGCCCATGAAACATGAGCACCGCAGGTTCCAAGATCATTCGAAACTGTAAAATCAGCGGGAATATTCTCAAAGGTCGGCGCTTGGTTATCCACAACTGTCACTGTGAAAATCTCAGTAGTTGTATTACCCGAGACATCCGTAGCCACATAAGAAACCTGAGTATCACCCACTATGAAGAAGCTTCCAGAGATGATGTTGTTGGCGAGTAACTCACCAGAACAGTTATCAGTGGAAGCAGGCTCAGACCATGTCGCAACAGAACCACATTGGCCGTTATCAGCAATAAGAAGAATATCAGTCGGCATATTGGTGATAACTGGCGGGGTATCGTCCACAACCGTGATCACAAACTGCTGAGTTGCACTATTGCCGTGAATGTCGGTGATTGTTGCATTTACTGGGTATTCACCTAATTCAAGGAAGGCTCCATTTGCTCTATCGTATTCAATCGAACTGACTTCACAGTTATCAGTACCCGTAGCCTCGGCCCATGTCACTGCTGTTCCACATTGATCAACATCTGCAGAAGCGGTGAAATCTGTTGGGACAGTCGTGAACTCAGGTGCTTCGATATCTTCGACAATTATCTCGAATGAGGACACTGAGCTATTACCACTCAAATCAATAACCTCAAAGTCGACCGTCGTTGTTCCAGTTGGGAACATTGATCCTGACGAATGACTTGAAATCACTGTGAGCGTATCGCAGTTATCTGTCGCCGTGGGGCTAACCCAATCATGGGTAGAACCACAGAAACCAGGAATATTCTGAAGTGTTACAGATTCCGGCGTTCCAGAAATCACTGGTAACTCGAGATCTTCAACAACCACTTTGAAAGAAGTATTAAACTCATTGCCGTAGATATCAAAGGCACTGAGCAAGACTGTAGTTTCTCCTAGTGCGAAAGTATCTCCAGGCTGATGACTCATCGAATGACTTGCAACCTCACAGTTATCCACCGGTACTGGCGGTACCCAACTGATCACAGCATCGCATTGCCCAGAATCCGTCGAGGCCACAATAGTAGCAGGGATTCCTTCGAAGTCTGGATCTTCAAAATCTGTCACAGTTACTGTAAAGCTGTCACTGATTACATTTCCTGTTAGATCTTGTGCTGTGTAGTTCACAACCGTGTCACCGATTGGGAACATGTCACCGGATTGATGACTAGAAGCAAGGTTGACAGAATCACAGTTGTCATTGATCTGAGGTGTGTCCCAAGTATGGGTTGCTCCGCAAACACCAGGATCGGTGTTGATCGAAGCATTCGCTGGCATAGTGACAAATGCTGGAACTTGCAGATCCACAACCGTAACGTCAAAGCTAGAAGACACCGTATTTCCGGAAGGATCCGAGACGGTGTAAGTCACAGTAGTAGTACCGAGATCGAAGAATGATCCATTCGCATGATTGGTTGAGAACCCGATTGTTGCGCAGTTATCACTAGCAGCAGGGTCGATCCATGAATGAATCGCTCCGCAAGCATCTTGATCATTTTCAATGATCACGCTTTCTGGAATCCCACTAATGACAGGATCTTCCATGTCCATTACCACAACAGTAAAGAAGACCTGTCTGCTCAATCCATTTGCATCAGACGCTTGATATTCAACGATCGTCAATCCAACAGGGAATGAGTCCCCTGATTGGTGACTGGAAGTCATTTCGACATTTGGGCAGTTATCAACTGCAGTGGGTTCATTCCAAGTGTATATTTTTTCACAACTACCGGGCTCATTGATCAGAACCACATTGGAAGGCATGTTTTCTAAAATCGGAACTTGTATATCTTCAACTGTGACATCGAAACTCGCGGTCATCTGAAGACCTGCTGAATCAGTAATCATGTATGTCACAGTAGTTGTTCCGAGGTCGAAGATTGATCCACTGGGGATATCAACCGAAACATTCGAAACTTGACAATTATCAGTGAATGTAGGCTCGGCCCATTCCACAATCGCGCTGCACTGATCAGGATCTGTTCCAACAGAGATGTTTTCAGGCAAATCACTGATCATTGGATTTTCAATGTCAACGACTGTGACGCTAAAGAAGCTCTGAGTGACATTGCCTGTTGCGTCAATCGCGGTGTAACTGATCTCTGTGGTACCCACCGGGAATTCGGTTCCTGAAGAATGACTCTCGTGGACATTAGTCCCGAGGCAGTTATCTGTGATACTTGGAGAAGTCCACTCGAACACTGAACCGCAAATACCAGCCTGAGAATCAATGACGACGTCTGAAGGCGTCTGGCTGATTTGAGGTGCCTGAGTATCTGCGACGGTGATATCGAAACTTGAAGTGGATACGTTTCCTGCAGTATCTGTCGCAGTGTAAGTCACAGTTGTAAGACCAATGGGGAATATATCACCATTGACATGACTACTGACCAACTCAAGAAGACTACAGTTATCAGAAGACAGAGGATCTATCCAGTTGATGACCGCTCCACATGAATCGAGATCATTAACACTTGTGATGCTATCTGGCATTTGCGTAATGAGTGGCAACTCATTATCTTCAACAACAACCTCGAATGCCGTTAAGGTGACATTTCCACTGGAATCTGTTGCAGTGTATTCAACTGTTGTTGTACCTACTTCAAAGAAATCTCCTGAGGCATGACTACTCGTCACGACCATATCAGGACAGTTTTCGAGTATTGTCGGCTCTTCCCAAGTATGAGTTACGCCGCATGATCCAAGGGCGTTCTCAAGAAGTACGTTTCCTGGAGAGCTAGAATAAGCAGGAGACTGAGTGTCTGTCACTGCAACTTCAAAGGAGCCCGTCGTCACATGTCCGGCAGAGTCTTCTGCGGTGTATGTAACAATGGTTGTCCCTGTTTCAAAAACCGACTCACTTGAGTGCGTCGAGGTGAATGAAACCATTGTGCAATTATCTGTAGAAGTGGGCTCGATCCATGAAATCAATGCGTTGCACTGATCTGGATCGGTACTGACATCAATATTCTGAGGTAAGCCGATGATTTCTGGATTCTCAATATCGACAACGGTAATCGAGAATGCTTCAGAAGTAACATTTCCAGCTTGATCGATGGCCGTGTATGAAACTGTTGAGGTTCCTACTGGGAACTCATCCCCTGGAAGGTGTGACCCCGAGAAGACATGATCTGGGCAGTTATCTGACGATAGAGGAAGATCCCAAGCATGACCTGATCCGCAAATACCAAGTTGACTGTTGATAACAACGTCTTGAGGCATCTGCGTGATACTAGGAGCTTGATTATCACTCACTACGATTTCGAACTGAGTCGAAGTGGAATGCCCTACAGTATCGGTGGCAGTGAAAATCACTGTCGTTGCGCCTACCGGGAAAAACTCACCGGAGTTATGCGTGGAACTGTAAGAAAGTAATGCACAGTTATCACTCGCAACCGGCTGTTGCCAACTCACAACTCTTCCACATGAATCCAGATCGGTTCCAAGATCCATACTTGCAGGGGTACCTGTGATAACAGGATCTTCATTATCCTGAACAACAACCGTAAACATCAAACTAGTAGCGTTTCCGGCTGCGTCACTCGCGGTGTATGTCACGATATTAAGACCCGGAGTAAAGAATGATCCGGGTTCATGAGTCGTTGTAACTTGAAGGCCAGCGCAATTTTCGCTTACTTCAGGAGCAACCCAACTATGCACGGCACCACATTCTCCTGCGTCAGTATCGAGAATGGCATTACTGATACTGCCCTGGAACTGAGGCGCCTGATTATCTTCGACCGTAACTGTAAATGCTGCGTTGATTTGATTACCTGAAACATCTTCGGCTACATAAGTAACCAATGTTGATCCTACAGCGAAGAAGGATCCTGATTGATGATCAGGTCCACTCGCTGCGATACCACAGTTATCAAGAATGGTGGGTTCGTCCCATGAAACAATCGCACCGCAATCTCCCTGGTCGTTATCTACCACCACAGATATGGGCATGTTTTCAATCGTAGGCATTTCTTCATCAAGGATTGTTACTAAGAACTGAACTGTAGAAATGTTTCCTGTCGGATCTTGTGCAGTGTAGGAAACGATTGTTGTTCCTGTTAAAAAGAAGTCTTCTGGATCATGACTTGAGATGACGGATTGCACTGAACAGTTATCAGTCGCCGTAGGCTCTATCCAAGAGATATTCGTACCACATGAACCCGTATCCGCTATTGCCTGAATATCAGCAGGAGGCGCTGTCAGCTGCGGTACTTCCAGATCTACAATGTTGATTTGGAAACTTTCCTGATACTCATTTCCAGAAGCATCTGTGACTGTGTAAGTCACCACTGTGATGCCACGATCAAAGAACGTATTCGGGGAGTGTGTACCAGAGAGTTCATTCACTAAGCAGTTATCAGCCGCAGACGGCTCTGTCCAGTCGATGACCGCTCCGCATAAACCCGCTTCAGTCGTTTGGAAAATGTCTTCAGGCATATCGACGAATGACGGCAATTCCGTGTCTTCGATCAATACCGAGAATTCTTGTTCTCGGGTGTTGCCATGAATATCTGTAATCGACACTGAAACTTGGGTATTCCCCAATGGGAAGTTATCGCCTGATTCGTGTGAAGAGACGATCGAACTGACAAGACAGTTATCGGTTCCCATTACTGTGTCCCATGTCGCAATACCTGAACATGAGTTTGTTGTTGTTTCTGCGACAACACTTACAGGAATCGAAGTAAAGCTAGGAAGCTCAAGATCTTGAACTGTGACATTAAAACTCTTTGTTGTTTCATTACCACTATCGTCAGATGTGGAATATGTCACAACAGTTGTACCTTCAGAGAAGAATGCTCCTGAAGGAATGTTTACAGTCAAAGATGTGATTTCGCAATTGTCGGAAGCCGTGGGTTCTTGCCAAGTGACATTAGCGCCACATTGACCAAGATCGTTTTCAATGACCAGGTTTTGATCTATACCCGAGATCACTGGAAGTTCATTATCGTCAACATTGATATTGAAACTTTGTGTAATCTGATTTCCGTGAATATCCGTCGCAGTATGTTCGACGACAGTCAGACCCTTGTTAAAGAAGTCTCCAGAGGAATGCGTTCCTGTAATACTAGCAATGTCACAGTTATCAGAAGCCGTAACTTCTAACCATGTCACTATTGCACCGCAATCTCCCTGGTCGCTAGACACTGAGATTCCATTTGGAATCTGCATGAACTGTGGATTTGTGGTGTCCGTAATAGTGATATTAAAACTTGCCTCATCTGAGTTACCTGAAGCGTCTTCAATCATGTAAGTGACCGTGCTACTTCCAACGGGGTAGAAACCACCGTTTTCAGAAGCCGTAGACAGGAGTGCGACTTGGCAGTTATCAGAACCGAGAGGCTCAACCCAAGTGACAAGTGTTCCGCACTGATCCGTATCTGATTCCAATTGGATAGCTGCAGGTAAAGACAGAATCTGTGGCGTTTCTTGGTCAAGGACTGTTACTTGGAAACTTGCTGCTGCTGTATTTCCATGAATGTCCTGAGTATCGATGGATACTGTAGTCACTCCAGTCTCGAAAACGCTTCCAGAGACATGACTGATGGAGAACGTGTCAATCGCACAGTTATCCTGAGAATCTGGTGCAATCCAACTGACGGGCATTGAACATTCGCCCTCGTCCGCCACCACTGATATATCTCCAGGAATACGAATGATGACAGGGTCTTCTTGATCAAGAACCGTAAGACTAAACTGATCCGTCGTAGTCATTCCCATACTGTCAGTAACCGAGTATCCAATCTCAGTTACGCCTACTGGGAAAGTATCTCCAGGATCATGACTTGCGGTGAAAGAAACGACCTCGCAGTTATCCTGGCCAATCGGTAACACCCACTCATGAATTGCTGAGCATAGTCCTGCATCGGCAACAATGGTTCTGTCCGCGGGCATTCCTGTGATGGTAGGAGCTTCATCGTCATCTACTGAAATGGCAAATGTTCCACTCGTAACTTGGCCCATTCCGTCCATCACCAAGTAAGAGACTTCTGTCACTCCTTTGGGGAAGAAAGCGCCTGGTTCATGTGAACCATCGAAATCTACCAAGTTGCAGTTATCCCATGGCGTAGGAACAATCCAACTGACGTTGGCGCCACACTGTCCGGGATCATTGAAGACGGCGATATCCTGAGGCATACCTAGAAGTATTGGCATCTCTGTGTCGTTCACAGTGATATCGAAACTGCCTGTTGACTGATTTCCAGAGGTATCTACCAAAAGGTATTCCACGGTTGTGGTGCCGAGTGGGAAAGATTCTCCTGAATTTGAAGATCCTTCAAAAGTTGAAATCCCACAGTTATCTGAAATCTGTGGAAGACCCCAGTTATAGACCGCAGTGCATTCTGCAGGGTCATTATTGAGGACAATATTTTGAGGAATGTTAGAGAGCACGGGTGCTTCAGTATCAAGAATCGTGATCGTGAAGAGATGTGTACTGACATTACCGTTCACATCTGTGGTCGTTATTGATACCTCTGTATCACCCAAGTCAAAGTGGTCACCGGGTTGATGGCTACTCGTCATTGAAGCGATGCCACAGTTATCATTTACAACTGCAGGAGCCCAAGTGATCACAGCACCACAATCACCAGGATCGTTTCCTGTGCTAATGCTTGCAGGAGCCGCTGTAAATGTCGGAAGCTCTTGATCTGTAATAGTGACATTGAAACTCTGATGAACTGAATTCCCACCGGCATCAACCACAGTGTATGTCACAACTGTAGTACCAAGATCAAAGGTATCTCCGCTTTGATGGGTTGAAGTGAATGATTCAACGGTACAGTCATCGGTACTCGTCGGATCAATCCATTCCACGATCTTATTGCACGATCCGAGATCAGTGCCCGACTGTATATCAGCTGGGAGATCTACTATCTCTGGGGCTGAAGTATCAAGAACTATCACGTTCATGTTCAGCGTCGACATGTTTCCGTTGCTGTCCATCAGAGTATAGACGACTTCTGTCGTTCCGATGGGGAACAGAGTTCCTGGTTGGTGCGATACGGAACTTGAGAAAACTGCGCAATTATCTTGCGGTGTAGGATTAGGCCAACTTACGGAAAGCTCACACACACCTTGTCCGGCTTCCGCTATGACTTCAGCCTGAAAATCAGATAACGTAGGAAGTTCATTATCTGTCACGACAACAGTGAACATCGCAGTGCGAACGTTCCCACTAACATCTGTAGCGGTGTAGGTAACAACCGTGAGTCCGGTCGAAAAGAGACTTCCCGATGCATGGGACGACTCCAGCGAATCGACTCCACAGTCATCCGTCGCTACGGGTTCGTCCCAGGTCAGGACTGCTCCACAAATTCCCTGGTCTGTACTGACAGAGAATGGTCCGGGCATATTTGAAATTGAAGGAGGATTAGGATCAGCGCCGGTCTGGCATTCGTCAGGATTTCCGTCCAAATTGCAATCCAGCGAGAATCCGCTGGAGATATCACAGGCATCAGGAATGCCATTCATATTGCAATCTGGCAATTCTCCTGTACTGATCTGGCACTCGTCAGGAATGCCATTTCCATCGCAATCTTGTTTAGTTCCATCTGAAATCTCACAGGAATCTGGAACTAGGTTGAAGTTACAATCCGGCTCTAATCCCTGCGTTACATCACAGATATCGTCTTCAAGGTTTGAGTTACAATCGTTGTAAACTGAAATCCAAAGGCTGTCTCCACTGTTCTGCCCAGAGCTTCCCACAATAAGGAATGGCAACTGACAACTGAGGGAACTTCCAAATTGCTCGCCAGGTTGACGATCTACGATTTGAGTCATGGGTTCTTCGCGAAGCCAGTCCGCACCTTGTTGTCTGTATATAACAACCTGGCCCTGATCAGATCCGGCAGCAGGTGCACTGATAACAAGAGTTTTCACATCGAGTCCGACATCTGCTCCGAATAAACCACCTTCTTCTGGTACTAAAGGCTCCATCTTGACTTGGTCAATCCACATGTTTGCAAGTCTGGTATGAAGGTAGGCAGCGCCTGTTTCGACATTTTCACCCGGTGCTCCGACAAGAAGACGATCTTGATCGACATCTATTGAGAAACCGAATGAAGCAAAAGGACTAGGATTATTTGCAGATATAGACAAACTCTCTGTCCAGGTACCTGCAGATTCTTCAAAAATGATAACGAGTCCTGAATTGGTCATTCCGCCGGCATCGTATCCGGGGGCACCTGCGACGATTGTTCCCTCATGAATAGCAAGTGCGCTACCCAGCATATCGCCATCAGTCAATGTATCCGATTCAAGCTTTTGCTCTTGAAGCCACATTCCGCTCTCGCGAGAAAAGAGATAAACTGCGCCAGATCCAAGCCCGTTAACTGTCCCCGGGGCTCCGACAACGATCATCTCATTTTCAATAGCTAATGCACTTCCGAAAGCCGCGCCAAGGGGTGCGTCAAACGCTGTAAGCGTTCCTTCGTAGTTCCACCATCCATTACCGACTCTTCGGTAGAGGAATACTGCACCACGACCCTGCATTTTTCCGGGCGCACCAATTGCGACAAGATCACCTTCGACAGCAACAGCTGCTCCAAAGTGATCTTCTAGACTTGCAGAGATTCCGAAGATCTTCATTTCTTCAATCCACTGCGTACCAGTGCGCTTGAAGATGTTGGCAGAACCTGTGTTCGTACCAAGAAGATCATCATCGGGAGCTCCGACAACTGCATATTGAGGGCTGGAATCTACGGAAGATCCAAAACCATCACCGAACGAAAGTCCGATACCAACGAGCTCGCTAATACTTGGAGAACATTCGTCTGGTATCCCATCTAAGTTGCAATCTTCGCTGGTCAACAGCTCAAGATCACACTCATCGGGGATTAGGTTTCCATTGCAATCATCACTAGAGCCCAGATCAATATCACATTGGTCTGCGACGCCATTCTGGTTGCAATCCTCATTAGGCTGACACTGCGCTTCAAGCGAACTTGAAAACAGTACCAACACACAGAAAAACACACCTGCGAAAGGGGCGATACGGGGGAACATCGTACCTCCAGATGGTTTGAGGTTCAGACGGGGGATCTGAGCCTCGCTCCATTTTTGTTGTTGGTCACGGAAAATACCGTGAATGAGTTTCAGTTATGGACCGGGTAACCCTATTGGGTTACCCGGCTAAATTTAATTTGTGTCTTATGGGCAGTTGGAGTAGCTATCACAGCCAATGCTGATTCCGTCTGGATCGATTCCACACGTATTGAATGGAGCAGCCGGAGGCGTAGAAGCCAGGAACAGGTACTGAAGAAGGCTGATCGGATCAGTAATGTCGAGCTGGTTATCGTTATTGATATCAGCGCTATCGAGACATGTCGGTGTAGGCCCGGTTCCAATCACGTACTGAAGTACAAAGATCGGATCGGTTACGTCAACGCTGCCATTGACATTAACGTCACCACGCATGAACTGCGTCTCACACTCGTCTGGAAGTCCATTAGAGTTCGAGTCCTGACTGGCACCGGAGTTAATGTCGCAATCATCCGGAGTGCCATTACCGTTGCAGTCTTGCTCGCAATCGTCAGGGATTCCATTGGCGTTGCAGTCATTAGCCGCACCACTTGCGATCTCACATGCGTCTGGGACTCCATTGGTATTGCAATCGGTCAAGTCAACATTGACCGTCACCATCTGCTCAGCAGAGCTACTGTTTCCGTGAATATCTGTCACTGTCCAAGTGATCAGCGTATCGCCAAGCGGGTATGTACCGCTGGCGTTTGCTGTACCGGTGTAGTCATTGGTAACACTTGCAAGGTCACAGTTATCGTTGGCAACAAGAGCAGGAATCGTCATGGTCGCGTCACATGTTTCAGGAGTTGCGTCCACCACAATGTCGGCAGGGTCAGTGATCAGAGGATTCTCTGTGTCGCTGACTGTGACATTGAAGTTTTCTATCACCTGATTACCAGCGGCATCCGTAAGCGTAATAGTGACCTCTGTTGTACCCACGGCGAAGCTGGTGCCAGACGGGTGCGAGATCTCTAGGGAGGATCCTGCGCAGTTATCTACGATACCGAAGGCACTCCACGTTACGACTGCACTACATAGACCCGGGTCATTTTCGACAGACAGGTCTACTCGTGTTCCAAGCAGATTCGGATTTTCAAGGTCTTCAACCACGACTGTGAATGAGTCGCTGGAAGAGTTCCCATACTGATCCAAGGCTGTGTAAGTCACAATCGTGGAACCCACAGGGAAGAGATCACCAGGGTTGTAGTCGGAAGAAAGACTTACTGTTCCGCAGTTATCTTGCGCAGAAGGCTCACTCCAAGTGATGACTGCGCCGCAGACACCAGGATCATTCTCAATGGTCATGCTGGCTGGCATTCCAAGGATCTCTGGGGTCTCTTTGTCAGTCACGGTCACGGTGAATGAATCCGTAGTCTGGTTACCCGCTTCGTCCGTGACAGTTGCTGTGACCTGTGTAGTACCCACAGAGAATACAGACCCACTGTCATGGCTCAATTCGAAACTTGCGATTCCGCAGTTATCACCAACCTGAGGTGCGGTCCATGAAACAATCGCTGAACACTGACCAGAATCGGTTTCGACGCTGAGGTCACCGGAGAGGCCAGAAATCGTGGGATTCTCCTGGTCCAATACTGTCACTTCGAAAGAAGCTGAAGCAGAGTTACCAGCCTGATCAGTGATCTGGTAGGTCACTGTCGTTGAACCGACGAGGAAGAAGTGACCCGAGTTGTGTGACTGGGTACTAGATACAACTCCACAGTTGTCGTTTTCAGAAGGATCAACCCAGCTCACAGAAGCTCCGCACTGACCCTGCTGATTTGCCACTACCAGGTCTCCAGAAACTCCAGAAAGAACAGGGTTTTCATTATCGGTTACGGTAATGAGGAAGCTGTCATTGGAAGTATTACCGTGGATATCTGTTGCGACGAGTTCGACGACAGTCAATCCAACGGGGAAGGCCGTACCACTCTCATGGCTTGAAGTGATTGACTGAACTTCACAGTTGTCATTGGCCGAAGGAAGGGTCCAAGAAGCCACTGCAGAGCATTCGCCAAGGTCATTAGAAATCACCATTGAAGCAGGAACGTTGGAGATCGTTGGATTCTCGTCATCTGTAATGGTGACGTCGAATGATCCACTCAGTTCGTTATTGTGAATGTCGACAGCCGTGTACGTCACAGTTGTGGTTCCAACTTCGAAGAAGTCGCCACTGTCATGAGTACTCGTGAAGGACTGGATTTCACAGTTATCTGCTGCTGTGGGGTTCGTCCAAGCCATGACAGCGCCACAGGCACCGGCATCATTTGTCGAAGCCAAGTCTCCGCTAAGGCCAGAGATCGTGGGATTCTCGTCGTCTGTAATGGTGACGTCGAATGATCCACTCAGTTCGTTATTGTGAATATCAACAGCCGTGTACGT
>JADHSM010000005.1 GCA_016776905.1 Planctomycetota bacterium | reverse complement strand
CTGGAGCGGTCTCCAGGGAAGAGGTCAACGAGGCGGGTGATCGCTCCGCGAGCGTCTTTGGTGTGCAAGGTCGTGATGACCACGTGACCTGTTTCCGCGGCAGTGAGGGCGAGAGCCGCCGTCTCCTGATCTCGCACTTCGCCGACGAAGATGACATCGGGATCTTCTCTCAATGCACTACGAAGGCCACCGCTAAAAGATGTCAGATGCTGACCGAGTTCTCTTTGTGAGATGAGTGAGCGTTCACCTTCAAGGATGTACTCAATAGGGTCTTCGAGAGTGATGACCCTTTCGCTGCGCTCTCTGGCTCGATGTGTCAGCAGACTCGAGACGGTGGTCGATTTTCCGCTACCGGTGATGCCTGTGACGATGACCAATCCTTGATCCAATTGGAGGAAGTTGTTCCAGGTGCCTTCGAAAGGGAAGCCGATCTGATCGGGGGGAGGAATTTTGCGAGCGAGAACACGCAGTGCTGCACAAGTGCCTTCACGTGCACGAAACAGATTAAGCCGGAAGGAGAGATTCCTTTCAGGCCAATCCCATGAGGCATCGATGTCTTCCCCTGATTCGAGACGTTCGAGTGCCCCTTCACGAAGAATTGGAGCGATCAAGGTTTTGACGGTGTCGTCATCCAGATCTGACCCTCCGGGAAGCGGAATGAGCTCGCCATCGAATCGATAGTGAGGCGGTTTCCCGGGACGCAGATGCAGATCACTGATCCGTAGCACCCCCTCAGAGACAAAAGTCTCATCGGCAAAGCGCTCCAGAAGATCGAGCAGGCTCCAACGCTGGTCTTTGACACCGTAGACGGGTCTGAATTTCTGGGAGTCTGTCATAGGCTGTCTTTCTATATTCTCTCAATGGCTTGGGCAGGGCCGGTTGCAGACACGATGCATGAACCGTATCCTCGCCACTATAGGTAAGCGGCACGCCCAGTCGACGGGTGACCTGACCCTCTGGAGGTCGGCATTCGCCTTTTTGGCGTCCAGGCCTCCAAGAATCCTCGATATTTGGGGATTTTCCTGAAGTCTGCCTGTTCCAGTGCCGAAATATCTTTTGTTGGCCGGTTTCCGGCTCGCATGCGTGACCTCCGGGAAGTACGCCCCCCGGGGGACGCATTCGAGCCCGCGATCGTTCCTGGAAATAAGTGTCATGGTCGGTCCTCGCGGATTTGAACACGAAAATATTGCACCTTCCGATCTCAAACGCCTCGAGGCGTGTGAGAAACGGATTGGCTATTCCTTCAAGGATCCGAACCACTTGGTTCAGGCTCTCACCCACTCTTCGCTGAAAACCATCGATAATCCGTGCAATGAACGTATGGAATTCTTAGGGGATTCGGTCTTGGGAATGGTGATGACGGAGTTTCTCTTTAACTTTTTCCCAGATCGCCCAGAGGGTGAACTGACGCAGATCAAGTCTGCTGTTGTCTCCACAAATACTCTCGCAGAGGAAAGTATGAGACTCGGACTCGATGAAGTCTACGCTGTTGGAAAAGGAGTCACGAGTCGACGTAAGTTGCCCAACAGTCTTATGGCGAATGTGTTTGAAGCAGTGATCGCAGCGATCTATATCGATGGCGGCATCGAGCAAGCCAAAGAGTTTATTGTTCGGAACCTTTACCATCAGGTTCTTGCTGTGAATCAAAAAGAACACTCGGTGAATTACAAATCGATCCTTCAGCAATACTTACAGAAGGAAGATGGCTCAACTCCTAACTATAAAGTGAAGAGTGAGAGTGGCCCTGATCACGCTAAAGAATTCATCATTCAGGCTCTCCTGAAAAAAGAACTTCTTGGCATTGGTGAAGGCACGACCAAGAAAGAAGCAGAGCAGTCGGCAGCAAAAGCCGCTCTCGAAAAGCTGGGCGTAGATCCCACCCAGTCCTGATATCGCGAACTGTTTAATCCCTTCCGATAGACCTTGCGGGTTCAGGTGATTTTTCCCATTTCTCCGTTATCCTAATATTTCCAGATTCCTGATGAATCTCTCAACCAGAGATTCCAGGCAGGGCGGATAAGAGCGGAGCAGCCGGTGCCTACCCCAGATGGGAGTGCCGAAATAGATCGTGATCTTCTGATCGAAAGAATCCTCAGGGATTCATCGGTCCTGGGAGAGGTCTGCTCGCGGCTCGCCTCCGATCCTGTTTTACATGTGGGAAGATGCGGTGAGGGTGCGGTAGGGCTTCTTGTCGCTGCCATCACTGAGAAGGTCGGCCGACCTTTGATTATCCTGACCTCTAGCCCCGATGCTGCTCAAAGATTACGCAATGACGTGTCCACCTTCACGCCTCATCCCATCGGAGAATTCCCGATGTGGGAAAGTCTCTTCGAAGAAGATTCCGAACCGGATCTTGATACTTTCAGAGATCGTTTTGAAACAATTCGAGCGTTGGAAACGGGGCGAATAAAAACTGTGATCGCCCCCGTGCAAGCAGTGTTGCAACCCGTGGGTCAGGATACTGGTGAAGATCATAGAGTAGTTTTACGTCGAGGTGATCGTCGATCTCAGAGGGATCTTGCCAAGGCGCTTGTCGAAGCGGGATATCGAAGATTTCCACAGGTGGCCCGACCCGGTGACTTTGCTATTCGGGGAGGGCTGTTTGATGTGTGGCCGCGGGAAAGCGCAGTGCCATATCGACTTGATTTCTTTGATGATGAAATCGATTTAATTCAGTCGATCTCTCCGAGAGATCAAAAAGTCAGTGGAGACCTAGAGGTGGTTGTCCTCACCCTCGCTCCACGTGAGTCATGGTTTATTCGTGGCTGGACAGGGCAGCAACGTCTGCTCTTCGATGTACTGCCAGATAACGCCATCGTGGCGGTCTGGGAGCCAAAAGAAGTGATCGACAAGGTGCAGTTTCTCGTAGGCCAATGGGCCGGCGGAAATCGTCAACCTTTGTGTGAAGGATTTTGGGAGAGAGCAGGGCGCCATGCCCGCTTACAGCTAGATCCCTTGATTCCAGAAGGCGGACATCGACCGCTACAGCTGCCCGTTGTCTCCGCAGATCGTTATCAGGGATCTCTGGAAGGGACTGTAACCGCTCTTGCTGACACCGCAGATCGCGGTGAAGAAGTGGTTGTGTTCTTACGTCAGGAAGCAGAGGCGGAACGGTTTCGAGATGTGCTTTCTGATGCCAGCGTCGGTCCCGGCGTACGGGTGATCCTGGGTCAACTCTCAACAGGTTTCCGTTGGCACGAAGATGGAGGTGGCATCTTCGTGAGTGGAAATGCCGCCTTGGGGCGAAAGCGAACCGTAGAAAAAACGAAACGCAAAAGAGTCGAAGGTCGTGCTGTCGATAACTTTCTCGAACTAGAGGAAGGTCAATTAGTGGTGCATGTCACCCATGGCATCGCTCGCTATCGAGGATTGAGGGCCGTCAGGGATGGCATAAGACAGGGAGACTTTCTCGTCCTCGAATTTGCCGAGAGCGTTACGTTATTGGTTCCCGTCGAACGCATCGATATGGTTCAAAAATATATCGGTGGAGGACGCACTGTCGGCAAGCTGGATAAGATTGGCGGTTCGCTCTGGTCGAAAAAGAAAGCCAAGGCAGAAGATTCTGTTCATGATCTCGCTGGCGAGCTCCTGGAAGTTCAGGCTATTAGGGCAGAACGATCGGGGTATTCTTTTCCGGAGGATGACGAGAAGATGAAAGCCTTTGAGGATGCGTTTCCGTTTAATGAGACAACGGATCAGTTGCATTCAATGGAGGCGATCAAGGGCGATATGCAAAAACCAAAACCAATGGATCGCTTGGTTTGTGGAGACGTGGGCTACGGAAAGACAGAATTGGCGATGCGCGCGGCTTTCAAAGCAGTCGCTGCCGGAAAGCAGGTAGCGATACTTGTTCCGACGACGGTTTTGGCACAACAACACCTGGTCTCTTTTAGAGAGAGGATGGCCGAGTGGCCCGTCAAGGTTGAAGCGATCAGTCGTTTCCTCTCTAAGAAAAAACAGAATCTGGTCTTGGAAAAAATTTCTCAAGGAGAAGTTGATATCCTTATCGGGACACACCGATTGCTTTCGGGAGATGTTCACTTTAAAGATCTCGGATTGATTGTGATCGATGAAGAGCAGCGATTTGGTGTGGCTCATAAAGAAAAATTAAAGCAACTTCGACGGCTCGTAGATGTATTAACGCTGACAGCGACTCCTATTCCGCGAACATTGCACATGTCGCTGGTAGGGGTCAAAGACATCTCTAGTTTGCACGAAGCACCTGAAGGAAGGGCTCCGATTCAGACAGAGGTCACCGCTTTTGAAGAGCGTCGATTCCGCCAAATTGGACTTCGAGAGATCAACAGAGACGGTCAGATATATTGGTTACATAACCGGGTTTCGAGCATCCATGAATGTAAGCAACGAGTCGAAAGTATCTTGCCGGAAGCGAAAACCATCGTGGCCCATGGCCAGATGGAAGAAAACGAACTCGAAGAGTGCATGATCGAGTTCATCGAGAAAAGAGCCAACGTTCTTATATCGACGACCATCATCGAAAGTGGTTTGGATATTCCGAGTGCCAACACGCTGATCGTTGAGCGTGCGGATCGGTTTGGTCTAGCACAGTTGCATCAGCTTCGGGGAAGAGTCGGTCGTAGTCATAATAAGGCTTACTGTTATCTTGTGGTGCCGGATGACCAACCCATAAGACCAGAGGCGAGGACACGCCTTCAGGCCATCGAAGAGTATTCTGATTTGGGAAGCGGCTTCCAGATCGCTATGCGCGACCTAGAGATTCGCGGTGCGGGTAATATCCTTGGAAAAGAACAGTCCGGACACATCGGCGCAGTTGGGTACGATCTATTCTGTCGATTATTGGAGAGAGCGGTAGCGCGCCTGAGGGGTTCCGCTGCCGAAGAGCCGCCAGATGTCGAAATTATTCTTTCCGGATTGTGTCTAATTCCTGATAGTTATCTTCCTGATACCCGTCAGCGATTGAGGCACTATCGACTGATCGCTACAGCATTACGTAATGGGCAATTAGATGTGATCACTGAAGATCTCAGTGATCAATATGGACCGATCCCTACAGAGACGCATCGTTTGATTGGCCAGCAACGGTTGAGAATTCATATGGGATCATGGGGCGTCAATCGTATCGCGCCCGAAGATGGCTGGCTGATATTACGCGGAAATCGGGAAGGCATTCATCGAGGCTTGCAAGGTATGGGCTGGGAAATCAGAGATCTTCCTGACGGAACCACGGCAGGTAGACCTCATGGTCAACTCGCACCGGATGAGCTTGATGGAGTCTTGGAAGTGACGGGTTTACAGCAAGGTATCGGAGCTGATCGCTAACCCACAGTTTTCAGGGACAGGAAGTCTCCGCACAGTCTAATCCGTCATCTGTATTATCTGTTCCACAGTTTGAGGGTTCAGGAATTGGCGTGGAATTGGGCACAAACAGTGCACTCAATAAAAAGATAGCGTCGGGAAGATTGAAAGATCCATCGTCATTAATGTCAGCGGAGTCTTGGCACGCTGGTGCGGGTGAACCTGGAACAAAGAGTGAACTGAGACCAAAGATGGCATCGGGAAGATTCACAGATCCGTCTAGATTTAAATCACCTCGGGTCAATGAAGTGCTGCCTTCATTGATGAAAGTCCAGCTGAGTAGGTCGTTGATCTGGGTGATCCCTCCAGTCGAGCCAGTGAATCCTACCCACGCCTCGTCGCTACCAATGTAATCAAATAGATTGATATCCAGGCTTAGTCTTGGAGTGGTGAGATCATCGATGAAGACCTGTAGCGAGACGCTATCGTAATAAACTCGCATCGTCCGAACTCCGGCAACGTTTCCAATAGCGGTATCTATGGCCAAACCACCGATAAGTTCGTCTGCAGAATTGGGGGCTCCCAGAACGCCATGAATTGCTAAGTGATGCCCGGGGGGGTCATTCCAATTTCCGTTGGAATAACAGTCGATCTCAATTGCGAGAGAGTTCGTCATGCCGCTGTAGCCCAAGGGGCCGCCATTGTTATAAAGGGCAGTCGGCGATTCGCTTTGAATCAAAAAAGTCATGCCATCGGCACCCCCGGTGATGGGGTTTATTTGGTACGTAAAGGTGGTGTCAAAGCCTTCGGAAACAGGAATGCGATCAGTGGTATACAGTGCGCCAACCTGAGACAAAGCCGATGGAGTGAGACGGACACGATTCACAACTTGAGAACTGCTTCCCACCATTGTTAGACCCGCCATGTTTGTGAAATCGAGGTATTCGAAATCGGCGTACAATGATGAGAGTCCAGCGCAATGAATGAAGATGAGGGCCAATATTGAGCTTTGAAGTCGTTGTGAGTGGAGCTTCGTTTGTTGAGGCATATCATTCTCCCATGCTGACTTGAAGTGCGTGCATGCGACACAAGAGATGAAGAATAGAGATTCTGGGCCCTCCAGAACCATATCTATTGTATCGTGATTGCTGTGTCGATGCTTCCCCCCCCTCATGGCCTCGGATATCGTTGCTGTTTGAGCCTTAACCCCATTTCCTGTGGTGATTTTGCACCAGGAGGTCATAGATGTTGTCTCGAAAATTATCGACGGTGTTATCACGTATTTCGGCGATCACAGCAGTGCTGATGTTGCTATTGAATGGCTGGAGTGATCGTGTCGAAGCGGCTGATATACAGGCATTTGTAGGTGCTAGACTGATGCCTGTATCAGGTCCCGTCATCGAAAATGGAACACTTGTTGTCAGGAACGGAAAAATTGAACAGATCGGTGCTACTGATCAAGTAGTCTTGCCACCCGGAACGGAAGTGGTTAACGCTGAAGGCAAAACCATCATTCCAGGACTGATTTGTACCCACAGCCATATCGGTTGGGGAGGTGGAGGCGACAGCTCTGAGCCTATTCAGCCGGAGTGTTGGACTAGGGATTCTGTCGATGTCCGATCTGCCAGTTTCATGCGAGCGCGTGCAGGGGGATTGACCCTCGTGAATCAAATGCCCGGCTCAGGCCACTTGATCAGTGGGCGGACGACTTACCTTAAATTGCGCGAGGGTAATACTGTCGATGATCTGCTGGTTCTCGACGATACCGGTTGGCCCATGGGCGGCCTAAAGATGGCCAACGGTACTAACTCGCAAAGATCCGCGCCTTTTCCGGGCACTCGCGCAAAATCTGCATCTCTCGTTCGCCAGGCATACGTTAAGGCGCAAGAGTATCGTAACAAAATTGCCAAAGCAGAGGGCGACGCCGAGAAGATGCCGGAGAGAGATCTGCGTATGGAAGCGCTGGTCGAAGCTCTCGAAGGAAAGCGGATTGTGCATCACCACACACATCGCCATGACGACATCTTGACAGTCTTGAGGCTT
This sequence comes from Planctomycetota bacterium, assembly GCA_016776905.1. Classification (GTDB taxonomy): domain Bacteria; phylum Planctomycetota; class UBA8108; order UBA1146; family UBA1146; genus UBA12191. Next base: position 178,082 of record JADHSM010000005.1, on the reverse strand, counting down.
CGCGATGAGTTTGGTTTTGAAGTGGTTCTTCACCATGTGAGTGATGCTTGGAAGGTGGCAGATGAAATCGCCGCCGCAGGGGCCGATTGTTCGATTATTGTCGTGGACTCACCCGGTGGAAAATTAGAAGCACGAGACATTCGTTTGGAAAATGGAGCCGTTCTTGAAAAAGCAGGAGTCAACGTGGCTTTCCATACCGACGACTGGATCACTGACAGTCGTCTCTTCCTGCGTTCGGCAGCACTGGGTGTGCGCGCGGGTATGACGAGTGAGGGTGCGTTGAGAGCATTGACTTTGTCGGGTGCCGAAATGCTCGGCCTTGAAGATCAGACAGGCTCATTAGACGTTGGAAAAGATGCGGACTTTGCAATATTGAGTGGTGACCCCTTTAGCATATACACCCAAATTTTAGAAACATGGGTGGAAGGTGCGCAGGTATTTGATCGATCGAATCCGGATCACTTGCTCTATGCAGTGGGAGGTCGAGGCGCGGGAGATGACAGTGCCTATCACTGCTGTGGCGAAGAGGGAGGACACTAATGCTAAGAAATATGATGATCCCGGGTGTAACACTCGTTCTGTTGTTCATGATTTCAATGACATCTGTGACCGGGGGATTGAATGAATCCCAACAAGCTGAAAATACGATAGCGATCTATGGTGACAAGATTTACACCATGGCCAAATCTGAAGATGGATCTTGGTCGGGTGTGATTAAAGATGGAGTGGTGCTGATCAAAGATGGGAAGGTTGTTCAAGTCGGACTGGCTGGAGACATCGAAATTCCAGAAGGATCAATCATTAAAAAAGCAGCCGTTGTAACACCGGGATTGATTGATGCTCGATCGGTAGTTGGTCTTGCAGGTTGGCTAAATATTGATCACGACTCGGATCATATTGAAAGGTCTTCGCCGATACAGCCGGAGTTGGAAGCTCTTGATGCGTACAACACTCGGGAGCCATTGATTGACTGGGTACGTTCATTTGGAGTGACCACTCTGCATACCGGGCACGCACCAGGGCAACTGATATCGGGTCAGACTTTCATCGTTAAGACTCGAGGAAACACAGTTGACGATGCTGTGGTGAAAAGAAAAGCGATGGTGGCTTGCACACTCGGCTCGGATGCACTGCGCAGTGGCAAAGAAAGCCCAGGCACACGCTCCAAGCAGATGGCGATGCTACGCCAAGAGTTCATCAAGGCTCAGGCTCATATGGACAAGCAAGAAAAAGCGGAAGGTGATGAAGAAAAAGAGCCTCCTGCCCGAAATCTTCGAATGGAAGCCCTCATCAGTATTCTCAAGAAAGAGATGCCATTGATGATTTCCGCCCACGCGGCAGTCGATATTCAGAACGTCCTTCGCTTACAGAAGGAGTTGGATATTTCAGTGGTCCTTCAAGGTGGAGCGGAGTGTTATGACTTCGTTGAGCCTTTGAAGAAGCAGGGGATACCGGTGATTATTCACCCGACCATGATGCGATCATCTGGGGTTGGTAAAAATGCGAGTATGGAGACTTCTGCGAAGTTGATAGCGGCAGGGGTACAGATTGCTATGGGGAGTGGATATGAATCCTATGTCCCGAAGACAAGAGTAGTTCTTTGGGAGGCGGCGATTGCCTGTGCTTATGGGTGCAGTTTTGAAGACGCCTTGGGAATGATCACCTTGTCTGCTGCAGAATTGCTCGGCGTTGATGACCGAATCGGATCGATAGAAGTGGGTAAAGATGGAGACGTTGCTCTTTATGACGGCGATCCGTTTGAGTATACAACCCACTGTGTGGGAACCGTCATTGAAGGCCAAGTTGTCAGCGAAGCTGTTCGCTAATCGGTAGGAGACTTTGATATGAGTTTCAAGCCGAATGAACCACTTGCGGAGAACGACACGTCTTTGCGGAATTTCGGTCTCTGTTTCATTTTGTTCGGCATGTTGTTTTCCGGTTGGTTCGTTATGGGTCATTTGGATCTTCATAATGAAGAAGGCCGACGTGTAATTTCCGCCAAGGAGATGATCGAGAGCGGCAATTATATAGTGCCGACGGTATGGGGTGAGCCCTACCTAAATAAGCCGCCTCTCTATGCTTGGCTGACTGTGGCGGCTTCGTGGTTCACGGGAGAAGTCGATCAAGTTTCCGTGCGCTGGCCGGCTTTTCTTTCCACGTTATTGATATCGCTGCTGTTGGTGATTGTTGGCACAAAGTTGGGTGATAAATCCGCCGGATTGCTGGCGGCTTGTTTTTTCTGGCTCTCACCTGAGATTGCTGGCAAATCTATTTTGGGAGAAACGGATGTTCTCCTCACGCTGGGGGTCGCTCTCTTTTCACTGCCCTTGATTTTTCTGACAAGAAGCGGCGATAGAATACCCATAGCAATTTTCATTGTCGCGACGATAGGTTTAATTATCGCCTGGTTGGCCAAAGGAGCATCGGCGATACCATTCGTTTTCGGAACACTGATAGCTCTGGGTTTCAGAGATGGTTTTCACTGGAAACGCATAGGGTCATTGTTGGTGCCAGTTCTTATCTCTGTCGCGCTGGTCTCAGTCTGGTTTATTGAAGTACAGCAAAGAACTGCTGATGTCGAAGCGACTGAAATTTGGCGACAACAGGTCTTTCGCGAAGGCTCCGGATTTTTCAACTTTGAAAAGATGATGGAATATGTTGTGGGGGTCTTTTTGGCTTTCTTGCCAGGATCACTCTTATTAATAAACAGGGATGCTTTGCGAGCATCAGGGAAACCCATCGGCCTCACTTGGACTGCGATCTTGAGTGTTATTATGGTGCCGGCTGCGATCTTTTTGTTCTGGCCGGGAACACAACCCAGATACCTACTTCCCTTGATGCCCCTCACTTGCTTATTGGCAGCTCGAGTCATTTGCGATGCAGGTCGCTTTAATGGCTTAGAGAGTTTGAATTTTATATTGAGAGTGGTTTTTGTGATCGGCCCCGCGGCCATTGCGGTGAGTTCGGTGATGGGGCGGAACGATTTTGGACAGAATCCGGTGCCCCCTCTTTTTTGGGTCATATCGGCTTTGATGCTGGTCGTGAGCATTACAAAGAGTGAGAAATTAGAATTCACGGGAATCCCTTATCTCTCTAGAACTTTGCTACTCCTTTTCAGTATAAATCTTGGCATGTTCTACGTCGCGATTCCCAAAAAGGCTATAGAAGGACCCGAAGCTCAGGTGGCGGAACAAATTTACGCTCTTGTTGATGAAGATGAGACGATTTGGATAGAGATTCCTGGAAATTGGAACGCATTAGCCCTGTTAGATCGTTCGGTCAAATGGTGGACGGAATCAGCAGAATGGAAACCAGGAGACTGGAGACTCGGATATTCTGAAAAATTATCTCCTGTTGTGGGTGGGCATTACATTGAGCTCCCTGAGGTTGATCGAACACTAGAAATGAAGCAGTTTCAGCGATGAACTCAGAGAGCAAAACCATAAGATGATCGTGATCAAAACAAATACCATCAGAGAGACAGTGGGCATGACAGTGGGCATGACAGTGGACATGACAGTGAAAGTGCTTCTAGTCGCGGTAATATTTTTCGGGGCGATCTTCTTTTCTGAAGATGTGAAAGCTCACGATGGAGTTCATGTCGATGTCGATAAGATCAATAAACAAATTGAAGAGAGCGACGATCCCGGGCCCCTGTATTTGTTGAGAGCCAAGTTGTGTCGAAAGCACGGTCGGCCTGATTTAGGTTTGCTAGATCTTCAGCAAGCTCGAGGCATGGGTGTTGACCCTGATGCCGAAGCGTTAGAGAGAGCTCTTTGCCTTAGAGACAGGATGAAGTCTACGGAAGCGTTATCGATAATGGATAAGCTCGTAGATCGTCGGAGTAAAAACCTGATGGAAGTCCTCAGCGAAAGATCGAATTTACGAGATGCTGTGGGCCAAATAGAGGGTGCTATTAATGACCTCGTGCGGGTGCATGTGGTTTCTCCAGATCTTGAAAAAACACTGCGTTTGGGCGATCTGTATGAAAGGCGTGGCGCAGATGTGTTAGCGGTATCTGTTTATCGCCAAGCGATGGAATCGGGCATGGAGAGCTCTTTATTGGTGATTGCTCGGATTCGTGCAGAAACAGCCAGCGGAGGCTATGAAGTGGCTCTTCAGTTGGTGAATGAAAAACTGCAGGAAGCCTCACTGAAGGCGACTTGGTACCAAAGAAGAGCAGAGATCTATCGGGCCAGTGGGCGTGAAGAAAAAGCGATTGCTGATTTGGAGAAGGCCCTCGAGGAGTTGGATGGAATTTTTAAACGTAGACCGGTTCCCATTCATCAAGTGACACGAGCAAGAGTGTTGAGGCTTCTCGGTCGCTTGGAGGAGGCTCGTCAGCAGCTTGTTGAAGTTCTTGCCAATGCTCCCGGATACGCGAGCGCGCAGAGAGAGCTAGATTTGGTCGAGCAGTTGGAAAAACAAAAAACTCCCTGATGCCTGTGAAGCGGGGACTCTTATTCGTCGAGTATTCGACGACCCTCGTAGATATAACTTTTATCTCCATGTTGAGAACCCCACACAATACAGCCGATGGCATGTATGGCGACGATGGCATCGAGGACCTCGGAGGTCGCCCATAGGGGAGTCCCGCCGATGGATGCGATGAATTCCTCCCTCAGTTCGGGCATCTTTTGAAATAATCCCACTTCTAATTTCACCCAGTCAAAAGCGGGGTGATTTCCGTGGGCGTGTTCGAAATCGATGATCCCAAGGCCGCTGCGATTCCAAATCCAGTTACGGGGCGCAAAGTCATTGTGGCAATACACTCTCTGGTGGCCTTCAAATACGGTTCCATTTCCGACTTTGTTACGTGCGTGTTGAATTTCCTCCGGGGATAGCCACTTCGCACCTCGTTCAATCCAGGACTCGAGGCGAAGAGGAAGAGCGTCACTCAGAGGTAATGAGTCCGCTTCTGAGAGGGGAATAGCATGGAGTTGAGAGAGGAATCGCCCCGCTTGTTGAATGGCTATGGACCAGGTCGGCATGGGGAATCGATGAGATTCCATATTTTTACCGTCCAGATAGCTCATGAGAATAGCGGGAGGGTTTTCAGAGGTATCAAGAAGTCTGGGAATAACGACTTCTGTGAGGGGTGCCTTGTTGATCGACCGTAGAGCAGCGTATTCTTGCTGCCAGCCACGTCCCAAAGGGAAAGTTTTCAGAACAGCCGGGCTTCCCGTAGAATCTTTGCCAGACCAGACCTCCACTCCTGCGGTGCCGCCGATGCGTTGAGTAGGAATGAAATCTCGGAATTGCGGAGGGCTCATCGAATCTCCAGGGGTATATAGGTTATCTCAGAAGTGTATCACCCGGACTCAGTCCGGACAGTGAGAAGAAAAACGGAAAAGAAGGTCTGTTGGAATCCACATCAAAAAACAAACTGGGTCTTTTCTCATCTTCAGTGATTGTATTCACCACTGTTGTAGGAGCGGGTGTTTTTACGACTACCGGCCACTTCGCCGCAGACCTCGGCGAAGGTTGGGCGATATTAGCAGCGGTGGCTTTAGCTGGTTTGATGGCGTTCCTTTCCGCTCTTACCAGTGCTGAATTAAGTGCGATGATTCCCAGCAGTGGAGGCGAAGTCGTTTTTGTTCGCAGAGCGATGGGGGCAACAGCCAGCTTCGTATTTGGGTTTCTTGCAGGTCCGATTACTTGGACGATAGGCAGTGCATTCATTGCCAGTACTATGGGCAAGCATCTTTCAAATCTTGTTCCATGGTTAGACGAAACAGTCGCTGCTATGGCGACATTGGTAGCTTTGTTATTGGTGCATCTGAATGGTTTAAAAACGGGTGTGGTTTTTAATAACGTCACAACAATCGTAAAAGTCGTATTGATACTCAGCTTCATAATTATTGGCATAGGAGCGTTAGGAATCGGCGACTCAGTAGGAACAGATCTCGCTGTTGCTTTGAATTCCGGAAACGAGCAGAACTCACATAGCGCCTGGGAGTGGCTCGAAAAAATATTTATTGCAAGTCTCTACGCTGGGTTTGCCTTCGCTGGATTCAACGCAGTGGTTTTGATGGCGGGAGAGATTGATAATCCAGGGAAAAACATACCTCGATCATTGATCGTAGGTTTAGGCGTCATCACTCTTCTATATCTATTAGTCAATCTCGTATTTTTGTGGGCGACCCCGGCGGCGGAAATGATCGGTGCAGACGGAGAGGGTATCCCTGACCTCGGAACGCATACAGCACGGGTGCTATTTGGAGATCAAGTGGCGCTAATGTTCGACGCCGTCTTCGTCCTTGTTTTGATTCCAACCTTGAGTAGTTGCCTACAAGTGTCTTCTAGGATTACTTGGCGATTGGCTCAAGACGGAGAGCTTCCTGAGGCATTGGGCCGAATGTCTGAGAAGGGAACTCCTAAAGTCGCTTTGCTCCTTCAGGTTCTATTGGTATCAGTGGCATTTCTATTCTTTGAAAAGCAGGATTTGCTTCTTCTTAGCGGGCTGTGCGTTCTTATCCTCGATTTTCCCATGGCGGCAACCATATTCATATTGAGGAAAAAAGAGCCGGAAACTCCCCGGCCATTTTTAGTGCCTCTGTATCCATGGGTTCCTCTGATTCGAGTCGCCCTAGCGGTCTATACCGCTGTGGTGTTTATCATGAAAAAACCGACCAATGGTCCAGCAGCATTAGCAGTGCTCTTTTTCGTATTGTTGTTACGCCCCTTACTCGCTTCCAGGTTTCGATTAAACAGCATTACAAAGCGCATCGTGAAGATGTTGTCATATGTTATTCCGGCAAAGAAGAATCACTGGATCGCAATTCACTCTGATAAACACTGGACGGGAAATCAAAGAGCATTTTTTGATTATGTCGTTAATAGGGGAGAGAAAAACGTATCTATATTGATAGTAGGTAACACTTCAGACACAGAATTACGATCAATGTACGGTTCAAAAATAAACATATTACGTGAAGCCGAACTAAGATCATGGCTTACATTCATTCGAGCTGAAGCTGTGTTTACCCACAATTTTGCTCATGGTGATCTCCACCGCCACGTCATAAATCTTTGGCATGGAATCCCCTTAAAAGCGATAGGTTATTTACGACCAAACCGGAGTCGAAGCTTCTTGAAAAAGTTAAGTCAGTATTCACTACTGATTTCGTCATCGAGTATTGATCAATATGCTATGGCTGCAGCATTTAAGTTGCCTGTATCCAAAGTGATCGCAAGTGGCCTCCCTCGAAATGACATGCTACACATTGATTATCCACTTCCGGATGATTTACGTTCGTATGATCTTCGAATAAAAAAATCGCTAAACGGAAGAAAACTGGCTCTTTTCGCTCCAACATTTCGGGATTTTCGACTGAAATCAAAGTTTAGCCACTTCTCCAAAGATGAGTTAAATGAGTTCATATCGATCCTGGAAGACAAAGGGTATGCCTTAGGAATTAGGGGGCATCATCGTCATGATGATCTCGATCTTCCTCAAGATGAACGATTAATCGATTGTTCAGGGATCGAATATCCTGAAATGCAGATTCTGATTAAGAATACGGATTTGTTCATTACTGATTACTCTGGGGGGTTTTTCGATTACCTCATCATGAATAAGCCTTTAATCAGCTTCGCTCCTGATTTAGTAGAGTACTCGCGCGAATGGGATTTTTCGTATGACATCCAAGCCACTTTTCCTGGCCCTATCTGCACGGAATTCAAACAACTGAAAGATGCAGTTTTCCGAATTGACAACAAAGAAGAGAGTGAATCGTGGAAAACTAAGAGGGAAGTTGTAAGAAAATTAGTTATTGGAAATAACACAGGGCAAGCGTGCGATCTCATCTACAAGAGAGTTTGTGGTAACAGTTAATCGACAACACTCTTTATGTAGCAGGATATAAGAGTGGTATGGATATTAAAGAAATGTTGTGTTTCGAATCGTTTAAAACACAGAACAGTACGAAGAATCGATTTATTGAGTATTAAGCAATATCGGCGCTTGATCAGTGGTCAGAATAGCCGTCGGTGCTTGTCGATAATCACGCGATTTTCGACGAGGTTATTTGTGTTATTGCCAATGTCCTCGACGTAATGTCGGCGCTATTTTCAAGAGCTTCTACTGGTCTAAGTTCTTTTTCATTACCAATCTTATGACATAGGGTTTTTCACTTTTAAATGGGGCGAACTTGTCAGACTCATCGGAGAAAAGAATGGTAAACTTATCTTTAAATTTATTTTCTAGATAATTTAATGAGTAAAGCATCCTGAAATGGGCTTCGCCAATACTCGACTTGAAGAAAGTTTCTTCTCTTTCTTTATCTGTAACTCCCTTAACGGATCTTGTCTCGATAAATATGTGCGAGTCGTTCCCCATGCATTCATGGATATTCGTCATTAAAGTATCAAGCTTTTCTTCTTCAAGCGTATGTAAGAAAAATCTCATATAGTATGCGTCATGGTTCTCATTGAGCTTAAGCGCGTCGTTTCTCTGAATAAATTCTGAGTCCAACTCTAAATTCATATCTACGCCATAGGCGTTAATGTTTTTAGAGCGCATGTAAAACAAGTCTTTACCATTTCCACAACCTATATCAATTAAGGTTCTTTCGTTATCCCACTCCAGTAATGATAACTGTTGTAAGACAAAATCAGAAAATGCACTGGGCTTAGTCAGCGACTTGCTCTCGGCGTCCTTGTAAAAATTTTTCCAGTAATCTTTGTTTTTCATGTATCAACCGTCTGTTTAGTTTACTTAAGTTTCTCGATGTTTTTATGTAAGGCTTTTTGTCGCCTTTTTGCGAACAACTATTTGTTTTGGTTAATCCTGCGTAGATTTCAGGGCATGTGAATGCGAATGTTTTTAAATTGTATCGGTGTTCCTTCAGACTGAAGACAGATGGGGCCGGCAACTTGCATACAGTCCGTGGCCTGATTCAAAACCTTGCCATTGACGATCAGTGTCACAACTCCTTCGATGCAGTGGATCTCATAGTGATTCCATTCGCCGACGGGGTTTTCTGCCATTTCAGTTTTCTTTGTGTTGCGACCGTTTGTTCTGTCAGCGTCAGTCGTCATGGGGAATTCTTCTATACACCAAAAGTCTCCTGCATTTTTTGACATCAATTGGGCTTCGATACTTCGGGGCCAAACCTTGTGGTCACCGATCATTCGAAACAACACTCCGGAGTTGCCTTCTTTTTTTGTCTCGGGGTCCCAACGCCAATCGAGCTCTAGGACAAAGTCCTGATACTTTTTCTGAGTATGGATATACCCGGCGGGGGTTCCCTTGCAGATCAGGATGCCGTCTTTGACAGACCAGACATCGTCTTTGGTGGCATCTCCTTTGAGAAATGCATCCCAGCCTTCAAGATTATGACCATTGAAGAGCAGTTCGCTTTTTTCTGAATAGCGCCATCTTTCCGTTGCTGGAATTTCTCGAATCTTAATAGAGCGGTACCAAAGATCACTGTCGTTGTGGTCCTGAAGACAGATGTGTCCTTTTTTGACAGTACCGAAATCTTTCCATGCAGCAAATTTGCTGTTAGCAACGCGCCGGTTCCAATCAAGTGATCCGATTTTAGCTGTAAGAACTCGGACCCCATTGAGCCAATGCTCGACATTTCCAGCGCAATGAACGATACGGGAATGGTTTATTTCACCAGTAGGGTTCTGCTTTTTGTTCATCGGAGAGTAGAGGCCGTAAAGTCCACCTGCGGAAGTATTGTCTGAACTCGTCAAATCTTCGATGTCGAGAATTTGATATTCGGGAGCTGATTCATAGGGTGCGCCATTGTTCTCATTCGTGAGGTACATGATGCCGCTGTTGGCACCTTTTCCTGTTTTCCATTCTAGTTCTAAAATAAAGTCATCGAATTGATCTATGGTGACGATATTGCCCCCTCCTCCGGCTTTGACGACACGTAGCCAGCCGTCCTCGACAGTCCAGCCTTTGGTAGGGAAATTATCTTTTCGATAACCACGCCAGCCTCTTGAAGATTCTCCATCGAAAAGACTGATCCAGCCGGCTGCCGATTCAGATGAGGTGATGGCGTTGGGTTCGCCCGAAAAGACGGGTTGGCATAGAATCGAAAACGTTAGCACCAGAAAAATAAAACTGAGGACCGAGTTACGTCTCGAACTGCAGAGATGAATCATTTCGGGAACTCCATTCTTTATGAAACTGTATGTGTAAGGTAAGCGGTCACCGATTATGGTCAACTTGATACCCCACCACATGGTGTCTATTCAGGGAGAATTTTGGAGTCAAAATAGGATTCCAAAGCGGGGAGGTCGGATATGTCCATTTTGATGTTGGTATTAGCCATGAATCTGTCGTCTGAGCCAGGAACGCATGAAGTTCATTTGGTTCATGGATGGAATATTCGAGTCGAGAAAAAACTGCTCGAAGAGCATCCTCAGTTGGCTCAGAAAGCTCTCGAGCTCGCTAGCATTCAATTGGGAGATCTTGCTTGGGTGTTACCGCCGCGACGGGTTGAAGAACTCAGGCAGGTTGAGATAGTCCTCGATTTTGATCGACCAGGATTGAAAAATTTGCAGTACCACCCGAGTCGAGGGTGGTTGAAGAATAATGGTCACGCTGAGAATCTAGCCCTTTGTGTTCATATTCCTCAGGCGCAATCCTATGTCAATCTGAAGCGATCGAATACTCAACCTTGGGTGATGCTTCATGAGTTGGCTCATGCATGGCATCACCAGTACCTCGGTTTCGACCATTCTGAAATTGAATCGGCATATTCAAAGGCAGTTGAAGCCGGAAAATATGAAAAAGTGATGCATATTAATGGGCACATGACACGGCATTATGCACTTACAAATGCTAAGGAGTATTTTGCAGAAGGGTGTGAATCCTACTTTGGAACCAACGATTTTTATCCTTTCGTAAAGCCTCAATTGAAAGAGCATGACCCTTTGTTGTTTGGGATCATTGAAAAATTATGGAACGGTCCTGTACAAACTCCTCAAGAAGGATTGAGAGACCAATGAAAATTAAGATCACGGGATGGCTAATGTTATTAGTAATATTTTTCTTTAGCGGGCAAGCGATGGGGATTTTTCCCGCCAATGTCAGCGACAAAGACTCGCCTGAACTTATTCAGCGGATTGTTGTGGGTTCTTGTCTGAAACAGAACGATCCACAGCCTTGCTGGAATACTATCCGTAAGGAAAATCCAGATCTGATGGTGCTATGTGGAGATAGCATTTATGCAGATACCTACGACATCGAAAAACTCACTAAGGATTGGAATACACTGGCAACTCAACCAGATTTTGTCGCACTGAGAAGCGAAACACGTTTGTTGGGTACCTGGGATGATCATGACTACGGAGACAACGATGTTGGGCGCGAATATCCTTTGAAGGTCCCATCACAAAAACTATTTCTCGATTTCATCGGAGAGCCTGAAGATTCCCCGCGTAGAAATCAGGAAGGGGTCTATACCTCTTACACGATGGGGCCCGAAGGGAAGAGAGTGCAGATCATACTTCTCGACACCCGCTACCATCGTTCATCATTGACAAAATCAGGACTCAGTCGCAGTGAAATCCCTGATTGGAATGGGCCTTATGCGCCCTCTGCAGATCGTCAGCAGCAGATGTTGGGTGAGACACAATGGAAGTGGCTTGAAGAAACACTCAAAGAGCCTGCCGATCTGAGATTTCTAGTTAGCAGCATTCAGGTCGTTGCTGATCAGCATTCTTGGGAGTGTTGGGCACTGATGCCTCTTGAGCGTGCGAGGTTGATTTCGCTGATTCGTACGACAGAAGTCGAGAATTTAATCATTATCAGTGGAGATCGTCATGCCGCAGAAATATTGCGCATGCCCGAGACGACTACCGGAGTGAAGTACCCGTTGTATGAACTCGTGTCTAGTTCATTGAATGCGGGGTTTGGTCTTGGTACAGAGCCAAATCGCTTCCGCATCGGCAAACGTTTCGGTCAAGTCAACTACGGAACCATCGATATTGATTGGGAGTCTGAGAACAAGACAGTCGTTCGTCTTGGCCTTAAGGATTCTGTCAGTGGCAAAACATTGACTTCAGTAGATATTCCCCTCAGTTCTCTGAAGAACTGAGGGAGATATCAATCATCGGTTCTATGGGGTGGTGACTTCGTCTTCATTGGCTTCGACAGCCTGTAGTTTTTTTGCCTGATCTTCAGAGACGAAGTCACTATGGCAAGATGCTTTGTCTTCATCGGCTCCCGTAGATTTCCGGGTTTTGCTGGCAAGTTTATGAATTTCAGCAGGTTCAAGGACGCCACGTTTCTCAAGAATTTCTTGTTGCTCCGTGGTGAGGGCATCGCTACGAATCGAGCCACCTCTATCGAAGCCTTCTGCCTTGCCACTGGCAAATTGCTGGATCTCTTTTGAAATGCGAACGCTACACCAATCGTGCCCGCACATGGCACAGAAATCGGTGTCGACATCTAGATCTTCATCATGGAGCGCACGAGCGGTATCGGGATCAAAAGAAAGGTCGAAATGTTTTTGCCAGTTGAGTGCGGCGCGAGCTTTCGTGAGTTCATCATCACGATCTCGAGTACCCGGGATGCCTAATGCGACATCGGCGGCGTGTGCTGCAATCTTGTAGGCGATGCATCCTTGTTTGACGTCGTCGGCTTTCGGTAATCCCAGATGTTCTTTGGGAGTGACGTAGCACAACATCGAGGCTCCGTGGTACCCCGCTGCAGTGGCGCCTATACAGGAGGTGATGTGGTCATAACCCGGGAAGATGTCTGTCACCAAAGGACCTAATACGTAGAAGGGGGCACCGTGGCACAGCTGTCTTTGTAGTTTCATGTTGAACTCAATTTGATCGAAAGGAACGTGCCCTGGACCCTCAACCATCACTTGAACACCATGTGTCCAAGCGATCTCGGTGAGCTTCGCAATTTCTGAGAGTTCTCCCAGTTGAGCTTCATCGGATGCGTCTGCGAGTCCTCCTGGACGGAGACCATCACCAAGAGAAAAGCTGACATCGTGTTGACGCATGATTTGACAGATCTTATCGAAGCAGGTGACCATTGGATTGTCTTGATCGTGAGTGATCATCCATTTGGCGAGAAGAGATCCTCCTCTGCTGACGATTCCGATCAATCGTTTTTCGATTGCTGGGAGATGCCAGGGCCTCACGCCTGCGTGAATGGTGAAGTAGTCCACGCCTTGGGCTGCTTGATGCTCCAGCATATCCAGAATTATCTCTTCATTGAGATCTTCAATCTTTCTGCCAATGATCATTGAATAAATCGGTACCGTTCCAATAGGAACTGTACTTTCTCTTATCAAGGCTTCTCTGCAAGCGTCGAGATCACCGCCGGTGGAAAGGTCCATTGCCGTGTCTGCACCCCAGCGTTGCGACCACCGTAATTTTTCGACTTCTTCGTCGGTTCCGGAAGAAACTGGAGAGGCTCCCATGTTGGCATTAATTTTTGTCTTACTCGCTCTGCCGATGGCCATGGGGTCTAGCTGATGGTTTAGATGATGAATGTTTGCTGGAATTATCAATCGACCTGCAGCGATTTCATCTCGTATTTGAGCGGCAGTGAGGTGATCTTCTCGGATAGAGACGCGCTCCATTTCAGGAGTGATCACTCCCAAACGGGCATTTTCTAGTTGAGTGATGGGTTCAAACCCTGCGGGTGCAACTGCTCGGATATAAGTACCGATTTCTGGGTGATTATGACCCGCGCAGCCGTTTTCTTTTGTAGCGTTTTCTATAACCCAATCAGAGGGTAAAAAATCCCATGCAGTGAGTTGAGATGGCGCGGGCATCCCGGGTGTATCCGGAGATGAGAATGCGAGAGGTCCTCCGACTTGTGGAGGATTCGCAAAGGAACCTGGATTCGTTCCATCGGAGTGGGTTGAAGGGTTGGCGGCCCCTCTGAGAGGAAGTGTCCAATTTTGTTCCTGTGACATGCAGGTGGCTCCTTGCAGATATTGTTATCGGTAAAACTATTTTTACGACACCGGAACAGATAGGGCATGGGGAGGATTCAGATCGGATTCGTGATCTGGATCCGCTTTCCCTCCGCCGGCATGATCCGGATCAGGTTCTACGGGTTCTTCTCAGTACCTCAAATAAGGCACGCCCCGAGCAGAGGTTTAATATAGAGGAGAATCGGGGCTCAGGCGAGGATTCCACACTTCTTCAGTGACTCTGGAAGATCATTATGGAAATCAGGATTACGAACTCGTGATTTGGGGGGGTACTTTACATTCAGTGACCTGTTCTGAGTGGTTTTACATACACGACAACGGCCTCCACGTGTCATAGGAAAGGATTGATGTCATGAGATTTACGAAACGGCTTTTCTTTGTTCTTTTGTCCGTTTGGAGTTTCTCTTTTCTGGTTTCAATGGGAACAGGATTTTCTCAGGGATCGGGAGAAATGGAGACCCAGCCTACGTTTGAATCTAAGCTACCTCCTTTTGTGACATTGACCCCCTCAGTTGAAAAAACACTCGAAAAATTTCCAGGCTCTTTAGAACAAATCCAACTGGCGGTCAAGCTCGTTAGGGATCAGTTGTACCATCTTCATACGGGCAATTTTGAAGAGGCCTCCAGCGACTGGCATAATAATGGCGAAGTACTTCATTTACGGTCTCAGATTATTAGCGCTCGTCGGCAGCCTATGAACTGGAGTCCAGAAGATCCCATCACGGTTTCGGCGGGTGATTATATCGACGCATTGAAAAAAAATAGAGTCACGATCAATAAAAAAGACGGCACAAAAATGCTCCCGCCAAAGTTAATGGAAGGTGTATGGAGAACTCCCTTTGGAGGACTCGAAGTAACAGTCCTCCATTGTAGTACCAGCGGGGTTCTCATCAGTGTCGACAATCCCGAAAATATTGATCTCGGTGAGCAGTCGGATATGTCGCTTGTGGGTCGTGTCTTGGGCTATCGGCACGTTATGTTTATGATTCAAATGGGTTTGATCGTTTATGATGAAACAGACCCCACCACAGGGTTAGCGAAATCTGAATGGATAGGCCGGATACATCATTTGAGCCTAGAACCGAATTCGGGGTGCTGATACCGGAAGGGATTCCGAAGATGCGTTGTTTGCTCCTGTCGGTCTTGCCGCTGCTTTTTTCCTGCGGATGTGTAACGAGTCATGAAACTCTTACGCATGGAGACGAGAAACTTCGTCAGCCTCAAGGCATCGTGTTACCCCCGGGTTGGCCTGAAAATACCGATGAAACAGGAGGTGGACGGCACTGGGCGGCACAGGGCGTGAAAGTTTTTGTTTTGGGGAATGCTCAGGATGGAGGCTTGCCTCATGTCGGCTGCCTGAAGCAATGTTGTGAATCTGCTCGTGAGAATGGTCGAAAGCTGGGGCCCGCGTGCCTCGCTGTTGTGGATATGGTGAAAAGAAAAGCTCTACTTCTTGAGGCAACACCTGCAATTGAAGAACAATTAGCGATGATTCGGTTTGCTAGCGAACCTCGCCGTCCCGTCGAAGGGATTCTTCTTACTCATGCACACATTGGCCACTACACGGGCCTGATGCATTTAGGTCGGGAAGTGGCGTCCACGCAATCAACGCCGGTCCATTGCACTCCTAGAATGGCGCAGTTCTTGGAAACGAATGGACCTTGGGATCAGTTGGTGAAGTTGGATCAAATCGAGTTGAAAGTTTTAGAGCCTGGAGAAACCAGAGTTCTGGATGATTTCCGGATTAAGATTACACCTGTTTTAGTGAATCACCGACATGAGTATGCTGACACCGTAGCTTGGCGAATTGAAAGTCCAAGCCGAACGGTTGTGTTTTGCCCGGATATTGATCGCTGGAACGGTGATATTCTGGAGCGTTTGATAGAGGGTGCAGATGTGTGCTATCTGGATGCCACCTTTTATGATGGTAGAGAATTACCGGGTCGTGACCTTTCAGAGATACCCCATCCACCGATGGTCGAAACGATGAATCGGCTTTCGGCAGAGGCTTTGAATAACCCGGGCAGATTTCGGTTTATTCATATGAATCACACAAATCCGGCACTGCACGATGAAGATATCAGAGAAGAAGTTCGAAAGCGTGGATTTGGGATCGCAGAGATCGGGGAATCCTTTTATCTCGATTAACGATTTATAGATCTACTTCGGGATCGATATCGAGATCTGAGACCATTCCTGTGGCTTCTAATAATATCTGCTGTATTCCTGACGTGAGATGGAGCATGGCGACCCATGGCTCCATGAGTTGTTCTTCAGTCAGGTTATCTTCCCACTCCTCATCTTCGATATTTAGGAAGCTCGCCATGACCAAGCGGATATCAGTCAGAATAGCAATGAAGGCGTCGAAATCCTTTTCGGCAATACGAATTGCGCCCATGCCTTCTTCACTGGAAGCGAGAATCCGTTCAAACATTGCTACTTTAGCGAGTTGTCTTTCCAGTACGGCTTCACCAGAGAGTCGCAGGAGTTCTTTTTCTTTTTCTGCATCAGAATAAGTTTGCGGAATCAATCGCTGGGAAACTTCAGGATGATCTTCAGGGTTATTGAGAACCGTTCGGAGAGTGGTTGGAATTCCCCATAAAGCTCGCAGGAATTGAGGGGGCCCGGCAAGACGATAAGAGCCGTCTTCTTCTCGAGATGCATAAAGCAAGTTTGAGCCTTTCAATATCTAGAGCAAACAATCATCTGGGTTGCTTGATCTCGTCGGGTGATTTTGTGGTCGAGTACCTTAAATGTACCGGAAATATAACGTCGAAACTCTCGAAAAGTCCATTCTCGTTGATGACTTGGGTTCCTGGGAGGGCCCCAAAATCGTCTCTTCCATGGTTTGTAGAGTAGCGACCGGTCTGGCGTGGAAATGACATAATGCTGGGCATTGAGCGAGTGAAGAAATTGTAGCAGCAGATCGGGGTCAACAAGATGCTCGATCACGTCAGCGCATATCGCTATCTCAGATTCAAATTGGATAGGTTGGTCGAAATCAGATTCTTGCCAACACATGTTCGGGTACTTGTTTTGAAGAAATTCTAACTGAGGAGGCAACTCAAGTCCGAGAGTGTTGAGTGATTGAAAGTGTTTCGCCAGTTTGAAACCAGATCCACATCCTACATCTATGACATTGGAATATTTGTATTCTTGGGCGATTTGAGCAGCGTGGAGATAGACTTCATCTTGCCACTCATCTTTCAATTCACGGTCGTCGTGATGGTGATAGACGTTTCTCGTTCGGTATGGCCAAGAAATGCCGTATCGCTTTTTCATTTATTTTTCGACCTAGCCGTTATCCTTGAAATTTCTATCGATAGCGATGGTGCCACTCCACTCCTCAGGGGGATGATCAATGAGCCAATGACATCGATCTTCGAGTACTTTTGCAGGTTTATCTTCGGGTGAAATCTTCGAGATTTCCGAAAATAAGGAACGAGCTTCGATGAAACGACCTTCTGTGTATTGGCGAAGCGCTTCTTCATGCAGTTCGCTGATTTCACGTTGTTGAGCACTGATGCGGTCAGCATGGTCGACGAGTTCATAAACTGCACCTCCTTGCCTTCGGCCTTTCACGGATACCCTATCCAGTATTCTGAAATGGAATTCGACTTCTGCGATGTTTTTGACTTCTTCACTAACCATGATCGAAGTTCCGTAAACTTTGTTCAATCCTTCTAGTCTGCTGGCTAGATTGACAGAGTCTCCGAGAATCGTGTAATTCAAGCGCGTTGTCGATCCGATGTTTCCGACCCTCACGGGCCCAGTGTGCAGCCCAATTCTTGCACGGAGAGCTGGAAGAGACCTCGTCCTCCAGTCTTTACGAAGCAAATGGAGGCTTTCTTGTGAAGATAATGCTGCACGACATGCGCGGGAAGTGACCCTTGCTCCGTCTACCTCTGCGATCCAAAAAGCCATGATGGCGTCCCCAATGAATTTGTCGACAACACCACTTTGAGCGTGGATATGTTGGCTCATTCCTTCGAGGTACTCACCACCGAGTTGAACTAGTTTGTCGGGATCCAAGGTTTCTGCAACATCAGTAAAGCCAATGATGTCCGAGAAGAAAATACAAGCTTTCGCTTCTTCCATTCCTGGAACGGCAACGCGGTCTTCAAGAACTAACTGCCTAACGACTCTTGAGGGGACATACTTTTCGAAAGAGGTCAAAGCGTGGCGCATTCGTTCCATTCTCGATTGCATTTCGTTCAGTTCTCGCAGACGGGAAGAACGAACAGAGGTTCCTTCATTCTCGAAGCGGGCAATTTTATCCATGCCACGATTGAGTTCTCTCAAAGGTCGAGTGATACCCTCAGCTGTCCGCCAAACCAGTGGAATAGTGAAGATTATTAATCCTAGAAACACTAATGCGGTGTTCTGTGTTCTTTCACGAACTTCACTGGTCAAATCTCTTCTGGGAATAGCAACGAGGCTTACCCATTGTTGATCTGCTTCTAATTGAATAGATCTCCAAGTGATAAAAATTTCGTCATTCTCGCCATCTATCTGAATACTGCCTTTTTTAGGCCAAGAGTTTACATCCCCAAGGGTGCTCGTCAGTGCTTGATAAGCTTCCGTAAGGATCGGGCTATTTGAATCAGAAGCCCTCACTCTGACATATTGATTTTCTTCACCCGCTTCACCCGCGATTTCTTCAATAGGATTGGGAGCGCTGGATGCGATAAGCAAACCATTGGGTTCGAAGATGGCCGTTTGACCCGTATCTGAAATATTAAGATTGGATAGGAAGTCATGGATCGGGCCCAGTGTGAGATCACATACGCTGATGATTTTTACTGAGTCGTTTTCTACAAAGGTCTCAAAAGCGGAGAGGCCCAATTGGGGAATACCGCCAAATTTATAAACTGGAGTCCAGCCGGGCGCTTTTTTTTCTACTGCCTGAGAAAACCAGGGGCGCTCGACGGTATTGAAGTCGGGATCATAGGCAGTATTGCCATCGGAAGAATATTCGTATAGGCCTGGTTCATTAGGATTGCATCTAAGCCGGATGAGATTTCCAGATAAGTCTTTTTGGTAGCCAAATAGTTCCCCGTCAGGAACTCCAACGTAGAGAGTTGCGATGTGAGGTTTACGCTCAAGGACGCGTTTTTGATATTCAAGGGTGAGTGATTGCTTATCAGATGAATTAGGATCGATGAGTCCTGTTGAGAAGAGTTCAGCTTGAGATGTTGCTTGCTCTCGAGCGACATTCAAGAAATTTGAGATGCGGTCTTCTACCCTTTTGGTGATTTCTTCGCTTAAGTTTTTTGAGAGAGTTTGGACTGAAGCTCGACCATTGGAATACCACAACCATCCTGTAACGAGGATGGCGAGGAAGATTTCTCCGATCATGAGAGTCATGATCACGTTTCTGATGCTGAAAGTGTTTTTTAACTTCCCTGAGTCCATGGCTGGATTCTTTCTACTCGTCTTTTTCTAAAGTGGCTTGCAGACCGTAGGAGTGGAGATGGCTAACAAACCTTTCTCCCTTTTCCTGTTCTGTCAGCTGTACGATAGATTTTCCCTCTTGATGAATTTCGAGCATGTGATGTGTTGCGACCTCTTGTGAAAATCCGAATAGTTTTTGTAGGACATAGACCACGTAACTCATCAGGTTTACGGGGTCGTTCCAGACAATGACCTTCCAGAGCCGCTCAGTTTGTTCTTCCAATGCCACAGAAGATTCACGCTCTTCTTCTGGAAGACTATCTGGGTCACCGTGCTCATTAAAAGCGTGATACGTATCGATAGGATCTTCTGAAGAAGCGAACCTTTGACTTTGCGGAATGATTCTCGAAGTAATAAAACTTTGAAGAGAATCGTCAAGCATGTTCAATGGGTACACCTTATCAAATTTTACGATCTTGCTACCTCGGCCCGATTTGGGCAGGTTTCACTGGGCATCGTATCCTTTAATGGAGGATTCAACGATGCCAATGATGACCAAAAATCCGCTGATTATTGCCGTAATGCTCACAAGTTTGATTTGTGGGAGTTGTATGGCCGTGGTCAGTCTCACGCAGGATAGCCACCCTGAGGAAATAACGGGCACAACAGCCACTCTCTCCGTCCCCGCTAGGGCAGAGGCGAGTTCACCGGGAAAAGAGCAGGTCGATATCGAAGATCTTCTCGTACGCATTGAACGTCTTGAGGGGCAAATCGCCAGTTATCGAGAAAGTTCTAAGGAACCCCAGATGATGGCGATGCTGGAGGGTTTTAAGAGTGAAATTGAGTCTTTCAGGAAATCAGAAGGCCAAACCGAAGCTGAGTATTTGAAAAATTCTTCATTAACTTATGAAGAATCCAGCTCTCCTGACTCGGAGAGCCCTGTGCATGATTTTGTATTTGAAGAAGGTGTGCAGCCAGAGTCTATCGTCATTGTCCAAGGGGCCGTTCCTGGGACCCTCATGTCAGTCGAAGTTAAAAATCGGTGGGGACACTGGATAGAAGTTTATAGCGGTCCAGATCCACAGTTGGGAAAGCTGCAAGAAATCTGGGTCGAATGCCCTGAGGCCCCACTGACCGAAGCCGTTAGAGTCGAAGTTGAAGGCGGGCATGGAGTTGAGGCGGTGGCTGTGGTTAAGGGTGACGAGTTGGTCTGGTCAGTCCTGAATCACTAGAGTCGAACTGTATCCCAATAGAACTATTTCTCAGTAGAACAAGATTGCTTCCCGAATGACAAGAAATGTCAGCGGAGAAAGATCAGCCATAATGGTTGATAAGAAGAGTTTGTTTTTTGTTGATAAGCCAAGAAGCAAAACTCCGAAACAGAAAATTCCAGGAGCGATTTCTAACAATGAGATCGAATCGTTACGAACAAGTGAAGTTGATACCCAAAGAACCATAAGAATCAACAGTAATAAATTTGCGCCCGAGTATCCGAATGAAAATTGCGCTTTCCTATCGTCAGTAGAGTCAATTCTTGAATCTTTGAAATCACTGAGAACGAGATTTCCGAGGACGAGCAAGAAGAGTTGGATAATTGAACAATAAACGTTCAAGGGGTGTGCTTTTAGATTATTCAGATTTAAGAACGAAGATATGAAAGTAACGACGGCGACTGTGATCAATGTTGAAACATAAATCCATTTAATAGGTAGAGCGAATAGACCCATATTTTTTATCTTTGTCGCGAATGGTGAAAAATAAAAAGCGATAAAGATAGCCCCGAATCCGAAAAGGCCTCGGTGCTTCTCCAATACGCCTAGAGGCTCGGCGATGTATATTGCGAGTAAACCAAATGAGATCGATAAAGTTAAGAATCTCCATGGCGCAGTTTTATTAGAGCTATGTGCATTGCGACCACGAATTTTTTCATATGTTGCGTCGGCATAAGAATCGTAGAGGTATACACACAATGTGAATGCCCCTAATGACAAAAAATAGTTCAGTAGTCCCGGGTTGAAATTGTTAGCTGGAGAAAAAAAATAGTTGATAGAGAGCTGTGGTTCAGATTCTTGAGTTTGTGAATACATCAGTAATAAGAAAATAGCCGCATATCCCAAGACCGCTAATGCAGAGCTCCAGCGATAACGGATAGAAGAGTTGATGAAGCTCCTTAGAGCGGATTCTTGCACTCATAACTCCTTATCCACTGAGGGCCAATTTTCGAAATAGGAAATGAAACAGTTCTTTCTAGTTCTAAATTTGAATCGTCAATCAGCTTTCCCATGTGATGGATCGAGTGCCATGCATTCCCTGTTACCAGATGGAAAAATATCATAGGTATCCCATGCCAAGCTTGCTGAAGGCCTCGAGATAAGAGTTGAGTCGGATCTGGATCGGCGAAATCGCTGATATAGACACGGCCGAATGGCGAGAGCCAACTCTTAGACATGTTTAAAATCGTAGTGACTTCTTTCGGTTTAAAAACATTAAGAAGAAACGGGAACCAAATAAAGTCGTATTTTTCTTCAGGCACGTGATTTCTGAAATCTTGAATTGAAATCTTTAAACGAGAGGGATCGAAGTCTTTGAGTTCCTCGTGTGACTTTTCTAGCATTTCAGGCGAGTTATCTATGAGGTGAATATGGCTGTTATCTTGTGGAAGTTTGTGGAAACCCCTACATGTCCCTGGGCCGATGATGAGAAGTCTGCGGTAAGAATGCGATTTATTAATAACATAAGAATTAACCTTGTGAATCGACCCTGCTGACCAAACATCTGCGAGGAGATCGTAGTACTCTGAAACGAGATGATAGTTGTTGGTGGGATTTGAAAATGTCATAGCGTCATAATGCTAGGCAGGAATAAAAATACACAGAAAAAAGCCCCGGCGATTTTATCGCCGGGGCTTTTATTAAGTTAAATCTCGAATGAGATTCTTGCTTACCCGTCGCCTTCGCAACTACCGGGGTCAACTTCACAACGATTGAAGGTCTCAGTAGAGACGACACCAAGAGTTGGATGACGCGCCTCAAGAGTCACTTCAGTGATCCCTGCGACGTTTTGAGTGGGGACCAGGTCGAACTCAAGGCGAGCACCGAACTGGGC
Organism: Planctomycetota bacterium; assembly: GCA_016776905.1. GTDB lineage: Bacteria > Planctomycetota > UBA8108 > UBA1146 > UBA1146 > UBA12191. Next base: position 155,658 of record JADHSM010000005.1, on the reverse strand, counting down.
ACCTGGTGAGGGCGCACCATTCTCGTCAACAGCAGCGGCCAGAGGAATATTGAACTCAAGCGTTGCGCCATTCGCATCTTGAATGATGGCAACAAGAGTAATATCCGTGGGCTCATCTACACCACCGCGGAAACGAATCTCGTTACCACCGTCACGGAAGCGCCAGCGCTCCACGGAAACTTCAACTACTCCGTCAAGATTGACAAGATCAGTGAAAACCTCCATGGCGTACATGACGTGGTCACCCACCATGTATCCAACAAGGTCAATTCCGCGACCCTGCATTTGGTTGAGGAACATACTACGCGGAATGGTTTGCTCGAATGCACCAAAGACTTCTGCTGGGAAGCGTGGGTCTTGGTTAAACATGCAAAGAAGTCCGTCGATGATGAAGCAGTCAGGAGTTCCTGTAGCCATGTCACCGTAGGAGACAAATGTGACTTCACCTGCAGCGGTGTTCTCGGAAAGCTCAACAACGTTGACCGTATCCGGGATTAAGTACTCATTACCATTAGTTGTATCGCGGTAAACGTGGCCAGCACTTTTGTACGTTCCACCAGACTGCATCGGGTAGATGCGCTCGACTCCGCCGTCGCCATCGTCAATAAGACCTGCACGGGGTCTGAAGTCAGCCGGAAGGTTGGCTGCGATTCCTGGAAGGGCAAGAGCCTTCTCAACAAGATTAAAGTGGTTGTCCCTGATGGCTTCGTAAACGGCCAAATCTCTTGTGCGACGAGTTGTGACGCCTTCGAACCCAGTTGCTAGGAAAGCTTCCTGAGTTGAGAAGAGAGGACGCGTTGCGCCGGAGCGGAGCGGTCCGCCACCTGGAGTTGCGGCCAGGTCAGAAAGAGAGGTGCTGCCGAAGCTTAAGTATGGAGAATCGCCAATAGCATTAGCATCTTCCATTCTGTCAAACTCAGCAGTATTCACGGGTCCGTGAAGGATTTCGCCGTTGATGCCAAGCTCGACTTGCTCAGTAGCATCAATGAAGAATGGTTGACCGTTCAGAGTCACCGGCACGGTGATGATTTTTCCAACCGCAGAGAAGGTTCCTCTTACGGCATCAAGATCCCATGCAGGTCCTTCTGTGTTGAAAAAGCGTAGATTGGTATCACGCTGGACAAATGTTGTGGTGTCGTCTGCTGTACCCCACAAGCCGTCAGGCCCTGGTATTTTAATCTCTGCAATTTGAGCAGAGAGTGGTGCTGCGACCACAAAGGCCAAGAAAATCGTCGAAAGACGGAAAAAAGTTCTCATAGAAAAAATGTCCTCTCGCAAACTGTTTGTGGCTGCTTAAGCGCAGTCCCCAATACATATAATTATCAAAAAATACAAAACTGAAGTCTCGTTAACAGAGGGCAAATCCGTTAAGCCGTCGGAGACTATAGGTAACGCTAGTCAAACTCCGATAACCTCCCTGAGTTCGCCTTGTGATAACAAACAAGATCTGCGGTACTTCGTTTAACAGGAAGTTCATCCACAATCTTTTGATAACTCAAGAATACGACCGTCACGGATTGTTTCAACATCAAGTTAGCGGGTTCATTATATCGATGGATCTCGATCAATTGAGTTATGTAAACTCTTCGTTTTGGTCTTAGAGTTGGTATACAGACTGAGTAACACAGAGCCGTTCAATTTGCAGTTACGACACAGAATTTAAACATTTAGGAAGGTCGATAATTGCCGATAGTTAACATACGATCGCAGCGAGCAGTCTCAAGAGACGATAAATTTGGGGCGTGAAACTGACAGGTTAGACAGAGAAGTCGCGTTTTTGAATGTTCTATTCAAAAAATATTTTGATCAATGGGCTATGCGTTCGCCCTATTGCGCCATTTTTCGCCAATAGTTTCCAAGCTTGGATTTTCCATATCTTCAGCGGGATGTTGCGAAAAGTGGGTCGATTCAATGAGTTGGATATCGGCATGAAGTTCATTGAGGAGGTCGATATCGATCAACTGTTTACTTTCAAGTTGACGAAGGAAGTGAACAAGACTGAGCCCGCTGAGTTGAGATGGCAGTTCTACTTTTAAGGAGTCACTGAATTCTTCTACGGGCTTTCTAAGGAAGAGCCAACCCGTACCAAGAGCGAGAAGACTTGCGAAAAATGTCCACCAGAGCCATGACGAGGCTTTGGTGACTTGTAGCGTGACTTGGGAGGAATCTAGTTCGACGATGTCGAAATCAGTATATTTTTTGCAGACTCTTTGTGTACCCGATGAGACCGGCGGGAATGAAAAATTAGCTTTCGTGCTTGTAGAATTATCTTGGTTAAAGCGAAGAGTCCAAGAGCGTTCAGTTTTTGCCACAATAGGAGATGCAGTAGCGACAGAGGTGAGAAGATCATCGTGCATCTCTGTGATGTTTAATCCGTTATCAAGTAGCGCGTCTGCTTCTGCAGGAATAAATCCAGAATCAGCAAAGGCTTGATTTAATCCTGGAACAAGAACGTCTAGTGGAGGTATTACTCCAAGGCCGTCGGCCAATATTTCGAGTGACAAATAGCCTTTTTCAAGCTCCCTGTCGTCGAGGGTCATCTCGACCTGCTGGGTACCATGTGTAGGACGAGGAATGCTCTCCGTCGAGGCAACGATAGGAATGACCGGAGAGGTGACAGGAATTCTTACAGAACCATTGGTTCCGTCTTCGAAATCTAAATCAATACGAACTTCTGGGATAAGATCCACGGATGCATCTTTTGCTTCCATGATGATGTAGGCGAAAGATTTCTCCATCCACCCAGGACGATTAAATGAATAGGGTTTAAAGTCTGGATCGTTGAACTGGATCGCCACAATTTCAAAATGCTCCGAGAATGCTTCTCGTATGCGACCTTCAAGATCGTCTTTGTAATCCATGGGCTGTTGAGCAAGAGGGATATATACCTGATTGCGAAGATAAATATCAAAACCTTTTGATTCGCGATCGAGAGCATCTGTGTATCTCAGTGACAAGTGGAGTCCGAAAGGGTCTGTCCCAACATCGGAGCTGCCATCGATCTGGCAGTGGAATTCCACTTCCGATTCAAGATCGTCATAAAGTAATGCCAATCTTTTTGTGCCGGTGCCAGCAGGGTGATTACGGATGATGCGCATGGCGTGTCTGACAAATCGCGATCGAAGATCCGCGGGAACCCGTGCGATGGCGCCTTCCACCGCTGAAGAGAATTGTTCGATATGAGCGAATTTTTGGAGGGGGTCGAGGCTATCAAAGACTTCAATTATTTTGAGTACTTGATCATTTTCAGGGCTGGTTGTCACCGTTAAAAAACTTAATTCGCTGGCGCCTAGTGCAGTGGTGAACCATTGAAGAAAAAGAAGAGAGCTCGTCGATTGTTTTCCCAACTTCAATTGATCGACATAGAGGGTGCTGGCTTCAAGGTAGTTCGAGAAAGCGGCTTCGCGTTGTGGGATGTATCTCTCGAGATCCGGATCCAACTCACGCCAAAATTCTCCAAGATCAAAGAACAAGTTTGCACTGATGACGCGGGCATTCCATGACTCTTCTACTTTGTTCAGTGCCGATTCACAGAGGATCTGACCCAACGAATAGCCTCTTTCGACTTCCTGCTGAATCTCTTTTGTCGTTCTGCGAGTTCCCGCAGCTTTTTGAACGGATGGATCGCGCCAGTTTCTTTGCAGCCTCTTCCAAAGACTGCGAGCGAGTTCGATAGATATTTCGGGATCTAAGTCAGCAATAGGCCCAAAAATTCTTTCGATATCTTCGTTCCGATAGACCTCAGCCCTACTGTGGCTCACGGTGAATGCATTTACCAAACCGGGCCAATCAAGATCTTCAAGGCCGAGCTTCTTGAACTCCAAGAGTACTTCTGCAAGTTGTTTCAGGCTTCTTCGTTGCTTTGAGCGTGTGAGCGGTGCACTGGCTTGCCCCATCATGTTTGGGTAGTAGACACCAGAAGAGGTGATGAATCTTCTTTCAAAGAAGTCCTCGTCGGGCCTGTTGGGGTCAAGGTTCTTGGACCAGGATTCGATCAGGCCCGCAGATAACTCATTCGGGTCCATCGAGTTATCGGTGCAACTGTAGGTTACGAAAGCCAGGGCTTTTTTGGGGTCATCTTGGTTCGCTAGAACCTGAATAGACTTATTGGCTAGAGGTTGGCGAATGCCGGGTGAGACCGCTGCTAACCATGCCGTATCGGGACATATACGAGCTAGATCTGGAAGTTCTATTGAGCTGTTTCTGCGACCCATTCCCGTGGCGCGGTTCGAAGTGCCTAGGGACTTATTCATTTCAATGATGTAAACCTGAGCAATGTTATTGAAAAGGTCAGTTCTCTGATCTGATCCGCTTTCTAAAAGCACTAGCTTGCTTGCAATCTCATGTAAAGACCGCAGTACTTTTAAGAGATCCGCTGCCGGTACGTTGCTGTTTTTTGATAAGAGCGCATGTTGTTCAATTAGCCGTAAAACTAGAAGATTTACGGATCCAGTCTGAGCTGAAAATGCAGTGCTAAACCAGTTTTGCTTCCATTCTTCGTCGAGATTTGGAAGTAGCTCTAAAAAAGCAGTAAGAGAACGGGTACGTAGTTCAGATTTTATCGTCGCGTTTGAGAATATTTCAGTCAGTAAATCTGCAGCTAGAATCGAAGAGTTGCGCCGATCTAGCTCGCTACTATTAGAATCTGTGACAACCGCAACATGGTATACGGCATGTCGATATTTTAGATCGGCGGGTGCAGTGCCGTCTTCTGGGAGGGGGGCCATGAATCCCAGTGTTTCCTGATGAAGCCCTGCTTCGATGAGCAGTTCACAGGCCATGCCCCTCGTCTCTGAGTCGCTTCCACCAATGAATGGTAATCCTTCGTCGAGTTTTCTCACCAAATGGGCTGTACTGCCTTTAGTTCGGGCTCTTTTTAAGAGTTGTCCCAAACTTTGTAGCGTCTCTCTATCGAGGGTAGAAGTTCTCAAGGCGAGTAAGCGAAGAATGTCTTGTGGAGTACTAGATTGATCGATCGGGGCTAACTTTCTTATGACCGCATCGAGGCAGTGATCACAATCTTCCTCGGTAGCGATGAGGGCCGCCATTGCTTCCCAGTCGGAGGCATTGATGAGTACTTTGAGATACTCCACCTTTTCTGAAATCTTGGCGTTTTCATCAGGGACAAGCTCGGGCTCAAGGATCAACTTTTGCTTGGCTTGAATCAATTGCTCTGCTGTTTTGTTAGAGAGAGACAAGTTTTCGATTGCGGATTTGAAGGAGTCATTTTCGTTAACAGCTTCTTTTGAGGTACTAGAGGTTTGAGGAATAGCATCTGTCTCTGAGGGTTCGAAGATAACTGGCTGACCATCTTCACCGATGATAATGATCGGAACCTGAGTGGGTGCAGTCAGGCCTTGAATGAGGCTGGCGGGTTGAATCGGCTGAACACGTTGAACCGGCACCAGCGGTAAGGCACCGCCGCATTGGGCAGAGAGCCCTGCTGGTATGAGAAACAATGTTACGAACAGGATTGAAAATTGAATCAGGATCACAGAGTGCAATTTAGCTGGCATCGGTGTTCTTTCTATTGAGCTTATAGAAGGGACTCTCAGCACAATCGGGAAATCAGCTGCGACTGAAACAGATGATTTGTACAGGTTCGCCGACATCGGTCATCAATGCAACAAAAGACCCCCGCAACCTCAGGGTTGCGGGGGTCTTTATTTTATCAAAATCAAATAACCTGAACTCAGGAGCCTCCACCTGTCGCGCGAGCCCTAGAGGCTCCGACATTATTGGATTTCCCACGACTATCACTGATTTGCGGTTTGCCGTTATTGCCCTTCGAACCGAGGAGCCCAGAACCCTGTCAGCATCCACCAGGTAAAGGTAGCGCTTTGAGTTCTGCGAGATCCATCCGTTCAAGCCAAATGACAGACTCGACGTTTTTCTTCAAGTCGGCTGCGCCAGCAAGATTGTTGTTTTCCGCGTCTTCTGCGAGAAGGCGGAAGTGTTGACGCGCTTTTTCAGCTTCTGGCTTCCAGACTTCTGGCTTGGCTCCTTCGAGACGAAGTTTCCAAGTTGCAAAGTATTGGGCGGCAGCGATTTTGGCTCGTGCATCTCGAGCAAGTTCGGGTTGGCTCTGTCCCGCTTCGTTCATGACTTCTTCCATGGCGGAGATTCCAGCCCATGTATATCCGGACATGAACTCTGCATGACTGGTTTGTAAACGTAACCATAGGAGAGCTTCTTCATCGTCTGAGGGGACGTCTCCGATGGCTTGCTGATACAACTCGACTGCTTTTTTCCAGTCTTCGGCTTCTATGCAGGTTCTCGCCTCATCTACGATGGAAGAGAGACGTGTTCGGGCTTGAAGATCTTGTCCGGGCCCGAACCACCAAATAGCGACGAGAACAGGAATCACAGCCCACATTGTCCAGAAGGCTTTTCTTTTATCCATGTCGTGTCCTTTCGGAAGTGCACGTGTACAGACTTCATCATAGCAGTTATCACCGAAGAGATCGACGGCAGAAGTGGGTTTAGGTGGAAAGGGCCGCAGTTTCCTTACGAGTGCTTCTGCGGCCTAGTTTGGCGAGCAGTAGAGGAAGAAAAGAGAGGATTCCTGTTCCGATTCCGGTGCCAGCGACGCAAAGATCTCTCAGGAGGGATTGATCTTCGACACTAGGAACAGCCATCGCGAGACTGCGCACTACAGACGTTGGCAAGTGTTGGGTATTGGCATTGTGATAGATGCCGCCGAGTCGGATCGCAAGCCTTTGTAGTGCTTGGATATTTTGACGTGAAGTTCGTCCCGCAACTGAAGAACCTTTGTGGGGATCGCCGACCCCAAGTACGAGAACATCAGAAATAGATAGAGGTAACCTTGCGGGTAGAGAGCCACTCACGGTGTCACCATCAGAAACAACGATCATTGTGGTGCTTCCTTGTGGCCATGCTTTTGCGTACCCCAGAGCTTTTTCAACACCTTGTTGCAACTCCGTATTACCAGGGTTGAAAGCAAACTCCATCGGCAAACCGTTGAGAACATTATTGACGACATTGATGTCAAAGGATTCTAGAACCACGGGAAATGCATCGGTATAGAAGGCGACGACAGAAACGCGGGTTCGCGACATGTCGAGTCGCTGAAAGACTGCTTCGAGAATTTCCGAAGCACGGGTCCCCCTTCGGATGTTTCGTTGTGGTCCTGAGTCTTCTAGGTACATGCTGGGTGATACGTCGAGAGCGATCAGTAAGTGTTGAGATGGTTCCTTAGATGGATCGATCTCAGGAGGCTTCGATTCTAGATGAGCCAAGATCCAAAGAGAAAAACCGATGAGGATTGAGGCTAGGACTCTCAGTAGCGGTGCGATGCGTGTCCAACTACGTGGGCCATCCGGTCCGAAGGTGAGGTTGCGGGTCTCCCGGACTCTGCGTGCGTGCAGCCATTCACCGAAGAGAGTGATCAATGCGCAGAAAAAACCAATGATGGCGGCTTGGTAGATCAATGCTTCGATAGGGTCTTCAACTACCATGGCGTAATTCTCCAACGTAGGAATAGCAGCAGGTGGAGGCCGAGAAGCCCGAGTCCGCTCCATGCGAAAATTGAGAAGTCTTCGATGGGGCGAGATCCCGCTGGCTTTAGGCGTGCCGGTTTCATTTCATCGATGTGGTTGAAGACTCGCTCAAGTCCGGCACTGTCTGAAACGGCGAAGACTTCGCCCTCAGTTTGCGACACTACTTCATACAACTGACCAGGAGCGGCACCGTCACCGATAAAGATGGCATAGAGAGCAACATTGTACTCAGAAAGCTCTTGGCCGATTTGTCGGGCAGCGCCACCACCAAGATCAGAGGAAAACCCATCGGATAAGAGCACGATGAGTCGATCTCCTTCATCTACTTTAGATAAAGTGGCGAGGCATGATTCGAGGGCCAATCCGATACGCGTCGAACTCATATGTGGAGGTAATCGCTGAGGGTCGATGAAGGGGGCTGCGAGTGAGATCGCTGCCAAATCACGAGTTAGCGGAGTCCATCGGATGGTTTCTCCACCGAAGATGGTCAAGCCACAGGCGTCCCCTTCGCGCATCTTGCAAAAGTATTGAATACTTTCGACCGCAGCATCGCTTCGCAGCTTGCCGTCTGACATCGATACGCCCATCGACCCAGAAACGTCGAGGCATATTTCGATGTTAGAGATCTCCCGTTTCTTCTCCGGTTCGCCCATGAACTGGGGGCCAGCGACGACGGCGATTCCCACTAACAATAGGAAGTGCGGAAGTGAGGAGCTCGTCCAAAGAACCTTGCCGAGCCAGAATCGCTTGGAATGTTTACGATGGTCAATAGGGATTGATACTCGGGGGCCTTCCCGGAATGCTTCCCAGAGAAGCAGGAACACGGGCACCAACCAGAAAACTAGAACCCAGGGATGCATGAAACTCACTCTGAGACCGCCTCGTCAGTGGGCATGCTCTTGTAAGGTTGCAAAAGTTGATCCACTTGATCGGTGTCAGCGTTCGTCTCCTTGCCGGAGTGTAGCCAGCGTTCGACAGTGAGAATCAATTCTCCAGCGACCTTGTGTTTGCGCATCGCTTGCAGTGCCTCCGCATGACGGAAAGACCCCAACTGCAAATCGTCACGCCAGAAAGCCAGAAGTAGTCGCTCTAAAGCTGCTTTGCCTTCGGTATCAAGATCTCCTGACAGAGCGGCATCTACATAGGGCCGCAATTTATCTGAAATGGAGAGGGGGGGTTCCACGATAAGTACCGGCGGTGGGGGTCTTAGCCAGCGCAGAATACCGATGACGGCGAGCGGAAGAAGAAGCCAAAACACGACGATGGCCCATAGAACCCAAGCGGGAAAATCGATCACAGGGGAAAGCGTCCCCGGAATCTTTGTCAGACTGCCTTCATGATCCGAGCCGAGAAGTGAATTTGCAAATACTCGCATCGGTTCTAGTTTTGCGGGTCGATTTTCACCATGTCGAAAGAAAATTGAGAGATCGTGGTCACCAGGAAGCAGAGCCAACCAACGAATATCGTAAGTTGCGACTTCGCCATCTTCTGTGATATTGGCGATTCTCACGAGGACTGCCGAGTCTTCAGGGAGTGGTGCAATCTCCAGGGTTTCACCTTGCCATAGGTAATCAAATTGCCCTTCGATGCCAACGCTGCTTTCGGAAAGAGCATCGTTGCCTAGTATAGGCAGAGAGCCGAAAACTATGCAGAAGAGCACACAGAAGGCGGCGATGATCCACGACATACAAAGAGGTGGTTTCTGAATCATCCTCGTCCCCTATCGCTGAGGAAGCGGCGCACGGGTGAAATGAAATCTTGATCACATTTTAAAAGCAGATGGTCGATGCCGCCCTCTGCTAGTTCTCCGCGCCGTCCCTTGTTGGAATCAATGCCCCAACCTGTTTTTGAACTACCCAGAAAGGTTTGGCCGGTCTCTGCTTCGGAGCCACGGTAATAGCCTCCATGGGTCAAACCACTTTCGACGGGATCTTGAAATTCGATAACAGCCACATCATGACCTTGTGAAAGACGACGACAAGCATCGATGACTTCTGGATCATGGAGATCAGAAAGAACGAAAACCACTGAGCGCTGAAGTGTAGTTGCGCGAACCCAATCAAGGGCATCTGCGATGTGGGTTTTTTCGCCAGCATCAGGATGGCGTAAAGCCTCCATCGCTTGTTGCAGTGCGCCCCGCGAGAGGCTTGTTTGCGATGGGAGCTTTCGAGCGCCGCCTCCGATCAGCCGAGTCGGGCTCATTCTCCGCTGCGCTACTAGGCCAATCGCAGCAGCGATCCAAGTGGACATCGCATATTTGGAAAGAGAGCCGGAACTTGCGACCATAGATCCAGAGGTGTCGACGACGATCTGGACGGGGACTCGCTTGAGTGTGTCGTATTCTTTGACGAAAGGGGTGCCTGTACGAGCGCTGATTTTCCAGTCCATAGACTGGATAGAGTCTCCAGCTTCATAAGGCCTTGATTGGGCGTATTCCAATCCGCTACCGACAAAGATGCTTTCATCGGCACCATGAGCGAGGTCATTGGCGAGTTTGCGGACCACCATTTCGAACTCGTGATGACCGAGAGCTTCTGGTGGGGGGAGGGCTATACCTGTTCCCATTTCGAGAACTCCCCTCAGGCCAGTTGATCTAAAATTTCAGCGAGAACATCTTCACCGCGCCGTCCACGGGCAACCGCTTCATATGAGAGACGAATGCGGTGCAGAAGGATATCTTCAGCGAGTGCGAAAATGTCTTCGGGGACTACATAGTCGCGACCATGAAGAAATGCTCTGGCTCGAGAAGCGGTCACCAAGGAAATCCCGGCTCGTGGAGATCCTCCTAATTCGATGTCTTTGTGGCTTCTTGTTTTATTGACAAGATCAACGCAATGTCTCACGAAGACATCGCTGACATGAACTTCTAGTACTTTCTCCATGGCGGTCGTCAAGTTGCTAATTTGAAGAGGAGAGTTTTTGTCGATGGCATCAAATGCTGACATCGGCATGGCTCCACCATCTTCAGATCGACGTAGTTTTAACTTTAGAGATCTTTTGAGGACTTCCGATTCGTCATCAGGTTCAAGATAGGTTAATCGGTGACGCAGAAGGAAACGGTCGAGTTGTGCTTCTGGAAGTTCAAAGGTGCCTGCTTGCTCTACAGGGTTCTGTGTTGCGATGACCAAGAAAGGACTAGGGAGAGTGTATGTGTTATCTCCAATAGTAACTTTTCTTTCCTGCATCGCTTCCAGTAATGCTGATTGAACCTTTGGAGAGGCTCGATTGATTTCGTCCGCTAGTAACAAGTTCGTAAAAATGGGACCTTTATGAGTTCTGAAATCTCCGGAGTCTTTGTCGAGAATTTCTGAACCGACGATATCAGAGGGAAGAAGATCAATGGTGAATTGAACTCGCCCAAATTTTAGATCGATAGCATGGGCTAGTGATTGAACAAGAAGAGTTTTTGCGGTGCCAGGAACTCCTTCAAGAAGAAGGTGGCCACCCGTCAGTAGCGATATCAAGCCACGTTCAAGTACGGTTTCTTGTCCAACAACAGTTTTATGAACATGCTCTTTGACTTTATCTGCAAAAATGGGAGTTGTGAGTTCTGAAGAGGAACTTTTTGATCCGGACAAGCTCTTGCTCCATTTCAAGATCGCCAGTGGAGGCGATGGCTATGAAGGGTCATTTTACGAAGCCAAGAAACAGAGCTCTTTGGGAAAACCATGAATCTCGAACTGCTCAGAAATCTTAACCATCGAGTGGCTCACTGCGAGAGGCCCGAATGGAATCTATACTGTAAATCGAAATAGCCAGTGCAATCAAGGATAGAGCGATCCACTTCGTTCCTACTTCTTCGCCGATATAAAAAATGGCAACCATTAGTTGAGCCGTAGGGGCGAGATATTGCATTAATCCCACCGTCGTTAGGCGTAGTTTTCGGGCTGCTCTTGAGAAAAGCCATAAAGGTACAACGGTGACGAATCCTCCAAAGATGAGCCCAAGTGTCATTTCGTTTGAATTCAAGAAGACAGTGTTGCCTCCTTGAGCGAGATAAATTTGAAGGATTAACATCGGAAAGAAGAGGATGGTCATTTCGATAGCCAGGCCGACTTCTGCAGACGCTTCCACTTGTTTTCGTATGAGGCCGTATAGAGCGAAGCTGATGGCTAAGACTAGGCTGATCCAAGGCAGAGTCCCTTCAACCCAGGTCAAGTAGAGAACTCCACTCATAGCGATGCTGACAGCAAACCATTGTAAGGGGCGTAGTTTCTCCCCTAAAAAGATAGATCCAAGAGCTACGGATACTAGTGGATTGATGTAATAGCCGAGGCTGGCTTCCGAAACTCTAGCGTTGACAACCGAGTAAATAAATGTGAGCCAGTTACCCAAGATTAAGAGGGCTGAAGCCAACAAGAGAGCCACGGCTTTCGGTTGCCGTATGACTTTAAAAAACTGACCAAAGTCTGAACGTACAGTAAGAATAAATACGACGACGGGGAGTCCCGCCAAGACTCTCCATGTCAGAAGTTCAAGGGGAGAAGTTTCGCGCATGTACCTGAAGTAGAAAGTGGTTACGAGTCCCCACCAGAGGTATGCACCGAATCCTTCGATGAAGCCGGATGCTGTCTCTTTTCTGGAAGATGGGGAGGACTTATGATTCATGTCAGACAGCATGGCATTTGTGCGGATCATTGTCACGGGATGTGAGATTATGAATCCAGATACCTTTTGTTTACTGATCGCAATCTGGGAGATCCTCGTCGGAATATCGTTACTTTTTTACCATCAGAAGTTTTTACAATGGGTGGATAGAGTCTCAAACGATAAAGCGAAAGTGCGAGTTTTTCTATTGGGTTGGGTCGTGATAGGTGTTTTGGCGCTTTCCAGAAATATGCAACCTGCATGGGATTTACCTGGCGTAATGAGCCTATTGGCGTGGTTGACCACCGTGAAGTGTGGCCTGATGATGATTTCCCCTTACGGCCTGATCTCGTTCAGTTTGAGTTTGATAAAAAAGACGACCAGATGGGTAGGCGTTTTCGTCCTCGCCATCGGAGGGTTGTTGATATACAGCTTTTTAGCGCTTCAAAGTTAATTTGCCGATGACACACCTCCAAAATTAGGAGAGAACCTATGAAATTTTATCATATTGGCTTTCTGTGTGTGCCCCTATTACTGCTGGTCAGTTGCTTCGGAATGACCAATAGCAGTAATAGGCAAATAGTTATCAGTATTGCCACTGAGGTAGATCAACAGGTCGAAGGTGGAATGACTGTGAATACCGCCAAGCTTGGTGAAGTTCATCTGTCGCCTGCTCTCTTTAAGGTCTCCATTCCGCCGGGATTTGAGTGTGATTTCTATGACATTACTATTCCTGAAGTTTCTGAAGATCCGTCTCTTTATATTCCATGGCGGTTATTCGGAAGCCATAGCGGTATCGGTGGACAAAAACCCAAAGATGGAATGACAGAAGTAGAAATCAGAAATAGCTCCATAAGCCCTCATCTAGAGCCGGGCGGAATCGTATTTTTAGTGATCGAGAATAATATGAACAAGATTGTTCACCGATTGGTGATCGGAGATCAATATGACCCTCATCATTTCTTCATTCAAAATAACTGGATAAGTCAGGAAGGTCGATTTGATGGAATGTATGTGATGCGAGAGGTCAGAGAGCGCTCAGAGGAAGGGAATCCCGAGGCAACGGAGTTCAAGAGCGCAATGAATCCTGGAGAAGTTGTGTATGCAGGCTCCACGTTGTTTGAGGTTTCCCGTAAACGATCTGAGGCACGTGTCGGTAAGGTGTTGAGAATGGGTTTCGTGGAGCCGAAGTCTTTAGTCGCTGAAGACCTGAATTTTCAGGGAGAGCCGGTGTTCATAATATGGGATCCCTCTACGACTCTACGGAAGCCATCAAAGTCGCAACTCGATATTGAGGAGAAGGCTGCTCAGAGTGCGTTTGCGGAAGAAGTTCTAATTTGGTCTTCGCCGCCGGGACTCATATTTAAGTTGGGCCCTGAGCTGAAAGCCGTTGAATTGAAAAACGATCTTCGCAGCCTCGGAAACTATTCCTTCACGTGGACAAGTATAGAGGTGGGGAAATCTGGAGTTTCTGTTTCAGGTGGATCACTTTAATGAAGCAGGAGTAGTTTTGAAATTAGATGGGGAATCGGGAAAAAGTGATGATCAATAAGGCGATCTCGGGCGGAATTCTCTGAGACACTCAGTGATTTGAGCCTTAGATGAGATTTGAGTCTTGGATGCGGTATGGGTCTTGAACGAGGGTATGATGGATTCGGTATTTCTGGCCGGGTGATGTTGAAGTAAAGAGGTGCTTTCTTGAAGCCGATTAGAAGAATCCGTGACGAAGAGGGGATCCCGGTCAGTCCGGCGAGGGTTCTGCGGGCTTATGCCGAGCGTTGCTTCCCGATGGCTGATCAACGCGATGGTCAGATTTTTTGGATAAGGCCCGCCGAGAGAGCCGTGATCATTTGCGAAGACTTTCACATACCCCGCTCCCTTCAAAAATTACGTAAGAAAAATAAGTTTAGATTCACAACAGATGTCGCATTTCGGGCGGTGGTCGAATCGTGCGCTGATCGCAGGGAGACTTGGATTTGTCGCGATATCGAAGACTTGTTTGGACAACTCCATGGACTTGGATTTGCGCATTCAGTAGAAGCCTGGGATCCCAGTGGGAAACTCGTAGGGGGGGTCTACGGCTTGTCTATCGGAGGTGTGTTTGCGGGAGAGAGCATGTTCCACTTAGAGCCAGGTGCGAGCAAGTTATGTATAGTTGCGCTCGTTGAGCATTTAACGAATTTAGGTTATGGAACCCTCGACTGTCAGCAACAGACTCCACATATGCAGCGATTTGGGGCGAGAATGATCAGCGACGAAAATTATTCTGCATTACTCTCAAGTCAGGCGGCGCCATTGGAGTGGCATGCCAAAACGTTTCCGACAGATTGATATACCAAACCGAAGAAGCAAAACTTGCAGGAAGGCCCTGATCTTCAACGGTATCTGTCAGGCATAGATGACGCTGCGGCCATAATGGAGGCTGGGTCGACGCTTTGATGGAGGTTTCTTCACCGATATATGCGCCTGATATCGTCGAGTATCTAATCAGAACGGCAATCCGTAGCGAATGCTCATGTTCATTTCACCATCATCTGATCGACCCAAATCTGCTCTGAACAGTGCTTGTCTCTCAAAGGTAAATCGGAGACCTATCCCATAACTATAATGAACAGGTTCTTCGATGAGTTGATCCAGAGACTCAGAGACTGAACCGAGGTCGAGGAACAAAGCGAGGCCTCCTCGCTCGAGTCGGATGTCTTCATAGATGGCGAAGCCTTCAGGGATAACCCATGGGCGCCATTCAGCACCTGCTGACCACGCATGCTGCCCTCTCCACCGGCCACTAATGCTACCTCTTAAAGAGTTGCTGCCGCCTAGACTTGGGAGTGACCAAAAAGGTAGTTCTCCAGAGCTCATCGATAATTTCAAATATCCAGCAATGGAATCGATCGGCGGATGTTCACGGTTTTGATCCCCCCCCGAATGAAACAGTGGAGAGACGGGACGTACCCAGGAGCCGTGAAGAGTGGTGATCAATCCACCTTCAAGGCTATCTGTATTGGTTTCTTGAGAAACGATGGGGCAACCGAGCAGACTGATGCCGATAGTGTGTCCCTCGTAAGGGAGGTGTTGGGCATCTCGCGTATCATGGCGCAGGCTTCCTTGTATCCATACGGCACCAAAGTCGTCCCCTTCAGAGGTCAGAATCGGATATTCGTCGATGGTGTTGAGAGCTTCGCTGACTTCCCCTGAAGAGATATCGTCCGTTTGTAAAGTGACTCCGAGGGAGTATATCCAAGGACCCCCAATTTGAGGGAGTGACTTTTGTAGATTGAAGCCGAGAGAGTCGGTCGCACGTGTGTATGAGGATTCGTCATCAAGAGTGGTCGATGCTCCGAGACCGAAAAAACGGCTGGTCAATGTTCGCGAACTCTCTAATGAGATCCCGACATGATCCCTATCACCCTGCAGTATTCCTCGGCCTGGATCATCGATATGGGCGAGCCATTTTCTCCAAGAGAACGAAAATCTCTGTTGTCCTTCTGAAGTATATGTAATCCAAGTATTTGCAAACTGGCTTCGGCGTTTTCCTAGAAAGTCGATATCTGTAATACCGACTCCTCCCCCTGCTCCTACATCTCCTTCAAAGAAGAAAATGGGAGAAACAAAGGATGTCACTAAGAGCCGATCGACCAGCCCTCCCTCAGGAAGTCTATCGTTGGGCACCCATCTCCAGCGGTCAGGGTGAGCGAGCTCTTCCAATAAATCTGCAGGCCTCACCTGCAGAGTATCAGAAGGGTCTTGTTGAGCAGGCGTGCTGAGGACGACTAACAAGAGCAAAAATGTAGTCAAAAGAGGATCCGATCCTTTTCTTGTCGACTATTGTCCGTGAGAGACCGAATCGGTGTGATCCAAACGAGGATGCGAACTCCGTAATTGATCTGCGCAAACACCATTGGAATCCATATGCCTGAGACTGGCTTCCAGAGCGTAGATCGCAGCGAGAACATCTCCAGTGTGCGCACTTTCAGAAATGGTATGCATGTTTCGAATGGGGAACCCCACGCTTGTGGCGGCGGCATCGACTGATGCGAGTACTCCCGCCATAGCATCTGTTCCTGTATCGCGACCACATACGTCCACTTGGAAAGGAATGTCTTTTTCTTTGCAGGCGTTTTGGATCATGGCATTCAAGCTGGAAGTGGCGATCGCTCCCACTGACAGGGTCATACCAGAGCCCATTTTCAGAGGGGTGTAGCGACGATCACCGATGCCCGGTGCTGCATCGTAATCGTGATTCACATCGACGCCGATGATGACGTCGGGTTTCATTTCGCCAGCGAAAACTCTACTTCCGAAGCGTCCGATTTCTTCATAAGCAGCAAATGCTGCGAGGTAGCGAATGTTTTCAAGGCGATCACCTTCAGCGATCAATCTCGCCGCTTCTTCGACGACAAAGCAACCGAGGCCATTGTCGAGATAAGCTCCAACAAAGCTGTCAGGACCAAACCCTTTGCGGATCGGACGATCCAAAAGAATGGGATCACCTGAGCGAATGCCGAGAGACTCTACTTGCTTTTTTCGTTCGTCGCCGCTGAGTTGGAGTTCGAGGTAGATCTGGTTTGCTTTGATACCACGAGATCCATCTCGAAGAGCCGGTTCTGCGAAGTGAATAGCTCCCAGTGCTTCTACAGTGCCACCCGTGATGCTGCGAAATTTACCTGGATTATTTGGGTCTTCACTGAAAAGGGTCACTTCATGACCGATGAGAGTTGTGGGTAAGAATGAATCGCTGTTGATCCAAATCTTTCCATCGTCTCCGATGCTTCGGACTTGCATTCTGATTTTGTCTGCGTGACCAATAGCCATCACTGTCAATGTTCCTTCTGGAGCATCGGGATAGGTATCGAGAACGATTCCAGCATTGCCTTTAAAGCGATGAATCTTCCAACTCTCAGGCATGAAAGATTCACACATGGGAGCGAGCACTCCCTCTGTCATGGCTGCCTCAAGTCCAACGGGGCTGGGGGCTGCTAAAATGTCTCTCATACGGGTGAACTGATCTTCAGGCATCGATTGTTGCCAGGGTGTAGATTTTTCGGACATGTTGGCCTCCAGGGGGCAAGTGATCTGTCAATGTTGAACTTGAAACATCGAAGACCCTAGGGTCTTCCTGCTACGAAGCGGAAGAAGTGATCGTAACTGCTCATGAGCCTCGACGGCAACCCTTCCAGAAAAGGCATATGTTTCGGATCAAGCGAGACACTGTAATTCACGGTTCTTCTGGTATCATCGAGGGTTCACTGGATCTGGTACCCAAAGTTGATCCGGATATTTGACCTCATTTTCGTCTGATACGTCCGATATTTCCCAGGAGGACAATTGAAACTCTTTCCATTTCTAATTCTCGTGGTTGTGGCCTCGATCTCCAACATGCCAAAGATTCATGCTCAACAATTCGTGGAATCCAGCACCGGACGATTACCCATCTTTAATGAGTATTCGAGCCAGGTTGCGATCGCGGATGTGGATGGAGATGGCGATTTGGATCTTTGCTTCGCAAATGGAAGAGGGTTCTCGTCTGCCAGCTTACAGGAAAGAGTCCGGTTATTGATCAATGATGGATCTGCAACCTTTTCTGATGAATCACAGGCAAGACTGGGAAATCTTTTGGGGTATGGGCGTGACGTGGAGTTCGGAGATATCGATGGCGATGGAGATCTCGACCTCGCGGTTGCTAATGACTTTCTCTCGACTCAAAAACTGTTGGTGAATAACGGTTCAGGGTTCTTCACGGATGAATCTGCGACGAGGATTCCTCAGTTTGCGATGTCGAGTGCTCATTGTTCATTTGGAGACGTAGACGATGATGGCGATTTAGATCTTTGGTTTACACGAGGAGGTAGTTCACGATTTGGTTCTGGGCAAGCTCAATTGTGGATCAATGATGGAGCCGGTTTTTATACCAATGAAACCGCCAGTCGATTGCCTGCCCAACTGGTCTCAGAACCTATGGACTGTATTTTCGGAGACCTAGATGGAGACTTAGACCTCGACATGCTCGAAGGTCACCGTGCGGGAAATTCAAAACTATATCGTAACGATGGGGGAATCTTCGTTGATATCACTGCTGGAAATTTGCCGGGTGATTCCAATACGTACTCCTATGATCTTGGAGACTTGGATGGCGACGGAGATTTAGATGTTTTTGGAGCGAATTCTGGAGTCGGGTCTCGCGAAGCGGTCTTCCAAAATAATGGAGCGGGCAGTTTTACGAATGTGACCTCAACCGTATTGCCCAATTCTTCAAATCCAAACGTGGATGACAATGACAGCAAATTTTTCGACAGTGATAATGATGGAGATTTGGATGTGGTGATCTGCAGGATCGGTGGTCCTGAAAGGTTGCTCAGAAATAATGGCAACGGAACATTATCTCTCTTTAACGGAGCCCTCTCTTCTGTCAGTGATAGTTCTTTAGACATTGAAGTTGCTGATTTAGATGGAGATGGTGACCTCGACATCATTACAGCGCAGGGTGAGAGTGGAGCATTTCGGAATCGGCTATATCTCAATAACGGTGTTGCTGACACTATTCCGCCCAAGATACCTCTTTGGGATGAGTTAGGTGATGTGGACACAGGGCAGGGACCTCGAAGAGTACGTGCTCTTGTTCGAGATGACATGACCTCTGATACAGGGGCATTCTTTCAATCGGTGAATCTGGAATGGTCCACAGGAAGTGGATTTGAGATCACTGAAATGAAATGGGGTGGCCACGACCTCTACCGTGGAGTGATTCCTGATCCGACGACCGCTGCATTAGTGACGTACCGTATTCGGGCCGTAGATAAAGCTGGAAACGTTTTCGTAACAACTGAACGGTCATATCAAGTGGGTACTAGTGGCCCACAATTCCGGCGTGGTGATATGAATGCAGATGGTTCACGAGACATTTCAGATGCCGTTGCCGGATTGAGTTACCTCTTTAGCGGAGGAAGCGGAGGCGATTGCCTAGACGCTATCGACGTCAATGATGATGGAGCGACTAATATCGCAGACGTAGTTTTTCTTCTCGTCTATTTGTTCCAATCTGGAGGATCGATTCCTGACCCCTTCGATTGCGGCCTCGATCCGACGTCCGATGCAGTGACCTGCGAAGCTGCACATCCTTCATGCTTATAAATTGATAGGGTTTCTGTTGTCCTTGCCAAAAAAAGAACTTGTCGAAGCATGGAGACGAACTTGGCTACGTATCGTTGATCCCGAAGGTCATGCCTGGGCGATTCACGGAGCCGATCAGGGTCACACTGAAGGAGGATTCCCTTTGGATCACCCGGTTCACGTTTTGACGTCTTGGAATCCTGCTTCGACTCAAATCCCGGACTCGGAAAATCAAGATCGACATCGGGAGTTGATCGCCGAAGTGACGACGAAGAATCTGAGTATTTGGGAGGGGACAGGTGTGGCTGGGAATGGGGAGTGGGCCGAATCTGGAGTCGCCCTGACAGGACTTCCGTTGGAAGAAGTCATCGAATGGGCGAAACGCTGGCAACAGGATGCGATTTGGGAGTGGCATCCCAATGGACTGGCCGTCGTTGAATGCCTCACGGGTCAGCGACATGAGTGGGGCTGGATCAGAACAGCACTTCCCTCACGCTCACCTTTCGAGGATCCTGAGGGCATCTTCAGTGATCATGAATGACTCTAATGAAGACGCTCTCCCTTGATGGAGTCCCCATCCTCGGATATTCCGGTTCTACGTTATTGAAGATATTCTGTTGGGGATCGTGGGGGTGAAGGCTGTGGACGGTGTGCAGTCCGAGATATCAACCGGCGATTCTTCAGGCAGCGATGTTCCTGTAGAGGCTATCCGCAAAGACTCTGAAATTTTTCTACAGGAAGTTTTTGGCTACGAGTCGTTCCGGGAACCTCAGCAAGAAGTCATCGAACGGGTTGTCAGTGGCAAGAATGCCCTCGTTTTGATGCCTACCGGGGGTGGTAAATCCCTCTGTTATCAGATTCCAGGATTAATTCGACCGGGCCTTACGATTGTTGTCACTCCCACAATTTCATTGATGCAAGATCAGGTCGATGCGCTCACGCAAGCGGGTGTCGCAGCGGCCGCTTTGAATTCATCGATGGATCCCGCGGATCGAAAAAGGGTCTGGGCGCGATTACATTCTGGGGAAATAAAAATACTGTATCTCGCCCCAGAGAGACTTCTCCTCGATGGGTTTCTTGATCAACTTGCTAGTTTTAAGCCCGGATTATTTGCTATAGACGAAGCTCATTGTATCAGTCAGTGGGGGCATGATTTCCGAGCTGAATATCAGCAACTGGGGGCACTGCGACGTCATTATCCGATGATTCCGGTCATAGGACTGACAGCTACCGCTGACCCACAAACACTGAAAGATATTCTCAAAGTTCTCGATATGAGCACGGAAGATTTGTATTCGACCTCGATGAATCGAAGCAATCTCAGGTATCTCGTAGAGCCCAAAGATCAACCCAGAAAACAACTGTTAAAATTTATTCGGGATCGACATGCCGGAGAAGCGGGCATCGTGTATTGCGGCTCTAGGAAAAAAGTAGAGGACACCTCGACATGGTTACGCAAAGAAGGCATCAGAGCTGTGCCTTACCACGCAGGAATGGCCAGCTCAGAGCGAACGATGAATCAGCAGCTCTTTCAAAGGGAAGAGGGGATTGTCGTTGTCGCCACAGTTGCTTTCGGAATGGGCATCGACAAACCCAATGTGAGGTTTGTTGCACATCTGGATATGCCGGAGAGTCCACAGCACTACAGCCAGGAGTCAGGGCGCGCAGGAAGAGATGGTCTTCCTGCCGAGTGTTGGCTTTGTTATGGGTGGCAAGATGTGATGATGGCGCAGCGCAGGCTGGCGGAAGCTGAAATCGACCCCGCACAAAAGCGTATTCGTCGGCATCAAATAGATGCGATGTTGGCATACTGCGAAACGTCAGAGTGTCGGCGACTCAACTTGTTACGTTTCTTTGGAGAAGAGGGTGAACCTTGCTCCGAAACTGATCAGGTTTGTGATAACTGCTCTGGAAAAATTGAACTGGTCGATGGAACAATTCTGGCTCAAAAACTTCTCTCTGCGATTTCCAAAACAGGGCAGAGATTTGGTAAAGCGCATGTCATCGATGTGTTACTGGGCAATGCTACTGAAAAAGTGACGCGATTTGGGCATGACCATCTTAGCGTATATGGCATAGGTACTGAGTTGGATGAGGCAGGTTGGCATTCAGTTTTTCGCCAGTTGGCTTCCAGAGGATTGGTTAGGATCGATCTCGAAGGCCATAACGGTATCTCTCTGGATGCACGTTGCCGATCGGTACTGCGGGGGGAAGAAGTCTTTACATTCCGTAAGGATCCATTGGCGAAAAAGTCCAGCCGCAAAAGGAAGAAGAAAAAAGAGCTAGGCCTCGATGCTATGGAGGCGAGTCTCTTTGACAGACTACGGAAACATCGGTTACAGATTTCAAAAGAACTTGAGGTACCACCCTATACGGTTTTCCATGATTCTACTCTTGTGGAAATGTCACAGCTGAAGCCACAGACAATGAGTCAGATGGCAATGATTGGTGGAGTGGGGCAAAAAAAATTGGAAAAGTGGGGACAAGGATTCCTCGATATTATCACGTCCTGAGCACGTATCTTCACTGGAGTAATCGAGCGATAAATCTTTCAGTATTTCTGCCACCCTCCCAATTCTGGATACCTAATCAAAAGTCATCGATTATAGTAAAAAATCAGGGGGAGGCTTTGCCATGCAATCAGAATACAATTCGATCCGTAAAAAGTTGTTCAGTGACCTAAATGATGCATTTATTCATGTAGGTCTTGTCGTGTTATTGGTGATGATTTGTCTGCGAATCTTTTCGCCATTTATGGGCTTGATGTTATGGGGACTCATCCTCGCAGTGGTTCTTTATCCGCTGCAGCAAATCTTGGCAGCGAAATTAAAAGGACGCCAAGGAGGAGCCGCAACATTGATCGTGCTCTCTGGATTAGTTCTGATTGGTCTCCCGACGATTCTGTTGGGGACTTCATTTTCAGAGTTTTTGCATGATAAATTCGAAGTGGTGTTCTCAGGAACAATGACGATAGATCCTCCACCTGCTTCTGTCGCTGAATGGCCTGTGATAGGAAAGACATTGTCCTCCCTGTGGGCGCAAGCGAGTGAAGACCTTCCAGCATTCTTGGTGAGTATCAAACCGCAGTTGGAATCATTAGCAAAAACTGTGCTGGGTTCTCTTGCCCATACTGCGAGTTCTCTTCTTAAATTTTTAGGTTCCTTGATTATCGCAGGAATCATGATGGCTTATGGGAAATCCGGAAGCGCAGCGGTGATGAAAATTCTGACCCGTTTAACTTCAGAAGATAAAGGGCCAAGCCTTCATACATTATCAACATTGACGATACGGTCTGTAGCCATGGGAGTCGTTGGAGTTGCATTTCTTCAATCATTAGTCCTAGGAGTCGGCTTCGTCTGGGTTGGTATTCCCGCTGCGGGAATACTGGCATTGCTGGTTTTACTGGTAGGCATAGCCCAGCTTCCTGCATTGTTAATTACGCTCCCAGTCATCATCTACCTTTGGACGACCGGAGATACTTCGACCATTGAAAGCGTCCTTCAAACAATATTTTTAGTGATAGCGGGAATGTCAGATGGATTTCTCAAGCCATTACTTTTAGGTAGAGGAGTCGAGGTTCCGATGCCCATCATTTTACTAGGGGCACTGGGTGGGATGGTCTCCTACGGATTGATTGGCTTATTTTTAGGATCAGTCATCTTGGCGCTGGGATACCAGATATTTATGGATTGGGTCGAAAACGGAAACCCTGAAGCCCAGGGTGATAGTGCAGTGTCGGGCGAATAAGTAGATGACCAAAGTTAATCTCATTCAACGGTCCATGAGTGCGCTATGCCTTATCTCGGTATTCGTTCTCAGTTCGTGTACGACTCTCGGCCCGGAGTTTGAAGAACCTGAAATCGATTGGCTTAATGAATGGCAGTCGGGATCATTTTCTCAATCGGAGTCCTCTGATTTTGACGCTGCGATTGTTCAGTCTTGGTGGCGACAGTTTGACGACCCTGTCCTGGTCTCTCTCATAAAGGCTGCTCAAAAAGATAATTTATCACTTCGTATTGCGGGTCTCCGGATTCTTGAAAGCAGAGCAGTTCAAGGTCTAGTTGGAAGTTCGCTGTTGCCTCAACTCCAACAAGTGAGCGGCGCAAGTGACGTCGTGACTACAAGTCAAAGCGGCGGCGGAAATACAAATCAGGTTGCGACTCAATTTCAGGGTGTTTTGGGCTGGGAGCTAGATTTTTGGGGACGATTCCAGCGAGCAGTTGAGTCAGCAGATGCGAGTTTCTTCGCCTCGGTATCTCAACAGAGAGATTTACAGGTGTTAATAGCGGCACAGATGGCCCGTTTGTACTTCTCCTACAAAGTTACTGAACGCCGCATCGTCATCACTCGATTCAACGCCAGCATCCAACAGCGTAGTTTTGAGATCACTCAGGAGAGATTTACTGAGGGTGACGAGTCGGAATTAGACTTTCAGCAAGCACGAACTCAATATCTAGCGACACTTTCAGTCATACCACAACTTGAACTATCTCTGCGAAATACCAGAAATGCGATCTGCATCTTATTGGGTAAGCCGCCAGAATCGATTCCAGAGTTGGCGGAGAGTCCATTTGAATTACCTATTGTTGATCCCGCAACGATTAGCGATTTTCCAGCAGAGTTACTGACCCTCAGGCCAGACGTACGCGTTGCCGCTTGGCAAGTGGCAGCGCAATCTGCGCAGATTGGGATTGCCGAGGCAGAGTATTACCCGTCCATATCGATCTTGGGATCTTTGGGCTGGTCCGGAACTAGTCTGAATGGAATCCCAAATGCGAGCGCTCTTTCAGTGGGTCCTGCTGTGCGTTGGAACTTGTTTGATCATGGAGCGATTGAAAACAATATAAGAATTCAGAATGCACGATTGCAGCAATCGATAGAAGCGTTTCAGTCGACGGTTCTGGAGGCGGCAAGAGAAGTAGATAACGCAACATTCAATTTATTAAAGACCGCAGAGCAGCAATTAATATTGGATGAATCTGTCGACGCAGCAAGGCGAGCTTTGGAGATTGCAAATACCCGTTATCGCGAAGGATATTCTGATTTCCAAAGAGTCTTATCTGCACAGAGGGCTTACTTTACTCAGGTCGAGAGACAAATACTTAATCACGGAAGCCATCTCAATACCGTTGTCAGTTTGTACCAAAGTTTGGGTGGAGGCTGGGAGCCCAAAAGTCTTGAAGAGATGATTCCAGAAGAAGTTCGTCGCAAAATGAGTGCGAGTAATGATTGGGGAGACCTTTTCGAGGCTCCTCTCATTGACAAGCCGACAACTCGTAACAAGGATTCTCAAAATGAGTGACAAGAAAAAAAAGAGCGATAAAGAAACAGATAATCCCGAAAGCGTTGAAAAATCAACGAATCAGGAGGGCGAGTCTGTTCAGCCGGTAGCGAAAGAAGAATTGCCCGGTGCTGAAGAGAAAAAATCTGCGGATGGTGACGCAAACGTTTCGGGCTCAAAGGCGACTCTTAGCAAGGGCGTGAAGCTGATACTTGCCTTGATCGCAGTGAGTCTATTTTGGAATCTCCTGGCGGATCGATTCACGCCCTACACAAGCCAAGCGAGAGTTCAGGGATTTGTGGTGGGTGTATCTCCTAAGGTTGCTGGAGTCGTGACTCAGGTCTTTGTAGAAAACAATGAGGAGGTCGAAATTGACCAACCCTTGTTTGAGATCGACAAAGAAAATTACGAAATTGCTCTTCGAAAAGCAGAATCAGATCTACAAAAAGCAGAAAGCCAGCTCGGTGCGGGGAGTGCGGGAATCGAATCCGCGCGTGCGAATCTTAGAGCAGCAGAAGCCAATGAACTGAAAGCGGAGCAGGACGCAAATCGCCAAGAGCGTTTGTATGAACAAGATTCGGGGAGCATTTCTGTTCGTCGGCTTGAGATCGCTCGCGCCACACTTGAGCAAACCAGAGCCATGGTGACAGGTGCAAAGGCAGAAGTTCAAAGAGCGATCGGTCAGAGGGGTGGAGAAGAGACAGATAATGCTCAAGTAAAAGCTGCCCTTAGTGCCGTAGAAAAAGCAAAGCTAGATCTTGAGAACACGACTGTACGTGCTTCTTCGAGAGGCATGATTACTGATCTACGTGCAGATGTCGGGCAGTTTGCAGGAGCCGGTGCACCTGTGATGACACTGATTGCCATGCATGACGTATGGATCAGTGCTGAGTTTACAGAAAACAATCTAGGACATCTAAAAGTGGGTAGTCCAGTTGAGATAGTGCTCGACTCACTTCCGGGTCAGGTTATTTCGGGAACAGTGCAAAGCATTGGAGTGGGCGTGAGCGCAACCAAGCCACCTCCAGCGGGAAGCCTGCCGAGTATTCAAAACAACCGGGATTGGTTACGGGCAACACAAAGATTTCCGATCGTGATCGGTTTCGACTCGGACCAGATTAAAAATATATATCCCCAGTTGCGAATAGGGGGACAAGCTGACGTCATTGCTTATACCCAAGGGCATCCTCTCTTGAAAATGATAGGTGAGGTTTATATTCGTTTCCTGAGTTGGGTTAGTTATGCGTATTGATTTCGGAATCACAGAAAATAATGAGTGATATGGATATCAAGGTTCGGCGTACTTTCAGGTTGAGCATGGTGACGGCCTTATCGTTGGCCAGTGCTTATGCTTTTAAACTTCAGTTGCCTTATCTTGTGCCAATGTTTGCCATATTGTTGACGATCAATCCCGTTGCTCCTCCTGGACTTGGTAAGTCAGTCGTTTTACTCGTAGCGATTGCGGCGACATTGACGAGTGGGATGGTTCTCATCCCTTGGCTCGAATTTTATCCTTTTGCGGCGATATTAATGGTCGCACTGGGCATGTATGCCAGTTTCTATTTGTCGGTTGTTCGAGGGAAACATATTGTCGGGCACTTTTTGGCAACAGGCATCGCATTGGTGTCGATTGCAGGATCCGTCAGCTCGATGTTGGCAACCTTAGTGATCGAAACTTTTGTTGTAGGTATTGCGGTCGTCATTTTATGCCAATGGTTGGTCTATCCATTTTTCCCTGAAGACCCGGTTTCTCCTTCGAGTGAAAAAGATGTGAAGGAATTAGATTTATTATCAAATTGGAAAGCACTGAGAGGGACACTCATCGTGATGCCCTCTTACTTCATGGTTTTGATAAACCCGGGGCTTTATTTACCATTGGTATTGAAATCGATCGCACTAGGACAGCAGAGCACCCTTGTTGACGTCAAATCAGCAGGGCGAGAAATGCTAGGGGCGACAATCCTGGGGGGGGGCTTTGCAGTACTCTTCTGGTGGCTATTAGGCTTGGCCGTTAATTTATGGATGTTCTTTCTGTGGGCACTACTTTTTTTCACCTACTTTGGTAGCAAGATCTATGGAATATCAAAGAGTCGTTTTCCAGCGTCTTTTTGGCAAAGTGTTACGTCGAATCTCATTATATTGTTGGGAGCGGCGGTCATGGATAGTGAAAATGGTAACGATGTGTATCAAGCCTTTGTCACTCGTATCAGTTTGTTTATCGTTGTGGCGTTATACGCTTGGTTTGCCGTATACATTTTGGATTTCTTTTATGGAAACAATAATGCCAATAAAAAGAGAATGGAGTCTGCGCCATGCTAACAAATTTGGTTCTTGGACTCGGCACAATAATGGTATGCCTGTTTCTTCAGCTCACTGTTTTGATTTGGGTTTTCCGTTTTTATCGTCGACGTAATCAAAGATTGAAGTCGCCATCAATTTGGACAGGAATCGCCAGTATGCAAGCAGTGATGATGTTGTTGTTGGCCGGCAACATTATTCAAATAGCGGTATGGGCAGAACTTTATGTTTTCTTAGGTGAGTTCCAAGATTTCGAAATGGCTTTTTATCACTCTTCTGTAAATTTCGCCACGCTGGGATACGGGGATGTAGTGATGTCTGCAAAGCACAAACTTCTAGGACCTTTGGAAGCAGTCAATGGCGCATTGATGATCGGAGTATCTACGGGCGCATTGATGGCGGCTTTCCAAGATGCGACGAAAAGAGCTATCCAGGCGGCTCGAAGCTCTTGAACTCCTTATGGAGTGCTTATTTGTCTTATATTCAGTTCTTCTCAGCCATAAATGGAATGACATCTTCTCGCAGTGTGGCTCCGCTCGCTATCTCCCTATATCCTGATAAAAGACGGCGAGTTTGAGATTGAATATGGGAAAGCGGAATAATGGAACAATATTGGCCATTCATTGTCATCGTGGGAAGCATCATTGGTTTTGCCTTGGGAGTGGTTTTCTCTCGCCGCAGCATCGGTGACCTCCGAAATAATTTGGAACAGCAAGAGGCTTTGACAGAAAAGCATATTTCTGAATCTCGAGAAGCCAGAGAATCTCTCGCTCGAACAGAAGCGGAGAGAGATGCTTCCAAAGATCAACTCCGTCAAGTTCAAGAAGATCGCCAATCCTTAAAAGAAACCTTCCAGGCATTCTCTGCGGAGCAGTTGGAGAAAAATCGAAAACAATTCCTAGATCATGCAGAACAAAGACTCGGCGCATCTGAAGAGAAGCATGTTTCGGAATTAGAAAAAAGACATGAGTCAATTGAGAAACAATTTTTACTATTTAAAGATCAGATGGAACGATTCCAAGATCAGCATCAAACAATAGAAAAATCCAGAACTGAAGCATTCACTTCTCTCAATGAGCATGTGAAGCAGTTATCAGATCAGACTCTGAAAGTTGGCGAAGAAGCCCGGTCTCTTTCTACTGCCCTTAAAGGGTCGAGTCAGAAACGAGGTAAGTGGGGCGAGATGGCATTGGAGAACATTTGTGAAATGGCGGGGATGACGGAGCATTGCGATTTCGTCCGCCAAGATCAAGATTCCGGTGATAAGCGCCCTGACCTAGTAGTTCGTGTTCCGGGTGAAGGAAAAATTCCTATCGATGCAAAGGTTCCCTACTCTGATTACGAGAGGGCGATCGAGAGTAATGACCCAGAAGAACGAGATCGTTGGTTCGTGGCTCATGGTAAGACTGTTCGCGCGACTATGATTGAACTTGCTAAACGAGATTACCCAGGGCAGGTCGGCGGACGTGTTGATTTCACAGTGATGTTTATTCCGATTGAAAGCGTTGCTGCGGCAGCGTTTGCAGCACAGCCAGATCTCCAAGAAGAAGCGATCAAGAAGAAGATTTTGATCACAACGCCTGTGACTTTGATCGCGTTATTGAAGACTGTGGCTATTTACTGGCAGCAGGAGAGATTGGCTGAAAATGCCCAGAAAATCGGGGAGGAAGCATCTCAGCTCCATGATCGACTCAAAAAGTTTTGCGAGCACATGGGTAAAGTTGGGATCAACTTAAACAGAGCTGTGAAGACATATAACGATGCAGTGGGTTCTTTTGAAGGTCGTGTAATTCCGAAAGCTAGAACTATCGAAAACCTCACTGCCAAAGCAGGGGGCGATCAGCTAGATAGTCTTAAGTCATTAGATGGAGTGGCTCGTAGTATGAGCCCTGAACTTGTCGATCCGACTTCGATCGATTCTGAAGTGATAGATCATGTCCCGGCTGAGGAAGATTAACTCAATGCTGAAAATGTCGATTTCCGGAGGAGTTTTATTGCTTTTTTGTGGGTGCATCTTTATTGCGCCACGAAAGACAGTTGAAGTCTCGAGTCCGATCCCTTTGATTGTTCGCCAAGAGTTTCAGCTTGCAGATTTTTATCAACAGCATGTGGATGCGGGAGGTGTACCTGTCGTGGGTAGTTCCAGAGTCATCCCGGAGGCTTTGATCGAGGCCCATGAACTCATTATTCGAATGGTGGGGCATAGGCCTGATGTTCTTTCTTCGATGGCAGAGCAAGGAACTCGATTTTCTGTAATGGCTCACGATGAGTGGACGACTGATATTCCGGAGCACTCAGATTTGAGACCGCCTGAATACTGGGATCGACGTGCTCGTGGTCTTGGAGCCACTCGCCACCGGCCATCGGTATCATGTGGAGAAGAAAATCTTCTCGGTTTGAAAGGTGATCCATACGCGACTGAAAATATTCTCATTCATGAGTTTGCGCATGCTATTCATGAGATGGGCTTAAATGAAGTTGATCCCTCATTTGATGTCAGGCTGAACAAGGCATATCAAAATGCGATGAAGAAAGGCCTTTGGGAGGGTGTGTATGCTTCGACCAATCGAATGGAGTATTGGGCTGAAGCGGTTCAAAGTTGGTTTGATACGAATCGAGAGTTCGATCCTCAGCATAATCATGTGAATACTCGCGAAGAGTTGAGAGAGTACGACCCCGCTGTTGCAGATCTCTGTGAAGAAATCTTCGGAGATGCTGAATGGCGATATGTCCATCCGATTCATAGAAATGATGAAGATCATTTACGACGATTAAATCGGTCTAGACTCCCGCAATTTCGGTGGGCGCCTGGAATGCAAGAGGCCTATGAGGCCCATCCTCGTTCAGAGTAAATTGGATTTAGAGGCAGCTTGTACCAGAGTCACATTGAAGCCCATCTGGAGTGGGATCAATGCCGCAATTTGTCGGCCCTGGATTCAAGGGTGGCGGGCCCGAGGTGAAAAGAGCTGCTAGCGAATACACAGCGTCGGCAATATTTGTGTTTCCATCATCGTTAGAGTCACAGGAATCCTGACAACTTCCCAAAGCTCCCCCAGAAAATAATTGAGCGAGCAGGTAAATCACATCTGCAAGATTAAAAGTCGTATCTAAGTTGCAATCTCCGCGTCGAAATGTTGGAACAAGGCTGCTACAGGGGCCGATCGTCACACCGACGGAATTTGCAGTGACATCTGAGAAGACGGGGTTTTCTAAACAAATATTACCGAAATCAGGAATCCCTGTCGTAGTGGTGATAGTGATGTTCACGAGTACTTCAAGAGTGGGTGTCGGCGGTATCTCTGTCAACGTGAGTGAAAATCCGAGAACCGTCACGCTTCCTGAACCGATGTCATAGCCATAGGTTTCTGCAAGTCCGCCGCTGGCTGCTGAGAGGATCCCTGTCGGTGAATCAAAGACGACATCAAATTGAAATCCTGCGATGGCGACAGTGCTTGTCATGTAGACCGGGAATGTGCCTTCGTTCGTTGCTGGATCCCAGATGACCGATCCCGCTTCAATATAAATGGGCGTTTGGGCGGAGACTAAATCCGCAGTGACGGTGGTCATGGTGAGCAGTATCGCGATAAGGCAATAGATTCTATTCATATGCTGATTATAGCGTGATCGCCCTTACTCCTCGACCGGGAAGTCTTGGTCTCGGAGAGGAGCCAACTAATGGCCGCAAATAGATCGTGAGCTTACTTCTTAAAGAGAATTAGTTTTTCATCTGGAGGGGATAGAATCATGAGAGCGATGATGCAGGCGATGCGGTTTTTCCCGAGATAGCTGTCTCCACCGTTGTTTCCCTTGCCTCCGATATAGTGGATTTCTCCTTTATGATCTTGCATCAATGCCAGGTACCAACGCCATTCGGAAACGAATCGTTGGTAGGCTTCTTTGTCGTGTCTCCATAGTGCGGCGGGGGCAAGAATCATCCCAAGAGATCCAACGGCATGCGCTTCGCGGGTCCTGGAATTGTATTGGTCCAAATAAGAAGACAAACGATCGAGCATTTTTTCGTCGGATTTCCTGAGTCCCAACGCGAGGGCCATGGAAGATGTCCTCAGAGACGCATCGCCAGTGCCTGTGTTTTTCAAAGTCCAGTAACGCACACCACCATTGGGGTCTATCGATCTGCGGATTTGCTCGATGCTTAAATCCCAGATTTTATTGTCGATAGGAATCTTTGCTTTCTCTCCCATGGCCCATGCTAAATGCGAAAGAGTATTGATGACGTTGAACCCTTTTTTGTTGTAACCCGGCACCACGTCATGGCCAAACAACCCCGTGGGGTCCATACGAGATTTCAAAGCATTGCAGTTTCTTTCAAGAACTGTTTGGAGATCCTTGTCAGGATTTCCCCCGCAATACTCAACAAGCGCAATGACGGTAGATGTAATGGCCCAGTTACCAAGATTGTCGGGCCCTTTTTCGAGAGGATTGTCAGGGATCCACGATTGTTGCTGAGGACCCGTGAGCCATCGGTGGGCGATCTCTGCGACTGCAAGATCTTGCTGACGCCCTGAGGCGATCAGGGCGACAGTTGCCCAAGCGGTAAGAACTCTGTCCCCCGTAAGTCCGACAGGTGAATCCCAGTACCCTTTGGGAGAGATGGTTTTCCCCAATTGATTCGCTGCTTGCGTTTGTAGTTGTTTTTTTCCCTCAGATTCGAGAACTCGTGGTCTCATGGGTAATTGACAGGTGATTTGAAGGGCTAGGTTTTTTTCTTCTTCGCCCCTGAAAATATCGAGCTGAAATTTCCGATCGTCAGACGAGGTCTTTGAAGCGGTGAGATCGAGAAATTCGCCCAAACTTTTTTGGGGACCAGATCCGCCATCATCTACCTTTTTTGTATGAGGATTGAAGGGAGTCCCGGCAATACCGGAAATACGATCATTCAGCTGCAGAGCGGCTTGATCTGCTGGGGACCCTTTCTGGATCGACACGATCGTAATTAGAGAGCTTCCCGGTTCTACTTCCCCATGTGCACCTAGAATACCTAGAGGAAAACGTTCCGAGGCTCCCAGCAAGCTGGGTACTAAGAGATATGACACGATTACGACACTGGACCACTTTCGCAGAGCGATTTTTAAGCGAGTCATCTTCACGATGGTGTCCTCTCATGATTTCCTGTAGACGTTCAAGCCCGTAACCCAGTTTAATACTAGAGAACCGCCGAAAGGAATCCCGTTGATGACTCAATACCAACAATCCGCTCCTGTGTTTACCTCCATATTGGGAATACTTGGGTTTCTCTTGGTTCTTTCACAGGCCTTTTCCTCTGATGTGAGTCTTGCAGAGATGACTACAGCGGAGCCAACGCTCCCAGATGGTCCTCGTATCGTATTGCTTGAAACTGAAGTGGATTACGGCGAACTCCTCCAGGGCGAGGTTATTGAAAAAGAATTTAGAATAAAAAATGAAGGTGATGCTGTTCTCAATATTTGGCGGGCTATTCCAAGTTGCGGGTGCACCAAAATGATAGATTTTCCAAGAACTCTGAAACCGGGTGCCATAGGTACAGTGAAGTTTGAGATCGATAGCAAGAAGATTGCGCCGGGTGATACTCGAAAAGGAATCACTCTAGAAAATAATGATCCTGAACAATCAAAGATAAGATTTATCTTCAAGACAAAGATAACGAGCCTCTTTAAGACAAATCCAAATCCGATTCGGATCAGTGGTTTGTTCAGTGAAACGAAGAAGGCAAATGTTCGATTGTTGGCGACTACTAATCTGGGATTCAATGTCCTTGGCGCGCGATCTCGAAATGGCGAATTTGAAATCACTGACTTTCAAGAAGTGACAAAAGATGGCGAGTATCTCGTTGAAATTACGGTCCCGCCTTCAGCGAATGCTAGAACCATCAAGGATCCGCTCGATTTAATGATTGAAGTGAAAGATGGGCGAAGTGTTGTTGTCGGAAGATATGTTGAAATCTTCCATCTGGATGCAGTTCTTGTGCGACCAGAAAGTGTCATCCAGTTTGGAAATCGAGATACAGATAAACTCTTGAAAGAAGATACACCCGGCGTCATTACCAAGGTGGTGCAATTGCAGAGCATCGATGAGGCTCTCGATTTCAAAGTATTGGACGCGACGCTAGATGGGTTCCCTGAGGGAGTTCTCGATGTGGATGTTGTCGAGGTTGTGCCAGGCAAGACCTACAAGGTTGAGTTGACTCTGACGGAATATCGAAAAGAGCCGATTTTGCGAGGAAAATTGACGATAGAGACCAATGATCCTCGTAAAGAACTGAGAGTACTTCAAGTGGCCGCGAAATTTGGCCGCCTCTAGGCTAAGGTTCAGCGCAAATGTTATGGGCGAGATATTCGGAGAGTTCGTAGCGTTTGAACTGTTCGAGGAATCGCGCTGTCTTATGCACGACTCTCGACAAAATCATATTTATCATCGAGATGAATGAAATCACACACACGATGTGGATGCGGATGTGGATGCGGATGCGGATGCGGATGTGGATGCGGATGCGGATGCGGAAGAATTGACAGACGCGCTAGATTCAGCGGCGGCTAACTGTCGCTACCAGAGGGTTTCGGGGCTGAGCTTCCGTCACCCGCAGGTTTTCTGCGACGTCTTCTGCGTCGCTTTTTCTTGACCGCGCCTGGTGCTCCATCGCCCTGTGGGGCTGCTGAAGAGTGGGCGGAATCGGGATTGGCTTTTTGTGTGCTCGACCCTGCTGGCCGTTGTTTGGGTCTGCGAGCCGCAGGCTTGTTACCGGCAGAGGTTGAGGTTGCCTGGGAATCACGATTTTCCGGGTTTGCAGGTTTACGTCTGCGTCGGCGACGCTTGCGGGTTGGATTGGTGGCTGCATTCTCACCTTGACTGGCATCTTTGCGTTGAACTGCTTCTCCAGTGGGTTTTTTCCGACGGCGAGACTTCTTGCGGGTGGTCTTTTGTTCTTCTGAGCGGTTGTCTTTGGATCCATCTTGACGCTTGATGCTGCGTCGGCGCCGCTTCGGCTTTGAGGTCTCTGTTTCCTCAGCTTCGAAGAGTTCGAGAGGGCTTTTCCGGGCTCGTTTCTTTTCGGTTCGACCTCTGAAAACGGTTTCGACCGCCTCGGGGATCTGTTCCTCATCTCCGAGTTCTTTGCCTTTGATTAATGTTTTGATGGCGTTGAGGACAATATCGAAAGTGTCTTCGGGAATTCCTGCATTGGAATCCCTGACCATCACAGCGGTAGGCGCGACCTCTGTTGCTTCTGGTGATCGTTGAGGGCGGCCTGATCTTCCTCCGCGGCGGCGGCGATTTCGAGGGGATTTGGCCCGGCCGGTTTTTCCGGGAACCGCATTCGATCCTGAAGAATCGATGTATCGCCCATCCTTGAGCAAAACCTCGACAGCCCATGAGATAATATCGTCAGATGCATCTGCGAGTTCATCCTCGGAGGCACTTGCGGGAATCTGATCACAGGCTCGTTCTGCTTCTAGGTAGTAGGCTTCGTTCCAGCTCCAAATTTGACTCTCATCGAGTGCGCTCCAGAAAGCGGTCCATTCATCGTCGGAGGGATGAATTTCTTCGCTCGTCAATTCCTGCCATTCGGCAGCAAATTTACGCCAGATGAGCTTTCCACCCTCCCAGCTGACCTGCCAGGAAGTACGGGTAAAGCCACCCAGTCTGAATTTGAAGTTGTCGGGCTCGACCTTTTGCAAAGATGTTCCCTTTCCGAGAAGGACTCAGAATACCACGCTTGCGAGATGTAAGTTAGCGATCCGATCCGTAGAGTTCCCGTTCGAGGTCTTCTAGGAGGTCAATATCGGGTCGATCTTCATTTTTTCTGGCAGAGAGGTGAATCCATGAGACTCCTGTTTCTGTCACCAGGCTTGCAGCGTGACCAGGTCGGACGCCGCCTCCAGCGATAATCTCAATACGATCCCCCGCCAGCTGGACCAATTCGGACAGTTTTTGACGTCCTTGGTCGGCGAAAGACGAACCTCCTGAAGTGAGGATCCGCTGACAGCCCGTTTCGATGATGGTTTCCAGATCTGAGATCATATTGGCGGAATGGTCAAATGCTCGGTGAAAAGTGACAGGGAGACCTTTAGAACAAATGACCAGCTCTCTCAAAGTCTCTCGAGGGACTCTGTTATTGGAGTCGAGGATTCCCAATACAAGCCCATCCGCTCCTGCTGAGACGCAGTCAGCGATGTCCGACTTGAGTCGATCGATGTCTGTAGGGGAATAATTGAAATCTCCACTCCTTGGGCGAGCCATCGCCGTGACTTCGAATCCCATATCTTGAAGAAGACCCATCGAGTTCAGGTCAGGAGTCAGACCATCTTCTTCAAGTTTGCTACAGAGTTCTATGCGATGGCAATTTGAAGGCTTGAGTAGATGCGCGTGCTCAGCCTGATCGATGCAGATTTCAATCTTGATATTTTTCATATCGATACATCTTTCACGGTTTCCATAGGTGGGCACGGAAACGAAGCTCTGTGACTCCAGGGCAATCCCGGAGTCGCACCACTCGTCAGAAATCTTCTACGACTTTTATTCGAGATCGTCATGTGGCTTGTCCTTTTTCGGCCTCGAGGGCCAGCCTCATATCATCGGGCCCTCGCAGCTGGAGTGCGATGGCACTCTAGGGGCTCACTGGGTCCTATTCCAGCGCACAGATTTAGCGTGCAGGTCTAGCGTGCAGGTCTAGCGTACAGATTTAGCGCAGAGATCTCGTGCACAGTGATTTGTGAAGCGGGGATTGTTCGTATCTTCAACGGGCCCGCTGGCGGCCGCCTCAAGGCGTCGAATACACGATGTCGATTACACGATGTCGATTACACGATCTTGAATTTACGATGTAGATGCCGGGCAAGACCGACAACTTTCGATCATCGTGAACAGCTCCAGCCGACCGGGTATTTTCAGTCGTCGCCACAAACCCATTCCCAGATGGAGCCGATATTTGTACCGTTGGTCCCCTGGACGCCCCCCATCGTCCCCTCTTTAGGGGCCCAAAAACAACCTTGCAGATATGCTCTAAGTACTTCATTAATATGGCTTTAAGTCTGATCGGTGTCCCCTGGCGACGGTGATACTTCGACAGTCGTATATCGTTGTGATATCATAACGATATTAGAAGTTCATCGTCACACTACGGAAAGGTCAGCCATGCAAATCACCGAGGAAAAAAACATCAAAATGGCCAATGGTTGGACACGGCTCTTCTTCCATCTGCTGCTGACCATCTGCGCCGTCATTGCCATCGTTCTGGTGCCATTTCCAGCCAAGAATGGCGTCGTCATTGCGATTCCACTCGTCATCGTGCTCCTCGCCGGGCACTTCACCCTGCAGCCCAATGAAGCGATGGTGATCCTGCTCTTTGGTAAGTACAAGGGTACCGAGTCTCGCAACGGTTTCTTCTGGGGCAATCCCTTCTACACCAAAACTCGGATCTCGAAACGTGCACGAAACTTTGACGGTGAGAAGCTCAAGGTCAACGACAAGCGTGGTAACCCCATCGAGATCTCTGCTGTGGTGGTATGGAAAGTGCAAAATACTGCCAAGGCCGCTTTTGATGTCGACGACTATGCTCACTTCGTACGGGTTCAGAGCGAATCGGCGTTACGCCACCTGGCCAATGATTACGCCTATGATCACGGTGAAAACTCGGATGAACTACAAAGCGAATACACCCTGAGAAGCTCGACCGAACAGGTCAGCGAGGCGCTGCGGATCGAACTCTCGAAACGTCTGGAAAAGGCCGGAGTTGAAGTCGAAGAAGCACGACTCAACCACCTGGCATATGCACCGGAAATCGCCAGCGCCATGCTGCGCCGTCAACAAGCCGATGCTATCATCGCAGCACGAGAAAAGATTGTTGACGGAGCGGTGAGCATGGTTGAAATGGCGATCGATGGTCTCGAATCGAAAAATGTGGTGAATCTGGACGAAGAGCGCAAGGCCGCTATGGTCAGCAATCTACTGGTCATCCTCTGTAGTGATAGTGATGCACAGCCAGTCGTGAACACAGGCAGTCTCTACACATGATCAAGGCCTGTAACAGGCCTACCAGACCACGCACTGAACCTCGACATCACTGGAGTTTTTAATCATGGCTAGGAAATCTCTTCTGTTGCGTTTCGATGAACGCATCCATAAAGAACTACGTCACTGGGCAAGTGACGAGTTACGAAGCGTCAATGCTCAAATTGAATTCCTGTTGCGACAAGCAGTGATGCAGCGACGTGGCAAAGATCCGCTGGCAGATTTCAATCCAACAGAAGCAGATTCCAATCCAACAGAAGCAGATTCCAATCCAACAGAAGAAGGAGAGGATCTTGAGGCTTGAAGTCACGAGCGCCTCGCTCTTCCGTAAAGAAATCCCTCTCTTTGATAGTCTACAGAAACAGACTTCAACTCGAATAGTGAAATGGAATATCGATGTTCTTTCCTGAAGAATCACAGGTACGGCCGTATCGGCTTCTTTGTTTACTCTCGGCTTTATTGATATGTGTTTCCGGATGTATGGGTCTTCCAGGACGTACTCCTCCCATGACAAAAGAAGTTCGGCAGAAATATATTGAGTCCTTCGACATAATGACAAAGAAGATCGAAGATTCATTTTGGGATCCTGAACTTCTTGAGAGCCGTTGGGATGGATTGAAGGAAGAGTGTCGCGAAAAGGTGGTGGCCGCTGAGGGGATAGATGAGGCCCGGGCTGCTATGAGACAACTGCTTTCGGCTCTGAAGCTCTCTCATTTTGGTCTGATGTCCGCAACTGCTAGTGAAGAATTTCGAAGAGGCCGTCAGCCAGGAGAAGCAGGGATGATTCTCAGGACGTCCGATGATGATCAAGTGATCGTTGTCAGGGTTGAACCGAATGGGCCCGCGGATATTGCAGGTATTCAGCCTGGGGATGAAATTCTTCAAGCAAAAGATCGAGAGCTTGCCTCTCTCATTAAAGAATGGAAAATTACCGGAAACCGATATCTTGTTGTTCAGGGTTTAAGATCGATTTGCTCCGGGAAGGCGGGAGCGACGCGAGAGTTATTAGTGCTAGGAGAATCTGGTGAACGAAAAGTAACTATAATCTTGGAGGCCGCAGATAAAGATATTCCACGTGTAGGTGTCGGAAATATTTCACCGATTCCCCTCCGCATGGAAAAGAAAATTCTAGAAGACAACATTTTGTATCTGCGTTGGAACATGTTTCTGGGCCCAGGCTTGGTGATGCCTTGGATTGAGGAATCTCTCAGCGAACACTCTGAAGCCAAAGGACTGGTCATCGACCTTAGAGGCAATCCCGGCGGAATTGGAATTATGGCCTGTGGGATATCTGGTTGGTTGATTCCTGAACAGGGATTTCAATTGGGAAAGATGATCATGCGTGATTCGGAGCTCAATTTTACTGTGAATCCAAGAATGGGGGGGTGGGTAAAGCCCGTGGCGATGCTCATCGACGAAGGCAGTGGATCGACTTCAGAAATTATGGCCCAAGGATTGAGAGATGCTGGAAGAGTTCGCCTGTTTGGTCGAACGACTGCGGGGGCGGCCTTACCCTCCCTCATTATTGAGCTTCCTTCTGGTGATATGTTGCAATACGCGATTTCCGATTACATATCGGCATCGGGTCATCGAATGGAGGGGGTCGGCGTTCAGCCAGATGAGAGAATCCCGGTAGATTCGGCCCTGATCCGTAAATATGGAGACCCAGTACTCCATAGGGCTCGAAATTGGCTTGTGGGTAAACCGGGTGGACCTGATAGCCCTCAGAGGTGATGCTGAACGTCTTGCGTAAATCTCGCAGATCATAAAACTCACGGAAAGAAGCTCGAGGCCTTTCCCGACCTTCTGTATTTAGCAGAAATAATTCCTGAAAGAGGAATCAAAAATGAATAAACCTTTCATTGTTTTTCCACTGTTGGCAGCGTTGCTGTTCTCAATGTGTTGGGCAACCCCGCTGACGGCTCAAGATGGAACTGCTGATAAGCCTGCTAAAGAAGCCGCAGAGAATGCCGAAGGAAAAGAAGTACTCGCTGCATTACAAGGTCGGATTATAAAAGCATTGGGAGGCAAAGAAGCTCTCGAAAAGTTCTCGAATAGAGTCACGACTTCCACCGTAAAGATTATCGCTCAGGGAATGGAAGCGGAGTTGGTGACTTTTTTAGATAAAAACGGAAGTTACCGTGAATCTATGTCACTGGAAGGATTTGGCGATTTTATCCAAGGTATCTCAGGTGATGTCACCTGGGCTCTGGATCCTATCAATGGTCCACGTCTCGTTGCTGGTGCGGAAAAAGTACAGTTGAGGAGAGGCGCTCGCCTGCATACCGCTCTTTGGTTAACGAATGATTATTTAAGTGCAAAGGTCATAGGCGAAGAGAAAATTAAAGATCAGCAATGTGAAATTTTTGATCTTGTGACCACAGATGGCAAGACTGAAAAGTATTGGGTTTCTGAGAATGGTCTTGTTTGTAAAATGACGATGACTGCCGATTCTCAAATGGGAAAAATCCCGATGGAGATCACACTGGAATCGTGGAAAGAGATAGACGGAATACAATTTCCTGAGCACATCAGAGTCAAGCAAGCTCTTCAGATGATGGAAATCCACCTTGGGAAAATTGAACACGATGTGGAAGACACTTCAGCCATGACGGCTATTCCTGAGAAAGTTCAAAAGCTGGTCGACATGGAAAAATCGAAGAAAGAAAAAGTGCTTGATCCAGATAACGGTGCTTCAAAAGGTTCCGAGGGACAATAATCTCGGCAAAAAAAACCCCCCACGACCTCGCCGGTCGTGGGGGTTTTTTTATGGGTACAAATGGAAATAGATCTCAGAATTTTGGTAGTTCTACACCATGAAGATAGATTTCGATTTGAGCATCTTTCCAAAGCGTTCTCTGAAACTTGATCCGGTTCTCTTCTTGTATTTGATTTAGCAAGATTCTACGGATTTGCCCTTGGGCATCTGAGAAATCTAGTGCGCCACCAGAGATACGCTCGACGAGCAAAATTTTATGTGAGTACCCCCGACAGGGAAACCAATCAGAAATGTCCTGCTCTTCTAGACCTTTGACAATGTCAGGAACAGGTGGGAATCGGTCATCGAGCTCTGAATCACTCATGGAGTATAAGCCACCGGCTGAAGATCTTGGCCCGCTTGAAAATGAAGAGATGATGGAGCTGAAATCTTTGCCTTCAGAAAGCGCAGTATCTATTTCCGCGATGATTTTGGAGTAATCCGTGTCGTCTAATGGAATAAGAAGTTGTCGAAATTTGACTCGACCTTCTTGTGCAAACTCATCGACGTGTAACTTGTAATAGTTTCGTATGGCCTTTGGAGAGATACTCTGGGAAATCTTTAGTTTCTTATCCTTGAGTTCACTGATGAGCAAATCTTCGTTAACACGGGCTCGAAGTTCAGTTTCGCTTTCTCCGAATTGTTGTTTCCACAAAAACAAATAGTCATCAATAGAAAATCGTGTGCCTTCTACTCGACTGAGTCTTTCGACAGTTCGTTGGAGATAATTCTCAACGGCATCTTCAGGAAGAATAAGGCCTTCTCTGATCGCTTGTTGAACCAGCAGTTTCCGTTCTATCATCTCTTTTAATATTATGGGTTTAAGTTTGAGTCGTTCTATCTCAAGAACGGACTCCGGAAATCTTCCCAGGCTGGGTTCGATTCTACGTTCAATCATTTGTAACACTTCGCCAAGAGTGATCACTTCTCCATTGACCTTGGCTGCAAATCCATTTTCAAGAGGAAGTGCCTGGGCATGAAGCGCTGAGTTTTTCAGCACGGCATTGATGCAAAGAATTGGAATGATCCATAGCAATAGAACACCAATGAGACGTGGTCTTTGTCCTGATGGAGTAATGCGCTTTTGACAGGAATCATGAGCAAGATTCATCTTTGATCTCTCCTTGAAAAAAAATCGTGTCGACAAGGCAAATTACCACAAGCAGCTCTCGTGCTACCCAAGATCGGGCAATATGCAGGAATCTGAACCTGCCTACAGAATAAACCCCTCGTCTACGAGATCTAGACCTGTCAGGAAACGTGGAGTTTTTCATGGATTTCTTTATCATCATCCCTAGGAGGTGGGTCATGGGTGACCTCCTTCTGAAGCATGACCTGGGGGATACGGATGCGCATCGTTGTTGTTGGGGCTGGAGTGGTGGGATTTCATTTGGCAGAAAAGCTGTCAGATGATCACCACAAGATCACAATTATCGATTCCAACAGTGAATTGATTCAGCGCATCGATGAACGTTTGAATGTTCAGGCGATTCTTGGAAATGCCGCCAGCCCACGTGTTCTTCGCAAAGCGAAAATAGGAGCGGCTGATCTTGTCATCGCTGTGACGGATCGCGACGAAACCAATATTACGGTAAGCCTTCTGGCGAAACATTTGGGCGCGAAAAAGATTGTTGTCAGATTGCGCAATGCAGAACTATCGGCGGATAAAGAATTGATGGAGCTCTACGGAGCACAGGCGACCGTGAATCCAGTAATTGTTACTGCCGAAAAAATTCAGCGGCTCATTCATAATCCAGGGTCATTCGATGTCTCATCATTTGCGGATGGGAAACTTGATTTATGGGGTTATGAAATTTCGAAGGGTTCCCCCCTCGATGGTGTCATCCTCAAAGATTTGAAAAAACGTTTCGATAAGCTTCCAGGTCTTATCGTCGCAATTTTCAGAGATGGAGAGCAGAGCATCGCTAGGGGCGACGATGACCTTCGTGCGGAAGATCATATTTACGTCCTCATGCCTGAGGAAGAGTTGAAAAATTTCCGAAAGTTTGTGCACCCGGAATCCGAGAGAGTGGAAAAAGTTGTGATCGCTGGTGCCACTCGCCTTGGGCTAGAAGTGGCACGAAGAGTTGAGCAAAATCCACAAAAGGTTCGTTCTCTCATAGTTGTTGAAAAAGATCGCGCACGTGCAGAGAAAGCGGCTGAAGAGCTAAATAAAGCATTGGTGCTGCATGGTAGCGTTACAGATACCAGTTTTGTCTCTGAAAATGAGATCGCAGATGCCGACTACTTCCTTTCCTTAGAAAGTGACGACGCTGAAAACCTAACGAATGCAATGCTGATCAAGAAACAAGGTGTACGGCGAGTACTTGTCAGAAGTGAAAATGACCAGTTCCTCCCTGTTTTTCAGCAAACGAATTTTGGCGAAGTGGTGAACCCAAGAAGAGTCACAGTCAGTGATATATTGAGGGTGATAAGAAGGGGTGGAGTCGTGGCAGTGTCTCAGGTGGGAGCCTTGGGCGCAGAGGCCAGAGAATACGAAGTCACAGAAAGCCAAGCGGTATGTGGCAAGAAGATATCAGATCTCAACCTTCCTCAAGACAGCATTATTGGTGCTATCAGAAGGACAGATGAAAATGGAGGTGTCGAAATTTTTACAGCCGTTGGCGATACTAAAATCCTTGCCGATGACCATGTGATTATTTTTGCACTTCCGGCAGCAGTCAGTGAGATTGAAAAAGTCTTCACCCGTAGAAGAGGATTCTTACGTTGAGAGTAAGATCACTCTTTGCCATTCTGGGATTATTGCTCTTAGTCTTATCGGGAATCATGTTGATCCCTCTGGGTGTTTCTTGGTTCATGGGATCTACAGAAGATTATCCTGCATTTTTATCATCCATAGCGATCACCTTTACGGTGGGAGCGGTATTTTGGATTTTGAATCTCAACAATCTCAAAGATATTCGTGTTAGAGAAGCTTTCACTGTCGTTGGGTTGAGCTGGGTGATGGTGAGTTTCTTCGGAGCCTTGCCTTTTTGGTTATCGCCCTCAGGGATCCCTAATTTGCTGGATGCCTATTTTGAGACGATGAGTGGCTTTACCACGACCGGTGCGACCATTTTGAAAGATGTTGAGGTGTTATCTCCCGGACTGTTGTTTTGGCGTAGCCTGACTCAGTGGCTAGGGGGAATGGGTTTCGTCTTGCTGACTCTTGCAGTGATGCCACTGTTGGGATCCGGCGGAGTCCACATGTATCGGGCTGAAATTCCGGGTCCGACCAAAGAAAAGTTAACCCCCAGGGTGACGCAGACTGCACTTTATCTTTGGGGTCTGTATCTACTTTTTACTGTGCTAGAGATACTGATGTTGATGCCGGCAATCGGTTGGTTTGACGCCATCACCCACTCATTGAGCACTCTCTCTACGGGTGGATTTTCGACAAAAAATGCGAGCATAGCGGCTTTCGACAGTGCCTATGTGGATGCCGTGGTCACGGTATTTATGTTACTGGCTTCGATTAATTTCGTTTTGCACTATCGATTCTTGTTTCAATTTCAAACCAAATCGTTCTTTGATGGAGAGTGCCGGTTTTTTATCGGTGTGGCACTCACTTCTATGCTTTTCATTACGGCGGTTCTCACTTTCGTGACTGCTTATCCGGCTAAAAGTCAGCATCCTGAAATATATTCAGGATTGGGTGAGTGCTTCCGGGTGGCTAGTTTTCAAGTGGCGACTTTGTTTTCAGGTTGTGGGTTTGTGACCGCCGACTTTGACCATTGGCCAAATATCTGTCGTGTGCTTCTTGCGGTTTTGATGATGATTGGTGGATGTGCTGGATCGACAACCGGTGGCGTCAAGGTGGTTAGATTCTTGACTCTGATGAAGTTTAGTCTTCGTGAAATCGCATTATTGATCAGGCCACAAGCCGTTATCTCGCTCAAGCTGAACGGGAATAATATTGAACGCGAAGTGGTTTCGAGAGTGCTGGGATTCCTAGCATTGTGGCTGTTGTTGTTTCTTCTTTCAGTGGCTTTGATGTCTTTCATTACTGATCCTGGGTGGTCGAGTGAATCAGGGAGTCTCGACCCGGTAGAAGCGAGCAAGGTGAGCGGTGCACAAGAGGATGATCATCTGGTAACAGCTTTCGGTGCAACTTTGGCGACTTTGACCAATGTGGGACCGGGTTTCGGTGGGGTTGGACCCATGGAGAACTATGCCGATATTCCTGCCGCCGGAAAGGTCTTATTGATCCTGTTGATGCTTCTCGGAAGGCTGGAGATCTATGCTGTTCTTGTGATCTTCTTACCCTTCACATGGAGACGTTGAATCCCGCTCACTTTAGGCGAGGTCAAACAG
This sequence comes from Planctomycetota bacterium, assembly GCA_016776905.1. GTDB lineage: Bacteria > Planctomycetota > UBA8108 > UBA1146 > UBA1146 > UBA12191. Next base: position 111,791 of record JADHSM010000005.1, on the reverse strand, counting down.
CAACAAATCGGATTCTGCCAACGAGTGAATCGAATACTTTTCGATAGCCTCGATTGCTACGCCGTCTCCGCTCTTCAGGTTGTGCTTTTCACTCTCGGATTCAAGACTGATATCCCCGGAGATCACCTGGAGCCAATGGCCTCGTCCTGAGTTAATGGTGATCTCATCTTGATCACCGGGCAGAAAGTTTCTTCGCATGATTCTGGCGTCTTGATGAATCATGAGGCACTTTTCTGATTCTTTATTGCTGACCATGAGTTGCCACTGACCCGATCTATCTTTCGGATCAAATGCCATTTGATCATAGCGAGCATTGACACCGTGATTTCCGGGAATGAGCCAGATCTGATACAGATGAAGTTCCGAATCTTCCGCATTTCTCTCGCTGTGGACGACACCTCTCCCGGCGCTCATCACCTGAATTTCTCCTGCTTGAATGACTCCTTCGCCACCGGTGGAATCCTGATGCGCGATAGAACCTTTGAGGACGATGGTGATGATTTCCATCTCCCGATGGGGGTGTGCAGGAAAACCTGTATTGCCGGCAATACGATCTTCGTTCATGACCCTCAGGCTACGCCAGCGCATCCATTTCGGATCTTGATATTCCCCGAAGCTGAAGCTGTAGCATGCTTTTAGCCAGCCATAGTCGGCAGTTCCTCGATCCTGAGCGGAACGAAGTTTTAACAATTTTTCATCTCCTCCAGCAACCAAGCCATCGTTTCGATTCCTCGCTGGTAATCGGGAAGATGGAATTTTTCGTTGGGAGAGTGTGCGTTGTCATCGGGAAGACCTAGTCCAAGAAGAATCGTATCGATGCCGAGTGTCTCCTTGAGATCACTGACGACCGGAATAGAGCCACCTTCCCGAATCATGACAGGGGCTTTGCCGAAACCTTTTTCTATAGCGCGAGACGTGGCGTCGAGCCATGGACTGTTTTGTTCGACGAGCACAGGGCGGGCGCCATGATGGCAATGAACAGTCAGGGTGCAGGTATCAGGGCAAATCGAGTGCAGATGATTTTGGACCAATTCTGCAATCTCATCCGGGTGTTGATCCGGGACGAGTCGCATCGACACCTTGGCACTGGCGTGTGCCGGCAAGACAGTTTTTGCACCTTCTCCAGTCCAACCACTGAGCAATCCATTGATATCGAGTGTGGGGCGAGCCCATTTTCTTTCAAGAGTGGAGAAACCTGCTTCTCCATGAACACGAGGAACTTCTAAATCAGAGCGGAACTCTTCCTCTTTGAATGGCAACTCCCGCATAGAAGTACGTTCTTCTTCAGTGAGTTCTCTGACTTGATCATAGAATCCTGGAATGGTGATGTGGCCTTCTTCATCCCGTAGGCTTCCAAGCATTCGCGTGAGGGCATTGGCGGGATTTTCGACAGCTCCACCAAAAGAACCGGAGTGCAGATCTCTATTGGGGCCTTGAACATGAAGCTCAAGGTATACCAGTCCTTTGAGCCCGACGGTGATCGCAGGCATGCCGGGACCGAACTGGGAGCAATCAGCCACCAAGGCGACATCCGCTGCCAACTCTTCCTTGTGAGATTCGAGGTAGCCGGCGAGATGGGGAGACCCAATCTCTTCTTCACCTTCGATGACAAACTTGACGTTGATGGGTAAGGAACCTCTTGTGCGCAGGACTCCGCAGACTCCGCGGACGAGGGCTAAAGCCTGACCCTTGTCGTCGGTGGCTCCCCGGGCGATCAGATCTTCTCCCTCGAGGGTGGGCTCAAATGCCCCATGTCGCCACAACTCAAGAGGCTCGGGGGGCTGAACATCATAGTGGCCATAGATCAGAAGGGTGGGAGCCCCCTCTGCCCCGTTCCATTGGGCGAAACAGACCGGATGTCCTTCAGTTTCGTCGAGGCGAGTCTCGAAACCCGCATCTCGTAATTCCGCCTGAATCCATTGCCCTGCCTTCTGAACCTCGGACTTGAGGCTCGAATCGGTGGAGACACTGGGGATTCTGAGCCATTCGATCAGTTTTTGGACGTGTTCTTCACGCCCTGCGGACAGCTGTTCAATCACATCCTGCATTTCGTCCTCCTGCTTCCTCGGTCTGCTGGTACACACTCAAAGTGTTCCTTACCATAAACCCAAGGACGGGACTGGGGGAGTTGAAGGTGACGGGATTCCTCCGGATCTGATTAAAAATTAGGACGAAGCCCTGCTTAGGGGCATTAAACTGCAAGATTCAAATCTTGTGTCGGGAAGGAGAAGGCAGATGGATATCAGTATTGAATACTGTGTGAAGTGAAACTACACCCCACAGGCCACCAGTTTGGCGGCTGACCTTAAAGATAAGTTCGGTGTAGATGCTCGTCTCATTGAAAGTGGAGGCGGCGTTTTTGAGGTTGTGATCGATGGAGAACTTGTATTCAGCAAGAAAGAGCTCAGTCGATTCCCGGAGCATTCAGAAATCTATTCCGCGATTGAAGACCGCCAGGTCTGATTACGGTCACGTGACACATTTAGAGAGACGGGTTAAGAGATGAGCAGCGATTCTCAGGAAGTCATCTTCCAGGTCACCGACGTCCACAGATCCTTTGGGACGAAGGACGTTCTTAAAGGAATCACCTTAGGCTTCTTCAGAGGTGCCAAGATTGGATTGATCGGAATTAACGGTTGTGGAAAGTCCACGCTGTTGAAGATCATTGCAGGTGTGGATGATGGTTATGATGGAATTGTGACTCTCGCCAGAGGTGCCACCATTGGTTACGTTCCGCAGGAACCTTCTCTGGATGAGACAAAGACAGTTCGAGAGAACGTAGAGATTGGAGCCGAAAAGGTTCGCAAACTTCTTGAAGAATATAATGCTGTAACAGAATCTCTTGCCACTGAGTTGTCCGAGAAAGATATGCAGGAGGCCTATGATCGCCTCGCTGAACTTCAGGAAAAAATTGATGGCTCTGATGCGTGGGAGATTGATCGACAGATCGATCAAGCGATGCACGCCCTCAATTGTCCTGCAGGGGACTCGATGGTCGCACACCTTTCCGGTGGCGAAAAAAGACGGGTTGCCCTGTGCAAAACTCTATTGGCGCATCCCGATATCTTGCTTCTTGACGAGCCTACCAACCACTTAGACGCAGATACTACAGCATGGTTAGAGAGACACCTCGCTAACTATGAGGGTACTGTTTTGCTCATCACTCACGACCGCTATTTCTTGGATAATGTTGTCGGTTGGATGTTGGAAATCGATCGAGGGCGCGGAACTCCCTTTGAAGGAAACTACAGTCAATACCTTGAGCAAAAATCGAAGATATTGGAAGTTGAAGCTCGGCAAGAAGATGATCGCCGGAAGCAACTCAACAAGGAATTAGACTGGATTCGCCAAACCCCTAGAGCTCGAGCTAAGAAAAGTAAAGCTAGGGTTGAGTCATTCCATAAGCTTCAGGAACAAGTATACGAATCGCGAAAAGATGTTCCTGCATTGGCGATTCCATGCGAGACCAAATTGGGAGACAAGGTTCTGCAAGTTAAAGGAATGACCAAGTCCTACGACGGAAGAACTCTTTTTGATGATCTCTCTTTTGAACTTCGTCCAGGCGCTATCGTTGGCGTTATTGGCCCCAATGGTGCGGGCAAAACCACATTGATGAGATTGATCGCCGATCAAATCGAACCAGACGCTGGAAAAGTTGAATTGGGCTCTACGGTTCAACTTTGCTTTGCGGATCAGAGTCGTCAGGAATTGGAAAACAACAATACGATCTACGATAACATCTCTGAAGGATACGACGTCTTTCAGGTGGGTAAGGTCGAGATTGCCAGCAGGGCTTACGTGGCTCGATTTGGATTTACCGGAGAAGAGCAAGAGAAGAAGGTCGGAGATTGTTCCGGGGGGCAGAGGAACCGAGTTCAGATGGCGAAGATGCTTCGTCGTGGTGGAAATCTGGTCATCCTCGACGAACCGACTAACGACCTAGACATCCCAACTCTTAGACTTCTCGAAGAAGCTTTGGAAGCATTCCCTGGATGCGCCATCGTGGTCAGCCACGACAGGTACTTCTTGGATCGAGTGGCGACCAATATCCTCGCTTTAGATGGAGAGGGTGGGGGCCGGTTCTTTGAAGGGTCCTACGAAGCGTACGCCGAGAAAATCCGTCAGGAGCGCATCGAGCGCGGTGATGATCCTGATGTTCCAAGGGGAACCCACCGTAGATTCGCCTGATTCTCATATCTGAACAATAACCTGCGAGAGGGTTGTCGGGTGGGGGAATTGCCCGGTAGTCTGTCTGTACTTAGGTGCCGCTGAAATGGATGGAGAACTTCACAGTGATCAATGCCTCGAAATTTTTGATTCTACTGACCCTATTGTTCGCTCTCGGATGTAACAATAGCAGTTCTTCAAATGTGACGACGGGCGATACGGGAGGTAAGCCCCCCGGACCCGGCGATCCATGCCCATCCCCGTTGGCTGTAGAATTACAGGTTTATATCAACGAAGTCATGGTCGATAACACTTCCGCTGTTCCGAATGGAAGCGGTGAGTTTTACCCATGGGTTGAATTCTACAATCCTGGTCCAGAGTCGATGGAGCTGGGAGGGGCGTTTTTCGCTGATTCGATTGCCGATAACCAGAGATGGCAATTTCCATGTCAGTTCCCTGAAACGAATCTTCAGGCCGGCGAGTTTTTAGTACTGTTCTTTGGCGGTGACGGAAATCCAGATGATCTTCACATTGATTTTCTCCCTGAGATTTCGGGAGAACATATATATGTTCTGAACCAGTCTTCTGATTTCTTTTACTTTAACGCGGACCTCCTCGATCAGAATCAGAGCGCAGGACCCTTTCCGGATGGCGGAGGAGATGCCGTTCCTCTTTCGGTCCCCACACCAGGAGGACCGAATGCTGAGCCAATACCTCCAGTAGTTTTCGTCAGAGGAGATCTCGATCTCGACCTCGACGTTGACGAAGATGATCTCGCACTTCTCACGGGGCACTTTTCAGGATCACCTGTGATCACACTTTGTGCAGATCGCCTCGATATCAATGACAATGGTGAAGTGACAATCAGTGACCTGTCTTATCTGATTCAGGCCCTTGAGCCCAATGGGCTAGTGATTCCTGAGCCATTCCCTTCTGAGGGAGTCGATCCGACTCCGGACAATATCGATTGCGAGGGACCCTGAAGTGAACGCCTCTTTATTACCTAAAGTGTTACTGGTCTGCATGTTAGCGTTACCGGATGTAGCGCATTCCCAAACCTCAGGAGACCCCTTTATTGTCAGGGCGAGTTCTTCTGAGCATTTTTCAGGAAACACCGAACAGGGTCAGACTTTCATCTTTCTAGACCACTCTGAACCGGTTGAAGGATTTTCTTTTGGTCTGATTTATGGGGATGAATCTGTGGATCCGTTGGGGATAGAACCCGGATTTGATCTGATAGCAGCGACCGGTGCAGACGGACCAGATTTCTTTATCGTCGATTTGATTCCTGTTGGAGTTCCGTCCAATGCAAATGGGGTCACTCTCACCTGCTTGAATTCTTTGACAGTTCCTCTGGATGAAATCCCTGCCGGTGTGGGTTCAGAAATTGCCATCATCGATTACGAGATCGCAGCCTTGCCCGGAGAGATTCCCATAGACTTTTCTGGAGAGTTAGGGAACCCCGTCATCCTATTGATAGCAAGTGTGGGAGGGCAGGACAGATTCCTTGAGCCCGTTTCTGGATTTCTCACAGTACTAGATGCACCACCGCCCCCTTCAGGTCCTCTATTTGTTCGAGGAGATGTCAACGGCGATGGAGTGCTCGATCTTTCTGATCCCATTCGTATCGGTGTGTTTGTCGCCCGTGGAGTGAATCAACTGCCTTGTTTGGCGGCTGGAGATATTGATGACAATGGCTTAGTCCAGTTGAACGATGTGGTTCAGTTACTGAGTTACCTCTTCAGTTTTGGTCCTGAGCCAGTCATGCCATTTCCAGATTGCTCACAAGATCCCACCCAGGATTTGGAATGCCTCGACAGCGAATGTACAGCTTCACCTTGATGTGGAATCATTCGCTGAAGCCACTCAGCGGGCAGGTCTTCGCCGAGATTTTAGTATGTGGGACTCCATGTATTTAGCACCCAGGGCCCGCCCATTCATTCGGGCTATGTCCTGTGACATGTTCGCCAGCTCGTAAAAGAAGCGAGATCAACGACTGAGCATGGTCTTAGTCTGAACGAGTGTTCCAGGTCTTCTCGTAATCGAGCCGATCTGGAGCAGGGTCACTTTCTTGCGGGGGATATCCACTCATATTCATGAATGGCAATGGATCGACCCCTTTTCGCTCAGCTGTTAAAGGATCCAAATCCTTACACCAGCCGAAAGTGTCGAGGAGCCAAGTTCGCTTCCAGCCGGGCTTCAGTGTTGGCAGATTTGACGCGTCGTACTCTACGAGTAGCTCATCGCCTCCTCCGAGAATCACAAAACGATCATCCGCTTCAAGGATCAACTCGTCGACTCTTCCGAGGCGAGTGACTTTTCCTCGTTCCATGGACCGATAGTCGAGAGTCGATTGCCGTTCTTCGTAATGGTACGTGTTGGGCTTAAGTCCGTCGTTGCTGTACTCCCGCGGATACCCACCCTCTCTCAGGATCGCAGACTTCAAGGTGAGCTCTGTCGTTACCACTGGATCGTTCACTGGGGCGAGGAAGACCTGATCCCAATAAAGCTCCAGATTGGATTCAAATTTGAAATGGCGCGCTCCAGAGGCGATCGCTGCAGTCACGTCGAGCACCATCGTTTTCGGCATCCCTGCTGGGTAGCCGAACTCTTCACCCAGCAGTTGCCACTCTGATTCAGAATTTTTACGCCAAGAGATGGTCGGAGCGGAGAGACGTTGATCTCCCTGCCATGCGGCAAAGTTAACCCGTGAGTATGGGTATTCGACCCAGCCGTCGAGGAACAGTGCGATTCGACCATTTTTTGAAATGGGTGCTGCGTCAAATTCAAAAGTCCACGATTGGGGGGCACAGTAGCCGACCCATTCAGGGACGAGCGCTCGCGGCCCGATGTACTTTCGATCCTTCTTCAAGAGCAGGGTCGAGTCCTGTTCTCCATCGAGGTCGATGACCCGTGAAGGAAACAACATTTTTGTATGATCGACGACCACGGGGTCGCCTGAGGGGGGAGCCCCTTTGACGGGGAAATACTCTTCAGGGTAGCAATCGCTCGCTGGCGGATGGTCGACGGCCATCAAGGACAGACGATCGGTGTAGCAGATCTCTTGCATCGGCTCCATGATGCTCAGTCGAACGACTCCATCGATGGGCTTGAGCTTTTCTGGGGCGACTCGGACAACTTCAGTAGGTTCGGAAGGGGCGAACTCACCAGGGCCGATCCAGAATCCAAGACCGCCTCCACCCATGAAATCTGTGATGAAGTTCCAGCGACCATCGGCAAAGGTGAAGAGGATGGGGCAGGAAGAAGCCTTCCGCTGAATCTCTTCGATCTCCTGGCACTGATCGATGGCCACACCCAGCTCCGACTGGAGAACCCCGTCAGGCCAATCGAGAGTGACGCTGTCGATGACGGTTCGCTCTCCGATGGCGATAACCAGCGGCTGGAAGCCGCGAGCATTCTGCCCATGACTCCCTTCCTGATAACGGACCGTTGCCAAATCTCCACTGCGAAGTTCAACGCGGGTGCCAAAACCCAACAGGTTGGTGCGGCGGTCATCGCCATCCCTGCGGCCACCCAGATGGGCTCGGAAGGTGTGGTGACCAGGATGATTTTGGGCAAACAGATTTCGCTGAAGTCGAAGCCTGAACTCATGGGGCTGGTTGCGATCGAGTCTGCCATCGGTACCGATGCTTCCCTGTTTCGACAGGGTGATCAGATCGAGGTCGCCATCTCCATCCACATCCCCGCTGACCAGAATCGATCCGGGCACTTCTGATGGGATGCGTGTCACAAAGATGTCCTGTGCTGAATCCCGTTCGAGACTCGTGCCGGCAGAGAAGGCTCCCCCCAAATCGAAGGTTCCGACCGGATCGAGCCAGCCGTCGTGATCCAGATCACAGGGGTGAGGGTTCAAGTAGTCAATCGGTCCCCGAAAGTTGCCCTCCGCTGAGGTGGGGCGGATGAAGAGAGGCACACCTGCTTCCGAGCGATAATTTCCGTGCTTGCGCAGAAAACCGATGACTCCCCGGGGTTCATCCGCGGGAAGGGTCCCGCGCCGAACAAAGAGAAGATCCTCTTTCAGGTCTCCGTCCAGATCAGCAAGGCGTGGACTCATCATGTTCCGGGTTTGCAGGTTTACGTCTGCGTCGGAGTTGAAGAGGGGGCGCTCTTCCGGAGCCAGTTCGAACTGCCATTCGGGGGCTCCGGCGATCCAGGTCAATCCCTGATCGGTCAGCAGCAGCAGGTCGACATCCCGATCTTCATCCAGATCCCTGACCGCGACAATTTCCCGGACACCAGTGATCGCTGGCAATGCAGGGGATTCGATGATGGGACGGAAACTCTTGCCTTCATTCAGGGCCAGAGACAGTCCTCCCTCTGCATCGATCAGCAGCAGGTCGAGATCCGATTCCATATCGATGTCAGCGAGAAGCACCGAGGTGAACTCCCCGGGGAATTCACTGATCTCTTGGGTGAAGGATGGAGTTTCAGTGCCATCTCCCTTGAAGATGACGACCCGGTCTTTTTGTGCGACCACCAGATCGATCAGACCGTCCTCATCGACGTCGCCAACGCAGAAGGTGCGAGCGTTATCAAGGGCACTGAGGGGAGTCACCGTGTGGGTGGTCTCACTGAGACCAATACTTCTGCCCTGTTTGCCGGCGATCCACAGGCTCGGGATGCAATCGAGGTCGGAGTCGACGAGGGCCATGGGAGCATTCGGATCTCCGGAGTCAGCCTGGTCGATCGGTTCTTCACTGAACTCACTGCCGGGTTTTGGGGTGGCAGAGGCCCTGGACAGTTCCGGCTCAGCCCAATCCCGGATCGCTTCCGAGATCTTTCCCTGTTCCGTGTACTTTGTGCTGTGGGCCCTGCCCTGACCACTTTTTTCCAGTGCCTTGAAGGTGGCGAGGGCTTTGTTGGCTTCTTCAATGCGGCCGGATCGACGCCACATCAACTGCAGGTTGTTCCACGCTCCGCGAATGGTTGGGTCCAGCTGTACCGCCATTTCGAAATGGGGCAGAGCCAGTTCCTGTTGGCCGGTTCTCAGCAGGCCGATGGCGACCTGGTAATGACAGTCCGAATCCCGGGGGGCGAGTTCGAGAGCAGTCTTGAATTCAGCGAGTGCTGCTGCTTCTTCGCCTTTGAAACGGTGAATGATGCCGAGGTTATAAGGGACGCCGGGATGAGAAGGCTGAATCTTGCGGGCTTTCTCAAAGTTGACGATGGCCTTGTCGACTCCCTTTTCCGCCTGATTCAGTTGGCAGACCCCGAGGTTGAAGAGTGGGACGAAACTATTGGGAGCTTTACTGACCAGCGAGTTGAGTACTTTCTCTGCATCGGTAAAGCGGTGTTGGCTGATGAGTGCGTGTCCTTCAAGATGAAGGGCTCTCAGATCGGGAGATTTAGCAGCAGGATCCGAGCCATCTTTGCCGCTGGTGCATCCGGGAATGACAATGAGAGCTAAAAGAAGACTGATTGCAGAAGAATAAAAAAGTCGGGTCGACAGCATAGAGCCTCCAGTTGAAATCCGTCGCTAACGCCATAATTCTAGAATAATCGAGAAACAAGACTTGAGGCTCAGGATTTTCAAGGATTCTTTAGGGTGGGTGACAAAAATATAGCCCCCGATCTCTTATGAGATCGGGGGCTAAGCTCAAGTCAGGCCACAATCGGCAGGCCCGAGAAGAACCTAGTTGTCGTCCCAGGAAACCCACATGGAGCGAAGCCAGTTGGCGGATCCTGCATTCGGGTCAACACCACCGCGGTATGCAGTGCCGTTGATTCCACCGCTGACCACACTGAGGTCCGGGCGGCAGAAGTCGTCGCTGGACGGATCCAGGCTCAGAAGAACGCTGGTGGCACCTGCGAACTGGTTGTTGGTGAAAGTAGTCTGAAGAAGTTCACCGGTGGTGTACGCGTAACCAGAGGCCTCGGACTCGTCGTCACCGGTCTCGAAGTCTTCGTTGTTGTTGGCGAAGGTGATTCCGTCGCAGGTAACCACACCGTTGGTGGTGGTGGCGGCATCGTCGATGTCCCAGCCTGCGTCAGCCCAGCCCTCAACGATTCCGTTGGTCCAGGTTCCCTGGCAACCACGACGGATCACGGCACCAGCGTCTGCACCCTGAGCACCCTGGGTGTCCTCACCGATCACGGTGAAGTTGTTGATGGTGGCGTTGGTGAAGGGGGTGTCGGTGAAGTTCAGCTCGGAACCATCGAACTCGAAGCCACGGTCGTTGGCACCATCAACGAAGTTATTCTTGATTCCGACGATGTTCTGGACGTTACCGTTCCAGCCGAAGGATCCGTCGAAGTCGTCGTCGTCCACACCGTAGCAGATACCGAACTCAAGGTTGGCACCGCCACCGAACCACTCGAAACCGTCGTCGAGGTTGGACTTGCACATCACGTGGTCGTAGTTGGTTCCAGAACCACAGGAAGCAAGGGTGATGGAGTTGATCTCGTTGTTCGGGGAGATCTCGGTTCCACCAAACTCGCAGCGAACGTAAGACATGGTTCCACTGTTCTCGTCAGCAACCGGGTTTGCACTTCCGTAGGTGGTGTTCTGAAGACCTTCAACGAGGGAGGTTCCACCCGGAATGTTGTTGGCGCCATTACCGATAACAATGATACCACCCCAGTCACCTGCAGAACGGGTTCCACGGTCACTTCCGGAGGTGAAGACGATCGGTGCATTTTCAGTACCGATAGCATTCAGGACGCCACCGCGCTCGACGGCAAGGAATCCCTGAGTGGCGTTGTCACCCACGATGGTGGTTCCGGCCTGAATGGTCATGGTCACACCGTCTTTGATGAAGGTCGGCTGAAGAAGCCAGGTCGTGTCATTGGTCAAGACAATGTCAGCGGTGATGTCTCCACCGATGGTGGACACAGTCTTGCAACCAAGGGCGTCCGAGGTAGGGTCTGCTTCCCAAGTCAGGAAAGGCTCGGCGGGAGCAACTCCACCTGAGAAAAGGAATCCCAAAAGGCTGACAGCGTCACCAATGTTGATGGAGCCGTCGTCGTTGATATCACTGGCGTCCTCACAAATGGGGGATGCACCACTGGAGAAAAGGAAGCCAAGAATACCAACGGCGTCACCAATGTTGACGGCGCGATCCTGGTTGTGATCTCCACGCATGAACTGGGAGGACTGTGCATTTGCAAAGTCTCCAAACTGAATGCAACTAAGCATAACAACCACAAAACTGATTTTACGGAACATGATCATCTCCTCTATAACTTTCAAAACTGCTGACTGTTGATCTACGTCAGCAAAATCCAGGAACCCTGTTGTGTGCACTACCTGTGCTCACATCTCGAATACCAAAAGTTGAAGGCTGAAAATGACTTTTCCCTGACCTTCATGACCAAAGTGTGCACCACTTCAGTGAAGCAATAGTGAAGACGGAAAGATAATTTGTAGAAGATTTGGGCTCTCGGTTTTCGGGTTCCTGTTGTGGTCTTTATCTTTTCTTAATGTGGCTTGGTTAACTTCCCCGTGTCTGCATTCGTGTTTTTATAAAGAAGTCCAACTTCTTGACACAAAGGCCCGCTTGCGGGATTTCCTTCTTTCTCTACAGGGGTGTAGAGAGACGCTTACAAGAGGGAAACGAGCCGGAGTCAATCGTTCAATCAAATCGTCAATCAGCGATTTTGAGCAAGTGGTGAATCATGAATTTGAAGCTGACAATTCTGATCCCTCTCCTGTTTCCTGTCTTCATGACAGACCTGATCGGGCAAGAATCTTCTGGACTGCTCTCGGGAGTGGTTACGAGAGCCTCAGACAACTCCCCCATCGGCGCCGCAGCTATAATAATAGAATCACCGGGACAGGCTGACATCAGCCTTGCAACGAGTCTTGACGGGTCCTTTTCAGCTACGGTCAAGGCCGGTGAGTTAATCGTTGAGGTTTCAGCTCCTGGCTTTTTGACACAGCGGGTTCCAGTCACCGTTACAACAGGAGATTCAATTAATCTTCCCGTGATTCTCCCAGAGGATTCGGATGCCAGCACCATCGAAGTTCGAGGACGACTTCTCGAGGCGAGTGCCAGAAAGCAATTGCTGGAAAGGCGATTCGCTACAGAAGTGAGTGATCGAGTTGGTGCAGAAGAGATATCGAAGAGCGGTTCCTCTGATGCGGGTGAAGTCGTCAGTCGATTACCAGCGGTCACTATTGTGGGAGGAAAGTTCGCGTACGTAAGAGGTTTGGGTGGTCGATACAGTCAGACACTTTTGGATGGGACCAGTATTCCTTCTCCAGAGCCGTCAAAAAAAGTAGTTCCTCTCGATCTTTTTCCTTCAAGCATTATCGAATCTGTAGTGGTCTCAAAGTCTTACTCGCCGGAATTACCGGGAGAGTTTGCGGGTGGATCTATTCGAATCACTACGGTGGGTGTTCCGGAAAGTGCATTCACAAAAATAGCAATTGGAACTTCTTATAATTCCCAGACTACCTTTGAAAATTTTAATACTTACAAGGGAGGAAATTACGACTTTCTGGGATTTGATGATGGGACTCGCGGGCTTCCCGATGGATTTCCTTCGGTAAGAATTGCTATCGGAAATTTGGGGGCTGCTGGAGTACAGGCGGTCGGAAGAAGTTTCAACAACAACTGGGCACTCATGGAATCAACGGCAATGCCGGGGTCCGGGTTTGATTTTGCCTTCGGCGATAAAGTGGAATTAGACGGTTTGTCGAGATTTGGATATGTCGGATCGCTTTCATATTCAAATTCATATCAGAACATTGAAGATCGAAGGAAAGTCGATTTTGGTGTCGCTGGAGAAGATCTTGTTCTTTTCAATGACTACACCATCGACTCCAGCTCTTTTGGCGTCGATCTCACGGGTATCTTCAGTATGACCTACGAGCATTCTCCGGCTCAGAAAATCTCTTTCCGCAATATTATGTCCAGGAGCACCTCAGATTCGGTCAATCTCACAGAAGGCGTCAATGTTGATAATGGCGAACCTGTTCGATTCACACAGTTCCGTTACATTGAGAGAGCCATCTTTAACTCTCAGTTAACCGGTGAGCATTTGCTTGTGGGAGATTCATTACTGACCTGGAAAACTTCTTTTTCCTATACGGAAAGGGATGAGCCTGATACGCGCTCCAACAAGTATGAGTTGTCAGCATTGCAGGTGGATACTGATTCAGATGGAGTACCGGATACCATCATTGAAAAGTATCGCTGGTATGACAAATCATTCAGCGGAAGTAGAGATTTCTACTTTCTGGATGAAAATGTGATTGATACAACGGCCCAAATCTCGATTCCCTTTAGTCCATTCGCCATGAAAGACCCCAATGCAGATCCTCTGGCATTGCTTCCATCCCAGTATCTGAAATTCGGTTTGGGGATGACTTTTCGGGATCGTAACTTTACAGCAAGGCTCTTCCGTTACAGGCGTGCTGGTATCAACGATGTTAACGGTGTCCCCATCGATTTTTCACTTCCTGCTGAGATTCTGTTTATCGATGAAAACATTCATCCGACTGGATTTGTTCTCGAAGAGTTCACTCGATCAACTGACAATTACGATGCTCAGCAGCAACTGTATTCAGGTTTTGCCGCGACTTCATTTCTGCTTTCCGAACAGTTCAGGGTGCAGGGTGGCCTGCGAATGGAAGTCTCGAACCAAGAGGTGCGCACATTTGAATTGTTCGGAAATGGTCAGATCGAAGCGGTTAATAAAACGACCGACCCACTACCGGCAATCAACCTGACTTATGAAGTAGAAGAAAATCGACAACTGAGAGTCGGTCTCAGCCAGACAGTAAGTCGTCCCCAATTAAGGGAGCTCTCAGAGGCCCAGTACACGGACACACTTGGAAGTTTTTCGGTTCAGGGAAATCCTGATTTGGAGACCGCAACACTACAAAACTTTGACGTTCGCTATGAAACATATCCCACTCCCGATGAGATTTTTTCGATGGGATTGTTTTACAAGCGTTTGGATAAGCCCATCGAACAGGTGCAACTGCAGGCCGCATCGGCCTTGATCAAGAGCTTTCTCAATGCCAAAGACGGAAACCTCTTCGGCATTGAAATGGAAGCTCGAACAGATCTTTCCAGGTTGAATCCAGTGTTTGAAGGATTCCTGCTCAGCTTGAACCTGGCCTACATTGATAGTGAAGTAACAGCGATAGTTACGCCTTTGCTGGCTCAAACAAATTTGAAGAGACCTCTGCAAGGTCAACCTGAGTATGTGGCCAATTTGGGGATTTACTGGGATAGTCCAGATTTGGGTCTGGAGTCGAGTTTGCAGTTCAATACATTTGGTGAGCGTATCTCAAGTGTGGGGGCAAACGGATTGCCTGACGAATATGAGCAACCTCGATTGGATCTCGATTGGATAATTTCAAAAAGATTTGAGACCGGAAAGCTCAAATTGAAACTCACGAATATTCTCGACGAAGACTACAAATTTCAGGTCAATGATGCGATTGCTGAAAAGTATCGAAAAGGCATTGGTTGTAGCTTGAGTTATTCAGTGGATTTTTAGGCTGAAAAATAATGTTTATTTCAAAAAACCTCATATTGATCCTGCTTCTGTTGATTCTTTCCTCCTGCAATGCTGAACGGGAATCGGATTCCGTTGGCGTTGGTGAGCAAAGTGAAAAGCAGAATATTACCAAAGTCAGTTCCAAAGATACTCAGGAACAACACGATCAAATTCCCCCTCCGCGTTTGATCCCCGTTTTTGATCCAGAGGTGGAAACGAGGGAAATTTCCGACATGGATGAATTGAGTCGGGAGTTTCTGGTGGGCGTTGTGACGAGAGATGGCTTGAGAATCAAGAATTTGGTGGTTACGGAGCAATTCTATCTCGATGTATTATGGCCTGAGTTTGAGAAAAGTATTCACATGTCTTCCAGAAAAAGCGAGTTCCACTGGGAATTGCTGAGAATGAAAAGCATGGGCGGGCTGCTCGAAAAATTTGATAGTTACGGTTGGGAACATCTCGATTATCAAGGCACATTTTTTGACGGCGTAGAGTATTACGATGGCTTTAAGCTTCACAATAAACCATTGGTCGAGGTGAAAGATAAATTGACGGGTGAAACCCGTATGTTGGAGTTGTTCGGTTCGGTTGTCGAATTGGATAACGGGACATTAAAGATTCTATCGATCCCTGGTTGATCGAGTCGCTGACTTACAGAGATGGAATACGTCATGAAACGGGAAGAACGAGAAAAGTACATGGTGAGTTCTCGAAGCCTGATCCTCTTGCTTCTGCTGGGGATCTATTCTCAGTTTTCTTTGAATACAGTGGTTGGGCAAGATGCCAACACGGGGGGGGAATCGACAGCCAAAAAAAGCGCAGGTAGCCTGGAAATTGAGCTTTCTGCTCTCCAGGAAAAGTTGCGTCGGCGTTCGATGGAAGAACTAGAGCGTCGCAAGGCTCAGTTAAACCGTCTCGATCAGTTGAGATACGAATCTCGTAATCAGGAACGTTTGAATAACGCGATTCAGAAGCAGCTGTCCGAGCTTGAAGAGAAGGTTTCCGAATCGGATGAAAAAACTTCTTTAGCAGTCAACGAATCAGAGCAGATCAAGACCCAAGAAAATCGGCTGAAAGAACGGGTGGTCGGCTTTCTACAGTCACTCAAGAATCGTATCTCCAATGGAATCCCGTGGAAGAAGTCTGAAAGAGTGGCCTCTGTCGAGACTTCATTACAGTTAATCCGTAACGAAGACACATCTGCTCAGGCTGCGATTGCTGCCGCAGGGCGAATGGTCAAGGAGCAAGAGGCCCTTGGGCGGCTCGTTGAGTTTGGAATCATTGAAGTTGAAGTAGATGGCGAAACCAGGGGAATCGAAGGATTTCATTTTGGGCTCTTGGGAGTGGTTTTCTCAGATGCTGAAGGCAATGTCTTTGGCTGGGCTGGTCCTGGACAATCTATTGAAAAAGGCATCTCAAAAGGTTCCGCAGAGTCTGCTACTGGCTATTTGATGGCCGTTGATATTTTGAATCGGAAAAGAACTCCAGGGTTGGTAAACCTTCAAGTTCCTTCGTTGCAAATGAAGGGAGATCAGTAATGTTGCGGCATTTGATTTTCCTGGGTTCCATTTTTCTATGTGCATGTGTTCAGGCGCAGGATGGCATCACCGTTGATGCCGGTTCAGCACCCAGTGCACCTCCCGAAGCGAAAGCAGCAGAAAAGTCGGTACTGGAAGCTGTGATCGCAGAAATCAGGGCCGAATTGACAGTTCTTGAAGGTCAGTGGGAAAAAGACCAACAAGAACTCTCTGAAGAAATCCGTTCTTTTACTGAGTCTGTTTTTAATGCTGCCAGTAAGGAAACGGATCTCAGAAATCAGGTGACAGAACTTCAAAAGAAGCTCGATGAAAAAGAGTTCAATCGTTTTGAAGCTGAAGCTAAAAGAGATTCGCTGAAGAGCATGTCTGCCGCTGTGGGTAGCGAACTGAGAAATCAAATCGCCGATTTGAATGATCGGTTTTCTACGGGTGTGTTCTCGCTGGAGGCCCCTGATTTTGGTCCTTCATTGGCGGCCAAGCTTGAGTTGGAAAACTTAGATGAAAACAGGGATATCGACTTTCTTTTGCAGCGCTTCAATCAGGTCTTAGATGCCGCTGAGACTACGAGTTCTTTTAAGACTGATGTGCAAGTCGTGGCCGCTGAGCGCCGGGTCGTCAAGGCTGATGTTCTTCGATTGGGACTGGTCGATAATTATTTCAGTCAGGGCTCATTCGCAGGGCGGCTGGTTAAGGATGAGATCACAGGGGATACCCCTGAAGGGCTTTCGGAAGGTTTGACGAGTGAACAGGTTCGCCTGATTCGTGATTTCGTGGCCAACCCTTCAGCGGGAGGGGAATTGCCAGTGGATGTCAGTGGCGGGGCTGGTTTTGCTTCTCTAGCGGCAGGAGATAGCTGGGCAGAATGGTTTGAAAAAGGCGGCAACTTTATGTGGGGGCTTGTCGCTTTGGCAGTGTTCTCCCTGTTGATGATTTTCGAGCGCGTGTTGGTATTGTTCATCAAGTCGATGGGGATCCAGGCCTCGGTAGACAAGGTTCTTAAGCCTCTTCAAAGTGGCGACATCGAAGCTGCAATTCAAACTGCGAGAAGTCTGAATAACCCTGTAGGAACAGTCATGCTGGCAGCCTTGGAAAATTCGGATCAACCTGAAGAGATCATCGAAAGTTCCATCGAGGATGCGATGATGACCGTTGCTCCGATTTACCGGTCAAGGCTCGCCATGATCGCACTTTGTGCTGCAGTCGCCCCTTTGATGGGTCTGCTGGGAACTGTTACAGGAATGATTGGAACCTTCCAAAACTTGGTGATTTTCGGTGCCAGTGATCCACGAAATCTTGCAGGGGGTATATCGGAAGCGTTGATTACCACCCAAGGTGGTCTCTACGTAGCGATCCCCAGTTTGTTGATGAGAGGGATACTCGGCTCCATCGCAGAAAAATCAGTTGGAAAAATAGAATCCGGTGCGATGTCGGCATTGATCGAAATTCTGAAAATGCGGGGTGAGATCATCGATGGAGATGAAGTTACAACCTCTGAGTCAGTGATAGATTCATCCCCGAATGATCTTCTCGAGGAAAAACCTGATGCGACTCAGGATGGAGTCGATCTCGATTCTCCTGAGGAAGAAAGAATCAGCGGATGATGCTTCTGGATCTGTTTGAACGACTGGGCAAGTTGATTGAGGAGGGGACCCTTGGGGTCATGGTTCCCCTGATGGGTACCTGTTTTGTAATTTGCTATCTGGTGGTGGATCGCTTTCGTTATCTGTATGAACCCCGTTCCTTCTTCAAGTTCATTCCGACATTCCGGAAAAGCCTGGCAGAAGATAAAGTAGGCTTCAAAAAATGCCTGACAGCATTTTTGGAAGCAGATAATACTGGGACCAGAATGAAACTGGAGCTCGCTTGTCAGAAATATCAAACGCCACATGGTCGTTTCATTCAGCGATGCTTGCTGGGGCAAGGTCGTCGTGGAGGCAAGGTTCAGCAACTGGAAACTCAACAAGCAGAACTCTCTGAGAATCTGGCCATAGAAACCAGCATTCCCCTGCTTTCTACATTTGCCAGAACTGCACCATTGATGGGGCTGATGGGCACCGTCACCGGAATGATTGCCACTTTTTCAGCAATGATGCTCTCCTCTGGTACGGATCCCAAAGCGCTCTCTTCGGGGATTCGTATTGCCCTTTTAGCGACCAATGTTGGCTTGGTGGTTTCATTGCCGGGAATCGTTGCTTTGGGAATCCTCTCGCGGAGGGGGCAGGTTTTGCAGGAAGAGATTCGCAAAACTTCCCTTCTTCTTCGTAATCATAAAGCGGAGAGTTCAAATTCAGATTTGAAAGGAGTCCACATTGAAGAGTCGGCGAAATAGCGCTCTTGAAGAAGCCTCTGTGGATATGTCACCGATGATTGACATGACATTCCTGTTGCTGATTTTCTTCATCGTCAATATGAACTTCACCAAAGAAACCGGCATTGAGGTCAAGAGGCCGACAGCAGCAACTAGTGAGGCCAAGACGGGTGATGTCATCATGGTTGGGATTTCTTCTGCGGGCACCATTCATATGAATGGCAAGCGTATCGATTTGAGTAATGTTCGTCCTACTGTCTCTCAAGCACGTAACAAGACACCCAAAGCGGCACTGGTCGTCGTGGCAGATGAAGCCGTCAGGACCGGTTTGCTGACACGGGTGATTGACGAATGCAAACTGGCCGGGGCTGAAGACATCAGTATTGCCACAGGAAATGGAAATCTGTGAACGCTGCCAAGTTGAACAGAAGCCCTGGAGGCTTTACCGGGATCCTGAAAACTTTGGCATTAGGCGGGGGCTTTGCTCTCTTTGTGCTTTTGGTTTTGGCATGGTTACAACCGGTGGGGGTTCAGGAGGAGCGGGCAGTGGCACCTCAGTTTCGTTTTAAGGTCGCGCCTAAAAGAGCAGCAAAAGCTCCTCCCAGAAAGCCTCCCAAGCAAGAACCCAAACGTCGTGAAATGAAGCGGGATGAGCCCAAGCCCCAGCAAAAAACGCTCGCACGAAAGGCCAGGCCAAGGCGATCTGCCACACCCCGTAAAGCCTCCAGTTTGCGATCAGGTGTTCGTAGCGGCTTTTCCGGAATGAACTTGATGGCAGGTCTGGGTGGTGCAGGTACAGGAGGAGTTTCTCTACCGACGTCCCAGTCTTTTGATGCGATCGCAGGTGAAGCGATGGAGCTGGTGAACTATCAAGAGCAGCGCCGTGCCATACGAGAGATGCGAGATCGGGGTCAACGTGAACGAAATTCAGGTGCTGGGGCTCTTTCACGTGAAGCTCGACCCGTGTACCTGAAAAAACCGAACTATCCAAAGAAGGCTTTACAGAAACAGATCGGTGGCTTTGTTCGTTTGAGAATGCTGATCGACAGGGATGGAAAAATCGAGGAGTACGAAATCCTCTCCGCTCAACCAGCGGGCTTGTTTGAAGAGGCGATAGAAAAAGTTCTTGGGCAATGGACTTTCGATGCGGCATTGGATGCCAATGGCAAGCCGATCGAATCGTGGAGAGAATACAACTACGTCTTCAAGATCGAGGATGCGAGATAAGACAATGAAGAATCATATTCACCACTGCTTCCATCTACTCTTTATGAGCAACGGATATTTCCTGTTGATCTTGGGCCTGAGCTCCGGATTGGTGGGTTGCAAGACGATGACTGAGGCTCAAAGAGCAGCTATTGAACAGGAACAGAAGCAAGTAACGGTAGCCGATCAGGTTCAGGTTCAGAACAACGAGGCAGTGGCACAACTGGATGAGGAAGAGCGCAAGCTGAAATTGCGTGCACTTCTGGTCAATCGCAGGGTCGATCGTCAGGAAGCTTATAAGGAGGCCGTATCCAGAGTGATGTCTGGAGACGCAGAAGGTTGCCTTGGGATTCTGGAACCGCTTTTGGCTGAAGATGAGGAGGCTCAGCGTACTTATGAAGAGGCGCGGGCTGCAGGAAATGAAGATGAAGTTCTTGCGGATGAGTCGGGGGATCCCATTATTCCGCCCATGGAGTCAGTTGAGAAAGCCAACTATCTCGTGGTAATGGGTGCTGCAAAAAATGATAACGGGGATATGGATGGGGCGATCCGTGCATTCAGTGAGGCCGTTGATCTGGATTCCGGAAATCGAATGGCCCGGATCAATCTTGGAAAACTTCAGTTTAGCAGTGGCAACTTTGAAGAGGCGATGAAGGCATTCAGCAAGGAGCTCGCTGCGGGTTACCGCTCAGGAGAAAATCTGTTTCTTTTGGCCCAAGCTCAATATGAGGTCGGTAGCCAGAACGGTGATATGACTCTTCTGGAAGCTGCCAGAATCGCCATCGATGAAGCCAGAGTCCAAGATCCAGGAAATGAAGAGTATTTGAGCTGGGGGGTGACTCTCGATTTCGAGTTGAAGAGATACGAAGAAGCAATTCGAAAGCTCGACAGCATTTTGACTCGATACCCTGCCAATGCGTATTACCTAGAGCTGAAAGCGCGTAGCTTTGAGGCACTAGAGCAACCGGTAAAGGCTGCCGACAGTTATGAATCATACCTTCGCATCGTCGGAATCAATAAATCCACGAAGCAGGCTTGTCTTCAATTATCAGATATCTATTCACTCGATCTGAACCAACCAGATCGTGGGGCTATCTGGTTTTCCAGAGCTTTTTCTGATGATCTTCAGCAAATGTCAGCGAAAGAACGTTTTTACTACGGAACTTTGCTCGAAGAAGCCGGTCTTCTCGATGACGCTTTGCAGGTGTATGCACAGGTTGAAGGAGATTCAGATCAGAAAGCAGAAGCCATTTCTCGAAAAGCTGCGATTCTGATGGGGTCGGGAAAGAGTGATTTGGCGATCGAAGCCCTTGAATCGGTGACTGACATTAATCGAAACGATGGCAAAACCTGGCTTCTTCTGGGTGATTTGTACCTGGATCAGGGAGACCTCGGTGAAGCCCGCGATTCCTATGGGGCTGCAGCAGGTTTGCCGGTTTCAAAAGCGGACGGATTAGCGGGTCTCGCAGAAGTGGCATACGAGATGGGTAATCTTGAGCAGGCGGTTCGATACTACGAAGACGCTGTTGCTGAAAAACCCGAGGATTTGCGCTTTACGGGGGCATTGGAGCAGATTCGTGAAGAGTTGAAGTTTTCCTCCTCGCAGGAAGGCTGAGCGAATCTGCAGGCGTACTTACAGGATCTTTATTTTCGTCTTAACAGTTTCTTGACGGTACCGTGGTCGAATGCAGGGGACTTCATATGGGTGGGATCCCGTTCTGATTCCCCATTCGGATCCCAAAAAGGATGAGAAGTCGGTGAGTTTTTCCCATTCTTCGGAGATTTGAATGCCGTACAGGTATTTGACACTTTTGGTATCGCTCCTGCTCCTGCTCCTGCTCGTGGTTTCAGGTTGCCAGCAGCGAAGTCTCAATGATGGACCGACGACTATCCATACCGGCCAAACTGTTCCGGTCGATGAATGTCCGGTTCCAGATCCATCGATCGTTCCCCTTCGTATCAATGAGTTGATGATTGAAAACCAGTCAACGATACCTACGCAGGATAATGATTACCTTCCCTGGATTGAGCTCTACAACACAGGGGCTGAAAACTTTGATCTTGGTGGAGTCACTCTTTCCGATGATTTGGGAAATCCTGACAAGTGGCAGTTCCCCTGTGATCTAGAAAACTCTTTGATACCTCCAGGCGGATTCAGAGTTCTTTTCTTTGAAGGTACTGGCGGAGATCTGGACAATGACCGGATTGATTTCAACTTGCCATTGACCGATTTCACTTTGGTCCTGAATGGCTCTGTAGACCTTTTTGCTGTCAATCCTACTGCGCTGGGGCCAGATGAAGTTATAGGCTTGTTTCCTGATGGAGAGGGAGACCCGGCAAATCTGCAGTTACCCACTCCCGGTGAGCCCAATGCAGATAAAGAACTGCCGCCAATGTTCGTTCGTGGAGATCTTGATTTGAATGAGGTGGTCAATCAGGAAGATTTGAATCTTCTTGAGCAGCACTTCGACGGTGCCCCCATATTCACTCTTTGTCCTGATCGGCTTGATGTTGATGACAACGGACTGATATCGGTGTCCGACCTGCTCTTTTTAGCGAAGTTCTTGGACGGCATTGTGGAAATGCCCATGCCTTATCCGAATGCAGGTTTAGACCCCACGGCGGATTCCATGAATTGTGAGGGGCCTTAAATGAGATTTTATTTTCTGAGTTCTATTTTGAGCCTCGCCTTGTGTAGTTCAGTCCACTCCCAAAGCTCTGATTACAACTTCTTCTTCAGTGATGGTTTTGGAGTCATTGGTGGGAATGCGCAAATTGATGTAATGCTTTCCATTGCTTCGGGGGTTGAGGAAATCTCCGGTTGGTCTTTGGGAGTTTGTCATTCGAGTTCTGCAATCGATATTGTTGACGTATTGGAAGGCTCTACTACTGCCGGTATTGACCCTGATTTTTCTGATCAGGCATTGATCCCGGGGCAGGGTTGGACAGTGGGAGTTCTCCTTTCATTTGTGGGGTCGACAACTTTGGGTGAGGGCAGTGGCTATTCACTTCATTCTGCTATCTACGAGGTCCTGGAGGCTGACGACCCTGTTTTGAATTATTGCTCGAGTTTGGGAAGTCCTCCGGTTGATACATTGGTAGCCTTTCCTGACAGCAGTACCGAAATACCTTTTCAAGAAGCGGGTTCAATCACGATCAGTGATACACCGCCATTTACTTTGGCCGTTTCTTCCTCGACAGTCGCCCCCGGTGGTTCAAGTGAACTCGATTTGATATTGGGGAATCCATTACCCATACAAGCGATTTCGTTTGGTTTGAACCTCGGAAGCGATCATTTGCAGCCGTTGAATATTATTCCGGGTTCAGCAATTGATCTTGCAACAGGGACGGCAGGTCCTGATTTTCTTGCGGTGGATATTGATGCGGGCTCTTCCACGGGAGCCACCTTCATGTGCGTACTCTCGCTCTCTGCTCCTTACGCAGAGATTCCGACGGGTAACGGAATGCAGTTGGCAGTTGTTCAGTATGATTGTTCAGCAGATGCGCAACAGGGTGACACCTTCACTTCAAATCTGGTTGACGATTTGGGTTCGCCTCCTGTGCTTCTAAGCGCCACTGTTTCAGGTGTTGATACCGTACTGGTAACGGAAAGCGGGATGATTACTGTGGATGGATCGGCCCAAGGGCCTTCTTTCATTCGCGGCGATGTCGATGCAGACCTTGATTTGGGGCTGGGCGATCCGATTCAATTGATCAACTATTTGTTCACTTCAGGGCAAGAGCCCACTTGTCTCGCTACTGCAGACTTTGATGCAAATGGTGATTTGCAGTTGAATGACATCATCAATCTCCTTGGGTTTTTGTTCAATGATGGCTCTGCTCCCGCCAGCCCTTTTCCAGGTTGTGGACCTGACGATTCAATCAACAGTCTGGATTGCCCCGCCTACCCTTGCCCATAATCGGGTGTCCAAGATTAGGGCAATTTTTGAGCTGCCATACTCAGCCGACGAGATTTGATGAGGACCGCATCCTCCAAAATCAAAAAGCCGAGATAGTCACAGTATTTAAGCCATTCTTCTCTCAATGCAGCCTCAAGAATCTTCACACTTTTTTACTCTTGGATTCACATAACCTTACTCACTCGTTGTCCTTGGCTTTTCCAGACCTTCACACCAGTACTGTCTATTAATGAGGCCGGAAGCCGTCGTCTTCCGAAAGTTCAATAGGTTTAGCCAAACGGATTCTGTCCGACTTATGAGGAGGATCAAAATGTCAAAGTATTGTTATAGAGTTCCATCAGTGCCCTTGGCACTGCTGGTTGCATTTCTATGTTACGGAATCAACAGCGTTCAAGCCGGAGACAGTGTTTATCTCAATGAAATCAAAATAGACAATCCGGGAGCTGATACTGAATTTGTGGAGATCAAAGGTTTCCCAGGAACCACTCTCGACAACATTTTTTATATTGTCATCGGCGATGGTACCGGCGGCTCAGGTGTTGCCGAAAGAATCGTTGATCTTTCCGGCAATGTCATCGATGCCAATGGATTCTATGTTGCCGATGGTTTCAGTATTGAAAACAGTGACAACCTGACACACCTTCTTGTTGTGGGTCAGCTGGATGCCCTCGGCGCTTCGCTGATGGTTTCTGAGCAGACCGATCTTGATCTCGATGACGACGGTGTCCTGGATTTGGTTGTGGATACCGATGGTGATGCTGTTGTGGATGCTCTTGCATGGGTCGCCGTTCTCGATTCCGTTTCCACTGTGGAGACTTTTGATATTCCTGCTTCAGGTGAATACATTTACTCAACCACAACTATCGGTCCCGACGGTACTTTTCCTCCCGGGGCGATTCGCCGTTGTGGTCAGGGTTGGTTGATCTCTGATTTCGGTGGTGCAGATGATACTCCCGGAGCTGAAAACTTCTGTCCTGCTGAGGATTGCGCCGACACCCTCGACAATGATGGAGACAACCTGGTCGACTGTGACGATCCGGATTGCTTTGGCAATGCGGCTTGTGTGACACCAGCTCTCAGTGCCAACAGGCTTGGCCTTGAAGTTCTTGGTTCATACACCACTGGTATCTTTGACGAGAGCGCTGCAGAGATCGTGGCCTACGACGCTGCTTCCGGAAAAGTCTTTGTGACCAACTCCGACAGCGGTTCAGTAGACGTTCTTCAATTGGATGCCGCAGGTAATCTGACAAAGATCAATACTCTGGCTGCTGCTGGTGCTCCGACTCATGTACGGGTTTGGGATGATGCTGGCACGAGCCGCATTGTCGCTTCTGTTCCTTCCGCTGTGGCCACGGATCCCGGAAAGCTTCAGGTCTTCGATATGCCTGGCTCTGCTTACTCCGGGACTCCGATTCTCAGTGAGATTCGGATTGACCAGGCCGGTGCGGACAATGATGAGTATGTGGAAATCGCGGCGGCTCCAGGTACGGATCTGACGGGATTGACCTATGTGGTGATCGGTGATTCCCCTTCCGGCACCATCGAGACCGCAATCAGCCTGGATGGCCAAGTCGTCCCCGCAGATGGAACCTTCTTGATCGCGGAGACCTCCTTCACTTTGGGAACTGCAGATCTGACGGTTCCTTCGAATGATCTCAATCACGAGAACAGCCAGAATAGTACCTACTTCCTGGTCACCGGTTTTGCCAATGCTGCAGGTGACAATGTTGATACTGCTGGCGACGGTGTTCTGGAGTGGGGAGCCACGGTTGTTGACAGTGTGGCCCTGGTCGAGGATCCACTGGATGCAAACGGTCAAACGACCGCTGGTAACCTGATTTACTCCACCACGGTAGTCGGCCCTGATGGAACATTTGTCCCCGGACACGTTTCACGTTGTGGCAGTGATGGATCTGTGGCGGGTGACTGGATCGTCAGCGATTTCGATATTGCAGAGGGAACTGATACTCCTGGTTCAGCCAATGTTTGCGCAATCGCTACTTATGCTACGGGTGCTCTCCCTGATATGGTTTTCGTCTCAGGGAACTACGCACTTACGGCTGACGAAGGTGAGCCGAGTGGCGCTGTCGATCCGGATGGATCTGTAACAATTGTCGACCTGATGGCCGGCACCACCTCGACAGTCACATTCGATAGCCTGAATGGCACTGAGGATGCTCTTCGTGCACAAGGCATTCGGATTTTCCCCGGCAACTCCGCCAGTCAGGATCTGGAGCCGGAGTACATAGCTGTTTCGCCAGATGGAAACACTGGCTATGCAGTGTGTCAGGAAGCGAACGCCGTGGTCGTCTTTGATATTGCCACTGCTTCCTTCACTGAGATAGTCGCATTTGGCCGTAAAGATCACTCCTTGCCCGGTAACGAGTTGGACCCGAGTGATCGTGACTCCGGCATCAATATCGGTAACTGGCCTGTACTTGGCATGCACATGCCAGACTCCGCCGTGGCCTACGGCGCCAATGGAAACACTTACCTCGTGACAGCCAACGAGGGAGATGCCAGAAGTGAGGATGAGCGTATTGAGGACTTCGTTCTCGATCCGACGGTTTTCCCCAATGCCGCTGATCTTCAGCAGCGTTCACAGTTGGGTCGCCTCGGAGCCTCCACCATCGATGGTGATATTGATAGTGACGGTGACTTCGATGAACTTCACGTTTACGGTGCCCGTTCTTTCTCGATCTGGGATATGACCAACGGCGGAGTTCTCGTCTACGATTCCGGCAGTGAGCTGGAGCGTGTCGTTGCCGGGTATGATCCTTTCGATTTCAACTCCAACAATGATGAGAATGACTCTTTTGAGAGCCGTTCTGATAACAAGGGTATCGAGCCTGAAGCTGTTACCGTCGGTGAAATCAATGGCCGTACCTTCGCTTTTGTTGGTGCTGAACGTCAGGGTGGCATTTACCTCTACGACGTCACAGATCCGGCGAACTCCTATCTGTTGAGTTACATCAACAATCGCGACTTCAGCGGTAATGCCGAAGCAGGTACTGCCGGCGACCTTGGTCCTGAAGGCATCGTCTTTGTTCCCGCAGATCAAAACCCGACTGGATCCGCCATCATCCTGGTGGCCAATGAGGTTTCCGGTTCGACCACGGCCTACCGTATCGTCGAGTTGCCGGATCAGGATTTGAGAACCGAGAGCAAAGAGGCTGAATCTACCAAGTTGACCGACATCAGTGTTTATCTCGATAGTTACGGTGCCGATGTTGACGCATACAGTTACGGTGCCTGTCAGGATTCCACTCAGTTGAGCCTGGTTTCCGTCACCACCGGATCTGGTGTTGGAACACCTGAATTCACCAACTACGAGGTCGTTGCCGGTGGATACACCGTTGGCGTTGTCATGTCTCTTGGCAGCAGTGGCTTGACGATTGCTCCGGGCTTCGGAATCGAGACGACCGTCGCCACTTACGATGTACTGGGTGCTGCTGGTTCGACCACCAGCATCGACATCTGCAATACGCTGGGATCTCCTGCTGTTGAAGCTTTGGCTGTGGCCGGTGGGGTTACCGCCGCAACCGGCGGGATCTCCGGTGAAGTAAGAATCATTGCACCGATTCCGGATTTCCAGTTTGCTATTGCCGATGCAACCGGTGAATACGGTACGGATGGAAATGGTACCGTAGCCACCTCGGTCAGCATTACCCAGACTTCCTCTGTGGCTCCGATCGCCACGAGTGGATTCTCCATGGGAGTTCGCAATGAAGTTGCAGCCATGGCCGCCAAGGCTGTGACCGAACCGGTTCCGGGTGCTGCTCAGTTCTTCACCTCTACCATTCTGGGTGGTGGTTGGACTCTGGGAGTCGTTTACGACTTCAATGGTGTCACTACGCTCAGTTACGAAGCGGAAACCACGGTTGCCAATGTGGAGTACTCCCTGACCGGAGGACTGGCAGGTTCGACCGACACGGTGACGACAGATCTTGCTTTCGCTGACGATCTCGGATCCCCGGCAGTCGAGAACCTGGTGACCTTCCCAGACGGAAGCACCCAGGCGCCGATCCTGGTGGGTGCTACAGTGACCCTTTCACCGGCTCCTGCACCGTTCACCTACACAATTGGCAATGCCAATGCTGAGTTTGATTCTCTCGGTGCCGGATCTTTTGCAACCAATGTCGCCCTCGCCCAGACCGCTGCTTCTGCCATTTCTGTGAGTGGTTTCTCACTCGCCGTGGCGCATGACCCGGTCGAGTTGCAGGCCCTTGGAGCAGATGCCCACCCGGATCTTGGATCACTCAACGGTGGCTCAGGACCGGACTTCTTCCAGGCGACGATTGGCGCCAATGGTATGGCCATCGGCTGTATCTTTGACTTTGACAATGCCGAGCCTGTTGATTACTCCAGCGCTGCTGGTGTTGTGGTCCTCAACTACTCCTTGACCGGAGCTCAGGCTGGAGGACCCGGGGGAAGCACCACCCTCGCCGTGGTCAACGGATTTGGATCTCCTGCCACTGATTCGCTGGTGACGGACACCCTGGGTGTGACCTACCCGGCGGAAGGAGTGGATGGTGTGGTCACCCTGACCCCGCCGCCTCCTCCGTTTACTTTGACGGTGGCGGATGCCGCGGGTGTCTATGATGCCACCGGTTCCGGATCTGTTTCTGCTGCCCTTAGTATCGATCAGACCGGGACCATCGCTGCCAGCGGTTTCAGTGCCGCCGTCGCCCACAACAGTGTCCAGCTTCAGGCAGACAGTGTCGTCGCCGGTTCTGGACTGTCGGGATTGAACAGCGGTGCGGGTCCTGACTTCTTTGAGGCCAATCTGCTTTCCGGTGGGGTCACTGTCGGTTGTATCTTCAGCTTCGGCAACGGTGCTGGTAGCGACCAAATCACCTTCGCCGGTGAAGAAGTTGCAGTCGTCAACTACGCCCTGACCGGATTCAATGCCGGTAGCAGTGCCACTGTGACGACCGATTTGACCGTCACTGACGGCCTTGGCAACCCCGCGGTTGATAACCTGGTGACGGATGCCGCTGGCGTGACTTACGCCATGGCAGGTGTTGATGGAACCGTGACTCTGTCCCCGGCACCCTCGCCCTTCGAGTTTGTCGTGGCCAATGGAAGTGGTGAGTACAACGGCACCAACGGTCAAGGATCCGGATCCACCACTGTGGCGATTTCCCAGAACTCCGGTTCGGCGATCCCTCTCAGTGGATTCCAGATGTCTCTTGAATGGGATGCCAGTGTGCTTTCCGTTGCAACGATTTCACAAGGAGCGGGCCTTTCTGCCCTCGACGCCGGTGCTGGAGCTGAGTTCTTCCAGGCTTCGATTGCCGGTGCCACCGCAACTGTGGGTTGTGTCTTCGATTTTGACGGTGCAGAGCTTCTCGGCTTCACCTCGGCTGCAGATGTGGTCGATCTGGCCTTCGACGTCAATGTGGCTGCCGGATCCACCAGCGTGATTTCCGCCGACGTGAGCATTGATTCCGAGGGTTCTGTCGAAAATCTGGTGAGCGATGCGGCTGGTAACACCTTTGACGCTGCAGGTTTCAATGGTTCTGTCACGGTTTCCCCGGCGGCTCCGATCTTCACCTTCGCTGTTCCGGCAAGCACAATTGTCGAGACGGGCGGAACGGATGTTGCCGTCTCCATTGAGGATCTCTCTGGCAGCACCGCTGTTGCTGGATTCTCCATGGGTATCAGTTACGACACTGCGGAGTACGACTTCGCAAGTGCAACCCCTGCCGGAGCTCTGGCAGCCGTCAGAGCGGGAGCCGGCCCGGAGTTCTTCGAGTCAAATGCCCTCGCTGACGGGGTGACGATCGGTTGTGTGACGGATTTCAGTGGTGTTGACACCGTGAACTACGCCACCTCTGAAACGGCCGTCCATCTGAACCTGGCTCTTTCTGCCACGGCTACAGGTGGGGTGACCGCTATCGATTTCACCAACAATCTGGGCGCACCTTCGGTACCGAACGTGGTCAGTGGATCTGACGGAACGACCTATGTCGCCTCTGGCGTTGGTGGAGAGCTTGCGGGTAGCACCGCAGTCGCCTTCCGTCGTTCCGATTGCAATGGTGACGGGTTGATTGACATTGCCGACGGCATTTTCTCCCTCAACTTCCTCTTCCAGAGTGGATCTGCCGGAGAGTGTTTTGGGGCTTGTGATACCAACGCGGACTCAGTGATCGACGTGGCGGATGCCATTTACACCTTCAGTTACCAGTTCAGTTCCGGCCCGATGCCGTCTGCTCCCTTCCCGGATTGTGGCGTGAGCCCCTCCGGTGAAGAGTGCAACAGTTATGATGGAGGGTGCTGATCTACCGTTTGGATTCAGTCATGAAGTGCTTTTGAGGCACTTGACCCCGGTGTTCCTGCAAAGGGACACCGGGGTTTTTTTATGGCGGTTTTTTATGGCGGGTTTTTTATGGCGGTTTTTTTGGCGAGGGGATCTGCGATTTGGGAATACCCGATGAGCAGCAGGGGCTAGGTCAGCTGGTTTCGCAGGCAGGAAGGAAGGTCGGGGTGCCGGAATCGGTATCCGGCGGCCTCCAACTTGGTGGGCAATACCCGAGCCCCGTTGATGATCAGAGCTTGACCCATTTCACCGTAAAGGACTTTCAAGGCGAGAGCCGGGACACGGGGGGCGACCGGTCGTCTCAGTTTGGCTGCCAGAATCGTAGTGAAGTCTTCGTTCCGAACCGCCCCGGGCGCGGTGCAGTTGATAGGCCCTTTGATCTTTTGGTTTTGCAGCGAGAACAGGATGATCTGAATCAAATCGTCCAAATCTACCCAGCTCATCCACTGCTGACCGTGAGAAATCTTTCCCCCTAGGAAGCATTTGAAAATGGGGACTAATTTTTGGAGGAGACCTCCGTGGGGCGACAGGACTAATCCGATCCGTAGAAGCACCCTGCGGATTCCTTTTTCTTCCAGAATTTCTGAGGATTGTTCCCAGCCGCTGCAGACTTCTCCCAAGAAACCATCGACGAAAGGATCTTCTTCAGTTTGGGCTTTGTCCGTAGTCTGGGAATACCCTCCGATGGCACTCGCAGAGAGAAAAATTCTTGGCGGTGATTCTAATGAGTTGAGCAACTGGCAAAGATTTTGAGTGCTTTCGATGCGGCTATTGCGGATGCGTTCTTTGCGGTTTTTGTTCCAGCGCCCACCAGCAATATTTTCTCCAGCCAGATGGATCACCGCATCAAACCCTTCGAACGCCGCACGTTGATCGACCGGGATCTGTTCAAAGGGAATGAGCGGTTGCCATTCGAGCTCGCCTGAGGATCGGGGGGGTCTTCGGACCGCTTTTACGACACGGTATCCTTGGGATTCAAGTATCTTGGTCAGCTCGGTGCCGACAAGGCCCGAAGAGCCAGTGATGAGAACTGACTCACCCCTCTGGGGGGGAGAGGTGAGTTCAGAATCTCGGGAAAGTGGGTTTAGCAATGGGGTCTCGATCTCAAATGTTGCTGGGCGTCAGCAGTCGTTCACAAAACGCCCTGAATTGTTTCAGGGATCTGAACTCGATTAGGTTAGGGATAGGACGTCTTGTCAACTTCCCAGCTTGACGGCCCCCCGCTACCAATAGTACACCTAAAGAGTGCAGCTCTTCTGCGACAGAGTGGATCTTTCTTTGAAGCATGGGCATCGGGTCGCTAGAGGTCGTTGAGAGCCACGCAAGCCGGGGCCTTTCCTTCCGAGCGTATTCCACGAGTGATTCGAGAGGCAGATTAGGTCCAAGATTCACGGATTTGAAGCCGAGATCTTGGACCGTCAAAGCTGCCATCGTTGTGGGGATCCTGTAAGGATCTCCTGCAGGAGCGCCGCCGATAGCCAGAACTCTTCCTTCTGCTGTCGGGATTAAATTTTTGAGGGTCCCCAATGTTTCCAGGAGCATCTGGGTCGCTGCGTGTTCGCTAGCGATTCCTGAATGGGTCTTGACCCATTGCATGCCCAGTCTGGAAATAACTGGAGTGACCACATCTTCTAGGAGTTCGACGAGGGGCATTCCAGAGAGAAATAGCCCCAAGACTATTCTCTGTGACTCATGGAGGTCTTCAGCCTTGAGAGCTTCATGAAGAAGCTCAAAGGGCTCGCGGCCTCCTGATATGCCAGTGGGCAATATAGGCTCTGGAAGGCCTATCGATTCCGGATTTCTGAACGGTATGCCCAGATTCCGGGACATGCGGATCGCTTCCGAGATACTGAAGCGGCGGTGGCCACCTCTAGTACGATCGCTCTTGAGAATCCCCTTGTCGGACCAACGCTTAAGGGTCGAGGGGCTCACGCCGAAAGCATTTGAAAGAATAGTTGGTGAAATGTAAGTATTCATACCCAGAGTATAGTGAACGATATGAACGATTTCAAGAGGGATTCCAAAAAGCTTCAAAATGGCCTATATCGGTAATGAATGGCAACTGTGGCCTTCTCTGATCCAGATGGTTGCATTTCGATATATTCGGATATGGAAAAATGATGAACGTAGTGGGCGTATTTTGGGTGATTTTGACAGTGAAGGAGGGGAGAATTCGTTCACGGAGGCGGAAAATCGCTCACTGGTCAAAGAGGTCGTGGATAGGACATGCAGAAACAGGCTACCGACTGCGTTCTGGAGAGGGTGCACCCTCGAGTGAGGAGTGCACATCAATATACGCATTCAGAATGCAGTGCGATCAGATGTGGCCCAAGAGGGGTGGCGTCGTGGCTCCCGGTCTTTCCATCACTAACTGGGCATCTCCGATGGTTCTCTCCGCGAACCCTCCCTCGCAGTAAGACAGATAAAAGTCCCACATCCGCATGAACTTGTTATCCAGTCCGAGTTCCATTGCTCCATCGAGGCGAGCGTGAACGTTGGCCCTCCACTCCGCGAGAGTACGGACGTAATGGGAGCCGATTTCTTCAAGATGCACGAGTCGTAGATCGGAGCTGGCAGAGGCTGCGGTGAGCAGAGCAGATACCGAGGGGATGCAGGAACCGGGGAAGATATACCTTTTGATAAAATCAACTTCTGTGGAAGCCGTCTCGAATCGGTGATCTTGAATCGTAATGCTTTGCAGGGCGAGTCGGCCTCCTGGACGAAGCAGTTCGCTACATTTATTCCAAAAGGTTTTGAACTGGTTTTTCCCGATCGCTTCGATCATTTCGACACTGACCAGTTTGTCGTAGACACCATCTAATTTCCGGTAGTCTTCAAGACGAAGGTCGATTCGATCTTGAAGACCCGCCTCGTCGATCCGTTTTCTGGCCATATCATGTTGTTCGCGTGAGATTGTTGTGGTTGTAACCTTGCAGCCATATTTACTCGCAGCATGAATCGCCATGCCTCCCCAGCCTGTGCCAATCTCTAGGAGATGGTCTTCTGGCTTGAGGTAGAGCTTTCTGCACAGTCGATCCATTTTCTCGATGCTGGAGTCCTCCAAGGTTGAAGTGGAGTCCTCAAATATGCCACATGAGTAGCACATGGTTGGATCGAGCATCATCTGGAAAAACGCATTCGACAGGTCGTAGTGCGCGGAGATGTTTCTTTGGGCTCCTTTAAGGGAGTTCCAGTTAAAAAGGTGATATCCCCAGAGGAAGGGCTTCGAAAGCCACTGCCAACCCCCATCGATCGAATCGAGAGAATCCAAGTTTCGTGCCAGTATACGAATGACCGCGGTGAGATCGGGAGTCTTCCACCATTCCTGAATATAGGCTTCTGCGGATCCGACAGATCCTCGTAAAAGTGTGTTTCTGTAGAATCTGGAATCGGTGATGCAAATAGTGGCTTCGAGAGAATCTTCGGAAGCGGATCCAAATGTGTGGGTATCAGGTCCATCTACGATATGTAAAAGACCCAGTTTGATAGAGGAGAGCGTCTTGAGAACCAGGTGACGAGCCAGGCCACCCCCGGAGCGATTTTGAGAAACTCTACGATGAGATTTTGAGTGGTTTTTGTCTTCTATCGTACTCATGAGTTCTTTGCCTTCTCTTCTATGCGACTTCCGTCTGTTTCTGTGTCCGGATGAGGGACATACGGGACTCCCCGCAGTTTCAGTTTAGTCGCTTGCCAATAAATGGCCAGCCAGCCTGCCAGTGTGACGCAGGGATTTCTAAACAATACCTTTGTCATCATAGAGCTACTCCAGGGCCAACGTTGACCCTCTAGTTTCACGTCGAAAACTTTTTTACCCTCTGAAAAATTTTGCATCCAAACAGAGAGCGTCTTGCCCGGTTCGCTGAAACCCCAGTCATACACATGATCCATCTTGAAGAATGGAGATACATGAAACTGTTTTTCAAACCTGTTATGGGTGAGTTGGTCTGTGAGGGGAGCTTTCCTCTGATCGGTGACGTATGCATGACGTTCAAGCCATGGAGTATTTGTGATTTCAGAGACAACCGCTTCAAGGTTTTCTCCACTGCTGTCGAAGCAGTAGTAAAAAGAGACAGGATTGAAAATGTATCCGAAATACCTAGGGTGGGTTAAAAGCCTTACAGGACCCTCTGGTCGAAAACCCAACTCTGCATTCACTTTGTCCTTGACGACCTCTTTGAGAGGGCGACTGGGGTCACCCATGTAATCTGATCTCTTGTAACTGACGATGTTCGCGGCTTCGTGTGACCAAAGTGGGTGTTGATCAAACAAGATGGGGATCTCATCTAGATCTAAATAGAGGTGGTGAATTTTGTATGTGAATTTTATTTTCTTGGGTGTGTAGCGATCGTGTTCCACATGACCCACATAAATGGCACTGGCTAAATCTCCATTAGATTCCATGAGAAAACTCCTCAAGGTTTCTGTTGAACTTTTTAGCGACTCTCAGTGCGCTAGTTACGCCATCCTCATGAAAACCATTGGCCCAATAGGCACCACAGAAATGAACACCCGCAATCCCATCGATCTCATGGTGACGATTTTGCGCAGAAATAGCGCTGTTGTTAAAGAGAGGATGCTCGTAGACCATTTTCGCAATAATACAATCCGGGTCAATTTGAACGTCGGTGCCTACGGACTGATCGTTGAGAGTGACGACGTAATCTACGGGTGCGTCGTTAAATCCCTGAAGACTGTTCATCCAGTAGTTCACTTGAATATCCTGATGATGATCAGAGGTTCTGACGTTCCAAGCTGCCCGGGCTTTTGGAGCGGATGGCAGCCAACGCGAGTCATGATGAAGAGTTGTGGGGTTCGTGGAGTAACGAAAACAACTCAGTATTTCCGTTTCTTTTTCGGTGGAGTCGCCAAGTAATCGAAGAGCTTGGTCACCATGACAAGCCAATATGACTCGATCGAAAATGTGTTCTTCGCCACTTGCCGTTGTCAGTAACACCTCGGCACCGGATCTATTTATCGACTGAACAGGGCAATTGAGCCGAATCTTATCTCGAAATGGTGCAGTCATGGGATCTATGTATGCACTGGATCCACCGACGACAGTTCTCCAGACAGGACGATCGCTTAATTGTAGAAAGCCATGATTATCAAAAAAGCGTATCAGCGATAAAAGTGGATAATCACGGATCTGGTCAAGCGGAGTTGACCACACTGCTGAAGCCATGGGCATGAGATGGTCATCGATAAACGCTTTGGGAAAACGATTTTCATCGAGCCAGGTTCCTAATGTGACATCTGCATCCAATGTTCCAAGGAGTTCGGGTGCCATTTTATAAAATCTTAGGATCCCTCTTATCATGTTCCAAAAACGTTTTCTAAGAAGATTCGATGGACGGGCTAGAAGTCCTTTTAGATCAGTAGCATTGTATTCAAAACCGGAATCCGGATTGAAGACACTGAATGACATGTTTGATTCTCGACTTTCGACACCGAGTCGGTCGAAGATTTCTACGAGATTTGGGTAGGTTTTTTCGTTAAAGACGATGAACCCAGTGTCGACGGGGCGCGTCCCTGTTCCTTCTTGGACATCGATGGTGTGTGTATGCCCGCCGATATAGCTGCCCGCCTCAAACACTGATACATCATTCTCACGGTTCAATAGGCGAGCGCAGACTAACCCCGAGATTCCGGTGCCTACGATGCCTATTCTCATACTAACCTTGATGACTCTCGAACACTCTTTGGTATGGGTTTTAGTTTTTTCACCAAACCAAGGCATGAGAGCGTCCAGAGAATGTAGTAGGTGATATCGATTTCCCACCAGTAAAACCCTTGACGAACTGTGTGTTGATAGTGGTGGTGGTTATTGTGCCAACCCTCTCCAAGTGTCAGAAGGGAGAGGATGAAGTTATTCCTGCTATCGTCGCCGGTGGTGTATCGACGCGACCCCCAGCGGTGAGCCAGGGAATTAATGGTAAATGTGCCGTGCCACAATAGAACCGTGGAGACGAACCCTGACCACACCAGCATCTGCCAACCATTCGTTCCGAATTCCGGATAGTAGGTTTCGAGACCCCAGCCGAGCAGGAAGCAGAATCCCCAATAGACAATTGGAACGACGTAATCATATCTGTCGAGGAATCTCAACTCAGGAAATCGATTCAGGTCTTTGACGAGATGATCTTTAGTGCTGAAGTTTTTATCAGCAAGAAACCAAAGCACGTGACTCCACCAAAAGCCGTCTTGCTTTGGAGAATGAGAATCCGGCGGATCGTCACTGTGTTGATGATGATGTCGGTGATGGGAGGCCCACCATATCGGTCCCCTTTGAGCGGAACTTGCTCCTAAGGTTGCACCAAGGAATTGAACGATTCTGCCAGTTTGAAAAGACCGATGAGAGAAGTAGCGATGATAGAACCCTGTGATCCCAAAC
Source organism: Planctomycetota bacterium (assembly GCA_016776905.1). Lineage (GTDB taxonomy): Bacteria > Planctomycetota > UBA8108 > UBA1146 > UBA1146 > UBA12191. The sequence goes on along the minus strand of JADHSM010000005.1, from coordinate 75,466 downwards.
ATTCTGATGTAATAGAAGAAGACGCAAAACCCGACAGCAATGGGGCTCACTCCTACCCAATATATGGCAATGAGAGCGAGATGGCTGAGCCAAAAAGGGCTGGAGCGAATCCAGTCGATGTGACGTGGGTTTTCCTCGGAAGACTCTTTGAAAGTGGAATTATCCAGAGCCGCCTTCAGGTGGTAACTCAGTTTCCTACTTAAAGTCTTAACTATCATGATCGATCTCCGGGCTGTTGTTTCGTATTGATATTGAGAGGATAACCAATTGGTGTGCTTATTTCTTTAATAAGAAGTGGGAAACGCCCCATTGGTGACCGTTCTGGTAACCAAACAGTTCAGAGCATGCGATGAAGAAGATCTTCCATCTTTGAAACCAAACTTTTGCTAATCTGGATCCATACGTATTTTGGAGAATAGGCATGATCTCCGCTTTACGGGTGTTCATATTCTCAAGCCAGTGATCTGAAGTTCTTTGGTAATGAGTCCCATTTACAAACCAAGAGGATTCGAGAGAAAGAGGTACATCCAGGCGATCAAAGATGTGATGACTTGGCATCATTCCGCCCGAGAAAAAATGTTGAGCCATCCACTCGTCGTCATTTTCTTTGAGGAAGTGATACGCATAGATTCTGTGACTGAAGACATGGAGAAACAGTTTTGCATTCTCCGTCATGACGTTTTCTAGTTTGCCAATCAGAAGTTCCCAGTTTTTCATGTGTTCGAACATTTCGATTGAAATGATGCGATCGAATTGACCTTCAGGTTCGAAATCGTTCATGTCGCACGTGATGACTGTCAAGTTCTTAAGACCGCGCGATTCAGCTTGAGAGTCAATATACGCTTTTTGAGAAGAAGAATTACTGACCGAAAGCACCGAGGAGTCGGGGTATTGTTCAGCCATCCATAAAGACAGTGACCCCCAGCCGCACCCCAGTTCAAGAATGCTCATCCCGTTCTCAATTTGAGCTCTTTGGCAACTGAGGGTGAGCATCGCGGTTTCAGCGTCGTCGAGAGATGTATCTGAGTTTTCATAATAGCAACTGGAGTATTTTCGGTGTTTTCCTAATACTTCACCAAAGAATACTTCGGGCACTTCATAGTGTTGTTCATTAGCGAGTTCTGGGACTTCCGCAATAGAGGCTTCTCGCATGGAGTCGGCGAATCTGCCGAGAGAGTTGAAGTGGTTTCCTGTTGCCTCATGCTGTGCTTCAAGGAGGCGTTCTTTGACAAGGTTTTTTACACCCCAGCGAATAAGGGAATCTGGGAAGACGCCTTTTTCTGCCAGTTCGATCATTATCGACATGAGAAATCCTTCTGTTGGGGATCTTGAACGAGCCGGATGATACGAAGAACTGATCATTGGGCAAGTCCAGAAATCGGGACTTGCTAGACATGAGCTCGAAAGACCCTCAATCTGAGTTTTTGTAAAAGGAGACAGGCATGACCATTTCTGTTTTGAGATCCTTGGTCCTTTATTACATGGGCTGGTTCGGAGCGATCGTATTTGCTTCGCGAGGCGAACCTGAGTTGGCGACTGCGATGATCGGAGTCGTTGTGTTGTTTGGCTTCCTAAAAGGAGGCCTGATGGAAGTCTATCTCGGAACTCTTGCGATAATGTTGGGATTGGCCGTAGAAAATATCTTTTTAACGATTGGCGCGACCTCTTATCCTGAGAGTTCTTATCTATCTTGGTCTGGCTTTGTCCCCTTTTGGATGCTTCTCCTTTGGCCACTTTTCATGCGAACCCTTGCTCTAGGTGAATGCCTTGGCTGGATAAGGGGGAAGTGGGTTATCGCAGCCCTGCTTGGTGGAGTAGGTGGGGGATTGGCTTATCTCGGAGGAACCAAATTTGGGGCTCTAGAGTTTCCCTCAAGCCAGATGTATTCAGTGGTCACGATTGGTTTGGCTTGGGCAGTAGTTTTTCCTCTTACGATTAAATTCCGAATGTTCTTTGAAGCTTCTTTGTTCAATCCTGGAAAGTCTACAATGAATGATTCCACTAAGAACCTGGATTCAGGAGACACCGAATGAATGATTTTATTGCCAGTCTTGGCCCCATTTCTTCTGCAGTATGGGGTTGGCTCATCATTGCCGTGTTCATGCACTTTCTTTGGATGTGGCAAAAAAAGACAGGGCGTGCAGGCTTTGTCGATGTGGCGTGGTCAATAGGTACGGGTCTCATGGCTATGGGTTTTTGCGTAGTGGGATCCGGGCATCCTCAGCGAAGAATCGTTTTAGGAGTATTGATGGGGCTGTGGGGGCTTCGATTGGCGGTGCATCTATGGAAGCGCCTCGCCAGAGAAGGAGAGGACGGTCGCTACGAAAGTTACAGGCAGGAACATGGGCAACAAAAAGCAGACCGCTTTTACATGATCTTCTTCCAGTTCCAGGCCATTTTTGCACTCATTTTCGCCAGCCCAATTCTCGTCGCTGCGTTTACTCCACCAAACATCGAGATCCAGCTTTTAGATTATTTGGGTATTGGGATTTGGATTTTGGCTCTTGCTGGAGAAACATTGGCAGATAACCAGTTGGAACGATTCCGAAAAAATCCCGAAAATAGGGGAGAAGTATGTCGGATTGGACTTTGGAAATATTCACGTCATCCGAATTACTTTTTTGAGTGGACTCATTGGTTTGCATACGTGGCAATTGGCTGGCATGGGGATTGGCGATTTTTCACTTTGATCGGTCCCGTTGCGATGTTGATTTTCTTATTCAGAATTACGGGGATTCCGATTACAGAAAAACAGGCTTTGAAAAGCAGGGGTGAAAAATACAAGAGGTACCAAGAAGAGGTCAGTGTTTTTATTCCCTGGCTTCCTAAGAATACAAAGCAAGAATAGAAATCCTTAAAATCGCTATTTCTGATCAAGTGCACTGATTACAGAGGTTTAAAGGACATCTACAATTGAACCGATAAAGGTGTCGAGTTTTGAAAAATTCTCTCCCCTTGATGATGGAGCAATGGTGATTCACTCTGTCGAAGTAAGAGATTCATGAAGGCGAAAGGTGGAGAGAAGTGATAGGCAATACCGAAAAAATTTACCCCCTATGGGGAAATCTAGGTCTACTCGTTCTTAGACTCTTTGTCGCGTATCTTGTTATTCAATCAGGTTATGGCAAGCTCTTTACCGAGGGCCGAATCGAAGGATTCTCGGGTTATCTGACCTCATTAGGAGTGCCGTTCCCATTGATCTCCGCTTATCTGGCGGCCTTGACCGAGTTTTTCGCACCGATGTTTTATGTGATCGGTTTTGGAACACGTCTCGCAAGCATTCCTCTGGTGGTGACTTTTGCCGTGGCTACCTTTGTGGCGAAAGGCGCAGATGTCATGGCTCTGAACTACTCCGAATTTGGGATACCCCTTGGGATTCTGATCAGCTGTCTCGTCATTCTCATCTATGGAGCAGGATCATTTTCCGTTGGAGGATCAGCGGATCAAGAAGAGTAACTTCTATATTGAGGTGCTCTGGTAAGTCGGCAGAGATGACTTTGGAAGTCAGGAAGTGCAATCTCTAGGGCCATACTCTTTCAAGTAATCCAGCATTCGATTTCGGATACTGTCGTCGATATAAACAGTTCCAGCAATTTCCTTGAGATGTAAGTAATCGAGAACTTGTTGGATCTGGACGATGGCAAGGCATGGCATTGAATACTCTTCTGAGAGTTGATCCAGGGCTGCCCGGTGGTCGGTTCCGCGTTCTCTTCTATCCACAGAAATCATGAGTCCGGCGAGTTGGACATCGCCACAAGCCATAAGTTTAGGGACTGTTTCTCTGATTGAAGTTCCTGCAGTAGTGACGTCTTCAACAATGAGGACTCTGTCGCCGTCCTGTGGGATGCACCCCACCAGTGATCCACCTTCGCCATGATCTTTGACTTCTTTTCGGTCAAAACAGAATCCGCAATCGATGCCATGTTCGCGAGCAAGGTTTGTTGAGATTGCGGCCGCCAGAGGTATGCCTTTGTAAGCGGGGCCGAAAAGAATATCGAACTTGTTAGAAAATTGGCTGGCAATCGCATGGGCGTAAAAAGAGGCGAAGCATTCAAGTTGTGATCCAGTTCTCACCATTCCGGTATTCACGAAATAGGGAGTGCTTCTGCCGCTTTTTGTTGTGAAATCACCGAAACGAAGAACTTCGCAATTCACGAGGAATTCAATAAAGTCCATTTGCATTTCTGAAAGGTTTCTCATAGTGCCGCTCTAGTTCTCTTCAGGGCTTTAGTCAGCATAAGTTCGACTCAGTCAGTATGTGAGATTTCTATCTCCGTACAAAACATACCAATATCATCGCCGCGTTCCGACAACGTTTTTACTAAGGTACCGATACTACGGACTGGATTGAAAGTCATATTCGTAGTTGAGTTCAAGATTATTTGAACTGGATGGTCTAAATCCAGCATAGAATCGTCGAGTCTGACAGTAATGACCGAGACATCTTTAGAGGTATCCAATGAAACTGTATTTTTATTGAGATTCGCTACTATTCGACTTCTGCTAACGGGTTGATCTACGGATAACCAATAAGACCTATCATGTTTCACGTCGTCTTGAAGCCACACGATTTTTTCCGGTCGAAGATTTCGTATGTTTTTGGCCATCCAAGGGATTGCTTGAGCATCTTCCCTGTCCATCCAGTGACCTTTGTTAGGATAAATTTTAACCCAGTGGTCGTATCCAGCAGGATCCTCTGAACGAAGTTTTTCGAGGAGAATCTTCCATTCTTCAGCTTTGCTATTTCGGTTGTAGGAAGAGTCTTTTCCTCCCATATGGATGGTGAAGGGTAAATTGAGAAGGGAGTCCGGCCGTGCGTCGTTGGGATGACCCGCCATCATTGCGGCTGCTGCCCAGCGATCTGCCATACGTGGAGCTAGCTGATAGACACCATCTCCGCCTGCCGAATATCCAAGAAGATAGACTTTATTCGGATCGACATTATGAAAATGAATCATATTTTCAATCAGTCGATCGAAAGCGGTATCAATGTGCCCCTGATGCCAGAGGTTCCAAGTGTTTGTCGGTGCTCTAGGGGCTAGGTATATCCCTTCTTCTGGTGAATAAAGACGCTTTTGATTTTCCCATTGCTGATCATTTACGCTCGCAGGGGCACCCCCGCCACCATGAAGTGATATCCATAGGCTACGGCGCTCTTTGGAATCTTCTCCGAATACTTTGAAATCAAAAGGCATTTCAAGTTTTCCGATGGAGATGGTTTTGTTCTCCATCTCGTCCTGACGCTCTTTCTGGATATTGCTGGAGTAGGCCTTCCACAAACTGGTCTTTGCCCGCTCGGCGTCTTCACGGGTTAAGGGAACTTTTGCCAAGGGGAGCTGGGCGACTTGAGTGAGCCTCTCAGGGTATTGCGAGATGATCAGATCCATACACATCAATGCATGATTTGATTCTGTCGCTTTTCCTGGCTCGGAGAGTTGAAGTTGTAAAACATAGTCGTTAGTCATGGGAGTGACGAGGGTTGCCGCTGCGAGCGGGCCTTTTTCGCAGCTCACAAGAGTTGTCGCATTCTTCTTTACCTTGAAGGTTAATAAATCATTTGAATCATGGCTATCGTCCTTAGATTCTCCCTTGAGCTTCTCTCCGGTAGAGGTGTAGGCCGTGACACTGCTTTGGACACGTTGTCCTCTGTGATCGAGTACGGAGATCTTTAGGTATGATTCGTTCTCCGTAAGCGTTGGTTGGTCTTTGGAATAACGGTGAGTGATATCTATAGCACCGACGGAAGTGTCTTCGGGTTTCCACACCATAGGAAAATAGAGTTTATCGTTGGACCATTGGACGGCATAAATTGCAGTGGCAGGATTGCTAGAAGAGGCTCGGCTTGCACGTCCCAAGAACCAGCCTTTGTTCAGTTCTTCACCCGTGGGTTCTGCGGCCCCCGTAAAGTGCCAACCCTCATCCCATACTTCCACCCAAGAGTGGTTTCCTGAAGAATCAGACCAAAGTGGGGTTCCTACGAAGCGGGCAGGGATTCCCACTGATCGACAGGCATCGATGAGAATGACAGAGAGCCCTGTACAAGATGCCAGTCCAGCCTCGATGGATTCATAGGGGCTTTGGTCAGCTTTCGGTCTCTTCGTCGAATATTTCACCTTAAGAATCCCAAAGATTTTGTTATTCAGAATCGCAGCCGCTTCACTGGGGCTGGATGCTTTTTCGATGAGGGGAAGAAATCTGTTACGGAAGTCCTCTCGCCAGCGATCTCTGCGTTCATTGATACTGGCATAAGGGAGCAAGGAGTCTCTGAAGACTTTTTCGGGCACCTTTTCCGACCAAGGAGCATTTTTCCAGGCGACGATGGCTCCCTCAACATGTTCGAGGAGGAATGAAGCATCTAGATTTTGAAGATCTTCAGCGGGCATATGCTGGATGAGCCATAACAAATGAGGTTTCCCTGCAGAGGAAACATTTTTGAGGGCTTTCTCTATTTCACTTCGGTTGATCCCCGCGGTTTCGGTCCAGTCTGTTCCAACCTCATCTCTCGCTGCGGAGAGCGCTTCGACATGGAGGCTCAGGCTAGACAAGCAAATGAGCGTGAACACTATGAGGTGTCTTGGATAAAACGATGGAGAGTGAATGGGTTTGAGATTCATAGGGCTCCTCAATCAATGAAGTGAACGATAGAAGTTCCAAATTGGAGAACACCTTCTCCTCCGATGAGGATTTCTTCCTGCCCATTGACGTTTCTAACGAAGCCGTAAACGGTGAGAGTATCTCCGATGTTTACGCCAAAGGGATAAGAGGGGAGGTCGAGCAGGTCAAAGAAGCCATCGAGACCATTCCCTGCGCCTCCGTCAGTGATGATTCCATAAGGGATCAAGACTTCTACAGTCCCTGAACCGTCATTGATGCGCGCTCTGTAACCAGCAGTATCGACCTTCCAGGCATTGGCGCCGCCGGGATATGGACTGCCTACTGCGGGTGGCGTGACGAGGGTTCCTGTCGTAGTCACCCAGCGCCCTAGATCTGCGGATTGAATCCCGCCTGTGGAGAGACTGGCAACAACGGGGTAACTCGGACTGACAGCGACTCTTCGTACTTTTCCAGGATTACTGACAAGAACCCTGTCACCTGCCGCTGTTGTTGAAAGAGTACCTTCGACATGAACTACAACGGGAACATTGTTGTTTGCAGTGAAGGGCCATGGATCGACAAGATCCCTAAAGGTAGGAAGGTCGAAAGGGAGAGTGGCGCCATTTCCGAATTCAAGGGTGCCATCGCCATCATAATCGACATATGAACCCACTTGGTCAGCAATATTGACGTAGATACCGCTTCCGTTCGCGGAGTGTAGGGAAAACCCATAATCCAGTTCTGCAATCAGGGCACCCGGGACGAGGCCAATGACACCAGTAGTCAGGACGGTTTCTCCATCGGGTATCAATCGACAGTCTTCTATAGAAATGGAGACATCGAAGTTGCCTCGGGGAAGAACTTCATAGGTATCGAGTTGCCTAAAGAGAATGCCGGTCATCTGGACGTTGGCACCTTCAGTCAGGAAAGAAAGAGTATCTGCAGAGAGGCCAGCACTGACATTCCAAAAAGTATCCGCAGTTCCGGAATTGTCATCGATATGAATGTTCCAACCGAGAAGGTTTGTCGAACTATCTTCGACTGGGACTACGGAGAGTCCGCTCCCCTCAGGGTCCACCACGACTTCACCTTCGATACTGACGATTTTAGATTCCGATTCAGAGGCTGCTCCAGTAGCGATGGAATTAGTATCAGAGGTTTGTGGAAAGAAAAGGAACCCTCCGCTGGAGGAAATCACGAAGTCATCTTCGCTACCCAGAGATAGCGTAAGGAACTCATTCAGGCTTCCCACAACTCCAGTGACCTGGACTGATCTGCCAAGTTTTATTGCAGAGAGATCGAGTGCTAAACCTGAATCTACAGTGATGTAAATACCACTCGTGGAATCTTGGAGTCCGAATCCTACTTCCCCTGTTGTGCTCTCCATGACACCTGCTTTGACAGAAACGAATCCCGCTGTTGTGACAAGGGTTCCCGGTTCTAGAGCTCTGACTTGAGCTAATGTCGGTAAAGGATCAGGGGACGATCCGCCCCCTCCGCAGCCGATCAATGGGGACAATAAGAGGATCATGAGCAGGAATGACCACAATAGATTTGGCAATGGGCGGTTATGCATTTCGAAGCTCCCTTTAGTAGTTCTAATCGTAATTTTTGAATGCAAGTACTGTAAGAATGACAACTTGGGTTTTCGTGCCATTTCAGGGTACCTCACCGGGGGATTATTTTAGGACGTTTCCAACCGATTCAATACCGATCATTGGGTCAAGTATTGATCTGTCTAACCTGACTCAACGGTCAATACTGCCATATCTGCTAGTTGGTCCATACCTCCCAACATGTGAAATCCCGGTTATTTGGAAAGTCATGACGTGCAAAGATAGTCTAAGGCGTAGGGTTCCGATTGAGGTCGTGAATCTGTTTCGTCAACATTATTGATAAAAGTATTCATTCGGTTCTTGCGGATACGATTAAAGTTGAAAATGACAGGGTTGTGTTTATGCGTGTTATTGATAAGCAGAGTATTCAAGTGCTTTTCTCCTCAATGGGGTTTTGCAGTTTTGTCATGACCATTGTTCTCGGATGCAGTGTGGTCGTCGCTCAGGTGCCATCCGGTGTCGGTAGCGGTCAGTTTGATCCATTGCCGAGCGTCGCTCTTCCCAATGATTTTATTGATATGACCCTACATAATTTTAATCCTAGTGAAGACGAACGCCCGGATGTCATCATGGTGACTGATCTGGAAAACAAGTTGGATTTTTATTATTCAGGCTCCCTCGGGGAGCTTTCTCCGGCTGGATCATATCAAATTGAAAATATTGCTAGTTACCAAGAAGTCGTCATGATCGATTTTGATTTCGATGGAGTCAGCGAGTGCATTCTGAGGAGCACTGCTGGCGAACTTGTTCTGATTACCACACAGCAAGGTAGCACGGGAATAGAAGAGATATTGACCTTTCCCGGTATTGGTTTTGTTACAGGGATGCATGTCGCAGATATCGATGGAGATTCGAGAGATGATCTTCTTCTCTTGACTCAGGCAGGTATCGCCTCTGGTGGTGAAACATGGGTTCTTTCTTCATTGAACAATTCGCAGTTAGAATTGTCCCCATTAGTTTTCCCCAATGCAAATGCCGTTGATTCTGGTGACCTTGACGGGGATGGAGACATGGACCTCGTTTTTGCTGGGGCGCAGATCAGGAAATTTGTCAACGAAGGTACCGGGGATTTCTCCCTGCAAGAGGAGTTCGATTTATTAGCACCTGTTTCGGTTGTTAGTATCTGCGAGGTCTTGACCGATAATCCAGACGGGGATGTTTATCTGGATATAGTTGCCTTCCTTTTTAATAACCCAGGCTGCTTCATTCTAGCAGGCACAAGTAGTGGTTTGCACTCAGCCCCCGTATTGGCTTATGAGGAAGAGCTCGCCCAAATCTCAGAGCCTCTCTTTGCACAACTCAGGGGTGAAGGGACTTCTGATCTGATCTTTTTCGATGAGTTGGATAATGAGATTCATATTCTCAAAGCGGATGGTGAAGACGGAAATGCATTTGGTAGCGTGAGAGAATATGACGCACCTATTGGAACTACATGCCTCAAGATTACGGATTTCAATCTTGATGGAGTGTTGGATCTGGCTGCAATGTCAGCTAGCGAGCAGGTGATTCAGGTTTATTTGGGAATCATTCGGGATGCAGACTTTGAGCGTGGGGATGTGAACAGGGACGGTAACATTAATATTGCAGACCCTGTTATGGGCCTCACGGTTCTCTTCACAGGCCAAGGAGTGATTCCTTGTATGGATTCTTTGGATTGTGACGATAATGGTGAACTCGATCTCGCCGATCCGATTATTCTGCTCTCCGCACTGTTTTCGGGTGGTGCGAACCTGCCAGAGCCATATGGCGAATGCGCGAGTGATTCCACTGATGACTCTTTGGATTGTGCTTCGTTGAATGCTCTTGATTGTCCATAGGTCTATCAAGGTGCTCTGGCGAGTCTCGAAAAGCTGATTAAATATAAGCAGTGAATCCAGTTTCCTAAGAGCCTGTTCTATATCTGTAAGTATGACAATATTCACATCAGTCCTGGGTTCCCCTTCAATTTCGAGTGCGATCGAATCCGGTGGCATCCCCCGATGCTATCCTCCAAAATGGACATGGAGACGCATTCATCCATCGATGGTATCGATCGGTGGCCTCGATCAGTGAGCACAAGGTGATCCTGATGCTTCTCCGCGTAAATACTGAATAGATCACCCCATGGTTTCACTCGGAGGGAACATGAAGAGTTATCTCGAGTTATTGGCCGATGTGTTTGAAAATGGAACTCATAGAGAAGATCGAACCGGAACAGGGACGCGTGCTGTTTTTGGAAGACAGATACGCTTTGATCTCTCCAGAGGATTCCCACTCCTAACGACCAAAAAGGTGCATTTACGTTCCATCGTCCACGAGTTGCTCTGGTTTATTGCCGGAGATACCAATGTGAAGAGACTGCAGGCTGAAGGCGTCAGTATTTGGGACGAATGGGCAGATCCTGTGACGGGAGATTTGGGGCCTGTTTACGGAGCTCAATGGCGCAGCTGGCAAGGTGCAGGTCATGAGACATTTGATCAATTGGCGCAGGTCATCCACGAGATCAAAAATAATCCGAATTCCAGAAGATTAGTGGTCAATGCTTGGAATGTTTCCCAACTCGATGAAATGGCTTTACCACCCTGTCATTGTCTATTTCAGTTTCAAGTTTCCGAGGGAAGATTGAACTGTCAGTTATATCAGCGAAGTGCAGATATCTTTCTTGGGGTCCCTTTCAACATCGCTAGCTACGCACTCTTGACTCACATGATGGCGCAGGTAGTTGGATTGCAAGCGGGAGATTTCGTGCATACGTTCGGGGATCTCCATCTCTACGACAATCATGTTGAGCAGGCAAAAAAACAACTTGCTCGAGATCCTAGATCTTTGCCGACTTTAGAGTTGGATGAGTCCATCGAAGAGATCGATGACTTCCAATATAAGCACATTAGTATCTCGGGTTATGATCCGCATCCGCCGATCAAAGCGCCGGTGGCAGTTTGATGACTCGAGTTTCATTAATAGTGGCGATGGGAACTTCACGGGTGATCGGTAATGAGGGCGAGATCCCTTGGAATCTTCCTGCCGACCTTGCGTATTTCAAAAAAATAACGATGGGGCATCCCATCGTCATGGGACGAAAAACCTATGAATCCATAGGACGTCCACTTCCAGGGCGTAGGAATATTGTGTTATCCAGAACACAAAGTTTGATTCCAGGAGTAGAGCTTTTTTCCTCGGTAAAAGAGGTCATTGAAGCATTCTCGGAAGAGGAAATATTTATTATCGGGGGTGGGCAAATCTACGAGACTTTTTTAAGTTGCGTAGAGACGATCTATTTGACAGAAGTTGCTGGAGATTTTCAGGGAGACGCATTCTTTCCAGAACTTGATTTAAAGGAATGGGAAGAGATCTCTCGTCGCGATCGATTTGCCGATGAGAAAAATCAGCACGACTGTTGTTTCAGGGTCCTAAAGCGGGTCTCCGCTTCGAATTCAGTGATTTAGCCCTATTTTTTAAAGAACCTAGAAACCTGATCAGCACTCTGGTGTTTGATGAGTATGACCCACGTAGAGAAAGAATAGGGATCTCCCTCGGGAGGCAATATTTCTCAAAGCAATCACGACTATTCGGGTAAGATACAGATCAGGGTCTGTCATCTAGCGATAGATGTTCTGAGTCCCGAAAGCAAAATTTATGAATGAACATGCACTTTCATGCTTCATGTTCTGAAAGGAATAGAGATGAACAAATCGCTACTTGTCTGGACAGTGTTACTGAGTCTTGTATTTAGTTTGCAAACTCAAGCACAGGACCCAAAGCCAACTCCAGGAGGAGATGCTGACACACCTAAGCCACCCGTGGTGACTCCCGGTGAAGATGATCCTGCTCCTACTCCACCCGCTCCCGCGCCTGCTCCCCCGAGAAGGGAAGGCAGAGGCGGACTGATCGATCGCTTTGATCGTAACGGAGACGGTGTGATTGATGAAAAAGAACTTGAGGGAATCCCCGAGGGGATTCGTCGTCGCCTTGGAGAAGCAGACACCAATGGAGATGGTGTGATTTCCGGTGAAGAACTCGGGGGACTAGGACGCAGACCTGATAATCCTCCGGAAGGTGGAGGAGAGGGTGAGAATCCTCGTCGTAGAGGTGGACGTCGTGGTGGTGGAGCCATCATCGAGCGACTCGACAGAAATGGCGACGGAGTGATTGATAAAGAAGAACTCGAAGAAGGTGGCCCACTCGGCAGAAGGATCGGTCGGGCTGATCGAAATGGTGATGGAGTGATCACTCCTGAAGAGCTTGACGGAATGCTCGGAGGAGGGAATCGCCCAGGACCTGAAGGTGGTGAACCTGAAGGAGAGGGTGAAGATCGTCCAAGGCGTCGCGGCGGAGCTGCGGAGCGCGCAAAGGGCGTCATCGAGCGCCTTGACCGTAATGGTAACGGAGTCATCGATAAGGATGAGCTTCCGGAAGGTTGGGGCGAGCGTTTGGGTCCTGCTGATACCAATGGAGATGGCGTGATCTCTCTCGAGGAACTCGAGGGATTGATGGAGGGAGCGGGTCGTCGTCCTAGACCGGGTGGCGAAGGAGAAGGCGATGGGCCTCCTCGTCCCAATCCTGAAGGTGGTCGTCGCGGCGGAAGCATTATTGAGCGACTCGATCGCAATGGTAACGGCGTTATCGACCTGGATGAATTAGACGAAGGAATGCGCGGTCGTTTGGCTCCCTTGGATGCCAATGGTGACGGTGTTATCGATGAAAGTGAACTTGAAGGAATGCGTCGCGGACGTGGTCGCGGCGGAGATAGAGACGGTGAAGGTCGTCGTCCACGCCCAGAAGGCGGTCGCGGCGGTGGTCGCGGTGGAGATCGCGGTGGCGACGGCGGCGGAGATCGTCCGGAACCCGGAGTTCGCCCCCTTCCTCTCTAAAACCTTGACGAAATAATTTTGCCCACACTTGGAGGATATTCACCTCCTTTAGAGCCTGTTGCCTCGGAATGTTTTCATTTCGGGGCAACTTTTTTATCTCGATATCACCTTGGGTGGTTTCTGCACGCATCGTTGCTTAGAATCATAACTTCTGAGGATGGAGTCCTTCAGGGATAGCAGCAAAGCCAGACTCTTTCAGGTGAAGATGATGCCCTATAGTCCCCAAGAAATTGAACCGCGTTGGCAAGCTCATTGGCAAGAGAATGACTTGTTCCGAGCGGGTGATCGTAATGAGTTGCCGAAGTACTATGTCCTCGACATGTTTCCGTATCCTTCGGGAAGCGGATTACATGTGGGTCATACAGAAGGCTACACAGCGAGTGATATCGTTGCTCGACATAAACGAATGAAGGGCTTCGATGTTCTTCATCCGATGGGGTACGACGCTTTTGGATTGCCCGCAGAGCAATACGCGATAGAAAAGGGAGTTCATCCCGAAAACTCGACCCGAGAAAACATTGAGATGTTTAGTCGCCAACTTCAGGCGATGGGTTACTCCTATGACTGGGATAGAGAATTCTCAACCTGTGACCCGTCTTATTATCACTGGACCCAATGGATTTTTCTTAAGCTCGTCGAACATGACCTCGCATATCAAGAAGAAGCGATGGTGAACTGGTGCCCTGCTCTGGGTACGGTGTTGGCTAATGATGAAGTCATCGACGGTAAGAGTGAGCGAGGGGGGCACGAAGTCGTTCGCCAACCCATGAAGCAGTGGATGCTCAGAATCACCGCGTATGCTGATCGACTTCTCGCAGGATTAGATGAGGTTGATTTCCCAGAGTCGATCAAGTCGATGCAGAGAGATCGAATCGGTCGTTCCGAAGGGGCGGATGCAACCTTTGAGATCGAGGGTTCGGAACTGACTATCGAAGTTTTCACCACTCGCCCAGACACCCTCTTTGGAGCTACATTTTGCGTTCTCTCTCCAGAACATCTTTTAGTCAACGAAGTCACATCCGCTGATTATCGTGAAGCTGTGGATGCCTACAGGGAAGAAGCGGCACGTAAAAGCGATATCGAACGATCTGGTACTGACGCAGGCAAGACAGGAGTTTTCACCGGAGCGTATGCCTTGAATCCTGTGAATGGTGATCGGATGCCTATCTGGGTTGCTGATTATGTTCTCATGGGATACGGCACAGGGGCCATCATGTGTGTTCCTGGCCATGATCAGCGTGACTGGGATTTTGCAAAAAGATTTGATCTTCCCATCACAGAAGTTGTCAGCGGAGGAGACGTTCAAGTTGAGGCGTATTCCGGAGATGGCCAGCTGGTGAACAGTGGATTCCTCAACGGACTCAACAAATCAGAAGCGATTACGAAGATGATTTCCTGGTTGGAAGATCGTGATCTCGGAAAAGGTATCGTTCGTTATCGATTGCGAGATTGGATTTTTGCACGTCAGAGATACTGGGGTGAACCTGTTCCTGTTGTGTATGATGAAAACGGTGAGGTACATCCTCTTCCCGAATCTGCATTGCCACTTGAACTTCCTCATTTGGAAGATTTTGCTCCCACTGGGACCGGTAAATCTCCTTTGGCTAGAGCCACAGATTGGGCTTCAACAGAAGTTCCTTCTACAGGGGCTCCGGGAAGTAGAGAACTCGATACGATGCCGGGAAGTGCCGGATCTAGCGCTTATTTCCTGAGATTTATTGATCCAAAAAACAACACAACACTCGTCGATCCAGAGAAGGCAAAAAGATGGATGCCGGTGGATTTGTATCTGGGTGGTGCTGAACATGCAGTCGGGCATTTGCTATATTCGAGATTTTGGACCAAATTTCTTTTCGACCTGGGCGTTTGTCCGGTGGATGAGCCCTACGCAAAACTCGTTAATCAAGGGATGATCTTGGGCGAAGATCATCGAAAGATGTCGAAGAGATTTGGAAATGTTGTCGATCCACTCGACGTTATCTCAGATCAAGGTGCAGATGCATTGCGTGTCTATGAGATGTTTATGGGGCCGATTGAAGCAGACAAGCCGTGGTCCACTGGGGGTCTCATGGGGGCTCGCAGGTTCCTAGACCGCGTGTGGCGACTGTTCTTCGATGAAGATGATCAACTTCGCGATCTTGAAGCCAAACCCGATGATGATCAAATGCGATTACTCCACAGGACGATCTCAAAGGTGGATTCAGATACTGAGAGTTTGAGTTTTAATACCGCTATTTCTCAGATGATGACCTTTGTTAATGAAATGACGGCTTCAGAATCTCGCCCACGCGATATCTTGGAACCGTTTTGTCTTCTCCTTGCTCCTTATGCTCCCCATCTTGCTGAAGAGTTATGGCAAGTTTTGGGGCATGACCATTCACTGCTCTGGGAAAGTTTTCCCCAAGCAGAAGAGCAGTGGTTAGCGGTATCAAAGGTGGAGGTTCCGGTTCAGATCAATGGCAAGGTCCGAACCCGTATGGAAGTTGAAACTGAAATTTCAGAAGAACAGATTCGAGAACTTGTTCTTGCTGACGAACGTGTTCAGGAGTACACAGAGGGCAAGGATCTGGTGAAGTTTGTTTGGATCCCGGGAAGAATGGTCAATCTGGTCGTCAGATAAGACAGACCGCATTCTCAGGCAGGTTGTTCTGGTAAGAGCCACCTGATGCCATTAGGCCACCACGGGCTCTTGGATAAAGAGGCACCGAGTTGGTCGAAATCCGTGAAATCTAGAAATCGGCCTCCGTGCCGGGTCTTCAGGAACGACCGAGACTGCCATAGGGTGTCTCGGTCGATTTTTTGTGATGGTCTTCAGACGATCAGAAGATTCAAATAGGTAGAAGAATAGTCAGGAGCAATAATGAATGAAGTGCTGATCAAGGAAATGACCAAGTCATACTGGATGGAGATCGAGACGACGATGAGTTACATCGCAGCCTCGACAAATCTAGTTGGGATTCAGGCAGAACCCATCAAGCAATCTCTTGCTGCCGATGTTATGGAAGAAATCCAGCACGCACAGATTCTTGCGAAAAGGATTCATATCATCGGAGGTGTGATTCCAGGCAGCATGTCCTTCAGTGCCACTCAGTCAACGATGCAACCCACAGAAGAGTCAACGGATGTGGTTGCCGTGATCAAAGGGGTTATCGACACTGAGGTTGCCGCGATTACGCAGTACAAGAAAATCATCAAACTTTGTGGAGATGATCCTGTCACTGAAGATATTTGCGTCACCTTGCTCGCCGATGAAGAAGAACACCTCAGAAGCTTTCAAGGATACTTGTACGAGTTTGAAAACTGTTAGGTCATTTCGGAAGGAACGACCCAAGAATCAAATTCTTCACCAGTGCAGTATCCTTTTTCGATAGCCACTTCGCGGAGTGTCTTACCTTCAGCGTGAGCAGTCTTTGCGACATCTGCAGCTTTGTCGTAGCCGATGTGAGGATTCAGTGCGGTGACTAACATCAGTGATCGGTGTAGTAAATCATCGATGCGCTCTTGTACAGGCTCGATACCTTCGGCACAGTTTTCTCTGAACGAATTGATGGAGGCTGCAAGAAGGTCGATGGATTGCAAGACGCAATCACCGATGACGGGCATGTATACATTGAGCTCAAAATTGCCCAGTGATCCGCTGAATCCGATTGCAGCATCGTTTCCCAGTACCCGAGCACAGACCATCGTCATCGCTTCAGACTGAGTTGGATTCACTTTTCCAGGCATGATGGAAGATCCCGGCTCATTCGCAGGAATAGTGATCTCTCCAATCCCACAACGTGGACCACTTGCGAGCCAGCGAACATCATTCGCAATTTTGTGAAGGGCCGAAGCGAGAGTTTTGAGTGCTCCTGATAATGCGACGAGAGCTTCCTTGCCACCGAGTTGAGCAAACTTATTGGGGGCGGGAATAAACGGTATTCCTGTCGTCTTCGACAAGACAGCTGGAACTTTTTCCGCATAACCTTCGCGAGTGTTGAGTCCGGTTCCAACGGCAGTGCCGCCAATCGGAAGTTCATGGATCAGTTCCAAGGCAGACTTCAAATGATGATCTGCTATACGTAATTGATCTGACCAGCCACTGATTTCCTGACCTAGAGTTAATGGAGTGGCATCTTGCAGATGAGTTCTTCCAATTTTCACGATGCCAGAATTTTTTCTGGCGAGATCCTCAAAGCAATCTCGAAGTGCAGATATTGCTGGGATCAGTCGATCGTGACATTCCGATGCGCATGCGACATGTATCGCTGTCGGAAAAGAATCATTGGTGCTCTGGGCATGATTGACGTGGTCGTTTGGATGTACCGGCGATTTACTTCCAAGCGGTTGACCCATCGATTGATTTGCTCTATTGGCGATGACCTCATTAGAGTTCATGTTCGACTGGGTTCCCGAACCCGTTTGATAGACAACGAGAGGGAAGTGGTCATCTAAGTCTCCACGTATGACTTCTTCTGTCGCGTCGATGATGGCCTCTGCAACCTCATTCGGAATTCCACCCAGTTCTGCATTCACTTGAGCCGCTGCTTGCTTAACGAGACCCATCGCCCGAATCATTGGACGCCGCATTCGTTCAGAGCCGATCCGGAAATTTTGTAGTGACCTTTGGGTTTGTGCTCCCCAGAGGCGATCTGAGGGAACTTCAACTTCTCCCATAGTGTCTTTTTCGATTCGGTAATCCATAGCGACTCCTCTCGGGGACAAGGTACACGATAGATGCCATAGGAGGCCACCGAAGCCGAGTCAATACCAGTGAAGTGTAGGCTCGATCCTGAACATCCCTAGTTCTACAATCAGGTCAGAAGACCCCCCTTTCTGCACTTAGGAGAACCCAAATGACTCAGATTTTTCCTCTAGTGGCTCTAGTTATGATTTTTTCACCAGTTCCTGCAGTATTCGAAAATCTTTCGGCACAAGACGCACCATGGGAAGCGATGGATTACGGGCCATTTTTGTCTGCCGCGATAGAAGTGACTCCCGACAATATTGCCTGTAAGGGCGTCGCAATTCCGCTCACAGAAGACGGAAGTCGCGCGGTGCTCTTTGATACAGCAGAGTTGCGTTGGGCAGCGGGTTGGGAAGGTGAGTTTGTTGAGCTGAGAGGCATTGTATATGACGGGCCTCATGGAACATGGCCCCGAATCTCGGGTGATCCCATTTGGACGAATCCACCGGGGCCAGGTGTTGTGGCTCAAGGGCAATCTTTTTCAGATCCCAGAAAGGTTCCCTATGGACCGTTACCTAAGGGCAGCGGTCGCTGGAAAGGGTTGCAAAGAGACCTTAGTGGAATTCTCCTCCATTACTCGATAGGAGCAGCGGATGTTTTTGAGAGACCTCTTCTTTTGAAAGGCCAAGAAATTGAGGTCTGGAAGAGATCCATCCATTGTAAGAATCTAAAAGGAGGATTGCAGTTTTCTGTAATGGAAGCAGAAGAGGGTGCAAATCTTTCGGCTGTAAGAATTCTTCCAAATGAAGTCGTTAAATCCGAGAGCCTTCTCGAGCTTCCAGATGGAAGTAAATTCTTGCTGGATCTCAAGACCTCAAAATCGAGTATGAGTTCTGCAAAATTAGTTCTTAATTCAGGACGATTAATTATTGAGGTGACTTCAACAGGTGATGAAGAAATTTACTCACATTTACATCTCGCAAAATTTGAGGGCCCAGACTCTATAAAACGATTTCGTTCAGTAGTGAATCGTAGGTACTTTCGCGATCCTTCTCCACTTGGGGAGATCTGGGGACAAGGATCAAAAGCAATTTATGGAGAAGAAATCATCTTGGCAGGGGAGCTCGCAGTTATTTCTGACTCAGAAGAAGACTCGGAGTACATTGTTATTCCTGCTGGAGCAGAGGTCGTTACGAGAGATCTAGACTTGCTTTCAGGAGAAAAGGTAAGTCTATATGGAAAAGAAGGATCGAATCTTTCGGATGAGATCCCGGATAGTTCTACAGAAAAATCAGTTCTTGTTATTCAAGGTCAATCTAAATCGAATATGAAACTTATCGCAGGTTGGAATTGCGACGAAAGTTCCGGTGAGTTCATGGAAAATATTGTCGATTCGGAAAACGATCTCAAGTTGGAAGGTGTGACATGGCGAAGAGGAATTCGAGGACGAGCGCTTGATTTCGATGGGACTTCGAGAGCTATTTGGACACGACATGACAACTTCGAATTTTATACACATGGACTGACCTTTGCTGCTTGGGTGTGTACAACCAAAGACGGATCTATTTTTTCTCAGACTCGAAGTGACGAGCCATGGATGGAAGGTGGGAAAGCCTTCTTCATTCGCGATGGGCGTCTGTGTTTCGATATCGGCTGGGTAGGGGCTGTCAGTGGAGATCGGGAAGTGGCAGATGGTCGTTGGCATCATGTGGCGTTTTCATGGAATCCATGGACCCGGCAAGTTCGATTATTCCTTGATGGTACAGAAGACGGGGAGGGAATCCTCGAATTGGAAGGCCCCATCGAAGACGCAGTTATCCAGATAGGTTTCACTGCAGATAACTTTCCAGAAGAACCATATTTTAGTGGCTACATCGATGGTATCCGAATGTATGTCAAGGCAGATGCTGATGAATCAGATGTGATGGCGACGGCTGCTGAATCAGGGGAGCCATTGGTGAGGTCAGTGGCGGTAACCGGATTAAACAAAGCTCGATTCAATTTAGTTTCTGGCGAAGACCCAGGGGTGAGACTTGTTGTTCAGCAAAGCCTTGCCGATCAAAAGGGCACATTATACGAGTGGTCTGGCCCTGTTTCACGATTGCCTGAATTCATCAATTCTTTGCAAGAAGAAGGGGTGACTTCTGAAAGCCCGTTTGAAATCGATCAGATCACTTGGCCTGAAGAAAATCCCTGGGACTCATGGATGCGATTTGGCGACTTCGATTTTATGAATGATGGGAAATCTGCTGCTATTTCGACATGGAATGGCGATGTTTGGCGTGTTGATGGAATCACTGGAGGGTTAGAAAACCTGAGTTGGCGAAGAATCGCCAGCGGTTTAAGTCAGCCACTGGGCCTGTTGACCCGTGAAAAGACGGATGGGAAAGAGCAGATTCTCGTCTTAGGGCGGGATCAAATTACCGAGCTCGTGGATGTGAATGGTGATGACGAGACGGACATCTACCGTGCCTTTAATGTGGATGCGATGAACTCGCCCCACTTTCATGAGCCTGCGGGGGGTCTTCAAGAAGGAGTTGATGGGAAAGTCTATTATTTGAAAGCGGCCAGGCATGCAAAATTACCCAGCCATCCCCAACATGGAACTTTGATTCAAGTAGATGGAGATGGTTCTAATTCCCGAGTTGTCGCATCCGGATTTAGAGCACCCAATGGATTAGCAGTGGACCAAGATGGAATTGCATGGGGTTCAGATCAAGAAGGTCATTGGACGCCTGCTAATCGCATCAATCGTATCACCGAAGGTTCGTTCCATGGAAACAACTGGAGCGGAAGCATGCTCAATGCGAAACAACTTCGAACAACATATGAACCACCTCTTTGTTGGATTCATCCTTCTGTTGATCGTTCACCCGCAGCACAGGTGCGTGTTCCAGAAGGAATATGGGGTGACCTGAGTGGCAAATTACTAGGATTATCTTATGGCACTGGCGAAGTGTATTTAATTTTAGAGGATGAAGTGGACGGTTTTCATCAAGGTGGAATAGTACCTTTACCGATTGCGACTCCGACGGGAACTATGAGAGGGCGCTTTCATGAGGATGGAAGTTTATATCTTTCTGGTCTTTTTGGTTGGTCTTCAGATAAGACGGACCCCGGAGGTTTTTATCGAGTGAGAAGAACTGAATCTTCATTGCCGATCCCGATATCATTGAAACCTCAGAAATCAGGGCTACGTATCACCTTCAATGAAAAAATCACTACTAACCCTGAAGATTTAATAGAAGCATTCAATTTGGAAGGCTGGAATTATCAATGGAGTAGTAACTATGGTTCCCCCAAGTTAGACCTCGTAACCGGCGAAGAAGGTACGACAAGTTTTAGTGTAGTTTCTGCGACGCTATCCGAAGACGGTAAAGAGGTGCAATTATTCATTCCTGACATGAAGCCTGCGATGCAAATGCATCTCGACTGGTCGTTGAGTTTCAGTGATATGAAAAAAACAGAATCATTCATACACTTTACGGTACATGCATTAAATTCAATAAAAGATGACTAGTACAATCCTTATTAGTTTTATTAAGAAGTGATCTAGGAAATAGAAAAAAATTTAGAACTCGAATGCGTACACTAAGAGAGTTCAGTTACGATGTGGGTTACAATTCGGTTGCTCGCCAACAGTACCAACTAGCGATAGAGCGGTAGGGTGCCCATCGTTTGGCATGCTTTTCTAGTTGCTTGGAACTGAGCATTTTTTTTCTGCCGAGTATTATCGTTGCGCCTTTACACACACCCAAATCGTTACTCGGTAAAACGTCTACCCTTCCCAATTGGAAGATCAGTAGCATTTGAACTGTCCACGGACCGATACCATGAATCATGGATAGTTTGTCGATAATGCTCTCATTATTCAGTCGATTCAAAGCAGCGAAGCCCGGTAGATCTCCTCTGAGTTGGTGTTCCGCGAGATCAATAATGGCGCGAGCTTTATTGCTAGAAAGTCCGCAAGAACGTAGTTTTTTGGAATCTAATTTTACAATCGTTTCTGCAATAGGTCTTCTTCGTGGAAACGAATCTAAAAAACGCTGATGGATTGTCGCTGCGGCTTTGCCAGTGATTTGTTGATAGATGATCGAACGTATCAATGCTTCAAAAGGGGATCGACTTCTTTGAATTTCGAGTGGAGAACCGCGCTGAGATTTGATGACTTCATGGAAACCCGGTTCGACTCGTTTTAGCTGCTGGATAGCAGCCTTCCAATCTTGTTCGATGGGCGTTTTTTTGATTACCATCTTTGTTTATGGAAGATCGAGCCCAGAGTTAGGAAATACGAGAGACGGGAACCGCGAATTTTTACTAATGTTGAGGAGTCTTTCCAAAACTTCGGGTTTCTCTGTCGCCAGATTATTTGTTTCTCCGGGGTCTTTGACCAGATGAAACAGTTTGGTTGTAGGATTTTTCTTCCCTAATCGTCTCCGTACTAACTTCCAATCCCCCGAAATCAACGCTTGTTGATCGCCATGTTCCCAATAGAGATCTTTCTTTCTCAGTAATTCTTGGCCCTGAAAAACAGGGACCAAATTTTGGCCATCGTGAGGGCGAGTATCAGGCTGGCCCGCGACAGCGAGTAGGGTGGGAAATAGATCAGGGAAATAAGATGGGAATTCACTCACCGTACCCGGCTTAATTTTTCCAGGCCATTGGGCAATAAACGGCACTCGAAGTCCGCCTTCGAGAACGCTTCCTTTAAGTCCACTGAGGCCTTGTGTGCTCCCAAAGAACTCATGATCAACGCCGCCAGCCCATGTCGTTCCATTATCACTACTGAACATCACGAGAGTATTTTCAGAGAGGCCCAGTGATTGCAGGTGATCCAGTATGGCTCCCACCTCTTTATCCAGATGAGTGATCATCGCGGCATAAGCGGCTCTCGGACGTGGATGGGGTAGATAACTTCCACCGAGATAGGGAACTTCATCCCACTCACGCGGATAGGCGTCTAGGTCTTCGACCGGAACCTGAAGAGCGACGTGGGGGATGGGACTGGGGTAGTAAAGGAAGAATGGTTTCTGTTCAGCATGAGCGTCGTCGACAAATGCGAGAGCTTCTTCGAGGAAGATATCAGGAGAATAAGTCTTTCGTAGGTATCGATCAAAGTATTCCTGTTCAGTGGCAAGAGGCGCACTGATTTTTTCGTGAGCTTTGAACCAACCATTTCCTTCTAGTGTCATCTTCTCCCCATTTTTCCAAAGGTGATTGGGGTAGAAGTTATGTGCTTTTCTTTGGCAAATCACAGTGCAAGAAGTATCAAATCCTTGATGCTCAGGTGCGCCAGTCGTTCCCGGACCGCCCAATCCCCATTTCCCAAAGACGCCTGTTGCGTATCCTGCGTTTTGCAAGGCCCGGGCGATGGTATGGGTTCCAGTGGGTAGGGGATATTGGCCTTCTGGTTGTCGCTCTCCCCAGCCGCCATTTTCCCAATTGTTTCTGACAAGAGAATGTCCACAGTGAAGACCGGTCATTAGAACGCATCGTGAAGAAGCACAAACTGGGGCACCAGAGTAGTGTCGAGTAAAACGCATCCCCTCTTCTGCAAGAGCATCCAGTCGGGGCGTTTTTATCTTTTCTTGGCCATAACTTCCGAGCTCTTTGTAGCCCAGATCGTCCGCCAGAATGTAGACGATGTTCGGTGGAGCTGCTTTTTCGTCCGCAAACACTCCGGTATGGAGAAGAAGGGCGATTAAAAGACATCGACCTGAAATCAAAATTCTATGAGGCATTTATTCTCCATTCTCGGATTTACTCCCGAGAGTGATTTTCATGTTCTGGATGGTAGCGAGCCATCCACCCTGTTTGCTAATTGAACGCCAATAGGTATTTAAAGGCAAACGGTTGGTGGACCTGTTGAGATTCGAACTCACGTCTTCTGCTATATGAATGCCAAGAGTGACGCGAAAGCCATAGCAACCGTTATTGATGTTCTTAAATTATCCTAATCTTGCTGTGCTCAGGGTACCGGAAGAGGGGTTCACTGCTATGCTGAAGTTTCCTGATATTGTGAACATGAGGAATAGAAAATGTCAAAAAATGTGACGCCTTCAGTGATCATTCTTTGTACAGGAAACTCCTGTAGATCGATTTTGGCAGAGGCTCTATGGCGTGAAGAATCGGGCGGGCAATGGGCTTGTGCATCAGCAGGAACTCAACCCACTGGAACTCCTCATCCACTCGCAATCAAAGTCTTGGAAGAGGAAGGTATTCCTGTTTCTGATCTTTGCAGTCAAGGTATCAGCGAGTACTCCGAGGGCAGTTTTGATCTAGCGATCACGGTCTGCAATTCTGCGAATGAAGAATGCCCTGTATTTCCGGGGGCGAGTCGAACATTACATTGGCCATTCCCCGATCCTGCAGAGCATGTGTCAGTCGATGACGAGAGCCCCGAAGGGATGCAGATATTCAGAGTCGCTCGTGAAGCGATTCGGCAGCGTATTCAAAGGTATTTGGCCACGCTCGATTTTAAGGCAGCTTTGTTCGAGATTCTTGATCAGCTTCCGGGTGAAATTCCTGAAGAGCGGCGAGTTGCTTATAGGTCTTTAGTTCAATCCTGTGGCGAAGCGATGGACCAAGTTGAGGCATGGGCGATTCTGCCGCAGATCATCCACGATGAAATGAAGCCTTTTGGTTGGCTTTGGAACGGGTTTTATCATCTCAAAGGTCAAGTTCCCAACAGAAGATTAGTTCTGGGTGACGCCGCAGGTCCTCCTGTTTGTGCGACGATTGAAGAGAATCCGGGACAAAGGAGCGGGATGTGTTTCGATGCTGTTCAGCAAGGAAGCATTCTAGTGGCTGCCGATGTGAATCGTTGGCCAGGATATGTTTCTTGCGATGGTGAAAGTGGATTGAATACAGTTTCATCCATCGTTCGCCCTATCTTTGATGAGAATGGCGACGTCGTCGCTGTATGGGATTTGGATTCTAGCGAAGAGATTCATCCCTGTGACGCTCTTGTCATGGATGCATTGCTGGAAGGTTTCGGCGCATTTGGTCACCCTGTAGAGAAGAGTTCCTAATGGAAGAAAAAACGATTCGACTTTCTCAGTACCTAAAATGGATGGGGATCTGCTCGACAGGTGGTGAAGCCAAGATTCGAATCCAACAGGGTGAAGTTATGGTGAATGGCGATGTGGATACTCGCCGTGGACGAGTTCTTAGGGCTGGTGACCGGGTTGCCTTTGAAGGGCAAGAGCACGTCGTTTCTTTTGACGTGTAGAATTCAACAGAAGCGTTTACTTACCCATTATCTTGCCCGAGAAGAAGTCTCCCTAGAGACCAACCTATTCCTGCAAGGATGACACACCCTAGCGTTTGCAAGGTGACGAACATGATCGCCTTAAAAGCATGTCCTGCTCTGAGAAGTTGCCAGCCTTCCATGCTCAGCGCACTCATAGTTGTGAATCCTCCAAGAACTCCCATGATCAAAAAAGTTCGAAGTCGCTCATCCAGAAAGACCCTCGTATCAAAAAGACCCATCAGTAAGCCGATCACGAGTGAGCCGCTGAGATTCACCAAGAGCGTGCCTGTTGTCGTCAGAGTGGCTGCGCCAGGAGCAAACGAGGTGATGGGATGAGTCTGTAATTTCTGAGCCCATTGATAGACTCCCCAGCGTAAAGATGCGCCCACAGCCCCACCGAGTGCCGCCCAGATCCAGCCCATATTCTCGTCCCCCTTAGGAGTCAGTTGTAGATGACGTCACCGAATGTGATGTCTTCAGCTTGTATGTGAATAAAAGTATCCACTTGTCGGGTTTCTCTTTTTTAAAAATCGCTCCTGAGTCATGTTTTGCATTCTCATTGGCAGTGAGCGTCCGGCTCTCAAAATCGATAATACGCGATTGAGAAGTAGAGCTTCCGCCACCGTATTGCTCCCATCGATGAAGATCTGGCAACGAGTCTTGAGTCTGTATTGACCATGACTTTGTTTCTGTTTGGCGATGGTGGGACATTCGGTCGCATATATCTACAAGAATTATGGGCTCTCACTTTTTACCCAGATCAGATGATATTTAGGATAAGTGCTTCTCAGCCATTCCAAATCATGACTAATTCTGTCCATTGATGGAGCCGAATTGGCTGTGTTGATTCGATTGGATGGTTCATGGACTCTCACTCGGGCAAAATAAAGCAATTCCCTGTTTGTTTGGTCGACCGTTGAGAGATCCGAAATGCCAAAAATCGAAAAGATCACATACGGATTTCATATACGAGCCGTCCTTTTTGAAGGGGTGTTCGGAGGGTTACTGTGGTCTGCTCCTGAAATCGCCCGAAAAGCTCTAGGTGTCGATAATTTATTATTGACGCTCATCGTGATGGCTCCAGCTGTTGCGCAGGGTGCCGTGTTGTTTTTCGGAGGTTGGATTTCTCGAACGGGGCCTAGAAGGTTACTCCGTAGAGCTGCAACAGTGGGGCGACTGCCCCTTTCGTTGATGATCTTACTTCTTGTTCCTGTTATTTCGAATTGGGCAGAAACCGATCAAGGCCGAGAGATTGTGCCTTGGATCTTCTTGTTGTTAGTCACCATTCAAGCTCTCGCCTCAGTACCGATTACTTCTGCATGGAATGGTGTCATAAGAAGTAATTATCGGGATGAAAATCGTGGATTCCTTTTTGGAAAAGCACAGCGCTGGGGAGCTCTTGTTTCTGGGGCGGGCAGTGTGATCGCAGGATATTGGCTTCACTATCAGAGCGAAGCTTTTCCAATTTTGTACGCAGTAGCAGGACTCTTTGGTTGGCTCTCGTGCATGATATTTTCGAAAACGCCTCTACGGGACCAAGACAAAGCAGCCCCCGATGCACCGGAGATAAATAACGCCAAAGCACTCTGGCGATTATTGGTTAAAGATCGTCGATTCCTGATCTATGAGATTGGCTTCATTTTATACGGTACCGCTTTTATGGCATTGATAACGGCGAAGCCGATGTACACCGTTGATGCAGAATTTTTGGGGTTGGATTGGCGAATATTGTTGGGAGCAAAAGGACTAGCCAGTTTGGCGATGGTTCTTTTGACCCCATTCTATGGAAAGACCCTTGATCGCATTGGCCCAGGTTGGCTTGCAGGAGGCTGTTACTGTGGCCTCGCTCTCTATGCGATGCTGTTGATGGCAGCGAATTCAGCAATGACCTTCCTGCTCGCCGAATTGGTCTTTGGCATCTCCATGGCGGGTGTCATTTTGGCTTGGAATATTGGTCCAGTGTCATTTGCCCGGGCAGATGAAGGTCGACAATATATGGCAGTTCATGTCGCTCTCGTTGCCGTGAGAGGACTGATTGGCCATCCCATCGGGGGGTTATTGGCAGATTGGACAGGCGATCCCAAGGTCGTTTTCGCCTTTTCCCTGATTCTGTGGATCCTCAGCGCTGTGGTCATGTTTAGTTTGGGTCGAGGACCTGCTCGACAAGAAAACAAAATCGAGTCTTCGTGATACACTGATTGCCGGAGGAAAATTATGGCCAGAAAACGTAGCCCTAGGAACGCTGGAAAAACCGCAGATCAATTGGAGGAAGCACTCGTTTCCCTCGATAGATCGAGGGGGCCACTGTTTATCGAAAAAAGAAGCACCTCGGAGGAAGCGGAGCACCGTCCTTCAGAGTGTTGCCAGCGACCCCATAATAAAATGCGGATTTCGGAACTTGAAGCGATAGACATCGCTCGGGCTTTTAACGAAAAGCCTCACCTAAAAGGTAAAACTGAAGAGGTTCTGGAGAGGCTGGGCCAAGCGATTCATTTCCTTAGAGATAATCGCCGTCCTCAGGCATTTAATTGCCCCTTGTTGGAAAAAGGTCGCTGCATGGTTCATAGGGTAGCGAAGCCCATTGAATGCCTATCGTACGACCGCGAAGACGACAAAATCAGTCATGAAGCACGAAGAAGTATCGAAAGAAGAGATCAACTCAATGAATCGTTGTTCGGTGAAGATTGGGATTACCGCGTGATTCCATTCATGCTGATTAGATATTTGCTCGACGAGGATGGCCCAGCTATGGGTTCGTGCGGATCTTCCATGCGTAAAGAGCAGCACAGAAATGACCGCCCCCCCAAGAAAACAAGAACTGATAATAATCGATGATTCCAAATCTACTTCTGATTCACGATGTCTCCCTGCGTTTGGGTGAGACAGAAAGAGATCTTCCTCGTTCCCTCGCACGAAGATTGAAGATTGCAAAGCAACGTATTTCCTCTGTTGAAATACGGAAGAGATCTCTCGACTGCCGAAAGGGAAGAGAGCCTCGTTGGATTCATTCAGTGACCGCAGAGATTGATCTTCAAGTCGCAGACAAGTTGGTCCAACAAGGGAAAGCTCGCGTATGGAATCAACAACGGTTAGACATCGATCAGTACTCTGGTGATGAGTCTCCTGTCGTTGTAGGAACTGGTCCAGCGGGTTTGTTTTGTGCATTACGTTTGGTTCAGGCTGGCGCAAAACCTCGGATAATTGAGAGAGGGCCAGAAGTCGTAGAGCGATCTCGGCGGTGGCACCGATTTATCATGGGTGGAGAGTTTGAGCCCGATTGTCATCTCCTCTATGGAGAGGGCGGCGCAGGAACCTATTCTGATGGAAAACTTTATACACGTGTTCAGGATCCACGTGTCCCTGAAGTACTTCAAGCGTTGGTCGATCATGGGGCACCGAAAGATATTCTTGTCGACGGAAGACCTCATGTGGGATCGAACCTTCTGCCCAGTATCGTCAAGCGAATGCGGAAAGCGCTCATCGAAGCCGGTGCAGAGTTCTTTTTCGACCATCGATTCGTAGATGTCATATCGGAAGAGAGTGGAGATTCGAAGCAAATCAAAGGTATCGTCGTTGAATCAGAAAATAAGAAGATGGAATGGGAAACCCGTACTCTCTTCTTAGCAACAGGCCATAGTGCCCGCGATATTTACCGTTGCCTAGATCGTCACGATGTTCCAATGACTCGGAAGCCATTTCAAATCGGAGTCAGAGTCGAGCACCCTCAAAGTGTGATTGACCAGATGCAGTATGGAGAATCAGCGGGGCACCCCCATCTTCCACCGGCAGATTACAGTCTTGTCGCTAAAGGAACCGGAGGGGATGTTTATTCCTTCTGTATGTGTCCTGGAGGCGAAATCCTTCCTTCGACTGAGATGGAAGGATTTTTGTGCGTCAACGGAGCTTCCAAGTTTCAACGGAAGAGCCCATGGGCAAATAGTGGTTTCGTGGTAACTCTGGATCCCGATAGTTTTGGAGAGGGCGACGCTCCCTTGGCAGGAATCGAGTTACAGGAACAGATTGAAAAAGCAGCCTTTACCTCGGCAGGGGGGGATTTTTCTGTCCCAGCACTAAGGCTCAGAGATTTTATCGAAGGCCAAGTTTCTCAAGATCTTCCGGACTGCAGTTATCCTAGAAACCTTGTCCCCGTCGATTTTTCAGAGTTTATGCCAGCAATGATTTTGGATTCGCTTCGATCAGGTCTCTCCGACTTGCTTCGCAGGCTACCCGCTTTTGACCATGATAAGGCTGTGGTGACTGCGCCTGAATCAAGATCTTCGAGCCCTGTTCGTATTGACAGGGGTGAAGAAAATTTTGAAAGCACGGGTCTCTCCGGATTATTTCCATTGGGAGAAGGCGCTGGGTATGCAGGTGGAATTCTATCTGCAGCACTCGATGGAATGAAGGCCGCAGAGGCATGGGTGGCCCATCAAGACGCGGAATAAAAAAGGGTTACATTTCTTCTGTGGAAAAGTCTGACATACCGATTTAGAACGCATTCAAAAGTTGATAAATGTAGTTTGAGCTCGGAGTATGGTGATCAGTCTTATCAGATCAGAGCGAAACACCACTGAGTCTTTGAGTCAGGTCCCTGGAGGTGCAAATGAGCCGGGAATACAGCCCCACTCCTCTTTCTTTTGAAAGAAAAACAGAAGAAGAAATGGATCAAATCTCCCTCAGATTGGAATCTGACCTTTCCGGTCGTCGATCAGTGAGGCACTTTTCATCCGATTCTTTTCCAAGAGAGTGGGTCGATAGGGCCATTGCGGCAGCCAGTACCGCACCGAGTGGGGCACATCGACAGCCTTGGCATTTTGTTGTTGTAGATGAGCCCGACTTAAAACGTCAAATCCGAGCCGCTGCTGAACAGGAAGAGCAAGTATCCTATAGCGGCCGCATGCCACAAGAGTGGCTTGATGCTCTACAGCCGATAGGCACGGATGCGAGTAAGCCTTTTCTGGAAGAAGCTCCTTTTCTCGTTGTGCTCTTCGCTGAAACTCATGGAGTGAATGATTCAGGTTCTAAACAGAAAAACTATTATGTATCGGAGTCGGTAGGTATTGCTGCTGGAATGTTTATTAGCGCGATTCATAAGTTAGGTCTCGCAACATTGACGCATACGCCATCACCGATGAAATTTTTAAGAGATCTTTTGGGACGCCCGTCTCGGGAAAAACCATTTCTCTTGTTCCCTATCGGATACCCTGCACTTGAATGCCAGGTTCCAGACCTCAAAAGGAAGTCCTTAGAAGAGGTTCGAAGTTATAATAGGGATGGCAGAAATCACGAGAAGGATCCCGCAAATGGAGAATGAAGAAATACTAACGAGCTTGCAAAATCCTCGGATTAAATCAGTGGTGCGTCTTCGGGATCGTCGAGACCGAGATAGAGAAGGTCGATTCATCATTGAGGGATTTCGAGAAATCTCCAGAGCAGTAGAGTCAAAGTTAAATCTCGAAGAGATCTTTGTTTGCCCTGATTTCTATCTTGGGTCCAATGAGGCGACTTTGTTGGAATTCGCTCAGTCGTCATTGGGAACAAAAGTTCAAACAGTGAGTAAAGATGTCTTTCAAAAGATGTCCTATCGAGATCGGCCCGATGGCTTATTGGCCACTGCTCCTCGACCTGAATGGAATCTTGATCGGTTGTCGGCTCGGATTGAAAAAGTAAAAGAGTCTCATAAAACTCCTCTATTGATCGTTGCCCAATCGATTGAAAAGCCTGGAAATCTTGGAACGTTGCTGCGTACCGCAGATGCTGCCGCCATCGATGGGTTGCTGGTGGTTGATCGTTGTACGGATTTGTTCAACCCCAATGTCGTTCGAGCCAGTGTTGGGACTCTTTTTACAGTACCTGTGGCTGAATGTTCTAGCGATGAAGCGATTTTATGGCTTCGGAACCATAAGGTCAAAATGGTCGCGACTTCTCCCGATGCAGAATCTGACTATTGCGATATGGATCTCACGGTACCGTTGGCCATCATTATGGGAAGCGAACAATACGGCTTAGATGAGAGATGGCTGAGCGAGACTGATGATCAGGTCTCCATACCTATGGCAGGAAGTGCTGATTCCTTGAATGTGGCAATGGCGACAGCTGTGGTTCTATTTGAGTCCTTGCGGCAAAGAAGAACCTCGACTGACGAGTAACAGTCCATTAGTCGATATTAGGTACTAAAACCGCTTCCTGAAGTCTCTTTTCGATTCTATCCCAGTCAAATGCAGGTCCGGGATCTACTTTGTGTGATCCGACATGCCAGTGGCCGACGATACCTGCAACAGATTGTCCCTTTGATTCATCTCGTAATGAGGAAACCACCTTACCCTTCGAGTCTCTCGGAACACGAGGCTGAATGCTCGGTATTGACCGACATAAAGAGATGAGTAAGTTTTCTAAGGCGATGTATTGAGCTTCGGTGAAATCTCTTTGATGAAGATGTTCCTGATGGATTGTACCTTCGAAGAGTTGGGGGCGTGCTGGGTAGGGATGAGCATTTTCAGCAGACGTCCCTGCGAGTGAATCGGGATTGAGGCGTATCCCTTTTGTATCTTGAATGTAATGTAAGTCGGCTTCCTTGGGATCTTTGAATGCTCCGAAGTGGGCGATCTCGATGCCGATGGATCGGTCATTGGCATTTCCGGCGTGCCAAGCACGTTCTTTGACGTCCAAAGTTTGGTAAATGGTACCGTCTACATCGACAAGAAAGTGGCATGACAAGCCCCGAATATTATGGAGAACGTGGAAGCATCGACTGGCCGATCCGCATGCGTCATAATGGAGAACAACTGTATCGATGACTTCAGTAAGGTCTTTACGAGTCCAGCCATTGGCCTGGAGTCGTGCCGTTAATTCAGGAGAAGCATTCCGTCGAAGGCTTCCATAACGCATGACTCCTTTTGGGTCATCTTGGGGTGGAATTGTCCCTGGCTGATCCCAGCGGTGACCTCGATAGGCGTCGAAGCCGCCATTATCGGTCCACAGGACGACTTTATGGGATGTTTCTATTCTTTCGCCAGCGATAAGAATCTCATTACCAGATCTCTGAGAAGGCTGCCCAGGCACTATTCTGCAACTTGTTATATATAATATAGATATGACAATTAGCATTGAGTTCAGGATATGTTTGTTCATAGATCTAAATTCTAGAAGAGTCATTGTAAATCGACAATGCGTATGTAAGTATAGGACTTAAGTGACTCACATAGCAGTAATCGTAAGTTTCTTGGTGTTGATGACAGAAATGGATCTCCTTAGATCCCTTATTTTGGTCTGAGGATAGTAAATTGCAGGAAGCGAGCCGTTTTTGGCGCTGATCTTTGATCAGCAATTTAAACGAGCGGCATATATTAGCAAGATTGAGTGCACTGTTTATTTAAGTGACGAGACATTATTTCGATAGGTGGAGTTCATACAGAAAGTGGACTCAGGGTTGTAGAGGCCCTCTGGAATTCAACAACGATTTTTACGTAAGAGTACGTAAAAGATATTTGAAATTCCGCACCAGATTCGAGTCATGAAGAAGTGGGAAGAGGTAGAGATCATGAGTATGGAACAAGAAATGGACAGTTTAGGTAAACTCGACGTTGAAGCTCTCAGGCAACTTGTTGCTTTGAAAGAGAACAGCGGAAAGTTAAATCGCCTTGAAACAAAGCGTCAACGGCTCCGCGATGAGTTGGATAAAGTCGAAGAGCATATTAGAGAGTTCCTATCTCAGTACCCTGAGGTACAAGGTTATCTTTCTAGTGCGAGTGGCTCTATGCGTCGCCTGACCCCTTCTGGACGTCGTCCGAGGGGCTGGATTCGCTCACAGGTGGAAGAAATATTAGGGGAAGCTGGAATGCCATTGACCCCTGCAGAGGTTCGCGATGAGATTGCTCGTCGCCATCCTGAGGAAGCCACTAAGAATCTTTACCTCGCTGTGTTCCAGCATCTGAGAAGGCATGAAGAGTTCGACCAAGATGAAAAAGGTCGTTGGAAAATGAAATCTGAGCAGCCTGCCTGATTTCACGCGATAAAATTCGGAAAAATACTCGTGCTGTAGAAACGGCACGAGTATTTTTTTTGGTAAAAAAGAAGCCCTTTGGAGGATTGGGATCCACTTCCATGCTTTTCACCTAATGATTCCGAATTTAGTGGCCGTGGTGATACACTTCTTTTGTTAATGGGATTATTGATTCGAGCCTTGATTCGAGTCTTGAGTCGAGTCATGAGTCGAGTCATGAGTCGAAGGCGAGATCCTGCTCGATAGAAATCCTTTGAATCAGGAGATCAAAACATTATGAACTCAGATTTGAAAACCGATGAATCCGAATCTGCGGATGATTCAAACTGTGTTAAATCCCTGCTCACGGGCACGCTGCTATTGCTGGTCATATCAGCAGCAATAGGCCTGACGATCAATACCTTGAGGCCGGGGAATAAGATAGATCTGTCACGGGATTACTTCCCGAGTAGAGCGTCTTCCTTGGAACCAGGTCAGAGAGTCCTGCAAGAAAACGGAACCTCCAATCCTGAAGAAGGGGACCTTTCGAGTCAGGGTAATGAGGTCTCTTCTGGTGATGGAAACAGTGACGAATCGATAGAAACAGTTCCGGATGACGGAATGCAGAGACTCAGTTTTGAAGATGTTCGAGATCATTTTGAGACTGGGGAAGCTGAATTCGAATCTTCTGGTGAATCCATCGTAGTGTTTGTGGATGCGCGCGTAAAAGACCAATACGAAGATGGGCACATTCCCGGTTCTGTCTGGCTCTACCATTATGAATCAGAATCATTAATAGATGACCTTAAGCCTCAACTGGAAATGGCATTTTTCGTCATCGTCTACTGTAATGGTGGAGACTGTGAAGATAGTTTGCACCTTGCGAGTGACTTAGGCTCCCTCTATGGGCTTCCTCCCGAAAACATTTACGTATACGAGGGTGGGTTCAATGAATGGAAAGAAATGCAAATGCCAATAACAGTGGGAACGGAGGTCCGCTGATGAGTTTTATTCGTCAAATAGATGCTACCGGAATCCCGCTTCTACTGGCGCGATTTATTCTCGGATTGATTTTTCTCAGTTACGGCATCAATAAGGTTGCAGACCCCATTGGGTTTCTTAAAAGCATCAATAACTATGGGATATTGCCAACGAGTCCTGTTTGGATTCTCAACGGTGTCGCAGTTATTCTCCCAGCAGCGGAAATCTTGTGCGGATTGTCATTGCTTGCTGGTTTGGCATTGAGGCCGGCGGCATTAATTGTGACAGGAATGCTGTGCGCATTTACTCCTGCAGTTTACTTTCTGGGAGCAGGGTTGGTGGGGACTCAGCCTGAGTTCACTTCGCTGTGTGCCGTCATTGCCGATTGTGGATGCGGTGCTGGGCCTATCCCGATATGTGAAAAATTGATGACCAACACGGGATTGCTACTGCTTTCTCTATGGGCGTTCCTCAGTAAATCCAAGCGCTTCCGAGGTGGACTCGGAGGGGGCTGAGCGTAGTTCGGGCTTTAGGCAGTCCGCTACTTCTCGTTGAGAAGTCGTTCCAATGTTGAATCGAGTAACCCTTCGCCACCTGAGCCGACCCTTACCCATGCGATCTTTCCTGTTTTATCGATGAGAACAACCATGGGTATTCCTCCAACTCGATAGTTATCAAATTCACGCTTTCCCGTGACCACAAAGGGGTAACCCACTCCAAACCGCCTTCGGAACTCCAAAACGTGTTGGAGAAAAGCATCTCGAGTCATTCCCTTTACGGTTTGTCCTCGAGTATTGCTGTCCTTGTCGGGAAGCCAGCCTTGGGCGTAGGGTTTTGTCACCCCCAAAACTTTTAATCCTTTATCCGCATATTTCTTTTGGAGGCGATCAAGCCCTGGCATCAGCATTCGGCAGGGTCCACACCAAGTCGCCCAAAAATCGAGAAGAACAACCTCCCCTTTCATGGAACGGATGGATTGTTTCTTCCCGCCGAACCAAGTGGCTTCTCCAAGTTCAAATGCGGGTTTATCAAGCAGAGCCATGCGGACGGAAGAATTTCTACGAGATCGGGCTTCGTCTCCGTATTTGTTCAAGTCATCCGTGAGCCTACTCCATGATCTTTTTGCTGAGAGCGTCTCGCCTTTTGCTGCATATAGGTCTCCGAGCAGTAACCAGGCTTCCCTGATTTCGGGGCTCCCAGTCGCGAGAGATTTTGTCGCATTCTTAAGAAGCAAGATGGATTTATCTATCTGTGAAAGTTCTGAATAAGATCTCGCTAGGGGGAGCAGAGCTTTTTGCGCAATCGCCTTTTCCGCTGCGTCAGAATCGGAGTATTTTTCAACCAGTGGTGAAAGAAGCTCAATTCCCTGAGAGTGTCTTCCTTGTTGGCTGTGATCTGCGCCGATGATTCTTTGGCAATCGAGTCGTAAGAATAAGTCTTTATCTTCAGGGAAGATTTGTAAAAGGTTCTTCCCCGAGCAAGCCTTAATCAGTTCGCGGCTATTTCTATAGATGAGACTGGGGTTTCCTTTTTCCTCAGCGGCTATCAAGGATGCATGAGCCGAGCGGATATCACTGGCGATATCTGCGGATAGAAATTGAGGCGTAAAAAACAGGAACAAGCAGATAAGAATAGGCCTAAACATGAATCCTCCGTTATTCAGGGTTCCTCAACTCAGAACTCTATTATAAAATTTTATACAACGCTCTGTCGATATCCGAATCTCGAATTGATAGAAAAAGTAAGAGTAATGGGGGTGGAGCGAGTCATACTTTTGGCATGGAGATACTAAGAAATCGATCTCAAAAAGGAGGAATTGTACCGATGAGCAAGTTTATCCGAATGAAATTCAGTTTGCCGGTGTTCTTTTGCGGACTCCTGCTCATTTGCGGACTCCTGCTCTCTGGTGGCCTCCTGCTCTCTGGCGGCCTCCTGGTGTTTGCCGAACCTTTTTCTCATATTGACAGCATGGATGACGATAAATTGAAGCCGAAGGGGCATCTATCAAAGCAGTCAATACAACTGGAGAGATTGGCGAAGGAAGCGGGCAAGTTTTCTTGGAGAGGTGTTCTGGATTACACGATGGGTGGCGTGGATCCGGTAACTGGTGAAGTTGGATCCAAATTCATTCCGATATCCGGAACCGGGGATTCACAGATGGTTTTTGGGAACAAGATATTACTGAGGAGATCCACCAGTTCCGGCAGCCCTTTCCTGACCTATCATTTCGATAGTTACAGAACTGATCTCAATCAATACTTCAGTATCTCTCTCGATCCAAATCAGACAGCCATTGCATACCGGTCAGGGAATTATCAAGAAGGCGATAGAGTTCTTAAAGACTATAGCGGATATGTAAAAGAGAAAATTAACTTCGATACTGAAACTCGAAAGCTTTCCGCCGAGGTTTTTTTGGGAGAATCGGACATACCGTTCATTCGAATTTCTCAAGAAGAGACCCCTGGGCAAGTTAAAGATCTAATGAAGGAAATCCTCACTTCGAAACTCCGCCAAGAAAGAATCAATAAATCAAAAGCGAGTGGGAATCCTGCGGAAAATTATTCAGATGAACACAGTCTGTTATTAAAGTTTTTTGGAAATTATGGCGATCCCGAGGGGAATGAAAAACCTCGGATTTCACGATTGCTTGCAGGGGGACGTTTCTTGTTGACTGTTAGCCTTAGCGTCGAAGATTTTCTTGAGCCAGACTCGATCTCGATCATGGGCTTTGATAGCAAAAGAGGGGTGTTCCAGACGTTCATTTTGGAAAGTGAGAGCCCTAACCCACGCTATTTAGAAGGAGATTTCGACGGCATCGTATTGAGGTTCAGAGATCCCTTTGCACAAGAGAAGGACAGATCAAACCCAGTATTGACTTACACATTCAACGATAAACCGGGTTACGTGGAAGAGTCCTTTGAGAGTGGAGAAAAAATGGTCACTCATTTTGTCCCATTAAAAAGTATGAAGAAAAAGAGATAGTTCCTGATATCCAATGAAGATGCCCGAGGTAGCAGTGCTGAGGAATCGTTGTCGGCCTAGGGATAAAAATTCAGGTGCGTACATTGAAAATGTACGCACCTGATCGTCATTCATTCCTTGAAGTTCAGAAGACTAGGCGAGATCGAAGCGATCGGCGTTCATGACCTTATTCCAAGCAGAAACGAAATCATTCAAGAAGATGGCTTCGGAATCGTCGGAAGCATAGACCTCGGCGATCGCTCTCAGTTGGGAGTTGGATCCGAAGATCAGATCGACAGCAGATCCGCGCCACTTTTGTTCTCCTGAAGAGCGGTCAAGACCTTCGTAGAGATGGTCGCACTTGTCAGAGACTTGCCAACGAGTACCCAGGTCGAGAAGATGAACGAAGAAGTCATTCGTGAGTTGACCCGGGCGATCAGTGAATACACCAAAGTCGGTTTCACCCACATTACTATTCATGACGCGAAGACCACCGACCAGAACAGTCATCTCTGGAGCTGACAAGTTGAGCATCTGTGCTTTCTCAACTAACAACTCTTCAGATTTACGGGTGTTGGCTGCAGTGTAGTAGTTACGGAAGCCGTCGGCGTTGGGTTCGAGTACTGCGAAGGATTCGACATCCGTTTGTTCGGCGGTCGCATCGGTGCGTCCGGGTGTGAAAGGAACATTGATCGCGTGACCCGCATCGCTCGCTGCTTTTTCGACTCCTGCACATCCCGCTAGAACAATCAGATCTGCCATTGAGATCTTCTTTCCGCCGGTTTGTGCGTTATTGAAATCGGATTGAACGGTTTCTAGAGATTGAAGTACATCTGCCAACTGGGTGGGGTTGTTCGATTCCCAATATTTCTGGGGAGCAAGGCGAATACGTCCACCATTTGCTCCACCACGCTTGTCAGTTCCCCTGAAAGTGGAGGCCGATGCCCAAGCGGTAGAAACCATCTGTGCGACTGAAAGTCCCGACGCGACGAGTGAACTCTTGAGAGCTGCAATATCGTCATTATTGACCAACTCGTGATCAACGGTGGGGACAGGGTCTTGCCAGATTTGCGCCTCTGCAGGAACTTCTGGACCAAAGCACCTGGAGATGGGCCCCATATCTCTATGGGTCAACTTGTACCAAGCGCGAGCAAATGCATCTGCGAACTGATCTGGGTTTTCATGGAATCGTTTGGAGATAGGGGCGTAGGCCGAATCTTCTCTGAGCGCGAGGTCAGTCGTGAACATCACCGGAGCGTGACGTTTGGACGGGTCATGTGCATCCGGAACTGTGCCTTCAGCATCGGCAGAAGTGGGAACCCACTGGGTTGCTCCCGCTGGGCTTTTACTTTGCTTCCACTCGTACTCGAAAAGGTTTTCGAAGTAGTTATTGTCCCACTGAACAGGATTCGTGGTCCATGCACCCTCAAGGCCGCTGGTGATGGTATCTGCGGCGTTTCCACTTCCGTAGCTGTTCATCCAGCCCATTCCCTGGACTTCAACAGCGGCGCCTTCTGGCTCTGGTCCCACGTGGTCAGTGGGGTCTGCCGCACCGTGTGCTTTACCAAAGGTGTGGCCTCCAGCGATGAGGGCTACCGTTTCTTCGTCATTCATGGCCATGCGTCCAAAGGTTTCACGGATGTCCTTTGCCGCCGCGACAGGGTTGGGATTCCCATTGGGGCCCTCTGGA
Organism: Planctomycetota bacterium; assembly: GCA_016776905.1. GTDB lineage: Bacteria > Planctomycetota > UBA8108 > UBA1146 > UBA1146 > UBA12191. The sequence continues at coordinate 36,875 of JADHSM010000005.1, read as the reverse complement.
TTGACGTAGATGAGACCCATCTGTACCGCTCCAAGGTGACCCTCGAGTTCACGTTCTCCACTGTAGCGTTCGTCTCCGAGCCATTCCGTCTCCGAGCCCCAGTAGATGTCCTCTGCAGGTTCAAAGACGTCTTGTCGCCCACCTGAGAAGCCAAAGGTTTTGAACCCCATCGACTCTAGAGCACAGTTTCCAGTTAAAACCATCAAGTCTGCCCAAGAGATCTTACGACCATATTTCTTTTTCACAGGCCAGAGCAGCATGCGGGCTTTGTCCAAGTTGGCATTGTCTGGCCAACTATTGAGAGGAGCGAATCGGAGTGTTCCGGACCCTGCTCCACCTCGTCCGTCCCCAATTCGGTAGGTACCGGCACTATGCCAGGCCATGCGAATAAAGAGAGGACCATAGTGACCGTAGTCTGCTGGCCACCAGTCTTGGGAGGTGGTCATCACTTCGCCGATATCTGTTTTTAACTGATTCAAGTCGAGGCTGTTGAATTCCTCGACGTAGTTAAATTCAGAGTTCATGGGACTGGATTGAGGATTGTTCTGGTTCAGAACTTTCAGGTTGAGTTGGTTGGGCCACCAGTGCTGGTTGGCATTGGAGCCGATCGCATTGTGTTGTTCACCGCCGCCGAGGGCAGGGCATTTGCTAATATCGCTCATGGTTCTCCTATTACTCCTTATTGAAGTCTTTGAAATTCGGGGATTTCTCGACAGATCTCGGAAATCTTCAAATGCGGCCTCGTCAGGCGCTGCGCCAATGGAGAAACCTGAGGTTTCATGTCGGCCTGCTCAACGTGACTGAAATGAAGTTTCGAAGCAGCGAAAAGTCACCGTTTGGAACTTACCCGATTCCAAACAGACAGGAGCAGTCTAAATCTCGGAGAAGGGATCGTCGAGTCTCATTCGGCTAGTTTTGAGCAATTACGAGGCTTCTTCCCGGAGGGAAATGTCAACTATTCAGGCCTTCAGTGAGGTGCCTGCAGTGGAAGTCTATTCTCGCTCGATCTGTACAGAGGGGAGAGAGTTGGGGAAAAGAGAGTGAACAGAGGAAGCAGAGAAGATGAAATGGAGCGGATGGAGAGAGAGGTGATCTTTTGGAGAAAGACGTGACAGAAGTGAATTGCATGAGAAGCGGCAGGAATTGCCGACCCACACGTCCAACAATCAGCGGAAACATAAGTATTTATCGTTTCCTGTCGTTGCTTCTGTCCTGAATCGGAGGGTGAGGCCATCGAGGGTTCCGGATGGGGAGTTTAGAGTCGATGGAAAGAGTTGATCTGGAGTTGAAGTTCTTTTTCCGAAAAGGATAAAGAGGCCGGAGGCCCTGTCAAAATAAGGGAAATGGCGTCCCCGACAGGATTCGAACCTGTGACCTTCGGATTAGGAATCCGATGCTCTATCCAGCTGAGCTACGGGGACATCGATGTTGTGACATTTGTTATTTCAGTGATGAAGCAGACTATCTGTTCCCGCAATAAAGATCGAGATGAACGCTATGTAATCTGTCAAACCTGACCGACTTATCAATAGTGGTTCTCTACGCCATGTTGACAAAGACGATCCCGTGTTGTCAAAACTTAACAAGGACAATACATTTAGTAGATCGGGAAAACTATAAAACTCTTCAGACATGGGGGAGAGACCCAATGAAGACATCTGTGAAAGCGGCTCTAGTAGTCGCATTGTGCCGTCGTGATATAAGATCACTCGGATTTTTAGTTCTGTTAATCCTTGCAGTCGTGATGCCATTTGGACAAGTGTCCCGGGCTCAAACTGCAACCTGTGAGATCCCTTCTGCTAGCCTTGGCGCTGGGGCCACTCACTTGGATGCGACAGATACTTGGTTGGCCAAAGGATCAGGATCTTCAGTCGAATTACACAAGAAGGTGAATGAGGTTTGGCAGTTGGATCAATCCCTCGATCTTCTTGGGGCCTCGATCTCCTCAATGGATCTGGATGGGTCGTTACTCGCCCTCGGATTACAAAATGAGGTCAGGGTTTATAGCTTGGCTCCTGATGGTACATGGACCGAGGAACTCACGGTTCCGGGTGTTGCCAATGGAGATCTGGGTAGAAGCATTGGGCTTTCCGGAATTCATTTGGCGATAGGTGACCCAGCAAACAATGAGGTCCTCTTTTATTCGCGCCTGATCAATCCGGCGAATAACAGTCCAATGTGGTTTTCCAGTTCCCAAAATACAGGGGATGCTGGGGGCTCTCTAGGAGATCAACTCAACTTGGTTCCAGGTTATGCGGCCTCACTGGATAGCGCATCTGGAAAAGTTCAGATCTTCAAGCCAGTGGGCGGAACTTCTCTCGAATGGGAGCTTGATTCGGAGCTGATCACGACGGCGACCAGTCTCAGCCTCAATGAAGTTGGGAATACCCTTAGATTACTTCTAACAACTTCAACTGGGGGAGAGATTCACGTTCGCAATGCAAATTGGGAACTTGAGGCTCAGCTCGGATTTACTCCAACTGCACAAACTCATCAGGCAATGCTAGGCGACTCTATCGCCGTTGTCTCGATGGATTGTGGAGTGAGGGTGTTCACCCTCAGCGGCGGTCTCTGGGATTCTGGAGTGAACCTTCAGTCGACAGATCTCGCCCAAGGGTGTCTCCAATTGTCAGAACTTGCGGGCGGTAAATCTGCTCCGTTAGCGCTGGATTCAGATGGCCTAATACTTGGAACAAGCAGTCAAACGTACCTGATTACAGAACTCACATACTTAGACTGCAATGGAAATGGTCAGCCTGATGATTGTGACATTTCCGATGGATTACCCGATTGCAACGGCAATGGTATTCCAGACAGTTGTGATTTCTCAACGGGTAACTTCGATTGTAATACGAATGGTGTCATCGATACCTGTGAGATCGAATTAGGATTCACCGTTGATTGTAATAGCAACGGTATTCCCGATTCTTGCGAAGAGTCTGCAACATATGATGCTGTACCTCCAACGATCAGTAACATTCCTCAGGACCAGGTTTTTGAAATCCTTGCCGGAGGTGCATGTACAATTACGACAAGCTGGATAGATCCTACTTCCGAGGATCTATGTAGCGCATCCACCATCACCAGCGACACGCCAATGGAGACAGTATTTGGTCCTGGTGTGCATCTTGTGACCTACACAGCTGAAGATGTGAGTGGAAACCAGTCTGTTGCGACCTTTACGATCACAGTGAATCTCACTGAAGTGCCCACGTTCTTGACGCAACCCAGCAATATGACCGTCGGAACAAATCCTGATAGTTGTGATGCTGTGGTGTTATGGGCGGAACCTACAGTCGAAGACCAGTGTGGTGGAAATAATGTAACGATCACTTCGAATAGGGAAAACGGATCCGTTTTCCCTCTGGGTCAAACCATGGTGATCATGAACGCTACTGATGTGAGTGGAAATGTAAAAAGTATTGCATTCTTGATTACAGTGGAGGACCAATCTCCTCCCGTCATCGAGCAGTTACCGAATATTGTCGCGTCTACTCTTTCTACGACATGCTCTGCAGCGGTCACCTGGGTGGATCCGATTATTCAAGATTGTTCTCCAGGAGTGACCTTTACGAAAAACTTCGGTCAGCCCTTAGTCGGGCTTCCTGGAACAAGGAACGTGATATACACGGCAACTGATGCTCAAGGCCTCATTTCCACGATGTCATTTTCCATTGTTGTTGTAGACGACACTCCTCCGACTCTTGTCGGTGTGCCTTCGAATATGATATTGAATACAGACCCGGGAAGTTGTGGAGCCACTGTTCTGTGGGATATTCCGACAGTTATTGATAACTGTGCCCTCGAGCTTGAGCCGATTAGTAATTTCGAGCCGCCTTCAACCTTTGGTGTTGGTGTGACGACAGTTCATTATTCTGCACTAGATCCGTCAGGAAACGAAACAACAGCTTCCTTCACAGTGACAGTCAATGACTTAGATACACCCGTATTCCTGTCTTCACCGGGTTCTTTGAGTGTAGCCACGACTTCAGAGTTGTGCACTGAGCCGGTTTCATGGGTTCCTCCTGTTGCCATAGATTGCTCAACGAATCTTTCCTATGTGAGTTCACATGAACCGGGATCTGAATTCCCAATCGGGCAGACAGAGGTGACATACACCGTTTCTGACCTCGCTGGGTTTTCCTCTTCGCTTTCGTTCTCCGTGCTGGTTACAGACGGATTTGGTCCGACCTTTAGCGGGGTACCTGAGGATATTTTCCAGAGCCCGGCTGTGGGAGATTGCTCAGCGACAGTGTCATGGGTGGAGCCTACAGCAACCGATCTCTGTGGTGCCTCAACTGTGTCATCTAATCTATCGCCTGGAACCTTGTTCCCGGTTGGTACTACACAAGTGGAATACACTGCAACAGATGACAGTGGCAATTCCAGTATTGCCACATTCAACGTCATCGTGGCAGATACTGCTCCTCCAGAATTTACATCGATACCAGAAAACATTGAAATCTCGACTGTATTGGGTACATGCCAAGCCCAGGTCTTCTGGACTTCGCTTGGCGCAATTGATCCCAACTGTCCAGATGCAGAGATCAGTGTTACAAGCAGTCATTCACCTGGAGACTTCTTCTCCAAAGGTGTAACAACTGTGACCTACCAGGCTACAGCTGGACAAAGCATTGCAGAGACAAGTTTCACAGTCACGGTCAATGATATTGAAGCGCCAACTCTGTTCAACATGCCATCAAACATCACTGTTCCAAGTACGTCTGGAACATGTCAAGCGACTGTGGTTTGGGTATTGCCTGTTGCATTCGATGAATGTGACGAAGTTGGTTTCTCAGCAAGTCATTTTCCAGGATCGGTATTCGGTATTGGTGAAACAACAGTTTCTTATACCTCAACTGACCTCAGCGGAAACAGTACAGAAGCAACGTTCACGATTTCAGTAGTCGACCATGATAATCCAGTGTTTGTCGGGGAAGCCTTGGTAAACATTAGTACAACAATTGAACCTGGATCTTGTGGCGCGACAGTGTTTTGGGATCCACCTGTGGCCCTCGATGCGTGTGATACCGAGTTGACGCTTGTGGCAACGAACGAGCCAGGCTCTATTTTCCCTGTGGGAAATACGCTTGTCACCTACACGGCGACAGATGATTTCGGAAATTCAGATGTGACCTTCTTCAGTGTTCAGGTTGTCGATAATGAGGCACCTATCTTCGTAGGTGTGCCAGATAGCATGCAAGTTGGAGTCGATGCTGATCAGTGTGCCGCTTCAGCCAGTTGGCAAGATCCGGTACCTACGGATTGTCACTCTGTCACTGTTTCCAAAACGCATGAATCAGGATCGGTCTTTAATCTAGGCGATACGACTGTGACCTATACTGCAACTGACGTTCTCGGGAATCAAAGTACTGCTTCTTTTGTCGTGACCGTCATAGACAACCGAGCGCCAGAGTTCACAGTATTCCCAGATAACATTTCTGTGACGAATGATCTGGGACAATGTGACGCGATTGTGTCTTGGTCTGATTTGGCCGCGCTTGATTCCTGCACGGACTCAACAATCACTCTGAGCATCGCTTCTGGTGAGGTCTTTAGTCAGGGAGTAACCACGGTTACTGCAACAGTAATAGACACTGTTGGAAATACGCATGCGCAAGACTTCACAGTTACGGTGATCGATTCAGAGTCGCCGTCAGTAGTCTCCGGGCCTACTTCGCCGATATTTGTCGGCAATAGTAATCAAGATTGCACTGCTCTTGCGTCATGGACACCTCCGGCGTTCGGCGATAACTGCACGGGTGAATTAACTGTGAGCTCCACACATCATCCAGGAGATACTTTCCCTGTTGGAGAAACGCTGGTGACCTACACAGCACTGGATCCAGATTTGAATTCTCAGTCATATGAGTTTTCTGTCGTCGTTCTTGATACGACCAACCCTGAGATCTTGTCTATGCCAGAAAATGTATCGGCAACGACACCTGTCGATTCATGCCTTGCAACAGTTTCTTGGATAGATCCTACCGTATCTGATTGTGGTCAGGTGACAGCAGCGAGTGATACCCCAAATGGTGGACAACTCGAAATCGGACCCCATCTGGTGAACTACACCTTTACGGATGATTCTGGGAACACCTCTGAGGCTTCATTCTTGGTAGTCGTCAGTGATGGTGAACTTCCGGCAATAGCAAACATGCCAACGAATATCACTGTGACAAACACCACTTCTGCATGTGGGGTCAATGTGATTTGGGCTGAGCCAACTACGAGTGATTGCACATTCAGTAGCCTGTCTTCAAATCATTCGATGGGGTCTCAATTCTCCATAGGAACCACCGAAGTCATTTACGTTGCCACCGATACTGCTGGTAACCAGACAACGGATAGTTTCGAGATCACGATTCTGGATGGCGAAAATCCACAGATCCATGGAATGCCTCAAGATATTACTATCCAGGCAGAGGTGGGGTCATGTAATGCGCAAGCAATTTGGAGTGATCCGGAAGCCCTCGACTGTGTATCTGCAAGTTTGACCAGTACACACTCTTCAGGTGATCTGTTCGAAATCGGAGTCAATGTCGTCACTTATACGGCACAAGATACAAGCGGCAATCAATCCAGCGCCTCCTTCACGGTTAATGTTCTGGATCAAGAAGCACCAACGATTTTGAACATGCCGGATACGGTAGTTGTTTCCAACACGCCGGGCGAATGCAGCGGAATCGCGACATGGTCTGAGCCGACTGGATCAGACTGTGCAGGTATATCAAGCCTCACTTCTGACCTGTTATCGGGATCAGAATTCCCGGTAGGAGTCACGTCAGTGACTTATACCGTTTTGGATAATAGTGGATTGCAATCGTCTTCAAGTTTTGACGTTGTTGTTCAAGACAACGACGCACCTACGGTTCTTAATATGCCGGGAACGGTTGTCGTTCAAAATGCTCCAGGAAACTGTGCGGGTGTCGCTACATGGGATTCTCCAAGTAGTGAAGACTGTTCAGGGTCTTTCCTTGGTTCCGATTACGTATCGGGGGGAATGTTCCCACTTGGAGAAACAACAGTGACTTACACTGCAACAGATGAATCCGGGAACTCTGAAGTGTCTAGTTTCTTGGTGATCGTTGAAGATGGTGAAGCACCATTCTTCCCGAATCTTGGAACGACGATGACCTTCTTGAGTAACTCTGATTCTTGTGAGGGTACGGCAACTTGGCCGACTCCGCAGGCAGCAGATTTCTGCAGCCCGGCCAGTACGGTGACCGTGACGAGTAGTCATGAATCAGGTTCCGTATTCGCAATCGGAGATCACTCCATTGTCTTTACGGCTACAGATTCGAGCGGTAATCAGCATGCACAGATTGTCACAGTCACGATTGTGGACAATGAAGTGCCGACAATAACGGAGATTCCTGTAGACATGGTCGGTACAGCCACTCTTGGTGAGTGCGGTGTTGTCATGTTCTGGAATCCACCCACAGTTACAGATTGCACTGAAACAACTTTGTCCAGTAACTATGAATCCGGAGCACAGATTCCTGTCGGTTTGAATACGATTGTCTACACAGCATTAGATTCTGCAGGGAATTCGAGTCAGGTTTCATTCTTCATCAACGTCGGAGATGCTGAGGCGCCTACGATTGAAGGTATGCCCGCAAGCGTGGTCTTGACGAATGACTTTGATTCTTGTGGTGCAACATATGCATGGGACGAACCCATCATTTCTGACTGTAGTGATTTGTTCGAGCTTGAGATTTCACATTCAAGTGGTGGATTCTTCGATCCCGGTGCAACTCTCGTCTCGTACACAGCAACAGACTTCTATGGAAACACGAGTAGTGAATCATTCACGATCACAGTCGTGGACAAAGAAGGACCTGAGTTCCTGAATGTCGTTTCGCTTGTTGAATTGGATAGTTACCCCGGTCTTTGTGGCGCAAATGCGTTCTGGCCGGAGCCCACAGTCGTCGATAACTGCGCTGTTGGATCATTGCAATCTAGTTCCAATCAGGGGGATTTCCTTCCTCTCGGAGAAACGGTCGTTAACTACGTGGCTATCGATAGCGAAGGGAACGCGAACACGACCTCGATTACGATCTTGATTGTGGACAATGAGGCTCCGGAAGTGATAAATCTTCCAGCTCCCATTATTGTCGACCCAGATCCCGCTACTTGTATGGCGACTGTGACTTGGCAATCACCAGAAATAGCAGATAACTGTGACGGGGGAATTCTCACGGTCGAGCCTGCTTCTGGAACCATGTTTGAGGTTGGAAGTCACACGATTTTGGTGACGGCAACAGACTCTGCAGGTTTGACGAGCCAGACCAGTTTCATTGTTACTGTTAATGATTGCGGTACTCCCTTCTTACGAGGAGATACCAACTCTGACGGAGCCTTTGATATATCGGATGCGATTGGAATTCTGAACTTCATATTCGGAGGAGGAAATGGGGAGCCGTCGTGCTTGGATTCCCTCGACGAAAATGATGACGGACAGATTTCTATCGCTGACGCTATCTATCACTTCTCGACTCTGTTCTCTGGAGGAGCTCCTCCAGCAGCACCTTGGGATTCTTGTGGGCTAGACCCCACCGAAGATGATCTTGATTGCGCGAGCTACTCGGGCTGTCTTTGATATAAAGCAATAAATAGAAGCTTTCAGGCCCCTTCGGTAAATCCGAAGGGGCCTTTTTTACTTTTCAGAGGGTCTCTCCGTGAATGGCTCGGGGTAAGATCACAACGTTCAATAGATCACAACGTTCAATAAACGAGTTGTTGCTCTTCTTCTGGAGGCTCTGTGAGGGTTTTTATCTTCTGTCTGATATTGTTGTCGTTGTGCATTTCTGAGTCTGGGGCTCTCCAGAATCAACATCAGTCTTCTGATGAAAGTTCTAACAAAGCTCCTGACCAGTGGTCGAAACAAGACAAAGAAGCACTCGATAGGATCACGATTCCTGAAGGGGTCGAGAAGCGAATCATCGCAGCAGCGCCCCTGGTGAGGGATCCCGTGGCTTTCGGTGTCGATGCCATGGGGAGAGCTTATATCTGCGAGTCTGAGCGCCAAGAATTTGGTGTCGAAGACAATCGATCGAGCCCCTACTGGTTGCAAGATGATCTCGCTTTACAGACGGTCGATGATCGAATGGCCATGTATGAAAAGCACAAGGATCGTCGTGAGAATGGCATGGAGTATTACACTGCCCGAGAAGATCGTCTGACCTGTCTGAGCGATTCAGACGGAGATGGCATTATGGATACTGTGCGCCCATTTACGGATCCTTTTGCTGAACCTCTCGATGGAACTCTGGCAGGAGTTCTCGTTGAAGACGGGACAGCGTGGATCACCAATATCCCTCATCTATGGATCGCTACTGATGCCGATCAGGATGGTCGTGCAGAATCACGGCGATCTGCACAGCGTGGATTTGGTGTGCGGATCGCTCTGCGGGGGCATGACATGCATGGCCTCGTGCGTGGCCCTGATGGCAGAATCTATTTCTCCATCGGTGATCGTGGTTTTTATCTAGAGACCACAGATGGCCGATTGATGCATGATGCCGGTTCAGGAGCCGTCTTTCGCTGCGAGCCGGATGGGTCTGATCTGGAATTGGTTCATGTCGGTTTACGCAACCCACAGGAGTTGGCTTTCAATGAATACGGTGATCTCTTCACCGGTGACAACAACTCCGACGCCGGAGATCAGGCGCGGATCGTACAAATCCTTCCCGGGGGCGAAACCGGCTGGCGTATGGAGTACCAGACTCTGGAGGGTAGCAATCAGAGAGGACCATGGAACCAGGAGGGCATCTGGCAAGTCGATCATCCGGTTCGGCCTCGCTGGGCACTGCCACCGATCACCCATTTGGGCAGTGGTCCATCAGGGTTGGTTTTTCACCCTGGAACTGGATTTCGATCCGATCTCGCGGGCAGTTTCTTTATGTGTGACTTTCGCGGAGACCCGGCAGCCTCCTTGTTGTGGAGATTTCGTCTCGAACAGCAAGGCGCAGGCTATCGATTGTCGGAGAAAGAGAAGTTTATAGAGGGAGTGCTGTGCACCGATGTGGACTTCACGCCGAAGGGTGCCTTATGGATTTCAGCATGGGGAGGTGGTTGGGTTTCCACCGATCGGGGTCGACTCTTCGAATTCACCGAATCACAGGGGCCGCTTCCCAATGCAGAGATGAGTGTTGAAGAGCTTTTGACCTGCGATCTGAAAAAATATAATACAGATCAATTGTCCGGGTGGGTGACTCTAGGAATGTTATTGGGTCACTCTGATCGCCGAGTCCGTCAACGGGTTCAAGGCCATCTGGCATCCGGGGGTGATAAGGAAGCGGACTTGTTGGTTTCTGTCGCAGAAGGCGAATCGGACAATTCCCCACTCAGCAGAATCCATGCACTTTGGGGATTGGAGCAGTGGCTGAGGAAGAGTCCGCTAAAGCGGAGCGAGCGTCTTCTGTCTCTCGCTCACTTAGAAAGTGACGTGAGCGATGAGGTTCGCCGACAACTGGCCCGAGTCTTGGGTGAGATGTCCGATCCTCGCGGTAAGTCTGTCCTGATACGGTTGCTCGAAGACCCTTCTCCAAGAGTTCAGTCGATGGCTGCTCTGGGATTAGGTCGACTCGGTGCTCGGGAAGCGCGGGAAGAATTGTTTCAATTGGGGATGAATGCGGGCTCCAAGGATGCAGTACTGTTTCATGCTGCAGTGATGGGGTTGGCAGGATCTTGCACAGAATCGGATCTGTTGGTGGAGGGCCTTGCGTCCAACTCCTCCAGAGATAAAAGACTTCTCGCTCTTTTGGCTCTACGAAAAAAACACCATCCTTACTGGCTTTTTGCCGGAGAGACCGGCACGGAAGACTCCCCATCAGGGGCACCTGCACAGCCTCAAGATCCGAGAAAAGTTCTTCAGTCTGGCTTGAGGTACCGGGTAGCGGGGGATTCCCTGACACGATCTCGGCCTGTCAGTCCGGCTCTCGCCTATTTCCTCAACGACCCTGATCCGCTCGTTGTGACAGAAGCAGCCCGTGGATTGCACGATTTGGGTTCAATTGGAGGATTACCGCGCTTAGCAGATCATTTGATTCGACTCGCAAATATGAGTGATGAAAAATTGAAGTTATATGGAGAGTTGATCTGGCCGCTGGGAAGACGCGCGATCGATGCGGCGCTGCGTCATGGCAGTCAGCAGCATCTCTTGGCACTGGTCAAGTTTGCCGAGAGAGAAGCGTTACCGATCGAACTTCGTGAGGAGGCTCTCAGGGCAGCCGAACAGTGGAATGATCCTCCCACGAGAGAAGGGGTTCGAGGTCTAGTGAGGCCCTTGGCGGATGAGATCAAATCATTGCGTCAAAATACGGGTGATGTTTTAGAGGGCACTCTCGATCAACTCCTCGCAGGAAGCGATCTTCAGGGGCCCGCTCTGAGGGTTGCTTGTACGCATCAACTTCCTCTTCCTGCAGAAACCAATCGGGCGGTCTTGCATGCCGATGGTCAAAGAGTTGAGTTTAGACTTCAGGCATTAGATCAGATAAAGCTTCAGGTCACGGCAGACCAACTTCGACCCGATTTACAGAAGCTCTCTGATAGCGGTGATCCCCTCATCAAACTAAGAGCACTCGAATTGATGGAGCCGATAGATCAGCGACCTGAGTTTTTGATGAGGATCTTTGCTGAAGGTGATTCGATAAAGATACGCCAGTTGGCCATCCGGCATTTGGTCGAAAATTATGACTCTGCACCTCGAGTCTTGGACTGGCTCAATGTACAGCTCCAGAGTCTTGATCAAGAAGCTCTCGAAGCAGCGTTGATTTTGGATCTGTTACGGGCTTGTGAGACTTCTTCCGACGAAGATCTGGCGGAATCGGCATTGAACAGACGCCTCGGTAAGGGGGAGGACCGATTGGCAGATTTTCATTGGGCCCTCCAGGGAGGCGACGGAGATTTAGGTCGGCAAATTTTTCTGGATCATCCCGTGGCCCAATGCCAAAGATGCCACAAGAAATTAGGCCAGGGAGGGGTCTCCGGACCGTCCCTCGAGGGCTTATTGGAGCGTCAGACCAGAAGCCAGATTTTGCAGAGTATTCTTGACCCATCTGCAGTCATTACAGAAGGATACGTCGCTGAAAATGGGATTTCGGCGATGCCCGAGGTGCATTGGGTTTTGGAGCCGGAAGAACTGCGTGATCTGTTGGAATTTATTACCGAGTCGTAGGGTTGCCTCGGCTAACAAAGTGGATTACAAAGAGAGTACAAAGTGACGGTGGCTTGTTGGCGGATATCTCGATTGAAGCTGAATAGCCAAGTTTTGAGTACGATCATGGCATAACTTACAATCCCTTGGTATCCCACTCCTCACTCCAGCATTATCAGGTGGTCCGTAGGGTCATGATCGTCCTCAAACCTGCCCTTATCGGACCTGAATTGCGCGATTGCCATTTGAGTCATGTATGAGATTAAGATCCTTGGTGGTTGGCAAGGACCGATAAGTCGATACAATCGGAGTTGCTCGGGCTCGAGAATATGACAGAAAAGTAGATCTTTGGGTGCTTCCTTTCGAGGGGCACCTATTTCGGAGATTTTTTCCGATCCATTTTGGCTTTCCCAACTTGGTCGAGAGCCTCGAGGAGGTGGGAATGGTGTGCGCCGTGAGGTGTCAGATTTATCGGACGCTTGGCGTGCACGCCATTTTTTAACAGAAACTGATTAAAAGACTCAAGAGGCCAATTTTTGCTGAAAACAAGAAGTGTGCTTTGCGGGTGTGTAGAGAAATAAATTTGTTTTTACAGGGGTGTGGCAGGGCTTTTCGCCCTGGAGTGAGACCGAAAGGAACACACAATTATGCTTCGATTTATTACGATTACGCTGACCATTGCTATGGCAGTTTCGTTTCTTCCAGGAGTGGCTTTTGGAGGCGGCGGATTTCTGCTCAGCCTAACCGGTAGTTCTGGAGCTTCTGGAGACAGTTTTTCGTCTTCCGCTCTCCTGAGCAATAGCGGTGGCGGAGATGTACAGGGTTGGTCATTTGGAGTCTGCAGCGACCCCGCTGCTCTCTCAGTAGATGCCGCGAATAGCGGTGCCGATTCAGAGACCGCCAAGAACGGCTCCCCTCCTGATTTCAACCAGATCAGTACCTTTGCTGAAGGTGCGACTCAAGGTGTGGTTCTTTGCTTCACCGGTTGTGCAACCATCGGTGATGTGACTGACTTCGAGATGATGACCATCGATTACACCATCACAGGGTCTTCTGACACGAATATCGACTACTGTGACTCACTGGGATCTCCCCCGGTCAACACCGTTGTCGTTGTCAATGGTGCCAGTCTTCCACCCGCCACAACGGGTGCGGTCGTTGACATTATCAACCCGAACCAGTTGAGCGCTTCCAGCGGAACAGCTGTTCTGGGCGATGGGGCTTCCACGACTGTCAGCTTCAATAACGTGAACTACCCCGCTATCGATGCTGTTCAGATCAACCTTTCATATGACAATGCCATTCTCGGAGCTTCTTCCGTGGGTGACGACTTCGGATTTGAATCCTTCTTGGTTCAGGATTTCTCCGGTAACACCGGTGAGATCGTCGTGGGTGCTATTGCAGATCTTTCTGCTCCCCTCGATAACCTGATCCCAGCGGGTGCTGAAACCGCTCTGTTCACAGTGACATGGTCAACAAATGCAGAAGGAACCAGTGCATTGGGCTTCCCGGCTTCAGCCGGATCTCCTGCGCAGGATATCCTCTTCGTTGCTGGGCAGTCTTCTCTCGAGAATCCTACCCTTATCGACGGATCACTGACGGTTGTGAACTTCAACCAGTTCCTTCGTTCGGACTGCAACTCTGACGGAACTGTGAACATCGCTGACGGTGTTTACGGTATCAACTACCTCTTCCAAGGGGGTGCTGATCCGGTTTGTGCCGACGCATGTGATTCAAATGACGACGGCTCTATCGACGCCGCCGACATGATCTACATTTTCAACTACCGCTTCCTTGAGGGGCCGGCTCCGCTGGCTCCATTCCCGGCTGCAGACCTCGACCCGACTCCGGGTGACGGACTGGGTTGTGATGGAGACGCAGACGATCTGTAGAGATCACCTGATCTAGATATTAAAGGCCGTTTGATCAAGCTTGATCAAACGGCCTTTTTTTTATCACATGGAGGTGTTTATCAGAGTTCTAAAGCGTTTATCGCTTCAGCGGTGATGGCAATATCTTCTTCGGAATGTGCCAGTGAGATAAAACCGGCTTCATATGAGGAGGGGGCGATGGCTATCCCTTGTTCAAGCATTCCATGGAAGAACCTCTTGAACAGATCTTCATCCGCAGTGGCCGCTTCCTTGAAATTTGTCACAGTTTTATCAGTGAAGAAAAGACCAAACATGGAGCCCACCCGGTGCCATGAGTGAGGGATCTGTTGAGAGTCCAGCGCTGATTTCCAGGATTCGTGCAGTTGCTGACCCCGTTGATCAAGTGTGGAGTAAATCGAACTGGAATCCTCACGGAGTTTCGTCAGCAATGCGATTCCTGCTGCGACTGAAAGAGGGTTCCCGCTGAGGGTTCCTGCTTGATAGACGGCCCCTGTCGGTGAAAAGTTCTCCATCAACTCTCGTGGCCCACAAACGACACCCATAGGCATACCGCCACCGACAATCTTTCCAAGAGTCGTGAGGTCTGGTTTCACTCCTAGGAGCCCTTGTGCGCAATTGGGGCTCACTCTGAACCCTGTCATGACTTCATCGAAGACCAACATCGCCCCGTGTTTGTCACAAAGAGCCCTCAAGCCTTCAAGGAATCCAGGAACTGGCGGAACACACCCCATGTTCCCTGCGATCGGTTCAACGAAAATAGCCGCGACGTCATCGCCATGTGCTGTCATCAATGATTCGACGGCCGCGAGATCATTAAAAGGAGCGACCAAGGTCAGGTTGGCAGTCGCTTCCGGGACTCCGGGGCTAGAGGGGTGTCCATGGGTTGCGGCTCCAGAACCTGCGGCAACGAGGAATGAGTCCCCATGTCCATGATAGCAGCCTTCAAATTTAATGAATCGCGAACGACCGGTGATACCTCGTGCGAGCCGAAGAGCGGACATGGTCGCTTCAGTTCCACTTGAAGTCAGCCGAGCCATTTCCGCAGAAGGAACCATATCGACAATCAGTTCGGCGATCTCGACCTCTGCTGCAGTAGGTGCCCCGAATGAGGTCCCATTGACCGCCGTTTTCATGATGGCCTCGAGAATATCAGGATGAGCGTGCCCGAGAATCATGGGGCCCCAGGAACCGACAAAGTCGATGTACTCTTTTCCGTCTTCATCATGAATCCTGCTGCCTTTTGCTTTTTTGATGAATCGAGGTGTTCCACCCACGGATCCAAATGCCCGGACAGGACTATTCACACCACCGGGAATCAGGTGAAGAGCACGGTTAAAGAGTTCCTGGTTGCCATTTGTTGTCATCGGTTACTCCCTTTTATTTTCATAGGGGAGTATATCCGTGACAGAGGATTGAGATACCCCGTCAATAAGTTGGAAGTTTCATTATATTGAGGGAAAACGAGACGTTGAGAATCATGAGGATGGTTGAAAATTCAGCAGAACAAAGTATCCATGCCGAATTCGACCCTTGGTATTCCGGCTACCTCTGCACCCGTCCCGTGGCTAACATGATCAGGAATGAAATGGAGAATTCATGAAACTGCTCATCTTTTTGACAATGATCGTGTTGTTGAGTGCTCGGGTGAGTGGAGGAGACCGAGTTTCAGGGCTTTCTCTCGCAACTCGATCTCCCGTTCTGTCGATGAATGGAATGGCAGCGACGAGCCAGCCTTTAGCAACGGAGGCGGCTCTTGAAATTCTCAAAAAGGGTGGAAATGCTATCGATGCGGCTATCGCGGCCAATGCATGCTTAGGACTGATGGAGCCCACAGGGTGCGGAATCGGTGGAGACCTTTTCGCGATTGTTTGGTCGGAGAAAGAGCAGAAGCTTCTTGGATACAATGGCTCAGGTCGATCACCGAAGTCTCTGACGCTAGAAGTTTTAAAATCGGAATTAAAGAGCCAGGATCTGAAAGAGATACCGGCTCATGGCACCTTACCTATATCAGTTCCTGGCTGTGTCGACGGTTGGGTGAGTTTGCATGAACGACTCGGGAAATTGCCCCTTGATCAGGTGCTTGAGCCTGCCATCCGCCACGCTCGAAGTGGATTTCCTGTTTCACAGGTGATCGCATATTATTGGAAAATCAGTGCTCAGGTCTTGGCGGGTCAGCCGGGTTTCTTGGAGACTTTTACACGAGATGGCAAAGCACCTGCTGAAGGGGATGTTTGGAAAAATCCCGATCTTGCGCGTTGCTACGAGAAGATTGCAGAGTCAGGCCGGAGCGGATTTTATAGCGGTGAAATCGCAGAGAAGATCGCAGCTTTTGTTCAGGAAAACGGTGGTTATCTCACAGCCGAGGACTTGAGTTCTCATCAGGGGGAGTGGGTCGAACCTGTCAGTACCCGATACAGGGATGTTGATGTTTGGCAGTTACCTCCCAACGGTCAGGGGCTCGCGGTTCTGCAACTTTTGAACATTATGGAGGGCTACCCTGTAAAAGACTGGGGCTTTGGCAGTGCAGATCTGTTGCACCACTTCATCGAAGCCAAGAAATTGGTGTTCGAAGATCGAGCTAGAGATTACGTCGATCCAGATTTTCATAATGTCCCTGTCAGAGAATTAGTTTCTAAGAAACGTAGCGAATTTCTGAGGTCAAAAATCTCGTCCGAGAAAGCGGCGCTGTCGATTGATACTGGAAGAGCTCAAACTCAAGATGGCGATACCGTCTATTTGTCGGTCTCTGATTCTGACGGCAACATGGTGTCATTGATCCAAAGTAATTATAGAGGCATCGGAAGTGGCGTATGTCCACCGGGTCTAGGATTCGGTTTACAAGATCGAGGTGAGTTATTTTGCCTCGAAGAGAATCACGCTAATATTTATGCCCCCGGTAAGAGACCCTTCCATACCATTATTCCTGGGTTTGCTTTTCGAGATGGAAAACCATGGTTGTCTTTTGGAGTCATGGGCGGTGCCACGCAACCTCAGGCACAAGCTTGGGTCCTGATGAACATGATCGATTTCGGGATGAATCTTCAAGAGGCAGGAGATGCTCCAAGAGTGGTTCACGTAGGATCATCTCAGCCCACTGGGTATTCGATGAAAGATGGAGGCGAAGTCGCACTCGAAACCGCTTTCGCCCCAGCAGTTGTTAAGGAACTTTCTGCTAGAGGGCACAAGATTTCCTCTCGGAAGGGATTGTTTGGTGGATATCAGGCGATCATGAGAGATTTAGAAAAAGGGATTTGGGTTGGGGCGAGTGAATCACGTAAGGATGGCAATGCAGCAGGTTATTAAACGTAATCTATCACTACTTATCTTCGTCATATTTGTGGCTTGGTTAGGCTTGGGATTCCCAACAAATAAACAGGGAGTTCAGAGTCCTGTGATCTCTGCTTCCCAATTAGCAGTGCCCTGTGAGCCAGGTTCTGCATTGCCGAATTTGACACTGAATGAAGATGGAACCCAGGCCATCTTGTCTTGGGTCCAAAGGAATTCTGAAGGTGTCTCCTCTCTCATGATTTCGGAGTTCGTGATGAAGTCGGGTTGGACACAACCTGAAGAAGTGGTCAGTGGAGATACATGGTTTGTGAACTGGGCTGATTTCCCGTCGGTCTCGGTGCTGGATGACGGTACTCGGGCGGTTCATTGGCTGGATAAAATTTCCGCGGACACCTATGCATATGGAATCAAGGTCAGCATCAAAAAGAAAGATGGGATCTGGAGCGAGCCTGTCATCCCTCACTCAGATATTTCACCAGCAGAGCATGGGTTTTTGGCGATGCGTTCTCTCGGGGACAGATTTTATCTGACATGGCTAGATGGTAGAGAGACCCTATCAGGGAAACCGATGACGCTTCGTGCGACAACGATAGATGCAGACGGCACAGTTGCCGAAGACTACCTATTAGATGATTCAGTGTGTGATTGTTGTCCTGTAGATGCATTGGTCAGTGAAGATGAAGCCGTTGTCTTTTACAGAGATAGGGATCATCTGGGTGTGAGGGATATTGCATGGCTCAAGGATCCCAGAATCTCCACCACATCTGATGATTCGGGTCTGATCCACGAGGACAATTGGATATTACCTGGGTGTCCGGTGAATGGGCCTGCGGTTGCAGGAAATCCCGATCAGTGGGCGACGGCTTGGTATACAGAAGCAGATAGAATTGATGATTCAGAAGGTGGTGCCGGAGCCGTTCTGCTCAGGGAATCAGGAAAAGACGCTCGCGACGATCAGGTTTACAGATTGGATCGCGGAAATCCGCTCGGTCGTGTGGATATCATCTCACTCAGGGATGGATCGTATGTGGTGTCTTGGCTAGAGAAGTCGGGGGCCAGTGCGGAAATATTGTTGCGTCACTGGGTACCCGGGAGTGAGCCAGGCGAGACGATCAGTATTGGAATCACAAAAGCGAGTCGGGAGAGTGGATTTCCCAAGTTGATTCTCGTCGAGAACCTTCTGATGGTTGCCTATACCGCTTTTGACGAGAATGGGACGTCGATGATCAAAATTTGGGCTGACAGTCTCTTGATTTTTTCAACAAGGAAGTGAATCAGTCACCCGATTCCTGAGCTCCCCCTCTGAGGCTTGCGATTTTTGAATATCGAGATAGGTTAGAACATGAGGCCTCAATGGCCCGAGGAATTTCTTAAGTTTTCCCGAGCTCTTGCCAGAAGGCTGACTGATGGATTCGTTCAATATTTCCGGAAATGAAATTTCAGAGTCGAGCTACTTCAATAGAAGGCAAATTCTCAGATCTCTCGGATACGGGATTGCAGGATTTTCAGCGCTTTCCGTCCCGGGATTCATTCAGGGGATGAACGGCATGATCAAACTTGATGATGACGAACTGAAAGAAGCTTTCAAGCCGGCTATAGGTGACTTTCAATCCGACCTATTTCCTGCCAAGCGCTCAAGCGAATACTCGATTGCCCCCCGAACTTTGACAGAGGAAAAAGTAGCGTCTACTTATAATAACTTTTACGAATTTACGACGGTCAAGAATCGTGTTTGGCAGATGGCCCGAGGCTTTAAAGCGACGCCCTGGAAAATTGAAGTCGCAGGAGATGTCGAGAAGCCGTTCACACTTGATCTCGAAGATCTTCTCAAGCTCGCTCCTCTTGAAGAGAGAACCTATCGATTCAGGTGTGTGGAAACGTGGGCGATGCAGGTGCCGTGGGTTGGATATCCACTTAAGAAACTCATCGAAAAGTGCAAGCCTCTGGGGAAGGCGAAGTACATTAAATTTGTTTCCATTCTCGACAAAGAGAGACTGCCGGGGCAATCCGATCCACAGTGGCCATGGCCCTACTTTGAAGCGCTTCGTCTCGATGAAGCTCGTCATGATCTGGCTATGGTATGTGTCGGAATATTCGGACATGCTTTGCCAATGCAGCATGGTGCTCCGTGGAGAGTCGTTGTTCCATGGAAGTATGGGTATAAGTCTCCAAAGTCGATCGTCAGAATTGAGTTCACGGAAGAGAAACCTGCGACCTTTTGGAATCAGGCAATCCCCAAAGAATATGGGTTTTATTCGAACGTCGATCCTTCAAAGCCGCACCCGCGCTGGAGTCAGTCGATGGAGAGAGATATCGGCACTGGTAAGAGGCGTCCCACATTGCTTTACAATGGTTATGCCGAGCAGGTTGCAAGTCTCTACAAGGGCGACGAGCACTAAAGGACCATCAGTCTACTTCAGGCCATAACTCGTCGACCAGTTCTCCGATGGTTCCGGTGTCATTTGTACCAATGATCCTGTCGGCGACTCCTTTGAGTTCACTCATAGCATTTCCCATTGCGATTCCCAGCCCGGCTTCGGTGACCATGGGAATATCATTAGGAGCGTCGCCTATTGCGACGACTTCTTCGGGAAGGATTTCTTCTTCTTGTTCTAGATAATTGAGAGCTTCCTTTTTGCCTTCACATGCCGGTTGAATGTCGACCACCTTGAGTGGGCTGTTCCGAAGTTCTGGTAACAGGTTGAGTGGGAACCATGTCATGTAGGAATCTGCAACGTGTAGTTTTTTGATCTCTTCGGCGAATTCAGCTGCGTTTTCATGGCGTTCAGAAAATACCGAAAGTCGAATGGGTCGGTCGAGCCTCAGATCTGATTCGCTGACGACCTCAATGTTTTTCATATCGTGAAGAGGAAATTTCAATACCTGTGGCCTTGCTGTGAAAGCGCGCTTTGTATCTGCGCACATCACGACGGGCATCAGGTCTTCCTGATGAGCAAAGTCCAAGATCACATCAAGATGCTCGGAGTCTATTAATCGCTCCCGAATGACGGTTCTATTTTTAGGGCACCATATCGCCGCGCCGTTGTAGATCACTGCGGGTAGGGGGATACCGAGATCGTCAACAGCAGGCGCGGCGGATTGTTCGGATCGTCCCGTGGCGACCATTACACGGACTCCACTCTTTGAAATTCGGTGCAACGATTTGCGGGTGTGGGGGTGGATTTCCCCCTCATCGGAGAGAAGAGTTCCATCGAGGTCCAGAATTAAAGCTCGAGGTTTCGCCATAAAAAGACTCCAATAGTCAGCAGAAATCCCGAATTTGGCAGTCTTGATGCTGCTCTTGATCGAGAAGCGGGATGTTGAGGTCTCGAGATCCTTGTGGCAAGGGCACGGAATGACTTCAAGGCTCAAGATTTGACGCTTAAAATGCTGAAGGGCAATGAGAGTTTCAGAAACGTGAAATTCTGTATCCCTGCGATCTGCAAATTAAACATGGAGGATACCAAAATGACCAGTCATGCAGAAAATGGGCTGAAGATCCAATCTGTCTCCCTTGGGAAGGGAAAGGTGGCCTGGAAGGTCGATTTCCCCCCTGTGGGCCTCAAGAACTCCAAATTGACAGGGCAGTGGGAGAGCCTCGAAGAGGCCCTTGTGGCCTTAAAAAGTTCCGCTAGCAAAGCTCAGGTGGACCCTAAAACGGTCGCTCTGGCGGATGAGAAGTGCCCAGATACACCTTGGGGAAGCTGATCAGAAACTGATCGGATTCACTCGCAAGAGGTCACATCGTTGGGGAAAATAGCAGTAGGCTCAATGTGAGTCGCTGAGAGATGAGTCGAAGACTCCGCAGTTGATCCATGGAGCCTTGGGCTCAAGGATCCTTCGAACGCGGTTGATCCGAATTTTGGATGAAGAAAAGGAGAGGTATGGCCACCTTGAACGATTTTAGTATCGAACCCAGGGTTACCATTTTTAGGCCCACAGCAGATGAACTCTGCGCGATGACGGCCGAAATGCCAAATGCAACCAAGACCGGTTTTGACAACTTCAATGTCCAGACCAAGGTTGATTCCCGCTCCAAAAAATCTACTTATGTTATCGATGACGATCCGTCTCTTCACAGTGACCAGTGTGTCGGTCGTCAAGAAGCTGAGCGTCTAGCAAACATGCAAGACGAATTCATTCGTGGATCAGAGATGATCTGTGTGGATGGTTATATCGGAAATCATCCTCAGTACAGAACATCAGCAAGACTATGGATTGAAAAAGCTCACGCCAACATCGCTGGGATGCAAAACCTTCTTTACTATCCTCTCGATGGAAATGAAGGCGAAGACTGGAAGCCAACCCTGACGGTTGTCTACACACCAAGTGTGAAGGCCGAAGGGTACCCGGATGACAGAGTTATCACTGTTGATCTCGAAGCTGGTGTGACACGAGTCATGAACTCCGATTACTTTGGTGAGTCCAAAAAGGGTGGCCTGAGAATGTGGAATGCCATGGTTTATAACCAGGGTGGTTTACCACTTCATGCAGGCTGCAAAGTGATTCCCGTTGGCGACGAATCAAAGTGTGCTTTGATCGTAGGATTGAGCGGAACCGGAAAGACAACCACGACATTTACCCGCCAAAATGGGTCAGGTCCCGTGCAGGACGATTTTGTCGCTTGGATGCCGGATGGAGTTATCCAGTCCACGGAGAATGGCTGTTTCGCAAAAACTTTTGCCCTCTCTGCGGAGGACGAGCCGACGATTCATGCGGCAGTATGCCGTCAAGAGTCATACCTTGAAAATGTGGCTCAGCGAGATGAAGGGAACGTCGATTTCTTCGATGAGTCCTACACTCAAAATGGAAGAGCCGTCATTCGTATGCAGGATGTCGACGGAGCGATCGATGCACGAGAAGTTCCGAAAGCAGACTTCCTCCTGATCTTGAACTGTAACGAAAACATCATCCCAGGCGTGTGTAAGTTAGACGAGAAACAAGCCGCGGCTTATTTCATGTTGGGCGAAACACAAGGAACTAGTGCCGGTGGTAAAGACGAAGCCGGGAAATTCCTTAGAGTTCCTGGTACGAATCCGTTCTTCCCACTTCTTCATTCACAACAGGGGAATCGCTTCTTGGAGTTGCTGAAGAAGCAGCCTCTTGAAGTGTATCTTATGAACACTGGTCGTGTGGGTGGACCTGTTAGCGATGATCGTTCAATGAAAGTCCGGATTCCACATTCAAGTGCCATCGTTAAAGGAATCGCAGAAAATACGATCACTTGGGAAGTCGATCCTGATTTCGGTTATCAGGTCGCCAGCGCTGTTCCGGGAATTGATTCAAAAGATCTCGGGGTTCTTCAGCCCAGAGTTCTTTACCATGATCAGGATCGTGCCGAGGAGTACGCTTCTCATGTCAGCAGAATTCGGGAGGAGCGAGATACGTACATGAACTCGTTCCCCGGCCTTGATCAGGAGATCATTTCCGCACTCTCTGGATAAGTTCTAACTCTGAGAGGGATGTCGGTTGGATTTAGAACCTTACGGTGTTACGACGAATATCGTCGTGATCCTTCTTACCGTTTTCTACGGCTCGCTGATCACTAGCGAGTTTCGAGCTTTGCGATCTGGAAATCAAAATCCGGATGCTTCAAGAGATTCGCTCAGTTGGCTACAGTTAGCTCTTGTTGTTCACCTCGTCGTCATCGTCATTCGGGGATTCGAGGTGGGGTCCTGCCCTGTCGCTTCTCGTTGGGAAGCCTTTTCCCTGTTGGCATTTCTCATTGCCTCGCTGCAATGGGTATTAGTGGTGCTCAGCAAGGATAGATCAACATTGATCTTCGGCCTCGGTTTTGCGTTTTTTCTTCAGTTGGGCTCTGCTTCATTCAGCCTGACTTTGGAGAGCGGCGACGTTCCAAAACTCGATGCCATACGTTCGCTCCATGCATTTTCCGCTCTCTTAGGCGTCGCTGGAGTCGCGATCGCAGGGATTCACGGAATACTATGGATGTTATTGAGAAGTTCCATCAAGCGAGGGAATTTTGGTCTCTTGTTTAATAATCTGTCGAGCTTGGAGTCGTTGTCCAAGTTATTGCGAACAGCAACCAGTATCTCTGCCGTAACTTTGACCATTTCGTTGGTCAGTGCGTTTTTACTAGTAGATGAGCAGAATATTGATCGATCACTTGGGTACGAAAGTTATATCACCGTATACGTTTGGTTGGTCTTCACCGTATTGGCACTGGTCCCTAGATCAAATCATAGCGTGACCGTCTGGAGAACATTGTTCTCTATCGGTGGCTTCATCTTGGTACTGTTTGTTCTCCTGTGGATTTCAGTATTCGGATTCCACTCGGTATGAAGATTTTTAGCCTCACTCTCTGCCATAAAGTTTTTCCCATAGAACTAAGGGAGAAGATTGCGTTCAAAGATGAAGACGCGATTTCTTTTTTATCGGGATTAAAAGAAGAGCATGAAATCAAAAACGCTCTATTGGTCTCTACTTGTAATAGAACAGAGCTGTTCATTGCCGCTGAAAATGTTCATCAGGGATTGAAAACTCTGGAGCAAGTTCTTGAGGTATGGGAGCGAGAGAGAAATTTCAAGTTACCGATTTGTCCGCCGCCAAACATTATTGATCATTACTCTTCAGTAGAACGATTGCTGCGAGTCACGTCAGGACTTGAAAGTCAGATCGTTGGAGAATCGGAAATCCAAGGACAAGTGAGAACTGCCATGGATTTGTCGGCAGAGGCTGGCGTCAATGGGCAGGTCATACTGAAGCTTTGGGAGAAAGCTCTTCGTTGCGGAAAGCGAGTACGGTCGGAAACCCCATTGGGTGATGGTGCTTTGTCCGTGGCGTATGGGGCTCTTGAAGTCGCGCGGAAAATCTTTGGTGGTATTTCAAATTTGGATATCACTATTGTGGGTGCTGGAGAAGTCTCTGAATTGGTTCTTCAAAATCTTCAGGGGCAGGATCGAAAAAGCCTCAAGATATTAAACCGAAGCAAAGAGCGCGCGGAACATTTGGCACGTTCATACTCCGCTGATTTGGGCGGGCTTGAAGATTTGCCTTCCGCTCTCATCAGTTCTGACCTTGTGATCGCTTCAACAGGTGCCACCGATCCGGTGATCACTCGTCAAATGATCGAAGACATCAGCTCAAAGAGGAAAAAAGGCGCATTACTGTTAGTCGATCTGGGCTTGCCTAGGGATATCGAACCTACTATTGGAAACCTAACAGACATCTTTTTGTTCAACCTCGATGACTTGGCACGATTAGTCGAAGGAAATTTGAGTGCAAGAAGACAGGCTATTCCTGAAGCAGAAGAGATCGTAAAACATGAACTGACGCAGTTTGAGTCTTGGCTTGAATCCAGAAGGCTTGAACCTGCTATTAGATCTCTTAGATCTGCACTCGATAATGCATGTCAGAGAGAGTTAAGTCATCTGCGAGAAGAACTGAGCGATGAGGATTTTAATCGAATAGAATCAATCTTGAGAAAAGTCATTAATCGGATGCTTCATAAGTCCACTAACGAAATCCGTCAGTCTTCTACTGAGCTAGAGCGAAACTTTCTTTCGCGTCTTGAAAGTTTTTTCCAACTCGATGCATCGGAACTGGAAGATCAACAATGAAAATCCGTCTTGGAACTAGAGCCAGTCTATTGGCGAGAACACAATCAGGATGGGTTGCTGATCAACTGATGAAGTGTGAGCCCGGTCTACAAATAGAGGAAGTTCTTATCGAGACCGGCGGGGACCAAGATCAAGAGACACCACTTCATGAAACGGGTGCTCCTGGAGTCTTTACTGCTGAGGTTGAGCGTGCATTGCAGGATGGCCGTGTCGATTTGGCGGTCCATTCATTAAAAGATCTACCGATACAGCAACCCGAAGGATTAGTCCTCGCAGCCATTCCGGTTCGGGAAGATCCTCGGGATGCATGGATCTCTGCTGATTACGCAGGGGTCGTTGATATGCCCGCGGGTTCTATTGTGGCGACGGGTTCTTTACGGCGAAGAAGTCAAATTCTGAACCGATATCCAGAGTTGGTCGTCGAAGGAATTCGTGGGAATATTGACACTCGAATGGAGAAATACAGAGACAGAGGAGCCTCCGGTCTGTTGCTCGCGGCGGCAGGATTGTTACGTCTCGGGAGAAGGACTCTCATTCGATCGATGGTTTCTGTCACTGAGATGACTCCGGCTCCCGGGCAGGGAGCTTTGGCATTGGAAGTGAGAGAAGACGACGACAAGGTCCGTGAAGTGGTCAGCCGTCTCGACGATTCCTTGACCCGGCAATGCGTTGTGGCAGAAAGATCATTACTCTCTGCATTGGGTGGGGGTTGCCATCTTCCTGTTGGCGCACTTGCAGGTGTTTCAGGCGGTACTCTGAGTCTTTGTGGAGTTCTCGGAGCGCTCGATGGTAAAAACCTTGTTCGATTGAGTGCAGAGGGATCGGTGGATGAACCTGAACTGATCGGGCATGACCTCGCGTGTCTTATTCGTAAGAGCGGAGGCGATGCCATTCTTGAGCAACTGGATGAGGGACTGGAGACCTGATGGTATCTGCGGATCTGAGCGGTTCAGCCTGGATTCTGACTCGTCCCCGTGATCGATCAGAGTCGTGGAAAAAGATACTGGAAGATCATGGTGCGATTGTGGAAGTGGCACCTGTGCTGAAACTTGAGCCTTTGAATCCTGGGATATCTTGGGGGCGATGGACCTCGAACGATCTGTTGATTTTTTCGAGTGCGACGACAGTTCGGCACTTTTTCTCCCTACTTCCTGAATCTTACAAGAATGCTTGGGAATCAGGAGATTCTCCTCTTTGGGCAGCGGTGGGTTCTGCCACGGGAGATCAGATCAGAGAAAATGGATTCCAGGTCACTTATCAAGGACCCGGAACTGGAGCTGAAGGTCTGGTAGAAACGATCGTTCAAGGATCGCAGCCGGGTCGAGCAGCACATATCACCAGCGACGCCGGATTACCTGTGATCAGGGATCTACTCATTTCAGCGGGGTATGATTGCGATCGACTTGAAGTGAGTCGATCAATTCTGGATCCCGACCTCAGGATAGATGAATGGTCCCAAATTCGGAGTGAATGGAGCGGGATCATTTATAGTAGTCCTGCTACTGTCAGGGGAGTCATCGACCAATCCGGTGATCATGTGGAGTGGATTCGCTCAATTCCGGGAGTTGCCGTGGGCCACCGGACAGGGACGGAAATGCAGAAATTAGGGATACGAAAGACAATTGTGGCCAGCCATGCAGAACCTAGTGCTGTCATCGAAGCATGTGCATCGCTGATTTCTACTGGTAACCGGGGTGTAGATCCTCAAGATTGAGGGTCACTCCTCTTTGGGGACTCATAGACACTGTGAAAGGGATATGCCGTGGATCTTGAGAATTCATTACTGATCCGAAAGTTGCGTTGTCAGCCAACAGAAAGAACCCCCGTATGGTTTATGCGTCAGGCGGGACGGTACTTGCCGGGGTATCAGAGGATTCGAAAGGGTATGAACTTTCTGGATCTCTGTAAGGACCCTGATCTCGCTGCGGAAGTGACTGTAGAGCCGCTAGAGGTTCTGGGCGTCGATGCTGTCATTATCTTTAGTGACATATTGGTACCATTGGAAGCGATGGGCTTGGGTGTTGAATTTGGTGACCGTGGACCGTGTATGACGGATCCGCTGAAGAGTCGCGCAGATATCGACGCTTTATCTATTCCGGATCCTGTCGAAAAAACGGGATTTGTGATGGACGTGATTAGAACAGTGCATCGACATGTCAATGGTCGTGTTCCTGTGCTGGGGTTTGCTGGTGCCCCCTGGACACTGACTTGCTATGCCCTTGAAGGCTCTCCCAGCAGAACATTCGCTGCAGCACAAAGAATGCTCTACGAAAATCCTGCAGATGTTCATGTTCTGATGGAGAAGATTGCTGATACCACAACCGAGTACCTCAAAGCGCAAATCGCTGCCGGAGCAAATGCTGTCCAGTTATTTGACTCATGGGGAGGCATGCTTTCTCACCAGGCATTCGATGAATTCTCATTGCATTATTGCAGAAGAATCATGGAAGGACTCGACGGTTGTGGGGTCCCCAGAATTCTCTTCATTCGTGGAGCGGGTAGCCATCTGGAAAAAATTGCCCGAATGGTGAAAGAAGTCGGCATCGAAGCTGTGGGCCTCGATGAGATGATTCCACCAGAACAAGCGATCAGTGTGTTTGGAGATCGTGTTGCATTGCAGGGGAACCTGCCTCCTCAAGCACTCTTTGCTCCCAAGGAAGATCTGCTTCAAAGGGTAAGGGCTGTTCAGGCGGCGTTTAAAGATCATCCAGGGCATGTCTTTAATCTGGGTCACGGAATTCTTCCTCCGACTCCAGTTCCGAATGTGCAAGCAGTGGTCGAGGAGATCCGTGGAGGCTGATCGAGCCCTAAAGGTTGCAGTCATCGGTGGAGGAATCACCGGTCTAGCGGCGGCATGGAAACTCAAAAGTGAAGGAGTTCATGTCCAGCTCTTTGAGTCCGGATCTCGACCCGGAGGTTGGGTCCATTCTACGGAGAGAGATGGTTGTCTCCTCGAATGGGGCCCTCATTCCGTGCTCCCACGGAGTCCGAACCTCATTCAGTTAGCCCGTGAAGTAGGACTTCATGAGACTTGGGTGAGCGCGGATTCCAAGGCCAAAAAGCGGTATGTATATAGAGCGGGCCGATTGAGATCCTTGCCTACATCACCGTTAGGGATTCCCTTTTCTAGAGCACTCTCTCCATTCGGTTGGTGGAGAGTGCTGATGGAGCCATTTCAGTCTGCTCAAGAGATCCCTGAAGAGTCGGTGAAAGAGTTCTTTCACCGAAGATTGGGTAAAGAGGCGGCTCATATTCTTGCCGACTCGATGGTGGCTGGCATCAGTGGGGGGATTCCTGAGTCCCTTGAACTCGAATCTTTCGCTCCGAAGGTGAAGCAGATGGAGCGGGACCACGGGAGCCTCTTCTCTGGAATATTGAGGTCTTCCCCAGTGGGAGGAGTTCCATTCAAGGGGACTGGAACGTTGCGAGGTGGGATGCAGTCATTGACGGACGCTCTTGCCCGAGATTTGGGGGATCGCTATCAGGGAAGTGTTCCCGTCACAGATCTATACCGTTCAGGCTCCGTCTGGAATTTAGCCGTTGAGGGGGCGTATCAAGGAGATACGTCAGGATTTGATGCCGTCATATTGGCGTCCCCAGCAGCTCAGGCAGCAAGGATACTCTCCTCTCAATCCAGTCACCTATGTGGGCTTCTGGATACGATTTCATACGCCCCAATGGTGCTTGTACAGATTGCATACGCACCCTCAGAGAGTCGATTCTCACCGGATGGATTCGGTTTCCTTGTCCCGAGAGGTCAGGGAATGGGGATCTTGGGAGCGATATGGTCCTCGACGATTTTCCCCTGGAGATCTCCTTCTGGTACAGCCTTGGCGACTGTTTTCATGGGTGGAGTCAGGGATCCGGAAGTCGTCGACAGGACAGATGAAGAGATTCGCCTCCAAGCATTAGAGTCGTTGAAGCATGTTTATGGAGAAGCTTTTCGTCCGCAGTGGATTGAAATAAAAAGGGCCAAGGCTGCGATTCCTCAGCAGCAGAGAGGTCATAGTCGAAAAGTTGCAGCGATCCGTCATTCATTGTTACAGCTCCCGGGAGTTGAACTCGCGGGTGGATATTTGGACGGTATTTCGTTGGAGAACTGCGCCACTTCAGGAATAGAAGCGGCAAGTCGCATTCTTCATAACGCTTCCCAATAGCTTCGTATCTAAGGCGTAGATTATTGATGAAGGTGTGAGCTGTTTCGGAAAGAAATACACTGATCAAAGTGCTGATCAATATCGATAGAAGACCATCATCCGGAAATCATTTCCGAAATTTCCAACACGCAGAATGCATGCCTGAAAAATAAATCGTCTTTAGCACATATAAGCATTAGTACACTAGCCAGATCATGCCTCAGGGATACATTAGATATTCTCTTCCAGAGGACAATTCATGAGATCACTTGGCCAAACCTGCGAAAGCAAGTCACTGCCAACGGCTCACACAAGCAGGTTCCTGCCTAACTGAGTCAACATGTGTTCTTACTGCTGAGTTTTTAGCACCAAAGTAAACATCACCATCAAGTTTCTTGGCTTGTGCATTTTGCACCGGCCTGAATGCAACCTATTGATCTGCATAATGCAGATTATTTTGGAGGTAAAACCATGAAGACGTCTCCCCTCGCCTTCCTGGTGTTAGTGATTCACCTCGTTGTAGTTTCTTCATTCGCAGGCGCGCAGTGCGAGCCTACAGAAGACTGTAATGGGAACGGAATCCTCGATAGTTGTGATATCGCTGAGTACTTTAGCGACGATTGCGACAACAACGGCACTCCTGACGAGTGCCAGATCAGTCTCGATCAGAGTCTGGACTGCAACCAGGATCTCATCCTCGACGCTTGTGAAGGCGCGTTGGAAGATCTCCTGGAAGGTTTAGATTCTGAAGACTATGGAAAAGCCATGGATATGACGTCCAATTGGCTCGCCATAGGAGCCCCAGAGCATTCCTCTGGTGGAGAGTCTGTAGGAGCCGTTTATCTCTACCGAAATATTGGTAGCCGCTGGGTTTCTGGAGGGATGCTTCAGGCACCTATTCAGAATGCTTCAGATGAATACGGCTACAGTGTTGCGATCACAGACGATGTTCTCGTTGTCGGTGCTCCTGGTTCTTCCAACTCTGGATCCTCTAATGAGGGTTCGGTCTATGTTTACCGTAGAGATGGGATGAATTGGAACCTTGAGCAGCAGCTTGAGCCAGATGGTAGCAACCATGACGCTGAATTCGGTGTCTCGGTCGATGTTCAGGGTGATGTTATCGCAGTGGGTGCATGGTATGCACAGACCACGAGTGATTCCGGATCCGTTTACCTCTACAGCTTCAATGGGCAAATCTGGGAACTGGGCCAATTGATTCAGTCCCCCGATTCAGACGGTGAGAAGCAGTTTGCTTCTTCTGTTGAGATCGATGGCGATTTCCTTGCTGTTTCGGACCCCAGAGCAGATGTCGGTCCTAACGACGATGCCGGTGCGGTCTACATCTACAAAGCTTTCTCGTCGACCCTTTGGGCATTCTCCCAAAAGGTGACCTCCATCGCTGCTACAGAAGGTGGCAAGTTTGGTGAATCTATAGATATGATTGGGAGCCAACTCCTCGTTGGAGCTCCTGAGAGTGGTTCAGGTGCCCGGGGAGAGGTGCACTTGTTCACGAGATCTCCAAATGTATTCGAGGTAACAACGGTAGTCCTTGGTGATTCTAGTAATCACAAGCTTGGTTTCGACGTTGCTCTCGCTTCGGATGGCTTTGCTGCTAGCGCATGGCGAGCAGGAAGTAACCGTGGACAAATTCATGTTTACCAACAAGATTCTAATGATGTTTATCAACAAACGATCTTCATTCCGGCAACAGCAGTCTCTGGTGACCTTTTTGGAGAGTCGGTTGCTTCGGGAGGCCGTTGGGTCGCAGGAAGTAGCATTGTTGACGACTATGTAGCCATCGACCGTCTCATTCAGCTTGCTGATTGTGATAACAACGGAGTCGATGATCCCTGTGATATTTATTCAGGAACTTCTCAAGATTGTAATCAGGATGGAACCCCCGACTCATGCCAGATCGCTGACGGTGAACTGTCAGATTGTAATGGAGATGGGATTCCGGATTCTTGCCAGTTAGCAGATGGATCCGAGCTTGATTGTAACTTGAACGACGTCATCGACTCATGCGATATCGCCAATGGAGATTCACCAGATTGTAATATCAATGGAATCCCCGACGATTGTGAAGATGACTGTAACCAAAACGGTATTGAGGATAGTTGTGAAATCGATGCAGGAACTGCATTCGACTGCAATGGAAACAGTGTACTCGACCAGTGCGACCTGAGCGCTGGCACAGATAGTGACTGTAACAACAACTCTATCCCTGATGGCTGTGAAATCGAATCTGGTGACGAAGACGACTGTAACAGCAATGGATTGCTAGACGTCTGCGACATCATTCATGGATTCTACAGCGATTGTAATTCCAATACGATTCTTGACCTTTGTGAGATCGAGAATGGAACCGCACAGGACTGCAACAATAACGATTACCCGGACATCTGTGACGTCGCTTACGGCGTTTCCTCAGACTGTGACGGTGACCTCGTGCCTGATGAGTGTGAGCTTATCAGTGGTACTGAGTTTGACTGTAACGAGAATGGAATCATTGACTCTTGCGATATCCTTGCTGGAATCAGTTCCGACTGTGAAGGAAACGGTATTCCTGACGAGTGCGACGTCGCAGCAGGTGCACTGGATTGCGACGGAAATGGCGTACCTGACGAGTGTCAAACCGATGCTGATACAACATTGCCCACGATTACGGGCTTGAGCACCGGAATCAGCTTGCTGGCTGCCCAAGGAGAATGCGCAGAAACGGCAACCTGGGATGAGCCGACCGTTACAGACGATTGTGGAGTTGAATCAGTGACATCCTCTCATGATTCAGGGGCATCGTTCCCTGTCGGAGACACGGTTGTTACTTACACGGCAACAGATGTCAGTGGAAATGTAGCCACAGCAAACTTCACGATCACAGTCACCGACGATCAGCTTCCGACGATCATTGGTGGGCCTGCAGATATTAGCCTGGATAATGAGCCGGGGTCTTGCAGCGCAGCCGCTGATTGGGTTGAGCCTACTGCCGCTGATAACTGCGGTATCCAATCCTTGACGAGTGATCACTCTGCAACTTCAACATTCCCTGTTGGAGTGACCACTGTGACCTACACTGCCACAGATCTAAATGGAAACTCGACGACACACTCCTTCAGTGTGACCGTCTCTGATGCAGACTTACCAACGATTCAGGGCCTACCAGGACCTGTGTTCGTAAACAGTAATCCTGGTCTGTGCACCGCACAGGTCAGCTGGCCAGTACCTACATTCGAGGACAACTGTCCCGGTGTTCAAGGTGAAGCCAGTCATCCGTCCGGGATGTCTTTCACTGTAGGTACGACATTGGTGACATACACAGCAACGGATGCTTCAGGAAATACTGCAGTAGCATCCTTCGAGCTGACGGTTATTGATAACGAAAATCCGACAATAGCGAATGCTCCTGCGAGTGTTGTTCTTAACAATGATGAAGATCTTTGTGGTGCAGCATACTTCTGGGATCAACCGGCACTTGCAGATAACTGTGGTGCTCCTGCGCTTACTTCAAATCTTCAGTCGGGTCACATTTTCGAAGTTGGAACCACTTTGGTGACACTCAACGTTGACGATGGAAACTCCAACCTTGTTGAGGTTGGTTTCACCGTTACCGTCGAAGATAACACCGCACCGTTGGTATCTCGTATGCCTGAAGACATCACCATTAATGCTGATCAAGGTGCATGTGACACAATGGTGACATGGGAAGAGCCTGAAGCTGCTGATAACTGCGGAATGTTGAATTTCGTTGCCAATCATACGCCTGGCCTTTACTCCGTGGGTACTACAGAAGTGGTGTACACGGCTCAAGATATTCATGGAAACATTACAGTTGAGTCCTTCAACGTCACAGTTGTCGACGCTGAACTTCCTGAAATATCTGGTCTTCCTGTCGATTTGACCACAGATAACCTTCTTGGACTTTGCGGCGCTAATCTCGCTTGGCCTGAGCCGAGTGCTTCCGACAATTGTGGCGTCGAGAGTATTGTTTCAAGTCATGCTTCTGGAATTGAGTTCCCTGTGGGAACTACCACTGTCGTATACACAGTCACTGACGTGAATGGAAATGTTAGCGAAGATTCATTCCTCGTTACCATTCATGATGTTGATCAGCCTGAGATTGATAACCTTCCAGATGACATTCTCTCAACTAATGACGCCGGAGATTGTGGTGCAATCATCACTTGGACCGAACCCAATGCTTGGGATAACTGTTCAGTGAGTGATCTTTCTTCGACCCACCCAAGTGGAAGCTTCTTCCCAGTTGGGTCCACAACAGTGACATACACTGCGACCGATGACACTGGTCTTCAACACTCAGAAAGTTTCATTGTTACGGTGAATGACGATGAGAGCCCTGAGCTGATAGGTCTCATTGGTCAGGTCACCTTTACAAATAGTGAAGGTTTCTGTGCAGGTATTGCAACATGGGACGAACCTACGGCTGAAGACAACTGCGAGGTTGCCGGTATCGAATCTACCCACCAGCCTGGTTGGTCTTTCGATGTG
Source organism: Planctomycetota bacterium (assembly GCA_016776905.1). Lineage (GTDB taxonomy): Bacteria > Planctomycetota > UBA8108 > UBA1146 > UBA1146 > UBA12191. The sequence goes on along the minus strand of JADHSM010000005.1, from coordinate 3,313 downwards.
GGTAATACTCTAGTGACATACACCGTGACTGATATTCACGGTAATACGAGTGAAGAGTCACTCATTGTTACTATTCTTGATAATGAAGCCCCTGTCTTTGTCAGTGTTCCCGATTCGATTGAAACAACTACAGAGCCTGGAATTTGCACAACCATAGTCGATTGGGAAATCCCTGTCGTCGCTGACAACTGTGAAATCTTTAGTCTCTCTACCAGCAACCTTCGTGGAACTGTCTTTGAAGTGGGTGTCACCACTGTGACGTACACTGCTACGGATGTTCACGGAAACATGACGGAACATTCGTTTGTCATTTCCGTAACCGATTCAGAAATGCCCGTTATTTCTCCGGTTCCGCTTGTTGTTGAAGTCAACACAGAGCTAGGTCTTTGCGAAGCTGCCGCCCATTGGGAAGACGCATTCGCGACAGATAACTGTGGGATTCTCAGTTTCAATGAGTCCCATCAATCTGGTGAAATCTTCCCACTTGGCTCAACAACGGTCACACTTTCGACGACAGACATTCACTTCAATGAAACAGTAGTTTCTTTTGAAGTCGTCGTTACCGATGCCGAACTTCCTGTCTTCACTTCTATGCCTAGTGACATTGATCTCATTGCTGAAGCCGGTCTATGCTCGGCAATGGCAGAATGGGAAAGTGCATTAGGTACTGATAACTGTGGAGTAGCGAGTATTGAATCAGATAGACAATCTGGTGAGCACTTCGACGTGGGTACCACTGAAGTCACCTTTACGATTACGGATGACAACGGGAATTCCCACCAAGAATCGATTCTGATTACAGTGACCGATCTTGAGTTGCCTGTTATCACCAATCTTCCACCAAGAGTTACAGTTGGAACAGAGCCGGGCATATGTCTTGGAACCACCTCCTGGACTACTCCAGATACCTCGGATAACTGTGGTGTTGCAACACTCGTAGCGAGTGTTGAAAGTGGATCCATGCTTCCGATCGGTGAAACGGCAGTGACCTATACCGTTACGGATATCCACGGAAACGCTAGCAGCCAAAGCTTCATTGTTACGGTGGAAGATCAGGAGCTACCTGAGATTCTTGACGTACCAACCGATATGGTTTTAACCAATGACGCTGGTGTCTGTGGTGCAGTTGCTACATGGGCAGCGCCGAATCCTCAAGACAACTGTGCAATCAGTAACTTTACGAGTTCGCACAATAGTGGTGATTTGTTCCCAGTTGGTCTGACAACCGTGACTCTCACGGCAACAGATTCTACTGGAAACATGAAGACAGAAACGTTCCAGATTACTGTCAATGATGAAGAGAACCCGGTACTCCTTGGAGTATCCGGTGATATCCAAATCACTGCTGAGAATGGTCTCTGTGGCGCGAGTGTAAGTTGGACTGATCCTTCAGCGACTGACAACTGCGACATGGTAACTGTAAGTTCTACACATAACCCAGGAGACTTCTTCGACGTGGGATCTCACACCGTGGTCTACACCGCTGAAGATCTCTACGGAAATGAGATTTCCGAGCAGTTCCAAGTCACCGTGACAGATGACGAAAACCCTGTCATTAACGGACTGTCCGCCAATATTGTTCAAACAGCAGACCCAGGAGTTTGTGAAGCTCTGGTTACGTGGAGCGCAGCAAGTGCTACAGATAACTGCGAAGTGGCTTCACTGACATCCGATCATCAATCAGGAGATACCTTCCCTGTAGGTACAACCTTGGTCACCTACACTGCTTTGGATATCCATGGTAATAGTTCGACAGGTGCATTCTCTGTCACCGTCGAAGATGACGAAAATCCCCAGTTCATTGCGCTTCCTGACAGAGTTACGGTCGCGAATGACACCGGTGAATGTGGCGCTAACGTCTCCTGGTCCGAGCCTCAGGCTCAAGATAACTGTTCAGTAGACAATATTGTTCTGAGCCACCAATCAGGTGATCAGTTCATTGTTGGAGACACTACCGTCAATCTGACCGTGACTGATATTCATGGAAACAGCACAGATGCCAGTTTCATAGTCACCGTTGAAGATCTTGAGAACCCGGCGATTACTGAAATGCCGCAATCCATTCAGCTCAATAATGATTTCGGTCAATGTGGGGCATTAGTGTCCTGGATCGAGCCGACTGCAACTGACAACTGTCAGGTGAATACATTCGAGCCGAGTATTGATAACGGTTCCTTCTTTGAAGTGGGCCTTCATGTCGTGACTTACACGGCGATCGATATTCACGGTAACTTCTCCAGTGAGAAGTTCTTCGTGACAGTGATCGATAACGAAGATCCGACCATCGCAGGAATGCCGCTTGATATTTCGATCACTGCTGAAGCTGGACAATGCTCTTCAGCCGTGATTTGGCCTGCACCGGTGCCGCAAGACAATTGCGAAATCCTCGAATCGTCTTCCTCGCACTTGCCTGGAGATACCTTCCTTGTAGGTACAACAGTGGTGACATACGCCACTTCAGATATTCATGGAAATGAATACAGTGCGGAGTTCTCAGTGACAGTCACTGATGACGAGAATCCTTTGATTAGCGACATGCCGAACAACATTCAGGTCAATAATGATGCTGGTCAGTGCGGTGCCGTCTCAACATGGACTGAGCCTTCTGCTACTGATAACTGTCTGGTGGCTTCTTTCACTTCAGATCATGCTTCAGGAGACTTCTTCCCTGTAGGCGACACTGTCGTGAAGTACACAGCAGAAGACATTCATGGCAACATAAGCACCTCTGAGTTCATGATCAGTATCACAGATAATGAAGTACCTTCGATCAGCGGCATGAGTGCCGACGTCAGTGTCGATAACGACGCCGGGCAATGTGGTGCGCTCATTACTTGGACTGATCCCTCTGCCGACGATAACTGTGAAGTCCAGTCCTTCACGAGTACCCACGCCAGTGGAGACTTCTTTGAAGTTGGATCAACGACTGTGACATACACAGCCATTGATATTTACGGTAATGAAAAACAAGAGTCTTTCCAGGTGGATGTTGCTGACGCCGAGAATCCAACGATCTCTGGACTCAGCGGAGACCTGGCTTCGACAAATGATGCCGGTGCCTGTGGCGCTGTCATAGCTTGGACGAACCCAACAGCAGCAGATAACTGTGAAATCCAGTCCTTCACGAGTACTCATGACAGTGGCGACTTCTTCGAAGTTGGAACCACAACCGTAACGTACACGGCTGTTGATATTCACAATAACGAACTGAGTGGATCATTCGACGTCACCATTACAGACGACGAGAATCCCACGATCTCTGGCCTTAGCGGAGACTTGGCTTCGACAAATGATGCCGGTGCCTGTGGCGCTG
>JADHSM010000018.1 GCA_016776905.1 Planctomycetota bacterium | reverse complement strand
AACCAATATTTTCGATACCCAAATCGCTGCGGCATTTCTCGGCCTTGGATTACAACCGGCCTACGCGGCCACTTGTGAACGTATTCTTGGGATAGTCGTACAAAAAGGGGAATCTTGGACGGATTGGTTACAGCGACCGCTGACCGAGAACCAGGAAATCTATGCCATCGATGATGTGCGTCATTTGTTGCCCCTTCACGATCATTTGACGAAGGCTCTCGAAAAAGAACAGCGCTCAGAGTGGGCTTTGGCAGAAATGGGGAAGTATTCGACCCCAGATTTTTATCATCCGCCATTATCCCATTGTCTGAAGAAGGTCAAAAAAGCGGGAAGCCTAGATTCTCGAGGGCAGGGAGTTCTTGGCGAACTTTACCTCTGGAGAGAGCAAGAGGCGCGCGACCAGGATCGGCCTCGTCGACGTATTCTCGCAGATGAGATCATGGTCGAAATTGCCCGCAGAGGTCCGCGTCAGCAGGAAGCTCTTGATAAAATGAGGGGGCTCGATGGTCGAGATTCTCGACGCTATGGCCGCTCCATTCTTTCCTCGATTGAGAAAGGTTTGGGTATCCCTGAATCTGACCTCGTCTTTATTCATAAAAAACGTCGTCTAGAGCCCGAAGAGGAAGCCGCGTTAGAATTAGGTGCTGCAGCATTGAGATCACTGTGCCGAGGAGAACGTATTGCACCTCCTTTGGCAGGTAACAATGCTGATGTGGAGCACCTTATTCGCGCCCACTTCGACAAAGTGACCGATTCAACAGATGTCAAACTGTTGAAAGGTTGGCGAGGTGAACTGTTTGGCAAAAAGATCATTCGGTTCTTGACCGGAGAGCTTGTCCTGCGAATCGATCCGGAAAGCGGATATCCACGCTTGTTGGAATCCTGAAGTCCAATCCTGAAGTCAATCCGGAATTCTCAGTGACGCTGACGCGCTCTCACTCTGGAACGTGAATGACGTCCATGAAGCTTGAGACGCTAAAGATAGCATTTCCTACTCCGGGTGGGCCGTAACCCGGCGGAACCGGAAGGTGATGTTCTTTATGACAGTCTCTCCATGCCGCTAACAATCTCGCATGATATTCCAGCGGGGCGGGAGGTTGTATTTCCCCAGCACCCTTTCTTTCGACGACGAGGGGTGACAGCGGTTCGGGACACCAAACGGTGAAACGGGGACAGACTCCCTGACTCATGAAGAACTGTAGACCCTCTCTCGTCGATTCCACCGCTGCTTCTGGTTCAGTGAAGCCGTGGGGGCGTGACATTTCGATGCCCGCCACGAAGTTGGGGATCACATTCTCTGCTCCAAAAACATCGGTGGCTGCGATGATGCGACGGTGCCATTCAGAACGGCCCACATATGCTTCCTTGCCGGGGCAGAGTAAAGGGAAGAGCTTTTCGTCCCAGATCTCGTAATTGGGGTGGTAGATACGAATGCCAGCATCTTTGAGGATCTGTTGTTCATCGACCGGGAGAGCCTGTGTGACCGCTTTAGGTATCCAGCGTCCCGGGAATTTCTCTTCAATCGCACGTGCATATGTGGCGTAAAATTCAGCTTCCCCTTGTCCCTTAAGGGTTCGCGTCACCGATCCACCGGTAAGGGTGTAGGCCTGAGAGGGAGAGTTGACCCTGTCAAGAATGCTCAGACCTTCTAGGACTTCGTCCATCGGCTTAACGGTTCGGTAGGGTCTGCCTGCTTTTACCTGTTGTCGATAATTCTCGTTGATGTCACAGAAGCGACATTCTTCCTTGAAGCCAAAGTACTGACATTTTCTGTATACGGTGAGGTATACGAGATATCCCCATTCGATGGTTGGAGCGACTTCATGAACGGGTTGTCCGTTCTCCAGAGTTTCTTGGTAATACTCTGGGACCTTTTGCAGGCCTACACCGCTGATGGTCTGGTCTCCACATGAGAGATGGAGTGAGTCTCCGACCATGATGGCTTTCCATGGGGAGGATGGATTGACTCTCACTGAAACTGTCGTTCTTCTCAAATCCCAAGGGCCTCCAACTAATTGGATTTCTTCGGGTGCGCTGAGATTTTCTTCTTGGGACATTTCGTCGATGGGAACCATGTCGAAACTGAATATGAAGTAAGACTTTCTCTTGAAGTCAGCACAGTAACGAAGAGCTTCAGCGCTGAAAGAGATACCCAAGCGAAGAAGGTCTTCCTTAATCAAGGCTTCGACGGGGAGATCCGGGATGAGGTCTTGCAGACGGGAAATGTCCGCGAGACGCTCTTCTCCACTTTTTAGAAAATCGACCTCTGTCATTCCCAAGGGAGACTTGTGGGACAGGTTCATAGGATCTCCTCAGCACTTCTTTAGTGGTCATGCACTCAGATCCCTAGAAGAGGGATACTCTTATTTTTACGCCGGATTGACCGGCGGCAAGAAGAACTGTAGTGGAACCGCGATAACTAGAACGATTTTGAATATCCTAGCCCCACCAAAAACTCGAAGTCGTCCTCCTGGAAGCCCGCAGGAGGCTGACTGTCGTAGCGGAAGTTGATTTGAGTATTCATGTTGAGTCCGCCCACTATTTTGGTCCTTAATCCCAGTCGGCTTTCTGCGATAACGTCATCCGTGTCTTCGATGGATAAGTAAATCGTATGATCATGGAAGAGGGTTAACCGATCCTCACCTAGAACCCATTCAGCATTACCCGCAATTCGAAGTGTGCTGGTCGATTCATCGGCAGCGGTTTTGAAATCTTCGTTCAATGCCGAAATCCCGGCTTCCTCGGACCAGGTAAGATCTTCACGATCTAAGACTTGAAGGCCTGCACCGACACCTGCTGTAGTTCTCAATGAGAGTCCCGCAAAGCCATCGTTTCTTGCCGCAAAGTTGGTGTAGAGAAACCAGTCCTCTTCTGGGAAGAAATCATATTTCATATCTGCGCCAGTGGATCTTTTACTGACGACGTCATTGTCTTCGGCATAGGCCCAGTCGATTTTCGAGACAAAGCGATGGGTCAAATATCGGAATTTGTAATCGACGTTCATCACCGCTGAAGTGGTATTGGTATTTCCTGAAGTCTTAGAACCATTCAGAGAAAACGTTGCTTTTTGAGATGAAGTTGGCGGTTTGAGGGGAGTGGGGTTAATCGCTGTTACTCTGTTTCCCGGCAGGGTGGCTTCTATGATTTCGTTGTCGACGGACCATGAGCCATCTTCAGAAAGATTCCAAGTGCCCTCAATCGAGACACCCGCATCTGTGATGAGAGTGGCCAGATTTTTAAACTGAATTTTGCTGACGCGGTCTGCGGGGATCGAGATTTCCCCGATACCTTCAATGGTCATACGGTAGGTATCTTTTTCGAGTTGAATGATGGTTCCCGTAAGAATGGAGCCGTCCTTCGTAAATAGTTGATCTTGTTTATCAGAATCAAGGTTCTGAGCGGGTGTCACTAAAAGAGCCAAAATTAAGACAGTAACATTCATCAAAGATTCCTCTCGGGAAGGTGGTTGGCAGGCGGGTCCGAAGGATACACTGTTCCCAAGGAATCAGAACAGACAATTTTCATAATCGTGCTAGGGGGGGATATGACACAAAAAGAAGCAACCCCTCGCTCAAGAAAAACCCTTCGCTCAAGAAAGCGGCACCAGTATGGCCCCGCCGCACTTATTGGTGCGCTTCTCGGTGGTTTGGTGGCTGCGCCTCTCGCACTTCTTCCCGCGAAATGGGCGTGTCTATTTGCACGGGGACTGGCGGTACCTGCCTGGTGGCTTGCGACTCGCCGGCGTCGCGTCACGTTGAGTAATTTCAGATACGCATATGGTCATCTTTGGAGTGAGAAAAAGATTCGAGCGGTCGCTCTGGAGTCTTGGAAAAGGGTCGCGGTCTCCGCTGTTGAAGCGTTGCAGATAAGAAAATGGTTAGCTGATCCTCAATTTCACGATCGGATTGTCTGGAGCGGACCATGGGAAGAACTGGAGTCACGTCACCGTGACGGTGAATCATTCCTACTCGTGAGCGGTCATTTGGGCCCTTTCGAGATGGTGTTACCGACTCTTGTTCATAAGGGTTGGCGTATTGGACTCCTTTCTCGACGTATCAAAAATGGATATGTGCATGCGGCGATGAACGCACTGCGGGCAGGAACTGTCCCTGACATTCTTGACCCTGCAGGGGCCCTTCCTGAAATGGGACGTGCGCTTCGATCGGGAACATGCTTGGCTCTTCTCGTGGATCAAAACAACCGGGACGGAGTCTATGTCCCCTTTATGGGAAGAGACGCCGGGACTATTCCTTCGATTGGCGTTTTGACGAGGAGATATCGTGTTCCGGTCATATATCTGCACGCAAGAAGGGTGGAGGACGGTCGGAAGTATCGATTGACCTGCGAAATCGCTGATCTTCCCGAAGGGGAAAATATCCGTTCTCACGTCGATTTGGTGACTCGAGAGGTGAGTGATCGGATCGAGAATTGGGTCCGGGAGGTTCCCTCAGACTGGCTTTGGCTCCATCAGCGCTGGAAGCACAGGCCCGACGGATCTCGAGAAAAGTTGATCTGAATCTGAGGTCTTCTTCAGAGGGGGTGGCAGGGGGCCGCTGGAGCTGTAATGTGTCCTCAGACCCCTGAATCGACAGGGGCGATTTACTGAGGCTTTTGGATAAGGACAGACTATGCATCCGACCGCCATTCGGGACATCATCGTTCCCGGCCACGAACCCATCCTGCGCGGAAAAGTCCGCGATATTTTTGATCTGGGAGAGCACCTTTTACTCGTCACGAGTGATCGCATCAGTGCGTACGATGTTGTCCTCCCCCAGGGCATACCCGAAAAGGGAGCGATTCTTACCCAGTTGACCCAATGGTGGCTGGATCGTTTGCCATCAGAAATTCGACATCACCTCGTGTCCACTCAACCGGCAGATTTTCCGGAACCATTCCGTGAGGCTGCTGAAGAATGGGGACCGAGAGCGATGTTGGTTAAAAAACTCGACATGATCCCTGTGGAGTGTGTCGTTCGAGGATACGTCGTCGGAAGTGGCTGGAAAGATTATCAGGCTACAGGGGCGATCTGCGGTATTCCTCTGCCCGAAGGCATGCAGCAAGCGGAGAGAATCGACGATCCTATTTTTACTCCTGCTGCAAAAAATCATGATGGACATGACGAAAACATCTCCATCGAGAAAGCGGGAGAGATGGTTGGAGCCGATTTGATGCATCAACTCAAGTCTCTCTCTGTCGATATCTTTTCTCATGGACGTGAGCACGCCGCGACGCAGGGATTAATACTTGCGGACACCAAGTTCGAGTTTGGAATGGACGCCGATGGCCCTGTCCTAGGAGACGAAGTCCTCACTGCGGATTCTTCTCGATACTGGCCTGCCGATGAATACAAAGTCGGAGCGAGCCCTCCCTCTTTCGACAAACAATATGTACGTGATTACCTCGCGTCGGTGGGTTGGACCGGAGAGGGATCTCCTCCCAATTTGCCCGCAGAAGTGATAGAGGGGACTACAGCCCGCTATCAGGAGTTGTTTGAGAGAGTCACGGGAGTGGCCTGGGAGACCTGGAAGGAACAAATATCATGAGTCATAAAGTTCTCGTCGTCATGGGAAGTGACAGCGATTGGTCTGTCATGGAAACCTGTGTCGATCAATTACAAAAATTCGAAATCGAAGCCGAAGTCCGAGTGTGTTCTGCGCACAGAACTCCAGAAGTGGCCCATCATCTGAGCAGTACTGCTGCGGCGGAAGGGTATGTTGCGATCATTGCTGCAGCAGGCCATGCGGCACACCTTGCGGGAGTGATGGCTGCGAGCACCACATTGCCTGTCATCGGTGTTCCCATCGATTCGAGTGCCCTCGACGGACTCGACGCCCTCTTGGCGACGGTACAGATGCCTCCGGGAGTTCCAGTTGCAACTGTGGCTATCGGTAAGCCCGGAGCGACCAATGCCGCTATATTCGCGGCTCAGATCATCGGTAGCTCTGATGTTGGAATGCGCGCCCGCTTGGATGAGCACAAGGCGACGATGGCGAGTAAGGTCGCGGCAAAAGATGAAGCGCTGCGAGGCAAGGTGACGGGCGCTTGATGAAGTCGCTTGATGAAGGGGCTTGAAGAGTTAAGGGCTTTGAATCATCAAGGCTGAGTAAAGTTGGTATAGAATTTGGGCTGAACCGCTATAGGCCACTGCGAATGTCGTAGTGATCTTAGCGATTTGGCCCTTTTTTCCATTCTGGAAACCTAGCCAAGTCCAGTAGGACTGAACGAGCCAGATGGAGATCAATGCATAAAGAAGGCATGCCATGAACAGGGGAATGTCGAATAACTTTGCAGGGATCAGTAATATTACTGAGCAGAAGATCATGCCTATCGCGCAAATCCATGATTGAACAGCCAGGTGATCAATGATGCGTCGAAATCCCAATGTCCAAAGCAAAACTCCGTTGCAGATAAATATACTACCTATCAGCAGGATCGAATCTCGAAATAAAGAGACCGAAAATTTTGCCGCGTCCGCAGTCGAGGGTCCGAGCCAAGAGTATGAAGTCACCAAAAGAGCCGCCGCTATGGAAAGAAACATGAGAAATCCCATACCCCTAAAAAGTGGAACCCAACTGGGCTCGAGAAAGAGGGGGTCGGGAGTGACTTTTGGCGGGATGAAGATTCTGCGGAAAGAAGCGATAAAGCGATAACCCAGAGTCATGACGATGAAGACCGGCAACCAATTGAGGATCTGGCTGAGTTTTCCGGGGAAACGCTTCTGAAGAATCCAACGGAATGCCGCGGCTCCTGATATTGCTTCGGTGCGTCCATTCAGCAGTAGAACGATTTCTCCTGCCCGACGATGTTGATCGAGAACCACGCGATCGGCACCCGTCACGAGCGTCGCTGCACAGGTCTCTAAATCGCCTAGGAGCCCCATTTTCTCCAAGCTCCGAATGCTTCCGACACAAAGACGACAATCGCCATCAAATGCGAGCAATGGGAGGTTGGAATTTCCTTCAGAGTTTGCTGGAGCAGTGTCGTTCAACGAATCTCCTCAAATGGAGGCTGTATGATGCCCACTTCGGTGATCCAACCGGTGATGCTAGAAGCCGGTGTGATATCGAATGCAGGGTTCCCATACTTAATATTACCGATAGGGCGTTTTTTTCCCACTACAGACCAGATTTCCTCTTCAGGTCTTTCTTCAATAGGGATTTGGGTCCCGTTTTGAATGTTGAAGTCAAACGTAGTGGAAGGAGCTGCAATGTAGAAGGGAATGCCGTGTGCTTTTGCTAATGTTGAGAGACTGTAGGTTCCTATCTTATTCGCGGCATCGCCATTTGAAGCGATGCGATCGGATCCCGTGATCACAACATCGATGAGTCCCCTTTGGAAATAACTTCCTGCTGCACCGTCACAGATGACTTCGACAGGAATGTTTTTCCGTTGGAGTTCCCATGCTGTGATTCTTGACCCCTGGAGAAGTGGACGAGTTTCATCAGCGAGAACTTGAAATCGCCGTCCTTCTTCCCAAGCCTGGTATACGACCGAGAGTGCAGTGCCAGAACCCGCAGTTGCTAAAGCTCCTGCATTACAATGAGTGATGACTGTCGAGCCATTAGGAATGACGCTCGCCCCGGCAAGACCAATTCTTTGACAGTAATCCTGATCTTCCCGTTCGATCCGAGAGGCCTCAGAGAAAAGTAATTCTCGAAGTTTTTGGCCTTCCAATGAAGCGGCAGCCTCAGAGTTCAAAAGATTCATCATTCGATCCACCATCGTGGCGAGATTGACAGCAGTGGGGCGGCAGTTCCTGACAGAAGGTGCAACCTCTTTCAGACGTACTCGTACATCAGAAGAGTTCGTTAAATCTCGTGTCGCCAAACAAAGTGCGTATGCCCCTGCAACTCCTATAGCGGGAGCGCCACGTACCGCCAGCTTGACGATGGCATCCATCACTTGCTGTGGAGATTTCAAATCCAGAATCACATTTTGGTGAGGAAGAAGCGTTTGATCGAGGAGCAGCAGAGTGCCATCGATATCTCCCTTCCATTTCAAAGTGAAGAAAGAATCAGAGTGCTGAGCTTCGGGATTGGCTTTCTCGTGCGGTGTTTCTGGCAAAGAACTTCCTTTCTTGGAGGGCATCATGAGAGTAGGGAGACCCTGAAACAAGCGAGACAGAAAAGGATCGATGCGTCCCTTTTTGTGTGCACCGATGGAGAGCGTGAACGTTTTGAACGATTTCGCCGGGGTGATTTTAGGGTAGAAAGGAGACTGACTCATACGGATAAGGAAATCGATCATGAAAATCATTGCTCTTGTTTTAGTGCTGAACACTCTTCTCGTCCCATTCTCGCCCTCAGAGGCGAAGGGTGCGGATTCTATTGTGGAGATTGCGGTCGGGTCTGACCAATTCAAGACCCTTGTAGCCGCAGTCAAGGCTGCTGGCCTGGTTGAGGCACTCGCTGGGCCCGGACCTTTTACTGTTTTCGCTCCGACCGACAGCGCTTTTTCTCGTATCGATAACGAGACTCTCCAGTTTCTTCTCAGTGACAGGGGACTTCCTGAATTGCAAAACATCCTCAAGCACCACGTTGTGGCTGGGCGTTTTGACGCCAGCGCTCTCGTTGGTCTTGATCAGGTAGAGACCTTGGCGGGAACTGCTCTTGAGTTGAGTGCTATCCGTGGACGAGTGATCGTTGATGAAGCTGCTGTTGAGGCAGCAGATATTGTCGCCAGTAACGGTGTGATTCACGTCATCGATCGTGTCTTGCTTCCTCCTCCGGTGGAACGCGCTGTGAACACACTTCTTTCTGCCGCCATCGAGAGGGGTGTTCCTCTGTTCAATGATGGATCTCCTGAAGCGTGCTGTGCCGTATATGTCACCGCCCTCGAAGCACTTGTGTTGGGAACTGGTTTTGACCTTTCTGATAGTGAGCGCAAAACTCTGAGGGGTCGTTTGGTAGAAGTAGAAAAAATGACAGACGCACGAGCTTTGGCCTGGGAGTACCGTGGATTAATCGACGCTGTGATTCAGGGAGAGCTTAAAGTCGCTTCGACTCCCGTGATTGAAGACGTCAGCGGAAAGTCAATTTTCACGTTTGATAGTTCTGATCAGGTTCGTCGCTGGAGAACCGTTCTTGACGGAGTGATGGGTGGACAATCGACCGGAAAGATCAGCCACGCTGGAAGCACGATGGTTTTCGAAGGGGCTACGTCCCTCAGGAACAACGGTGGTTTTTCTTCTATGAGAACGAGTCTTGCCAAAAAATCGCTCGACGGATTTTCCGCTTTGCAGGTTCGAGTCAAAGGAGATGGCCGTACCTACATACTGGGGTCGAGAGGATCCTCGGGAGCCAGTAGAGACTCCTACTGGGCTCGTTTTGACACCGTGGCTGGAGAATGGATCACAGTGACTGTCCCCATCGAAAAGATGGAGCGTCACTTCTTTGGTCAAAAGCTACCGGGGAAGATCGATCCGAGTCAGATCGGTGGGCTTGACTTTTACATCTACGACAAAAAAGCAGGTCCATTCCGCTTAGAGATCGACAGCATCGTGGCAGTGCCTTCACTGGAGGCTGATATCGCCTTCGGCAACAGCCCGATCTAATCTTGACACACACCTCTTCGGGTTAACTCCCGAATCTCGACGGCGAGAGTTCTCTATGTAGGACTCTCGCCTATTTTTTGTTCCAGGCGGAATCGGAAGTTTTGAAACCTGTGAAGCATCAAAGTTAACTCATGTTTTTGACGTGGAATCTGACGTGGATCTTGAGTGTCTTCAAATTGCTGCTGGATGGTCAGCACATTGATATTGTCACCATGGAATTTGACGTGATTTAAATCTTGAGACTGTAAAAAAAGCGCTGTTTCTGGGGGGAGTGGTTTTTTCCTCGCGACCCAAAAGGTCCGGGCTTGGAGACGGGTCAACCACGATTTCAGGTTAGGGGCCGGCGATCCGTGGTGAGGTATCAATACGTGATCGATCGGACCCGTGATCAGAGAAGCGGAGAGCACCCCTGATTGAGCATCTCCGCTGGTGAGAATGTAGGTCTCTTTCCAACGAATCAAGATCAGTGGCGACATATCGTTGATTTGAATTCCGCCAATAGGAGGTTGTTCTGCGCTGATCACGAAAACCTCGAAGGCGCCGATTCTGAATCGGGTTCCGTCTGTGATCCATTTGAGTGGGACCGAATATTTGTTCGCCAAATGGACGAGAGATTGTCCCTGCGGTTGAGATCGGTAACTGTCGGCCAGATAAATACGGTCGAGTACCTTCGCCGCGATGAGGCCAGGAACCGCACTCTGGTGGTCGAGATGGGGGTGAGAAATGAAGAGTCCCCGAAGTCTTTTCTGATTCAATTTCCAAAGTTGCCGTCGAATAAATTGGGTTCCACCGTCATGTGCGGAAGTGTCGCCTGCATCGAAGAGCAGAGCATCTTTTCTGTCGGTCAAAAGAAAAGCTTGTCCTCTTCCTCTCGAGAGGAGAGACAGAGTTAATCCCTCTTGGGGAAGGGTTTGTAAGAGGGTGGATAGGCTTGCGAGTAGAAGGAGCAATTGCGTGATCTGGTGTCGTCTTGTCAAGAGCATGACGCTGCTGATGAATAAAAAGGTCCACGTGAGAGGACCCAGTGTGGTCAATATCAAAGGAGTACCTGGTAACTTTAAAAAGATCTCAGGAATTTTTTCCAAAAGGAAGATGCATAGATTCCATAACATTTGGCAATGAAAACCGGTGGGATCTGATCCCGTAAGAAGCGTCCACTGCGTGGTGAGCCAAGTCAGTGCTATCACTGGGAGCATGAGAAGAGTGAAAAGTGCGCTCCATGGGCTGAAGAAAGGTGTCCACCAAACCAGAGCGGCATGTGCTCCCAGAGAAGCCAGAAACCCTGAGAACAAGATGGATTTTTTGGGTTTGTCAAAATGAGTGACGGCAGCCATTTGTAATGCCATGACAGCAGCAAGAGAAATGGTGGCACTGGGATGAGGGGGGGCATGTCCCATCAGGCACCAGGCGAGCAGATTCAGAGCCCAAATTTGTCGAAGAGAAATATTCCTTCCTGCATTGAGAGCCAGGTGGAAGAAGACTCCGCTAACGGCTGCTCGTATTGCGGGAGCATCTGCGCCTGACATGAAAACCTGAAGGCATACCAAAAATAAAGCCGATCCCCGACAGATGCGTCCGATATGTGGAGAACACCGATGGCCGCAACGTGTCAATATTTGTAGAAGTAATCCGATATGAAGGCCACTGATGGCAAGCAAGTGTGCTAATCCCGTTTTTTTGAAGTGAGTTCTTGTTTCCGGAGAGAGCAGTCGTCGTTCTCCCAATAGGAGTGCGCAGCCCCAACCGTCGTCATGCGGCCATAGGTGATCGATGAGAGATTGTCGCCAAATATCGAATTGAGCGAGCAAGCGATGTCCAGGTTTTCTGACCAGCTGTTCAGGCGACAATATCCTTCTATGGGATCCAGTTCCTGCGGATATAAGAGCTTTGAGTTGGTCACCTCTTCCGAATGATTCTGAAGAAGCGGGCCAGGTCAGCCAGATTTGACCGGGGATCTGAAGTCCTTGATTGTTTAGATTTCCGACAAGGGCGATCACTTCACTGCGCATGCCGGGTTGGTGCTGTCGAATCCGAATTCTTCGAGGGGCAGAGATTACGGTGGCGTTGATTTCCTGGGGACCTTGAGACAGATCTGCAAAAACAAGGCTTCCAGGTGCCAACCCCATTCCGAGAAGGAAAGGGAGCGTCGCTCTCATATGAAGTTTGGCAGCGGTCGGGCATATGGCAACAAGAATGAAGATGAGCCCTGTCGATACGGTGATGAAATTGGAGTGCGAGATCGGGGCGAAGAGTGAAAGATTTACAGCTGGGTCGAAGTACTTGAAGCATGTACCGAACCATACGAACAAAGCGGGCTTTAGCAAAGAAGAGGGTTCACGGCAAATCTCACTTATTCCATGTTGCTTTTGCAAACAGATTCCCCTTCCTATTTCCTTTTCGATACAGGCTCAAAAACTGTTATTTGTTGGAGTCATGCCGGAAAAGGCTATGAAAAACAAAAGAGCTGAGTGGGGAAAGCCTGAGCCTAGAGCGGACGTCCTTATGAGGCCTATTCGCGGACTAAGGGGGCCCTATCTATAAAACGATGACCCGGGCATGGGAATATCTCAGATGACTCAGAAGAGCAGATTCACCGTACGGGAGCGTGGTTGCTAGATCAGCGGACTCGCATTTCCACGATAGACATTCTAAGATAATACCTGTGGCTGAATTCAGCAGAGCACCCTTTGACAGGGAGAAAGTCGAGAATCTCATTCGTCACTGAAACGCCTTTTCAAAATCTGGAGTTTAGGCATGAATCTGCAATCACTGGCAAAGGCATTTTTCCTGATAGGAATCCTGATTCTGGGAGTCTTTCTGCTGCTGAGAGACTCATCCGAATCGTCAAATTCTTTCAGACCAGAACTCGAATCTCCCATCGATCCATCTCGATTTGAACCTCAATTGCCAGGTCCAACCTCGGCAAATCGAGGAGAGATTCTGTCAGAATCGTTAGGTGCCCTTGGACGTATTTCTGGAGTTGTGATTCCTGCGAAAGATGCACCACTGACCTCCGGTATGTTGGTCCGTCTCTTGCGAGTTTCTTGGCCCGATCGACTCGTAGGCAAACAGAAGATGAACTCGCTGGAATTGGTTGAGTCGGTATCGTTTCATTGGAGCAAAGGCTCAGTTCCCTGGAAGAAAGATCTTCAGAATGTTTATCGAGAAGTCACCCGAATGGTTTGTTCCCCTGAGGGTGAATTTAGTTTTGAGGGCCTGGGGCCTGGTGATTATTTTGTTTGCGCCGGGCAGAAGCAGCAGGTCTGGAGTCCTGCCCGGAAAAAGATTTCGTTAGGCGAAGCCACGGGCTGGGAGGGGAATTGTGAAATCCCTCTTCAGCCGACGAAAACGATTTCTGTGCAGGTGCTGTCGAATTCAGAGCCTGTGGCCGAGGCCCAACTCGCACTTTTGGGAGAGATCGTCGATAGGACTGCACTCCCTCAGAGTCTCTACATGACTCCACAGGAGGTCTGGCTTTATCTACTCAACGAGCCTTTTGTAGGTGGTGTTACAGATATAAACGGTCGTTATATCTTCGAATCGTTGCCTAGGATTCCCTACCATCTGCATGCTCGAATGAGTGGTGTAGGTATGGCTCAAACTTTCGTTTCTGTCGAAACTTCGAATGAACAGATTTTAGAGCTGGAGGTGGGTGGTTCACTCGCAGGTGTCGTCACCGATGAGGAAGGAAACCCTGTCGAAGGAGCACGTGTCGAAATATCCTTCGATGAAGAGATGGGTTTGGAATACGTCATTCCTCGTAACGATGTACTCACTGACTCGGAGGGGTTTTTCCTTTTCGAAGCGATGAAACCCGGTGAATACAAAGTGGAAGTCAAACTATCTGGTTTCCAGGGCAAAAGACTGAGTGACCTGGTTGTTCTTCCAGGTCGTAAACTTTTCGAAGAAATCGTTTTGGATTTTGGTCATGTTATATCAGGGAGATTGATCTCAATGCAGGGTGATCCCGTTCAAGGGAAACCGGTTCGCTTAAGCCCAGGAGGTGGTGAAGAAGTTATTTCGGATGCACAAGGATTCTTCCTTTTCAATACTTTGCGTCAACGGGAATACAAAGTGGCGGTGAGGGGGGCTTGCACCCTACACAGTTCGACTTCGGTGCAGGTGGACGGACCTCCTCTTGAAATCGTCGTTCAACCGGGTGCTTCTTTTTCCGGTCGTTTTGTAGATTCCTCTGGCCAGCCAATTTCTGGTGTGGGAGTTCAAGTCGTCCGGGAAGTGACTTTGGGAATGAATGATTCGTTCTCGATTGAAACCTCTGATGGGGCTGGGCTTTTTTCTGTGTGCTCTGAAGTCGAAGCGGATTCGGATCAATCCTTGTCTCTGTTGGTTTTTCCTGAAAAGCATGAAAAGGAAGTCTTTCAGTTATTAGAGGAGGGCGTGGAGTTGGGAGATTTAGTTCTTACTCCTGCGACAAGGATATTTGGAACCACCCGTGCTCCTGACGGAACTCTGTTGGCGGGTGTGGCTGTGGAAATCTATTCTCCTGAAAGCCTCGAAGGGGATCCCCCTGGTCGTTCGCGGCAAAGAACTTATTCCGGCGTGTTGGGGCAATATGAGATTTTCTTGCCGGCTTCTTTTCGCAAATGGGAATTGAAGGCGGATCACCGTGATTTTAATGAGTCTGAAGTCATTGATATTCTTGCCGGTGAGCCGGGACGGGAACTCGCGCAAGATTTGACTCTCACGGCAGGGGGCGAGCTCCAGGTCTTGGTGACAGCCGGAGGACTCCCGGTTGAAGGGGCGCAAGTGGAACTGGACGTTCCATGGCGCTTCAGCAGGGGAGTCGATAAGTTTGGAATGTCAGATTCACAGGGAGAAATTGTATTCAGTGGATTAAGTCAGGGATTTTATAAGATCAAGGTGACGAAAAGAGAGTTTGGGTCGCAAACCGTCGACGTGGACATCACTGCTGGTGAGATTCTCATGCAAGAAGTGGCACTTGATCCGTCGAGGTCCCTTTCTGGTTTCGTCATTTGCGAAGGAATCCCGGTGCCGTCTGCTGAAATCCGTGTTCGTGACATTTCAAATTCTTATCGAGAAAGCCGGTCAGAAGAAGACGGATCTTTTAGAGTCGACCAATTGGCAGATGGGGCTCTACGCGTCGACGTCAGTGCTGAGGGCTGTATCTCGCAGAGAGTAAATGGGGTCAGTCTCAATGAAGGACCTCTGACAGTTACTCTTGAACGCAGTTATGTTTTTGAGGGCTTACTTTATGAACGAAATAGTCGAGAACCTGTGCCACGTGCCTTGATTCAGTTTTCTCAAACTGAACGAAAAAGTAACCGTCGTATTCGCTCGGTGCGCTCGGATGAGAACGGCTACTTTCGGCAGGTCAATTTTCGGGCTGGAAATTATCGTGTACGCATCACGTCTAATGAGTATTTGCCTATCGATCAAATGATCGAGTTACCTATTGCGCAGAGTCTGTTAGAAATCCCGTTGGATCGCGGCGGCGAAGTTTATCTTCAGATCATGGATCAACAAGGTCTGCCCATTTCCGGAGTTCGAGTTTTCCCACAATATCGGGAGGACCGAAGCAGAAACCTCGGACGCTGGGTCAATCAGTCGACTTCAGAGAGAATGTATTCCAATGATTCGGGGGAATTAAGAATCGGTGGACTCGAGGCCGGATCTATTCGATTCCGGACCACTCATAAAGATTATATTTCCAAGTATCCGGTTTTGGAGTTGGCACAAGGATCTATCACGGAGACTCTTGGAGTCACGTTGACTTCAGGTGCGGAAATCACTGGAATTGTCTATCTTCCTAATGGGGAGGGTATCCGAGGGAAAACTCTGATCTGTGAGGGGATCTCTGGAGCGGCCATCGGAAAGCGAACGGAACGGACCTCCGGAAGGCTTGGTAAGTTCCGTTTCGGCCAACTCGTCGGCGGGGAGTATGTCCTTCGCTTGGAGAGTGGTGGGACTCCTGTGACGGTGTTATTGCAAGCAGGACAGTCGATCCAGATCGATCTAGAATCAGGCCCCTGAGTCAATTACGACCGGTTTTCTGAGCCGAATAAAATCCTTCCGAACAAGTCGAGAGAGCAGATACTTTTCCTGTGAGTTGGCACTTTTTTGCCATTCTGGATATCCTCATCTAAGAGGTTCCCGAGTTCCTGACCCTCCGAGAGACGTGCTCTCGAAGGCGGGGTTTTAGAACCGGTAAAGAACCCAGAGAAAGGTCATTGGATCCCATGACGACAACTAACTCTTCTTCCCGAGAAAAAATCTCAGTGATTCTAGCGAGAACATTCGTATCTCTGTTTCTCTTTTTCTGCGTCACAGGGTTGCACCTGATGATGAGCCAGCAAGGAGTGGAGGCGTTGGGTCTTGTCCAAGCCCAAGATGATTCTTCAGTAAAAAAAGACCTCACGAATCGTCTTTCTGAAGAAAAGGCATCACGCTGGATCATCGATGCCGTGGGTCGTATTCCCAAGGACGTGAGAGCTCCAAAAGGGATGAGTATCGTCGAGATACAAAATCTGACAGATCAAATCCTTCTCAAAGGAGAAGAGTATTTGAGAGATTACCCCAAAGGCAAAAATGTATCTGAAGTGATACCGGCTCTCTGTCGTGTGTATCTGATGAATTCAAATAGGCATTTCCTGGACAGTGCTCGTGTCTATAAAGAAAACAGAGGACAGTCAGCACCTGCGTTGTGGACCACGACGCTAAAGAAAAATTACTTTGGTCGCATCCATGACTTGCTCAACCAAGAGTTTGGGAAAACTGATTCAGAAGGGGAAACCCCCTGTCAATTGATACGTCTCCGGGCGGACACTTTTTGGCATCAGCAGAAATACCCGCAAGCCAGTGCTCAGTATAAATTGATCCTGAATAACTGCCCTGAAGCGGAAGAGCGGGATGTGGTGCGCTGTGCGTTATTGAACGCGCAGTTTAAGGACAGAGATCATCGTGGGGCGACTCAAACAGCAGATGATTTCCTGAAACTCAATTCTGATTCAGACCTGCTCCCTCACGTACTCGGCTTGAAAGCGAAGGCATTGGTTCAATCGGGCAGAATGTCAGAGTCTCTCGCATGGTGGAAATCGATTGAGGGCATCATTGAGAATGCGGTACAGGGCGATCCCTTGGTGATTGGTGACAAGACGATCGAGATCAGTGATCGTTGTCGTAAGGACTTTCAACGATATTACGAGGAACTTCACTTTTCGATTGGTTATATCGAGTTTGCACTGGGGAACTATAAAGCTGCCGCAGAAAGTTTTACTCGCGAAATGGATTTGCTGAATGATTTGATCAACAGTCAGTCGATCTCGCAGGTAGGGCAGATCTACGCCAAGCGAACTGAGAGAGTTCTCGACACCATGCTTCGTTTTGCCGGGAAGCCAACACCCGTCGTCGATCTCGGACCTAATTGGGTCGGCAGTGTTACTTTTGATCCCAAGCAAGAACAAGGAAATGTCCTACTTCTGCTCTTTGCTCCCTATGAAAACCAGCGTTACTTTGAAACGCTGAGTAATTTGCAAAAGCTTTACATGACTCATGGAAACGATGGTCTCAGAGTCGCCTGGATTTCAAATTCAAAGGGTAACACTCCGCAAATGGAGCAAATGGATCGTATCGCTGCTCAGTGTCGTGAAATGGGTCTCGCATTTCCTGCCGGAATCGATCTCGGCGAGGGATCTCCGACCTTTGCGGAGTACAATTCTCCGTTGGGGGGGGGATCCATCATCGCCGTCAATCGCAAAGGTGAATTCTGTTGGTATAAATTGGATCCCACATTTCGAGATGATTCGGTTATTTCGCAGGTGGCACGCCGATTACTGGAAGATAGTCCCTAGGTCATTCTATTCATATTCACGAATAATGAGCGATTTCTTCCCGAAATCGGAGCCCAGATTCCGCGTTGACGTGGCCTGTGCCGTTGCTTGAAAGGTACTGCCCTCGGACTTCTTGGGCAGTTACAATAGAAGTCGTAGCCAGTGTTTTGACCCCATTGTTTTGACCCCATTCCGTATTCCTCTCTCATAGGTGAAGAATAGGCTTTGTTCATGGAACCCGACAATCTCTCTGTTTGTGACCGATCCACCTGTCGTCCTGTTTTTGGAGACTTCAAATTCCTGAGTTTGAACCTCCTTGTGTGCTTATTAATGATCTCGTTTTTCCTGATCCCCTCGGCATCCGTTGCAGCCATTGAAGCGGATATGACGGAACCTCATGTTGAAAAAGAGAAATCTGTAACAGACGACGATGCCATGTCTTCTAAGGAGATGCGTCGCATCTTGCAGCAGGCGGCGATGTCTGGAGATGCGGCGGGTCTGGCTGAAGTTCTTCGTATGCTGGGGAAGTTGCCGGGGAGAGATGCCACTGCGGCTGTCTTATCCACCGCTGCGAGCTTATCTCGTAGTCAGGCGGACGACGTATATTGGTATCTATTGCAAGGAGTCGCCGGCTTTAAAGGAGCGGACGCTTTTACCGAAATGGGCGAGTTCGTCGTCCGTTACAAATCGAAGCCTGTTGCTAGAGATCTTCTGAATTCTTTACGTAAAACTCGTAGCAAGTACGTGAATCGAGTGATTCGTCGAGTGCTGGAGTATTGCCCTCAAGATATGCAATTGATGGCGGTGGATGTCGCTGCTGAAATTCCTGTGCGACGCACAGTCGATGTTTTGATGCCAATCCTTGCGAGAGAAGATGCTAAAGAAAAAGGAGGCAAGAAGCCTCCCACAGAATTGAAAAGGTCACTGATCTCCGCTTTGGAAGCTTTGACGATGCAACAACTTGGAAATAGTTTGATTAACTGGGAAGGCTGGTGGGAGCGAGAGCGAAGTCGTGGATTGAAAGTTATTCGCGACGAAGCTGAAAATCATACCTCCACCACCGGATTAGCCCGACCTCTCGATCCCGTGAGGGCGCGTCAATTCATGGGGCTCGAAGATTTGGCCCCCGGCAGGGTTCTCGTGATCAAAGGGCCTCGGGCGAAGAATGGCTTCGACACCAACTATGACCACATTGAACACGTGTTGGAGCGCATCAACATTCCTCATTCGGTCGTCGAAAAAGGAGAACTCGAAAAGTCCTCCTACAAACTCGATGGCGTCGCTGCCATTTTTATCAACTGCACCCACATCCACAAGTTTTGTCAGAATCCTGAGCACAAGCCTGGAGAGTACACCGGTAACCGAATGCACCGTTGCACGGGCCCGGGAAACCATGACGAGATTCAATTCAAAATGAATCAGGATGCGGTCGACAAGATCGTGAGATTTGTCGAAAAGGGGGGTTACCTCTTCACTGAAGATTGGTGTTTGATAGAAGTCCTCGAGATCGGATTCAGCAAGTTCCTTCGATCTGGGACGGCATTGGAGGGCGGTGATTTTGGGATTACTCCAGAAAAGGGTATGACCGCTCATCCACTTCTTCGTGGAGTCTTCGTGCCTCCTGTTGACCTCAATGCTCTGCGCAGAGAAAAATATGATCTCGACGATGAAGATGACGATGAAGAGAATTATGATCCCAAACAGGAGGACGATCCGGGAGACGTGGATGCTGACCGGGGTAAAACAGGTGTTGGAGGGGGTCTTGACGATGGACCTACCGATATTGAGGATCCAGATATCCAACTGATTCAACATCGCTGGAAAATTGACAAAGAGAGCCCAAGCTTGGACATCCAGTCCAAAAAAGTACAGGTCTTGATCGATAGTGACGAATTGCGTGAAACCTGTGGAGAAGGGGCTGTTGCGGTGACATTTCCCGTGAAAAAGGGGCGTGTGATCCATGTCATTTCGCACTTTGGAAAACAAAGCAGTTCTCATAACGAAGCGACGATTGAAAATTTATTGATCAATTTCCTCCTTCAGGTCCGAATCAAGGCGGGTGACGCTTCTCGGTAGTCGCCGTTTGTGGAAGTTCTGGATGCCTCCCGTTGAAAGGTCTAACGTGTTCTCCATTCAGGGGATCGACGCCAGATCTACTCGCTTCGGGGAGGCTCCATGCCAAAATCGGGAAATTCGATAAAGGGCACTCGGTTTTTGAATCGCTTGTTTTCGGATTCAACTACGCCAGTCGCTACTCTAGATACTGCTCCAGCGGCAACTGAGGGGTTGGTGTCTGGATGGAGTTTCCCTCCTGAT
The DNA here is from genome assembly GCA_016776905.1 of Planctomycetota bacterium. Classification (GTDB taxonomy): domain Bacteria; phylum Planctomycetota; class UBA8108; order UBA1146; family UBA1146; genus UBA12191. The sequence goes on along the minus strand of JADHSM010000018.1, from coordinate 41,703 downwards.
TTGAAGGTCACCTCCTTCGCCTTGTTGCTGTTGTGCCTCATCTGTGCACAGCCTCTTTTTGCTCAAACCACGACAGGGCTCTTCGGTTCTGACGAAGATATCTCCATTTTTTACGACCGACTTGAGGCGGATATTTCGACTCAAGATGGCGGTCGATCTCTTGTCGTTCTGGGCAATGTATTGCTCGAAGGACGAGGGTTTTCGCTGAGAGCCGATGCTGTTGGAGTTTATGTCGATGGTGTCGATGCTGAATCGGGACCGGTGAATCCCAAAGTCTTAGCGATGGGCGGAGTCTTGTTGAAGCGGGGTGTGCAGACATTCCAAGCGGAATCGGTTTTTCTAGAAGTCGCAACCCGACGTATGGTGCTGACAGAAGCTCGGGTTCGGCTCACTCAGGAATTGATTGAGACCCTCAGAACTCTTCCAAGAGATGACCCTCGTCGATCTCGACGTATGGCAGAATCATGGGTGGCAGGCGTTTCCGAAGTCAGTGAATCTGGGACAACGGTTTCCACCTTGGGTATCGCAGCGCAGTTTCTGAGCGTGGATGATTTCGAAGGTATTCAGGGGCGTGGCATCGTTTTCACCACAGATGACTTTGATCATCCGGAATGGGCACTGATTGCCGATAAAGGAACTGCCAGTCCTCGCGAGGAAATAGACCAAAGAGCCGACGAAGATTTACCGGGCGGATACATGTTTGAAGTGGAAGATGCTCGATTGGAAATCTTTGGGGTGCCTGTGGTTCCATTCCCAAGAACGACGTGGGATACCCGCTGGGGTCGATCTTTTCCATTGCGTGATCTTCGGATTTCGGACTCCAGTCGTTTTGGATCACGGATCGATACTTCCTGGAATGGTGATTTCCTGATCCCCTCACGATTTGAAGATGAGTTTGATTTGACCCCGAGAGTCGATCAACTTTCCAAACGTGGTACTGGATATGGTTTGGATTTTGAACTGGGGAGAGATCCTCTGCGTTGGGCAGCGGACCCCGACGGTAGGCTTGAGCTTTTTGGATATGGCTCCTATTGGCAAATCTCGGATAAGGCGACTCAGGATACCGATGGAGCAGTGATCTCTGATCCCGATCGTTTTCGGGGAAGAGCCTTTTTGCATGCACGATTTGCGAGAGGCACTCTGATCGATGTTGAGTATGCATCTGCAAGCGACGCCGGTTTCGTCGATGAGTTCTTTCGTGTGGAATCGAGAGCGGTCAAAAAGCCAGAGAACTTCTTCTCGTTGCGTCAGGACCTGGGAGGGGATTATTCCGCCAGTGTCCTTGTTGAATCAAAATATGAAGACTTCGCTGCTGCACTCGAGAAAAAACCTGAATTTCGATTCAGAGCTTTAGACGCTCCTATTGCCGGTGGATTTCGTTTTGATTCAGATCTGGTCTATGCCGATCTCGAATCCATCCCTGAAACGGGATCTCTGGATCCAGCCATTGAGGTTCGACGAATCGACATACGGGGAGAGGTCTTACGGCCCATCGTTGCTTCCCGTTGGCTCAATGTGATTCCATCTGCGGGTCTTCGTTGGACCAGCTGGACTTCGACCAATTTGGAAGAGCAAGATCGATCGATACTCTCAGCGGGGGTCGAGGCTGCCACACGATTTTCGAGAGTTTTCAACGTTCGGAATGAAACGTTGGGTATCGAAGATCTCCGTCACGTGGTCGATTTTCGGGCGAACTATTCGAGTCTCTTCGATACCACTCTCGATGTCGCAGATGTTCCTTATTCGATGGATTCCATCGATCAACTTCAGGACCGTGATGTGGTCACCTTGTCGATGGGGCATCGTTTTCAGACACGCCAGTCGAGAACGGATAGAGAAAAGTTGTATCGACTGGGGAATCGGGCTGTCGCCGAACTCAGAGTAGATGCACTCTTTTACCCTGAGGCGGATCGGGACAATGCGGGGGAGTCATGGGGTGATCTCTTCTCTGAAGTGGTGATTCACGGTTCCGGAGGCTGGAGTTTGTTCGGAGAAAGTCGCCAAGATTTGGGGCTCGGTGAAGATCGGGGTAAAAACGCCGGTCTTCGTTGGTTGGATCCCTCGTCAGGTCTGTTTGAAGCGAGTTGGCGAAATCGTCCCGAATATCAGGAGACTCTTCTGATGGGAGGTCGATATCTGGCCTCTTCGCTTTGGGATCTTGGATTATTTGTCGAATATGACCTCGATAACGAAGATGTTCTGGGTCAATGGTGGGAAGTCGGCCGAAACTTCCGAACTTTCAGAATCGGATTCGGAGTCGATGTCGAAGCCGGAATCACTGATGACACCACATTCCGGGTGGAAATCGGACTGAGAGAATGGCTGGGTGCGCTGCAGGGAGGACGTGCGGGAATGGGTTCCAGAGGACGTCCCTGGTAAATCCTAAGAATTCGTGTGTTTCTTCGGCACCCCCGCTTTTTTTGTTTTCAGCCTTCAGAATTACCGCCATGATCATTCCTGAGGAGAAGGGGACTCCCTTCTCGACGGGCCTTCCCAGAACGGTAGGCACTCTTCCAATCCTCCAGCCAGAACGGCATGAAAGGAGTCGGTGACATGAGTAAGGCAGTGTATCCCGGCACTTTTGATCCCCCTCACAAAGGGCATTTGGATCTGATCCAACGTGGTTCCCGGATGTTCGAAGAACTGATTGTGGCAGTCGCCGTCAACAGGCAAAAAGAATCACTTTTTTCGTCGGATGAACGAGTTCAGTGGTTGAAGAAGTGCACGGATGGGATTTCAGGGGTCCGGGTGGTTCAGTTTGATGGCCTCGTAGTCGAGTTGCTCAAGGCAGAGTCTGCAAGGTTGTTATTGCGCGGAATCCGCACATTTGCTGACTTTGAGGCGGAGTACACCATGGCTCTGACCAATCGATCCATCTCTGGAGATCTCGGGGCCGAGACGGTCTTCGTCTTGCCCAGTTTGGAATTCTCTCATCTCTCCAGTCGACACATTAAGGAGATTGCTGCTTTTGGCGGCGATGTCAGTTCTTCGCTCCCCGAGAGTATTTCAACGGAGCTCTCTGCTGAATTGGATCGGAGACTCGATTCAGGCTCGCTGGAAACCTGATCCGACCCCCGTTAGTATCGTCGACGGAACGTTTCCTCACTGGGAGCTTCCGAAGGTCTCAAAGACTTTCCACTAGACCTCCCCTCGGAAGGAGTCCTGACATATGTCGCTGGATCAAAGAAAAGCGATCAGTACAGAGAATGCACCCGCCGCATTGGGGCCCTACTCCCAAGCAATAGAGGTGGATGGTTGGGTCTACTGCTCTGGACAAATCCCAATAGTTCCAGGAGATGGATCCATCAAGAGAGGGATTCAAGATCAGGCACAACAGGCACTGAGTAATTTAGGTGAAGTGTTGAAGGCCGCTGGGTGCGAGTTGTCAGATGTCGTCAAGACTCAGGTTTATCTCTCAGACATGGGGGACTTTGCTGCCGTCAACGAGGTCTACGCTGGATTCTTTTGTGAACCCTTTCCTGCGCGAGTCTGTATTCAGGCTGCCGCATTACCTAAAGGTGTGGATGTTGAGGTCGATGCGATCGCCCGGAAGAGAGACTCCCGTTGAGTAATGAGCCACTGCTATCGATTGAAGATCTGAAGACATACTTCTATACCGACGATGGTGTGGCAAAGGCTGTCGATGGGGTGAGCTATGCCATCAAGCCGGGAGAGACTTTGGGAGTCGTTGGAGAGTCGGGTTGTGGAAAATCAGTAACCGCGATGAGCATTCTTCAATTGGTCCCTACGCCTCCAGGTAAATATGTCGGAGGTAAAATCCTCTTTAAGGGTGAAAACCTTCTCGAAAAAAGTGAAGAGCAGATGCGGAAGATTCGGGGAAATGAAGTTTCGGTCATTTTCCAAGAGCCTATGACGAGTCTGAATCCCGTTTTCAGGGTGGGTGACCAAATTGGTGAGTCTCTTCGCCTACATCAGGGCCTGTCTCGTCAAGAGGCTCATGCTCGAAGTATCGAACTCTTGAAGCAAGTGGGGATTCCTTCTCCAGAGCAACGTGTCGACGAATATCCTCACCAACTCTCCGGTGGAATGAAGCAAAGAGTGATGATCGCCATTGCCTTGGCTTGTAATCCGTCATTACTGATCGCAGATGAACCGACGACGGCTCTAGATGTGACGATTCAGGCACAAATACTGGAGCTTTTGCGAAACCTGCAGAGAGAAAAAGGCATGGCGATTCTTATGATCACTCACGATCTGGGAGTGGTCGCTGAGAATGCTGATCATGTGGTTGTCATGTATGCTGGCAAGGTGGTCGAGAGTGCTCCTGTTGAAGAACTATTTGAGAAGCCGAAGCACCCTTACACCATAGGTTTGTTTCGTTCTCTTCCACGTCTTGAAAAAGATAGCGATCGCCTCGAAGTGATCGAGGGTAACGTTCCGAATCCATTGCAGTTTCCTAGCGGATGCAAGTTCCGTCCCCGTTGCGCTTTCGCGACTGACGAATGTGCACAGGTTGAACCACAACTCTCCGAGGCTGCTGAAAACCACCAGGTTTCTTGTCATCACTGGAGTGAAATTGCTAAAAACAAGACTGCTGGTACCGGAGGCTCAGGATGAGTGAAGCAAAAAAACCTCTTCTCGAGGTCAAAGATCTAAAGACTTGGTTCCCTATACGATCTGGGATCTTTTCCAAAGTGACTGGGCAGGTCAAAGCGGTCGACGGAGTGAGTTTCTCCTTGGGTCGTAAAGAAACATTGGGCCTTGTCGGAGAATCTGGGTGTGGAAAAACAACAGTTGGAAGATCGATATTACGCCTGATTGAGCCCACACAAGGATCCGTCAAATTTGATGGTATTGATGTTCTGTCGACAGAGGGGGAGCAACTGCGTGCTCTTCGTAAGCGGATGCAGATTATCTTTCAAGACCCATATGGATCTCTCAATCCACGAATGACGGTCGGTTCCATTCTTAGTGAGGGACCCCACATTCATAAGATGGGAAATGATAAAGAGATAAGAGAGAGAATCCAGCATCTCATGGATAGGTGCGGACTGGATCCTATCAATCACATCAATCGCTATCCTCATGAGTTCTCTGGCGGCCAGAGGCAACGTGTAGGTATTGCTCGCGCGTTGTCGGTCGACCCTGAATTTATTGTCTGCGACGAAGCTGTCAGTGCCCTCGACGTTTCAATCCAAGCACAAATCATCAATTTGCTGTTGGATCTACAGGACGAATTTGAGTTGTCCTATCTTTTCATCGCGCATGATCTTGCGGTGGTTGAACACATCAGCGACAGAGTTGCAGTGATGTATCTGGGGAAGATTGTAGAGGAAGCTGCTTCTGATGATCTCTATGCAGATCCAAGGCACCCCTACACTCGTGCCCTGCTTTCAGCGGTACCTGAACCCGATCCTCGTCGAAAAAAGAATCGAATATTATTGGAAGGGGATGTCCCTTCTCCCATCAATCCTCCATCGGGTTGTCCATTCCACACACGGTGTCCTCAAGTCGGTCCTCGTTGCTCAAAAAGTGTGCCTGAAGGATTTAAAATCACTTCAGATCATCACAGTTATTGTTGGCTTGAGAGCAAAGAAGGTGTGGGTGAAGTCTCGGTCTGATCGTCCACTGACGCAGGGTCGAGATAAATCAGATAGAGAATATTCAGATCGAATAGATCAGAAAGGTGAGAGTTTTGCCAGAATGTGCGTTCGTCACCTTTGGCTGTAAAATTAATCAGTATGACACCCAGGCTATCCGAGAAGAAATCTTGGAGTTGGGGTATCAGGAAGTTGAAAAACCAGAGGGGATCGACCTGTTGGTGATCAACTCTTGTACCGTCACTGAGCGGGCGGGCCTCAAAGTTGAAGAACGCGTCAAATCTCTCGCCAAAAAAAATCCTGAAGCAGATATCATCGTCACGGGTTGCATGACCGAGGATGATCGACAAAGACTTGTCGAAATCCCTGGCGTGGTACATCTCGTGGGGAATGAAGAGAAGCACCGTGTCGCAGAAATCATCCAAGGTGCCGAACTGAGTCATGAGAGACCTCGACGAAAGTCTCGAGACATATTTGGACTCGAGATATCCGCCTTTGAAGGGCGAACACGAGCATTCCTTAAAATTCAGGACGGCTGCGATTCCTTTTGCAGCTACTGCATTATTCCGTATCTACGGGGTGGGTCGCGAAGCCGAGATCATCAACCTGTTTTGGACGAAGCTCGCCGTCTTGCCGAGGCTGGATTTTCAGAACTGGTTCTCACCGGAATCCATCTTCGTCAGTGGGGGCGTGATCTTGGAATCGAAGATGGTCTTGGAAAGTTACTGACGGGATTAAGGGACATCGATGGAATAGAGAGAATCCGTCTGTCCTCCATCGGTGAAGGAGCGTTTACAGATTCTTTCCTCGATGCATTTGTTGCTGACGAAGGTCTTTGTCGTTTCTTCCATGTCCCGTTACAGAGTGGAAGCCAAAAAATTCTCGATGCCATGAGGCGAGATTATTCATTAGATGATTTTGTTGAAGCGATGACCCGAATCCGGGAAAGGCTTCCTGATGCTATTTTGGCGACAGATCTGATCGTCGGTTTTCCAGGTGAGACAGAAGAGGACTTCGAAGCTTCTATGGAAATGGTAGATACTTTAGATTTCGCAAAGGTGCACCTGTTCCCTTACAGCCCAAGGCCTCGAACCGGTGCTGCGCGCCTCGAGGGTCATTTGGATCCCGCAGTGCGTCATGACCGTATGTTGCGTGCTCGTCAACATTGTGACGCTGTTCAACAACGAGTGAGTCGGAAGCGTTTGGGTGAATCGGTCAGAGTTCTTTTGGAAAAAGTGAGTTCCAGTTCTGAGGCAGAGGGGCTTTCCCGAGAAGGGCTAAGAGTCCGGGTTGCGGGGCAAGGTCTGCTTCGGGGTCAAGAAGTCAGAGTGTTATTGGAGTCCGTGGAATCCGGTGTTTATTGTGGATCATGGATGGAAGAGAAGACCCTTCCGCAGAAGACCAGCCAAGAAAAGGGCAAGAATGTCTGAGTCAGATCCTCAAAATGGGACCGATTCATCCCTCATGTTTGATCCCTCATTGCACGATCGTGCATTGGCGGGGTGGGGAATTCGTCGTCGCAGGGGTGATTTGGCCCACGAAGAGAAGAATTCTGAAGAAAATATCCTGCTGAATTCCCCTGAAGATTCGACTTTGAAAGGGGCTTCAACAGCAGGATGTGCTCCTCCAGAGGGGAATCCACCAGTCGAAGTACTGGAGAACCTCGATTTGGGCAGTATATCCCAATTAGTGGCCTCCTGTGAGCGATGCGGTCTTTGCGAGCATCGTCAGAATGCGGTTTTTGGGTCAGGGGATCCCTCGGCTCGATTGATGTTTGTGGGGGACGCTCCCGGGGAAGAAGAGGACCTTCAGGGCTTGCCTTTCGTAGGCAGATCTGGCCAGTTGCTCGATCGCATCCTCTCTCAAGGACTGAAGTTAACTCGTGACAGTGTTTACATTACGAACGTACTGAAATGTCGTCCGCCTGAGAGTAGGGACCCTCTCCCTGAGGAAGTTCAAAGCTGCGGAAGTTATCTAGATGCTCAAATTGAGCGAGTAAACCCTGAAATGATAGTCGCGCTCGGGAAGCCTGCTGCTCAGTTCTTGACGGGGGGAGACACCTCGCTCAAGAGATTGAGAGGACGAAAGCATGTTTACAAAGGTGTTCCTGTCGTCGTGACTCACCATCCTGCATTCCTGCTTCAGCAACCTCAAGCCAAGGCGGAATGCTGGCAAGATCTTCAGGTCGTCATCGAGACACTCGGCTTGAAGTGATCCACCAAAATTAATGCGAACGTGAAACTGCCCAATTCATTCTTGGTATGGATTCATGGCAAATGAGACCATTTCGGGACGTTGACTCGACGGATCAGGGATCTATACTTCCCTCTTCCCCAACGGGGTTCTTTCGAACTTGGACGAACTGTTCCGACTTTGATCGACTTTCAGAGGGGGAGGAAAGAATGAGTCCGACACCTCCCAGTTTCGTGGGGGCATGAGTCATATCATGTAATCGAAACAGGGTCGGTGAACGGAATACAGAGGATACGAGGTCGTTTTCCAGGTGATTCGCGGTCATGCGGATGGCAGGAATTGTGTGCAGTGAATTTCGAGTTTTACGCAGAGTACTCAGAGTGTTCGAAGTACTGTTTGTGGGACTCGGATGTTGAGGTCGATCTCTTGCTGTTTCTCGGGGAGTTGATAGCGGCTGTTTCATTTCAGGAAGTAATTCCTGTGAGCCCTTCACGTTCCAGAGACTTCGGGGATCAACGTAAGTTTGATGGCTGTCAGGCCCATCGATCGCATCGCTCTTTTTCATAGAAGCGAGCGAGATGGTTTGCTTGAGTTTAAGTCGTCAAAGTTCGTCACTGGTACTTGTCGATGTTGTAACGATCTGCTGTATCGATCTGCTGTATCGATCTGTTGAAGAGTTGTTGAAGAGTTGTTGAAAGATGTGAAGCGCGATTCGTCGTGTTCTTTGAGAAGCGCTTACAGAATGACTTGCATACAGTTGCAACGGATTTGTAGTCGCATGAGTTCCGAAACTTTTCGGAGTCGTTGACGTTGATGAGAACTAAACACGAGTAGAACAAACAATTGAACCGATCGACCGAGCCTTTTTGCTGGGTCCCGGCAAGCCTGATTGTCAAGCGTGCTGGTGGAGAGAGGTATTCATGGCTGACTTCGACGAAGTCTGGTGTATCGATAGCGGACGAACTTCGCTTAAAGCGATCAAGATCCAGCGTTCCGGCAACGGAGCTGAGATTGTCGCTGCCGAAAAAATCGATCACCCCCAAGGATCAGGGCCGGAAGTCGCTGGCGCAGCAATTTCCGCTTTGGCCTCACAGCAGAACCTTACGGGTCCATTAGCTGTAGCCTTGCCAAGTAGATCTGCACTGACAAGTTTCATTACCGTTCCACCTGTGGACGGAAAGAAATTAGAAGAGCTGATTGGCTATGAAGCTCAGCAGAATATTCCTCTTCCGATGGAGGACGTTATCTGGGGTAGCCATGTATGTGGTGATACCGATGACGGTGAAAAAGAGATTGGCATTTTCGCAGTTCGTTCCGAAGAAGTGTCGGACTTGTTAGAAGACCTGGGTCAGGAAGATCTCGATATAAATCTACTGACTTTGGGTAACGTTGGTCTGCTGAATCTGATTCGGTTTGATCTTCGTCCTCAACGACCGATGGTCGCGCTTGAAATAGGTGCTCACCATACCGACCTCGTCATCGTGAACGGCTCTCGTTACTGGTTCCGGTCAGTTCCGATTGCAGGAAAAGATTTTACGACAGCATTGCAGGAGCGCTTCGGTTGCTCCGAAGAGGAAGCTGAAAATCTTAAGGTGACTGCTGCGAAGTCAGAACACGCCGCCAAAATCTACGAAGTATTACAGCCTTTGTTGCGTGACCTTGTGAATGAGATCAACCGTTCTATCGGTTACTACAAATCTCGTGCTGGCGAAATCAAAGTGGAGGATCTCTTCCTCTTTGGTGGCAGCGGCAAAATCGTGGGTCTACGTAAGTTTCTTGAAGAAAACCTTCGTATCCGCGTGCAGGTCTTTAAGTCTTTGCAGCGAGTACGCATCCGTCCCGAGGCCAACATCGTCCAGCAGGAGATTCAGTCCTTTTCTTCCTGCATAGGCGTGGGTATTCAAGCTCTAGGTTTAGGAGACGTTCAACTGAACCTCCTGCCTCAAGAGCAACAGGAAGCCGTAGAGTTCAAAAAGAAGCAAAAAGTAGTTTTAGGTGCTGTTTCAGGTCTCTACATACTGATCGCATTTTTCATGGTGATCTTTGGTGGGAAAATCGACAACGCGAAAGCGGTGCTCGACGAAGCTGCGGTGGTAGATCAACTGAAAGAAAACGAAAAGAAGCTGGAAAGCCTGCAAGAAGACCAGAGGGTCGGGCTCGAGGTCAAGGCGAATACGCTTTTGTCGAGAGGACAAGGGCGTTTGGCTTCTCGTCAGGTTCTTGAACTGATCGCTGCGATTCCAAACGCCTCTCAGGTGGCAGAGTCGATCCGTATTGAGGTCGAGGATGGATCTGAAAAAGACAGCACTCTCGGAAGTGTCGAGGCCGATCAAGAATCACTGAATAGTAAGAAGACTTGGCTTTCCGGATTTGATATCCGCAAAGTCAGAGTCACTGAAACCGGTAGCGTTCTTGAAAAAGGTGCAAAAGTCGATTCAGATCTGCTTTTCTATGACGATCGGTATCAAGTTGTGGTCAAGGGTTTCCGCTATGACCAGGGAGACGCCACTAGCAATGACCAACAACTCAAGGCTCAAGTCGTCGATCCGATTGAAAAGAAGCTGATCGAGGCCTTTGGTGCCCCTGAGTTCGGCGAAAGAGTGTCGCGACAAGTGGGCATCGAAACGATGCTCATGCTGAGTGAAGATGAAAACTTTAAAGCGGGCCGCCAACGGGGTGGTTCCGAGGACGGTTCTGCGGACCACGGAACTCCATTGTTCCCATGGTCGATTTCATGGATTTATCCACCGCTTCCGGCAGCGGATGCCGGGGAAGAATAGGGGGGGCGACATGAGTGACAAAGTCTTCTGGTCTATTCTGGGTGGAATCCTTCTGGGATGGGTCATCTTGTTCGTACTTTTGGTCTTACCCAAAATGCAGGCTTATGACTCCGTTTCCGCTGATCTTAAAAGTAAGCATCGGACTCTCGATAAGTTTTCAAAGAGAACAGATCGGGACCTTCCCACGCAGAGGTTGATCAATAAGGAAGAAGAGTTTCTTCAAAGTTGGAAAAAAGAGATCGATCGTGCTGAGGAGTTCTACACGAGTCGTAAGTTCCGCTTCGAAGAAGGAGCGAGCGACGATCTCAGTGGCTGGTCTACCCGGTATAGAGACGATTTCGATTTCCTTGTGAAGAAATACCGTCGTCATGCTGGGCTAGCGGATGATGCAGAACTGCCATTTGAGATCCAGGAAGACATCTCGAATGTCGATGAGATCGTCAACTACGAACGTCGTTGGAAAGTTCAGTTTCATTTGGTTGACCTCATTGTCAATACTCGCGGGACTTCGATCGTCGAACTTCTCGTGGACAAGAAGTCAGGCCGGTCTGCTCGTAACAAGAATGTTGATTCGGAAAGTTTTCCGGTTGTCTTAAAACTGCGCATTCCAGCAAGTAAGTCGGTTTCCTTTGTCGACCAGATTTTAAAGCATACTTTCATTGATTATTCGATCGATCAGTTGGTCGTGACGAAGGACAGGAGCCAACTCTTGTTTGATATCGTGGAAGAAATGAAAAAGGAAGACGTGGATCGATCAGAGCCTGCTGTCTTCCTGATGTTGAAGATGGAAGTCCACGAGGGAGCCGTCATGGAACCTTCTGAAGAGGAACGGGGCTAGTCGATGCAAAACATAGATAAAATCACTATCGCTGTCGTTTCTTTGCTTCTTTTGGTGGGTTTCACTTTTCCTTTCCTGGTGAGTGATCCTGGAAGTGAATACTCTTCCAAAATCAGTAAGGCGAACGAGAAGATTGAGCTGAATAGAGATAACCAAGACTTTGGTGACTTGAGTATTCCTCAAGTACACAACGAAGTTCTCAGTGCTTACGATATCAGTGGGGAAGCGAGTATCCCCGAGTGGGCATTCTATCGCAAACCTGCCAGGCTCGATGTTCTCAAGAGAATCATTATGATTCCTCCGACAATAGAGCCTGCTTACATTTCGGGTGTGCAGGTGATCAGAGATGCGGATTCAAAAGCGACTTACCACGAGATTACGGGACGTCATTCTCTCTTCACGAATTGCGAGATCGCTTCTTGTGCTCTCGAAATGAAGACGGGAGATATGGATTGGGCTAAAGTGACCAATCTCTCGAATTTCGGTTCAGGGGCTGCCTTTTCGATTAAGGCAAACCAGTTAGAAGTGGGTCGCGAATACAGTTACCGTATCGTCACGAAAGCCTCGACGGGGCCGGATCAAATGGCATTTCCGCAAGATGGATCTCATCAGCAGGAATCAGTCGCGACCGGATCAGTCTTGATGCCTGCAGACATGGCCTGGAAGGTCAGTGGAGCACAGGTGGGTCGCCTTGATTCTTCAGGCCAATTCCTTCCTGGGCGTGCCACGATTCAGTATTCGAGTTGGGAATGGGATTCTGGTTCCTCCAAGAAATCCGCAAAAGTTGTGACAGAGCCTGCTGCTGGTGAAAAAGGGGATGACCTCTTTGGTACTGGCTTCGCTCTTGAACGAATCCAGGACACTGCAGATGGTCGTGTCGTGGTGCTGAGGAATTCAAAAGGAAAAAGAAGTTACCTCAAAAATAATGACGTACCGCTGTCCTTGACTCCGAGTGGTTGGGATAACTTTGATAGTGATCCTGCTGAATCGGGTGGGGACGAAGATGAATCCGACGAAACCGGAAGTGAACCGGAGTCGGTAGAGGAAAGTCAGCCCGCCAAAGCCAAAAAGAAGCGCCCATCGGGTGGGGGTCTATTTGGCGGAGACGATCGCTGATAAAAAAGGTCTCGGTCCCGGTGGACCTCAGGCCTGTTCCGGAGATAGTTTCTTCGGAAGAATTTGAAAAGCAAAAAATCGGCGGATGACCCTAGGTGGGCATCCAAGAAGAAACACGAATCACTCATGAGTGAATCTCGAGAAACGAAAAGCAAGGAGAGATCGATGTCGATAACCCTCCGGGAGCCTGTGCTGAAAAATGTCATGGCGAGAATACCATTCTCTACCGTAGCCATGGCCCTGTTGCTCCTCTGCGTCGCCGCACAGCCGGCCATTGCCCAAGAAGTGGGTGTGGATGGCTTGATTCGGGACGTCAATCTGGAGAACCAAGCCAGGTCTGGCTCTGCGAAGCAAGCTGTGAATGCTGCTCAGAAACTGATCAACGAATTGCGCTACATTGAAGCTGAGGAAAAGCTTCAAGAAGCGGTTCGCCTTGATCCGAGTAACACGAACGCTCGAGAACTTCTCGATACTGTTCTGATGTTGCTCAGTGATCGAAGTGGAGACATTCGAGATCTTCAGCGCCGCATGGTGGACGAGAAGAGTATTCGTCTTCAGCAAGACGTATTCGAACTGGAACGGTTATACCTTTCCGGTCGTCGTGCCATTGACGATGCGAACTTCGATAAAGCCATCTCCATCTTTGATCAAGTCTTGGAGCGCATTCGTTGGTTCCCATTCGATTACGATCTGAGCGATCAACAAAATCGTGCACGTCAGTCGAAGGAAGAATCGATCCGCCAGCAAAATGACTTTGCGGCTGCGGAAAAGCGTGAGCGCGAGATGAGAATCCTCTCGGAAGCAGAAGCCGAGATGTCTCGTTCCGTTTCATTCGTCCAAAACCGGATCAATGAAATCCTCCGCCAAGCACGTCGTCTCTTCTCTGAGCGTGAATATGAGCGAGTGATTACTCTTTGCGACGAGGTTCTTCAATTGGATCCTTCCCGCAAAGACGTCAGAGCTCTTCGCCGTGAAGCGGCTGAACTCCGTCATCTCTACGAGATTCTCGATACGGGGCTTCAGACCACTTTGGAGTGGGATCGCACCTTCTTGAGTCAGCTAGAGTCTGAGATTCCTTACACAGACATCTTCAACTTTCCATCTCGTGAAGAGTGGTTGAGGATCTCACGTCAGGAGCAGAGTCTTGAAGATCGCCTTTCTGCTGTAGAGAGTGTGCAGGAGAAAACGATTCGTTCACGACTCAAGGTTCGTGTGGCCAGCGTTGAGTTTGAAGACGAGCCCTTTGAGCAGGTCATTCAGTTCCTGAGAGATCTTTCTGGAATTAATTTCGTGCTGACCAAGGAAGCTTCTGACTCCCTCGAAGGCGGAGATGGAACAGTTCGTTTGGCAGAAGTTTCAGATCTTCCATTGGAAAACGTTCTGAACCTAGTGCTGCAAGGTAATGATCCTCCATTCTCATACATCATTCGTTCGGGAGCCGTTCTCATCGGGCCTTCTGATTCTGTGAGAAATGACATCTTCCTTGAGTTTTATGAAGTGTCAGACATCACTAAGGACAAACCCGACTTCCGTGCTCCAAAGCTGGCTCTTCAATCGAGCCAGGATGGAGCTGAAGGAGGAGCCGGCGGCTTGTTCGACATTGGTGGAGAAGAAGATTCTCAGGAGACGACACTCGACAGCGATATCTTAGTGGAACTTGTCATTGCTGCTCTTTACGGAGACGATGGCGAGTCAGATGGTGAAGCCGTCAAGTTCCAGAATGGTAAACTTGTTGCCAATACCACGCTTAATAATCACCGTAAACTGATCCAGTTGCTCGACGCTTTGCGTAAATCAACTGGAGTGATGGTGACGGTGGAAAGTCGCTTTATCGATCTTCAGGATAACTTCTTGGAGTCGATCGGAGTGGATTACGGAAACCCCTTCAACTCAAACTTACCAAACCCCATCAATGACATTGACGGAGCGGGTACCCAAATTGCATCAGGATTCGAGATCGTAGACGCGCAGGGTGAGATCGATGTTCGTGCTGCCGTTTATAATGCGTTCTCATTGCCTCTCGGATCATCCGTGTCACCGTTCAATCTTTCTGATACCGGTGGATTCGCTCTCCAGTACAACGTGCTGGATAGTTATGCACTGGAAGCGATTCTCGAAGCGAATCAAAAGACACAACGAACCAAGAAGTTGGACGCTCCAAGAGTGACAGCTTTCAACACGCAGATTTCACACTCACTCGTCGTTGACCAAAGTGCCTACATTGAGGACGCCGAAGTCAACCAGACCGGTGTTGTTCCTGTGATTAACCCTGTGATTGGTATTCTGAACTCTGGATCGATACTTCAGGTACGTCCGACGGTCAGCCATGATCGTAAGTACGTGATTCTTGAAATCGAGCCGACTCTCGCAGTGCAGTTGCCGTCTCGATTTAAGACACTCACATTGGGCCTGACGAATTTGAATGTCGAGTTCCCAGTGCTTTCCGTGACCGACATTAAGACGACAGTGACCATTCCTGACGGTGGAACCGTTCTTGTGGGTGGTTTGAAGAGAACGATCACTCAGGATTCCAGAGCAGGCATTCCTATACTTTCAAGACTGCCGATCTTAGATCTCCTTGCTGGTCGTAAAGGGAAATCCCGCATGCAGTCAAACCTGTTCGTGCTGATCAGTGCCAAAATCACTGTGATCCGCGACGAGGAATTTAAGAGATTTAACTAGTCATTGAAGGGCCTGGCGTTGCCAGGAGAGTGTTCATGAATCAGTGTCTTTCGCGATTAATAAGATGGCCCAGAGCCGTCGCCTCGTGTGCCTTATTGTTGGTGCTACTCGCACCAACGATGGCGCCTGCCCAATCATTGGGACGTGGCCAATTGACCGCCGAAGAGACACGTTTCGTCAATGAACTTCTCTTGACTTACGATAGCCCCGATTTGCTGCGTACGTGGGTAGCCTCACGCATCAAAACTGTGGATTCCTCTGGGCGTGCTAGCCTTGAGTTTTCTCTCGCCGACGCCATGAGGCTCGACGGTGACGTCGATGGTTATGAAAGCGAAATCCAAAAGCTCGCAAAGAAGTACCCCAATCATCCGCGTGCCAAAGGTGCGCAGTTGGAATCTGTACGGGCTTCATTGTTGCGATTGGACGATGCGAATACTGAAGCCGTCTTTTCGACCAATCCCGCTCAACGTCAAAAGGCGATTGAGAACAGAGATCGAATTTGGGCGCTGGATGTCGAAACTGTTCTTGTGGAGAACATCCGTAGGCTGAATGAAGAGGTCGATGCCGCTGAAAAAAGTGTCATGACCAATACAGATGACGGCAAAAAAGACACACTTGCTGAAAAATTAGGCGCGAGCACTCGCATGCGAGACCTTTGGGAGTTTAACCGTTTGAACGCCTTCAAGGTGTATGCGGGGATGCTTCCTGACGGAACTGAAGACTCGAACAAGAAGTATTTAGAACTCGCCAGTTTTGCTGAAGAGTTCGTCAGTTCTCGCTACGAAAATTTTGGTAGAAGATACGAAGCCCAGTTGATTTTTGGTCAAGCCCTTTCTTCCGCCGGTAAGGCACAGGAAGCGGCTTCTGAACTGGAACTTTTGGTCGATATTGAACCCAGTGCTGATCCTCCATTTAGCGACGACGTGATTTATTTCATTCGTAAGATGAGGATCGAAGCTTTGACGGGTTCCTTGCAAGCCTATAACCGAGCGGGCATGCCTGAAGATGGACTCGACTTACTCGATTTCCTTTACGACGCAGAAGCGTCTAGTTTTCCCTATCGTACAAAACCTGAAAATCCAGATTTGCTGACTCTGTCCGCATTGCTGGACGTCGAAGAGGGCGTCACCCGCATCGCTTCAGGTGACAGGGATACAGGAATGAAACTGATCAAGGACGTCATTGCCAAGTTTGATGTTCAAGAGGCCTACGACGCGGATCCCGCTCAAGCACGAGAAATCGTGAATGGTGCTAACCGGGGTTTGAGCATGCTTGTCGAGTTGGGCGCAGGAAACCTTCCCGCCGAGTTCTACACTCGAGCTGCTTTAGGTTTCCGAGACAGGGGTTTGCCCAGCGAAGCTATCGAGATCGCAAAGCTCGCTCTTTATGCCACTGATTTTGACAAAGAGACCCAAAACTGGCGCGCTGAAGCTCTTTACGAAATAGGTGAATCGAGCGACGCACTTGGAAGAACTATTGAAGCTGCTGTTTCTTATCAAGTTCTTGCCGAAAATTACCCTGATACTCGTTCGGTGTCGATGGCAGCGCAAAACTTCTTTGCCATCACTGGCGACTTAGCGAGGGGTGACGGTGGGGCTTGGGATGATCTTCTCCCCGTTGCTGAAAAGCTCTTCGCCGACAACTCAAAAGGTCTTGGTAGTGAGCAACTAAAGCTCCAGCAAGCGGTCGAGGCTGAACTTGAGGGAGACTATCGAAAAGCTCGTGATTTGTTCCGTAGAGTTTCGAAACTCTACAAGTTGGATGGTGTCGAAAACACCGTGCCCTTCTTCTACAGGGCCCGAGCGGGTGCAGCCCGATGTTTATTCCGATCCAGCTCCGATTCGGAACAAGCCATCAAAGATGCTTCCGGTGAAATTCTTCCGCTCTTGGAGCAGGCCAGGTCTGATCGCGACGAAGGCGGCGAATCTGTACTGCGATACGAATTGGCAAAGATGCACTGGAGTGACAAGGGCAAAGATGCTGAGAAAGCGCTTTCGATCCTTGATCCGATTATGGATGCGTTGTCGGGGAATAGCGTATATCGAGAAGGTGCTCTTCTGTTCCTTCTTGAAATCCTTTCTGCAAACGCCAAACAGGAACGATCCGAGCGGGTTCTTGCTGAGTTGAAAAAGAACTGGAGAGACAATCCCTCTTTGGTCGCCGGAACCTACTACTTGATTGAGGCCTACTCTTCTTCTTCAAAGAAAGAGGATCTTCAGAGAGCAGGGGAACTGGTTCTGGCATGGATCGCTCTACCAGGAGCGAACTATGAAGAAGCCGGACCTGGAGTTCGTCTGGGGTTAGCTTCTATCCTGATCGACGGAGGTTTTGCCGCTGAAGCGGCTGAGATGCTCGCGGTTGCTGCTGAAGCTGCCAGTCAGACTGAGGAAGAATCTTTAGTCATAGGCGTGTCTTACTTCAGAGCAAAAGCGGCGAATGCCGCGGGCAAACACCGAGATGCTATCGAAAGTCTCAATACGATCATCGATCGTTATGGAGATCAAACGGTGAACGGTTCTTACAACGAAGCTCCGTTCGTGTTTGTTCAGCGCGCCTTTGCGGAAATGGGTCTTTATAAGAAAGACAACTCAGCACAGCGTCTGGATTCAATGTCAGAAGACCTTAAAAATGCACTCGCGATTCTTGATCAAAGACGAAGATCTCTGGTCTTTGCCGGTGGAACTACAGCTGTTTTCGAAAGGGACTACTGGTCCGTTTGGTTGCAGTACATGGAGGTTCTGAAGGCACTCAATAAATGTGAAGATGTGGTGCAACTGATACGAAGTCGTCGTCTTATGGTCGGTGACAACACGTCTTCTTTTGCCCCCGAAGATCTCCAGGCAAGATTTGATAAGCTGGAGAGTGATTGTAAATGATGGAAAGAACTCTCGTGAACGACCCCATTCTAACTGTTGCTGATAGAGCTGTTCGCCAAATGATGAAGTTCTGTATGATGGCTTGCTGGGTATTGCTGCCTGCGTTCTTCGCAGGGGGACTACAAGCCGATCAGATTATTGTCAGCGGTGGACGCAACTATGAAGATGTGACGATTACTAACGCCAGCTACGAGCAGGTTCAGTTTCGTCTTCCCGGTGTGAGTACTACTCAAAAAGTGAATGCCGACAAAGTTGAAAAGTTGATCTTTTCGAGAGAGTCTTCAAGCTTAACCCGCGGACGTGGTGCTTTTGAGCAAGGCGACTGGGAGACAGCTGCAAGTTCTTTTAAGGCTGCAACTAGCATGGGTGACGCTCTCAAGAAATCGAGTGCCATGTACATGCATGGGCTCGCTCTTTTACGCTGGGGTGACGTCGAATCTGCAAAGTATGCGACGGCAGTTTCTGCTTTGAAGGCGTACCTCACCGAATTCGAGAGCGATAAAGACTTTTATGTTCCTCATGCACGCATGGCTTTGTCAGAGGCTTACCGGAAAGCCGGAGATTTCTCTGAAGCAGAGAGTTCTGTCTCTCGCTTGGCTTCAGGCAGTATGGGGAAGCGCTGGGTTCTCGGTGCTCGTTTGTCCAAAGCTCAGAGCCTTTTGTCGCAGGAAAAATGGCAGCAGGCCCGTGAAGAGTTCTCTTCAGTTTCTAATGATTCCAATGCCTCTACCGATCAAATCTGTTCAGCCTGGATTGGCTACGCCAGTGGTCAGCAAGGGCAGAAGCAATGGAAACAGGCTGCGGATACTATTCGTCAGCAGATTCTGGAAAGCCGCAACAAGGAAATCGCAGCCTATACCTCAGCACGTGCCCATGGCTGGTTGATCTGGGCTCGCTCTACAGAAGAGCAAGCTGGGGGAGACGCCTCGAAGCTGGAGTGGGCGATGATTCGTTATCTGCGTGCTGCAGTGATGGCTTCGACGGGCAATGGAGAAGTGCTTGCCGAGTCTCTTTACCGAGCAAAAGAATTAGCAAAAAAACAAGGTGACTCCGATAGGGCCGAAAGCTTGAATCAGCGACTGAAGCAAGTGGCTCCGGACTCACGCTGGAGTAAAAAATGATGTCGAGATCAATTCAGGTGAGAGAGGACAGAATGATGAACTGGACCGGTTTCATGAGAAAGACTTGGGCTGCGATCGCAACCCGACCGATTCTCTTGACCATGTTGATGTTGACAATATTCGTAGGGGTTAGCGAGTCTGCCTTTGCGGTTCCGCAATCGGATGCTGTGGAGACTGTTTCAGTTCTCAACAACATTGCAAAGGCAGGTGCTGTCGGTGTCATTCTTATCCTCCTATCAGCAGCAGGAATGGCATTGACGATGATGTACGGGATGCAGTTGCGCAGGGATGTCCTCGTGCCACCAGACCTCTTGGATCATGTCGAAACATTGTTTGAAACGGATGATTACGAAGGTGCTCTCGATGCACTAGAGCAACAGCCGAGTTTCCTTTCCAGTGTTCTTGCTGCAGGACTTCCCAAGATTGATCGTCCGTACGAAGACATCGAAGAAGCGATGGAAGAAGCGGGCGAAATGGAAACCTCGGAATTGCACAGAAAGATCAGCTATATTTCACTGATCGCTGCCATCTCGCCCATGCTTGGATTGCTGGGAACAGTGATGGGGATGGTTGGGGCTTTCAATGTGATCGCAACAAGTAAGACATCTCCCAAGCCAAAAGATCTCGCTGGTGGTATTTCTGAGGCATTGATGACGACCATGATGGGTTTGATCGTGGCGATCCCCATGACGGTTTCGTACTTCATTCTAAAGACGATCATTGACGGTGCTTCAGTAGAGGTGAGCAGTATTGCTTCTGAACTGATGGCCCGCTTTGACGATGCAGAAGCCAACTAGGCTGAACGGGATAGATAATGGCGAAAAAGAAGAGGAAAATCGTACTGGTCAAGAAAGGAGTCGACATGGACATGACGCCCATGATCGATATCGTTTTCTTGCTCATTGTTTTCTTCATGGTCGTAACGGAATTGACTGTTCAGCAAGCTGTGGTTGTACTCCCCGTTGCTTCAGAAGCGACGGTTGAGGAACCACAGCCAGGTTCGAGAATTTTGTTTGTGAACGTGTCTTTTAACTCTGAGGGTCAAGAGCAAATTCAGTTGATGAATGGACCTCCGATGACACCTGAAGAGTTGGAGTTGAGTCTGAGGCTAGAAGCTGAGGCTTACGGAGGTTGGGAAGATAATCCTAATAATCCGACACAGAAGCTCTCGACACTCGAAGTGACAATTCGGTGTGATCAGGGTGCGAAGAGTGGAAACATACACAAAGTTTTTGCTGCCTGTTCAAAGGCCAGAATTTTCAAAGTCCGCTGCGCGGCTATCGGAGAACGATTTGAGGACCCCTACAAGGTTGAGTAACAGACCGCATTTCGGTTTGTTTTTAAGTGGTGTACTCGTGAGCATTGAAAGGAGAAGAAATGGCCAGGCGTAAAGTTGTCGATCCCGATGCCAATAAAGCAGAAGCGGATATGACACCGATGATTGATGTCGTTTTTCTGTTGCTGATCTTCTTCATGCTTGCCACGAAGTTTAAATTGCCAGAGGGAACGTTACGTTCTTATCTGCCGAAAAATAAGGGCGAGTCCAATAGCAGACCTATGCTGTCTGAGAATTGCCGAGTAACGTTGCTGTATCAGGCGGATCAAGTGGTTGTCTACGCAGATCAAGCTCAGGTTCCGACGAGCGACGTTTTGGATTCCGACTTTGAGAATTTCACCGGGGTTCCGGGGCCAGATTTGATCTATCTTGAGCAGCACATACTACGCCGCAAGGATACATATGTGTCTCTCGGATCAGATTCTTCGTTGCCTGTGGTGATCGATTTTGCAGAAAAAGTGCCATACAAGTACGTGATCGACGTTCTAAACATTTGTGCCAAGTTGGAGATTGAAAACATAGCCTTTGCCCAGCCGGAAACTCCGATGGACTAAAGGTGACGTTTCGGAAGGTTGCGTCCTTCTGACGTCATTTGAATCGAATTTTGCAGATCTCGTCCGTTTGCCCTTGGAGGGATGGACGAAAGAAGAAAGGGTGCTCTCGTGATTGAGACCCAAAATCCCCGAACCGGTGCTTTCAGTACCGTTCATCGTGGAACCTCCATGCTTCCTGGCAGCATCGTCTGCCTTGGAGTCTTCTTGTTCTTGTTCGCTGGTTGCAGTGGGTCTGCGGACCCTCGTCCAACAGAGGTCGCTTTCGAGCCTCCTCGTAAGGAAGTTGAAGCCACCGGACAGGATTTGTTTGCCCGTGCCCAGGATCCTGGTGACAAGGACGTGAAGGCTGTTGCCGACGAGGTTAATCTCGCAGCGCAGACGAATCGTGCCACTGCACTTTGGTTGGTGGAGCAGGCGAATACGCACTTTGCTGAAGCAAATTACGCTGCAGCCGAGAGAGCCTATCGCCGTGCGCTCGATGCCGATCCGACTTTGCAGGAAGCCAAGGAGAAACTCTCTCGTTGTCTGATGTTCCTCGGACGTCGTGATGGAGAGATCCGAACTGTTCTTCAACAGTTCGGTGAAGAAGTACGGGTTCTTGAAGAGCAGCGTCTCAGCGAGGCGACTCGTTTCCTTTCCGATGGTAAAGCGGCTCTAGAGAGCGGTTCCATCGATGAGGCTTTGAGTTTTCTTCAGAGAGCCCGCGAGAGATTGATCTGGTTCGATTATGGTGTTGATGTCACCGATCTTCAGGCTGAGGCCCAAAGTAGTTACGACACGGCTCGCCAGTTAAAAATCGACCTCGATAAACAAAGTCGCGAGCAAAAAGAAAACTTTGCCATCGAAGAAGCCGAACGTCTAACCAGCGAAGCTGAGAAGCGTCGTCTGGAAAGAATCTCGACTCTGATGGGTCGCATCGAAGATGCCATGGTTCGTGAAGATTTCCGCGAAGCCATTCAGCTGACGAAGACGATTCTCGGAATCGATCCTGATAATTTGGCGGCACAGCGCCTTCAGGACAGAGCGAATGAGTTCATGCGTTCCTTCAGGTACGTGAGTTACCTGGGTATGGAAAAAGAACAAACCACTCGTGTTTGGGAAGACCTCGAAAGAAGTGCTATCCCTTACGAGGATCCATTCCGCTTCCCCGAAGACAAAGGTTTCTGGCAGGGTGAAGTTCAAAAGCGTTTGGAAAATCTCTCCACTGCAAAGTTGGAGGAGTCCCCGGAAATACGCAAAATCCGTAGGACATTAGCTACCGGAACGACTTCGTTCGATTTCCCTGAAGCTAACTTGGCAGAAGTCGTGGAGTTCTTGCGATCCGTGAGTGATCTCAACATCACTATCGATCCTGAGATCGACGCCACAGATGTTTCTGTGAACCTTTCTCTCGACGGAGTCAAGCTCGGCGAAGCTCTTGATTTGATCATGAAAGCCACCGGTAAGGCTTACACCTTTAAAGAGAACATTCTCTTCATCACAGAGCCCGAGAATGCTTTTGGTGAGTTGATTTTTGACATCTACAACGTCACCGACATTCTGAACAAAATTAGAGACTTCCCTGGACCACGGATTCGCGTTTCCAGTAATGACGAAGGTGAGGGTGGTGGTGGAGACAACCCCTTCGACTTCGGCGGCTTCGATGAGGAAGAAGATTCAGAGTTAACTCCTGACGATCTCGTTGAGCTGATTCAGGAATCTACAGGTGGAACTGACGGTTGGGACGAATCCAATTCAACGATCAGTGGCCATAAGGGGCAGATCCTCGTCAATGCCACTCGCGAGTTGCACCTCTCCATTATGGACTTCCTCGACAATCTGCGTGCGAATAGCGACGTTTTCGTTGTTGTGGAGGCTCGCTTTATCGACATGGTTGACGACTTCCTTGAAGATATCGGTGTCGATTACAGAAACCTTGGGCAGCCTCCCGGACAGGGATTTGGTACGGCCTACGGAAGCTTGAACAGTGCAGGCACTGGCGGAAGTGACATTGGTTTTAACAACTTGGGTGATCCCACCGATCCTCTTCTTGTTATGGGTCAGAACAGAACTGCCGGACGTATGCAGAACATTCTCGACGGATTTGTCGGTGGTGCTGCGGGTTCCAGACTGAACTCCACTCTTCGTGGTTTGACGATGCAGGTCACATGGCTCGATCCATTCCAGATCAACGCTATTGTCCGCGCCAGTCAGGAAGAAAGATCAGCCCGTATCGTCACTGCTCCGAAGGTGACGGCCTCCAATGGTCAGCGTGTTCATGTTTCAGTGATCACTCAAAGATCTTACGTTCAGGATTACGAGTTGGTCTCGGGTGGTACAGGACTGGTCGTTTCGGAAGTCGCTGACCCTGTCATCGATACATTCCAAGACGGTGTCGTTCTTGATGTGCGTCCTGTGATCTCTGCTGATCGCAGATACATCACAGTGGATGTTCGTCCGACGCTTGCGAGTTTGATTAATGGAGTCATTTCGACAGTCACTATCAGTTTGGGAACACTCTCAAGTGCTGCCAGTCTGGTTGAGATCGACCTTCCCGAGATTTCTCTTCAGCAAGCTTTCACTTCGGTAACAGTACCGGATGGTGGAACAGTACTTCTGGGTGGTTTCCGTTCATTGAACGAGGTGAACTACGAATCCACAGTGCCGATTCTTGGAAACTTGCCGATCATTAAGAATGCTTTCCGTAGGAAAGCAAACCTGAATGAAAAGCGAAGCTTGTACATCCTCGTTACAGCAAAGATCGTGGATCTTCGCGCCGAGGAGCAGAAGCTGTTTAACTAGTCCTCAGGTTGTGAGGTCAGTTGCGAGGGTCGCTGCCAGGATAATGTCCTGGAGGCGACCCTCGTGTTTTGACCGGGGTGGTATTGATGAGTCAAATAAGAGCCATATTTTTTGATATCGATGGCACGTTGTTTTCGACTGTCGATTTTGCCGCACGGGCGAGAAGAGCCAGTGTTCGCGCCATGATTAAGGCGGGGCTCGAGATGGAAGAAGAAGTTCTTCTTGAGGAATTGGCCGAGGTTGTGAAGGAGTTTTCTTCCAACTATGAAGGCCACTTTGACAAATTATTGCTTCGATTACCTCGTCGATCGATGAAGGGTCTCAATCCCGCCGTTATTATCTCGGCAGGAATCGTTGCTTATCACGATACGAAAACCCGATTCTTAGAACCCTTCGAAGATGCCCACGAGATGATACGCCGCTTGGCGAGAACCGACTTGAAGTTGGGTATTATTACGGAGGGTCTAGAAGTGAAGCAGTCGGAGAAACTGATTCGATTGAGACTGCTGGATTACTTCGATCACAGAGCGATATTCATTTCCCATCAAGTCGGCATCTCTAAGCCAAATCCCAAACTGTATCAGCGTGCATGTACGGATTTGAATTTGAGACCATCCGAATGTCTCTACATTGGTGACAACCCTCTTCACGACATCGATCCTGCCAACGAAATCGGAATGGTGACCGTACTGGTGAGCCGTGAAGATCGATTTAGGTCGATCACTGGGGAAACAAAGCCAGATCATGTGATCCAAAATTTCTGGGATCTATCTGAAATCTTGAGAGATCAAGGTGTCATGGTTCCGGAGGTTCTCTGATGAATAAACCAGAACTCAGTATGGTGATTCCGGTTCGTGACGAGATCGAAGCGATTCCCGCTTTGCTCGATCGTGTTCTTCCTTCTCTCGAATGGTTGGACGTGGCGGGCTTTGAAGTCATCTTTGTCGATGACGGATCCAAAGACGGAACCGCAGAGAAATTAGAGTTGTTGACGAGTCATGATCCTAGATGCAAGGTTTTGAGATTACGCAGATCTCTCGGTAAAGGCGATGCGTTAGCCGCTGGTTTTGGTATCTCTGCCGGTCAGTTGATAGCCACTATCGATGCCGATTTACAGGAGCCGCCCGAAGAGATTCAACGATTGGTTGATAGGGTCAGAGATGGCTTCGATATGGTTGTGGGGTGGCGTCAACATCGCGCGGATGATATCAGTCGAAGAATCTCCTCTAAAATTTACAATTGTGTCGTGCGTTGCGTAGGCGGTCCTCCTTTGCGTGACGGAAATTGTGGATTTAAAGTGCTGTCCCGTGAATTGGCATTGTCGGTTCCTCTCTCTGGAGGTCATTTTCGTTACATGCATTTGGTTGCAGCCCGTTGGGGATACAGAGTGACTGAGGTCGCTGTTCCCCATAGGCCTCGTCAGACGGGAACTTCTCATTTCGGTATTTCGAGAGCGTTCTCAGCTTCCATTGATTTGATCACTTTGTTGATATTCCTTCGCGGCCAGGATCGTCCAGGTAGATCTCTCTTGAGATGGGGCCTCGGAATCTGCATTCCAGGAATCCTGATATTGGGATTTTTGGGCTATTCCAGAATTGTGGATGGAACCATCAATTATCGGTATCCACTTTTGGTATTGGGAGCATTGCTCAGTCTTGCTGGATTACAACTGATGTTAGTAGGATGCCTTGCAGAATGGTTTTCTGGGAAAACGAATATGCAAAGTAAGTCCAGACGTAGAGTTCTGGATGTTCAGGAAGAGCATGAACGATTAACGTGATCGATAAGCCGTGTCTGAAAGTCTTTTCTGCTTCCTGGCCAGGTACTGTAGAACCATGGCGTGCACGATTTATTCGCGATTTTCATGAGGAACTCTCCTCCCGTTTCGAGACCGAGATTCTTGCTCCAGCCATTCATCCCAAAGATTCTGTCGAGGAACAAGATGGCCCTTTGTCGATCCGCAGGTTTCGATATTTTTCGGGTGGGAAATCTCCCAGAAGTGGTGGGGCTGGCACCTTAGCTTCAATGTCATGGGTACTCTCTGCTCGTCGGTCCCTGAAAAAATGGAGCCGTTCCGATTCAAAAAATGTGATTCTGGTGCACTGGGCGGTACCGGGCGCACTTCTCGTTTCCTCGTGGGCGAAGAAACATGGCATTCCTGTCGTGGTTTGGTGCCACGGGAGTGACGTTCATGTGCATGGCCGAAAACGCATAGGAAGCTGGTTTCTCAAAAAGGGACTGCAGGAAGCGACAAAAGTCTTGGCAGTCAGTGCTGATATGGCTCAAGAACTCGAAGACCGACATCAGATATCTGGAGTCGAAGTTCTGCCGGTTGGAATTGATCCACTCTTTCGCGAACCGGGCACGATCTCGAGGAAAAACACGGGACTCCAGGTCTTGTACGTGGGTGAACGCATCGAATCCAAAGGTTATGGTCGTGCTTTACGAGCGGTTCAGTCGGCAGTTGAAAATGGGCTAGATGTTCGTTTTCATGTGATCGGTGAGGGGCCCATGACCGGTTGTGGCTCATATGAACCGATATTGTATGGGGCTAAGGATTTGAAAGAAGTTCGTAGAGCCATGGATAGTGCTGATTTGCTACTGCTTCCTAGCCATGGGGAGGGAACTCCTCTGGTTGTTCAGGAGGCCATCGCTCGTCAACTACCTGTCGCTGCGACTCCTGTCGGTGGAATCCCTGACTTGTTTAGTGACGAGAGTGGTTGGTTCAACCTTTCAGAAGCAGGTGACGTTGCGATTGAGAAACAGCTGACTTCTTTGTTGAGTGAATTGACCGATCGTCCCGAATTGCTCGTTCAGAAACGTGAAGATTTGAGACCTGAAGGTCAAAAGGTCATTTTTCGAGAAGACAGTGCGCATCGCATGGCACAGATATTATGCGAGGTCATGACTTGAACAATTTGAACAAGCCCGTTATTCAATTTTTCATTCTTCTGTTGGCAGGTTTCGTACTTTACGCTCCCGCGATGGATGGACAATGGGTCTTTGATGATGAAAGACTCGTCACGGGTCATGAATGGTTATGGAGAGATTGGGAAGGTCCGAGCGAAGAACTTGAATCTTGGCGAGATATTCTTGTTTCTGGTCCTCGAGTCGGAGATGAAGTTCGAACCGGGTTTAGGCCCGTTCGATTTATCTCGTATCGACTCGATGTCTTGATCCTCAGATCGATGGGAATCTCTGATCCCGAAGATCCGAAAGCAACGATTCCATTTCATATTCATAACCTGTTATTGCATGTCGGTTGCGCGTTTTTACTGTGCATGATGATTCGAAAATGGTGGCCGGGAGAAGGGGCCATCGTTTCCTTGGGTGTCTCCCTGGTATTTCTTACCCATCCTGTTCAGAGCGAAGCGGTCGCATGGATTTCCGGCAGACGAGATGTGCTTTTCGCATTCTTCTATCTTTCGGCATTGTTGTTGGCCGTGTATTCCAGAAATCACGGAGGGTGGGCTCGCGGTATATGTATCGCGCTTCTCGCTGCTTTGGCGATGTCTGCAAAAGAAATGGCCGCTACGCTTCCTCTCTGTCTGTTTCTCTTTTCATGTGTTCATCGAAATCCTGTAGATCAGGATGAGAGAGAGAAACTGAGTTTCTCTCTCTCGAATGGTTGGCATTCATATCGTATTTGGTTGCCCTCTTTATTGGTGGTCCTGGCCTTGACTTGGGATCTCCTCAGTCAGCACCATCCTGGAGCTGGCACTGAGTATTGGGGGGGGAGCTTATGGGCCACTATTTGGACATTGGGGCGAGTTTTATCGCGTTACGTCCTACTCGTATTCTTCCCGTTCAATCTCACTGTTGATTATTCATATGCAGCAATCGTCCCTTCTTCAGGGCCATTCGATCCTTGGACCTCAATATTGGGTTGGATCTTTGTTTTGTATCTGTTGCATAGAGCTTGGAGAAAAGGACCAGAGTTCTTTTCAGTTCTGAGTTGGCCTTTGTTTTTCTTGTTACTCTCGCCAGTGCTACAAATCATTCCGCATCCTGAAAGATTTGCAGAGAGGTTTTTGTACCTTCCTCTGATGGCTCCCCTGTTTCTGTTGGCTTCTCTATTGGTGACAGTGGAACGAAAGTATCCGGGGTGGCGATCCTTGATATTACCGTTGGTGTTAATCGTTTTCTCGGTCATGACTCAGAGCCGATTACAGGATTGGCAAGGCCCATATGAGTTATGGACCAGTGCTACTGAAAAACAGCCGAACTGTGCCAGAGCTTGGTTTGGTCTTGCAGACGCCGCGAGAGATAAAGGGTGGAACAGAGTCGCCATCGACGGTTTGACTCGATCCATCGATCTTCTAGAGCCTGTTCAACGCGATGCCTTACAACAAGGGACATATCTTCAATCATTACAGATCAGAGCGGGACTCAATGCTGCGGCCTCTCACCTAGAGGGCGCTAAATTAGATTTGTTACAGCTCGTTGAAGAAGACGATACGGATGGAAGTCCGGTAGCCGAGCAATCCTTGCCTTGGTTTGAACTGATGAAGGTTCATATTCGACTTTCAGAAGATGAAGCGGCTCGTGATACCGCAAATAGATTAGTTGATCTTGAGTCGACACTTCCTGAACAGAAATTAGAGGCCTTGTTGTTATTGTCAGCGATTGCTGACAAGGAATCCTTTTCAGGCTATATCGAGAAGGCTCGAACTGTAGCCGTTAATTTGGGAGGCAATGCCCCATCTCGCGTGTCCTATCAGGAAGGTATGTCTCTTCTTCAGTGGGAACAATTCGAATCGGCTCTCAACTGTTTCCAAATTGCATTGAGGACTATCGAAGACGGAGGGCGTGCCAGTACTGCAAGATATCGCCAAGCGGAATGTTTACTGAAGTTGGGACGTCCGCAGGACGCTCGTAAAGTTCTCGTGGAGCTCCTCGAAATAGATCCCGAACATCTTCCTTCTCATCTTTCATTAGGGGAATTGCTCTTATCCAGTCAAGACCGCGAACAAGCGCGTTTTCACTTTGAGAAGGTTCTTGAAAAATTCCCAGGAAATGCACAGGCGATACAGGGTCTTCGTCAGATGCTTGTGAGGGATCGTATTGAACAAGGTGGAGCTGAAGCTCTTCCTGATCCCACAAGAATATCCACCTTGACCCTGTTGGCAGAGAAACTGTTGGATGAAGGGAAGGAAGAGAAGGCTAGGGAAGCCTTCGTCGAAGCAGAAAAGCAGGCTGAGGGGCCTGCGGAGTTGGAAAGAAGACTAGACCTCCTTCTTCGATTGGCTCGTTTAGATGCTCGCCGAGGAGAGTGGAAACTCTCAGGCGAGAATTATTCGAAACTGATGGATAAAGTTAAGCTTGAAGCTCGCTCAGAATTCATTCTTGAAGCGACAGAGGTACTTCGACGACAGCAGGGTCCCGAAACTGCGTTTTTGTTTCTTGAGCGTCAGGAAACGGAGGGGGTCAAGCATCCCTCGATGTTTGTCCAACTCGGTGCTCTTGCTGATCAAGCGGGTATGCCCGATGAAGCTCGGCAGTGGTATCAACGTCACCTCGATGAGTCGGGAGATGACGACGAAGATCGCAAGCGACGACTTCGGGATAGAATCAATGAATTAGAAGGACTCGAAAATGCTGGCGACCAGGGAGACTCATAACCTATGAACGCAATTCCTAAACTTGCTGTCATAGGGGCCTCATTGATGATCCTTGAAGTTCTTGTCGCCAGAAATCTCGCTACTGTTTTTGGTAATACTTTTGAGGGTGTCGCGTTGGCGATGAACATCGCGCTTCTCGGTTTGGCCGCGGGTCAGATTCTGGTGACACGGGGTGAGGAAAGACGCTCTCAACCTTCTCACTGGTGTCGCATCGCTCTTCTCGGTTGTGTTCCAGCGGGAATTTGGGTGATCTACCTTCTCCCCTTTATTGTTGAGGGCAGCAGTATCGGAGGGCTTCCTCTGATTCGGATCTCGCTTTCACTGCCTCTCCTTTGTGGCGCTATTCCGCTAGGAGCAGCGATCACCTCTGCTTTCAATACTTCCCGCGCTCAGGTTCTTGAAAGAACGTCATTCGGAGTCTGTGCACTCGATGTTGGAAGTGCGGTGGGTGCTGCATTGACTCCGTTGCTCTTATTACCGGGATTAGGTGAACTTGGAACTTTGGCGTGTGCCATGTTGATGTTGCTCGCCTGTTGTCGTGCCGAAGAAGTCAGAACACGTGAGCCTTCAGAGCTATTGGAACGAGATGCCCCGGTTTTGAATCCTTCCATCATGGTTGCCTTTTGGGTTGGACTGATCTCCATGTCGATCCAACTCGGGTGGGTACGTGCTTTAGGTGAAGTCCTCGGGTCGACTCTTACGATCTTTGGCATCACTTCTGCGATTGCACTTCTTGGAGCGGCCCTCGGTGCTCAGTCGATGCCGGCATTGAGATCGAGAGTGGGCAAAGAACGTATTCAAAGGTTTTGCTGGGCGCTTTGGCTGATTACACAGGGCTTGTCACTTCTGATACTGTCGTTTGCTCCCCATCTGTTTATCTATTCGGTTCAGGTGTTCTCCGGCTCAGCAGGGCTCTGGGTATACATGAGCGAAGTGTTGATCATTCTTATGGTTGTTGGACCCCCCTCATTTTTTGCCGGAATCCTCGTGCCTGCAATGATGGTTCTGCATGGCGAACATGGACGACTTGATAGAGGTGCTGGGGTTTTGCAAGGTGCGCAGTTGATTGGTGGGGTGATCGGGTTGGGTCTGACAGCGGTCTGGGCTTTACCCAAGTATGGTTTGCTGGGACTCTTTATCGCTTGCGGAATTCTGACATTTGCGGTCGGTGTTCCCCAATTGCGGAAAAGTGGCCATGGAACTTCTGCGGGAGCATTTCTCTGTGGAGCATTATTGCTCGCTTCTGCAGGGAGTTATTGGGATTCCAATCTCATGGGGGCTGGCGTATTTCAATGGGATCGTCAGGAAGTGGCGAGCGGAGAAGCCCTCACCGCTTGGCAGAATCGAGAGATTGCAGGTTTTTTCCCAGGCAAACTAGGGAATGTTCTCATCGAGAAAGATACCGCTCAGAATACGGGATACCTGCGAGTGGGTGGACGGATCGAAGGAAGTGTCCCTCTCATTCCCGGTGAGCCCAGCTTGGCGGACATGCCCACAGAGGTGCTTCTTGGAGTACTTCCCACTTGGACAGGAAAAGGCTCCGGGTCACTCTTGGTGGTCGGATTGGGGGGGGGCACCAGCGTTGCTTCAGCGGTCGAGACTTGGGACGGTGAAATCATCGTTCTCGAAATCGAACCGGCTGTCAAAGCTGCTTTACTCTCTCCTGCGGGAGCAGAGGTTTTTCCTCATGAAAATGCGGCTCTTCTGGGACGCACCGCTCCGCAACTCGTCATCGACGATGCCCGATCCTATCTGGTACAGAACCTCAGGCTTTGGGACGCCATCGTGATTCAGCCTTCAGAACCATGGCTTCCTTGGTCGACACCTCTGTTTACTCCTGATTTTCATGAACTCCTGGCCAGTCGAGTCAAGCCCACAGGAGTGGTGATTCAGTGGCTCCAACTCTATCGCATCGATATTCCTGAATTTGCAGCGATTCTGGATTCATTCCGACAGGCTCTGGGACAAGTACAGATCTGGTATCCACCGGGAACAGGAGAGGTCTTGCTCGTTGCCGGCTCAAGCAAAGGGCCTGCAGATGCATTCGAAAAAGTGGAAAAAGCATGGAGTCGGGTTCCTGGTGTGCCATTCCCCGCCGAACCTTGGTTGAATGACTCAGAAGTGGACCATTGGTTGAAGATGGCAGGTGGGGCAGATTTGAGCCGCCTGAGGGAACGATTAGAGTACCTGCTCCCCTTGAGAGAGGATCAAGGCAAGGATCTCTCTCGGAATTTGCTCACTTCACTGGGAGCTTCTCGGGGGCAAGGAAATCCCGTCGATAACAGCGGTCTCAAAAGCGTAGATTCTCCCGAAATCGGCCCTGACGAGCCAAAAAGTCAATAAATTGCCCTCTTGCGGTTAAATTCGCTCGGGAATAGCGGATGTCCGTTGACACCTTCCAGCGTTACAAATACGATTCCTGCTTGCACTTCGGGCTCCCGGAAGTGCAGGACAGTCCAGTGCCAGGTCTTTCGTTGGACTTGGTGGACCGTGCCATCATGAACGGGCCAGAGCGAAAAACGTTTCTGGCTTACGGGGGAAATGGATCAAGGTGAACAGAATGCAGAATTACACCCCTCAGAAGACCTTCGTCCAACGCAAAGAGGACGTCGTTCGTGGGTGGTATCACGTCGACGCTTCCGAGGAAATCCTCGGGCGCATGGCTTCCGGGATTGCCAACATTTTGATGGGCAAGAACAAGCCGACGTACACAGCGCACGTCGATGGCGGTGATTACGTTGTCGTCACGAATGCCAAGCTGGTGTTGACCACTGGCGCGAAGCGCGGAAAAACTCTTTATCATTACCATACGGGTTACTTAGGTGGTCTGCGGTCAAACACGATGGAGTGGATGATCGAAAATAAGCCTGAAGAAGTCGTGCGTCTTGCGGTTCGTAGGATGCTTCCAAAGAGTCGACTGGGCCGGAAGATGCTGTCGAAGCTCAAAGTCTTCCCTGGCGCAGAACATGACATGGATGCACAAGCACCACACTTTGAGAAAATCCGTATTACCAACAAATCATAGATGAGATTGAGGAAGGACCTGAGTTGACTCGGGTTCATAAGGAGAACACTTGGCAAAGCCTAATGACTACACCTGGGGAGTTGGACGTCGTAAGACGTCTACCGCACGCGTGCGCATCCGCGAAGGTAGCGGGAAAATGACTGTGAATGGCAAAGAGCATACAGATTACTTCCGTCTTGCACCTGACCAAGAGCGTATCTTTGATCCGCTTCGAGCTCTTCAGTCTGAAGCTTCATTCGACGTATGGGCGAATGTCAAGGGTGGTGGAACGACCGGTCAGGTTGGCGCCATCGTCATGGGACTTGCTCGTGCTCTTGCTCGATTGAATGAAGAGAATGAGCTGACCTTGAGGAAGGGAACATTCTTGACTCGAGATTCAAGAATGGTTGAGCGTAAAAAGCCTGGACGCAAAAAAGCGCGTCGT
The DNA here is from genome assembly GCA_016776905.1 of Planctomycetota bacterium. Lineage (GTDB taxonomy): Bacteria > Planctomycetota > UBA8108 > UBA1146 > UBA1146 > UBA12191. Next base: position 8,795 of record JADHSM010000018.1, on the reverse strand, counting down.
TCCTTCCAGTTCTCGAAACGTTAATCTCGACACAAAAATTTGCTTTTTAAAAGGGTTCGCATTTGCGAGCCCTTTTTTTTATGCCCTTTTGTGTCTCAACTCGAAGACTGAAGTCATGAAATCTTCGAGTCCATTTGAGAAGGTGTTTTTCGCCACCCGATACGAAAAGCACTCAAGAGAAATTTCGTCTCGTGACGAATAGAGCGGGTAGCGAAGCGGTCCACCGACGAAGAGGCCACTGACGTAGAAGGCACTGACGTAGAAGGCACTGACGAAGAGGGCTCGTAGCAATGACGGCTCGTAGCAATGAGGGCTCGTCGTCAAAAGGCTGGTACCGGAGGTGGGACTCGAACCCACAAGACCAAAAGGTCAGCGGATTTTGAATCCGCCGCGTCTGCCAGTTCCGCCACTCCGGCTGAGTCTTCGATTCTGGCTTACAGTCAAACATGATAAATGCTGGAGAGTTCCACGTCACCTGAACATGAATAATCTGTGGGTTCATTCTGCGGGAAAGTACCGCAGAAACCTCCCGGGACGTCGGTCCTTAGAGAACCGGGCCCCGGGACGAAATCAGAAGTTTACAAATCATCCCTGAGGACATGTGGAGGGCCTAAAATTTCACGCCAGATCAGATGTTCCCTCAGTTGGGCTCTGCTGATCGTTCGGCGTGTTTTACTGCATGAATGCAGGCTTTTTTGCGGCCCTGGGAGCCGAGTCGTATAGTAGGCTTCATTTTCGGAACTCGGCTCCAAGTGAAATGCATCGTCGGAAGATTGACCGAGGGCATAATCTTCCGGAACATCGGGGAGGGTCCATACCGGGGCAGATGGTTCTCGCCCCGTTTGCGACGTCATTTCCTCAGAGGGTAATTCCGCAGATGGTAATTCCTCAGATCGTAATTCTTGCTGAAATGGCTCCTCTTGAAGTGGTCCTACCGTTTGCCAGCCACCACCTAAATCGATGCCCCATTCTTCCGCTTCTTTTTGCAGATCAGCTCTGAACTCGGGGGGCTGACCTCTCATGAGAATCTCTTCTAAAGATTCGTCTTCGGTATTCCCCTGAATTGGAGTGGGGTTTGCCGATCCCCGACGATTTCTCCTGCGTTCTGTTCTTTCCTGTCGTTTTAGTTCAGCAGAAGCTTTTTCAGCACGAGCCTTACTCGCTTCCAAGATCCTATTGATCAGTGGAATGACGATAAACAACAGAATTGGGATCCATTTTTCCATGAGTGGTCCTTATGAATCTAGATTCTGAGCATTTGAATTTTCATCATGTCCCAGGTTTTCTCTCATGGAGGTATCGGCTTGGAGGTTTTTGAGGCGGTAGTAATCCATCACACCTAAGTTTCCAGCTCGGAATGCATCTGAGATTGCTTTTGGAACCTCAGCTTCTGCCAACACTAGAACTGCTTTATTGGCAGCGATGGACGCAACCTCTTCTTGTTCCTTTGCCACAGCGAGAGCACGTCTTTTCTCGGCTTGAGCCTGAGCGACTCTTTTGTCTGCTTCGGCTTGTTCTGCCTGAAGTTTTGCTCCAATGTTCTCACCCACATCCACGTCCGCGATATCGATGGAGAGAATCTCGAAGGCGGTTCCTGAATCGAGACCTTTCTCAAGGATTGCTTTTGATATGAGGTCGGGGTTTGCCAAAACTTCTTTGTGATTTGTCGAAGAACCGATGGTTGTGACGATTCCTTCACCAACCCTGGCGATAATAGTTTCTTCGGTCGCTCCACCAACGAGTCGGCCGAGATTGGTTCTTACAGTAACACGTGCTCGTGCTCGCAATTGGATACCATCTCCTGCGACGGCGTCCACTGTTGAGCGTGCTTGGTCTTTTGAAGGTGCATCGATGACTTTGGGTTGAACGCTTGTTCTGACAGCATCGAGGACGTCACGTCCGGCCAAGTCGATCGCTGCGGCTTGATCGAAGTTGAGATTAATGTGCGCTTTGCTCGCGGCGACAAGGGCTTGTGTGACTCTCTGGACATTGCCCTTCGCCATGTAATGGGCTTCGAGCTTATTCGCTTGAACATCCTTGAGCCCAGCCTTGTTGGCCATGATTAAGCAATCGGTGATGAGGCGCGGGTTCACTTTACGTAACCACATGCCAATGAACTCAAGGACTCCAATCCGAACACCCGAAGAGAGAGCCTGAATGTACAATCGCCCAAAGGTAATGAAAAATATGAAGAGAATGATGGCAAGAATGCCAACAACGAACCAGCCTGCAATTTGCACGGGCATTGGGACCTGAGCAAAGATTGGCTGAAGATCCAAGAAGGATTGAGTCATCTGATTTCCTCTATTTCAATTCTGAGACCATGTCGGTCATCAGTCAGTAGTTTCTTGTTCATTTGATTTTTTAACTACGATGCGATTGCCGTCAGATTTAATTACGACGATCGAATCACCTTTATCGATATATCCTTGGAGGGCGACCACGTCGAGTCGCTTACCAGCGATCAAAGCGATCCCGGCTGGACGAAGATCGGTCATCACCATTCCTCTTTGTCCGATCATATTTTTCGACATTTTGACGTCGTCGCCGATAGAGTCTGATTCTGCTAAATCTGTGTTGAGGCCGACTTTGCGTAGCCAGAACTTAAACAGGAATACACACCATGCTGACGTCAAGGCAGCACAGAGCACGGCAACCATTGTGTATCCCTGAAGGTAGAGTTCCCAAATGGAATAACCAATGCATAACAGAGCCGAGATAGCGAGAAGACCTCCGCTAGGAATGAAGACCTCTAAGAAGATCAACACCAAGCCGCCTAGGCAGAGCATGGAAAGTAACCACCATTCCATGGTTATTGATCCTCTCTACTGATAACGACAATCCTGTTGCCCTCGATTTCCAGAACTTCAATGGGTGTGTCTTTTTCGATGTAATCGCCTTGAGAGACGACGTCGACAATGATGCCGTCGAAATCTGCTTTACCTGCAGGGCGCAGCGGTTCGAGGGTCGATCCTGCTTGCCCTATGGTTAACTGATTCCCTGAAAATTCGGGTGCTGATTCAAACTCGTCGTCGCTGGCGAGGGTCGAGTTATCAATGACTGATCCGGTCGACCTTCTGGATCCGGGTAAAATGAAACTGAGTAGGAAAAGCGTCAATAGGCCACCGACGAGAGCAGCGAGGACACTCAGCCCGTCTTGACTGAGTTGGACGAGGTCCAGTGTTTCGTTCGCAGGTTGAAAAGAGAGTCCCATGGCGGTGACGATGGAAGCCACTCCGGCGATGCCTGCCACCCCGAACCCCGGAATCACGAACAGCTCTAATAGCATTAAAAAGAAACCAATACCGAGAGTGGTCAATTCAACCCAGCCGACTCCGCCATCTGCGAAATTAGACAGCATGAATACGGATACAAACGCCAGTGCTAGACCACTGCCGAGACCGACTCCAGGGAGCTTCAGTTCTAAGACGAGAGCGATGGCGGCTCCGAGCACCAAGAGAAACTTGATGAATCGGCTCCAACCTCTGAAGGCGTCCATCGCCATGCCACCAGCGTCACCAATACGTTTTTGCCCCAGAATTTCCTGGGAAGTGAGCACGTTGAGGTGACCCAGATTGAAATCAGAGAGAAGCTGTTCAGGAGATTGACAGATGTAACTGATAAATCCGTACTCGAATGCTTCTTCTTCATCGATCGTGAGGATCTCTCCTGATTCAACAATGCGTTCTACTGAAGACGCCGCTCGTTCGGCGGGGGTCAAGTCTTCGAGTTCTTGATCCGTTAAGTACCTTTCGGATCTTTGTCCACTCCGAACTCTGAGAACTCCAAGTTCTTTTGTCACCATGGCTTCAGCCAAGGCTGTTGGATAACCACGTTCTCGAGCCCAGCGGCGCATATCCGCACGCACCGTCGTCTGAATTTTTTCAGGTAATTCGTTTCCAAGGAAATCGATGGGTTGGACGTCCCCGATCCGGCTGTTATCGCCCATCGCGAGGTTGCGGCATGAAAAAGCGACCAAAGTTCCGCCGCTGTATGCGCTTCGGCCATTGGGAACCCAGCCAAATGTTTCGATGCCGGTATCTGAAAGATTATCAATGTAGTCGGCCAGTTCCCGACTCGCTTCGATCGTTCCTCCAGGAGTGTCGAGTTTGATGATCAGAAATTTAAGATCTTTGTCTTTCAGAAGCTCGACGGTCGCTTTGAAATCTTTTGCCGTTCCAGCATCAATCCCACCGAGAATCGTCACGATCGCTGCAGTGCTGGATAAATTTTCTGGAGCATCTAAGACTTGAGCTCCGAGATTCGGAGATCCGAGGATCAAAAATGGCGCAAGAAGGGCAAGGGACAGCCATAAGTGAGGTCGCAGTAAAGCCGGAGAGGGAATACCGAACAAATCATCCTCTTTCGCTGGGGGTTGGGCTGATTAACGAACATTCAAACAGGAGTTCATTCCTGAATGCCTGTGAAGTGACAGGTTTCTCCCGCTCGTATCATTGTCATAAGTTCTGCAAGCCCCATCAAGGGATCAGGGAGAGGATAGTGGGCATGCTGATCATTCTTCATGAGGGATTTCTCCTATATCTGTGACTTATCCTCAATAATCCGGATTGTGGAGACAGTTGGACTCCGTCATCGATGGAAATCGGAGTCTTTTGAAAATGGGCGGAAAGTTTTTTGGGGTCTTGTCTGGCGGAATCTTGTGAAACTGGATTCAGTGCAAGGTTGAGTCCACCGAAGCGAGATATCTAGGAACCTCGCCTGTTCAGCTCTATTTTGCCCGCCACTCCCGCGAGTATGAGATAAAAAGGCATTTCTAGCCACATCCAGATGGGGATGGGCAAGGAGCTCGCATTGAGGATGCCACCCAGTAGCGAAAGTACCCCAATAGCCATAGCAAACTTAAAGGGCTGGGTGGGGCTCAGTCGTGCAGTAACCCAGGCACCAAAGAATGCTTGAGAGAGATGAGCCAACACCGGAATAATAAAAGCCGTATCGGGGAGTGAAACAATATAGTCATTCCATGCTTCAGGATTATTTAAGGGGGTCGATGCTGGAAACAATTTGAGATTAAGAGTGACCAATATCATGTTTGCAGCCATGCCGACGATCAGTCCCGCAATCAGTGCTCCTATGATTTTTAGCATATGAACTCTTTCTCTTCGTTGGGGGAGAGACCTGAGAGATTCAATATACATCGATCTTCCACGAGGAGAAAGGATCGTAATTCTTGACCCTTATACTGGATGAGTGCTGTCGTAATAAGGTGTCCCTTTGTAACGACGGCAAGTCTTAAAAAATGTCGCCGTATGATTCTGAAGGCTCCAGCCCTTCATATTTTGGAGAGCAAAGAAAGTCGCTGATCAATTTCGCGGCGTGATTTCGCGGTGAGATCTACGAAGCCCCATTTTAGCACCATCTCTTTGATAGTTTTTCAGAGATTCGGCTGAGTGGGCTGCCGTTTTCGATGATTCGAAATTATAAGTCTGCAGGAATATCCAAAGCATCTGAGAGGCTTTGCTCGAGTTGGTCCAGCAAGGGCACCTCATCTGAGGTTTCTTTTTTCGCTGGAACCTCTATTGGGTCGCATACTTTCAATGTCACAGACCTGGGAGAGTAAGCCCGTGCTTTGCCGGTGAAATCCTCTTCCAATCGTTCCACGGTTTCTAACAAACGGTCATGAGGAGCATCTTCGGAAAGATAACCCCGTGGGTAGAGAGAGAGTTGTTGGGCAAGAGCGAGAGCTCCAAATTGATGCCAGCGACGCTCCCTTTCTGCGTCGTCAATTTCTCCGCTGATCATCCCCTTTAATATTACTGAGCGAAGGTCTTTTCCCCTTTGAACGGTGCTGCCCTCGCGATGCTGAGAGAACCATTCTTCCTCAAGGGGGTGAAGAAGGTGATTGATGAGCCGGTCTGATCGTTCGAAGAGGTCGCCCGATTGAACTTCGTTTAGAAATTCGATTTCTTTCAGTCCTAGTAGAGCACGAGCCACTTTTCGAACCCGTTCGAGGAGTGGCATATCTGCCTGAGATTTCCACGAAAGTCTTTGTTCCATTTCGCTGAGGGTGGGCTCAATACTGGAATCTAAGGGGGCCTCAAGGTGGTACCGGATCGCAAGTGGAAAGAGCAGTACCTTTCCTCCATCCGCTTTGGCTCGTTTTCTTGCTGCCCCGCGTGCGATGGTCGAGACTCCTTCCATCAACGGTGAAAGAAGATCATTGGTTCGAGTGACCGCTCCTTCTGGAAAGATGACCAAGGGCCGCTCCCCGGATTCGAGAACTTCCATAGCGAACTGGAGTGATCTTCGGTCCATGCCTTCTCGATAGATGCTGAACGCTCCCATGGTTCGAATCAGAAATCTCTGACACTTTCCTTCCATGAAAAGATGCCAACTGGCCATGACATAAAAAAGGCTTCCCGTCGCTTGGGAAAGATGAAAGAGAGTTAATGGGTCCGCGGGGTGGGGGTGATTCGGTGTGAGGATAATGCTATGGCCGGCTTTGTGCGCTTGTCGAATCTTATCGGCTCCTTCGACGATCGCAGAAGTGATTCCGAAGTTTCTTTTCAGGGTGGGAGGAAGCAGAAATCGTCCCAAAATTCGGGGTAAGAGCCTGCCCCGAAAGGGGGGAACAAATTGATAGGGTTTATCAATGACGACTCGACTCATTCGCTGGCCACCTTTTTGAAAACTCGACGACTTCTCAATTTGCTAGGCCATTCTCCGTGGCGGGAATGACGAATTATATACTAAAGTGAGATGTTATTTCTTGGGATTAAAAGGGGCTTTGGGATCGCGTTCCAATACGGGCTCCAAAAGAATTGTACCGGGTTCACATTTTCTAAGAATTCCGTCCATGTAGACCGTTTTACCGATACTGAAATGCTTTGCAGCGTTGACGACATCGCCCAAATCACATTCGATACCGTGTCCTAGAAAAATTGAAACATCTTTCGGTGGACTCACCTCCACTCGGGTGACGACTCCTTTGATCGTGATTTTTTTTCGAAGATAATTCTTTCCTAATTCTGCGACGTCTTCTTCAAGGAACTGAGCTGCTGGTTTCCCATAATCCATGTTCAAACCTTGGCAGCCCCAAAAGACGGTGACCAGTAACAGTGCTCCGATGATTAAAAATCCGTTTTTCATTTTTAAAATCTCTCGTTCTCATTGAAGTTGATTTTGTTTGTCTCACTCAAACGATTTTTTGTGGAGCTTCCAGTAGGCGGGAGTGCCCTTGAGTTTTTCATTTTCCTGAGCGTGGTCGATGGCCTTCTTCCCATTTTTGTCTTTGGCAAGAGCATCCGCACCCTTCTCTATAAGTAGCGCCACAATCTCAGGGGTGGAGGAGTCCCCTGCGGCGACCATCAGCGGGGTCCAGCCACTGGTGCTTTTCGCGTTGACTTCCGCGCCCTTCTCAATAAGCAGCGCCACAATCTCAGGAGTGGAGGAGAACGCTGCGGCGGCCAACAGCGGGGTCCAGCCATCGGTGCTTTTCGCTTCGAGTTCCGCGCCCTTCTCAATAAGCAGCGCCACAATCTCAGGAGTGGAGGAGAACGCTGCGGCGCCCATCAGCGGGGTCCAGCCACTGGTGCTTTTCGCTTCGAGTTCCGCGCCCTTCTCTATAAGCAGCTCAATAATCTCAGGAGTGGAGGAGAACTGTGCGGCTACCCTCAGCGGGGTCCAGCCTTCGGTGCTTTTCGCTTCGAGTTCCGCGCCCTTCTCTATAAGCAACGCCACTATCTCAGGAGTGGAGGAGAACTGTGCGGCGAGCATCAGCGGGGTTAAGCCTTTGGTATCTCTTGCTTCGAGTTCCGCTCCCTTCTTTATAAGCAGTGCCACAATCTCAGGAGTGGAGGAAAACTGTGCGGCGAGTATCAGGGGGGTCCAGCCATCGGTGCTTCTCGCGTTGACTTCCGCGCCCTTCTCTAAAAGCAGCGCCACAATCTCAGGAGTGGAGGAGAACCGTGCGGCGAACATCAGCGGGCTCCAGCCAACGGTGTTTCTCGCGTTGAGTTCCGCGCCCTTCTCTATAAGCAGCGCCACAATCTCAGGAGTGGAGGAGCCCCTTGCGGCGTGCATCAACGGGGTAAAGCCAAAGGTGTCTCTCGCTTCGAGTTCCGCCCCCTTTTCGAGAAGCAGCTGAACAATCTCAGGAGTGGAGGATAACGCTACGGCGGCCATCAGCGGGGTCCCGCCAGCAGTGTTACTCGCATTGACTTCCGCACCCTTGTCGAGAAGGCGCTGAACAATCTCAGGAGTGGAGGAGTTCCCTGCGGCGATCATCAATGGGGTCCAGCCAGCAGTGCCTCTCGCATTGACTTCCGCCCCCTTTTCGAGAAGCAGCTGAACAATCTCAGGAGTGGAGGAGTTCCTTGCGGCGAGCATCAACGGGGTCTCGCCAGCAGGGCCTCTCGCTTCGACTTCCGCACCCTTCTCTAGGAGCAGCTGAACAATCTCAGGAGTGGAGGAGATCTCTGCGGCGAACATCAACGGGGTCCAGCCATCAGTGTGACTCGCATTGACTTCCGCACCCTTTTCGAGAAGCAGCTGAACAATCTCAGGAGTGGAGGAGTTCTCTGCGGCGAACATCAACGGGGTCCAGCTATTAGTGTTTCTCGCGTTGACTTCCGCGCCCTTCTCTATAAGCAACGCCACAATCTCAGGAGTGGAGGATTCCCCTGCGGCGAACATCAATGGAGTCTTGCCATCAGTGTTTCTCGCATTGACTTCCGCACCCTTCTCAATAAGCAGCGCCACAATCTCAGGAGTGGAGGAGAACATTGCGGCGATCAGCAACGGGGTCGAGCCAGTAGTGTTTCTCGCTTCGAGTTCCG
>JADHSM010000004.1 GCA_016776905.1 Planctomycetota bacterium | reverse complement strand
AGAAGCACCCTGAACGTCAGGATCACTTTCTGACCGCCGGAGGTCTTCCGATAGGTCCCATGCAAGCTCATGACCTCAATGAGCCCGGTGCAGGGGAATTCCCATTCACTCGGGGAATCCATCCCAGTATGTACCGAGGTCGACTCTGGACGATGCGCCAGTATGCGGGCTACTCCTCCCCTACTGAGACCAACGCTAGGTTTCGCTATCTCCTTGAAAAGGGTCAAACCGGATTGTCCGTCGCTTTCGATCTGCCGACGCAAATCGGCTATGACAGTGACGCCCCTGCCTCATTAGGTGAAGTGGGAAGAGTGGGTGTTCCCATCAATACGATTGACGATCTGGATTTACTTCTCGATAGCATTCCTATCGATTCCGTGAGTATTTCAATGACGATCAATTCCACTGCTCCAATTCTTCTTGCGCTACTGGTCGCATTAGCAAAACGCAGAGGAGTGGATCCGAAAAAACTACGTGGAACTTTCCAAAACGACATTCTTAAAGAATTTATTGCCAGGGGAACTCAAAGATTCCCGGTAGAACCATCGATGAGGCTCGTGGTTGATGTCATAGAGTACTGCCAACAGGAAGTGCCTTCATTTTATCCAATTAGCATCAGTGGCTACCATATCCGTGAAGCGGGCTCGACTGCTGCTCAAGAGATCGCATTTACACTTGCAGATGGTATCGCTTACATGGAAGCCTGCAAAAATCGAGGACTAGACCTCGTAGCTGTCGGTAGGCGACTCTCATTCTTCTTCAACTCCCATAATCAACTCTTCGAAGAGATAGCAAAATTCCGTGCGGCTCGTCGTATGTGGGCAAATATTTGCAGAACACGATTCGGGCTCACCGATGACAAAGCTTGCCAACTGAGGTTCCACAGTCAAACCGGTGGCTCCACACTTCAAGCCATGGAACCTTCCAATAATGTGGTACGTGTGACGATCCAAGCCATCGCTGCGGTCCTAGGTGGCACACAATCTCTTCACACCAACGGTTGGGACGAAGCATTGTCCTTACCGAGTGAGGAAGCGGCCAGTCTTGCTCTTCGTACCCAACAAATTATTGCGACAGAATCTGGAATCCCCGACAGCGTCGATCCACTGGGAGGTTCTCCATTTATTGAAGAGCTGACCGATGGAATTGAAAAAGAGGCTCTATCCCTCATCGAGGATATTGACGAACGAGGAGGAATGATCCATGCCATCAGAGATGGATTTGCAAGAAGAGCCATCGAAGACAGTGCATACCGAGCACAATTAGATCAAGATTCGGGTGTATCAACTCCAGTAGGAGTCGAACGAGACGGCGAAATTCCAGAAGCGCCCTTTAGTGTTGATCCTGCGGTTGAAGCAATGCGAAAATCGTCTCTCGAAAAACACAGGGAAAATCGTGACAACGATCTTGTTCAAAATCATTTAGTAAAAGTCGAAGAGGCTGCTCGTGGTGAAGTAAACATGATTCCGGTGATGATTAACGCTTTGGAGTCGGGCTGCACTCTTGGAGAAATTTGTTCGGCTCTCACCGGAGTATTTGGGGAGTTTCAAGACCATGGTTAGAAGCGGACCCATCAGAATCCTATTGGCGAAACCTGGACTCGACGGTCATGACCGTGGAATCCGGCTTGTGCTTCGTGCGCTCAGAGATGCCGGAATGGAAGTCATCTACACGGGCCTGCGAACGAGTCCTGAACAGATCGTCAGAGCAGCCATCGAAGAGGACGTTGAAGCGATAGGCCTCTCCAGTTTGTCAGGGGCCCATGAAACTCATTTCCTTGAAGTTTCTAAACTCCTCACTGAACAAGGCGCAGAAGATGTCTTGTTGTTTGGAGGTGGCATCATTCCTAAGCAGGATCTGGACTCACTGAATAACGCTGGCTTCCATCGTCTATATCCGCCAGGAACACCACTCGAACAGATCGTATCCGACCTCCAGCAGCAACTCCGATCGAACGGAAAGGGCGAGTGATGATTGCAGGACTCAAGATTGATCACGTCGGCATTGCCGTGAAATCTATCGAAAAATCACTCCAGCTTTGGAGAGACGGCTTAGGAGCCTCTGTCTCAGAAAAAGAAGAAGTTCCATCTCAAAAAGTGTTGGTAGCCTTCCTCAACACAGGAGAAGGAAAAACAGAACTACTAGAACCGACATCCGCTGACTCCCCTATCGCTCGATTTATCGATAAAAAGGGTGAGGGTATTCATCATATTGCATACAAAACTGAAGACTTGTCCTCCACTTTGAAACGTCTTAAAGAACAAGGTGCACAGTTAATCTATGATGAGGCTCAACCTGGTAGTCACGGAACGATGATTAACTTCATCCACCCAGCGACTTCTGGAGGAGTACTCATTGAACTCGTGCAATACCCTGCCGCTCGAGAGGAGCTCTCCTGATGAAGGAGAAAAATCGTGCAGAAGCCCGTGCCAGAATCGAAACCGCCAAAAATGGAGGTGGAGAAGCTCGTATAGAACGCCAACACAAGGCCGGGAAATTAACTGCAAGAGAACGCATAGAAGTCTTTCTAGATCCAGGAACCTTCCAAGAACTGGATGCAATGGTCACCCATAGGTGTACCGATTTTGGTATGCAAGAGCGCAAAACACCTGGAGATGGTGTCGCTACAGGTTGGGGTGAAGTCCACGGACGAAGAGTCTTTCTTTACAGTCAAGATTTCACCGTAGAAGGTGGAAGTCTCTCAGCAACCAATGCTGCGAAGATCTGTAAAATCATGGACATGGCGATCAAATCCGGAGCGCCACTGATCGGGATCAATGATTCTGGAGGAGCTCGCATACAAGAGGGAGTTGCCAGCCTAGGTGGGTATGCGGATATCTTCCTGCGCAACACTATGGCTTCCGGAGTCGTTCCCCAGATCAGTGCGATTCTTGGGCCTTGTGCTGGAGGAGCGGTTTACTCCCCAGCCCTGACCGATTTCATCTTCATGGCTGAAGGAACCTCTTACATGTTTGTAACAGGTCCAAATGTGGTCAAAACAGTGACCCATGAAGAGGTCACTCAAGAGGAATTAGGCGGTGCACAAACGCACGCCTCAAAAAGTGGAGTGGCACATTTCCGTTGCAGAGATGATCGCCATTGCTTGGAAGAAATAAGACGATTACTGACATATCTTCCAGCAAACAATCTGGAAGCTCCCCCAGTCGTGGAGTGCTCTGATCCGATCGATCGGGCAGACCCCGGACTGAGTGATATCATTCCCGAAAATAGGGAAAAGCCATATGACATGCACGAGGTTCTCAGATCCGTCGTCGATAGAGATTCCCTCTTTGAAGTACAACCCGAATATGCCAGAAACATCATCACTGCTTTTGCCAGAATGGACGGCAAGACCGTCGGCATCGTCGCGAATCAACCTTCAGTGCTCGCAGGATGTCTCGATATTCAAGCGAGTGTCAAAGCAGCACGGTTTGTTCGATTTCTAGATTGTTTTAATATTCCTATTCTCACCTTTGTAGACGTTCCCGGATTTATGCCAGGAACGGATCAAGAGTGGAACGGAATTATTACTCATGGCGCCAAACTGCTTTACGCATACTGCGAAGCGACTGTTCCAAAACTAACAGTGATCACTCGTAAAGCGTATGGCGGAGCATACGACGTGATGTCGTCGAAGCATATACGAGGAGATCTTAACTTTGCCTGGCCCTCTGCTGAGATCGCAGTGATGGGAGCAAAAGGGGCTGTTGAAATCTTATTCCGAAAAGAAATCTCCGGATCAGATACTCCGACCGAAATTGCAGAACAACGAACCCAAGAATATGAAGATTTGTTTGCTAATCCCTTCACGGCAGCAGAACGCGGATACGTAGATGCTGTTATTGAAGAATCGGAAACTCGTCGAAGATTGATTGAAGGCTTACGTCTTCTTGCCGGCAAGAGAGACAGTAACCCACCTAAAAAGCACGGGAACGAGCCGCTGTGAGCGCGAAAAAAGAAATACGAAAGGTACTCGTCGCGAATCGCGGCGAGATTGCCATCAGGGTTTTTCAGGCATGTAGAGAACGCGGTATAGAAACCGTTTCTGTTCACTCCGAAGCCGACAAATCTGCTCCACACCGTTTCGCGGCTGATGAATCTGTACTTATAGGGCCGGCTGCTCCCTCCGAATCTTACCTTCGAGTGGACCGCATCATCGATGCTGCCAAACAAACCGGAGCAGATGCGATTCATCCCGGATACGGATTCCTTGCAGAGAATGCTCCTTTCGCAAGAGCTGTCGAAGAGGCCGGTCTAATTTTTATTGGTCCTACTCCAGAGCAAATCGAATCCATGGGAGACAAAGTTCAAGCGAGAGCCATCATGATGGCGGCAGAAGTTCCTGTCATACCTGGAACTAAAAACCCCATCGAAGAAGAAGACGAACTGATCAAAGCCGCCAAGGATATTGGATACCCTTTGTTACTAAAAGCCGCTGGAGGCGGTGGTGGAAAAGGTATTCGAAGAGTAGATTCAGATGAAGAACTGGTTCCCGCATGGAAGCGTACTCGATCAGAAGCACTCGCTTCATTCGGCGATGATCGAGTTTACATCGAACGTCTGGTTCAGGGTGCTCGCCATATCGAAGCTCAGATCGTGGGAGATGGCCAAGGTTCTGTCTGGTTTCTAGGAGAGAGGGAGTGCTCCCTTCAGAGGAATCACCAAAAGGTACTCGAGGAAAGTCCATCTCCTGCAGTCGATGAACAACTCAGAGCCCGATTCCGAAACGCCGCAGTTTCCGGAGCAGCGGCATTAAACTACAGAGGAGCAGGAACGATGGAGTTCCTGTATGAAGAAGACAGAGGCGAATTCTATTTCCTTGAAATGAATACAAGACTGCAGGTAGAACATCCTGTAACAGAACTTGTGACGGGTATCGACCTTGTAGGAATGCAACTGGACGTAGCTTCCGGTAGAGTCTTGGAACACGATCCGGATATATCGATACGAGGCTGGTCTTTAGAGTTCCGAGTTTGTGCCGAAGACCCCTACAGGGATTTCATTCCTTCGACAGGGCAAATTCTTGGTCTGAGAATCCCCCATGCTCCATTTTGTAGACTAGATGGTGCCCTGAGAGAAGGACTTGAAGTGACGCCCTACTATGACCCTATGTTGGCAAAAGCCATAGTATGGGCAGAAGACCGAAACATGGCATCACGAAGACTCTCTTCATTACTGTCTCGCTTAAGAATCGGCGGTATCCACACCACTGTTCCTCTTGGCATTGAACTCTGTGAACAAGACTGGTTTCTTGCGGGAGACTTCGACACCACCACACTCGAAACTTGGCTCAAAGACAAAAGAGAAGGCTCGAGTGATCCCACTAACATGGAAATGATCGCTGCTATTATTGCAAGGCATGCCCTAGCTTCTTCTCTCAGCCAATCGACACCTGTTGATTATTCTGGAGGTGCATGGGGAAAAGCAGCAAGACGTGAAGGGACTGGAAATCAAATATCATGAAATATCAAATTGAATGGAATGATCTTCACGAAAACATTGAAGCCCACCCGGATCCCACCGGGCGAGAGTGGTCGTTCACACTCGATAATGGATCCCAGATCAAAGGTAAAGTAGACGTTATTGAAGAAGGTACCGTGCTTCGGCTGATCACCAGCGGAGAGACACATACGATTACACTGCTTCCAGGTAATCAGGTGGGATCACCCATCCGATTCCTACTCAATGCCGAATTGGTCGAATTGGGAGTCCTCGACCCCGTCGACTTGATTACAAGAGAAGTTTCGAGTTCGGGCCCGGGAAGCGGTTTAACGATCATTGAAAGCGTGATGCCGGGAATCGTTAGAAAAATACTCGTCCAAGAAGGCGATTCCGTTGAAGCGGGGCAACCCTTACTTCTTCTCGAAGCCATGAAGATGGAAAATGAAATACTCGCACCTGAGGGAGGAACAGTAACCCGCTTGCATGTATCCGCAGGCGACACGGTTGCAGCGGGAACAAAAATGGCGCACATTGAAAAAAACGACTGATCAGCGTCCGAACGGATTATCTTTCACAACAGGCTTCTTCTTTGGAGTTTTCGTCTCCTCCTCTGAGTCTTCTTGAACAGGACCCTCTTTTTGAGGGGCTTTCTTCTCGGGGTTCCCCTTCACACCTGATGACTCACATGGCTTGCATAGATCGTATTTCTTTCCTTTGCAAGCCTCGCACTTCGAAGCTTTCCCACCTTTGCCTTTGCAATCCTCACACTTGGACTTTTGCTTTCCATTACATGTAGGGCATTCGATTTTCCCTTTACCTGAGCATGTCGTGCATCGCGTCTTTACTTTCCTACCTTTACTGGCATCAAATCTTTCATAGACACCTGCTCCACCACAACGTCGACAATCCAACGCTCCTTTTTCTTTCCTAGCGCAAGAACGACATTCAACGTCTCCACGTCCAGTGCATCGGGGACAAGGCTCAATTTTTTCTCCTTTGCCCTCACAAGAACTACACGCGAGTTTCCCGGTCGCTTTACAAGGACGACACCAACTATCTGGATACTTATCCTTCAAAAATTGGATTTCGGCTTTTTTTAATCGAACACGAACGCGCTGAGCTTGGGATTTCATACCTTCTTTTTCACACCAAACAATCAAAGCCTGATACCCGTCAAGGTCGGTAGGTTTTATAGCGCTCAGTTTCTTCTGGAACTCTTCTTCGAGCCCACGTCCTTCTTCGATTCGCTCTATCGACTCTACAGGGATCGTCATCTCGGCTTTAGATTTCCCAACCTTAATTTCAACTTGAATCGATGTCTCAGTGCGTGAAATTATTTTCCCGGTGATTTTCCTACCGGTTTTCAGGATTATGACTTCATCGCCATAACAAAAAGAACACGAAATTAAAACACAACAAACGATGAATGACGCTAATAGAGAATTATTCATCAAGACCTCCAGTTGTAGTCGATTTCTCACTTGGGCGAACTGTCTCTCTTGACAGTTGCACGCCAGACTCTTGCTCTTGCACTGCGAGCCCTGGTGGGTCCAACAATAAACCTTTACGAGATTCAGGAGCTAAAGAAAGTAAGGGACGCTGATTTCGGCCACCAAAATAAGCGCCTAAACCAATGAAGAAAAATGTAGTCCCCGTATTGAATAGGAAATCGCCCCGACTCAACAAATAAGTAAACATCGTCATGCTAGTAGAAGGAAGTACGTCACTACCCAGCACTAAGAAATACATGAATGGAGTTGAGAACATTGAATAAGCGGGAAACTCAGCTAACTGTTGATCAGCATTCGCGACATACACAATGGCCATACCCAATACCAACACAAGCTGAAATGAAAATGTGACCGAAGCAGAGAGAATACCGCCAAATCCCGCAAGGGCGAGACACCAAGCCATTGCCACCATTGAGCAAAGCCAAGATATCCAAACAATAAAGCTACCTTCACTCTGTAACATTACGGCGTAAAGGAAACCAGAATCGACATTAACCCCAAGCTTTGACACATCGACAACCGAACCGACCTTCAGCGGAATTAGAAATAAACTCAGTACCGCAAACGAAAACAGTAAGTTGCGAATTCCACCCGAGACAAATGGATAGAGAATTCTTCCAAGAAGAGGCTTCTCTTTTGTCAGTAATGCAGCCGACAATGGAACCCCAGGATCCTCGGCGGCAATCCGGAGTAGTGGTAGCGCAGAAAGAACCATTACGAACATATTAACGGTCCAGGCTTGAGAATAATTCCGGACCGAACTTGAACCCGGCACGTTAGCAGCCAAGAGTTCTAAAAATGCAAAAATGCCAAACAGATAAAATCCGAATATATAAATCCTGAGAGGAATACTTCGTAGGGAATTCACTGGCGAAATACTGAAAGAAGCACCAAGGAGCGCTCCAACTAAGACAAAGAAACCTAGAAACCAATAAATCAGCACCTCTGTACTCGATAAATAATTCGACGAAGGTCCCAACTCTGTGGAAAGAAGTTCACCGCTCACATAAGCGTTGATCGCAAAAACAGACGCGAAAAGAACAGGCATTGAGAAGACGGCTACGATTTGCAGATTAGATCTTGTCGCATTACTCGACATCGCAGAAGAGAAAAGTCCAGCAGCGCAGATCAAAGCTGCGTAGGCAATATGAATCGAATACTCAAACACGACTGAGAACAACGACACTCCTCCGATGAGGGTTGTCAGCATCAATAACGGCGCAGAAAGCATCATGATATAGACACTCAAGCTGATTAAGGCGAAAAATTTGCCTCGAATAATCTCAAACGGACTCAACTCGGTACACTTCAAGAGAGGCCATGTTTTTTCAACACGTTCAGAAGTGATGCTACTTCCTGAAAGAAATGGAAAAACTAGACCGATAACTAAAAATTGAAGCGAAAAATACAATGAAACAAAATCAGAAGTGACCACACTAACAGGATCTTCATATCTCCGAAAACCGAGGCCAGTAGAATTCACGAAAAATGCGAGCACAATCCCAAAGATCGCCAGATACAAAAACTGCATCAACAGCCAACGGTTCTTTTTTAACGTAAGAATCAAATCTTTTTGGACCATGGCAAACCCAAAAAACTTTGCAATCATTCCTTTATTCATTGAACCTCTCCAGTCGTGAGAGACATGAATATATTTTCCAGATCGTCTTCTTCTTTATGTATGCCGGAAAGTACATAACCATTGCTTGAGAGCGATTTCCATACTTGAGAAACGTCTTCGTCTGCACCATTCCACTCAAATGAAAACTTCTTGCCCTCCGTAGACAAAAATCGTAGATGAGGAAATTCACTCAACAGCTTCTCGAGCTCCGGACCAGGAGGCTGGAGCAAAAGAACCTTAAAGGTGGAGCGACCAGAAACTAACTTTTTCTGTATTTCAGTCAGAGTTCCATTCGCTACTATTTTACCCTTTTCGATAATGCTGACAGAATCACAAATAGGAGAGAGCTCCGACAGTATGTGGCTCGATAAGAAAATGGTCTTCCCTAACCGCCTTAACTCGAGGATTAAATCTCTGAACTCTATTCGTGCTCTTGGATCGAGGCCACTTGCAGGTTCGTCAAGGATTAACAGCTCAGGCTCATGAATCAAAGTTTGAGCAAGACAAAGCCGTTGGCGCATTCCCTTCGACAACGAATTCACTTCGCGATCAAGGAGATCCCCAAGGTCAGTGAGCTCTACGACATCCGAAATCACTGACTTCTTTTTTGCGCCATAAACTCGTCTCGTCATGGCGAAAAATTCGAGATATTCACTGACCGACAAGCCGGAGTAAACTCCCACATGATCGGGCATGTAACCCAATCTCTTTCGAACCTCATCAGGATGCGTCAATACGTTATAGCCACAGACCCATACTCCACCAGAATCAGGAACCTGAAGCGTAGAGATCACACGAATACTGGTAGTTTTCCCTGCGCCATTTGGACCAATAAATCCATGAATAACCCCCCGGGGCACATCGAAACTGACATTATCTACGGCTTGGATTTTCCCAAATCGTACGCTCAAGTTTCGAACCTGTAGTATTTCAGAATTAATATCCGTCACTTCACGCCCCCTATTACTTTCACTTTTTGGTCAGGGCGGAGTTCTAGATCTTCTAATTTATCGCGGGTAAGAAGTTCTCCTATATCGATCTCTGTATTGTTCTTCATCACTTCAGGAAACGGTGCTATCCATCCGTCAATCTCATTAAAACTTCCATTTGTAAATCGATTCAGCGTCTCAGGGATCGACTGGTCGAGCTCCACAAACGATCGATTCACCAGAAATGTTATCGATCTAGGATAACAAGACCGAGTATCTACGAGATTACCGGATTCGTCCTCTTCACAAACGATCCTCGAATAGCGCTGAAGAGAGGAAGCTAAAAAGCAAAACTCATCTAAAGGCCCTAGCGTTCTTTCTTGAGTTCTAGAGCTCGGATTAAAAACACCTTCTACAACCTGTAAATAACAGGCTCGTTCATTTGCTTCGAAATCTTGATTTGCAATAACATTGTTTCGTTCATTGATAATGAGGACGCTGTCTGTAGCAGAACGCAAATCGATTCCGTAATAGACGATACCAATGACAAATATCAAAATTCCCATGAGTAGGCATATCGCGGGCTGCACCCAGATCAATGAGGACAACTGTCTTCTTTTCTTCAAATAGACTCCAATACATGGAATCAGCAAGAAGATATAAAAGAATCCGACTGATAAAGCCCAATGACTCGGATTACCTGAATTCAGTTCGCCGAATAGAACCCTAGCCTGATTGACCGCCGCAGTTTTCATAAGGACACCGGGTCCTTGATAAACCAAGTTCTTGAGTCCCTTTAAACTGAATGTGCCTTCATTTTTTTGAACAACGATCCAAGCACCCAATTTTTGAGGTTGAATATTAAAGTTATTGATCTTCAAGTCTGCTGAACCATTGCTTGAGGAAATCCAATCGAGGCCTTCCCCTTCTGGTCCTGGAATAATAACCACTATCAGCCCTCGACTGACCGCAGCATCGAGTGCCTCTCTTTGGCCAACACTCAGATCGTTTTTCCCAACAGCCTCCAAGTATACTTGCTGGATCGCTAATAGCGGACGGATGGACTCTGGCAATGCTATCGGGGAATATTTCTTGGGAATTTCGGTATCGAAAATTGGTTCGTAAGATTCAGAACCGATCACCTTGATATTGTTCCAGATTCGAAGCGCACGAGGAATCTTCGAACTGCCGTCAGGTCCATAACTCGGCAATTCAAAAGTACTTTGATATCCCATTCTACTCATCGGGTATCTCCAGCGAGGAAAGCCCTCCTTGGAATCTTCAAGCACCCGTAAATCAAGTCCAAACTCATTAATAAAATTTGAATATCGTGGTGGGAACCCATACGGGATTCCTCGGAGAACAGATTTCGAACTATTCTTGAGGATTGATATTTGAGAACGATAGGAAAAATTCAATGATCCCGAAGAATAATTTAAACTTTGGAAATCGACAGCGATCACCAAATCCGAATCACTTTGATTCGTTACCGTTAACATTACGGGGATGCTGTCTACGCCGCTTTTTCTTAAAGTCTCAGCGAGGCCAACAGCTTGGTTCGGTGCCAAAATCTCGGCGCTCACATAGAGATCTGTCGTTCCTTTCGGCGAACTTACTCTTGAGGCCTCAACAGTTTGACCTTCCAAATCCGAAGTCAGTGCCTGCGCAACGATGGACACCAATACAAATATGAACGAGAAAGAATTCTTGAGTAGAAGAGTTCGTACCAAGGTTTTCAAAAAGCACAGTTCCTATCAATTTTGGTCAGAATCGACTTCTTCTAAAGAATGGAAAGACGATCGCCCATCCACTGCGTCACGTAAAATACTTTGGTTCATGTATTCTATCTGGCCGCCACTTGGGAGACCTCTGGCTAAACGTGTCACGCGAAGCGGAAGCTCTGAAAGAGCTTCTGTCACTAGCAATGCGGTGCCATCTCCTTCGAAATCGGGATTCAGAGCTAAGATCACTTCTTTGATTTTTCCCTGACGACACCTATCGACTAATAGGTTTAGAGACAAATGCTCAGGGCCGCGCTCATCCATTGGAGAAAATGTAGCTCCAAGAACATGATATCGCCCCCTGTAAGCGCCACTGCTCTCCAAGGCTCTTAAATCCTTAGGTTGCTCTACGACCAGAACTGAGAACTCGTCTCTGCTCGAATCCTCACAAATGGAACAGAGTGCTTTATCGCAGATGTTCAAGCACTCCTCGCAGCGTTTCAGATCATCCTTCACCTTGCGAATCGCTTCGGCGAGTTCCATCGCTTCAGTCCTCGAAATTTTTAGGACATGATACGCCAAGCGCTCAGCACTCTTTGCTCCGATACCCGGCAATTTCGAAAATGCACGAATCAAATCACCCAACAGCACATCTTCAGCCATTAGGACTCCTACATCATTCCTGGAAGAGACATTCCGCCGGTAACTCTGGAGGTTTCTTGATCGGAGAGTTCCTTCGCCTTTTCCAACGCTTGCTGAACTGCAACAAGTACAAGATCTTCCAACATATCCGAATCTTCCGGATCGATGACCGATGGATCGATTTCAATCTTTAAAACTTCCTGGGACCCACTGGCATAGACTTTAATCATGCCACTACCAGACTCTCCCATGACAGTCCTCTGCTTCAGGTCGTCCTGAACAGCCTTCAGTTCTTTTTGCATTTTCTGGGCTTGTTGAAACAATCCCCCGAGATCACCACTCACCATTTCATTCTCCTTCATTCAAACCGTTCGCGAAGAAATCCTTCAAGGATCTAGTTTTTTTTCCTTCGGGCCTTTGAAGAAAAGATTTCTTCAGCTTGCTTTACCACCAGTGGTGGTTCTTCATTTTCATCATGATATTTTTCTTCCGCAGGCCGACTATCCCCACTGGAGAACTTGACGGAACCTTGCTCGATACTCAACTCTCCATGGACCTTTTCCCAATCACTGACTGCTCTTTTGGCTTCAGGAGCACTCAGGACTTTTTCTAATGATTCACTGACGACTAATCTCCAGCCAGCCTCACTATTTTCGAGTTTGGAATCGGTCACATAATGCCGAGAAAGCATGCTCGAAACTTTTTCAAATTGTGCTCGAAGATCTTCTGCTTCAGAGACTCTCGTAGCGTGCTCCTTCACCTTCGATGGAGAAGGTGGATTCAGAGTGACAGTACTTTCGGGGGAAGAGGTACTTTCCATTGCAGCACTTGGGAGTTCACGTAAAGCCTGAAGTGCACCTTGTGCTCGCCCCACTGTCGGAGTGGATTTTTGCGGGTCTTCATTTGGAATCGCCGTCTCACTCTGCAAAGGCTTATTCTCGACCTGATCTTCTTCACTTTTAATGTTGGAATCACTCGAAACCGGTCGACTCGAAGGCTCACGGCGAACCTCTTCGACTCTTGCAGATTTCATCTCCGGAGAGACGAGCCTAGAAGCGCCTCCCGTTACAGGAGAAGACAAGCCCGTTCTGATCAGAGCTGGAAGTGTTCCAATCCTCATCAAGGCGAGCTCCAAAACCAAATCGCCTCTGTCTTGATGCCGAAGTTTTTGTCGAGTTTCTTGCAAAATCTCCTGCGCCAGGAGTTGCCGCTCAACTTGGTCCTCTGCCCAGCCAGCCGCCACACCCTTATGGAGTTCTGCCCTGAGGGCTTCCATCAATTGTTCCGTGAGTACAGATGGTTCAGTTCCGGCATCCAGTATCGGATTCAATGTTTCAATCACCTGTGGTAACTGTCCCTGCCACAAAACTTCCATCAGTTGATTCAGGGATTGAGGAGAAACTCTCCCAGTAATTCTCAGTAAATCGTCCAGCACAGGCTGGTTTCCCGCAAATGCGAGTATTTGATCGAGTAAGGACTGAGCATCGCGCATCCCGCCCCGTGCCAAGGAAGCCACTTCATTCAGCAAACCCGCGCCCGGACTGGCCTTTTCAATCTCACAGATTTTTTCCAAACGGCGAACGATGTCCTGCTGCGAAATCGATGAAAAATCGCACCGTTGACAACGGCTCAGTACCGTCGGAAGAATCCGCTCCGGTTCGGTGGTCGCAAAAACAAACTTCACATGAGGTGGAGGCTCTTCCAAGGTTTTGAGAAGCGCATTAAAGGCCTCCCGAGTCAACATATGAACCTCGTCCAAAATGAAGACTCTGTAACTGCCTTGCGTCGGAGCGTACTGGACGTGCTCTATCAGGCCACGAATGTCATCGATTCCTCTGTGGGAAGCACCATCCATCTCTGTGACATCAGAATCTTCACCCCGAAAAATTCTCTCGCACGTAGAGCAATTCGCACAAGGTGCAGCATCTGAAGAATTTGGGCACTGCAACGCAGCCGCAAAAATTCTCGCCATGGAAGTCTTCCCCACTCCTCGGGGTCCACAGAACAGATAGGCATGAGCCAAACGATTCTGAAGAATGGACTGGCGAAGGGCTTCTGCTACGGCCTCTTGTCCAACCACATCAGTAAAGGTTCGAGGTCGGAATCGCCGGGCGATCACCTGATAATCAGCAGCCCCGGAACCGGAGTCAGCAGCGCTTTTTGGATGTTCAGAAGAATGATTATTCATACCCACATCAGAACCCCGATTATCCTCACTCGCAAGGTCTCAGACGGAGCCATACTGGCAATAAATACGCATCTTGAGATGAGGCAAATTAAAGCATCTGATGAAATTATCGGGAAGGATCAGCTGAAATCATGGGAAGGGAAAAAGACCGGAGCCCGAAGCACACCAACGGACACCACGATGGCTGCTCCCGTCAGGGCCTGACCAGGTTCACAGGCCGCCAGTCGCCCGGACCCCGGAATTCAAGAACAAGTGTGGCGGAGAGGGAGGGATTCGAACCCTCGGTACGCGTAAACGCACACACGCTTTCCAAGCGTGCTCCTTAAGCCACTCGGACACCTCTCCGAGTCAATCGTACGAACAAAATCCGGAACGCATTCCGAACCGGCATATAGTATCCCCGTTTCTCATGAAATTGCCAACCGATCATCCAAGGAATCCGGTAGAGAAAAACCTATTTATTGAGCCTCGAGGAATACTCTGAGAAGCGATCAAGGCTGTCACCTGACGCAAATTCAATGAAGTGCTCCCACAAGAAAAGAAACTGGCGGAGAGGGTGGGATTCGAACCCACGGTACCCGTGAAGGCACACCGGTTTTCGAAACCGGCCCATTCAACCACTCTGGCACCCCTCCGCTTTAATTTCAATCTCGTGAATTTCTGTCTCGTGAATTTCTGTCTCGTGAATTTCTGTCTCGTGAAAACACTGGTCACCTGATCTTTTTACACCCAGCAAGATCACAGAATCAAGATTACAGGATCAAGATTACAGGATCATGCTGACAGGATCATGATCATTTCCTAGATTCAGGACCGGGCCTAGAGGAGGACTGGCTCCCTTTGTGGGTTCCATCCCGGATTCCTCTAAAGAAACTACGTATGAGATCTGAGGCTTCGGTCTCTAGAACTCCACCACGCCAATCGACGTCATGATTGAACAATCCCGGTTCAAGGACACGCAATTTTGAATCGACAGCTCCCCAGCGAGAATCACTGGCACCAAACACGACTCGCTCAATTCGAGATTGCAAAATCGCCCCGGCACACATGGGACAGGGCTCTAGGGTGCTATAGAGGGAACACCCTTCCAGTCTCCAACTACCTAAAGCTTCTGCAGCCTGGCATATTGCGAGAATCTCAGCATGTGCGGTGGGATCCTGTAAGGTTTCCTTGGCATTGCGAGCTTTGGCGATCAGGCCCCTCTCAGGGTGAATGATCACAGCTCCCACCGGGACTTCTCCGTCATCCGATGCTGCACGCGCCTCTTCGAGAGCCTGGAGCATCGCTCGAAGATCAGCGTCTTCATCCCTGAGCCAGGAAACACCTTGCGCGTCGCCCACTGGACGACCTCCTGTCCCTGATTCGAGAGAATTTAAAAGTACGCCGGGGAGGATTCGAACCCCCAACCTCCTGATCCGTAGTCAGGTGCTCTATCCAGTTGAGCTACCGGCGCACAAGCAGGAAATGTTAGCCCGGTGAGGGACTCTGTCAAGAAGACCCGTCATCGTTGTCGAGCCATTCGTCCCCCACCCAATCCTCAGAATCTTCCGAGGTCTCTTCTTCTGAAGAATTGGGGGCTGAATTTTCGGATTCCAAAGTCCCAGAGTCCTCCGCCGAAGGGGCTAAATCCCCGTCTCCGGAGCTCTCAGAAGAAGGAGCCGTCTCTTCAGAACCTTGATTTGGGGTGATTTCAGTGGAGTTCTCCGAAGATTCTTCAGAGGAGTCTTCAGGGCTCAAAAGATCATCTAAAATTTCGAGTCCTCGATCAGATCCCTGATCGCGAAGTCTCTCCGGCTCCGGTAATCCATCGATGTCGGACAACCCGAAGAGTTCGAGAAATTCGGAAGTCGTGCCATAAAGCCGTGGCCTGCCGACGCTCTCCTCTAAACCCGTGATCCGGATGAGATTCCACTCCATGAGATTCTTGACCACCGGCCCACAGGAAACTCCACGAATCTGCTCGAGGTCAGCGCGCTTGACGGGCTGCCGGTATGCGATCACAGCCAAAGTTTCGAATGCAGCGGCACTCAATCGAATGCGACGGCTTTCTCCGCGAAGGCGAGCCACATAGGGAGCAAAATCGGGTTTCGACAGGAGACGGATACCCGCTCCATCTTCGTGTAAAAGGAACCCTCTGGGTGAAGTCAAATATTCGGCTTCCATTTCCAGCAAGGCCTCTCGAACCGCTCCCTTGGGGGCCTCCCTGAGCATCGCTTGCAGTCTCCTGCGCGAGACCGGATCAGGAGAAGCGAATAAAATCGCCTCAATCGTGCTCCTGAGAAGTTCTCCTTCAAGAGGAGCGGAGGAAACGGTTTCTTCGTCAGTATTTTGATCTTCTGTCGGAATATCCGTTTTCTGAGCATCTTCTTCGCGAGCAATCATCGTTTCCTCAGTTTCACTTTGGTCAGTTCATGAAGTCCTTCGAAGAGGTCATTCCCGACCGACTTCGCCGACTTCGTGAGGTTATTAATATCGCCACACCATTGTCACTGGCTCGATTGTCACTGGCTCGATTGTTACTGGCTCGAGATTCACTGCCATGGAAAGGCTGATTTTTCAACACTGACAGGGATCCTCATTCGAATACTTTCTTCTACCGCCAAAATCTCTGCATCGGATGGAGGAAGTGAGAGTATTTCTGTTTTCAATTCTTCTCTCACGTCAGAGTAGGGGCGAGAACGCCTCTCCTCCACCACCCTGAAGAGATGCCAGCCATAATTTTCTTCTAAAATTGGTCCGAGTACCTCTCCGGAGTCGACTTCAAAGACTTTGAAAAAGAGTGGATGTCCTGCGAGTTCGCTCTCCCTCATCCAAGCTTCCCCCGAAATCGGGGCAAATGATGCCCTCAAACCGGGAGGGCGTTCCTGAACTTCCTGCATAGGTACGCCTCTTTCAAGCAAACGCCCCGTTCTTTTCACCCAATCCTCATGAAGAGGTATCTCGTTTTCGTTGAGATCTCCCAATGGAAAAGCCAAATGTTCGACTCGCCTGCGTCGTTCTTTCCATGTGGTTCGCCAACGATCAAGAATCTGATCTTCGAGAACTTGCCTGCGAGCGGAGACCACTTTCTGTATCAACAATGCCTGGCTGACCTCACTGACCAATTCTTTGCGAAGGTCCATCTCACCCAAGCCGGTTCTTCTCAATTTGAGAAGCGATCGACGCCTTGATTCGGATGTCGATCCCAAAATGGAATCCAATTTCAATTCCACTTGCTGAGAAACTTCCTCAGGATCGAGTCGTAATCCCAATCTCTCGGCTTCGGTGACAAAAAGGGCTTCACGAATCAATCCGTTGAGTGCTCTGGGACCATAATATCTTGCAAGAATTCGGCTTCGCAAATCTGCTGAAGAGATTTCTTGTCGTCCCACTCGAGCCAAAACACGATTACCCGTGTTTTCCCCAGAAGCACCTCCTCGAAGCTGACGACCTTCCACAGGATTCGAACCACTAGAGGAGCATCCTATCAATGGAATCAATAACGCGACGAAAGCGATGAAACCCTTAGAGAGAATGGAGGTGCGATAATGGGGAGAATTTTTCAATCGGAATCCTTATCGTAGTTTCTGAGGATTTCGACCAGCTGAGTCGTGGATATCAGTCCTAACTCGACCATACAAAGACCCATCATTTTGTGGCCACGCCCCTCAGATCGAACCTTTTCCTGTTCGAGGAGAACACGGTCCACGTCAGATTCTGTAACAAATCCCAGCCTTACGGCTAATTCTCCAAAACGACTGGTCTGCCCGGGCATTTTTTGGAACTCACTGCCGTAACCTCCGGGATGAGTTCTATGCCAGCGCCACGCTGTTTCGATAATGAATTCCAGATCACTATTTTCCGGAGTCCATCCCAATAAGTTTTTCGCTTTTTCGTTCGCCGCTAGGAGTACAGAAGGATCTCCATCGCGTCTTCCCTCTTCACGAACTTCGAAATCACATCCGGTCACTTTTTTGGCGACCTCCACCACTTCTCTCACACTGGCTCCTTGAGCTGAGCCGAGATTGATGGATTGACCGCCGATGTCATCGATACGATCAAGAGCCAACAAGTGAGCTCTGGCAATATCGGTGACATGAACAAAGTCGCGAATACAGCTGCCGTCACGGGTATCCCAATCATTTCCAAAAATAGTGAAATGACTTCGGTGACCCAAGGCGCATTGAAGTAGAAGAGGTATCAAGTGGCTCTCTTCTTTATGATCTTCGCCAATCAATCCAGAAGCATCGGCACCTGCAGCGTTGAAATATCTCAAGCACACAAATTTCATATCGTGTGCCTTTGAAATCTCCCGAAGAGTTTCCTCTATCAATTTTTTGGAATCGCCATAGGGATTGACGGGCTCCATGGCGTGATCTTCAGGAATGGGGATATCCACGGGATCGCCATACACCGCAGCGGTCGAAGAGTGCACTAATTTGTTCACTCCAGCATCGATCATCGCTGAGACCAGATTCAGAGTCCCTGCCAAATTATTATGATAATAGAGCCCGGGGTCTTTCACCGATTCAGGAACACTACAAGAAGCCGCCAGATTGAACACCGCATCGATTCTGTTCGATTCGAAGACGGATTTCAGAACCCTAGCCTCGTGCAGACTTCCTTGCACTAACTCAACGTCAGGAATCGACTCTCTATGGCCGGTTCTCAAATCATCGAGGACCAAGATCTCATGTCTTGCTCTCAAACTTTCCAGTACACAGTGGCTACCAATATAACCAGCACCACCGACTACAAGGATTTTCATGGATCTCCATTCACGTCTAAATCTGCCTCATATGATTCTAGAAGGAAAAATGCGGGTTGTCGCCCTTCTTGGTCCACTTGTTGTAAGATCAATTCCTCCTCAAGGTGCCGACTGACGATAAATAGGTCGCCCCTGATGAATCAGAGAGCGTGAACTGAAGGAGAGAATGATGAGAGAAGACCGATCCGAAACTCAGCCTCGTCCCGTCAGCGTTGAAACCGGGATCATTCCCGGACTAAAATCCAGCGTTATCTACCACTGTGGCAAGACGACTATCTTGTGTGTGGCGAAAATGGAGGAGGGTACTCCCCGTTGGCGAACAGGGCCCGCAGGCTGGGCCACCGCTGAATATCAGATGGCTCCTTACTCTGTCAGTCCACGGATGGATCGTCAAAGCTCTACTCCAGATGGCCGTAGCCTCGAAATTCGTCGACTGATCAGCCGAGCAATACGAGGAGGCCTCGATCTCGGATTGATGCCCGGTTATTCGTTGAAAGTTGATTGCGACGTTCTCCATGCTGACGGTGGAACCCGAACCGCCTCCATCAACGCTGCTACGATCGCCATCGGGCTCCTAGTTGAGGACCAGCTCTCGCGAGGGATTCTTGCCACAGACCCCCGAAGGGATCAGGTGCTCGCGATTAGCGCAGGCATCGTCGACGGGAAGGTACTGGTTGATCTGGAATACTCAGAAGACAGCCGGGCTGACGTGGACATGAATCTTGTTGGGACCAGAAGCGGAGACGTGATCGAGATTGCCGGTGGTTGTGAGGGTCTCGCCATACCAATGGAGAGCATGAAAAAGGTCTTGGAGGCCGCACAAGAGGGCTTACAGGCTCTGGGCGAGCAACTGTCGCCGCACTTGTTCTCACTCACAAAATGAATCCGTCGGGTTCTCCCCTCAAGGGCCCAAATTCCTTCTCAGCCCGGCACGAGGAACTTCCCGGTCACCTTGCTTCGGAGGGTACCCTTTCGTACCATCCCGTTAGAAGAAATCCGGATGTTCTGGAGCCAGCCTTCATACCGTAATAACGGAGTGCCACTTGAATCCTCTCGCTGATCGCCCGATCCTTATCGCTTCGGGAAATATCCATAAACATAAGGAAATCTGCCGTGCGCTAGATCTTCCTTCGGGCAAGGTTCTTACGCCCCTCGACATCGAAGAAACAGCTGGCCCAGCTCCTGATCCTGTAGAAGACGGAGACAGCCTTCTAGAAAATGCCATCATTAAAGCAAAGGCCTTTTCTAAATGGAGCGGAATGCCAGCCCTCGCGGACGATACTGGACTCTTCGTCGATGACCTCGGCGGAAATCCTGGAGTGCATTCAGCACGATATGCAGGAGAGAACGCTTCATTCTCTGACAACGTTGAAAAGCTTCTGCGTGAATTATCCGCTGTACCAGAGAGTTCAAATGAATCGCACTTTAGTTGTGTTTTGGTTCTCTGTGATAAAGATGAAATCATACTGTCCGTCGAAGGAACTTGCCCTGGACATATTACAGAGTCCCCCAGAGGATCAGATGGATTCGGATACGACCCTGTCTTTATACCTCTGAATGAGACCCAAACATTTAGCGAGATGACTCCTGACGAGAAGGATCAATTAAGCCACCGAGGTCAAGCTGTCCGAAAGTTTGCCAATTTATACAAAGAAATATTGACCACAGGGGCAAAGTCATGAGTTTTCCTTCAGAGAACATCAGAAACTTCTCGATCGTCGCGCACATCGATCATGGTAAGTCGACCCTTGCCGATCGGTTGTTATTGAAAACAAAAACAATCACCGAGCGAGAATTCAAGAACCAGTTGCTAGACGACATGGAACTGGAACAAGAACGCGGAATTACGATTAAAGCAAAAACGGTTCGTATGGAATACAATGCGGATGACGGAGAAACTTATCAGCTCAACTTGATTGATACTCCAGGACACGTTGATTTTGGATATGAGGTTTCTCGAAGCCTTGCGGCCTGTCAGGGTGCTTTGCTCATCGTGGATGCCGCTCAGGGTGTAGAAGCGCAAACGGTCGCAAACGCCTTCTTGGCGTTGGAAGCTGAACTTGAAATCATTCCAGTGATGAACAAAATCGACCTCAACACCGCACGCCCTGACGAGATCGATGAAGAACTGAATCATACTTTTGGCTTCCGCCCAGGAGAGGCCATTCGTTGTTCTGCAAAATCGGGGATCGGTATTGACGAACTTCTAGAAGCGATCGTCACTTTTGTCCCTCCCCCTACAGGTCCGAGAGAATCGCCCCTTCGAGCTCTGATTTTCGATTCCCACTACGACGAATACAGGGGAGTGATTGTCTACATATGTGTGAAGGAAGGACGACTCTCCAAAGGAGACGACATTCTACTGATGTCCACAGGTCGCTGGCACTCTGTAGATGAAGTTGGCTTCTTTAAGCCAGGCATGAAACCCGTGGATACTCTTGAAGCAGGAGAAGTCGGATATTTCTTCGCGAGCATCAAAACAATCCATGACGTAAAAATCGGTGATACTGTGACCTCTCGAGTCGGCGGGAGTACAGAAAATCTTCCAGGATTCAAGAACCCCAACCCCATGGTGTTCTGTGGCACGTACCCCACCGATAGCGGTGACTATGAGAACCTGCGCTCGGCGTTGGAAAAATTATGGTTGAATGACCCTTCATTCACTTTCCAGCCCGAGTCATCCGATGCATTAGGTTTCGGATTCAGATGTGGATTCCTCGGACTTCTACACATGGAAATCGTGCAAGAAAGACTCGAAAGGGAATCGGGCATAGAAGTCGTTCAAACGGCTCCAACCGTCACCTACGAGATTCTTTATAAAACTGGCGAAGTCACCAAGATCGACAGCCCCAGTCAATTGCCAGAAGTCATGCTGATAGAAGAAGTCAGAGAGCCCATCGTCGAAGCGAACATCATTATTCCGACTGAGTTTATCGGTGCCGTCATGAAACTGATGGACGAGAAACGCGGTGAATGGAAGAAGACTGATTACTTATCTTCGAGTCGAGTCCAAATGACTTACAAGGTTCCTCTCGCTGAAATTATTGCCGATTTTTACGACAAGTTAAAATCCAACACTCGCGGATATGGAACTCTCGATTACCAACTGTCTGAGTACAGAAAAGACAACCTCGTGCGACTCAACATATTGGTCAATTCAGAATCCGTAGATGCTCTCAGTATCATTGTTCACAAGGAAGTCGCTGAAAGACGCGGACGAGCCTTACTTAAAAAGCTTAAAAGCGTCATACCGCGACATATGTTCCAAGTTCCTCTCCAAGCATCTATCGGCGGAAAAATTGTTGCCAGAGAAAGCATTAAGGCTCTGATGAAAAATGTGACCGCCAAATGCTACGGTGGAGATATCAGTCGTAAGCGGAAACTTCTTGAGAAACAAAAAGAAGGTAAGAAGCGAATGAAGCAGATAGGCAGCGTGTCAATCCCGCAAGACGCTTTCATGGCAGTGCTTCGATTGGATGACGAGGATAAGAAGTAAATGTGGAGATCATTCAGGGAAAATATTGAAGCCATCACAGTTGCTCTGCTTCTGGCGCTCCTGATTCGTCATTTCGTCTTGGAGTCATATGAGATCCCGACAGGATCTATGGCTCCTTATTTACATGGCCTGAATGCGCAAATCAGTTGTCCCAATTGCGCGACCAAAACCCCCGTAGGCATCTCCAGTGACAGCCTGACGAACAAAGTTCGAATGGGTGAAAAATACCGATTACTCGAAGGCACCTGCAACAAAACAGGCACCCCCTTCAAAATTAGAGCCGGTGGAAACAAAGATTTCATCTGTCCAAGCTGCAAAGAAACTCGATCCGTATCGACGGTCACACTCCGAACGGCTGTGGCACTCCCTCTTCAAGTCACTTGTCGACTCTGTACCTTTCCCTATGAAACCCTTGTCGAGCCGGCTGACGTATTAGGTGGCAACAAGATACTCGTCGACAAATTTGAATATGACTTGGATAACCCCGATCGGTGGGACGTGATTGTCTTTCGATTCAATTCACAGCGAAACTACATTAAGCGTTTGGTCGGACTTCCAGGGGAAACCGTAGAAATCAAACATGGGGATGTCTGGATAAATGGCAAACTCGAAGTAAAACCACCGAAAGTACAAGCGGGACTCTGGATTCCGATTCACGACAGCAGAGTTGAGGAATATGGACTGATCCCATCGGCATGGGAGCAGACTCCGAATTGGACACGCTCAGAAGGTGAATGGGCTTTCAATGAGTTAGAGGGAACCGGCGAAATCAGTTACGTTCGGCCCATTGATAATTTTTATGGTTACAACGCTTCATATAGAGGGAGCCCTCCCGCTCCGATACGCGATCTGAAAATGGAAGTCCAGCTGCGGGTCTCAACCGATTCCTCTGCCAACAATGCGGCGATTTCCTTGGAGATAGAAAACTCTCCTTCCATCTACCGCTGGCGCATCCCGATTTCGAAGAGTTCAGAAAAATGCACTCTCACGATCGATTCAACCACGGAAAATAAGGCGGATATCACAGAGAAAGAAATCGAAGGACTAATCCTGTCTCAAGACGCACAAACAAAACTCGAAATAGCCGTCGTCGATCGACAAATACGCCTCTACAAAGACGGCAGTTTAGTCTATGAGTACGCCCTACCTGAATCAGAATATGACTCAGGAATCAGCTCTCCAAAGGGGCAGCCCCTTAGAATCCGGGCCACAAAGTGCGGTGGTTATGTGGAATCTGTTCGAATATTCCGAGATTTGCATTGGACAAAGAATGGTAACTACGCCACGACTGAAGAATTTAAACTGGACGAAGATCGATACTTCGTTCTCGGCGATAACAGCCCTTCTAGCCTAGATTCCAGATACTGGGGATCCTTTTCCAGAACGAATCTCCTTGGCAAGGGATTCCTGATTTTCTGGCCAGCACTGCCGTGGCGAAACGAGAGTGGGTTCATCCGATGATCCTGACCGTTAGAAATCTATGTAAATCATATGGAAATAGACGAGTCGCTGACCGTGTCTCCTTCGATGTTCCTCCAGGATCAGTCATTGGATTGCTCGGGAAAAATGGCGCAGGAAAAACCACTACATTCCGAATGACAATGGGAATGATACGATCGGATCAAGGACAGGTTTTCTTCAATGGTGAAGAAATATCCGCTCTACCTATGTACCAAAGAGCACGAAAAGGAATGGGCTATCTTCCCCAGGAGTCTTCAGTGTTCAGAGGACTCACGGTTCGTCAAAATCTACTCGCCATTCTGGAAACTCGCCCACTGAGCGAACCTGAGCAAGCAGAACGATTAGAAGAGCTGATTCAGGAATTCGGTCTGACTCGTGTTGTGGACAGTAAGGGCGAAGTTCTTTCAGGCGGAGAAAAACGCCGATTAGAAGTTGCAAGAGCATTGATTTCGGACCCGTCGCTCATTCTTCTAGACGAACCCTTCAGTGGTGTAGATCCCATAGCAGTAGCAGATCTTCAAAAAGTGATCCGATACCTTTCCAAAGAACGGGGTATCGGCGTTCTATTGACTGATCATAACGTGCGCGAAACTTTGAATGTCTGCGACAGATCCTACATTATCTATGATGGAAGAATCATCGCTCAAGGTAGTCGAGAAGAGATTCTCAAAGATCCCGATGCGCGTCGATATTACCTTGGCGAACAATTTTCGATGTAATGAAGTGAGGATTCCAACATGACAAAAAAACCTCACCTCGGACTCCTTCTCCCGGCATGGATACTTCCAGGAAGTGGCCATTTCCTCATGGGAGAGAGACTCAAAGGGGTCGCCATTTTCGCGGTCATCAACGGTCTATGGATCACCGGAGCATTACTCTCCGATTTCGAAGCGATCTCTAAGGCATTTCATCCCTACCTCGTATGGCTAGGCGCAGGCTGCGGAGCGACTCCCCTTATTGGCATTCTCTTTGACCCTGTCGCGGAAAACTTGCTTCAAGGAATTCAGAGCGTCAACACTTACAAGGACGTCGGCCAGTACAATGATTCTGGTGTTCAAATGGTATGCTTCGCCGGTCTTTTGAATGTCATGGTTTTATTAGACATTGCCGATCGAGTGATCGATCCATGTGGAAGAAAAGAAAGTGAGTCTCAACAAAACGAGACCGATGGATTACCTGCGGAGCGAAAGTAATGATAGATCTATTCTTCTTTCTACTGCTGACAGCGAGTCTTTCCATCGTACATGTGTTTGTCACACCTCAACCCAGACGTACCAAATCTGTCATCAATGAGATCTCTAGGTATTTTGTTTCAATAGCGGGTTTGATTTTACTTCTCGCCATCATCATCAAAGGTGTTTCCGCAGTATTTCAGTAATACGAATCCTTCAATTCATTCATGATCATAAGGATTCAAGCGGTTTCACTTCCCTCCGTACCTGTAGCACGAAATTGAACACTCTTGTGATTATCTTCCTGCCACCCTTTTTGTTTGCTTCTTGTCGGGTTAGCATGATTTGCGGTGAGCGAGCGTAGCGGTCGCGAGATGGATTCGTCCATAGCGAGGAAAGTCCGAGCTCCATAGGGCAGGGTGGTGGGTAACTCCCACCGGGAGCAATCCCAGGGAAAGTGCCACAGAAAATATACCGCCATTGTCATTTGATGATGGTAAGGGTGAAATGGTGAGGTAAGAGCTCACCGCAGGGGCGGTGACGTCCTTGGCAGGGTAAACCCCACCCGGAGAAAGACCAAACAGAGGTGAAGGAGTGCCCCCTCCGCTCTCGCTTGCGAGAATATGCCCGGGTAGGTCGTTAGAGCCCTTTGGCAACATTGGGCCCAGAGGAATGACCGCACACCATTTCGGTGGTGAACAGGACTCGGCTTACTGCTCGCTCACCCTTCATTCATACACTTCAGAGTGACTCAAGTATCAAGAATGATTCCCGGCTCAAGGACGATTCTAGGTTCAAGGGCTTCGGGTCAATGACCCCTACCTCTGGTGAAAAGTACACGTATGAGAGTATTCCACAGTTGTCCCCCATTGATCCGGTCTTGACTGTCTTCATCAAATCGGCATCATCCTTCGTAAGGTTGATTTCTGAACTTCAAGGAACCCGGGAATATTGGAGAAAACCAGTGATCAATATGAATCGAATCCAAGTATGAAAGATATGCTTTTCAAGCCCATCGACATCGCTTGGCTAGCCGCATTCCGCATCATCACCGGCGGACTTCTTTGTTATGAAATGGTTCGATATCTAGCAGAAGGCTGGCTCAAAAGTTACTACATCGACTCGCCAATGCATTTCAAGTTCTATGGATTTTCTTGGGTCGAACAATTGCCCCAAGACTGGATGATGCATTGCGTGTTCCTGCTACTCATCATGTCTTCCATCGGCGTCACATTGGGATACAGATACAGGCTATCGGCAGTCATCCAATTCTTGGGTTTCACCTACCTCTTCCTTCTGGATGCCGCCGGCTATCGCAATCACTGGTACCTCTTGTGCCTACTTTGCCTGTTTCTTGTCTTCTTGCCGGCTCACCGAGCATTCTCGCTCGATTGCGGAAGAATAAAAGACCTACAGCGAAACTGGTGTCAACAATGGCAACTCTGGTTGATACGTAGCCAGCTCGTCATCGTTTACTTTTTTGCCGGTATCGCCAAATTCGATCATGGTTGGTTAAGTGGTGAATCGATTCGTGCCATCTTCACCAGCGAAGGTCATTCTCCGGAAACTCTGAACTTCTTGTTTCGGGATGATGTGACTCAGTTCTTCGTCTGGTCCGGTCTGCTCTTCGATCTCACGATCCCATTTTTCTTACTCTGGAAACGCACTCGACTGGTGGCTTTTGTAGGAGCGGCGACATTCCACCTCACCAACGGAATGTTCCTCGTCAGTGTCGGTATTTTCCCCTGGTTCATGTTGATGGCCGGGGCACTCTTCTTCGATCCTGATTGGCCCCGTATCCTCCTGAGGAAAATGGGCTTCGCTTCGGGCGCTAGCGTACCGATTCCCGAATCCGCCTCCCGACTCGATGCTTCCGGACTCGATGCTTCCCGACTCGATGCTTCCCGACTCGATGATCCTCAAATCCCACGCCCAGTGATTCTGAGTCTCCTCACTATTTATCTAGCGTTCCAGATACTTTTGCCTCTCAGGCATCATCTCTATGACAGTTATGCCTCTTGGTCTCATGAAGGACACCGATGGGCTTGGAGAATGAAACTGGTCAATAAGCGAGTAGATAAGGTACAGATCTTTTCTTTTGATCCAGACACCGGCAAGAGAATCACTCTGGATCCGAACTATCAAAAGGCCTTGGTCCTTTGGCAGCAAAGCAGGGTCGCTCAACAACCAGATCTGTTTATCCAGTTTGCCAGAGATCTCTCCGATAAATTAGAGGCTCAAACGGGAAAATATTATCCGATCCATGCCAATGTCGAGATCAGCATCAACGGAAAGCCGGCAGCTCCTCTTTACGACCCCACCGTAGATCTCTCTAAAGTGGAATGGTCTCTTGCCGCAAAGGATTGGCTTCTTCCGTACACTCAACAATAAGTCAGGGAAGCTTAAAAGGCTGGTTCACCCAGGTATCAGACTGCGAGAAAAATGTGGGACCCAGATACTCAAGAGTCTGAGTGCCACCCTCAGTGCTTGATGAAATCTTTGAATATTCAGATAGCTCGCCAGCGAAGCTTTGATCGATGTTTCTCTGTGAAACAATCACCTTCAGATAATCACGAATATAGTAAAGAAGACCCTCGGTAGTTGCTGATTTATTGACGGCATTATTCATCGCTGAATCATCCATTATCAGCATACGAGAATAAATGGCATACCAAGGAATCACTCCCAACGGCGTGAACTCTCCCACTGTTTCAATATTTTCTAGCTCTCTTAACCGTTGAATTTGATAACGCAGAAAAAACTCGATGTCAGGCTCATAGAAATAGCCCCAAACACCACCCGGGAAATATTGAGAATTATTCGCGTATATAAGCTCAGTTGCTCCCAAAATCTCAGTCTTGATCGCAATCTTAATTGCAGCCTTTGGAGACTCTATCCGATCCAGAACACCCCATAGGGTTTTTAAATCTTCTGTCTCTAGCTGATCCACGCCGAGTCTAGAAATAAGAGTCGCGAAATTACTGTAACAATCGGAAAGAACAGCTTGGCGAACGAGTTCCTCGATCAGGTTGCGACTTCCACCAAATAACATTTCATTGGCTTCTAATGCTGAAACAAACAACTGAATCGGATTATCACCATTACCGGAATAAACAGAAGCTGTCATCAGCGAATTGAGCCTTGAGCGCGCCCCCGTTAGATTCATTGAACTGAGGAATACTTTTGCAGAATCCTCAGGCTTGCGACCAGGAGCAGACTTCACGACTTCTAAAAATTCCTGATCATAAGCAGTTACATTCTCAAATATTCCGCTCGAATCAGTCTCTTGAATAATCTCAAGTCGTCCAGAATTTTCGATTAAAAACTGATCGACTTCAACTCGAGACTTCAAAGGGAATAAAAGTGGGTCACGACCTTGAATTTTAGAGTGCGAAAAATCTATGAAACTATCACACCCAACAATTTCTCTGATCTGGCCTAACAATCGCTGATTAAGGTTCCGATACTCCAGCCCCAATAAAGCGAAAAGTCCGACGAGGACCATTGTAATCGCCAGCATAGCGATGAGTCCTTTTTTCCCCATCCAACTGGGAATGATCAACATCCCAGAACCCGGCCACAAAAGTTGCAATGAACAACATCTCTACCCTGTCGGATTTTCTCTATCACATTTGGAGCTAAGGAAGTGTGACAGCCTCCGCAGTTATTACCGCTAATCGATACCAGTACGTTTGAACCGAGTGATGGTTGCAACCGGTCAAAGATCTCCAAGAGTTCTGGATCAACTTTTGAGCGTGCTTCTTGGAGTGGGGTTTCCATAGCACTGATTTCTTTCTCAAAGTCACTATTCTCGTCTGTGATTCTGGTTTTTAGCTCCAGATACTCTTCTCGTGCATGGGCCAATCTTTGATCGAGATCCGCCAATCCTTTTTCAATCTCTTCAATCTTAGAAAAAATCGCCAATACATTCTCTTCAAGAGTGACTTTTGCTTCTTCGTACTTCTCTATTTGCGCTCGAAGACCCGAATACTCACTGGCCTGAGTGGCACTCGATAACTGATCTCTGTTTTTGGCTATCTTGCTATCAAGATCAGCGACGTCGCCTTCGAATTTTCTACCCAATGCCCGACCTTGCTCCATCCGCTCTTCATGGGGAGCTCTCTCAGCCAACATTGCCACAATATTCTCTTCGAAGATTGAGACCTTCTGATTTCTTTTCTCCATCTCTGAACGGTAAAGTTCAATTTTGCCGAATAAATTTTGGTAATGACGGAAATGTTCAAGAATACCCAACGCCCAGACTCACTTCCCGAAAGGTGGCGGATGGGGACGAAAAAGATTCGCACCTAATCCAACCGACCTATATTGTTATGACATCATAATCAAAGACCTCAAAGATCTCCAATTAAGAAAAGGCCCACCTCTATGACAGAGATGGGCCTTTTATTGTTTCTAGGACGAGATCTTAATCGTCGAGGAAGCCCTCGAGGTGACGAGACCGGATGGGATGCTGCAATTTCTTGACCGCTTTGGCCTCAATCTGACGCACACGTTCCCGTGTCACCTTGAATATCTTTCCTACTTCTTCCAAGGTATATGTGTATCCGTCTTCCAAACCATATCGAAGCTTGATGATCTCTCGCTCGCGATAGGTCAGTGTTTTCAACACATCCTTGAGGCGATCCTTCAGCATTTCATGAGTCGCTGTATGGATCGGTGATTCGACAGAATGATCTTCAATGAAATCGCCGAAGAAACCGTCATCGCTATCGCCGATGGGGCGATCAAGCGAAATCGGGTGCTTGGAAATTTTAAGGACCTTCCGCACCTCTTCTTCGGGAAGCTCCAGTTCAACTGCGATTTCTTTCATGCTGGGCTCGTAACCCAACTTCTGCATCAATTTCTTGGTCGCATTTCGAACTTTGCTCATTGTCTCGATCATGTGAACAGGAATTCGAATAGTTCGAGCCTGGTCGGCAATCGAGCGCGTGATGGCCTGACGAATCCACCATGTTGCGTAAGTAGAAAACTTGTACCCACGGCGATATTCGTACTTCTCAACCGCCTTCATCAGTCCCGTGTTTCCTTCCTGAATCAAATCCAAGAAAGACAATCCACGATTTCGGTAGCGTTTGGCGATAGAAACTACAAGTCTTAGGTTTCCTGCCGAAAGTTTCCGCTTGGCCACTTCATATCGGTTGAACTGTTTGTTCATTCCATGAACACGATCACCAAAGGGTTCAGTGGCTTCCATCAAGAGGACGGAGATGTCGAGAATATTATCATTCTCACTTTCTATCATCTCTTTGTCGTTCTTTCTGCGGCCACCACGATCTTTGATATCCTGAATCTTACTTCTGGACTTACGAATTTTTCGCCATTGACCACGCATGCTGTCACGAAGGTTATCCAAGATTTCCTTTCGGAAAACGAGTTCACCTAACAGAAGCCCGATCTTGAGTGCACGTTTATGAACGTCCAGGCGAATCTTTTCTTTATACTTGTCCGTTAATTTTTTCGACTCAAGTTTCTTCTTAGCCTCAGCGTTATCATTGTAGAGTTTCTCAATGGTTTTTAAGTTCTGATCCATTCTCTGGCTCATGTCTTCGCGACTAGGCTCGCCCGATGATGGGGTCAACTTAATGACCTTATCAATCGCTTGATCTCCAAAGAGCACGTCTGTACAGAGACGAATCATTTGCTGCTGACAAAATCCCGAAGAATAAATGGCAGTCCTATATCTGTCGCGGCACGTCTCAATGGTTTTAGCCAAGAGAAGCTCTTCCGCCCTCGTCAACAGTGGGATTTCTCCCATTTGAGTCAGATACATTCGTACGGGATCGTCGATCTTCTCTCCGGTAAAATCCGGTTCGTCAGGGAGATCATCAATCTTTACGGGATCGTCGGTCACTTCGAGATCATGATTCTCAAGCAAATCATAGACCGCATCGATTCTCTCCGGAGTATTGCACTCCTCGGGGAAACAATGGTTGAACTGCTCGAAAGTAACATGACCCGTAGATTTACCGATCTCAACAACGCGTTCGAGTCCCTCTTCCCAGGTTCTCTTTTGCTTGCTGAAGTCACGGGAAGACGGTCGTCCAGATGCGATTTTAGGGATCTCTTCAAGTGGACCCCGATTTTCGTCATCATCTATCGGCGCGATATCGATTTCAGGTTCACCGACGCCAAGGGTTGGAAGATCATCTTCCTGATCTTCTTCCTCTGCCTCCTCTGATTCAATTGCGATTTCTCCGCCCTCTTCTTGAGAACGAAATTCGTCCTCAGTACGGGCAGGGTCTTCATTGACTTTCGTTGAAGCGGAACTCATGGGCTTATCCTCTTCTCACCGGGGCTGAACAGATACAATTTAATATTGATCTAATCCAAACCTATTGATGATTTCGTCGGCTTGCGACGTATTACTAAAAGAAAACTTATCGTTATTTAACATGTTAATGCACTCATTGATGTTTGTTACTAAGGCCGATTTGTCTTCAGTTCGCATAAAATCGTCCTTTTTTCGCTCCAAAGCAGTCATGAGATACTCTGCAAGGGTCCTAGAGGCGAAATTCTTTTTTTGGTCCTGATCTAGAAATTCGTCATCTCTCGTATTTCTGCTCGTCAGATCGAGAAGCAACGATTTCAGATCGGGGTCCTCAATCTCCAAAAGTTCTGGGACTTTGCCTTTATTCTGAAACAAAAGCCCTAAATCCCTATGTAATGCAGAAGTCCAACGCTCGACAGGAGCGAGCCTCAGCATAGGTCTCATACATGATTCATCTCGAAGTATCGTTTTCAAAATTGCTGCTTCTGTCATCGCACATTCTGCGATGACAGCAGGATCTACGCTTCGATTTGGAAATAGTTCCGAAGTGATAATATCCGGTTCCAGAGTGAGATCGGACCGAGAATCATTGAACACAGATTCATCGATCACAGCGACTGAAGCATTCTGATCCTCTAAAGAAGAGGTGCCCAACGGTGCCCGATTCTGCTCAAAGTGAGGAGCATGAGCCGATCCACCTGGGAATTCACTGGGAGAATCGGACGGCGTTCTTTTGTACCTGTTTCGAGAAGAATCCCGCTCCGATTGGGCTTTTCGATCGACTTGGAAATCCATCAAGATGGAAGATTCAGACCAGCCGGTTAATCTCGCCACCTCTCGAACACCGCTCTCTAACAACACTTGGCCTTTTTCTGACAATGGCATCAAGACTCTCTCAGACAACTCTCGGCGCGTTTTAGAAACCACCTCTGGTTGTGCATCGCCTAATGAAAATCCATGTAGGCTGAGAATCTCACCGATGAGAAAGTTGAGAGATGCCGTTCCTGTTTTGAGAAGTTTCTGAAATCTGTCTTTACCCCCCTCTGAGGCTAAGAGATCACAGGGATCAGTCCCTTCTTCGAGTAGAACGACTTTGACCTCAACATCCGTTCCCAAAAAATGCTCGCACGACTTCGCAGCCGCCCTTCTTCCCGCCGAATCCCCGTCAAAGAGTAAATCGACGCACTGGGCTGCGCGTGAAATGAACTGAACTGATTTCGTTGTCAAAGCAGTCCCAAGAACCCCTACCACATTTGAGACTCCATGCTGATGCGCCATCATGACGTCGGTGTAACCTTCACAGACAACGACGTGACGCCGTCTTCGTATTTCTTCCTGACCTTGCTGGAACCCATAGAGAAGATTCCCCTTGGAGTAAACACGGGATTCTGGCGAGTTGATATATTTGGGAGGATTCGCAGCCCCTTGTGAAACCGCCTCTGGATGCCCGAGATGGCGTCCACCAAATGCGATCACTTCACCGGATTCACGGTATTGGCCCTTCCCCGGTCGAATGATGGGGAAAATGATCCGATCCCTGAAAGCATCGTAGGTTTTGCCCTCAGCGGAACTTTTTAGAAGTCCGAGCTCCACGGCTCGCTGGATCGCGTCCTCTGAGTTTTCAACATGTTGACGTATGGAGCTTTCGAGTGAATTCCAACCCGGCGGGGCATACCCGATGCGAAAACGTCGGATACAAGAATCGCTAAATCCTCTTTCCTTCAGGTATTCGAGCGCAGGGCGTCCTTCTGCAGTTTTCAACTGCTGAGTAAACCAGGTTGCTGTTCTATCAAGAAACTCAAGGTCTTTATCGCGTTGGATCTGAATTTGCGGATCCTGAAACTGTGGGCGAAGTTCAATATTTGCTCGGTCCGCTAAAATCGTCAACGCTTCACGAAAATCCACCTTCTCAAACTTTTGAATGAAGGAGAAAACATCACCACCTTCATTGCAAGACCAACACTTAAAGGTGTTTCTTTCGGGATCGACGTCCATGGATGGACGGCCGTCATCATGGAAGGGACATAGTCCCTTCCATACTCTCCCCCTCTGGACGAGATCGACATACTTGCCGATGACCTCCTCGATGGGACTGGCCTCACGGACTCGTTCTCGATCATCGTTCGGCGTTGCGGCCAATAGAACTTCCTCATTCACTGACGTCGACAAATTCGACTGTCACATTAAAAGACGGCCCCGTCCTACGAGGCCATAAATTACAAAATCTTGCGTCGAGCTCCGTGCTCCGTGCTCCTAAGGTTCACGACTCAAGACAGTCGAAGACTCCTCAGAACGCGATCAAAAAATCGAGTACGAGAATCGAGATGCAGAGATCTCGCTCTTCGAAAAAATTTAACGGAATTGAGTTGAGAAGCCGTCTTCGGCATTTTCAGTTGCGCGGTTCATCTCGCAGGCTGTGTTTCGCAACACGGGTTATCCCTCTAAACCTGAAGATCCGGACTGAGTTGCAAATGTACACCTCCCAGAAGTGTCATGCCAGTCAATCATTGTCAGGATTTGCGGCCGAACAAATCTGCGCTAATTCGACCCATTGCTCAGGAGAGACCTGATCTGGGCGGGTTCCGGGTTCAACTCCTAGAACGCTCCATGACTGGACCCCCTTTTTCCCGAGCAATCGGGAGAGGGACTTTCGACGACCTTGAAAACACTCCCTAACCAAGGCCATCCACCCTTTTGGGACCTCAGGAACAGGCCAGCTTCGCTGCCAACGAACAAAGGAAGATTCAACTCTAGGAGCGGGAATGAAAGCATGCGGAGGAACATGCCTCATAATTCGAGCCTCACCGAGAAAACCCAGGAGAACGCTACTCGTCCCGTATTCCCGAGTCGCGGGT
Organism: Planctomycetota bacterium; assembly: GCA_016776905.1. Classification (GTDB taxonomy): domain Bacteria; phylum Planctomycetota; class UBA8108; order UBA1146; family UBA1146; genus UBA12191. The sequence goes on along the minus strand of JADHSM010000004.1, from coordinate 160,612 downwards.
CCTGCGACCCAACGCTCAGCGACCTCTCTTTGCACAAGAACTGAGAAACTCGCCATTTGGGGGCATTGTTCCACCAACATGCAAACGAGGGGGCTCGCGATAGAATAGGGAAGGTTCGCCACCAGATGAAACTCATCCTGAGGCAAGGCACTCAGCAACGGTTCAGAGAGTCTATTTTTTGTCGCTAAGGCATCCGCCTCGATCACCTTCAGTTCAGAATCGCCGAACTCCGTCCGCAAATGCTCTACGAGGATCGGATCCAACTCCACCGCTATCACCTGGCACCCATGACCCAGCAGTGCAGAGGTCAAGGTTCCAGCTCCGGGCCCCACCTCAAGAACCGTCGACCCAGCAGAGACCCCCGAATCCCTGACCAAAGCCCTCAGTAGATTTCCATCGAAAAGAAAATTTTGCCCTTTTCGATGATCAAAGCGGAATCCTCGATCTTTCAGAGATTCCAAGACATCCCTACGGCTCATAGAAAACGGGAGCCCTCCTTCTGGAGAGCTCCCGTTTTCAGGAAGTTCTGGCTTTTCATTTTCACCGAAGATATCTCCGGTTCCAAGCGTGCTCACTCTTCCGTTTGTCCCAAACGAATCTCCACTCGGCGACATTGACGGCGTCCTTTTTCGGAGTTCTCGTCGACACCCGGAACAGGCTGTGCCCATCCCGAAGAAGACAATCTCAAACGTTGCTTATCCATCCCCAGAACAACGAACTCTTTGAAAACTGCATGAGCTCGCTTCGCTCCGAGTTCCCAATTGTCGGCATTCTTGGATTTCGAAATCGGCGTATTATCGGTATGGCCATCGATAAAGATAATCTTGTCTGAGTGATCGGCCTGAATAATCTTGACCACGTCTTGAATGATCGCTTTACCCTGTTTTTTAAGAACACTCTTTCCCTTATCAAAGAGAAGATCGTCTCTCAGCATGACACCACCCGTTTCCGGATTGGTCTTTAAGCCTGGAGCGAATTGTTCGGTCGAGATCACGACCTTGGGCATATCATTCAAACTCTTTTTAAGAGCAGCAATCGTGTCTTCTAAAACTACACGCTCTCCAGAGAGACCTTGAAGTTCTGTTTCGAGATCACCAATACGAGCGGCCGACCTCTGAAGTTGTGCTGATTCCTCGAATCCCGTCAACTGCGAATCACGTAATCGCTTCTCTATATCAGAGTTGACCCGGTTCGCTCTCTGCAATTTTCCAACAGCATCCTCATACTTCACATATGGAACACAGGAACAGAGAAGAAGTGGCAAAAGAAGGAATGAAAAAAGGCGTGCGCTTGTCACTGAACTTTTCCCAATCCGATCCGAAAAACTGATCATCGAATGATCCTTTCTTGATCTACAGGACGGACAACTTCTGTCTTTCTGACGTCCATGAGACCCATTTCAATGAAGCAGAGTGCGACGTCCCCCTGCTGCATGCAGTTTGCCACGAGCCGGGTTCATACGAAAGGGACAGCCACAAGATTCATGCTTTGCATATTCTCGGGCGGCATACAAGAAACAGGGTCCCGGGAAGTCTGCTTCCCGGGACCCTGTTTGTGCCAATGACGTCCACACTCTTGCTTTACAAAGTGTTGACGATCGATTCGACGAGACCGTTCATGAAGTTGACCGCTCCGTGATCACCCCACTCGGGGAATGCTCCCCCGCCTGTCATGAGGTTCATCAACAAGGCTGCTGGAATGAGCAAGCAAAGAATGGTCAATACAAGGAGAACTGTCATTGCTGTGGCGGGCTTCTTCCTCACCAACTGCATCTCTGTATTCCCTGCGAAGAGCATGTCGTCAGATCCGGTGTCTCCGGTTTCGTCGGCCATTTCAGCTTCAAAATCGAAGGAATCGAGAGAGAGGTCGTCAGTATCGATCACCGTCTCATCTCCAACTCCACCGAGATTCAGCTCTGTCTCTCCCTCAAGAAGAGAAGAACCGTCGTCCTCGAGAAGCCCTTCGATATTCAACACAGTTTCATCTGTGGAGAAATCTTCCAATTCGAGACCATCGTCCTCCAGCATCCCTGAACTGTCCTCGGAGAGCACCACTGTGGGTTCCGTAGAACGGCTCTCTTTGTATGTATTCAGTTCCTGCTGGCTGAAGTAGACCTCGCCACCATCGTGTTCTGCACGGATCTCCTGATTGCTCACGAGGCCCTGAAGTTCTTCCGCTGAGACACCGAGGTGCTGAGCGGCCTGGTCAAAGTTCAATCGATCAGACATGAATCGAAACCTTCCTTGAGAGGACGCTCTATTTGCGGCCCGCATCTTTCATGGCCTTGACAGATGGCTTTTGCTTACCCTTTTGCGAGTATTCCTGCGGCACCATGTCGTAGCTCAAATCACGGACACTATGGACATTGAACCCGTTACCGGATTCGAATCCTGTCCAAAGTTTTTTAGTATTTGTATCAAAAATCGCAAGACCCTCTGCGGCTCCTTTACCCTGCATGACGAAGGGTGCCATCAGGAAGCCATTGCTGGCTCCTGCGGATTGACCGTGAGCGACGAGAGGACTCGTGGCCGAGGATCCCGACCATATGTTGGCTCCGAGAGAGATGCCCAATAACAACGGCAACCAAAAAGTGCGAGACCGGGTCTGGCTCTCTGGGCTTTGATTCCCTGTGCTTTGATTCCCTGTGCTTTGATTCCCTGTGCTTTGATTCCCTGTGCTTTGATTCCCTGGGCTTTGATTCCCTGTAGTGTGCTCATTCATGATTTCATTCCTTTCATACGTTTCAACAAAGTTGTCGGCCGAAAACAAACGGTTCAATCTGAACCCGACCGCACCCCTCCGACAAATGTCCCCATGGAGGGCTGACTTGTTCCCACCATTCAGTTCTCACAAGAACTTCGAATAACAGCCCCTCAAAGAGGATGACGAACAAGTCGAGAATCTATTCTAAACACATGACCTAAAACAGGGGGCTCTTTCGGGATCCCTGAATTTAGGGTTTAGGAAGCCGGAGGCAATTGTGCCCTCCTGTATTCCTAGACAGGGATTGTAGCCCGGCTTTATCCTTCGGCAAGAGGTCCATCCAGTCTTCCCGAGCCCTCTTCTTTGGAACTCCCGAGGTCCTTCCCCGGCCCGAGATACCGGCCCAGGCGCTCCCTGAGCCCCCCGAAATCCGCTGAGGAACCCTGAATGAGTTGTGTCATAGCAACCTCTGACAAGGCTTTAAACGCCTCTAGATCGCGTAGAGGGCGTGCCAGAAGGAATTTCCCCTGTCCACTCTGCCGGACTCCCTGAACCTCTCCGCCCCCCCGTAGTTCCAGATCTCGCTCAGCAATCCGGAATCCGTCATCTTCTTCGATAAAAGCCAGAAGTCGCTCTTCCGTCTCAGGCTTAGGGTCTTCGACGGTAAAGAAACACCATGAGGCGCGGTCACCTCGCCCCACTCGTCCACGAAGTTGATGTAACTGAGATAATCCAAATCGATCGGCATTCTCGATCCAGAGGACCGACAGCTCTGGGACATCCAGCCCGACCTCCACGATGCTTGTAGCGACCAGAACTGGAGACACTCCCTGACGAAACTGTTCCATGTTCACAGATCTGTCCTCAGCAGGAAGGCGACCGTGAAGTTGAACGATTCCAAAAGGTCCTAATTTTGTTTCCTGTAACTTTGAGACGAGCTGCTCGACCCCAAGCGGGTCATCGCCATCGCCATCTTCGATGCGAGGAACGACAAACAGAACCCTATGTCCTGATTCGATTTCCTTGCACAAAAAATCAACGGCTTGTGAAAATTTGTCGAACGGAACCTGCCTCGTGCTCACAGGCTTCCGACCCGGTGGCTTTTCATCGACTCGACTGAGATCGAACTCACCTCGCAAAGCCAAAGCCAAACTGCGAGGTATTGGAGTTGCCGAGAGATGTAAACGATGAACATCTTTTCCTTTGGCAGCCAACTTCTGTCGTTGTTGAACACCAAATTTTTGTTCTTCATCGACGATCACGAGACCCAGATCCTTAAACTCCACAGAGGACGAGATCAATGCATGGGTTCCCACCACGATATTCACTTCGCCATCGGCAAGGCCTGCTTTTTCTGCAGCGGAGGTCCCCGAAACAACACGAGCGATTTTTAATCGAGATCCCTGAAGTAAACTCTCCAAGGTTTGCAAATGTTGATCCGCTAAAGTCGTGGTTGGCGCCAACAGAGCCGCCTGCCTTCCATGAGCAACGGTCGCGAGCAGGGCCCAAATCGCCACTGCCGTTTTCCCGCTACCCACGTCGCCCTGCACCAATCGTGCCATAGGGAAACCTGCCGCGAGGTCTTGCCGGATCTCATCGACAACCCTCAACTGAGCATTCGTAAAGGTAAATGGAAATCGAGACATGATCCGTTTCTCAAGATCTTCTCCGACCTCCATCGGCTCAACTGAGCGACTTTGCCGAGCCTTGCGAGCCTTCGCTTGTCCCTCAGCATGGAGATACATTTCCAAGCGGGCTAATTGGTGTCGACAAGTTTCAATCTCTGCCGAACTCTTTGGACAATGAAGCCCCATATAGAGCCCATGGACTTCTCGCTCGGAGGTCAGTATCTCAGGGAGAGCCACCGACAATTGAAGATCCATCTGCAAAACTTGATCGATACAACGACGCAAGAGATCCTGGGAGACACCTGCCGTCGCTTTGTACACTGAGACTAACTGACCATGCCCCGGCGGACGGGGGTCTCTTTCTTCGGCAGCGAAGACGGTCGGATGCCCCATCGTCGGCCGTCGAAAGAATCGGACTCCAGAAGTGACCCACCCTCGAAAGCCTTTGCGAAGCGGAGGTCGAAATCTCTTGGGCATAAACCACTGAATTGTGATTTCTGTCCCCATGTCGTCTTCACAAAGGAAGACACATTCCCAGCGTCCCTGCCCCGCTGGAATCCAAACGGGATCTTCAGGAACGACACCAAACAAACTCCTTCGATCTCCTTCAGGAACATCTCGGATGGCCCCCCGTAATTCCAGGTCTTCATATCGAACAGGAATATGATGGAGAAGGTCGCCGAGATTATTGATTCCCAGTTTTTCGAGATGGCGGGAGATCACCGGGCCGACTCCCTTGAGAGTCGTGACCCGTTGAAGTAATGGATCATTTCCCGCAGGTTGAGGAGCGGCTCCTGAATCAGAGGATTTCGGGGACCGATTCTGCACAGTGCTGCCTCCAGAGGAACCCGGACTGAATAGAACGCACTCAGCCTTTGAGTTCCCGGATCAATCTATTCACCTCTTCACGGAGGTGTTCGTCTTCGTTGATTTTCTCACGGATCTTTCGATATGAGCTACTCGCAGTCGCGTGAGAACGACCTCCGAGTGCCGCTCCTATCTCCAAGTTTGATTGATTCGTCAAAATTTTCGCCAGATAGATGGCCACGTTTCTCGCCATAGAGGTATTCCGAGTACGAGATCGAGATTTAATCTCTTCCGGAGGAATTGACCAACGTCGAGCGACAGACTCCACGATCACATCCAGAGTGATGACTCTCTGCCCAGATCGCACCATCGGCTCGAGACATCTTTGAGCAAGCCCAAGATCGATCACTTCACCTGCGAGATCCGATTGCGCCAACAAGCGAACAAAGGCACCCAGTAATTCACGGACACTGGTTCGAATGTTATCCGCGATAAAATCGAGAACTTCTCCGGGGACCTGAATGCCACTCCGAATCGACTCTCTCTCCAAAATAGACAAGCGTGTCTCTAGATCTGGAGGATCGAGACGCACGACAAGCCCAGCAGAGAATCGATTCTTTAAATGCTGGTGAAGAAACTGACACCGACGGGGCGGAACATCGCAAGCCAATAAGACTTGGCCACCCGATTGATTGATGACGTCAATCGTCTCAAGCAATTCTTCCTGACTGCTTTTCTTACCCGCAATCATTTGAACGTCGTCAATAACCAACACTTTGAGACTGCGGAAATCTTCACGAAATTGGGGAATCGTTTTTTGTTGAAGAGCTCTGACGAAGAGTTGCACAAACTTCTCACATTGTACGTAACGAATCCGTCGTTCTCCCTGAATGAAAAATTGGCGAGTTAACGCCTGCAGCAAATGAGTCTTGCCTAATCCACTCCCGCCATGAAGGAAAAGCGGATTAAAAGAATTCCCAGGAGCTCTCAGAACATCCAAGACCGCGGAGTAGGCCACGCGATTCGACTTTCCTACAACAAATCGATCGAGAGTTAAATCTCTACGAATCCCTGCAGGTACAGGAGAGACCGATATAGCCGGAGCAACCGCCATCGCTGGACGACGTTTTTCAGATCCGTTGTTCGTTGAAAAGCGGGGCTTTGATTCAGAAGTAGAATCGGCCTTTAGAATCAAGGAAACGTCAGTTTTGGATTCCTCATTCGAAGAAGCTTCTGCAGCAGTTCCTAAAACATTTCCGGATCCAGAAGCATTGTCGGACTTCGAGGCCGAAATCTTCCAGCGAACAGGACCCAAACCTTGCTGACGAACGATGCGATTCAAGGAGTCGCCATAGTTCTTTTGTAGATAATCTCTTACAAAAGCGGACGGAACCGAAAGCAGAACGAGTTCCTCGTTTGCTTGCTCTAATTTTATTTTCTGAAACCATCTTTGACGAGTCGTGGGGCCAAATTCTCCTTCGAGTTGATCCAATACAGATGAAAAGATCTCCTCGGCAGTGGAATGCGCAGCTCGGATTTCTGGGCGGACTTCGGAGGTCACGGGATTCTTAGCGCCGGCGCGAACACGCTGGCGAGATTCCGATCCTTCGTTTTTTTCGCTCCCAATGTATCCCGAGATCAATGGATCCCCCTGCTTCCCCATATTCGAAACCAGTTCCACCCCTGCACCGCAGAGGTGATTCGAATCGTTGCCGAAGCGATTCGCGTCAGGCACCCTGCTGATCTGAGAGATCAGTGCACAGTGCTTGCTGGATGAAGCGGGAAAGGTCAGCGAAAATAACTTCGGTGATCACCCCGGCAGTACTGCAACGGAAATGATCATAGTTACCATCTTCGGTATCAGGAAATATCCCAGAAGCTCCAACGATAACTGCACCTTCACAGTCTTACGTGGACTCTCTCGTGTTGGCTCACCATGCACATCGCATGTGATCTTTGAGTTCGATTCACCCCCCCGGGCAAACCTAAGAAGATCGTCCAACAGGACACATTCCCCACAAGGAACCTCACCTTATGAAATCCAGTCAGTCAGGGGAGATCAAATCGATACCCTTGTCATTCCTTTAACCCTCAAAAACCCTCAAAAACCATTCAGCACAGAAAAATGAATCCTCAATGGATCAAATTTCTCAGTCCGGTTTTCAAGAGGAGGGATCAAGAGTTGATCGCGACTCACCCTGACAGGCAAGGGGCGAACTTAGCAAAATGAGGAGGCTCTGACAAGGGTCGCCTCCCGAACTTTTTCTCAAAGGGGCCTACGGTTATCGGCCAGCCTTTTTTAACTTTTCTATATTTTTTTCATGCTCAATCCGCAGTTTTTCCTGCTGTTGATACCACTGGCTCCATACTCGGTGATGACGCTTTCTCATCTCGTGCTGATCTTCCGCTGACCAGGGAAAACTCTGGGGAATTCCGCTGATATTTCCTGCGAGCTGAGCCGAAAATTTTCTGACCCAGAGATCCTTCGCTGTTAATCCTGAAAGAGCCACTTCCATCGATTCATATCTTGGGAATTTGTTGAGTATTCTAAGTGCACAAATACGCGCCCTGACAAATTCGGAACGAGCCACAGGGAGAACATACGGAATCACCGATTCTCCCTTTCTGATGAGGTGGGTTTCGGCGCGAGTTCTATAATTGACTCTTTGTCTTTGTAAATCTTCGACCCAACTCTCGACATCCAGTAAGTCTTTTCCACTGAGAGGATTCAAAAGCTCCTGTTTGAATGCTTCTGTATTCCCGGAAGATTTCTTTACCCCTTGAGCCCCCCCCACAGACTTCTCTGGAACAGGAAAGGGCACTGGCTTAAGAATCGGCTTGGTTTTCTCGCGCTTGGGGAATACTCGATCACCCGTTCGGCTGTTTTGCTCTACTTTGATGACTTCGGATTTTTTCCAGCGAATCGTGCCATATGTGCTCACTTTGAGAATGACCTCCTGATCATCATTTTTGACGATCGTGCCATCGATACGAGATCCATTTTGCAATTCAACAGTGTCACCTCGAACTGGGCTACAAAATCCGAAGCTCAGCACGAACACCAAAGAGCACAGTGACAAGCTTTGCAAAGGTATCATGGGGAAAGAGAACAAACGTCCCATGGGGTACTTCCGATCATTCGGTGAGACGTTTCTCAAGAGAGCGTCTCTGCTTAGGGTCCAATGCTGGCAGCGGCGGATCCACACTCCCTTTGGATGCAAGGGTACCTGAAGATTTCCGACCGACTCTCGGTCCGAGACCGATCTCCCATCCGGCTCTCATCAGAGACATACGAACAGAAGCGGCAGCACTGTATGTTGAAAGTATACCACCCTTCGAAGAAACCTCCCAAAGAGCCCCTAGGAAGTGGGCTTGCCATGGTTCAGGGTTCTTTTTGGGAGAAAATGGATCGAGAAATATTGCGTCGAATTCTCCCGGTAACAGGGGGACTTGCTCCAAAGCATCACCTTGGATCAACTCCATTTTTAATCCTGTATTGGAGACCTCTCCCTCGACGACAAGTTGCTCCAGCAATGTGGAAGTTTCTTTTCCAGGTAATGAAGCGATATGAGGTCGAAGATCCGAGAGACTCAGGAGTTCTTTTTCGAGGCTTACCACCTCTATCGAAACTTTAGGAGCTCTCGATTGCAACTCATGGAGAGCAATCCCCAAATTAACACCGAGCCCAAAGCCGACGTCTAGGAAACGAATGGCACCTTTCTGAAGAGCCACTTCAATCAGACGACACGGTTCGACAAACCTTTTGAGCGCCTCTTTGTGAGCCCCACACATCGAGTGATAGTGCTCTTCATACTCAGGATGAAAACGGGTCACTGAACCGTCTTCTGTTAGGACGGGTTTGGAAGCCAACCGGGTATCTCCTGTTTTCGCACCATGGAATGTAATGCCAATAATGCAAGGTTTGTGGTCAATCCCCGGATTCTTGTCCGGTCTCCGTTCAATTGATAACAATGTGAAGCGATGGAGTTTCGGGTGGAGAGCGCCACCCAAACAGTACCTACCGGTTTTTGGGAAGTTCCCCCATCCGGACCTGCGACTCCACTCACCGAGACCGCTAAATCAGTGCCCGCCTTGATACGGGCGTTTTGCGCCATCTGCTCAACCACTTCCTGACTGACAGCTCCATGGAGATCCATCAATCGAGGATCAACGTCGAGTTCTCGAGTTTTCGAAGGGTTCGAGTAACACACCCAACCACAGGGAAATACCCGACTCGACCCTGGAACATTCACCAGCCGACTACTGATCATGCCCCCTGTGCAAGACTCTGCTGTCGTCAGACTCATTTTAGATCGGATCGCACTTTGGATCAGGTGCTCTTCGATGGACAAACCTCCAGTCCCAAGGAAATGTCCTTTGAACTCCTCTTTCACTTCTTGGGTGAGTGAAACCCCCACTGGAAGACGCACTTCGATCTGCCCCCAGTTACGAACACAAATATGATAGAGAACGTCAGCGGGAACACGTTTTGCAATCCACTCATCCAGTTTGGACTCGGGCACCGCGACGAAATCCAATATCTCCCCACTCTTCACGTCACCCTTGAGCGCAGCCACTTCAGGAAGAACAAAGTCTGCCAACATCCCCTTGAACTCATGCGGTACTCCGGGAAGAGCAAAAACTTTGCGCTCCGAAGAATCCTCAATAACAAATCCAGGAGCACTGCCTCTAGAATTTTCGAGGATACGAGCCCCCTCGGGGAAAAAAGCCTGCCGTCTGTTGTTCTCCGCTGGCTCGACACCATGAGCCCGCATACGGTTTTTTATTCCGTCCCAGACATGAGGAATCTCCAGCAGGTTTAATCCGAACGCATTGGAGACCTCTTGGCGAGTTCGATCGTCTTCTGTAGGCCCCAGGCCACCCGAGATAATTATCCAATCAGCCTGACTCGATTTATCTTGTAACGCTGCTGACAGTTCTCCAGGTGCATCACCAACACTCAGGTGCCATTTCACCTGTGCTGCGGTACCCAGTAATTTTTCAGAAATGGTTTGGGAGTGGGCATCGAGAACTCGTCCTTCAAGTATCTCGTCGCCGACAGATATCACCCCTACTGTGATCAATATTTTCTCCTCAGGATTTGAGATCTCTGCTGTCTGATTCAATAGATGATTTCCCCAGCGTGACGCAAGCAAGGATTCCAACTTCATAAAGTATGACGAGGGGCCCAGCCATGAGTAATTGTGTCACGACGTCGGGTGGAGTTAAAAATGCTCCCAAGATCATGGCAGACAAGATTGAGACTTTTCGATATTGACGAAACATTTCGACACTCACTACGCCAGTTTTTGAAAGAAGTATCATCAAGAGAGGCAACTGGAAGATCAGTCCCATACCCAGAACGAGGGTAAAGACCAATCCCATATAATCCTTCAAAGTAAAACTATTCGCGAGAAGCGAAGGGTCTCCATATCCCCCCAGAAATGAAAGTCCGACGGGGACTAAAATCCAGTATGCAAAATTGACGCCGCCGGCCAAAAGAAGGAATGCCAATGGAATAAATGGCCTTACCGATTTGCGTTCACCTGGATACAAACCCGCAGCAATAAATTGCCATATCTCGGCAGTGATCCAAGGAAGAGTGCAAATGAGGCCTAGGAAGAGACCCAATTTAACGTAAGCGAAGAACGCTTCGGTATAGGAGAGCAACACCAAGGGCTTTCCTTTGACCCTCCACGTCACCCAATCATCTATCGTTCTCTCCAAAGCTTCAGTTTTATTCGCCACGCTTCGAAGATTTTCTTCAAGCGCTTTCTGCTCGGCCAACGTCAGTTCCGGAACGGCAACCGGATCAATGTCATGACTGCCTTGTCTCCAACTCAGCCAGCGTTCTCTCAGTATCAGTAGATCGTCACCGAGTTTCATCAGAGTGGATTGGTTACCCCAAGGTGCTTGACCGGCCTCGCTCACTTCCTGGAGTATCTCACCACTCACAAGCAGACTGGATGGTGTTCTTTCAAGGATGTCACCGGTTTTGAGAGTTCCATCCAGAATTTCAGCTCGCTCTTCGACGAGATCAGCGAAATCTGCTAATGGTCCTGTAGAAGGCGCTTGTTCCCGAAAGGCTTCCCAACGATCCCACCATTGTCCCTTATTGATCGAGAGTTGAAGTATCCGCGAGGCTTGCTCGTCAACGAAAAGATCAGTGATGGATTTGATACCAGCAACTTCTTGCTCAATCCGTTGAACAACACGGGCGGATTCAATCTGAGTCATCGCCTTGCGGTGCGGAGCTGTGATGATCGTCATCAACTCCCCTTGATAAACGAGAGCGATGCCCGCAAAGACGATCAAGATCAAAAGAGATCTCAGCAGACGGGTCCTCAGTTCCTCGAGGTGATCCCCAAAGGACATCGTTTTCAAATCGGGATCCGAATCCTTATTGTCACTGTCGGACATTCGAGGTTCGCCTTTTCTATTGAGATCTTCTGTTTTCCACGTTTTGACAAGATCATGATGACATGGAGAAACACTACCTTCAAATTCTTCGGAGGAGTCTTCCTGTTTGCTGACAAGAATCTAACGCTGACCCCACTGAGAGCCTCATTTTCCTGAATTCCTCATAATTGTGATCGAAGAGTGCTCAAACCCCCTCAAGGACATGAAAAAAGGGGTGATCGCTTTTTGCGATCACCCCTTTACCTTTTTCTCCTCAGATATTCCTGATCTTATCGATCATGAAAAACTGATTAGAAATCAATGAAATCAAGCAACTCCTGCTCACGAAGAATCGTGACACCCAAATCTCTTGCGAGACCGTACTCTTCAGTTTCCTCGTAGCCTTTTACAGCGACGACGAAATCTGTATCGAGAGCCACTGAGGTGGAAACAACACCCCCGAAGAGTTCGATTTTACGCACCATGTCCTCCACAGAGTACTTACCGTTGGTGGCAACTTCTCCCGCGAAGACAAAGTGAGGGACGTCAGACTGGTCAAAGAAGGGACTGGTGATCTGGTCACCGGCGGAGATGGGATTGAATCGATCCAGGTTCTCCAAAACTGCCACTTCTGAGAAGTCAGATTCCACCTTGAGGACCTCGACACGACCTTTGCTGATTCGCTTTCCGCCTTTTTGGTAGGCGAAAACGTCAAAGACGAGTCCTCTGCGAAGCTTGTTCTTAGTTCCGAGGCTGATCCATGCTTTTCCGAGTTCTTCGGAAACGTTCAGGATTTCGCCATCCGGCTCGATCATGGCAAATGTTTGCTCACGAACGATTTCACGCTTGAGTTCTTCAATACGATCATTGGAACGCTGAAGCAAGTTTTGAGTGATGCTGAGATCTCTCTGCAACTTGTAGACCATGGCGCTGTGATCCTGAACCAACTGTTCATTTTCCTCAAGAAGACGAGTGCTCTCCTCGCGGGCCCGTGATCTGGATTGTTCCAACTGAACCTGGAAATCATTCACCTCGCCCCGCAATCCGTCGATTTCCTCATTCAACTGGGAACCCAGATTACTTTTTGAGGTGACGGTTTCCATGAACTCCTGATCCTTCGCTTCAGCGAGAGATCTTTGACTGTTCAATTCGTTATTCAAGAATCGAATAGTATCGATGGAGTCGGAGTAGAGATCGGTTAACGAAGCATAGCTGCGGGGATTCGAGGATCCCTTCGCTGTAGCAATTTCAGATCCGGCCTTGTCGATAAGACTCTGCACCTCATCTGTTGGAACGGCAAGATCGTCGGCTCCTTGAATGAGATTGCGCATACCGAAAATCTCTTCAGTGAGCGCTTTAACCTCGTCACTTTTGAGATCGAGCTTTTCCTTTGCATCTATCTTGCTAGACAATTCACGTTGATATTCGCCATTCATACTGAAGATGACGAATGCAAGTCCCAGATTTAGAATCAAAGAGACGATGAGAAAAGAGAGCTGGGCTCCCCCCTGATTTCGGGCCATGGAGACTCCTCCTTATTGCCTGCCAAGTTTCTGCCTGTAAGGCAATGCAGTTGATCATTTATTCAGACGACCTGAACGCCTTTGCTGGACTCTGGGATCCCTTTTTGGGATCAAAGGACCCACCCGAGCAAACACGGGGACATCAGTTCATTTCCATCCGAGTATTTGAATTTGCGGAGCAAAAAATCTACTTCGCAAACCCGTCCAAAGGATTACTTTCTGGTCATGGGTCATTTCCCCTGCTCAGGACTCTCCTCACGAAGAGGAGCAAACAGGAGAGACAGTTCACCACCAACGGTTATCCGGAAGCGATGATCCTAAGTCCACAAGGGTACCTCGTCAAGAAGCCCTGAAACGCCATATTGCCGGGGAAAGACGGATACGCTAGGTTCTCTGTATCCTCGTGCTTTCCACCTCTGCAATTTCTCTCCTGCAGCCGGATCCAGAAAAGCGCAATAGTCCCCTGAAGGGCCTCAATCATGTCTAGGACACTCTTCCTGATCGATGGCCGCTACCAGATCTACAGGGGCCATTTCGGAATGCGGCCCCTGACCAATAGCGCTGGGATGCAGGTTCAAGCGATTTATGTGATCACAGATTTGCTCCTGAGGCTCTGCCGAGACCTCGATGTCAGCCATTGGGCAGTAGCGATGGAGTGTGACGGGCCGACTTTTCGCCACCAAATGTACGATCAATACAAAGCCAACCGAGATGCGATGCCGGAAGAACTTCGCACCCAATTGCCATACATCGATCGGATGTTAGAGGCTTTCCGTGTGCCCATACTGAAATCCGACCACCACGAAGCAGACGACTGCCTGGCGACGATGTCACGTCTTGCTGAAGCAAAAGATATGGACGTGCGGCTACTCACTCGAGACAAAGATCTTGAGCAAGTCATTTCCTCAAGGGTTCAATTCCTCGACGAAAAAAATTGGAACTTGTACGGGCCTGACGAACTATTGGAAAAAAAAGGAATCCGTCCTGATCAGGTGATCTCATATCAGACTCTCGTCGGCGACAGTTCAGATAACATACCGGGGGTTGCCGGAGTAGGTCCAAAGACTGCCGTGAAAATTTTAGATCACGTCGAGGACCCCTTCACTCTCCTTAACGATCCAGTCCCGGATGGAATTCCAGCGAGTGCATTGAAAAAAGTTCGGGCAAATCCCGATGCGATGACCCTCTCAAAAGAATTAGTCACACTTTCCTTAGAAACTCCTCTTCAGCAGAACCCTGAAGATTTAGCGCGGATCGAACCTGATCACGAAGCTCTGGCGGACTTGTTCAGAGAACTTGGCTTCAGAAGATTTCTCAAAATGTTGGAACCTGCAGAAAAAGTTGAAGCAGATCTCTTTTCCGGTTTCGATTCTCCACCAGCAACTGCAGAACCCACTCGTCAAAAAGCTTCCACAGCGATCGCTGAAAAAGTCGATTACAAGTACGTCGATACCTTTGAAAAGTTGGATGCTGTTATTGAAGCCTGTCGATCTGAGGGAAGATTTGCATTCGATACCGAAACGAACTCTCTCGACTCCATAGGAGGATTTGCTGTCGGTTGCAGTATTGCCGTACAAGAGGCAGAGGCTTGGTATATTCCCTTCTACTCACCTACCGACAATTGCCCCCTTCCCAAGGAAGAAGTCCTCGAACGCCTCAGGCCAATTTTGGAAGATCCATCCATTGGAAAAATCGGTCAGAATATGAAGTTCGATGCTCAGGTGATGCGAACTCAAGGCATTGAGATTCAAGGGATCAGTGGTGATCCAATGATCGCTGCATACCTTGTGAACTCTTTAAGGGGACGCTACGGACTCGACGATCTCGTAGGAGAAAGACTGGGCCATTCCATGATTTCGATCAAAAGTTTGATCGGATCTGGGAATGACCAAATCTCCATGGATCAAATCGAACCTGAAAAAATTACTGAATACGCCGCAGAGGACGCAGACTTCACACTTCGACTCAGTGATAACCTGCGTAAAGATATCGATGACAACGACCTGGCCCGCGTCTATGACGAAATTGAACTACCGCTCATCGAAGTCTTGACGTCGATGGAACGTGAAGGGATCTCACTGGACGAAAAACGTCTCAGTGAACAAGAAGAAACTCTTACAGAGGAACTCAATCGCCTCGAGTCAGAGATTCATGAAGAGGCCGGTGGCCCTTTCAACATCGGGAGTCCGAAGCAATTGCAGAAGGTCCTTTTTGAAGACCTGAAACTTCCAACGAAAGGACTTCCAAAAACAAAGACGGGAGTCAGCGTCAAAGCAGAGACTCTTGAAGAATTGTCCATTCGACATCCTGAACAAATCTTGCCCACCACGATTCTCAGGCATCGCAGTCTTGCGAAACTTCTTTCGACCTACGTTCAAGCTCTCCCGCAGCATTTACATCCTGTCACGCAACGCATTCACACTGATTTTCGCCAAACGGTGACAGCCACTGGACGTTTGGCTTCCAATCGACCCAATTTGCAGAACATTCCAATCCGATCAGAGGAAGGACGAAGAATTCGTAAAGCCTTCGTCCCCAATCGAGAAGGCTGTATTTTTGTCAGTGCGGACTATTCTCAGGTCGAACTACGTCTTCTCGCTCATCTGACGGCGGACGAAGGACTCCTCCAGGCCATTCATGACGGTGTGGATATCCACGCCTCAGTCGCCGCCCGTATTCACGGAAAAACTCATGAAGAAGTGACAAAGGATGAGCGAGCCGCAGCGAAGGCTGTAAATTTCGGATTGATGTACGGAATGGGAGCATTCGGACTCTCCAGAGATCTCTCGATTCCTGTCGCTGAGGCTAAGCAATTTATCGAAGACTATTTTCAGCAATTTCCTGCCGTTCAAAGTTGGATGGAACAGACAAAATTAGATGCCGCAAAGACGGGCGAGGTGAGAACCCTATATGGACGACGGCGTCCCGTTCCTGAGATCCTTTCTCGTGTAGCACGAGAGAAAGCGCAGGGAGAAAGATATGCCATCAATAGTGTCGTGCAGGGATCAGCGGCCGATATGATCAAATTGGCGATGATCGAGGTTCACCGTCAATGCCAACTTGAAGACAGAGATTGTCGTCTCTTGCTTCAAATCCATGACGAACTCCTCCTCGAGGTTCCTATCCAGGAAGTGGAAAATTGTCGCCAGTGGCTCAGGGATGCGATGATCCATGTGATGGATCTGAGTGTTCCCCTGGAAGTCGAAGTCAATACAGGAAAAGACTGGTTCGATGCCTCCAAGTAATCCAGACCACAACCATCCGAGCCGCTCTCTTCCAACTCCTTTCATGACTGCTGTCACCGGGGGAATAGGTTCCGGAAAAAGCACCATCGCCAAAGAATTTGAAAAATTAGGAGCCCATCGTATCGATGCCGACGAGGTGGCTGGCGAAATTCTTGAACGCGCCGAGATCCTCAATGAACTCTCCCAAACTTGGGGGAAAGATGTCACAAATAGCCACGGAGGGGCAAATAGAGCACTCATCTCATCAATTGTCTTCTCGGACCCTGCTGCGAGAAAGGTCCTTGAATCCCTCGTTCACCCCGAGGTGAGAAGTCGAATAGATGATGCACTTGCTAAACTCTCCACAATAGGGTTCGATAAGAACAGTCCACTCCCGGAGGGCCGGGTATGGATTCTTCTCGATATCCCCCTCCTTGAAACTTCTCCCTACAGGAACAAAGTGAACAGGATTCTCTTCGTGGATGCTCCCGACTCTGATCGGGAAACCCGGGTTGTCCAAAACCGGGGCTGGCAGCCTGGAGAGAGAAGTCGAAGAGAATCGGCACAGTTCTCCCTCAAGGACAAAAAGGCAGGAGCCTCCGACGTGATCCAGAATGCAAACGGATTATCTGATGAGGAACGGATAGCCCACTGTCAGGCAGTCCTGGATAGCTGGATTCAGGATCTCACGAACCCATCACCTGAAAACTAAGGTGAACACTCACTCCCATGGATGAGGAAAAAGTATGACACCGAGGAACCAATGACCGAAGAAAAGGGTGCGAGGAGACCGACTCCTTCCCGCAAAAAGACCACGAAAAAAGCTGGGAAAAAAGTCGCTAAAAAAACAGGCAAGAGGATCACTAAAAAAACGTCTAAGAAGACCTCACCTCCTCCACAAAAGTTAGAGGGACTGCCTAAAGATGTTGAAGAGTTAGACGACATCCCAGTTCCGGTCTCGGGACACGTTCCTGAACTCCACCTTTCCGAAATGCACAAAATGACCATCTCTGAGCTGCAAACGATGGCTCGTGATGAGGGTATTGCGGAAATTACAGGGCTCAAAAAACAGGATCTGATTTTTGAGATTCTAAAGGAGCGCGCTAAAGCATCAGGTGTCATGTACGGAGAAGGGGTTCTGGAAGTTCTTCCGGATGGTTTCGGCTTTCTTCGCTCACCCCGTTACTCCTATTTCCCCTGTGCAGACGATATTTACGTTTCTCCCTCGCAGATTCGCAGATTTGGCCTCACCACTGGTACCGTGATTCAGGGGCAAGTTCGTCCTCCTAAAGAAGGTGAAAGATACTTTGCTCTTCTTCAGGTGGATGCGATCAACTATGAGAACCCCGACAAGATCCATCAAAAAGCAGTCTTCGATGATCTGACCCCACTCTATCCCGATGATAGGCTGCGGATGGAGACCGAGAAGGACGTCAATGAAACTCGAACGATCGACCTGATCTCGCCTATTGGAAAAGGTCAAAGAGGACTGATCGTCGCTCCTCCCAGAACTGGTAAAACGATCATCCTCCAGTTGATCGCTAATGCCATCGCTACGAATCACCCAGAAGTAGACCTTATGGTTCTCCTCATCGACGAACGTCCTGAGGAAGTCACCGATATGGAGCGCAATGTCAGAGGAGAGGTGATCTCTTCTACATTTGACGAACCCGCTTCCCGACACGTACAGGTTGCGGAGATGGTGATCGAGAAAGCCAGAAGACTTGTCGAATACGGTCGTGACGTCGTCATCCTTCTGGACTCGATTACAAGACTGGGAAGAGCCTACAATAATGAAGCCCCCCACTCCGGCAGGATCCTGTCGGGTGGAGTCGATGCGGGTGCCCTCCAGAGACCCAAAAGATTCTTTGGTGCCGCCCGAAACATCGAAGAAGGCGGCAGCTTGACGATTCTTGCGACAGCTTTGATTGATACCGGTTCAAGAATGGACGAGGTGATCTTCGAAGAGTTCAAGGGCACAGGAAACATGGAACTCCATTTGGATCGCCGCCTCGCCGATAAAAGGGTATGGCCCGCCATCGACATCAATCGATCCGGTACTCGTAAAGAAGAACTCCTCATGACCCCGGAAGAGATCAAAAGATTGTGGATTTTGAGAAAAGTCCTCAACGATATGAATCCTGTGGAGGCCATGGAAATGCTCAAAGCTAAGCTGAAGCAAACCTCGTCAAACGTCGAGTTCCTTCTTGCGTTGAATACAGAACGCACCGAGTAACATGTTTCGCATGCGAAATATCGCGTGACGAAAAAAGCCCTGTTGGTTCCTCACTTTGAGAGAAGAACCAACAGGGCTAACTTTTTGTAACTATGCGATCCGACTTCAATAGATCGAAACATCTGAAAACAACTCGATCATTATCAGTTGTTGGTTTTGATCACCGAAGTCAAAGTGCGAGGCTCTTCGCCCTTTTCATTCAAGACCCTGAGCGAAATCCGAAATGCTGGAGGAACGTAAGGGGCTCTAAAACGAAGTCCACCGGGATCTCCTGTCCAGGTGCTCGAAGGAATCGATTCATTGAAGATGATTCGACCTTGGCTATTTGTCAGCACTGAGAACTCACCTGATGGAAAGCTCGTCGCTCCATCCGCCCAAACATACATTTTGTCGCCCGGCTTCAGCTGAGAGAATTTAAGTTTCGAGGAGGCGTAGTTAAACAAAACTGGCTTGAAAGAGCCGGACTCAAGTTCTCTGATTCCAGCCCGAGCAGTCGTTCTCTCCTTCGACCGAAATCCGCCGTATAGGAAAGTTTTGACGATTGAACCATTATCTTCGATCAATTTAAATTCAGTACGTACTTTCCCAGTGTCGAGTTCCTCTGAAGGATTCATGAATCCCCCAGGACGGTTGTCGAATTGATTGTCATAGAAGTATTCGATTCTTAGATCGGTCACATTCGAGCACAACTCTGTGACAACCTTGCGAACCATAACGCTGCTCGAGTCGATATTCTTGTCATCGAAATCTAAGTAGCGCACAGACTTCAGAAGAACCAGTCTTCTGCTATCAGAGTAGGAAAGTTCAGCTCCCGCTCTAATTTTTCCACTTCCCGAATCGTTGCCTTCGAGAAGTGCAGGATCGGCAAGGTAGTATTCGACATTCGCCATACGAATGATTCCGTTGATCTCAACGGGAGCTTTGAAGTAGATCGAATCGTTCCAGTGCTCGGTGGGCTCATCAGGGCGGCTGAAACCTTCTTCGATCTCATATTTGCGCTCGAACACGGAGGCCGCTTCATCGTATTCGTCCGGGATTCCACCATCCGTGTTAGGACCTGAAGAGTTGGGGATTTCTTCACCCTCATCCCAGTATCCTCGTGTTCGACCTCTGTCGACGTAAAACTCCAAGGAGGCCGTTGGCACCATCTTGGAAAGATTCTCCTTCATGTCATCCATGGCGTATCTGAACTTTTGATACGTCTCCACTGTGCTAGTGGTCGTATCATACATTTTCTGAGCGTCGTTCCCGACCTGGGCAATAATCAATGAGATAATCGCAGCCAGAGTCAATGCCACCAACAATTCAAGAAGTGTGAATCCAGACTCAGACTTTAAAGAGCCTGAATGCTCACCAGACCGAATTTCGACTTTCATCTGATCAACCTCTGATTCTTCACTAGCGGTGAACAAGAATTTGGCTCTTGTAAATGGGTGTTGCATTTTCAGTTCCCTCCCGGAAGGTCCTAAACACGAGAATCTCTACTTCATAGAGTTCTCCTGCAGGAACCAACTGGGAACTATCAGGAAGCTGTATTCCTAAACTGGCATCCTGCATCGCAGGCCGGATGGCGAATGCGAAGGAATACTGTGATATGGGGTCGTTATCTCGATAGCCGTAATCACTGGCTAATTCTTCATCGAAAAATTTATTGGAAAGCTTGTAAACCCGGCGGACATCATATGAGTAATATCTGCTCAGTTCCTTATCGCCTTTTTCGCTCAATACGACAATCTCCCGATCGTCGAGATCGTCGTCGGCGATGAGTGGGTTTCCATTTCCATTGGGCGGACCGTCATAAGGATCATCTGGTCCGTTATCGACTTCTCGTTCACCCGAACCATCGTCGACCGTCCATGTCAGGCCATCCGATTCAGGGAAAACAAATGTTTTTCCACGATCCCAATATGCAGTCCTATCCACCGGAGAATTGGTTGTTCCAGCTGGAGACGGCAAGAGAACGTAGTAGTCTGCGCCGGGCCTGGCCTTGGAAATGTCTACGGGATAATCATCCGTCACTCCATCATGGTGAAAGATGAAGTAAGTCCATTTTCCGTCGCTGCTCTGCGCCTTGTGCTGCTTGAGGCCGTCGCGAATGGCTTGCTCCACGGACTGGGTGATGATGACCGCGTTCGTCGCCTCAACCGCTTTTCTCCCCGAATTCATCGCCACGGGGAAAACCGCCAACAAACCCAGCAATCCTACCGTCAGGATGACTACTGCAAGGAGGATCTCAAGGATGGTGAAGCCCTGATGGGATCTTGAATCAACCACCGTCCGCATCACTCTGCCTCCTCTTCAGTAACCTTGCTACCTGCTCTGCCGGTCGCCTTGATATCTACGTAACAGATTCGAGGGTCGCCCTTTTGCATGATGACAAGATCTCCTCCAAAAGGAGGATCAGCATCGAATTTGTAGGACGGAATATCGCTGAGAAATTTAAAATCAATAGTCCCATCGACATTCAAGTCGATCGTCAAATCATCCCGACCTGGTTTCCATTCGTCATTGGACATATTGAGTCCCTGGTCTGCCAGCATCTCAGGGATCTCCTCCGACTCCAGATTTGCACAAGGCATGGAGTAAGAGATCAAATTGACTTCGGTCGCATTCAGCGACCGA
Organism: Planctomycetota bacterium; assembly: GCA_016776905.1. GTDB lineage: Bacteria > Planctomycetota > UBA8108 > UBA1146 > UBA1146 > UBA12191. The sequence continues at coordinate 139,470 of JADHSM010000004.1, read as the reverse complement.
ATACTTCCGACAAATCCGCCCATGTCATCTCCCTTGGGATGCTTATAAAGACGGACTCCTGTACGGAGGAAAACAACAGAATGCTTTTGCTTCTTAGTTACCGCAGCATTTCGAGCTTCATTGATGGTCGTGATGATCACGGATGCAGCATTTTCAATACGACGATCTTGGAAGATCTTTGTCACCGCTGGAGCGATGAATCCCGCAGCCATAATAATGATTCCAATGGTGACAATCATTTCGACCAGAGTGAATCCTTGTATTTGGAATTCTTGTCTTTGGAACTCGTGTGGCGCTGAAGCTCGAAGGGACATCAGTTCCTCAATTCCCAATTAGAGATGTAATCCGAGTATGCTTCGTCAGATTCGTGCCCTGAAGAACCGTGACTCCAGATATCGTATTCACCCAGGTTTTGGGGTCCAACAACTCCAGAAATTTCTTCGATCTCTCGCGAATCTTCCATATGGGTGAACATGTCATCGTCCCAATCGAGGTGCGTCTCGCCAAAGCTCTGAGGGCTAAAGGATTTATCACCTCTTTGTACGTTGTCGTAATGCAGAGGGTTTCTCCATGAATCGACAATTTCGAGTGCTTCAGAATCTTCTTCTGTCACATAAAGTTCATCCGATCGAAACTCGCCGATAGGTGGTTGTTCACCCGTCACTCTAATTTCCCCATTGGGCAAGCGCATCGTCAGCAACATCGGATTGAGCAATGCATGACTGAGAGCGGATCCACCTGTCAGAGGCGTTCCTTCTTCAGTGGTCACATCGATGCCATCGAGTCCATCCGGAGGGTAAGACCCTAGCAATGACTTATACTCCTGAACATAGAGTTGGATTCTTGCTATTTGAGCTTCAGTCGCTTTCGCAGAAGTGTTTTCCAGATACCTTCCGGCACCCACTGCGAGCATCGACATCAAAAACACGATCAGTGAAATCGTCACCAACAATTCCACCATTGTGAAACCGCTGGTGTTTTGTAGTTGAGCGGGTCTGACCACGCCTTTACCAGTTTCCAATGTCATCATACTCCTCGTCTTCTTCTGGATACCCGAAGCAAGCCTGATTTTCGCCATCGGGTCCTATAGACCAGAGATCGTATTTTCTACGCTTCAGCATCCAGTCTTCTTTTCTTCTTTTGCTGGCGTTTTCACGATAGAAATACGGCTCACTCCATGGGTCGAGGTAATACTTTTCAACATCGGGATCAAAAAGGTCATCCCGACTAGCCCTCTTATAAAAACCATCGTTATCTTCGTCGAGTACAGCGATGCTATCTGCGGCTAACTCACTATAAGGAGCACCTTTTCCTCCTTTGCCCTCGGGAGGATTATCCCCCTGAAGATTTTCATAGAGGACAGGGAAACTGTTGAACTCTTCCAAATCTTGAGCTCCCAGTTTTTCCTCCCATGCGGGGTAGACACCCATATCTCTGATGTAAGCTTCGAGTGCCGTCGACATCGTTGAGATGTCACTCTTGGCATTGGCTTCAAAACTTCGGGCCTGTGCCATCTGGATCATTTTCGTCACCAGAGTTGAAAGCACGCCAATGATCGCCACCACAATCATCAATTCGATGAGTGTGAATCCTGAGCGGGATGACGATGAACGGGATGAAGATGGACGGTTAGCACCTGTTAAGCAGGTGAAAAAATTACGAAACATGCATGTTCCCTTCCGAGAATGAAGTCTCACATGCGGCCTGGGACTGGCCAATGCACACATGGCACCTGGCATATGGACGACGTTTATATTGTGCCCTATGGAGTTAAAGAGGCAAGAGGCGGAAGCGATTCATCCGGCGGGAATCTCACGCTTGAAACCGACGAAATGACTCACGAGGAGGTCCACCTTGGGATACCGGAACCTTCCTCCGCGAGTGACCTTCCCCTGCGAGATCAGGCGTCGATCAAGTACTCTTCAATAAAGCCTGTATCTAGGTTGCCCTTGACGAAGTGGAAATGCTGGAGCACTTCGCTATAAAATGGAATTGTGGTGTTAATGCCCTCAATCTTGAACTCTTCTAGGGCTCTCCGCATCGTCAAGATCGCTTCTTCTCTGGTATCTCGATGCACGATCAGTTTCCCCAATAAGGAATCATAATTTGAGGGCACCGTATATCCCGAGTACACATGGGAATCGAGCCGGACGCCCATGCCTCCAGGAGCTCGGAAATCGAGGATTTTCCCAGGTGAAGGTGCAAATCCACGAGAGGGATCTTCCGCATTGATTCGGCATTCCATGGCGTGCCCTTTGATCTTGATATCTTCTTGTTGATATCGAAGAGGCTCACCGCTAGCGATCCTAATCTGTTCCTGAACGAGGTCGACTCCCGTGACCATTTCGGTCACCGGATGTTCCACCTGGATACGTGTATTCATTTCAATAAAGTAATAGTTTCCATCCCTATCGAGAAGGAACTCCACCGTCCCAGCTCCGCGGTATTCAGAAGCTCTTGCCAGATTGACGGCACTCTCTCCCATCTTTGCACGCAGAGCATCATCGACAGCAGGAGAGGGACTTTCCTCTACCAGCTTTTGATGTCGACGCTGCAGGGAGCAATCACGCTCTCCAAGATGAATCACACTCCCGTATGAGTCAGCAAGGATTTGAATCTCAACATGACGCGGTTTTTCGATCAGCTTTTCAATGTAGACATCTGAATTCTTAAATGCGTTCGCGGCTTCAGCTCTTGCCGCCTGATACGCGGCGACGAAGGAGGATTCTTCTCTCGCGATCCTCATGCCGCGACCTCCACCTCCCGCCACTGCCTTGATCAAGACGGGGAATCCTATCTGCCGTGCGACCTCTAGCCCTTGGTCTTCGTCTGGAACAATCTCCGGAGATCCGGGGACGACGGGAACGCCACTCTTCATTGCGATTTCGCGAGCCATCGCTTTGTCGCCCAGTTGGCGAATGTTCTCGACCGTTGGGCCTATGAATTGAATCCTGCACGATTGGCAAATCTCTGCAAACTGCGGGTTTTCAGAGAGAAATCCATAGCCCGGATGAATGGCTTCTACATCAGTAATTTCTGCTGCGGCAATGATCTTCGAAATATCCAAATAGGAATTCAAACTGGGAGGAGGACCGATGCAAACTTTGTGATCGGCAAGATCGAGGTAACTGGCATTCCGATCCGCCTCGGAATAAACGGCGACAGATTCAATTCCCAATTCCTTACAGGCGCGAATCACTCGCTGGGCAATTTCGCCTCTGTTCGCAACGAGTATTCGTGAGAATGGCTTCATCAGCTCAACCGATCCGTCGAGGTCATGGCCTCAGGAGAAAGAAAAATCAGGAGAAGGAAAAGAGGGGTTGGCCAAATTCCACAGGAACCCCATCTTCGACGAGGCTTGAAGCGATCACACCGGATCGCTCAGCCTTTACTTCGTTCATCACTTTCATCGCTTCCACGATACAAAGCACCTGTCCCTCTTCGACACTGTCACCAATCTCAATAAAGGGATCAGCGCTCGGTCCAGGAGAACGATAAAAAGTACCCACCATCGGAGATAACACCGCCATGGTGGGGTCCACTACTGCTGACTGTTCAGAGGTCGGCACTGCCGCAGGAACTGAAGTCGGAGACGCAGGAACCGCAGCCGCGACCTGGACCACTTCTCTGGTCTGTTCAGGTTTCTTGCGGAGCCTGACTCGCTGTTCGCCGTCGACCACCTCCAACTCTTCTAGCTGGTTGCGGTCCATCAACTCGATGAGTTCTTTGAGACGCTGGGTGTCCACGTTGTCCTTTTCCCCACAGGTTCAGAGGCTCAGGTCCAGACTCGCCACCCACCGGGGTCGAGTCCGCCATCCGTAAAATCTTCTCAACGGAGAAGACATTCCGGAGCTCAAGAAGGAGAGATGGTATGTAGAGGTTCCATACGGGTCAAGAGTCCCTACACGACTCAAACCGAAATTGCTCAACACCTGCTCTTGTCTGCACTAGGATAATGAAGACTCTTTTCTTGCAGCAGCTCTTCTGGGGTGAATTCACCGCCATCTGCTCTTTTTTTGTCCTGCCAACCCCTCAGAGAGGAACTTCGCCATGGTTTTGCCACCGGGGAGAGATCTCTCTCGTCCTCCTGAATCTGCGATTTTCAGGGTTCGTCAGGATTTAAGAACACGTCTCGATCGGTGGCTCCAGGAACGTTTGGGCTGGAAATCACGCACAAAAATCCAAAAACTAATCCAGATGGAGCGCGTGACGGTCAATGGCGAAAAGGTCAAAGCTTCGACAAAAGTCTCGACCGGTGACGAAGTCGAAGTATTTCTCGACGTGGTCGATACGGAAGAATCGGGAACCCTTTCTCTCCCGATCCTCTATCAGGATCCATGGCTCGTGGCTCTCGACAAGCCCGCAGGAATCCTTGTCCATCCGGTCGGACGCACCCATTCAGGAACGGTGGTCGATGGCCTTCACCTCTCTTGGCAAGCTCTCAATGACAGCGCGCGTCGACAAGCCACCCATCGTCTCTGCCATCGGCTGGATCGCGAAACTTCAGGGCTTCTCCTGCTGGCAAAATCGGTTCAGGCCCGCAGACACCTTCAAGATTCCTTCGAGGGTGACCGTGTACGAAAAAGTTACATCGCCATCGTGGAGGGTGTGCCAGACGCCGAGAACTTCGAAATCAACGCTGCTGTATCAGCGCACCTCGACCCCGGAAAACAAGATGGCCATCGATTGGCCAAAGCGGATGAAGAGCGGGGTAAAGCCTCAAAGACCCTATTTAGGACCTTGGGATCCCAGAATGGTATCTCGGTAATTCTATGCCGCCCCATCACGGGTCGTCAGAATCAGATACGGATTCACCTGCAGGTCGCAGGGCACCCCATTCTCGGAGATGTGGGATACGGTCAAACCCCTGAAAGCCTCAAGAGAAGGTCCGGTAAACTCCCGGAGGGGATTCCACACCCAGAAAGAGCGTTACTTCACAGTTTCCAACTGACTTTCCCCCATCCTGTATGGCAAACCGCCAGTCATGTCCGTTGTCGCCCCAGCGGGGAAATGGCGAGGCTCATCCACGCCCTGAAAACAGACTCCGACCCCTTGATTCGCTCATTTCCACTCCTAGAGGATCCGAAACCGCTTGCCAAATGAGACTTCACGCCTCTTGATATGTTGTGGATGCCGATTCTCCGAATCGGTGATTTCCATTTGAGAACTGTTCAGGTTTCCCGCGCGGGTCATCTGAGAGAAGCCACGTCCAGCTGACGACAAGGAGGATCACGGTGAAAATCGCCGTTTGTATCAAAAGAGTGCCCGACACAGCCACCCGGCTTAACTTTGCCGGTGATGGGACTTCACTCGATCAAAGCGAGGTCCAGTGGATCATCAGTCCCTACGATGAATTCGCCATCGAAGAAGGTCTTCGCCTCAAAGAAAAAGTAGGAGACGCGACCGTCACAGTCATCACCTGTGGTCCAGCGGCCTCTACCAAAGAAATACGACAGGCCCTTGGAATGGGTGCTGACGATGCCGTCCATATCACTTCCGAAGTTGATCTTGATCCGGCACAAATAGCACATTGTCTGTCATCAGTTCTTAAAGATCGTGGTGACGACATCGTTCTCTTCGGACGTCAATCTGCAGATGCCCAAGGATCGCAAATGGGTGCTCTGGTTGCGAGTCAGTTGGGCCGCCCCTTCGCAAACAACATCGCCAAACTCGATGTGGAAGGTTCAGAAGTCAAGATTGAACGAGACGTTGACGGCGGTCGCGAAACTTTAGAAAGTTCATTGCCGATCGTTCTTGGAGCTGACAAGAGTTTGAATGAACCCCGTTATCCAAAACTCAAAGACATCATGAAGGCGAAGAAGAAGCCGATCGAATCGGTGGAGATCGACCCCGGAAATGTAGCTTTCGAAACTAAAGCCATCACACCCCCACCTCCCCGACCTGAAGGTCGTGTTGTAGGAGAGGGACCGGAAGCTGTTGAAGAATTGATTCGATTGCTTCGTGAAGAAGCCAAGGTCATCTGAGCCTGAACAGGAATAACACCATGAATATCATAGTCTGGATCGAATCACGTGCCGGGGAAGTCAATAGTTCTTCCATCGAGGCATTAGGCGTTGCTCGTCACTTGGCAGATGCTGCAGGAGGCGAAGTCACTGGAGTTCTCTGTGAAGCGGGTGGAACCTCTATCCCTGACGCAGTGCTCACCGCCGGGGCTCACCACATCGTGACCCGTACCCGTGATGACTGGAACAATTGTGCCAGCGATACGATTGCGAGAGAACTTGCAGCCGTCTCAAAAGAAACTGGAGCGAAAGCGATCATCTGTTCCGCAACTGCTGCGGGTAAAGAAGTCGTTTCTTTAGCCGCTGGTGCTATGGGAGTCGCTGTCGCAGCAGATTGTGTAAAAGTCGAATACTCTGAAGGTCACATTCAATTTGAGCGACCGATCTACGCTGGCAAAGCACATCTGTTGCAAAGTGTAAAATCGGAGAAAGTGGCCATCTCTATTCGCCCAAATTACGGAGAAAAACTAACCTGCGATGCTGCAGCCTGCGTAGAGAATTCTGCGACTGCCGAAAAGGGTTGGAACCGAACCCAGTTTGTAGAAGGTGATTCCGGGCAAGTCGAATTGACTGAAGCTGAAATCGTAGTCTCTGGAGGCCGCGGTCTGAAAGAACCAGAAAACTTCAAGTTACTTGAAGATCTTGCCGGAGTACTCGGAGCGGCTGTGGGCGCGTCAAGAGCCGTCGTCGATTTGGGGTGGAGACCTCACTCCGACCAAGTCGGTCAGACCGGCAAAACCGTGAGTCCAAAACTCTACATCGCTGTGGGTATTTCGGGAGCGATACAACACCTTGCTGGAATGGATTCTTCTCGAACCATCGTCGCGATCAACAAGGATGCGGGTGCCCCCATTTTTGGAGTCGCCACCTATGGCATCGTTGGAGACTTGTTTGAGGTCATGCCGAAATTGGAATCGGAACTGAAATCGGTTCTCCAATAATCGAGAGCCTCCATTCTTGATACACCTTTGGCGAAAAGCCCCGGAAGTGCCTCAATAAGCACTTCTGGGGCTTTTTTTCGATCCCACCCAGTTCCATCCACTTCTTTGCCCACGCTCCTCAAATGCGTCAAAACGCCAAATTCAGCGGACCATCGTAATCTTCTCTACAGGGAACTCCGTTGAGAAGGGAGATCCCGGGAGGCTGATTTGCATCTCATCATCACACATGGCCCTGGCCGAGGAACACGCTTGGTTCTCGGATCGGAGACCGTCCGTCTCGGTCGAGATCCATCAAATGATCTGATTATCGATGACACACGTGCTTCTCGTCAGCATGCGGAGATCGTCCTCGCGAACCCAGAGACCTGGCTTCTGCGAGATGGGGGTAGTCGTAACGGAACTCTTGTAAATGGTGAGCCCATCTCAAGAACAATTCTTGAAGCTGGAGATGTGATCACTATTGGTGAGTGCACGATTGCGGTTCATGCCGTCCAAGAACACATGAGCACCTTTTCCGTAAAAATAGATCCGGCATCTCTCCAACGAAAATTACAGGGTGAGATTGCTGCAGACGGTATCTCCAAAAGTCTGCAAGAAGCCTTGTTCGAGATGGGATTACTGAACCGAGCTCAGCACCATCCTGAAAAATTAGTTCAGCAAGTGATTCAAATCATCCGATCTGGTGTTCATTTTGAATCATGGGGTTGGATACGCTGGAACGAAGATGGATCCAGAAAAGCAAACGGTGAACGAGATGGGGTTTCAGCATCCTTAGAAGAGATCGACCCGAGCATGACACTCGTTGAGGCTTCACGCCGTAGACGAGAAGGACTTATTTCTTCCGAAGTCGGAAACGCATTTGAAGCCAGTGTCTGTGTGAGAAGAAAGCAAGCTTTATCAGCAATAGCACTTCCATTAATTGGCAGAGACAATGAAATCAGTGTCCTATATTTAGAGAGAGGCTCAGGAACCCGTCCCTTTACTGAAGCCGAACTAAATTGGGTCGCTTCACTAGGTGTTCACCTCACTGTCGATCTTGAAAACTCACGACTATTCTCTGACTTGAAAGAAGCTCATGAAGAACTTCTGGAGAGTAGAGAGCAGCTCACCCGACAAGAAAAAATGGTGGCCATTGGCAGATTAGCCAGTGGATTCGCACATGATCTGAACAATCCTCTGGGCTCAGTTATTGGATTTCTTCAACTGGCAAATAGAGACTTAAAATCAGATTCAGGGGATCCAGAAAAAAGCAAAGTCATGGTTCAGAAGGCACTCGACGCTGCGGACTTCTGCAGAGCACTCTGTAGAAATCTGCTCGCGTTCGCAAGAACTCGCCCCTTCAAACCAGGAAGTGATCGTCCCTTCAACGTCCATGAAGTCGTCAAAGGAACACTCGATATCTGTGAAGCGCGATTACGTGATTCCAGAGTGGAAACCGACGTGAATATTCCTGCTGATCTCCACCTCGCTGGAGATTCAACAGCTCTTCGCCAAGTCATCATGAACCTTGCGCTCAACTCTTCAGATGCGATGACAGATTCAGGTCTCGGTGGAAAAATTTCTATTCACGGGAAATCTCTAGCCGCCGGTGGTATCGAATTGATCTTTGAAGATGACGGACCGGGAATGACCGAGAGTATTGCCAATCTTGCTTTTGACCCACTCTATTCCACCAAAGAAACCGACAAAGGAAGTGGTCTAGGACTTTACGTTGTGCAGCGCATTATCGATGGCGCAGGAGGGTGCATCGACCTTGAGACCTCCCCCGGAAAAGGAGCTCGATTCAAGATAGTGCTTCCTGACTCGATGGCACAACTCGGAAGCGAAGAGATCAATCCATTGGACGTCTCAACCCATTGGCAGGAAGAATCACAATGAACTTGTCTACACCACAGGTAATTGAGGTTCTCGTTGTCGAAGATGATCCATTCGTCCGCGAGAGCATTCAGATCTATCTTGAAACAGAAGGATTCCAAGTACGAACAGCGAAGGATGGTCTTGTAGGACTTGAACGGATTCGTGAGCAAGAACCCGACGTCGCCCTCATCGATCTCAGAATGCCTCGAATGGACGGCATTGAACTTCTTCGACATATCAAGGAGTCCTATTCCGAGATTGAAGTCTTGATGGCTTCGGGTGCAGCAACACTTGAAAGTGCTCTCGACGCGATGAAGTTGGGTGCCTATTCCTACATTGAAAAGCCCATCGTCGACTTGGAAAATGATCTCAAAAATGTCATTCTCAAAGCTGCCGAACGTCGACGACTTCGGAGTACAAACTTGCAATTACAGGGAGACCTCCAAAGAGCACGTTATCAAGTCGAAAATTTGGAACGGGGAAGTCAGCAATCTGGAACTTCCTCAAAGCTGTCACGTTGGCTTCGAGCAGGAGCGAGAACTCCCTTGCAAGACTGGAGGGAGAAATTGTTCGACGAAATGGCCGCTGAAAATGTAATTCTGTACCTTCGACAAAATGACAGATTACTCCCGGCTTATTCTCGGAATTCGGCTATCGACATTGAATTAGAAACCCTATCGACTCAAAGATTCCCCGACCCGGGCGAGAGTTGCAGGGAAGTGAACAGGCCCGGCTTGTTTCCTGAATCGGATCAAGTCCTTCTCTTTCCTCTCTATCTTTTTGGCCGACTCGAAGGCCTTCTTGCAGTTCCCGATAGACCTACCGGCCCCTTGCGAGAGAATTGGAAAGCCTCTATTCGGGAATTTGGTGATCTCGCGGCCGTCCATATCTGTGCAATTATGGGTACGACATCGACGACTACGGGTTGAGCCCCCGACTCTAATCCATTAAAAGCAAGGTGACCCCAAGGACCTCAAGGAGGCCCTCTGCTGACCTTGTTTAAAATACTATGGCTGCAATGCTTGTGGATCTCAGGATGCCTATTGATTCCTATAGGCGTCATTGTGGTATCTGGCTCCACAGCGAGTGCTCAAAACGCCCCCTGGTTGGCCCCCCGATCAGCCGAATTCGACTCTATCGTTCGTCCTATTGATGAATCCTCCGCCAACTCCGATTACCAGGACGTGCGTCAAGCATACCTCGCGCTTGTTGAGCGACTCATGGCAGGTGATCCCGGAGGCAGTACTCCTGTCGGTGAAGGCCTCTTCGTCGGAGCAGGTCCATACCTCCGAGCTAGTCTTCAACGGCTGTCCCCTGTTTACAGAGAAAAAATCGTGCAAGAACTACGACTGTTTGCCCGATCCCGTTTCTCCGCAGAACAATCCATCGGAATTGATCCTCAACTCGATCATCAAAGAGCTCGATTATTGATCGATCTCACACCGGACATTCTCGGTACTGAATGGCTTCAGCCACTGATAGCGGCCGCCTATGAAAGAGGCGATTTCAGTCAATGGCATCAACTTCAACGCATCACCTCGGGTTGGGTCACTGAAGGACAGAGCATAGAATTCTCCGAAAGCCGCCAACGATACGGATCCGGAATCACAAGCCCGCCACCCAGTAACCTTGAATATCTCGAATCCCAACCGATCGACCTTGAATCACTCGAGTTGCCCACGGACGGCACGATCTGGAAACGTGGCATGAATCCGATCGGCGTGGCTTCGACAGCAACTATGATTTGGTATCAAGACCAGAATCAAATCAGAGCTTTCCATCGAGCATCCGGGAACCTCATCTGGGAAAAAAACTTGAAACCGAGTTTAACTCGCCAGCGATCACCTCAGCTTCCACGACAAAGATTGAATCCCTTAGTCCATGGGGATTTTCTATTTTTCTCCTTCAATTCAGAGATCTCTTGCCTGAATTCCATCACCGGAGAATTAGTGTGGACCCTTCCTCCAGAAAAACTTTTTGGAGAACCTCGAATCGACGATCGTTGGCAGCAACTGTCTTCTCCTATTGCTCTTCCAGGAGGAATTGGACTCGTGGGTTTGCGCTACGAAGGTACGCGTGTCGAGTCTTATGGGATGAAGATTCAACGAAATGGAACAGTGCTCTGGATTCGTTCTCTCGGCGAATCGACGGGAGCGACCTGGCTCGCCCTTCAGGGTGATCCAGCCCCACCCATCTACCTCAACGGACTCTTTCACTGGGCCTCAGGCCGAGGACACGTGCTCGCTCTTCGTGAGCAAGACGGAGCGGTTGTGTGGACTCGAGAATTTCATCCACGGGGCCCTGTCGGGCTTTTAGACCATCTGCGATTTGGGTCTTTCCAGAGGCAATCCCTAATTTTGCGAAATGACGCACTCTTCCATTACTCCCCCGGAACTGGAAGTTTTTTTCAAATAGAAGCGCAATCTGGAAGATTGCTTTCGACACTTCCTTTATCCCAAGAAGTGATCTGGAATGTGTCGAAAGATGGAGATCGATGCCTTTTCACGGACTCGCAAGGGCGAACGACATCCTGGTCTGGCTTTCAAAATTCGAATCCCGTTTTCGAGTGGCAACGGGAGATCCCGTCACGAATAAAAAGTGCTCCACTCTCTCTCGGATTGTCTCCCGCTGGTGACGTATGGGCGATTCATGAAGATTCAATTTCCATCGCTGATCCTGATGGAAATTGGCTTTTCCATCAGGCGACTTCGAATGATTACAACGATGCGGTCTTACTTGAGAATGGCATAGCAGCCTTCTCAGAATCAGGCTCAAGCTGGATCTCTACGAAATCCGTGGAGAATGTAGACACCGATACCCCAACAAAAGCCCTACTCTCTCTCATACATCAACCCAGTAACTTCCCAATGAAAACCCTCGATGCTCTCCGAGATCTCAGCGGCTATGAAAACCGAGAGAGATCGCTCAGGCGACAGGTCCGCTTGACTCTCGATCGTAATGATCTCGATATTCCGCAGAAACTGAGAACCCCTCTCGAAGTCGCATTGATCAGTGCTGAGCTCAACTCTGAAAATCGACTCAGAGTGGCTTGGCAAAGAGCACTCAACGCGCGAGATATCGGTGCGTATGCCACATCGAGTTCTATTTGCCAACTGATCCTCAGTGAAACCGTACTCTCACTAGAGCGGAACGTTCTCGCTTTAACAGATGGACGAAAATCTTCGAGCATCATCGGATTTACCGCATTGTTACTCGAATTGGATAAAAAACCTGGCGGAACGGAACGAGTTCAGAAACGAGAAGAAAGAGCACAACGAGAACTCTCTCAAATCGACATTCAAGATCCTCGACTATGGAAATCACTTGCCGCGAGACGACCGGGTTGTCCCACTGGAAGAGGGGCACGATTACAAGCTGCGGAATCATACTATCGATCGGGAGACCTCGAGAGCTGTATTCAACAGCTTAACTTCCTAGTCACTGCGGAGCCCACTAGTGAAGAAAGTATCGTGGCGAGACTTCGGAAGATTGAAGTCCTGAGAGAACAAGGGCAAAAAAGAAAAGCGATTGCAGAGCTGAATGATTTGAAAGACTCCCATGGATCATTGGGAATCACACGCACCATTGATGGCACCGTAACCAATACGACTCTCGGAGAGAGACTCGATCAAATCAGCTCCGAGATGGGAAACCCTGTCCCTAAGACTCCATCGGTCCCTGGCTTTCCTCTGCAACTGGCTTGGTCCGGGCGATTTGAACTGGAACATCTTCGATCTACATCGGTTCACCCATTGACAGAAAATGAATCCCTCGTCGGTGACCCGCGAATGCTTCTTTTGACGCTCTCAGGAGCACGCATGATCGATACCAAAAATGGTAAATCTCATTGGAATTCTGATTTATCAAAGACCCTTCCCCGATCACGGGGTGGAATCATTCTCGATCGAAGTGCGAGAGCTCCTGACCTTTTACATATAGATGCTGAGAAAATCGTCCTGAGAAAAAACCATTCGATTCTGTGCTTAGAGACCACCACTGGAAATATTTTATGGTTCTGGGACCTCCCACAAGGTGATAACGATCGCCTTGAAAAGTGTATCTCAGACTCCGAGACGGTACTGATAACGACCAGCATTGAAGAGATCTTGTCGCTGTCTGTTTCGACGGGTGAACTTTTATGGAAGAAAAAACTAAACGGGATTCTCGCTTCTGCTCCAGTGCTCGAGGACGAATTTTTAATACTGGGATACGCGATTCCCGACAAGGTTGAAATTCGAAATGTCTCTGACGGTGAAGTCGCAGAATCCTGGGAACTGGAAGGCGAAGTTTCCGGTTTAGCCTGCTCCCCATTGGTCAGCGAATGGGGCCCACTAGTAGGAACCCAAGGCGGCCTTATTGAACAAAGAGATTGGCAAGGAAACCTACTTTGGGATTTACAACTCCCCCACGCCATTTCAAATCTGCATATACTGGCTGACAAAAAACAATTAGTTTCAGAAATGTTTTGGAGCGAAGCTCATCCGACTTTGTTCGGAATTGAGATTTCGACAGGATCGATTTGCTGGAAAAAATCACTCCCTCAGGAAAAGCGACGTATTTCTGCAATCCACTCGATGGATACAGAACTGATCATCGTGTGTGGAGATTTCCTGCAAAGAAATCTGCAGTGTATCGATGCCAGACTGGTCAAAGACTTAAGTTCCATTCCAGAAGCAGAATTGATGTGGAACCGAGATCTCGCTCAAGCATACGACACTGTTGAGCTTTCTGAGCATGGAGACTGGCTTCTTGTCGTAGACAAGTTGCGCGGAGATTTAACCATTCTTGATCGGCATACAGGAACTCCGCTTCGTCAGAGAAACGGATTATCGGAGATGACTCGATTTACTCGTCCCCTAGGTCGATTACACCATGCTTCAATTATTCATGATCAACTGATCACGGTTTCTGCCCGAGGAACCGCAGCATTCAGTTCACTCAATCGTGAGACCGCATACCAACAGGAATGGGAAAGAGTCGAAAAATTTCTAAATGACGATTCTCTAAGTACTCCAAGATCTGACTCAAAGACTCTCAATTCTCTCGATATTGAAATCGCAGAATTGGAAAATATTCTCCAAGACACACTTTCCATCATCCCTGATCGGTTGGATGCCAGTTGGAGACTCGAATCCGCTGAGAGGCTTCGTGCAAAAAGAGCGCTCGAAGTGGTCGACGTTCCTTTCATGCCTGTGCCGCCATTGATCGATGGCTCTCTCGCCGAACCTTGGGGAATCATGGCAGGAATCCCTATTGAAAAACCTCGTCACGTCAGAGCTCTTCAAGGGATCGGCGAAATCCGTATCCCCTATAGAGACCGTGCAGACCTTTCTGGCCGTGTCTTTTTAGGCTGGAGCGAGGCTGGACTGCACTTGGCTATCGAAGTGGATGACGACCTTGTCACCTCTCATGATCGAGATGCCAAGCTCTGGGTGGGAGATTGTCTTCTGTTGGTCCTTGATACTCTCGGAGACGGAGGCCAAAGGCCTCGCTCGGACGACCAAGTTCTCACACTTGCTTTCGTCCCCCCTCAAAAGCAGCCCGATCCAGAAGAGGACGAAAATGGTGAGAATTCGGAAGATTCCCCGGATGCTCCATTTCCTGAAGAAGATGAGGAAGAGGAACTTGAGGGAGAGCATGTCGTCATGAGGCGCGCCAATAGCATGGGCGTGACCTATGAGATGACAATTCCGTGGACAACGATTCTGGCTTCGAGAGAGAATGCCTCAGAGAAGCCTTGGCCGGGACTCCAAATGGGGCTCGGTATTGCGGTGATAGATGATGACACCGGTACAGGAGCGACCAAATATTTGGGCCTGACACCTGGCATTGTTCTGCATAAAGAGATGGATCGGTTGTGGGAAGGCTGCTGCCCCGATCTACTGTTACCGATAAGACTGGTCGAATAGGAAGACTGATACCCATACTGAGTGCGACACGGGGATTTCGAATTTTGCTGGGGAAGTAGGGAATAATCTTGGATTCCAGATGGTGGCCGTTCCTGTGCCTGCTTTTTGCAGGGTGCGTCACTCCAGTCGATGGAGACCGGGGAATTCCACCCTTTTACGTCGAACGAGAAGAGACTCTTCCCGATGGCGACAAACTGAAATCCCAGCATTTCTGGCCTTTTTACTCCAGTGCTGAGAGTTCAGATATGAAAGAGACCCGAATCCTCTGGCCTCTGTATATGGATCGAACAGAACCCAACAGAAACCAAACCTGGATTATCCCTATCTATCATCGATCGGTCTACAACCACTCAGAAACCCGCAAAGACATCGATGGATTTTTACTGCCCATACTGCTCTGGGGATCCGATCCTGAGGAGGGTGACTATCTCGCTCTCGGTCCCCTTGGTGGAACCATTAAGGGCTTGCTCGGAAAAGACCGTATCGATTACCTCTTGTTTCCCTTGTGGGCAAGACTTCAAGACAGAGATCAAGTCGCAGAGCACTACCTATTCCCCATCGCCGGTAGGGATTACGGCCCTCTACGAAATGGTTGGCGGATTTTCCCTTTTTATGGGGAATCGGAAGGAACCACTCTCGATGGGCGCGTCAGAGACCGCTCTCGGACCATCATGTGGCCCTTCTGGAATGAGAAGATGAGTCGACTCGATACGGATAACCCCATTTCGGCTTGGTGGCTCTGGCCCTTCTATGGCCTGATTGAATCCAATCATCGAATTCAGCGCTCCATCGCTTTCCCGCTTTGGCTCGAAGAGCACGATTCAAGAACGATGACTTCCAGTTGGTCGCTGTTTCCATGGACCATTGGAACTCGTAAAGGAAACTGGAACAGGGTCGAGCTCTATCCCTTTTGGGGGTTTCATGAGAGGGCCGGGATCTCAAAGGGATTCACCCTATGGCCTTTTTGGCAATGGGAGTCCCAGAAGACGGGAAGAAAAACCCGCGAGGTCCGAAGGCTATTTCCATTCTGGAAATCGATCGACGAAACGAAATCGAATGGGGAATCCGCCTCAGAGAGACTGTTGTGGCCGCTGGCACGTTGGCAAAAAAGTGCCGACGGCAAAACCAAAGGCGCTTTCCCGGCTTTGCTTCCTTTTGACGCACCTCGAGGGTTTAACTGGTCACACGGCAGAGCCACACGCCTGGCCCGTTGGAATAAGGATTCCGAGGGATGGGACTTTGAGCTTCTTTGGGGTCTCTTCACCTCGTCAAAACGGAGCAAAATCACTGAATTCTCTCTACTTGGAGGACTTATCTCCAAAGAACGTAGCGAGCGATCAGATGACACCCGGTGGCGACTCCTGTACATTTCTTTCTGAACACCTCACTTCAGGCTTGGGAGTTCAAAGGGGAACCGACTCTATCGGGTCGTGGGAAATGGAGAATAATGACGGGCTGGATACAGGCCCTAGGTGGCTTTCTCGGACGTAGTGCCGAAACCACAGGATATGGTCTCGTTCTTCTCGCGAGAACGATTCTCAGCCTCCCTCATCTCTTCAGTCGAAGAAGACTGAGGGATTGTCTCGACCTATGCTTCACCTACTGCTTAGGATCGTTCACTGTCACCGCGGTCGTCGCGTTGTTTACAGGAATGATACTCGCCTTGAACGGCGGAGATTCACTCGCCTCACTCGGCCAAGAAAATCTCATCGGTAGAATCGTGGCCATCTCTATGATTCGCGAGATGGGCCCGTTTATGACAGCTCTCATTCTCACAGCGAGCCTTGGTAGCGGTATTGCCGCAGAGATCGGAACCATGCGCGTTTCAGAAGAAATCGACGCGCTGCGTATCATGTCCATTTCTCCGATTAGGTTTTTGGTTCTTCCACGCCTAGTCGCACTGACTCTGATCACCCCCGTCATGACAATCTTTGCCGGGTTCATCGGGATTCTCGGAGCCAGCATCGTTGCCGCCAATAATTTCGGTGTGACTTGGATCGCATTTTCGAATGATGCTCTGGAAAACCTTTCGACCGGAGATGTGTATATCGGATTGATTAAATCGGTCGTATTCGGCATCACGATCGCTACGGTAGGCGCCACCCAAGGCCTCCTTACAAAGGGAGGCGCGACGGGAGTCGGAGAAGCCGCACGTCGTGCAGTCGTGATTACATTCCTACTCGTGATCATTCAGGGCTACTATCTCTCATGGGTATACCTCTCATGATTATATTAGAAAACCTCACGAAGATTCTGGGCGGAAAGGCGATTCTCAATGGCCTCGATCTCCAAATTGAAACAGGAGAGACACTGGTTCTCCTCGGCCGCTCAGGGACCGGAAAAAGTGTCACACTGCGACATATCGTAGGACTGATGACGCCAGACGGTGGACGGGTGGAGGTTCTCGGGAAAGAGATCTCGGGACATTCTGAAGAAGAGCTCAAATATGTCCGAAGCAAAGTAGGCTATCTCTTTCAAGATGGAGCACTTCTCAATTGGCTCACCGTTGAAGAGAATGTCGCACTTCCCTTGAAGGAATTTGGTAAAACTCCAACTTCTGAAATCAATGATCGAGTCCAGGAAGTTCTTAAAGAAGTCGAATTGGATTTCCACGCTGACAAATTCCCCTCGGAGATTTCCGGCGGAATGAGAAAGCGAGCGGGTCTAGCGAGAGCTTTAATTTCTCGCCCAGAGATCGTCCTACATGATGAACCGACCTCCGGGCTGGACCCGATTTCCTCCAGCATCATCAATCGACTCGTTAATCGCTTAAAATCGAGTGGCATTACACAAGTACTTGTCACACATGACATGCATTCCGCATTTGAAGTAGCGGATCGAATCGCACTGCTGCATGAGGGAAAAATACGTTCCCTCGGTACTGTCGAAGAGATCCGGAATTCCGCAGACGAAGCTGTTCAACAGTTTCTTGACGGAAAAATCAAAGGCCCCCTCACACAGGGAGCTATCGATGGTGTTTGTGATTCTGAAGAGAACGGAAACGAGGCAACATGACTCGCGATTTCATCGTTGGTAGTATTTTCATCATCGCTCTGGCTCTCGTCGGAGGTCTCACCTTTGTCATGCAAGAGTTCCCATCGGGATCCTCGTTGGAACTACAAGTGGGATTCGAAGACGTCTCCGGAATGAAATCTGGTGATCCGGTGAGAGTCCGAGGTCTCAGAGCAGGGGTCGTCGACGAAATCGTTCTCGATCAAAAGCGAGGTCTCGCAGTAGCCACTGTGATTCTCGCTCAAGAACTGAATCCACGCGAGGGATATGAATTTAAAGTACTTCCCGCGAGTGCTCTAGGTGGATCCTACTTGCGCTACACACCCGGTACAGGAGCTCTCATTCCTATCGACAACCTCAGAGGTCTTGCCGGAGGAGACGTTCTGGGAGAGGTTGGGGATCTCCTCAACAATACCAAAGAAAGTATTGAAAGCGGGCTCGATTCTCTCGCAAGCTTGCTCCAAAAGCTCGATTCTGGTGAAGGAATCTTTGGAGGCCTTCTTACGAGTGCGGATGCAAAAAAGCAGTTCCTGAATACCGTTGAAAACCTCGAGTCTCTCACCCAATCGCTGAGAGACGGAGAAGGCATCATGGGGTCCGTCATCCGTGAAGGGTCTGATCAACAGATTCGATTCAATCGACTCCTCACTAATATGGATACCGAAATGGGGAAAATATCTGCTGGGGAAGGAACCCTCGGCTTGATTCTCAATGACGAAAAAACTCGTTCCGAAGTGCGGTCGTTCATAACACAGCTCTCCGAATCCATGGACAACATCTACCAAGCCAAAGGGTTGCTAGGCCGTGCGATTAACGATCCAGATTTCGCTCAAGCATGGATCGACATCTCAAGCGACTTCAAAAATGCCAGTGAGCAACTAGGACCTGAAGGCATGGGTCTCTTGGCGAGGTTACTGCACAGTAAAAATCTTGCTGACGATTTGTCTTCTTCTATTGCTGCTATAAAAACCATCAGCAACAACATTAATGAAGGACCCGGAACTCTCTACAATCTCATCAAGGATCCCAGTCTGTTCAATGAAGCCCGTCAAACTTTGACACTTCTGCGAGATTCAACAGAAGATCTGCGTGAACAAGAACCTGTCACCGCATTCTTCAGTATTCTCTTCTCCCCCTTCTAAAGGTTAACGATGGACTGGCTCTCTTCTTCAGGCAGTCTGGCTCTCGGCATTTTCATTCTTATGATCGCCGGAGACAAACTGATCTCAGCCGCCGTAAACCTCGGACTTCGGTGGCGAGTCTCACCTCTCTTCATCGGAACGACAGTGGTCGCTGCTGGCACTTCCTTGCCAGAACTCGTAGTTGCGGTCCTTGCGCAAATGGAAGATAGTTCCGGACTCACGGTCGGAAACGTACTTGGAAGTAACATCTTCAATATCGGGGTCGTCCTCGGAGTCATCTTTATCTGGAAACATCAAAAAGGACTCGTCGGAGGAAAGGCAGAATCCTATGTGCTTAATCTCCTCACCTTCATTTTTCTTGGCACGCTGTATTGGGCATTATCAGACAATTCGATTTCGATTCTGACCATTCAACATGGCTTGTTTCTGCTAACACTCTTTCTGCTCGTCATGGTTCTTAACTATAAAAGAGGGCGCTCCCAATCCGTAAACTCGGATCTTGAAGAATTCATCGACTCCAAAAATTCTCGTTGGGCTTACCTCACACTTTCCGCGGGCATGATCGGGCTTTGGATCGGTGCTGAATTTCTTGTCCAGGGAGCAAGTGATCTGGCGAGACTCTTAGGTGCTAGCGAAACCACGATAGGCCTCACTGTTGTCGCTGCAGGAACTGGAGCGCCCGAGTTGTTCGCTTCCATATCAGCGCTGCGAAAAGGATCCACTCATATCGCATTGGGAAATATACTGGGATCAAATATTTTCAATACCTTGGGAATCGTGGGGGCTGCGACACTGATCGCCCCCCTCCCCATGGATACCGAACTCCTCCGCATCGACTTGTGGGTAATGACCGGCTTAACGATGTCGCTACTCCTGCTGCAGGGAGTCCTGAAGGGGAAACTAGCACTTCGGACCTACGGAATAGTGCTGCTTCTTGTTTACAGTGCCTGGCTCTTGGGGGAAGTGGTTTAGGATCGCTCGCTGGATCTGCGCTCTTTAGGTTTGTAGTAGGGTTCGGCATGAATAACGAGGTCGTGAACCTCCGGGATTTTTGATCTGATTTGGTCTTCGACCAAGTGAACAATGTCATGGGCAGCATCGAGACTGAGTTCTGGATCTAACTGAATACTCATATCCACAAAGACCCCACTACCAAAACCTCTACTCCTCACACTGTGCACATGCTTCACGGAAGAAAACTCTTGAGCGATAGAGATCAATGAATCTGCAGAAATGGGTGCTCGATCAGCAAGAACTCCAGCGGATTGCAACGCGATACGAAACCCTGATCGCGCAATCACGAGCCCAATGAGAAGTGCGACCAAAAAATCGACTTCAGGAAAGCCGTGACGAACGGCGGCTAAAGCGATCATGGCCCCGAGAGACCCTAAGAAGTCGGCTTTCGTATGTTCACTGTCTGCCAGCAAGATGGCGCTATCGAGCACTTCTGCTCTACGCTTCTGCCAGCGGTGGATAAAAAATGTGACGAAGATGGTCAAACCCAGAATCAAATACCCGGACGGGTGCGGATCCAAAGGCTCTGGAGACATCCAGCGCTGAAAAGAAGCTTGAAGAATGTTAAATGCTGCAATAAACAGCAATAAAGAGATCCCCATCGCAGAGAAAATCTCAAACTTGTGATGTCCGTAATGGTGATCATCGTCTGGAGGAGCGATGGAAAGTCGAAAGCCTATCAAACCCACAATATTCGAAGAGGCATCCAACAATGAGTGATAGCCGTCTGCTATCACAGACAACATTCCACTCGAATATCCATAGACCAATTTGCCTATTGCCACCAAAAGGTTAGCCAATAGTGTTCCCCAGAGGACTCTTGAGACTTCCCTGGAACTTGCAGACAAAACGGTCCCCTTACTCCACCAACCTACGGAATCTCACACTCAGTACCTGTACTGAAGCGATACTCAACTCTTCTGAACCAATCCTGCGAATATCTGATTCAAGCGCTCTGAAACTAGGCCTCGATCTTTGAGCTTCGACGCTTTCTTCGATCCAGCTTATGGAGTCAGAATCTTTCGAAGATTCACATATTCTAGCCACCAATGCCCAAAGGCCGTCAAGGATCGTGTTTCTGAGGATTCGCATTGAGAGTGAATCCCAACGGCCAGAGAAGACCGATTCGTCACACTTTCTGACCAACGGGTGCAAGCCACTCTCGTTTCCGAGCAAGTAATACACACGGGCTACAGTTTCCACTTTGAGCCCAGAAGTATTGCTCACGTCGAGAATTCGAACTCCTGCAGTGAGATATTCGAATTTCGCCAACCGAGTCGCGAGGTCGAGAGGAAATCCACTCTCCATCGCCTGTGTCACATAATTATTGAAACGATCCTGCTCTGGAACCGCGAGGCAACCCGGGATCGACTCCTCGTACTCCTGGAGGGGGCTCACGCCTTCAGAGATCAATGATTCGATCCGTCCGAGACGATCGTCGTCATGAGTACTGAGCAACCATGCAGCAGCCCTACGGAGGCACTCCTCGATCCTCACGAGCGCGGTGTCGATCACATCCGCGTCGATCTGCGTCAATGAGTGGATTCCCTTTCGCATCGATTCCGCACCCACCAGATCATCCGCAACGAGATAAGACTGAGCCACGTGTCCCACGGATCTTCCCGTTTCTCGCTCCATGTCCAAGAAAAAGGAAGAACCGGCGCGATTGATCACTCTGTTTGTGATCACAGTCATCGCTATTTCTCTGCGCAATTGGTGACTTCGAATCGCTTCTGGGAAGCGCTGACGAATCTGTTCTGGGAAATACTCAAAGAGCATTCTCTCTTCAGCAACCCTGCCTTCTGGTTGTTGCAGTAATCGCTGATAAACATCCATTTTAGAGTGTGCGGCGATCACGGCCAGCTCAGGGCGCGTCAAGGAGTGTCCCTCAGCATGACGTTGAGCCAACTCTTCAGGAGTAGGAAGTGACTGCTCAACACGATTAATGAAGCCACGATCTTCGAGAACCGAAATGATTCTTTCGAATGAGAATGGATCAGAGTGACTTCTTATTTCGTCTAGGCCAAGGAGCAAACCCTGATCTCTATTGTTAGAGAGGACGAGTTCACAAACATCTTCCTGAACATTTTCGAGAATCTGATTTCGTTCATCAAAACCGATTCGACGAGATCGAACTTCTTGGGAAAGTAGTGTCTTCAGGTTCACTTCATGGTCAGAGCAGTCAACACCGCCAGAGTTATCAACAAAGTCGGTGTTGATCAAAGTTCCTTGACGAGATATTTGAATACGACCTTGTGGGGTGACTCCTAGGTTTCCACCTTCGACCACCATCTTGGAACGAACAGCTGAAGCCGGTATTCGGCATGCGCTATTCGCAGGATCACCGACATCCTGATCGCGCTCTTGGTCTGCTCGGATGTAGGTTCCGATTCCACCATTAAAAATCATATCGACAGGCATTTTGAGTATGGCCTGGATGACTTGTTCTGGATTGAAATCGCCTTTGACAGGAAGCTGAAGAAGCTCTCGTGAAAGTTCCGACAGCTCGAGACTCTTTTGGGTGCGGTCGAAAATCCCACCCCCTTCGGAGAGAAGGTCAGCATTATAGTCTGACCAATTCGAACGCCCGAGCTCAAAGACTCTTTTTCTCTCCTCGTAAGCGATTTCCACATCCGGATTAGGATCGATGAAAATATGGAGGTGATTAAAGGCCGCGAGCAATTTTCCCCGACGCGCTAACAACAATCCATTTCCGAATACATCTCCACTCATGTCGCCGATACCCACGACGGAGTAGGCTTGACTCTCTTGCTCAATTCCGAGGTGGCGGAAATGGATTTTAGCTTCTTCCCACGCTCCCCGTGCCGTAATGGCCAGTTCTTTGTGGTCGTAACCATGCTTGCCTCCAGAGGCGAAAGCATCTTCTAGCCAAAAGCCATGCTTCTCTGATATCTCATTTGCAGTATCGGAGAGGTGAGCAGTGCCTTTATCAGCAGCAACTACCAGGTAAGGATCCTCACCATCCCAGCAAATAACATTTTCAGGATGCTTCACGGCTGCGTCGACGACGTTATCCGTGATCTTCAATAATCCTTCAATAAAGATACGGTAGACGCGATCGGCTTGGTCTCGACGTTGCTGACGATTGGCTTCGGGCTGTCGAAGAATAAATCCACCCTTAGCCCCCACCGGTACG
Organism: Planctomycetota bacterium; assembly: GCA_016776905.1. Classification (GTDB taxonomy): domain Bacteria; phylum Planctomycetota; class UBA8108; order UBA1146; family UBA1146; genus UBA12191. The sequence goes on along the minus strand of JADHSM010000004.1, from coordinate 116,415 downwards.
ATCAAAACATTTTTGACCATTTGGGTCTGCTGCAGACCATAAACTTCCGTCCTGAAATCGGTCACTCGATCAGACCAGCGGAGTCCGCCTCGAGCGAGGGGGCCACCTCGAAGGTGAACGCCCTCGACTTCCGGGTGATGCACATAGATTTCTCTCCATGGCCGGGGCTGTGGCCCCATCGGAAGACGCGAGGAATCGTATTTGTAGGACTGCAAGGCAACGTCGTTATTCAAATATCGAGTTGTTCGTAAAGTGGATTCAAAGATTCCAACGATTTTCCGAAGGAACTGATCCTGTGCACTCGATCTCACCTCAATCAATCTTCTCTGGATATCCTCCAGAATCTCTTCCGAATTACTCTTCCGTTGAGCCAGAGATAAATCTAATCCGTGATTAAAACGGGTGGAGTAGTATTCCAGAAGCCTCTCTGCAATACCGGTATGTTGGCAAAGAGTATCGGAAGCAAATGCAACCGTTGTAGAAAGACCAAGTTGGTGCATGTAATGCAGTTGATTACGGATCAGGTCAACATCGCGATAGTTCAACCCAGCCTCTATCACAAGGCGATCGAGACCGTCACTACTGGATTCTCCCTCAAAGATGGCCAAGAGCGCTTCAAGGAAGTTGTCCCTATTTTTAATGAGGGGATGATCGTTCTCGTAAATGCCGTAAACCTGAAAGGTGTCAATCGTGAAGGCATCTCCTGTATTTGGACGCACCTTGTATGCATTTTGATCGACGATGCTTAAGCCAAATTTATCGAGAATCGGCAGAGTCTTAGAGAGCAGTAGATTTTTTCGTTGATAGATTCTGATTCGTGCCGAATTCCGTTCGACATCGCCTTCATTTCGAAAAAGACTGAATGCCACTTCTGGGCCGGAATGGGCTCGTACTTTTTCAAGACACTCCACGTCCAGAAACGCTTCTTCCGGGGAGTGAGAGACTTGGTATTCCCGAGGGAATGCATCTCTGTATCGTAAGAATAACTCTTCGGAATCAACACCCTCTACCTTTTCCAGATGACGGTGTAATCTTTCTGACCATGTTCCGGTGAGCAAACGAACCTTCTCCTGAATCTCATTTTCTTCCGTAACTTTCAAAGCTTTTGCGGCTGTCAGAAAGAACGAGAGAAGTACAGTTCCATGCTTACCCACATGGAATCGAGAATCAGAATAATTGGCTCCTGTGATGTCCACGAGAATAGATTCGATTTGAGATCTCTGCTCTTCTGAATATCCCTCACGAGGTGTTATCAGAAAGTAGAGCCCTTTACGTCGATCAGCTTCTATCACCATATGCCCGTGGATTTCTCTCGATCGTTCCACGTAGTGAATAGCCTGAATCACGCCTTCGATTTTCGCGATTCCCGCTTCAAACAGAAATTCTACCGGAATCGAGTTAAAGGCAGTCTCGTAGGATTTGAAACGCAACCCACCCCGTGGAAATGGATGCTGAGAAACGACCAAGTCCAACTTTCCACGAACCGAAGGAATTTGATTCCCTGGAACCTGAAGAGCTTTAAAGGTAAAGAGTCCCCAGATGTGTACGAACTGCTCTTGGCCGTCATCTCCGATTTCCCGAAGAAGGAAATGGTCAATCTTTCCCTTCCGGTGGACGAGGGACTCTCCAAAGCCCTTGAAGGACACGAGCATTCCTTCTGGTGCAGCATCTGATTTCAGGCCGATCGCAGCCTTTTTGATCAATTCGTTGTCAGTCTCGTCTTCAGAAGCAATACCCAACTGTAGTGAAACATTTGATTCGGAATCCTCACTTTGAGACATTCTTTCGACACCGAAAAAGACGAAATTATCTTGGAGTAACCATTCCAGTAACTCGCGAGTTTCCAAAAGGTCTGGTTGCGATTCCAACGAAGGCGACTTCCTGATATTCCTGATGGAGTCAAGAAGGACACCTTTCATTCTCTTGTAATCTCGAACGACCAGGAATGCTTTCTCTAGTCTGTTCTGCACCTCACCCTGAAGAACACTCAAATCAGTTGTCTTTTTTGTATGTGCGACTTCAAAGTGACAAATGATTTCGTCAACCGCACCCGTTGCAGTCCCATCGATAGAGACAACACGCCCATTCTCGTCGCGAACAACTGGAGCACTAGCAGAGTGCTTGCTCACTACGTCCAGAGAGTTACATTCCAAGATGAGTTGAATGGTATCTACGACAAAGGGCTGATCTTGGCATACGACATCGATAAAAGTGCTCGTAGACTTTCGTCCACTTTTCTTCTCAGAAGAAATCCGCACAAGAATCTGATCCCGGGAACGATCCAAAAACAGGTTAAATGTTGCGAGAAGATCTCCGGCTAATCGACGGAGAACGCTCTCATCATCCAACTCATCCAATACAGCATCATATTGCTCAAGAAAATCTCTGAGCAACGGTGCTAAGTGCTCATCCACAATCTGTGAATCAGCAGGATCTACGAGTCCTGCCAGTCGCCCCTGAAAACGATTGTTAGTCTCGCCGTTTTGCATTGAGTCCCCCGTGATCCGATCGAATCAGCGAGATAGCCCGCTGATCGCTGACGCCCAACAGGTCGGGTTCTCCGGCCATAGATGTGCTTATATCGATTTCGGGCCTTTACTGGGAGCCATTCAGGAGATAATTCCCATGTAAACTCGATACTTTTCCTCCAACTAGGCCATTTCAGGGCACATCATGTCCTCTAAACCCCGATTTTGGAAAGTCTATCACCTCATGGAAAATCAACCTGATCGCGTCCCTGATCCACTGGAGAAAGTCTCCCGCCCCATTTTCAAGGTGCTGGGATGCCTGACCGTCCTGTTTTTGACGATGGGTGTCGGCCTCTTGATCTCTTTATGGATGGTCGTGTCGGGGGGACTCCCTACTGAGCCGATTCCTCTTCCACCACTGCCAGACACCAAGGAAGAATTCAAACTTCCCGACTCATGGTTCAAGGGTGAGGAAGCGATATCAATGACCCCCGAAGAATGGAATTGGGCTTTCCAGAAACTCACTCTGGATGCGATCGCTCGGGGCGACCTGGCAGCCAACAGTGGTATACGGTGGGCCGGGTTCCCTGACAATTCGATTCTGATTCAAGCCAGTCTAGGAGTCCCTGAGGAAAGTGAGAATCATTCATTTCTTCAACGTGGAAGATTCCTCAACTTCAAGTTGACTGGAGATCTTCATATTGAAAACGGAGAAGTAGCCTCTATTAGATTGGACAGCTACACATGGGGATTCATCTACACCCAACAAGAAGGCGAATATATCAAGGAGAGCATGGCGAAAACTGTCGTATCAAGGCTCATTGATGAACTGATCAGTTATCACTTTATGAAGAGACGGGTCAAAACCCTCAAGTACGAAAACTCGAAACTGACTCTGCAGCTTGAAAAAGACTGATTTTAAAAAGGAAGGCTGCTACCAGCGGTTCCTCAAAATCTTTTCGAAAGAAAAAGCCACCCACTCCAAATCTTGGATCAACGACGCGAACTCCGCCGCTTCGAAAGACCCTCTCAGTTCATAGGCGTTACTCACTCCAACGAGAATGTAAGACCTGTACTTCAAAGGTTTGAAGGGCTCTTTTTCTGGCTGCTTTTTGACGTCATCTGGAGACTTCGGAGGATCCTGTATCTTCCGTGATCCAGCGTCGCCTTCTTTCTTTGCTTCTTCTTCCTCTTTTTCAGCAGGAGGAGCAGGTGCTCGATCTTCAAACTCTAGAACATATGCCGCAAGGCCACCCAGTTCACCTTTTGTCTGCTGAACTTTGTCATACTTCTTACGCATCGAGGGTAAGAGATCGTTATCGATCCAATCCTGAGGGGACTGCGTCTCGTCAGACTTGGAAAGCAAACGAACACGAATCTCATTTCTGGTATCACCCTTACGAAGAAGAACCAGATCTCTGTCCTCGATATCCACAAGAAGATATTTCCAGTCTTTACCCGGTCGTTCGATGGAGAACATGAAATCCATGGAAGAAAATCGATCGCCATCCACTTCGCCTGCAGGATCTGGCTTGAGGCCGAGTACATACTCTTGCCAAACTTTTTCCATCTCACTCACACTATCAAAATACTTTTCGGCCAACATATTAAATTGTCCTTGCTCGACAGGTCTTTTTTCGCCCATGACCCAGTATTCCGCCAGAAAGCGTTGCCCCTTTTTACTTTCCGGACCATTGATCAGGAAGTGCATGACAGCCCAAGAATCTGCGTAGTGAGTTCCGCTGAATCTATTCCGTTCAAGCCCATCCAACTTTGAAAGTGGTGTGTGCTTATTATCCCGAATTTTTTCCTGAATATGAAAAAGCCTATCCCGAGGAATAAGACCAGTGACGAGCTTTTTCTTTTTGTAATCCAACTTCGATCCATCGCCGAAGTAGACCGCCATTCCCTCTATGTACCAATTCGGATAGTTCCCCATATTGGGCATCTTCTTACCCTGGAATGCATGAGTTCCTTCATGAGCGAGAACGGTGTAGGTGGTCCCCGTCAGTCCAAAGGTGCCGTGATATGCGGTCACGTTCTGCGACGAAGGCTGATAAAAGCCCCCCACTCCACCACCCATGCCGGTCTTCAGCATGAACTCTTCATGGTTCCTGTAGATCTTCACGAGTGGTTTCTGACTTCGAACTTCCTTGGATTTAAAAAACTTATTCAAGGTGCTGGAGAGGGCTTCCATGATCCATTGATAAGTCCGAGCAACCTCAGGAGTACTATTACACTCAATGATCCAATTTCGTGATTTGATCACACTCCTTTGAGACCAAGGCACTCCTTCGTACTCTCGTCTCTTCTTTTCTTCAAATTTCTCCCGGCCCTTCTTCCGACGCTCCAGTTCACGCTTTCGACGTTCCAACTGCTCAGGAGAGAGCCGCTCAAGTACAGACTCAGGAGTTCCTCCCTGAGGAGGTTGTGGTTTTTTTACTACGGGAGGAGTCACCGGTGGCCTCACAGGCGGATTACCTGATCTACCTTGCGAGGGAGGCGACAGTTTCCCTGCGTCGAGACTCCAACCTTTAATCATAAGGCTGGCCACATCTGATGGGGTTTTCCACTCGCCCTCTGAAGTCTGCCCCCAGCCCAAGCCGATACGTGCTTCTTCATTTCCAGGTTCAAGTGCCAAAGCTCTTTCGAAAGCCTCTCGCGCTCGGTCTGCAAGCCCCCGCTGGGTGGCCCACTTTCCCAGATCAATAAAAGCTTTTGCTGATCCCCTGCGATTTGCGCTTTTTTCTCTTTTTGCGAACTCTCTACGATCCACTTCAGGACCGCGAATGACACTCTCGATACGCGAAGTCTCAATACTGGTGACACCGAAAACACTTTTCACTGAAATGCTGTCATCATCTTCCTCGATGAGTTCGCCAATCACTTCACTGCCATCCTTGAGAACGACAATGACTCTTTCACCCAATTCCAATGCAAAAGACGAATTGGAACCGACGCTGCGAGTACTGCTGTGAGAACTGATCCGGGATGTCCCCGCCATAGAAGACGAGAATGGAGCCAGAAGCCCAAGGACTAGCACAAGAGTTAAAAAGTGTGCACACGTAAGTTTATACATAGTTTGCTTTCGTTGACGGATGTATCGAGATCTCTGAGTCAAGTTCTCAGCCCGTGTACTTAAATTTTGCGGTGTACTCTTCGAAGTACTTTCGAGCTTCATCCCAATCTGCGGCATCGCATTCAAAAACATTTCCGTAAATCTTGTCAGGTGAGCCAAAGAAGCCCACGGCGTATCGTCTTATCTCACCCAACTCTGGAGTGTTGTTTTCACCCACACCCAGGACCCGTTTCCCATCGAAGACAGCCACCAACATGGGATTTCCACCCATCTGCTTTTCAGCCAAAACTTCTATGTATTCTGTATCCCTAAAGATATTTCCAATCAGGGAACGAGCATATTCTTCATTGAGTTCCGCATGCTGCCAATTAGGCCATGCATAAGTGGAAACTCTGCGCTTCTTGGATCCAGTACTCAGTGAGGCTACGACTTCGTCAGAGAAAAGCCCACCGGACTTTTCCCAACGCCACCCTGCGGGCTTGGTCGTTTCAATTTTGATCGCTTCACTGGAGAATTCGCGCCCGCGCTTTCTGCCGATCTCCTCGACAGGCAACTTCAATATCCAGGCTTTATATTCTTCTTCCCATTCTTCGATGGTTTGTCCCGTATGACGGGTAATTAACTCCTCAAAAAACAGTGCCTCTTTTTCGTAGTCACAATTGCTGTCCATGTCTTGAACGTGATACAGCCAATCTTCAAGAATCTTGCCCCCGGTGTTTTCTTTGGTCGTCCATGCCTTCACAGGTGCTTGGTTACCGTAGATACACCAGTAAAGGATTCCCCAAGCATGTCCGTAGAAGAATCCTCCAAAACGTTGCTGAGGAACTCGAAGCAACTTCTTTAGATCACAGTATGATCCGTCTTCAATCGCCTGCTGAAGTCCAACAAGTCGATCTCGGGGAATCTGATTGATCTCAACCTTTCGGCGACTGATTTTGGATCCATCTCCGAAGTAAACGGCAAGCCCCTCTACAAACCAGATCGGCAGGTAACGTAATGATCGGAAGATCATGCCTTCGAACTGGTGCGTTCCCTCATGGGCCAACACTTCCTCTGTGCTTCCTGTCGATCCAAAGGAGCCGTGGTATCCGGTCACGTCCTGACGAAGAAGATTGTAGAAGCCACCGATTCCTGGGCCGTTTCCGGTCCAGTCCATAAACTGCTGATGGTTGGCATGAATAAAGACTTCGCTTCGGGGGCTTTTCCGAAACTTGCGGGGCCAAAACTTTTCGATGAACACCTTGTCGTAGGCTTTGTAGAGCGACTCCATGACATCTGCGTAGTACTGAGCATTTTCTTCGGTCGAATTACAGAACACCACGTAATGAGGCGTCACAAGCGGCTCGACTTCCGCCCACGCTCTGCCCCGCAATTCCTCAACATAGGCATCTCGCCCCTTGAGAGACCCCGCTCTCTGGGCAGCGGAATCGTCTTCCTCACGCTGGGCAATCTCTTCGGCAGTTAACCATTCTCCGCCGTAAAGTTCTTTCCCTTGCGCTTTCATCGCCTCTTCGAGAGGCATCCATTTTCCCTCATACTCAATTTCACCCAAAGCCTTGCGGGCCCTAGAATTGTTCGATTGTACTTCGGTTGCTTTTCTGAAAGCTTGCTTTGAGAGGTCGACCTCTCCCTGCTCCAAAGCCCAATCGCCCAAATCACACCAGTCGTTGGCAGTCTTACAACTTTCGGATCGTTCTTCGTACTGCTCAGGAATCGTTTTGAATCGTTCCCACTCCAAGCATTCTTGTCGAGTCACTTTAGCCGTTCCGAATTTGTGCTTAATGGAGATAGACTCTCCACTCTTCTCGACAACTTCTCCCTCGTATCGGCCACCTCGGCGAAGAACCACTCGAACGCGATCTCCAACCTTCAAGGCTGAAAACTCATCCTTTGATTCTGCGGCTTCAAGAGCCGATGAGGATAAGGGTGTTGAAGATACGAAAGCAGGACATAAAAGAGTCAGTATCAGAGAGACCATAAACAGAGAGACCATGAACAGAGATCGTGGTCTCAAAGAGAGGGTTGAAGATTTTGAGTTACGCATGATTTCTCCTCGGGAATCCTGGGTCGAACTCTTCTCAGCCATCGACCCAAAAGGAGTCCATGCATCTATGCATCCTGATGACTGGCGAACGGTCTGTGCATGAATCATGCCCAAATCGCCTCGCCCGGCTGCTCAAAAGGTTCGTCGTACTTCCAAGAGTCTAGGTGAGGTGGGCCTTGAGAGCAAGTCAGGCGACGGTTTCGAAGCCTGACTATTTATCCATCCAGAGGGCACTGGAGGCCTTTTTGAGCAAAAACTGATTCCACGAGGCTTCGTCCCACCGTCCCTTCAGGGAGATCGATCGGATCACGACCGAACTTCCGAACGTTTCAATACCGACGCCTCCCGATCTTTCGGCCTTCTTCGCTGAATAATCGAGGATTTCCCGCCCATTGAGAGACAATTTCGCCCCCTCTCTGGAATCAGAGGCCACCATCTGTATGACGTTGCCAGGATTGAGGCGAGGAGACATGACGGGTAAGGGAAATGGGAGAGGATCTTCACCTTTTTTCGAATCCCGAATCTCGAGTCCTTCAAGAGGCATTATTCCGTGAGCGGGCAACAAAACAGTCTCCCCGGAAGAGGTAAAAGAAGATCGGCCCTGTGGACGTATCCCTGCTCCAAAAAGAAGAGGAGCGCGATCCAGCCAAAGAACAATATTCAAGTTGGGTCTCTCTCTCATCGTCACTGCTCCGACGATCGAGACTTCCAACGCATCGACAAATTCCAATGGGGAATTCAAACGAGCGGAACCACTCAGAACGACTTCGCTTCTTCCTAAGAGACGAACCTGGCTTTCATCCCCTGGAATCCAATCCAGCAGAATCTTTTCCCCATCGCTCCAAGAGAGTTCGATCTCCCTGAAAGAATCCGCTTTTGCCCATCCCGTCATCTCAGCGCCACCAAAGATGTCCCAATTCTCCAGACCTCGATCACCCAGTTGTAAAGACCACCACTTTTCAAGTTGGAACTTTTCTTCTGGTGACCAGATCTCGACAGGGAATTTCTCAACCATCTGACTCACCCAAAGTTGAAGTGAAGAGCGATCTCCCACAGCTTCGAGATTCCGTGCTTTTTCAAGGTCTTCTATTTTGCGTCGAAGAACAAATCGATCGAGAACCTCTGGAATAACCTGAAAGGAGGTAAGATCTGAATGCGAAAGCCAACCTGATTCACCGTCCCACAAGACCGACAGTTGTTGCCAGCGATCAGGATTTTCAGCGAATCCGGTAGGGTCAGCATCTCTGAACAGTCTTTTGCGAGTCTCCGCAGATAACTGATTCCATTCCAGTTTTTCACTATCTCTTCTTCCCCTGCGAGTCACTCTCATGCCGGTGCTGTCCAACTCGTCAACTCGCACCTCCAGAGATTTCTCAAGTCCCATCCCTAGAGAGACGTAGCCACGATCACTTTCTAACATCGACAACATCGATACGATTTTGGAGTGTACGTGCAGGACCTCCTCAACTTCCGCGAGAAAAGCAGTCTGCCTCTCAAGCAGAGCAGAGAAGTTTTCGATTCCCGGCACAGAAATCGTGAGATCAACATTCAGTGGGTTTGCCAAACAATTCCGCAACACTCTCAGGAAACCCTCGTCTAATAGACCCGCCACTTCCTCTTTCTGCTGAAGCAAACTTTCGACGTGGTCAAGACTCTCTTGTAACAAATCGGAAGATCCCAATTGCGCTATCCCTTGCCTCAAGAGTTGCGTCGCTTGTTGGTGATCGTCAGAGGCTACATATTCACGAGCCCCCCGAAGGATTTCTCCCTCATGCAATTGATACTGGTACTTGAGTGCCATGATCAACGCATGGATTTCATGATCTTTTTCCAGTGATAATAAGTGATCGGGATCTCTCTCGAGTTCCTCCAACATCTGAACCGCTTCAGCAAGTCCAGCACCGGAGCCAGTGAGAACTTCAAGGAACTCCGACCTCTGTTCAAGCCAACGTAACAGGTTCAGTTCCCGCTTCTTCTCTTGCTCAGACCACGTATAAAGCGTCAGAGTTTCCTCTTCGGAGGTGGGCTGCACGAGTTCGATATCAGAATCCACGTCACGAGAGTCGACCTCGCCAACAAGGAGATCTTCGCTATCTAAAGGAGTCTTCGAGCGAGAATCTTCTCCACGCTCTGATTCCCTTGTTTCACCGGTGCTTCCGGAATTCGAATGGGAAAATCCCTCTTCTGGGGTCTCTCTCGTCATATCATTCGTGCTTGACCACCAGACTCCGAGAGCAAGGGCCAAGACGATGAAACTCATCAGCAGATAGTTGAAAGGACCTACTTTGTGAGCGGGTGAATCCACCGCTCCCGAGGCTCTGTCCCAGTTCTCCGGCCAGCGACCATCCGCTCCCGAAGCAGAACGCAATTCTTCAATCATGGGAGAAATCACATCGTAAATTTCGAGGTGACGCCCCCAGCGACGTAATGACTCTATCAATTTTTTTTGTCCGTCACTCGGGGTGGAGTTTTTCTGAATTCGGCCTAACTCCGTAACGGCAAAAACGCCCCCAGGAAGACTTCTGATGGATTCCACTGGGATCTGTCCCGGTAACCACCCCTTTGAAGCAGACTTCCTGAAGAGTCGGTACATGTCCAAAACCAACGACCGGGCTTCAGCTTCATCGAGATCACCCGGAGACAAACGTTTCCCGCCCGCTTCGTCGAGAGCCACATACCTCGCACTCCCCGCGCGACCTTCATCGATAACTCTCAAGACTCCGGTGCCATCCAGTTCCACCATGCAACGGACTTCACGTGAGAATTCTTCCTCGAGATGAGTTTCGCTGGCGGGGAGTACTTTTAGGAGCACTTTTCTGTCGAGCCGAACCTGACGAGCCTCTATCCAAATTCCGAGATCTCCACCCCCGCGAATATGCAGAGGTTGAAATCCGGGAATCTCGGGTGCTGAGCCTCCTGACATATCAGTGGCGCTTTCTCTTCTGTCTCCCCTTGGGGCGAGGTGAAGATGATGGTTCCGGGGTTTCTCCACGCAATCGCATCACTCTGTCCCTCAGGAGAGCTGCTTTTTCAAAGTCGAGATCTTGAGCGGCTTTCAACATTTCGGCTTCAAGTTTCACAGCAAGATCTTCTTGCCCTGCAGCTTCCACATTTTCATCTTGCGCTTGAACAGCTTCCACTCGCTCACGCACTTCTTCCTCAACGGTAGTCCCCAAATCACGACTTACAGTTTTCGGTGTAATACCGAACTCCTCATTATGAGCGGCCTGAATCGATCTTCTTCGATTAGTCTCGTCAATCGCACGTTGCATCGATCCCGTAATAACATCTCCGTACAATATCACTCGCGAATTTTCATTTCTCGCAGCTCGACCAATCGTTTGTATCAAAGCAGTTTCGCTACGAAGAAAGCCTTCTTTATCAGCATCCATGATGGCCACAAGAGAGACTTCCGGAAGATCCAGTCCCTCACGTAACAAGTTAACACCCACGAGAACATCGTAGATTCCACGACGAAGTTCCTGAAGAATCTCAACTCGTTCAAGAGTATCGATATCCGAATGTAAATATCTCGCTTTGATTTCTGTCTCTTGGAAGAAATCACTCAGATCTTCTGACATCCTCTTCGTCAAAGTGGTCACCAAAACACGGTCCCCCATAGAAACCGTCTCGCGTATCTGCTCCAACAAATCAGGGACTTGTCCAGTGGCAGGTTTGACTTCAACCTCCGGATCGAGAAGCCCTGTCGGTCGATTGATCACCTCGATCACTTCGCCCTGCGTACACTCCAATTCAAAAGGTCCAGGAGTGGCAGATAAGAAAACAGTTTGCCCCGCAACTTCCCGCCATTCATCAAATCGCATCGGCCGGTTGTCGAGGGCGCTAGGAAGCCGGAATCCGTGATCGACAAGATTCTGTTTTCTGGAACGGTCCCCTTCATGCATCCCTCTCAACTGGGGTAATGTGACGTGGGATTCATCCACCATCGTCAGGAAACCTTCCGGGAAATAATCAAGAAGGTTCGGAGGTCTTTCTCCGGGTTCTAAGCCACTGAAATGACGTGAATAATTTTCAATGCCTGGGCAGTAACCCGCCTCAGATAAGAGTTCAAGGTCGTAACGGGTTCTCGACTGTAATCGGTGTGCTTCCAATTCTTTACCCGCTGCCCGCAGTTCAGCGAGCCGCTTCCCCAACTCTACCTGTATACCGGCAACTCCCCTGTCCAAATCACGCTCATTGATCACGTAATGCTTGGCAGGAAAAATGGTTAACTGATCGAGTTGACCTAATATGACTCCGCTCACCGGATGGAATTCTTCGATTCTGTCGATGGTGTCGCCAAAGAGATCCACTCGATAGGCGATTTCTTCATTGGCTGCGTGGATTTCAACCACATCGCCACGAGCCCTGAATGAACCTCGAATCGGATCGATATCATTTCGCTCATATTGGATATCGATTAACTTTCTGAGCAACTCTTCACGATCCATCTCTTGACCCTCAGCCAAGAAAATCATCTTTCCTTTAAAAGCTTCGGGAGAACCCAGTCCATAGATACATGAAACGGAAGAGACGATGACCACATCAGGACGGCTGATCAAACTGGCAGTAGTGGCCAATCTTAATCTGTCGAGATCCGCATTGACGGCCGCATCTTTTTCGATGTAGAGATCCCGAGAGGCCACATAGGCCTCGGGTTGGTAGTAGTCGTAATATGAAACAAAGTATTCCACGGCATTTTCCGGGAGAAACTTTTTCAACTCTGAGTACAGCTGTGCTGCCAGTGTTTTATTGTGAGAAATTACGATTGCAGGGCGACCTGAACGAGCGATGACATGTGCCATCATGTAGGTTTTCCCTGAACCTGTCACTCCCATCAAAATCTGCTCATCGGCGTTGACTTGAAGGCCTTCAGTCAGCTTGTCGATGGCTTCCGGCTGATCTCCCGCAGGACCAAACTCGGAATGAATGACAAAAGGAGAATCGGGATACCTAAAAGTCTTCATCTCTCACCCTTCTTCGATGATTTCACCACAGAAGTTTGAGAAGAGGTGTCTTCATATCGACATGCCGACTTTGGACAAGGTAAGGGTAACAACCATGCTCCTGCATCCATGATGACTCGATTAGGAACTCCAGCGATTCTCGTCACGACACACCGACACGAAAATGTCTGTTTTCCTGACGATTGCAATTCCTGTCTCGCACGAATGATTTTTCCCGCGAGCGCAGGCCCGACACCCTCAATGAGAACAAGCCTCTGTATCGAATCTTTACGAAGATCCACATGGAACAAAGGCGGAGTCGACTCCAGAGAGTTCGATTTTTCGAGAGAGACCTCTTCACCAGAGAGAGAAGATCTTCCCAGTACTGCAGGGATGATCAAGAATAAGAACCACAGGAGCAAATGTGCTCGAAGCACCTCAGCCTCACCGGCTGTCCTGGTCGAGGTCATGCGGCTCCCCTTCTGCGGACGAAGACATTGAACTTAGCGAGGATTACTTCCTGCGGGCCCACGAAACCCCTGAACAGACTCCCCAGCAATAATCCCGTGCTTCTCAAACCAACCGGCATTGGTCTCCAGGACATACCTGACGGGCTGACTAGAGCGATATCGCGGATAGAGAACAGCCCCAGGTTCCGGAGCTTTCATCGTCAGCACGTCCACAATAATTCCGTCATCGTCGATGTAAGCAATATCCAAATCCATCATGCAATTCTTCATCCAGAATCCCTGTGAACTGGCTGCCGGAAAGAGAAAGAGCATGCCTTCGTCCTCAGGCATATTCTTTCGGTACATCAATCCTCGGGCACGAGAAGATGCGTCGTCCGCAACCAGGCACCACACTTTTTGTCCCTGGATCTCCACAAGATGCTTACCCGGGCGATTCTGTAATTTGACGGCTTTGTCAGAAGAACAACCGGGAAGAAAAATCGCCAGCATCAATAAGAAGAGAAACGGCGAACCGAATCCTCTGAATACTGCCGGAGCACAAACCGAACTAGTTGTTATCCCGGATTCTCGCGACTCTAAAGAAGACTCATTGCTGTTATTGATCATGATTTTATTTCCTCTCTCTTCAAACGATGACGTGCGGAACTGGAGCATGGATCCCGAAGAGATTCATGAATCCTGATGATTATCGCCTTGCCGACCTTCACGGTAACGCTGAACCCAACTCAACGTGAGTGGGTAGGTCACAACTCCAACAAATCCCCCCAAAACCCCTCCTCCAATGAACATCGGGATGATCACATCGGTTCCGAGAGATTTAAAAAGGACTTGTGTAGCGCCCCAGAAACCGACTTCACCTGCCGTAATGACCGATTGATCCCACAGGAGCACGAATTCTTCCAATGACAGACCTGATTCTCCCTGAACGAACAAGCCAATAACGTAATCCGCGTAGTAAATCGGAATTATCGTCACCGGATTCGAGAGATAGATGAGCACAATCGCAGCGAATCGATTGAACCTCACGACCATCGACAATATCAAAACGATGAGGACTTGAATCCCCACGGTAGGAGTGAAAGTGATGAACATTCCTAGTGCAGCTCCGAGTGCTATCGAATGCGGAGTATCATCCAGTTGCAACAATTTGCGGTACATTTGTCGAAATGAGAGTTTCTCTTTCGGCTGTGGACCTTGTCCTGCCGCGTTTGGCTCTCTCTCATTCGTAGGATTCATTTCTTCCGTCATTCGGTATCACCCGCGGCCTCTGCCGCTGGGGATCCACTCTCTCTTCTCGACCGTAGATCGTTTCCTGAGATCGCTTCGACGGACATGCTCAAATCCAATATCGGAGAAGAATGGGTGATCGCTCCGACAGAAATCCTGCCGACTCCACTGCTGGCATGCTCCTCCAAGGATCCTTGATCGATGCCGCCACTGGCTTCCAAGCGTGAAGCATCTACGGGCAAACCATCCTTTTTTGCTCTTCCCAACCACTCACTCAATTGAGCTGGAGGAATATTGTCGACTAATATGATTTCGATCCCCTCATTCAGGCATGCTCTCATACTGGCCTCGTCCTCAACCTCGATGGCGATCGTCCCGGTGTAACCCTCTTCCAGTAAACGCTGGCGAATCCAACTCATTTCGGCATCGGGCTTTTGCTTCAGTTCTGGCCTCTCCTGCTGAATGAGAGCCCTATGGTTTTCTTTAAACATCGGAAAATCTGCGAGATCGAATCGATGGTTGACTCCTCCACCCACGAGCACAGCGTGCTTTTGGAATCTTCGAATTCCCGGCATCGTTTTTCGGGTATCAAGAATCGAGACCGACCCTGCCTGGGAGACCATTTCAGCGGTCGCTGTCGAAATCCCGGAAAGATGGCCGCAAATATTCAAGGCCGTTCTCTCGCCCGCTAACAATAAATGCGCTTGGGAATCCGCTTCGAAAACCTTTTCTCCAACCGACACATGTGACCCGTCCTCAGCGCAGTGCCGAATCACGAGGTGAGGATCCAGTGCTTTTAAAGTTTGAACTACCGCTTCGACTCCACAGAGGACTCCGGGAGCTTTCGCGATGATCACAGCACGAGCCCGAGAGGATTCATTCCCATTTTTGAGGAGGGCTGCTGTCAGATCTCTCGTAGCCGCATCTTCTTCAAGTGCAGACTGGATCCAAGAACTCAAATGGACTTGAGTCTCTTTTCTTTGCCAGAATCCGGAGAAATCAGTCAGGGTCTTTTCCAATCATGACGGTGATGCCACTGGCAGTGATTCATGCCACCAGTTCTCACCAAAGAGAGCTCCCTCAGCCTTCGAGAGGTTCACTGCTACCGAGAATAGTGATTGTCCGCCAAAAAAAATCAGATTTCAAATTTCTGTCCTCCCGATTTACGGAATCGGTTCGATTTTCACTCTCCTGCGTGAATGACAGAATTCCTCGCAACCTCACAGAACTTCAGAGAACTTCATAAAACGCAATGAACTGCTTTTCCGAAGGATTCGAGCTGAAATATCCCCTGAAGCTCCAAATCCAACATTCAAGGAAGCATCCAGCATTCAAGGAAGCATCCAGCATGTAAGGCAGAATCCAATGACGAAGCTCCTCAACCCCACCTCGAATGATCTCCAGCCGATGATCTCCCTCTACTTCTCCGTAGTTCTCCTTATTTCTTCGCAAAAGGTTTAAATCAGGTCTGAGGGCCCATATTCCACCCAATATGCCTCCAATCCCTTTCACAGAGTGGACCTCCCAGACCACAGCAGAACAAGATCCGAATGAGACCTCGGGTGGACGCAGCAAAAAATTTGAAAGGAAAGACGATCACATGCCATTGAACGGTGGCACCTCGTCTCCATTCCCGTAACATCCGATCCTCAGTCCGGTCCGAAGGACCAGAACAGATCAGGACACTGCAGGAGGATGACTCTATTGAGAATTCATGTTGAAGACGCCGCTGATCAAGCCCTCGTCGCAAAGTATCAGGAATCAGGGCAGCACCACATTTTTGATGATTGGGAAGATCTCGATTCTTCTCAACGAAGAGGCCTTCTCGATGCCCTTCAAAAAATAGACCTCGGATTCATTCAACAACTGATCCGAGACCACATGGTCTCTGATCCCGACCATCCACCGATCGCAACTCCCACTCCACCACCCTTGATCTCACTCGATGATCCCAAAAGAGAACTCGCTCGGGAAAAAGGCCTCGAGGCTATTCGCAACGGGGAACTCGCGATCATGCTTCTTGCAGGAGGCGTGGGAACACGATTGGGTCATCCCGGTCCCAAAGGAAGCTACCCCTTACTTCCCGTATCTCAGGGGACCCTCTTCCAACTTTTCGCAGAGTCTCTGTGGAAGCTTCAAAAAGAGATGGGTACGACGATTCCCTGGTGGATCATGACGAGCCCCTCGAATCACCAGGAAACGGTTCAATACTTCCGGGACAATAACTATCACGGCTTAAATTCTTCCGACGTCATCATCGAACCGCAGGAGGAACTCCCTGTTATCGATGCAAGAAGAGGAAGAATCCTTCGAAGTGGCCCCGGAGAGATCCTCTTCAGTCCGGATGGTCATGGCGGAGCGATACGTCTCCTTCAGCGAAACGCCAACTGGTTTCGCAGTCGAGGAATCAAGCACGTCTACACCCATCAGGTCGACAATCCCCTCGCGATTCTTGGCGACCCTGAATTCCTAGGGCTTCACTTGCTCGACAATTCAGTGTTCTCTTCCAAAGCCGTCGCCAAAACAAACCCCGAGGAAAAAGTGGGAGTTTTCTGTCAAACCGGTGAGCATCTCCGTGTCATTGAATACAGCGAGCTTGGGGAAGAAGAACGCCATCGAAGAAATGCTGAAGGTGAACTCTCCTTCAGAGCGGGCAATGTCGCCATGCATATGATCGATCTGGAATTCATTCTCGGTGACGAATCCGGAGAAATCCCAGCATTACCCATGCCTTTTCATATGGCCAATAAATCTGTTCGGCATTGGTATGGAAGTGAGTGGCATGAAAGCGATTCACCCAATTCTATCCGCTTCGAAACCTTCATTTTCGACGTCTTGTCTCAAGCCCCCCATGCACTTGTTGTGGAAGCATCCAGAGACCTTGAATTTGCACCCGTCAAAAATAGCTCTGGGAATGATTCACCCGAATCGTCTCGAGCGGCCCTTCAAAAACTTTGGGCACAATGGCTCCTCGAGGCGGGAATCGAACTCGATATGGATGACCAAGGCCAGCCGAAGAGAACCCTAGAGATTTCGCCGCGCTTGGCCTGCAATGTCGCTCAGTTGAAGAAAGTCCTCGATCAGATCACCATCCCGAACGAAGGGCCCATTCTGATTCGATGAATCTGATTCCATGGCTACTCTCCTGTTACCTGCTGTGCAGTCCCGCACTCTCGGGAGTTCCTATCGAGCGGAACGCATCTGGAGATTTGTCCGACCTGATTCAGCAACTAGAATCTGAAGACATCTTGGTCTCGACGATGGCTGTAAAAACACTCCAGCAGCTCGATAGCACTTCTATCGGTGAACTGGCTCAAGCCCTTGAAAGTCCACTCTCTCCAGTGATCAGAGCTCGACTCGAACTCAAACTGGATGCTTTATTAATCGCAATACTGTCCGAAGTGGACAATCTCGCAGTGGAGCTATCTCAACTACGAGAAATCGATTCTGAAAAGCCCATCGTCGAGTGGCTTGAAGAATCCGATGATATTCGTACTCGCTTCACTCAACTGAATGAAAAGTTGAACTCTGCCGGGCCTTTCCTTGCCATTTCTCTATCAGGGCACGCAGAATCCTCAGAGGTCATTGACCCCTTCGTCGAGCGGATCAGAACCCGACTTCGAGAAAATATATTTGAGAACTGGAGCCTTTCGAGAGCCCCGCAAAATCAAGATTCAATTTCTGCAGGAGAACTTCGTTGGCTAGCCGCTTTGTCACCCCATTTGGCAGCCGATGATTCCGATCCATTCTGGAAAAACATTGTCGAAAAGGCTGGTGTGGAAGCGACCAAAGATCTCACTAGTTTTATCCCTCTCAGGATCGAACGGGGTCGAAGATATTTCCTAGATATGGGTGATATGGGTCATGACTATCTCACTCGTCTCTCAGCTGAACAACAGACCCTCAATATTCCAGAAAACCTACTGGCAGAATGGCGAGCTCGAAATCAAATCCGCTTACCCGCAAATCTCGATTTTAATCAGACGATCTCTCTCGCAAATTGGAATGCACTTCAGGGCAAAGAAAAGCTAGATCTTCTCCTCCGCCTAAAGGCTGTTCATGGTGATCGCATCAACCCCACTCTTGTACATGTAGCGACTGTCGCAGCCGACCTTCGATTGAGGCGTCGGTGCGCAGAATTACTCACACTGCTCGGAGACAGTCGAGGAGCGAGAATCATGCTCATCGATCGACGATTTGGTTCTGACCGTTTAGAAGAAGCCAGTCGTGACGCCATTCTGAGAGCCGCTAAAAATCTAATGAGCACGCAGGATTTGGCTGGGGCGAGGTCCCTTCTCGAAGATTTACTGGCAAGATTTCCTCTCGACTCTGAAGTGCGACAAACTTCGGGTCTCATTTTCTTGAGATTAAGACAACTACCGAAAGCGATCACCGAATTCATAGGGTGCCTAGAGCTGGATCCGACGAACACGACGGCACATTACAATCTTGCTTGTGCTTATGCGCTATCCGGCGATAAAGATGCGGCTTTCAACAGTTTAAATAACGCTTTCAAAAATGGATACGACCGAGTCGATCATGTCCGAAATGATCTCGACCTCGAATCGCTTCGTTCAGACCCACGCTTCGAAGAACTTTTAAAGAAGATCTAAGATTCCGACCGCTCCCTCAGTCGAGCTTAGAGCATCTTCAAATCCACGCCTGCAATATCCAATATCCTGCCGGCATGAGCTTGTCTTCGGTCATTCTGACTTTAGAAAAGTGAAACACCGTCAGAGAAACCTAGATCGTATGCCCACACCTCTCAGAGAGAATGTAGACCGGACAAAAACGGGGTGGGAAACTCTCGCAGCCGAGGGCGCCAGACGTTGCTGAACACATAGGCACGATCAGCAAGAACTGCTCATCGCATTTGGAATGGAGGCGGCACCCGGATTCGAACCGGGGATGCGGGTTTTGCAAACCCGTGCCTTACCACTTGGCGATGCCGCCTCTTGAATCATTCCAAGTAAAGGATCCTAGGGATCCTCGTGTTCCACGTCAACGTCGCTCGTTAACTTCCCTGCACTTCTGAGTGCTCCAAGCCTAGCAATCGCATTGGAAACCTTGGGCTGGGGGGCTACTGGGGGTGGAGCAGGTCGTACAGAAAAGGGTTCCTGATCCTCATTTTCAGGCGTAGAAGGCAGCTCAGGGACCGTTCGAACCGGTTCAGAGGCACCTCGCATAGCCTTCAATCGATCCAGTGAAGATTGTACCCCGGCTGCGGCCTTAGCGGGTTCTGGGGTCGAATTCACAGTCTCCCCCGCCAAGAAATCAGCTTCTTCAGCACGCGGTGACGGCGAGTCTGAGACGCTTTGACCGAGGTTTTTCAACTTTTCGGTGATTCCAGTCACGCCGGAACGAACGACAGCGACTCTTTGCTGACGGGCAGGAACCGCTTCCGGAGTGGAGCTCAGTTGGCCCAAAGTCTCCGACAATTCCTCTCCTGACGTCACCGATTCCAGGAGATCGCTGAGCAGGTCCTGCAACAGATTCGGCTGTGTTTTCAATCTGTCGACGACCGGCTTGACGTCCTCCAGTGAAGTTCCGTGTCCACTGAACAAAGCCGTCAAGACATCCCAGCGTCCATCCTGCGAGGCGCTTAGCCCAAACTCGTTCATTTTCGGGAGAGTGCTCCCATCCGCAGTCGCACGCAAAAGAGCTCTTCTGTAGAGGTCTTCTCGATCCAGACTTTCAGGAATGGGTTCATGGAGTAATCTTGTGACGGCTTTCGGATGACTGGGATCTAACTCTAAAAGATCTAATGCCATTTTCTGGCGTTGATCATGAGTAAGAATCTCCAGATTCATCGATTCTTCGAGCAGGATTTTGTAACGATCTTCCTTACCGTTTCGAAGATAGAGCTCCAAAAGATCAGAACGCACTTCGATATCGGAAGGCTCAAGATTCAACCAACGTTGTGAGACGCGCTCCCCCGCAAGGAAGTCGGCGTGACTGATCGCCGAAGCACACAGTTTTCTGAGGAGGTTCCTTGCTCGAGGAATGCAATCCGACTGAAGTGCTTCGACAAACAACACTTCACGAACGATACCGGGAACCTCTGGTTGCTGTTCACAAGAGTGCAGAGCACCGAACAGTTCTTCGTCAATATTTCCTCGGTGCTGTCCCGAGTCCACAAACTCTGACTGGAGGATTTCTCCTGCGGCTTCAATGTTGCCGTTGCGAAGCAATGCCTCCGCTAATCGAACACGAAGAATTGTGGACCCTGGATTGTGATCCTCCAGATATTGATAATGTTCGAGGGCTTGTTCTGGACGGGCTCCCGTTCGAAGACACTCGGCTCTACGCCAACGAGCTTTATAAGCCGAATCTATATCTCCAAAGGCCTGAGCCGCAATCTCATGCAACTCGTATACTCGGGCATCAGGTACTCGGGCACCGACACCATCGAGGAGATCGCAGGCTTCTTGCCATTGCTTCGAATCGATCAAGACCTGGGCCATTTTGAGCCCTTCTGACAAATCTTCTGCGGGCTCTTTTTTCCAGAGCTGGATGGCGCGATCACACGCTTCTTTATCTGAGGGATCAAATTGAACGAGATGAGTCCAAGCGGTTCTTGCCGCATCCCATCTCAACTGCTCGGTACATCTTTTAGCATGGACTCTCAGACGCTGGAGACCTTCTGAAACTCTTCCGGTTTCAGCACAGAGCTCTCCGATTCGACCTCCCAGATCAAAATCGTCGAGACCTTTTTCTTCTGCTCTTCTCCAGTGACGCAATGCAGCAGTAAAATCTCCAGACTCTTTCTTCTGCTCACCAAGGTGAAACAGAGACATGGCACTTTGAAATTGAAGATGACCTTCATCGAGCAACTCGAGAACTCTATCCAGAGCTCTCCATGGATCGGGTCGTGGTGTCGTCAGTGCAGCAATATCATTCTGACCGTCCGCAGACTCGATCAGGGCCTTTTTTTCAGCGGAAGCACTGGGATCTGCGAACAATGTCATCGCCGTAGGGGCTGCCGAGACAACCTCTCTCATGAGAGGCAAGTCCACGATCGTCTCCCACAGTTGATGCTCTCTTGCACTCCTCAGCAAAGCCTGTTCAAGATTCATTCCCAATTCGACTCGCTCGCGAAGTCCGGAGTTTATCGAGTGAGATAAAGGGCCGTGCCAAGATCCTTCACCGGCTCCGTGAATCAGGAGGAGGTCACAGTCCATCGCCTTGAGGATCTCATTTCCGGCAAGATCCGGATCTATGATTCCTTCATCGAGACAGAGAGAACCAGGACATGCCTGTTTTTCAAGACCCAGTCGTTCCAGTCTTGAAATGTCTTTGTCTCGAAGCAGTGGAGATTTCAATAATGCCCGATGAAGGATAGAGCGACGTCCCGGTTGCTCGATGTCCACGAGCCACCCTGATTTCACTTCGACACTGATGGAGGGTGCCTCAGGGTCACGAGGTTGGAGGACCCATGTCCCCTCACCATGACTCAAGACAGCCTCGATGAGTGATCGAGCAGCATCACCAGGGTGCGATGTACACGGCACCTCTACGCTGACTCTGGATCTGGGCGGAGTATTTTTTCTGGATCGGGGCATGTGGTTCAAATCCCGGCGTAAACCGGGTCCCTTCAGTGAAGAGTAGCATCTCCAAGAGATATGGACCTTTACCCCGGGGAATTCAGCCCCACTCAAGGACTTTGGGGATCGCCGCTTCACCGTCGTCAGTCAACGATCGATACCTGTCGAATGGAGTGGGTCTTCTTCATATTTCTTTCCAGCGGAGAGCCCTTCTGCCCCTTATCAGCCTCCCGAGGTGCTCAAATCGGTAGAAATTCCCTAAATACCCGGTCCGAAGGCGATTTTTTTTCGGATACGTAGGGAAATAGAAATTATGGAATACATAGGAAATTTGGAGGGATTTCAGGAAATGGATACCGAACCCGAACCTGTCAATTATCGATTTCCAGACGGTCCGACACACGGAGTTCAAATGTCGACCCTGAAATCCATAAATCCAGTCAGCCGGAGGCGGTCTAATTAGGATCTACCCTGTCCCAAACATGGGTCTGGGCCCCTATAATGAGGTTCGTGGTGCACTTTGCGCCCGAACTAGTTTTTGATTTGAAGAACTGATTTCAGTGGTTATTGAGCTGCCCGGGGGGGTGGTTCACGTTCATCGACACTTGACAGACTTCGAGGTGCTTCCGATCCGTCCCCTATTTGTGTTGAGGGATTCGGTCACTCCCAAAGTCTGAAACCTTTTCACTGGAGTGGTGAAACGGTAAAGCGAGATGAACATTTTTGACTAGGGAAAGGGAGTGTCCCCGAAATGCGCCAAAAGCCATTTACCTCCATCGCCGGAGTCTGCGTACTCTTGGTTGTCTCTGTCTTCTTCGTGTCGACAGATGTTTTCGCCCAGCCAGACTGGGTTCAATTTACGGATGAAACCGCTTCTCGCATCACAGCTTCTGCAGATGTGTCCATCTCGGATACTGCCGAGAAAGATTACATCTGGGGAGATATCGATAACGATGGAGACATCGATTTAATCTGTGTCAGAAAGCAACCCTTCACCTCTGGAGGAATCCAGGCATTCAGAACCAACGTTCTGTTCATGAATGAAGGTGGAACACTCGTGGATCGTACGGCGGAATATGCCAGTGCATCCGACGTCGCCGGAGATAACGGATTCTTAACCCCGACCAATGACCGCGACGTCATGCTCGGCGACTTTAACAATGACGGTTGGCTCGACTTCGTCACTGCTGTCACCCTCGCTGATGGTCAACCCAAGCATATCTCTTACCCAAGAATCTACATGAACTTGGGTTTGGTCAACGGGAACTGGGGCGGCTTCTTACACGAAGATGCACGTATGGAACAGTTTGAGGGCAATGCCCCCAACGGAACTCCCCATGCACCTCGTTTCTGCTCCGTTGATGTCGGAGATATCGATGGCGATGGGGACGTGGACATTTACATCGGTGATTATGACAGCGGCGGTGCTCAAACCCTCGATTTCAATGATCGCCTGCTTCTCAACGACGGCACAGGTTTCTTCACAGATGGAACAGCGATCGTCTTTTCTGGAAACATTGTCGTGGGTGGTAGCCCCTTCCCTTTCCAGCAATCCGCGTTCGGAATGGCTTCTGCGATCGTTGACATGAACGGGGACAACATCCTCGACATCGTCAAGGATACGGCCTTGAACCCTCCGCAATACGTCGGAGTGGCTTACAATACACCTGGTAACGTGGGCTCATTCAGTGCCCACAAAGAGAGTTTCCCCAGCATGGCTCCGTACCATGTCACCATTGGTGATCTCAACAATGACGGTGCGAACGACGTCGTCGTCACTGATGACGCCGCCGACTCTTTCCTCCTCAACTCAGGAAACGATGCCAACGGCTTGGCAAACTTTAACAGGTTCCTCTACGACTTTGCGGGTGGAACCGGAGCTACGGGAGACGACGGTTTCGGTGGAAACTCGATCATTGCAGACCTCGATAACGATGGTTGGAATGACGTGATCATCACTGATGTCGACGTCGACATTGCCGGTTGTAATCGTCGAATGCACATCTACCACAATCTGGGGAATGCCCCGAATGTGACTCTTCGTCAGGAGAATGACGGCGGATTGTGGAGACCCAATGGTGTTCACGATGTCGCGGTCTTTGACATCAATGGTGACGGTTGGAAAGATATGGTCATCGGAACCTGCACCGGCACTCAGATCTTCATGAACGAAGCGCCGATTGGTCTGAATATGACCCTTCCGCAAACGAATCCGGGTCAGGTGCCTTGTACCGACACGGTCGAGGTCAATGTCCTCGTTGAAGCCTTCGGGGGTGGCATTCTTGATCAAGCCACTGTCGTCCTTCACACCTCCGCTGATGGAGCTGCTTTTGTCGAGACTCCCATGATGGCATTGGGAAATTCGACATTCGAAGGCATCCTCGACGGAAACAGTGCCAGTTCCAGTATTGCATGGTTCGCCTCTGCCTCCCTCACCAATGGAGTCACAGAGACATCGGCCACGACGACACTGACTGTGGCTGATAATCTCACCTTGGATATCAATGACTTCGAATCAGGCCTGGCCGACGGCTGGACCGTCAGTAGTGATGTCAGTTTGACCGCGGGTGCATGGGAACTGGTCAATCCAATCGGAACCTCGAGTGGTGCCACACCTTCCCAACCCGAAAATTCAGCCAGCGGAAACCTGTGCTGGATCACCGGTAATGGTGCGGTCGGAGGAACCGCGGGTGCCGCCGACATCGACGGGGGTCCTACCCACCTGATCAGTCCCAGTATGAATCTTGCCGGAACCAACGCCGTCATCCGATTCAATCTCTGGTACGCGAATATCGAGACCGACCCCACTCAGTTGGATGATTTCGTAGTCTCTGTTTCCAACGACGGAGGTGTCACTTGGAACACCGCTCTCGTGGTAGGTGGAGCGCTCGGAACGAACGCGACATGGCAGAGCTTCGAGTTCCCGGTCAGCAGTATCGTGACTCCTTCCGTCAACACCATGGTTCGATTTACTGCCACGGATGCCCCCAATAACTCACTCTGTGAGGCGGGTATCGATGACTTTACGGTAGAGATCGCAGCTTGTGCAGGAACCGGTGGAACCCAGTTCCAGAGAGGTGACACCAACCTCGACGGAAGCAGGGACATCAGTGACCCTGTGAATATCTTACAACTACTTTTCAACAGCACTCCTGTGAGTTGCCAAGACGCTGCCGACGCCAATGACGACGGTAATCTTGACATTGCAGACGCTGTTGCTGCCTTGAGTTTCCTCTTTGGAGGAGGCGTTCTCCCAGAGCCGATCAACTGTGGAGAGGATCCGACAACAGACGGTCTTGATTGCACCACCGGTTGTCCATGATCCATATTCCTGTCTGACGACAGGATGATTCCGACCTCTCTGTAAACTCTTTAAAGAGTTCCGGAGAGGTCGGAAGATCGACTCGGGGTACGTCCAACAAGCATGTTGGGAGTACCCCGATTTTTATCGAGTGTTTTATTGTGCGGGAAGTATGAGTGAACTGCCGGGTTGGGGAAAACACCGGGCATTATGAAACTTCATCCCCTCAGACGGGATGACGGGACATTTACAAAATAGAGCCGTTTCAAATCCGGTAAACCGGTTGGGATTCTCTACTTTGGGGAGAAGAAAGGGAAGATTTCATGCAGCAATCCAGATGTCGATGGACGGCGATTCATTTCATTCTTGTTCTGTTGATGGGGACCGTATGGGGGCTCTCCCTAGAGGCCCAGGTGGTCCCTCAGCCGAAAGCAGGAGACCCTCTCAATACTTTGAACGCATCTCAACTGGAACGCTTTCTGTTAGGGAAGACGCAGTTCCTGCGCTCCTTCAGTGAGCCGGAAGGTCTCGGCCCTGGCTTCAATCAGGACTCTTGTGCGTCGTGTCATGCCGTGCCCATCGGTGGAACCAGCCCGATTACAGTCACCCGCTTTGGTACAGCAGATAAAGGAGCACCCTTCGATCCTATGGATGCTGAGGGAGGCTCTTTACTCCAGGCCAACGCCATTTCGACAGAATGCCTCGAAGTGGTTCCAGCGACCGCCACCATCATCGCCGACAGAATCACACCATCTATTCTCGGAGCAGGACTCGTAGAGGCGATCGACAATGCCGACATCGAAGCACTTCAAGCCTCGGGTGGAACCGTTCATTGGGTACCGGTACTGGAAGATCCAACGGCTCCATTGACGGTGGGCCGCTTTGGCTGGAAAGCACAGTTGGCAACACTGATGTCTTTCAGCGGAGACGCCACACTCATGGAGATGGGCATCACCAATAGTATTCTCCCTCTGGAAAACGCACCCAATGGAGATACCACGCTTCTCCCGTTATGCGACTCCGTCGCAGATCCTGAAGAGCCGATGGACAATGGAGTCCCCTACCTCGATAGGATTACGGACTTTCAAAAGTTTCTGGCTCCCGCCCCACAAACTCCCCGTTCCGGGATGGCTGGGGAAACGATCTTCAACGACATTGGCTGTGCCGATTGTCACCACCCCCAGTTCACTACAGGTGTTTCCGCTGAGCCGGGGTTGACGGGAATAGATCTCAAGCCTTACAGCGATTTTCTTTTGCACGATATGGGTGCCCTCGGAGACGGCATCGCTCAAGGCGATGCGCTCGAGGTCGAAATGAAAACTCCACCACTCTGGGGATTACGCATTCGTGGCCAGTTACTGCACGACGGAAGAGTTTTGGTTCAAACCCTTTACCAGGGTGTGAACGATTCTGTCAACTGGCACTTCGGAGAAGCATTTGCTTCCTCACAGGCTTGGAACAACCTCACAAAAGGTGAGCAAGACAAGGTCGTCGCATTTTTAGACTCTCTCGGTCGCGCCGAATATGACACGGATGGAAATAACTTCATCGACGAGAGTGACTTGAATGGTTTCTCAGCATGCTGGACGGGTGATGCCCCGGGTAGCTTTGACGCCGATTCTCCCTGTGCCATTCATGATCTCGATCAAGATGGAGACGTGGACAGTATCGATTTGGAAGGACTGGAACAGGTCTTCCTTGGAACAGTGGAAGACTGTGACCTCAATGGAACTTGGGACCTGATCGAAATCCTCACCCAAGGTGGAGATATAGATGGTAATGGGGTGCTAGACGCCTGTGAGAGCCCACTCTTCCGCAGAGCAGATAGTAACCTAGACTCGACCGTAGACATCAGTGATGCCGTCTCACTCCTTGGAGCGCTCTTCAGTGGCAATGCTCCACCGAGTTGTTTCGACGCCAGCGACTGCAATGATGATGGTGCACTGGATATCGGTGACGCCATATTCCTGTTGTCGTTCCTGTTCTCTTCGGGGACCGAAATCCCTGCTCCTGGTGCACAATCATGCGGTCAGGACCCCACTCCGGATGGACTCGACTGTCTGTCACCGAACAGTTGTCCCTAAAACAGGATCACAAATTAAAAAAAGGAAGTGTCCCACTGGGACACTTCCTTTTTTTTTAAACCGAACAGCGCATCAAATGGCCCACTCTAAGAATAGAAATGTGCCTCCAAGGTCAAAGTCAGCACCTGTGCCACTGCCATCATCCTTGATATCGAGTATGAGAGATCTATGACCCACACCGAGGAGGATCCCTGATCCCTGGCGAATGCCGGCACGAAGAGTCGTTCCTTGGTAGGTGCCATCGATATCACCGACACTGACCCAAAGGCCTGCGATTTCCGCATCGAGTTCGAAGCTCCAGTCATTTCCAATCGGAATACTTGAGTAGGCCCCGACTCCAATCGTCGGTATCCACTCGTCGAGAGTTCGAGAGACAGAAGCTTGTCCACCGCCTCCTACTAAGGCTCCACTGAGAGTGGTATCGACAATGAGATTGTCGAGTCCCCAAAGGTACTTCAAACCCACAGGTCCAAACCCAAAGAGTGAGCCCTTATTACGAACCTTTGTCACTTCCACCTCAAAGTTGGTACCGATAGTACCCGCTTCGAAACTGGAACCTCCAAAGTCGATGGCAGAGGAAACGACACGTGAACCGAGAGTTGAGAATTCGATGTTGGTTAACTCGAGAGTTCCAATACCTAAGTCGGCCTCAACTCCATAAACCCACAGGCCTTTTTCTTCACCAAGTCCAAGGTCTGATTCCAAATCTATGATATCGCCAATAGATCCTAAATCAGAAGCCTGTATCGATCCTCCTGGAGTGGGGTTCCAGTTCTCTGCACGAAGGCGAACAGTTCCGGCTCCTCCTGCTTGGCAACCCACGAGACCGAGAAGTAGCAAACACATCCCACAGATACAAAGCTGCGATAATCTTTGGATTCTAAACATGAGCCTCTTTTCAGATTCTAAATTTGGGCGAGCCGGGAATCGAACCCGGACCCCCGAACGGGGAGGGGATTTTAAGTCCCCCGCGTCTGCCAGTTCCGCCACTCGCCCTCAATGAGAGAATGCTCGCCCAGAAGGAAAGAGGCAAGCCCTCTTGCTTCATTAGATGAGCAGTTTGTAATTTTAAATTCATGAAAAGATGTGTTTTGTGGAGGAGAAAAGCCCTGAAAAGCCAAATTTGGGGATTTCGATCCTCTTAGAATTATTTGGAATGACACTCACATTGTGACGTGCAATTCTCGACCTCGCAGTGGCAGGAAGAGATGACATTGTGATATTGAGCCGGTTGTTCTGACGTGGCGAGAAGGCAGCAGAAATCACTCCCAGGGAAGCAATAGATCCCGAAATTGGAACCTTGTTTCAAGAGATGGATCCCCTTCGAGGGGACATGAGGCATACAAACTAGGAATAGAGATATGTGCTGCTCTTCACCTCGATAGAAGACTTTCGGGATTTCGCTCCCATCGATCGTCTCCATAGAAACGCCCCAAATACTGAAAGTATCCAACACGGGGAGTTTGACCTGCCGATCAAAAACCCCGGAGATAAACTGTCCCGCTTGAATGGGACATTCAAAGAGCGCACTGGGCTTATCGTCTCCATTCAGTGACCTCAAGTGTGAATTGAAAACGTAATCACTGATAACACTGGCATCGAGCGAGGAAGGCTTGGAAAAATTATCGAAAAGTATTGGGAAAACAAAAACAAGGATCAATGCCGCCGTCGAGGCGAGAGGTAAAATCGATCTTCCTGACCAGCGAGAGACGATCTTCCGACGAGACTCCAAGTTGATCATTTGCTCGATATTACCTCTTAGCCGTTGGGGAACCTCAGGCCGGAATGCCTTACACTTCACCAACTCCTTCATATGCCGGATGCCTTTGGCGGTATCCGCACAATGAGGACAACGGCTCACATGAAGATCGATGTCTTCACTGATAGGAAGATCTAATTCTTGATCAACCCACTCATGAAGTTTTTCTTGATATCGAATACAATCGTCCATGAGCCTTGACTTCCCGCTTATTGATCTCGACCGTAGCCGAGTTCTGTTGCGTAAGATTCCAGTCTTTCTCTCAGAAATGCACGCGCTCGAGAGATTCTCGATCGGACGGTACCGACCGGGACATCCAGAACGTCTGCGATTTCATCATACCTTAATCCGTCGAGATCACAGAGGAGGAGAGCTTTTCGAAAATCTTCGGGCAGTTCCCTCAGAAATCGATTCACCTCATCCCCAAAGAGATCCAAAAAGGTGTCTTCATTCTCGATCCCTTCTCTTTCGAACACTTCAATCGAGCGTCGAGGAGAGACTGAGGAAACACCATCTACAAGAGTCTGATGTACAGGCCTGCGGGCTTTCACTCTGTATTTGTCGATAAAGTGATTTTTGCAGATCCTGAAGATCCATGATTTTGCATTGCTCCCGGCGCGGAATGAACCAAACGCCTTAAATGCCTTCAAGAATGTATCTTGAACCAGATCTTCTGCCTGGGTTCTATTGCGAGTCAATCCCAGGGAAAAGCGGAAGACGTCGTCGATAAAAGGCATGAATACCTCCTCGAACGCCAACTTCTTGTCTTCGGCTCCCATATCCATGAGATTCCCTTCTAGCGGGCCTAGAAAGCTCTGAAATCGTCTCTAAAGAACGATTCCCAGAGTGTCTACAAAATGTAACGAGGGTCATGATCACGGAGTTCCAAGAAATTCCCGCTGGATCAGCCACTGGAGGACATCGACGTCCCCTTGGCACTTTTCCCAGACTTCCTTCCAAGGCCAAGCCCCGGAATCGTAGACCTGTAACATCAGTATCATGGGTAGGGTCCAGATTCGGACAGATTGTTCTCGCCCCATTTGCGACATCCATGTCTCAGATCGCAATTCTTCCTGAAATTGCTCCAGATCGTCCTGCAACGTGGGAGCAGACCACTGTTCCTTCAATCGAAGGACCCGCTGGCGGAGACGCTCCTGATCTTGAATTTCATCGTGCAGATCAACGAATTGAACGCTCGCTCGCCCGTATCTCTTCTCGATCCATTCTTTCGCAAACTCGTCTCCAAGATAGTTCGCCAAACTCTCATTCAAATCGGCCTTACCGGGAAAGAAGATGGTTCGATGAACCAACTCGTGAAATATGATTCGCACCCTACGTGGCTCAGAGAGAGACAGAATCGCACCGGGTAAGGCTTCAGGAAACCATCCGAGACTACTGAAAGCCTCGACAGGATAAACGCAAGAGATGAGACCTTGAGACTGCAAAGCCTGAGCCTCTCTCTGTGCATGTTTCAGGAACCGGTATCCTTTATAAGGAGCCAAACCGACGATGGGGAAATCCCACTGATGGAGAGTCAATGATTCGGGTTGCGCGGCGATAACGATAAAGCTGACCGGGTCAGGCATGACGTCTATACGTTGATATGCGCCCCCAACATTCAGGCCCTTATCTCGAGCAAACTCCAATACCTCTGGAAGATCTTCCAGTGCTTTTCGATGAGGAGCTTCCTGGGGCAGTTCCGCCAATAATTGATCACTGGTTTTGGAATTGGCGATACGCTCAACTATTCCACTCGCATTGGACGCATACCACGGAATCTGACACCCCGAAGCACACAACACGAACACCAGCAGAAGAAAGGCTTTCAATCCTGAGGGCTCTCATGGAACACAGGGAAGTCTCGGTGTAAAAATCCATCGAAGATTTCCGTAAACCCAAAGTATTGGGGATCGAATTCGGGATCTTGTCCATTGACATAAATCGCACCCGATTGCCCCAATGGGATCATCGATTCGATACGAGTCGGACCTTCTGGTCCCACTTCCACAACTTGTGCATACGTCGACCGATCCAGCCAAGGAGCCGACCAAACGACTCCAAGAGAATCCGCCTGATAATCGATGGTCGCTCGATCCATATCCCAAGGACGCGGCCCTAAAGACGCCAAGGTGTCATCCAAAGCCCAGACGATCAGTTCGAAAGGATCAGAAGGCTTGGCCACAGAACTTCGGTTCTCAAACCAGTTAATACTATTTTGAAGAGTAAGATCAGATCCGGGTAACCCACGAAGAAGAATATTGAACAGCAAGTTTTCACCTTGCCGACGCCACGTCAGAGTTTCTGTTTCAAGTTCATCTTCAAAAACCAACTCGAGAACTCTACGAATCCAGCGATCCTGTAACTCCCAGGCGTCTGAATTTACAGTACTTGATACCCATGCTTCTTCTCCACCCTCGACAAAGTAGCCATCCCAGGATTCCAGGAGTTGTAGAGCTTCGAGTCTCTCTGGTGTCAAATCCGCTTCGACTGCTTCAGTAAAGCTTTCGGAAACAAAGAACCACTTATTGCCGCCATTTTTTCCGAGATCGCAACAGTCAGTCGCACTGACCTCGAGAGCAAGATCGCGGACGAATTCGAAGTCCAGTGGACCTTCAGCCACCGCAGAGGTCAGTCGATCTTGCATGGCGTGTGCTCTATGGAACTTTCCATAGGCATGATTAGGATTGGCACCACCGGCTTCTCCTGACCCCGCCTTGTTATTCCAACCGCCAATCCAGCCCCTTGAGGGATTCGTCACTGTCTTTCTGGGTTTGTAAGTGACAGGCTGCGTCCATTCCATCGAACCATCCCCAAGTTGAGGAAGTCGTGGATCAGCACCAGGAACTCGAACCGGATCTAATCCAGCCATCCAGTATGCAATATTTTGCCGACGATCTGCGTAACAGACGTGCAGGCTGACAGAAAACTCATCCATAGCCGAACTGAACTCTTGAAGATTTCTTGCCATGACCATGTCGAGGTTGACATCCACAGTTCGCAGTTCATTTCCCCAGTGTGAATATTTCCAAGTCACCACTGGACCTTCAAGATTTTCAGTGCTGATCACTATGGGTGAAATCACTGGACCATGTACAGATCTATAGACCGGAAGATTGAAAAATTGATCTTTCCCCAACGGGATGGTTTCAATCCTGTGCAACGAGATGTCTTCCACGGCATCAAGATACAAATCTACGGTATGAGCATGTGCAACCTGCCCCGACCATGCATGGCGCGGGGTACGTCCAATGATCATCCCTGGAAGCCCGGGAACAGCCATCCCTGAAACATCGATACCCGCACCACGAAGTGAACCTTCGACGATAATCGCCGGTGCAGTGAATCCCATTTGAGGACCCGCGTAGATGATGGGGTTTCCAGAATCGGTCAGATCCCCTCCTACCACCCATGCATAACTCCCCATTCTGAGAGGCGTCCCAATTCCTTGAAGGCGATCCCGCGTTCCTTCAAAAACCTCATGAGCCCTATCGCGTAACAATCGGAGATTTTCTACCTGATATTGTCCCGCTACAGGCGTAGGCAAGCCTTGTGCTGACTGAAGTTCCTGAAACGGTGCTGTCGGAGGAATCATCGTCGGAGCATCGGGGTCATCGAGCCAACGAAGGTCATCGAACATCGCTAAGGCATCTTGGGGATGCTCGTCCTCCAGTTCTGCCAGAAGCACTGCATTATCCAACTGATGAGTAGAGAGTGCCTCAGAGTCAAAATTTCTCAACAGTGTCACTTGTAGAGCCATCACATCCACGACGGTCCACGGCTCCGGAAAGAATCCGAAATCAGTAAATTCAAAAGGTAAGTCGGTAGGGTCAGCACCCAACTCTTCGATACGCCGATTGAATCCCGCAATGTATCCTAAAACCAATTCCTTGGCTCGTTCGGAGATGTTCTCAAATCCAGCAAGGTATTCCTCATCCGAATACCCCAACAATCGAATACTGATATCGGTCTGAGCCTGATCGACTCCGTAGATTTCTGCTAATCTTCCACGACACAATCGCCGGAAATATTCTGCTTGCCAAAGTCGATCAACGGCCACTTCGTAACCGAAAGCTTCGTAGAGATCAAAAATGGATCCGCCTTCAATAAACCAGACCCCTAGTTCATCGCGGTTCACTTGAACATCTGGCACAGGCGGGCATATGGGATAGCTGGCACATTCACCGATGCTTGAATCACCACAGTAAGGATATGGATGCGCTGGAGGCGCACCATCGAGGAGGCGAAAAGAAATCACTCCTAAGGCATCGGCCAAATCGACTTGCCCATCTGAATTGAAATCTCTGGCAGCAGCGCATTCGCCTTCCGGAGTCGAAAGAAACAAATACTGCAGTAACCAAATCCCATCCGAGAGATTGACGACTCCATCCGTATTGGCATCTCCACGGACAAATGGAATATCCGCTGCGGATGAAAAAACGGATCCAGATAAAAGCATCACCGCTGTGAACAATAAAATCAGTGGAGAAATTTTGGACAAGTTCAAACTCATTTCGGCCCCTCCCGGGAAATAATCCCACTCCAGACAGTCTATCTTATCTAGGTTACGTGCCAACTCGACCCCCCGTATCTCATAACAGGAAGAGCCTGTACAATAAATCAGTCGATACAGACACTGGCTGGCATAGATGCGCCGGCCTCGTTCCTGCTAAAAAAATCGCACATACGCTCCGTCAGCGAGAGGCTTTATCGTGAAAATGTTACTGACAATTACATGCCTGTTTCTATTCCTTGCACCTTCTCTTGGTGCCGGAGAACCCATCGAGACAGCATTTGTCAATTCTGGAATCACGATAACCGGAGGGTCTCTAGCGATCGCTTCTGATCTCATCGATCCCATACTCCAGGATCAATTGGCAAATAGTCCGCAGTTTAATCTACTTGAAGTTCGGTCTTTGGACGATCCAACGATGCAAGATGACCCCGAGGTTGAAGTCGCTTCTCTTCTGGGCATTGACCTCGACGGAGATACTTCCAACAACTTCTCTGGAAACAACCTCTTTGAAGTGACCCCAGAAAGCCTCGACGATTTGGGAAACCCGCTTGTGATCTTTACTCCCGGATCCATCACAGGGGGCTTACTCTCTGCGGGTCCGGCAGACTTGACACTCCCCGGAGGAATCCCAGTTCCTAACGTGCTTCTAGAACTTACGATTGAGCCCGGAGGATCCTCTGCGATCTCTCCATCAATCCCCACGGCTATTCCTGTTCTGATCATTGATGCGATCCCTGCACCGTTCCCCTTCGATGGATTCCCCTTCAACTACACGACAATGACAGAGGTTTTCGCTTTCCTAGGCATCGTCCCGGATACTGATATTGACGGAGACGGCGTCTTTGACGCTTTTAGCATCGAGTTCTCACTCGAATTCATTTCATGCCAACTCTCTTACCCTGTGATTGGAGGATCCTCATTTATCAGAGGAGACTTCAATGGCGATAGCGCATTAGATATCAGTGACGCTGTAAACCTCTTGGGATATATGTTCACAAGTGGCGCTGCACCCGGCTGCATGGACAGTTGCGATAACGATGACAATGGGGACGTCAATTTGGGAGATGCCATCCTTCTTCTGGGTCACCTTTTCACGGGAGGATCACCTCCGGCTGCCCCGAATGACATATGTGGGCCAGACCCGACAGATGATCCGTTAGAATGCCTCAGCCCCCCTCAAGGTTGTTGACGCATCACTATTTGAAGCACCCGATCCATCGCTTGTAAGAATGCGGATCGGTCCCTTTGTTCAAAAGGCGCAGGCCCGCTCGTGGGCAATCCCAGATCCCTCAGATGGGTCGCTAAATCTCTTCGAGCTAACGCTTCTCCGACCGTCTCCTCATCAAGGATACGACCTCTGGGATCAACGACCTGTGAACCTGCAGCAACACAACGAGAAGCCAACGGAATATCTCCGCAAACCACCACCGTAAACTCATCACAGTTTTCTGCGATCCAGTCATCTGCGGCATCAAACAATTCAGGGACGACTTCAAGCCTGAAATCAGAACCCGATGGAATTTTCATAAACCGATTGGCAACAAAAACAACCGGTAGTTGAAGACGTTTTGCCACCCGGGCGACCTCGTCTTTGACGGGGCACCCATCGGAATCCACGACGATTCGGATTCTCTTTTTTCCTTCTTTGTCATGATCAGAATCTTTTTTCTGATTTCCCGAATTCATCAGATTCCCATTCCTGTGTTGTTCAATGTCTCAGTGACCTACTCTGACTTGGATTCGCTGCTGTTGCTATCATTGGCAGTACGAATCTCTTTTGAGAGTTGATCCATGCGCAATACAAGGTTTTCAACTTTTTCGAGTGGGACTTCACAAACCTGATCGATACAAACGAAAGCACGCGCTTCAACTTCTCCTGAACTTCTACCTTCAAGAAGAGGTATCGCTTTTTCTGCAGACTCTCCAGCTTCTCCTTCAGGTCGTAATGCCACCACAGAAAATGGGACCTTCGACTGAAGAGCAGATTCCAACATCCGTTGAGTGGTTTCTTTTGAAGGATCACCCGCAATCACAATGACGGGAACCCGACGCTGGAGCGCCTGAACAGCGAGTAGTAACTCTGAAGCCCCCATGGGATAAGGTCCCACTCTGCTCAATGCCGCCTCGACGATGTTCATCGAAGATTCCAAATACACCGACTCACCCGTAAGCTCATAAAGACGGAGAAGGTTGCGTGCCGTCGTCGCATTCCCGGAAGGAATGGCACCGTCGAAGTAATCCTTACGACGCCCCATGAGGATCTCGGCCCCCTCAGGAGCTTCATACAGGGCCTCACCCGTCTCCAGCGGGCCAAAATTCTTGAGAATCACTTCCCAACAACGCCGCGCTTCCAGAATAAATTCAGGTCGAAATGTGGCCTCGTACAGGTCGAGAACCGATTTCATCCAAAGGGCGGCATCCTGAAGAGTCGCAGGATTTCCCTCGACGACATGAGCCTCTCCCTTTTCAGAGACATGGCGATCTCGTCTCCGAAGGAATCTCTCTTCTTCAACAAGAGATCCTTTTAATGCTCCATAGGCACGAACAGCGGCCTCACGAAAACGAGACTCGTCTAAAATTGTAGCCCCTCGGGCCAGACCCGATATCGCCAGAGCATTCCACCCCAAGACCACCTTATCATCACGTTTGGGAGCCACCCTTGTATCCCGTACTTTGAGCATCTTGGAAACGGCTTGATCCAGTCGCTTCTGGGCCTCCTCAACGGAAAGACCATGCTTTTTAGCAGCGGTCTCTAAGCTCATGGCGATACGAGGAACGCTGGCTTCACCACCCTCAAAGTTACCTTCTTCTTCGATGCCAAAATGATCGCAGACCAACTCGACAGATTCTGGAGCGACTGTTTCCTTCACCTGCTCAGGAGTCCATACATAATACGATCCTTCAACACCTCCAGAATCAGCATCCCAAGAGCCTGCAAATGATCCGTCTTGAAGTTGAA
Source organism: Planctomycetota bacterium (assembly GCA_016776905.1). Classification (GTDB taxonomy): domain Bacteria; phylum Planctomycetota; class UBA8108; order UBA1146; family UBA1146; genus UBA12191. The sequence continues at coordinate 80,021 of JADHSM010000004.1, read as the reverse complement.
ACTGGGAAAGCATGGCATCCAGAGTTGCCCGCCCTATTTGAAGAAGAGACTCGTCACTCGTGATTCTTCCAGCCTCCAGATAACTTTCGGCCAATGACCCCTGGTTATAGAGCATTTTTTCGAAGTGCGGGACCTGCCATTGGGCATCGACACTATATCGGTGGAATCCACCCGCCACCTGATCATAGATTCCGCCCGCTGCCATCTCCCGAAGAACAGACACGGCTCTTTTCACCGATGTCTCATCCCCTGAAAGAGATCCCTCTCCTACCAGAAACTGCAAGAATCGTGGGGATGGGAATCGGGGTGCTGCCCCAAATCCCGGAGGATCTAATGTATAGCTACTGGCAGCGGACTGTATTCCTCCACCGAGAAACAACTCCATCGATTGTCCCTCGTGCTGCCGCTGGTCTCTTTTCGATAAATGATCGAGGAGACCTGTCGCACTCTCACGCATTTTTCCGCGATCTGTATTCCATGCTTTGATAATAGAACCACTGATTTCAAGAAAACCGGGTCGATTGAATCGTTGACGCGGAGGGAAATATGTTCCCCCATAGAAAGGTTTTCCATCTGGAAACAAAAATACAGAAAGAGGCCACCCGCCTCCTCCCGTCATCGCTCTCACTGCATCCATGTAGACTTCATCCACATGCGGAAGGTCTTCACGGTCCACTTTTATTGAAATGAAATTCGCGTTGAGATAGGCAGCAATCGCCTCGTCAGAGAAGGACTCTCTCCTCATCACGTGACACCAGTGACAACTGGAATACCCAATGGAAAGGAAAACGGGACGGTCAAGTTTTCGGGCTTCCTCGAAAGCCGCATCGCCCCAAGGATGCCACTCCACAGGATTTTCACTATGCTCTCGAAGATATGCACTGGGACTGTTCGCCAATCTCCAACCGCCCACACCCGCTTCCGCATCCTGTTCATCCCCAGGCAGCGCCGCACTGAGAAGAGTCATGATCATCAAGGGAACCATCTTTCTTCCAATTTCTATCCGGTTTCTTAGGATTCCAAAATCAGGAATCCACAGCATCAGTATCACTTCCGGATCCCTCCAAGAATACCTCTGCTTACAAGATCACTCGTCACGAAAGATTCAGACAAAAAAAAGCCCTCCCGGAAAACCGGAAGGGCTTCAAGTTAGCAAGTTCAAACCATTTAGGCTGTGATCTGCTCCTTGTTGGCGGTGAATACGTTCGAGAAGAACGCACCGAAGAAGGATGCAATACCCACAGCGGCGAACAGATCGATATCAGCAACGATCTTGTTGACCACGAAGTAAGCAAGACAACCCACCACTGCACCAATGAGTCCGCAAATCACGGAGTTTGTCCAGTTCCCCATTATTCCCTCAATCCCTGTTCCGTACACCGCGGCGACCGTGTCGGAACCCCCATACGGTAATCGAATCACGAATTTATTGTCAAACGAACCCGCAACGGGGCCGATAAACACAACCCGCCGAGGGGATATATTTTTTGTCCGATCCCTCGCCAATCCCGGATGAAACCTACCTGGCATGTCGTCAGGCGGAAATAGGAGTCGTAGCTCCTCACCACATACCCGCCGAAAGGGGACCCCATGTCCTCCAGCAATCTACAGAGGTTTGTGCCTGCCTCACGTCTTTTGGGCTTCTTATTATTAGTTCTGGGACTGGCGTTACCGATCAGTGCACAAGAGCACATGTCCAACTTTGGAACTTCTGGATTTGAAATATCCATGGAGATGACGCCCACTTCAGATGGCAACTACGTCACTGTTTCCCCAGTCATTCGATTCAACACGACGACGGGTCCTCAGGTGAAAATCTATCTCAATAAGATCGATGGCAACAGTGACATCATCTGGTCGAGAAAAATCGGACAGATGCCGAGTAATAACCAACCGGGTCATCAATTCCCTCTATCAGTCGTGGAGATGCATGACGATTCAGGTGCAGCTATTGGCTATGCCGTCACAGGGCATAACCTCCATGTGAACACTACTGATCCTATCTTTATCGTAACTACAGATCTCAATGGTCATGCCCTTCAATTCAGGACATATGGTGGAGTCATTCCAACTCCTGGAGCAACCATCGCTCCTGAGAGAGGCGTGGGAAACAAGATCATACAAAACCATCAAGGTGAGCTTGTTGTCGTGGGTTCGATATCGTTGACAGATAATGTCGGTGTCGTTCCTTATATGCTAAACGTCAACACTGACCTCAGTTTGAACTTCATGAGGCTCTACCATGACGTGAGATTTTTCAACAACCTCTTTGGATTTGGATCTGGAGCAAGCTTTGACGATATCGTGGTCGCCCCTCCCGTAGATGACCCGCAAACAGGTGCATTCTTGCCGGAGGGTTACCTCGTCACCGGTGGAACAAAGCAAGTGAACCCACCAGGAATTGCGGAGACACTCGTTGTCCGGACCGACCTGGGAGGAAACCCACTGAAGTCTGGCCTTTACGGTCCAACATTCACAGATTCCAAAGGACGAGCAATAGAGTTCACCTCTACCGGCCTTGTCAAGGTTGTCAGCCATGTCGTCGAAGCGACAGGAGCTCCCATTTCAACTCAGATTTTCACTCTGGAACCGGTCAACCTGAACTTGATCCAGCAAGATCGCTACCACGGGTTCATCTCTTATGGGGACATCCGGGAAACCATGAACGGTGATTTCATTCTTGCTGGTAGAGGAGCCTTCGATAACGAAGGTGCAGTTCTTAGAGTCAAAAACAACGGTAATATCGTCTTCTATTATGGATATGGATCGACCAATGTTGAGATTCTCACAGATGTTCATGAGTTGTTCGACGGAACAATCTTCTCCAGCGGAGTAACGACCACCTGGTGCTATGGTCCAGCAGACGAATATATCGTCAGAACCTTACCCGACGGAACACTTCCAGGATGCCCTGTTCACTCATTAAACATTGACAGATCGACTCCTCAAGATCCTCCTCGAGTCACGGATATGGTAACCATCTTGGTCGATCTCAACTTAAACCATGAAGTGCTCGACGTGACCCCCGATACCATCAAGAGAAGAATCTGTCCTGGCCCCATCGTCATTGACGTACCTTGGGACTGGTTCCGCAGAGCAGACTTTACCCGTGATCAACAGATTAACGTCGCAGACGCCATTGGTAGTTTGGGTAAGTTGTTCAGCGGAGGGCCCGAAGCAATCCCCGCCTCCGCAGCAGATGCAAATGGTGACGGTGCTCACGATATCAGTGACGTGATCTTCACATTAAGTTACCTCTTCAGCGGTGGCGCGGCACCCTCTGCACCCTTCGAAGAAATCGGACCAGACCCAGAGCAGACAGAACCTAACCTGTTCGGACTCTCCGATTTCTTCGAATACTTAGAAAGTCAAGTACCGGGTAGCGACCTCAGAGCAGGATTTCAACTTTGATTTCTAAAGGCAAATTCCATTTGCCTCTGAAGTCTTAAAAAAAGGCCCCGTCGTTTCAACGACGGGGCCTTTTTTCTGTGACGTTGAAGTCGTTCGTCAGCTAGAGGAATTGGAATCCTTTTCCTGACCATTAAAAATTCGATTCATGGCTTCTTGTCGATACTTGAAAATTCTTGCCAACTCAGACTTCACATAGACCGCGTGAGCAATCGCCCCAAGAGGACCAAACGGAAGAGTATAGGTGACTTTATCCACAAACCGAACTCCGTCAGGAACCTCAGTAATCTCGTGATAATGAAACCAAAGGCTGTAAGGACCGATTCGCTGCTCATCCACAAATGAGTGTCGGTCTTTGATGTACTTGATCTCTGTCAGCCATTTCTGAGATCCAATAAATGGAATTCCCACCCGGTACTCGATCAACAAACCGTCATACATCTCATCAGGGACATCGGTCATAATTGAAAACGACATATCATCGGGAGTGATCGCATCGAGGTTTCTCGGAGTACTGATGAACTTCCAAGCCGTCTCTAGATCTGTAGGAAGAACCAACTCTTTCTCTAATGTATGAATGCTAGGCATGGGATCTCCGTTTCCTTGGGGTGTTTCAAATGTTTCTCACCACCTAGTGGACCAATAGGTCTATTTTGTCACCCTTTCGAATAAAACTCTTCCGGAATGAGTTCGAATATTTCCTTTCACGCCCGTAAATTGTGTCCTCAGGGTCCATTAATGGAAACCTCGGGAATGCTGAAAGGTCAACATGTCTAAATCTACGTTATTGCTCACAACCACACTGTTCTTCATCGCAGTGATTCAATCCATGTGTCTCGCAACTCCGCTTCTCGGAGATGACAAGACTCCCCAAGATCCGGAGACCGCCACCACTATCAAAGTTCTATTTGTCGGAAACAGTTTCACGTTCTGGAATGGTGGTCTCGATAAACATCTCAAGATTCTCTCTGATTCGATGACACCCTCACTCGGATATCAAACAGAATCCGTTGTCAGAGGAGGCGCTTCTCTCGAGGTGATGTGGAACAAAACCAAGGCTGTAGAAAAAATCAAAAACGGCAAGTTTGATATCGTCATTCTTCAAGAAGACATTCCAGAAACATCCGTGAAATCGTTTAAAGAATATTCCCAGAAGTTCGTCGAACTTGTTCGTAAATCAGGAGCTCGCCCCATCCTTTTCATGGCTTGGGACTACGAGAGATTGAACTGGATTTCAATGGAACAGATCATGGCAGCTCATTTGGAAATATCAAAGTCGCTAAAGGTTGAAGTCGCCCCAGTAGGGTTCGCCTGGAGTCTCTCAAAAAAGAGGCAGCCCGCTCTAAACATGTACGACAAAGATGCCGAACACCCCAGTGTGGCTGGCATGTACCTCTCATTGATTGTGATAGAAGCGACTATTTCTGGAAAAGATCCTCGCTCTAGAGCACCTAAAAATCTCCCCATCAAGAATCTCGATACCCTGAATTCGGATGGACGAAAATTCCTACGAAATGTTGCGAAGGAATCCAATCTTCAATGGAAAAAACTACTCTCAAAGCAGAAGCGCTGAGTTTCATCAGTCGATCTGATAAATGAGAAGCTGGCAATCCAGATCCCCGTTGACCAATGGGATACTATTTATTGGTGGGATCTTTATTGCTCGCTCAATGTTGGAGCTACCGGACAATATGGCAACTCTCCAGCCGTGTAACCGCCTTATCACGGCACCCATTTTTCCCAAAAACTCGTCATCTGAAGAGAGTCGTTTTCCATAGGGAGGATTTGTCACAAGCGTTCGTGCAGGTCCGTCCGATTGAAGATCCAGAATCGACTGGTTTTTGAATGACAATTGAACTCCTGCGATTCTGGAATTGGCTTTGGCGATATCCAGAACTTCTCCATCGTTATCTCTCGCAACAATTGATGGTTTTTGTCCTGTCGCCGCCGCTCTCAATTCACCTCTGAGCTGGCGTAGAGACTGCATCATTTCTTCGTCGAAATTGTTCCACCTCTCAAATCCAAATCGATCACGAGAGAGTCCAGGGGCGAGACGCGCGGCCCATTGAGCCGCTTCAATCGCCAATGTTCCTGATCCGCACATAGGATCGATAAGAGGTGTTTTTTGATCCCAACCGGACATTCGCAATATTGCTGCAGCGAGATTCTCCCTCAACGGAGCATCTCCCGATTTTTCACGATAGCCCCTCAGATGAAGCGGCTGCCCTGACATATCTAGATAAAAGGTCGCCTTGTTGTTGGCAAGATAGACAAAGACTCGAACATCAGGATCTTCTCGATCGATGGAAGGTCGCTCTCCCTCCAAATCTCTGACCTGATCAACAATGGCATCTTTCACCCGCAAGGCAACGAAGCCGCTATGCCTCAATGCGCTTCCCACTGCCACGCAGTTCACAGAAAGCGTTTGCTGAGAAGTCAAAAAGTCTGTCCAAGGAATCTCTCTAGCGGCTTCATATAATTGATCCGCATCTGAGACAGGATTACGTCCCATAACAACGAGGATTCTCTGCGCGATTCTGCTTTCAAGGCAGGCTCGCCACCCTTCGCTCCATTCTCCCCGAAATGGTATGCCACCTCGATTGAGACGGACACTTCGGAACCCCAATTCTCGTAACTCATCACAGAGGGCTGACTCAGTATTTTGTATCGCTGAAGCATAAAATTCTGGCATTAGGCACCTTCAGATTCGTCTTCAAAGGTGGGCCAATCCACATATCCCTCAGCTCCTCCAAGATAGAAGGATCTTCTCTCCCAAGGCGTTAGAGGCAAATTCTCGCGCAGTCTCTTTTGAAGATCAGGATTTGAAATGAAATCTCTTCCAAAAATAACTCCATCACATCTCTTGGAATCGAGAGCCTCTCTTGCGGATTCTCGGGTGTATCCCCCGCCTGCAAGATAGAGTTTGGAGTCGCCGCCTGAAAACGCTTTGCGAATTCGAGCACAGATGGCGTCCAAGCCCTCTTCTCTTACTCCCACTGAAAAACTTTCAACAACATCGATAAAAGCGATATCCAAATCAGCAAGCCCTATGGCTAAGGACGCGTAAGTCTCTTCCATGTTTTCATCGAATCGCCCGCCCTCGAGTTCACCTGATATAGGAGAAATCCTATAACCTGTTCGATCGGGACCGATCTCAGACGAAATCGACTTGGCGACCTCAAGACAAACTTTGAGTCGATTCTCCAGTGAGCCGCCAAACTCATCAGACCTATCATTAATACCTGATCGAAGAAATTGCTCGAGGAGATATCCGTTAGCTCCATGAATCTCAACACCGTCGAAACCGGCTTCCATACAGCGACCGGCTGCTATTCGAAACTTCTCAATAACATCATGTACTTCCGCTGTCTCTAAAGCTCGTGGAGCTGACGTCTTGACTCTCGTTCCCTTTGCATCGATGTAAGTTTTTCCGCCACCAAGAGTTGTTGTAGATGAAACTGGAGCTTTTCCATTCGGCTGTAAGCTGACATGGCTCACTCTTCCAACATGCCAGAGTTGGCAATAAATTTTGCCCCCTACTTCATGGACAGCTCGTGTCGTTTTTTTCCACCCGTCCACTTGTTCGTCAGTATGTATGCCCGGTGTGGCAAAGTAACCATGACCTTCAGGACACACCGGAGTTGCTTCAGAGATAATAGCGACAGCACCATTTCTAGGATGTGCACGCTGTGCGTAATATTCGGCGTGGATTTCAGTTGGAATATTACCGGGTTGCATTGCTCTGGAGCGCGTCAAGGGGGCCATCCAGATAGGCCATTGCTGATTCACCATGAAAATCTCCTGAAATATCCCGACAAAAAGAGTCTTATATCCCGACAAAAAGAGTCTTAGATGGGCAATATCCGGGAAATACGGATAAAAGAACCCTCTTTACGTAATCCTCACATAAAGTACATGCGAAGCCTTACGTAATCCTCACATAAAGTACACTCTAACTCTACGATTCCCAATTTACCTTCACCATGTTCTAAAGGAGCCAATTATGGATTTGTTTTTAAGAATGACGATGATCACCGTGCTGCTTTCTTCTACCTTTGTCTCGGAAGAAGCACTTTCGATGCAAGACATGAACGTGAACTGGAAGAACGGTCTAAGAATCTCAAGTCCCGATGGTGATTTAAAATTATCTATTGGAGGGCGTGTCCAGGTCGATTACGGATTTTTCTCTGAGCAAGACGGTGTAGACGTAGAATCAGACGGCTCAGAAATTAGAAGAGCAAGAATCGCATTTGCAGGTGTCATTGGAAATAATGTGGAATTCAAAACACAGTATGACTTTGCTGGAGGAGACGCAGATTTCAAAGATGCATATGTCGGTCTCTTAGAAGCAGGCGTATTCGGAAAAGTAAGGGTTGGTCAGCAATACGAACCTTTCGGACTCGAAACTCTGACAAGTAGCAAGTACATCACATTTGCAGAGCGCAGCTTCACCTCCGCAATCGCACCCGGAAGAAACATGGGGATTCTATCTATGCAGAGTCTGGGTGAATCGGACTTCGGAACCCTGTCTTTCGGGTACTTTAGAGATGCAAATGGCTACGGAATCGGGCAAGAGGACGATCAGTACGCTCTTACAGGAAGAATCACAGCCGCCCCTATTCAAAACAAGGAAACCCAACAATTCCTTCACTTCGGACTCGGGGTCAGCAGCAGGACTGCTTCTAATGATTCAGTTCAGTACAAGTCAGATGCTCTTGCGCACCTCAGCGAAGACATCATCTCCGCGAGTATGGCGACTGAAAACGTAGACCTTCTTGGACTTGAAGCAGCTTATGTTCAAGGCCCCCTATCGTTTCAAGCAGAGTTTGTTCAGTCCAGCCTAGACGAAGCTGAAGCAACCAGTTGGTATCTTCAGGGCAGTTACTTCCTCACCGGCGAAAGCCGTGCCTACAAGACTTCTTCGGGAATATTCTCAAGAGTAAAACCCAACAATAATTATGGTCCTGATGGCGCAGGCGCGATCGAGGTGGCACTTCGTATCCAGGAAATGGATCTGGAAGAGATGCTCGCCGGTGAAAGCGCAGAAGCCGTTTCGATCGGCGTGAACTGGCACTTGAATCCAAATGCACGAGTCATGTTCAATTTGGTAAATGCTGCTCCCAGCGAGAACTCAGCATATGGAAATGATGTCACGAGTTTCGTCACCAGGTTTGCTGTTAATTTTTAACACACCAAAACGTTCACACTGTAAGTAGATTTAACATGTCGATAAAAAACTTGAAGAACAGAAAGTAGAGGAAAAAATGAAAACAAATTGGATATTGGTCTTTGTTTTCTTAGTAACCCTATGTGGCTGTGAAGCTCCGAATACAGACGGCCTAAATGGGACAGTACGGATCGACGGTTCCAGTACAGTATTCCCGATTACGATGGCGGTCGCGGAGGAATTCCAAAAGGCTTATCCAAATGTAAACGTGCCGGTTGGAGTTTCAGGAACAGGTGGAGGCTTCAAGAAGTTCTCTATCGGTGAATGTGATATCAATGACGCTTCCCGCCCTATTAAAGAAAAAGAGATCGCCAAGTGTAAGGAACTTGGAATAGAGTTCTTGGAGATCCCAGTCGCCTACGATGGGCTTTCAGTCGTCACTCACCCTGACAACGATTTCGTTGACCAGATCTCGATCGAAGAATTGAGAAAGATTTGGCACCCGGATTCAGCTGTAAACACTTGGAGTCAAGTTCGTGAGGGTTGGCCAGACACTGAAATTGAACTATTTGGGCCAGGATCCGATTCTGGCACATTTGATTACTTCACAAAGGTCGTCAATGGTAAAGAGCAGTTGTGTCGATCCGATTACATGCAAAGTGAAGATGACAACGTACTGGTAAAAGGCGTTTCAGGAGATAAAAATGCTTTGGCATTTTTCGGCTACGTCTACTACAAAGAAAATGAAGCCAAGTTGAAGATTGTTCCAGTGAGTGTCAATGGCGAACCCGCTGTTACTCCAAATGAATCCAGCATCAATGACGGCACCTACAAACCACTTTCTCGACCAATTTTCATCTACCTGAGTAGCAAATCGGTAGTGAGACCCGAGGTTCAGGAGTTTGTGAAATTCTACCTTGCGAATGCCGAAACACTCGTCTCTGAAGTAGGCTACGTCCCGCTCCCCAAAAATGAATACGACAAACAATTACTCAAATTTGAAGCATTCGTTGAGCAGTCGAAAAACAACTCTTCAGCAGAATAAATAAGGTAGGAATGACTGATATAGTCGCTGCAGCTTTTAGGCAGAAGACAAAAAAATCGAAGTGGATAGAAGAGGGAGTGCGCTGGGGAATATTCCTCTGCGCACTCGCCTCTGTCTTGACCACATTCGGAATTATTTTCGTCCTCGCCAAAGAAGCGATTCCATTCTTTAGAGAAGTCTCAGTAGTAGATTTTCTTTTCGGAACAAAATGGAACGCTCTGATATTGCCTCGATCCTTTGGTGTCCTCCCCTTGTTAATGGGGACTATTCTGATCGTGCTGGGAGCAGGTCTTATCGCTCTACCTGTAGGACTCGCAAGTGCGATTTACTTAAGTGAGTTTGCAAGCCAAAGAGTTCGTCAAACTGTTAAGCCGGTTCTAGAGATCCTCGCAGGGATTCCTACAGTTGTTTACGGTTACTTTGCTCTGACAGGTATCACCCCAATACTCAAATCATTTAATGATGAGATCCCAGTGTTCAATGCATTGTCAGCCTCCATCGTCGTCGCAGTGATGATTTTGCCAATGGTCGCATCACTTTGTGACGATGCACTCAAGGCTGTGCCAAGATCACTTCGAGATGGTGGATATGCACTCGGTAGCACTAAAACTGAGGTATCTCTCAAAATCGTAGTTCCAGCGGCATTGTCGGGAATCGTGGCCTCCTTTGTTCTGGCTTTCTCCAGAGCGATAGGAGAAACAATGGCCGTGACTCTCGCTGCAGGTGGAACACCAAAAATGACGCTGAACCCCCTAGAGAGTATTCAAACGATGACGGCTTTCATTGTTCAGGTCGCCACCGGCGATATTGAACACGGATCCATTTCCTACCATTCACTCTATGCGGTGGGCGGTCTCCTGTTTCTGATTACTTTAGCCGCCAATCTTCTGAGTTACAAAATCCTCAAAAAGTACCGGGAGGAATACGAATGAGTTCCTCCGAACATTCTTCTGCACCAGAGTTCAATTCAAGACTTGAACGCAGAAGAGCTTTCTCGATGATCTTTAAAAATTGCTGCGCAATCCTCTCTTGGTTGTGTATCGGAGTTTTGGGTTTCCTATTGGTCCATATCTTCTCCTCGGGTTGGGAATGGATCAGTTTTGATTTCATAAAAAATGCTCCATCCCGGATGCCTCATAAAGCAGGTCTCTTCTCTGCCTTAATGGGAACGATTTGGATCATCGTCACGACAGCAGCAATCGCGATTCCTGTCGGAGTTTCCTCAGCCCTTTATCTCGAAGAATATGCAAAAAAGAATCGTTTAAATTCATTCATTGAAATCAACATTTCCAATCTTGCTGGAGTTCCCTCAATCGTTTACGGGATTTTGGGATTAACTCTTTTTGTTCGATTCATGAAGTTGGGGCCGAGCGTCCTTTCCGGAGCTCTCACTCTCAGCTTATTGATACTTCCGGTCATCATCATTGCCTCAAGAGAAGCCATCAAAGCCGTTCCGAATTCGATTCGCCTCTCTGCATTTGCCCTGGGAGCGACCCGATTCCAGACGGTATTCCACCATGTTCTTCCAGCGGCCATGCCGGGAATAATGACGGGCGTAATCTTGGCCCTTTCCAGAGCCATCGGAGAAACCGCCCCCATTCTTATGGTTGGAGCAGTCGCGTATGTGAGCAAAGCTCCTCATGGAATCATGGACGGCTTTACAGCACTGCCGATCCAGATCTACAACTGGGCCCGAGAAGCAAAAGTCGAATTCGAAGGCCTCGCAGCAGGCGGGATAATAGTATTACTTCTAGCCCTGTTCATGATGAATAGCGTTGCAATCCTAATACGAAATAAAACACAAAAGGCTCAATCATGACCCCTGTTGATGAAGCCAAAAAACTCTCCGAGGAAGAACCGATGAACAAACGTCCGAAGAGTACCAAACCCGAATCTAATATCAGTGGCGGAGACAAAGAAAACGATCTTCGCAATGCTGAACTCAAAGGCGAAGGTGTGGTCATTAGCTACGGCTCTGAGCAAGCTGTCAAAGGTGTAGACATCGTCTTCCCAAGCAACAAGATCACCGCGGTGATTGGCCCCTCTGGCTGCGGAAAAAGCACCTTACTGAGAGCATTCAATCGTATGAATGATTTCATTCTAGGTGCAAAGGTAGAGGGTTCACTGATGTACAAGGATATGGATCTTTATGACAAGAACATCGATCCCGTCGAAGTACGCTTACGAATTGGAATGGTCTTTCAGAAGCCAAATCCATTTCCAAAAACGATTTTCAAAAACATTGCTTGGGCACCACAAATTAATGGCTATACGGGTGACATCGCAGAGCTTGTAGAAACTTCGCTCAAGAGAGCTGCTCTTTGGAATGAAGTCTCTGATCGATTGCATGATTCCGCTCTCGGTCTTTCCGGAGGACAACAGCAGAGACTTTGCATCGCCAGATCTCTAGCAATGAAACCTGAAGTGTTGCTCATGGACGAACCTTGTTCAGCACTCGACCCGGTTTCGACCAGTCACATTGAAGATCTGATGCTTGAACTCAAAGAGCAATACACCATCGTGATCGTCACCCACAATATGCAACAGGCTGCCAGAGTCTCAGATTACACGGCTTTCATGGATTCCGGTAACCTGGTCGAATTTGACGAAACAAGTACGATTTTCACGAACCCCAAGGAACAGCGAACAGAAGACTATGTTTCTGGGCGGTTCGGATAAATTCCATTTTGCTGTCACCTGATCGATAACGAGTGCCTTTGCCAACTGCTACTAGAACAAATGATGGGTATCACAAACCATGACTATGCACCTTCAACGTGACCTCGAAGATTTAAAGAAGAAGCTTCTCGACATGGGAAGCCTAGTGGAGAAAGCGACCAACCTCGCCATCAGTGCATTACAGGAGCGTAGAGCGGATCTCTGCTCAGAGGTTCATGAGTTAGATGTCACGATCGATCGAAGAGAAGTTGTGATCGAAGAAGATTGCCTGAAGATTCTTGCACTTCATCAGCCGGTGGCAACGGACCTACGATTCGTAGTATGCGTGATGAAAGTGAACAACGACCTCGAAAGAATGGGCGACCTCGCCATCAATATTGCTGAACGTGCCGCGTACCTCGCCACTCACGACGATATTGGTGTACCACTTGATTTCCACCGCATGCTTGAGGTTGTACGAACGATGGTCAAACAAAGTTTGAACTCACTGATCAACCTCGATGTCATGACTGCTCGAGAAGTTCTAGCGATGGACGATGAAGTTGACGATATCAATAAACAAATGTTTGTTATTCTTGAAGCACTCATGTTCGAGAACCCCGCAGTTATCACAAGAGCCATCCATATGCTTTCAGCATCTCGTCATCTTGAGCGTATCGCAGATCTTGCAACAAACATTGCCGAAGACGTGGCTTTCCTCGTCGAAGGAGCGGTGATTCGACATCAACCGGAAGACTACACCAAGGACTCTTGAATCAGACAAGAACTAGGGGATTTGCCTGTAGAGCCATACCCAACCATGAGTTTTAGACTTCTCTCGATCAAACTTTGACATCCTGCGATACACGGGAAGCCAAGCTTCATAAGCGGCGTCATACCTACTGTTCACTTCTTCTGGAACCTCAACCTTTTTTCGCTGGTAACGGATCTTTTCATCATTCAGTTCTTCCAGAACCTTATCTAATTTTTCATACTCTGGTTGTAACTTCATTTTTTCAGATTCCTCTTCCGCAGTTAATGGCGGTAGAGTGTAGTTGAGCCATTGAACGTCTCCTACCAAGAGATCGTTCATCCCATCCTTATCCCAATCCGTCACGAACACCTTGCTTCGAGAGCCTGAAAACTCAGGGCCTTCAGCCTCAGTTCTTTGCTTGAACTCAGGCTGCTCCACTATGACCTGACGATCTCCGTATAACGGTTTGTCAGTACTCCCGACATTCCGATACCAGTGCACTCCCCCATATTCAGCGCCCAAAACAAGATCCAGTACACCGTCACCATCCCAATCGGCCCTATGGGCATTGCTACCTTTTATCGGTTTTCCGCCTTGGGTTTTGAGTTTCTTCGATTTAGCCGCGTAGATAGGAGCTTCTCGGGTTCCGATATTTTCGAATAACTCTACGGAAGAGACGCGAGTACCCAGAATCAAATCGAGATCGCCATCAGCATCGAAATCCCATGCTTCTACAGTGATCGAATATGACTGTGCTTTGAGATCGACGTTATCTTTATCAACCAGACATTTACCCTGCAAAAATTTTCCGTCATCTTGACACTCAAAGTAATAAATCTCTCCTGTATAGGATCCGCTCAATATATCTAGATCTCCGTCATTGTCGTAGTCCACAAACTGCGGACAAAAACAAATGCATCAGGTTGAAGGTATGGATGCGAATCCAGCTCCAGCTCGGAGATATTCGAATCCATTAAATTTAGGCTGGGTATCAGAACCATGGTTTTTATATATCCGCAGCCTCCCCTGGGAGAAGGCTCCCTTACTATCGGATTCATCTCGAATTCTTTTCGGCAATCTTTCGACAGGGAAATCGACATCACCATATTCACCGACGAGTAGATCGGTTATTCCATCGCCATCAAAGTCATGCATATAAGGAGCGGCATGCCCGACGGTCACATCGATAGGAATCCCGTTTGATTCAATACGAACCGGTTTTTCGAACTGGGGAGCTTCCTTCGGAGTATCAGTCTGTACACATGCTGTAACCAATAGAAGAATTGTTGTTATCCACATATCACACTCACCTTCCTCAAGATGACCCGTCAACGAATGGGCTCTTGAGAATCAGAATGGTGGAAAACATTGGGGGAAGCAACGAGTATAAAAAATGGTACGCCCGCCAGGACTCGAACCTGGAACCTTCGGATTAGAAATCCGATGCTCTATCCAGTTGAGCTACGAGCGCACCGAAGCAAGGAATTTACACCTTCACGGGAAAAGTGCAAAGCATCTTGATTAATACAATCGCACCTTTTGATGAATACAATCGCACCTTGGAAGAGATATTAGGGTTGGAGTTCCTTCAAAATCCACCCAGCCGGCGTCTTCTCGTAAATCACTCTATCGTGGACCCTACCTCGCTGACCTTGCCAAAACTCAAAGAGTTCGGGAACCAAGCAATACCCTCCCCAATTCTCCGGGCAGGAGAGGGTACTCGAACCGGTCGCCAATCCCTTCAACCGTGATTCAAATTCGTCGCGATCCAGCATTTCGGAACTTTGTGAAGAGACCGAAGCTGCGGCTTGGGACAATCGAGGGCGATCATCAAAATACTTTTCAGATACTTCTCTCGAGGCTTTTTTTACGCTTCCTTCGATTCTGACCTGACGCTGTAATCTAGGCCAATGTGAGAGAATAGCGGCTTTAGGATTCAAAGAGAGTTCTTGAGCTTTCCGAGACTGATAATCTGTGAAAAAGAAGAAACCTTCAGGACCGAATATTTTCAGCAACACCATTCTGAGGGAAGGAATTCCATCGGGTGTACACGTGGCCAAAGAAATCCGATGAGGCTCTTCAACCCCTTCGATCTCTTCCTCTGAATACCACAACTTGAACTGTTCAAACGGATCAGGGTGTACGGATGAAGATCTGATCGAGTTCTCGTCATTGTCATAATCCACTCGTGGAGGGTAAGAGGAGTTCATTAAAGGCCTTTCAACAAGGGCAAACCTCTCTCTAACACTACTTGAATATAAATCCATGGATTCAGAAACATCTACTTTCGCTACAGATATAATCAGAATCAGGTCGGTTTTTTGTATGAGCCGAGTGGAATTGCATGCGTTTTCCGCCCAGATAGATCAAATTAAGCGGAAGACTCACTCTGTCAGGAAGCCAAATCACAAATATGTCACCCGATACTTACCGTGTATTAGAGCAGTTCTCAGAACTTGAACTGAACACTTTGCTGGGGAAAGCCATTGAAAAAGCGGGCTATTCGAGCCCTCGCCCCATTCAGGCCCAATCTATTTCTCCGGCCCTCGATGGCAAAGACATTCTGGGCCTCGCACAAACGGGTACAGGAAAAACAGCAGCATTCGCCATCCCTGCTATCGAGTCTCTTCTCAGAAGAAAAGCAAAAGGGCCACGAATATTGGTGATCGCACCTACTAGAGAACTTGTTTCACAGATTGAAGACGAATTCCGAAAGTTGACCATCGGAACAAAAATCAAATCGATGACGATCTATGGTGGTGTCTCAGAGAATCCTCAGATTGAGAAACTCAAAAGAAATCCAGACATCATTTGTGCATGCCCAGGTCGCCTCTTAGATCTCATGCGTCAAGGTCATGTCAACTTGAGCCGTGTTGAGAAATTGGTTCTGGATGAAGCCGACCACATGTTCGACATGGGATTCCTTCCAGACATTAATCGAATCCTTGATGAGCTTCCTGAACATCGGCAGAATCTTTTGTTCGCGGCAACTATGCCCCCTGAAATTAGAAGGTTGGCACAGAAGATCCTTGTTGATCCTTTTGTTGCAGAAATCAATCATTCGACCCCAGCAAAAACTATCGACCACGCACTCTATACCGTTCCTGAGAAAAAGAAGATCGACCTTCTACGACACATGCTCAAGGAAGAGAAGATTGCCTCTGCCATCGTCTTTACTCGTACAAAACGAAGAGCACGACAAATCGCGGAGAAGCTCGACAAAGACGGCCATCGCGCAGTCGCCCTCCAAGGCAATATGTCTCAAAATCAAAGAGACCGTGCTATGCAGGGTTTCAGAAAAGGGAAATTTGATGTTTTGGTAGCAACGGACATCGCTGCTAGAGGCATCGATGTTGAGAGTGTTTCCCATGTGATCAATCTGGACATTCCTAACACTGCCGAAGCCTACACACACAGAATCGGAAGAACTGGGAGATCAGAGAGAGAGGGAAAAGCATGTACTTTTGTCTCCGCAGAAGACCTCCTCATGATTCTTTCCATCGAAAAAATCATCGGTAAAGAGATCGAGACGATATCCACACCAGGATTTGAGGGTGGAGAATTTGATCGTTCCACCAAAGGCTCCAAAGGAAAAAGCAGTCGCCCCTCACGCAGAGGTCCAGGACCTTCAGGACGAAGGGGTCGAAGTTCACGAAGCGGTTCTTCAGCTCGCCCTTCCAGTTCTCGAGGAAATCGAAGGCCAAAACGATCCGCAGATGGAGATGGAACAGGGCAACCGGTTAAATCTCATGCACAGAAGAAGAGACGACCCAAGGCCAGCCCTGGCAAGTCGACTTCTACCTCTGCAGGATCAAGACCCGCTTCCCCTCGTAAACCTAATAATCGGAGACGCAATACAGGTTAAGGGCAACCGAGGTTGAAGACGTCACATCCCAAACCACTTCCGACCAGATCTTCTCCACAGTTCGGAAATGGCGCTGTAGGCATAGGCCCGCCACTAAAGAGAGCGGCAAGAGTGAACACAGCATCTGCAATATTGAGGACTTCATCATCATTCACGTCACATGCATCAAGGCATTCAACAGTAGTCTGACCAAAGAGATAATTGAGGCTCAAAATTGCATCTGCGATATTGAAAGACATATTCGCTGAGCAATCACCCCTGATGAAGTCAGCATTTTGACAGTCATCAGGAACACCATTTTGATCCTGATCTAAACCGCCTGTAATATCACAAGAGTCGAGTACTCCATTGAGATTACAGTCCTCGGCTGTTCCATTATTCAATTGGCAAACATCGAGACCACCGTCCAGATCACAGTCCAATGTAGGATCGGCTGTAATCGAACATTCATCAGGGATGGTATTGAAATCGCAATCACTGACGACTCCGCTTGAGATAGCACAAGGATCAGGAACTCCATCAGAATCGCAATCGAGCACATTGCCCGTATTGATCTCACAAGAGTCCAAAGATCCGTCTTGATCACAATCAGAAGCTGAGCCACTGGCCAATTGACATGTATCCAAAATCCCATTGAGATCGCAATCGAGCGCTCCCGCCTGAATGTTGCAGGAGTCTGGAATCAAGTCTTGGTCACAATCAAAAACGATTCCCTGACTTATCGCACACCCGTCGATGACACCATCGAGATCACAATCAGCCTCTACCGATTGAGCAATCTCGCAATCATCTGGAACCGCATCCAAATCACAATCCGAAGATATTCCTTGATCAATAGCGCAGGTATCTAGGACGCCATCTGAATCACAATCGGAAGAATTACCGGCAACGATCTGGCACGAATCTAAGATTCCATTGAGATCGCAATCCGCTGCACCCGCTTGAATGTTGCAGGAATCGGGTACTAAATCTTGATTACAATCAGACACTAATCCCAGATCAATAGAACAAACATCAGGAATTCCATCGAGGTCACAATCGGGTTCTTGAGCCTGAGCGATTTCACAATCGTCCGGAACTCCATCCAAATCACAATCCGACGCCAGGCCATCCGAAATGGCGCAAATATCTAAAAGACCATCACTGTCACAATCCAAAGCAGGCTGACAATCATCGGGTATGAGATCTAGGTTACAATCCGATTCGCAACTGTCAGGGACACCATCCCCATCACAGTCAGCAGTCCCCTGACTAAATCCACATTCATCAGGAATGCCATCCAAGTCGCAATCAGGACTTGTACCAGTCGCAATATCTTCCGAGTCCGGAACTCCATTCACATTGCAATCCGTGATAAATGAAACCGTCCCCGATGTCATTGTTGGAATAATCTCTTGGCCCGCAAGAATCACAAGAACATCTACAGGGGGAACATGAAGTGCACCTGAGAAATTGATGGTGGTCGATCCAGAAGCTGTCGGATTCGGAATGTAAGTGGCAATAATTAATTCTCTGCTGGTTCCGGCTACCAGATCAGTGATGGGCGGAGTCAGGTCAAACAAACAGCCGACGATGAATCCTCCCCCACCAATGGGTTGAGATTCCAACATCAAATAATCCGGAGTAACACCGCCAAGTGTGGCATTTTCGAGATGTATTCCTCTCTCAACACTGCTGAGGGTCAAGAGAGATTCGTCATGGGTGACGCCAAATGAAAAGGCTTCGCAATCCACATCATGATCCAGAAGAACACGAGTCGTCAGGGGTAGCCCTGGACTTGTCGTGACGTTCGTCAATCGGAGATCAGCCTCAAAAGTCTGAGCCAGCAACAAGCTGGGCAAAGAACAAAATAGAATGACTAAAAGGCGTGTCATGAGAGCCTCCCCGAATAACAGACCAAGGGATCTTTTTGCGATAATAATATTCATTCCAATATACCGAGTATTGATTGGAATCGAAGTTATCGAAATCACGAGAGACAAGAGTCATAATATGGAGGACGATTCATATTGATCATGATAGTCACAAAAAAAAGGGCAAACGGTTCACCGTTTGCCCTTTTAGAAGGATTCCTAAGTTTCACTGCACCTGATCTAGAATTCGAAGTCTCAGTTCAAGCACTCCAGTTGATCGATTGTTAAATCAGGACCTTCAGCCGATTCAGAAGGTGCAGGAAGAGGTTCTCCCCCGTTAAACAACCGGGACAACAATCTCACAGCATCCGAAATATTGATCTCTCCGTCGTCATTGGCATCTGCAGCATCGTCACAATTCACCACGAGACCATCGAAAAGGTACTGAAGGACTCCAATCGCATCACTGATATCCATAACTCCGTCAGAATTCACATCGCCTCTTCTGAAATATACAGGCATCGAGGGGTGATCAAAGGGCGGGAGTCCTTGTTCAGCGCGGGGATCGGTCAAAGCTTCGAGAAACTCTACGATATCGAGACGAGCACCGAGCGGAAGTCCTAATGGAGGGGTACCAGGGCCTTGTTCAGGATTCTGGAAATCTCCTCCTCCATTATAAAAGTTGACGACATCTAAAAGGGTCTCTTTTCCACCATTGTGGAAGTAAGGCGCTCTTAACTCCACATTTCGAAGAGGAGGAGTTTTAAATCTACCCCTGTCAACATTGTTACCCGTGATGAGGAATCGACCTAAGTCTTCATTTTCAGGTCGCACACCGATGTCGTGGAAAACATTGTCACTCAAGAATGGACCGCCATGACAAGGCAGGCAGGCATTCTGGAATCGATTGAAACCCTGCTGTGCATCATTGCTCATAGCGTTGGGATTCCCTGCAAGGAACAAATCAAACGGAGTTTGATCAGGGTTCAGTGTCCTCTCATACGCAGCAATGGCAAATGCGATTCGCTCTGCTGTGATGGTAGGAGTACCAAAGGCCATAGTGAACAGTGCTGAGTAATCAGGGAACTGTGCCAACGTCGAAGCCATAGCGACCGGGATGTTGGTGGAGTACTGAAGAGGAACCGCAGCCAACAATCGAGCACGGACATCATCCCATGATCGAGAATCACAGCCCATTTCTATTTCAGACAAAATAGGATCAATCGCCTGAGCTTCGAGTGCACCACCTGCAGGAGATCCGCTTCCAGCTCCGGGAATACTCACGGCTCCTGTTTCAGGATTGATAAACTGAGGACCAATCCTTCCATCCCAAAAGAGATTTGGTGAGTACATCGCACCCAAAGTCGATTGAGACTTACGATTCGTCACTTGTCTTTCGGTTCCAAAGAAAGTGTTACTCAGGATCGTTCCGTCACAATTCTGTGACTGAGATCCTATCGATCCCATGATGTCATCCGGAGTTCCTAGGACACCATCGCTCCCCGGATGGCGGGTCACTTCAGACAAAGTCCTCGGGTCACTACCCCCCGCTTCAGGAAAATGACATGTCCCACAAGAAACGGCCCTATCCTGTGAAAGCTGTGTTTCCCAAAAAAGAAACTTACCCAGCATTTCCTTTTCTGGAGTACTGGGATTTTGGGCAGGCTCCGGAACTGGAGGCAACGGTGGAATCCCCCCTCCTCCAGGAGGCGGTGGTGGTGGCGGCGGACCTTGAGCGACGAGAACGTCGCCGAAACTGAGCCATGCAAGGAACAGCAAAAAGAATAATCGCACTGAAGAAATCGGTCGAGAGCTCATCCCGTCTCCATATCTTTATTATCCACCGCAAAGTAGAAAACGAACCTCTATTTTATGAGAAGTCGACGTGCAGCCAAAGGAAATCTAGATTTCCTCCCCATGAGACACTGATAACCCCGTTCAATTTGTAAGGTTCCTAATTTTCCCGACCCCGGTTGAGCGAATACCCCGCTGAGGCAGTCTGCTTCTGTCATCCAGTTCAGGCTTTTGGTAAGAAGTCGCTCTTCTTCCGCTCCAGAGCGTCAAATCCCCCATTACCAATCCTATTTATCTGATACATTCCTTGTGTGGAGTGAGTGCCATTCCACCTCACGGAAGGACGGATGATGCCGGATAACACTGGATGGATTCAAAACCCTAGGTTGATTCGAAATTCCGTGTTGCAGAATGCCATCATGATATCGGCCTTGCTGTGTGCCCTCCTCTGCGGGTGCTCGCCTCAATCGGAACCCAACCCACAGGCTTCAAACTCGACGAAAAACACCTTTCGTCTACTCTCATTGCCCACGCATCAGGACATCCTCCAACGAAACGGTACTCAGGACCCTGGCACGATTTTGGACGTCAAATCAACAGGGCTCGTCGTACTCGACCTCGAAGGAGATGGCACCAGCGAAATTCTTCTCACTTCAGGATCGACCCTTGAAAAATGGAACAAAGGAGAAGCAGGCTTCGATCCGCAATTACTCCGTTGCAGCCCTGATGGCGAACTCACCGAAATCCCCGGTGCAGCGGGGATCCCTGCTCTACGCTGGACGTGTGGAGCAGCCGCCGCTGACATTGATGCGGATGGAGATGACGACCTTTTCCTCACTGGAATCGATGGCTGCCTCTTACTGGAAAACCGATCCGGCACTTTTCATCCTATTGAGGACTCCGGAATCGCGACCGAGTCCTGGTGTACGAGTGCTTCTTTTGGAGATTTAGATCTAGATGGGGATCTCGACCTCTTTATATGCAGATACCTCAAATTCCCATTTGAATCTCCACCGCTTCATGGAACTGAATGGTCATGCCTTTGGGAAAATCAGCCGGTCCTCTGCGGCCCAAGAGGTCTTCCTGCTCTCACTGATCTTGTTTTCGAAAATGTCGGAAACTGGAAATTTATTGATCGCACACAGGATTGGGGACTCTCCAAAAGCAGTGCTGGATTTGGCTTGGCAGTGACGATTGTCGACCTGTTCGGAGATCCCTATCCGGAAATCTTCGTCGCCAATGATTCGAGCCCCAATCACCTCTGGACACGATCACCCGATGGGACCTGGACAGATGAGGGACTCTTATCAGGCATCGGAGTCGATCAGGATGGCCAAGAGCAGGCGGGAATGGGAATCGCTGTCGCAGACCTAAATGGCGACGAGGGCCTCGACCTTATCGTGACGAATTTCGAGAGAGAAAGCCTGAATCTGTACTCCAATCAAAACGATGGCACATTCCGAGATATCGCAGCAACCACAGGCCTCTCAGGCCCCACAAGGTCTCCGCTCAGTTGGGGAGTCGGCATCTCCGATTTCAATCTCGATGGGATTCCTGATATTTTCATCAGCAACGGGCATGTCTACCCACACGCAGATACCGTCAATTCTTCACCGGGTTTTCGCCAAAAAGATCAACTATTAATAGGATCCATGACCACTGAAAAATCTGTTCGTTTTTCACCCACTCCATTAGGAATTGGGGAAAACAAAAACCACGTCGGCCGTTGCCTGGTTCTCGACGATTGGGACAATGACGGCGATATGGACGTCATCACATCAACGCTCAATGGTCCCCCACATTTTTATCTTAATGAAACTATCGCTCAAGGAAACAGTTGCAAAATCACGCTAGAACAATCGGGCCTGAATAGAGAAGCTATAGGAGCAAAGTTGACTTTGCTCGATCAAGTTCATCCGTTTTCACAAGTGATGCTTCGTCAGTATTCGTTCCAGTCATCCGGACGCGCTTCAGTCGTAATGACAACGACCCAACCCTCGATTATCAACACATGGGTAAAGGTTCGTTGGCCAGATGGCACCGAGGAATTGTTCAAACTCTCGACAGACTCCATGAAACTGATAAAAGGTGCCGGTAAGAAACACTAAGGGATACGTTTTTTATACTGATCACACTTTGTGACTTATGTGACAAAGTAGACTTCGAACGCATGCTTATTTCGTTCTCACCTGACTATCAACGCCTGTCTTTTGTATATAGAAAATTATCGAAATCAACGCTTGAGATCGCAACCTGCGTCTGGATTATTAACTGGTAGTATTGTTGTTAACAAAGCACGTCTAGAGATAGCACGTCTGCCATGAACTACTGATTAAAAGGTACTCATGACGAATGCACTATTCAGGGCACAAGTTTGTTTATCCATTCCAGCGAGTCGGAGAAGTAAAGAATGCAGAATCAATTTGTCCTCGCAAATACAAGGAGGGCCCCCATGGGTTATCGGTTTTCATTAACCACTTTATTAATATTAGTCATCTTCCCTGCAATTGCTTTTGCAGACAATCACAAGTGGTTGATCAGTGAGATCTACTCGAACAGTGATGGAACGATTCAATTTGTCGAACTGGTGGATGACGGAGACGACGCCGGCTGGCTCCTTGGTGGTACATCCTTGTCCACCTCAGAGACGAACTTCAACTTTCCATCGAATCTACCGACGAACATTAATACCTCTAATCGCCGAGTATTGATTGCAACGGCAGCGTTCGCGGGCTTACCTAATGCTCCGACTCCTGATTACACAATACCAGATAACTTTCTTCGATTATTCGGTTCAACACTTGTGTTCTCTGGGTCTGGCGATGAAGTTTCCTACGGTGCACTCCCCATTGACGGAGTCACCTCCATCAATAGGAACGGCGCACAGTCTACAAATAGTCCTCGTAACTTTTTCAATGTATCTGGCTCCATCACAGCACCCTCTTCAGGCCCTGACTGCAACAATAATGGAACCAGCGATAATGTTGATATCGCCACAGGTGCAAGCACCGATTGCAACAACGATGGCATTCCTGACGATTGCCAAATAACCGGCAATGACTGTAACCAAAATGGTCTTCCTGACGAATGCGAAGGAGATTCAGATGGAGACGGTGTCCTGGATCCCTGTGACGGTTGCCCCCTGGATGCAGGCGGATCCATCGACAGTGACGGTGATCAGGTTTGCGACCACGCAGACCAGTGCCCCAACGGAGATGACCGTATAGATTCTGATCAGGACGGTATCCCAGATTTCTGCGACAACTGCCCCGATGACCCTCATAACATGGCCAATCAAACGACCCCCTGTTGGGATTTATCGAATGATGAGTGCTGGGGCGCAACTATCGCCACCATTGGTCTAAACCCCGTCGATACCACGGTAGCAACAAGCAGCATGTTGACTTCTTACCCTGCTCTCGACGGTACACAGTGCACAGGAACCGACTTGGACCTCGTGGGAAGTGATATCTGGTTCAGTTACACTCCTCCCTCAAATGGTTTCGCCATATTTTCGACCTGTAATCTCACTGATTTCGACACTGACTTGGTTCTCTACACAGGAACCTGTGGATCGCTTCAGCAGGTCGACTGCAGCGGTGATTCCCCTGCAGCATGTGACAACTTCACTTCCGAGATTCAATTTCCTGTCTCCGCTTTGACCGAGTACTACATTCGACTCGGTGGCTGGAATAACAATCAGGGAACTGGAGCTCTAGATATTGTATTTGTCAGCTCTGCAGGTTGCACAGTCCCCGGAGCAGTGGACTCCGACAATGATGGAGTCTGTGACCCCGACGATATTTGCAGTGGATTCAGCGATGCTCTCGATGCGGACAATGACGGTATTCCCGATGGCTGCGATGCCTGTCCTTTCGACCCACAAAATAACATTGACGGTGACGCATTTTGTGGCGATAGCGATCCCTGCCCCAATGATCCGGACAACGATATCGACGGCGATGGCCAATGTGCTGACGTCGATCCATGTCCCACATTCCCCTTGGATGACGGCCCAGACAATGATCTCGATGGAATCTGCGATGAGGCAGACCCCGATGATGACAATGATGGTGTCGCTGACCTCGAAGACAATGATCCCATTAACCCGTTCGTCTGTAGAGATATAGATAATGACGGTTGCGATGACTGCGCTCTCGGCGTGAATGACCCGCTAAATGATGGCGTCGACAATGACGGGGATGGTCTCTGTGACTCTGCTGACGATGACGACGACAACGACGGCGTGCCAGATGCCCAAGATTCAGCACCTTTAGATCCCACACTTTGCGGAGATCAGGATAATGATCTTTGTGAAGATTGCAGTTCGGGCATATTCGATCTTGCAAATGATGGAGTCGATAGCGACGGTGATGGACTCTGTGATTCTGGAGATCCGGATATTGATAATGACGGGATAGAAAACGCTTGCGATCTAGACCAAACACCCGGAACAGACTGCAACTCCGATCTCATTTTGGATTCATGTCAGTTGAGTGCGAATGACTGTGACGGAAATCAAATCCCCGATGACTGCCAACCTGACCTCGATGGTGATGGATCACCCGATGTCTGTGATCTCGACGATGATAATGACGGTGTTGAAGATACGGCAGACTCGGCCCCAGGCGATTCTACGATTTGTAGAGACGCTGACCTCGATGGCTGTGATGACTGCTCATCGGGAACGGATAATCCTGCCGCAGACGGTTTGGATACAGATGCCGATGGTCTCTGCGATCTCGGAGATTCGGACGACGACGGAGACGGTGTCAGCGACGCTGAAGACTCAAATCCGCTCAATCCGACACTTTGCCGAGACAGTGACGGGGATGGGTGTGATGACTGTTCCTCAGGATCTGAGTCAGCGGCCAATGACGGATTGGATACTGACGGGGATGGACTCTGTGATACGGGCGACCCCGACGATGACAATGATGGCGTTCTAGATGACAGCGATATCGCCAGCACCGACCCCTTCATCTGTGGAGATTCGGATCAAGACGGCTGTGACGATTGCACCTCGGGTTCGTTCGATCCTCAAAGTGATGGCGCAGATACCGATAGTGACGGTATCTGTGACGATGCCGACCCCGATCTCGATGGAGACGGAATCCTCAATGAATGTGACCTCGATCAAACCGGTGGCCTAGACTGCAACTCAGACCTCCTCGACGACAGTTGTCAGCTTTCAGGAAATGACTGTAACTCCGACGGAATCCCAGATGATTGCACCCTGGCAACCGACGATTGTGATGCAGACCTGATTCTCGATAGTTGCCAGATCGATACGGATGCAGACGGAACCATCGACAACTGCGACCTCGACGATGACAACGATGGCGTTGCTGACTCCGAGGACAGCGCTCCTCTCGACAACTTCCTATGTCAGGACTCTGATCTTGACGGATGTGACGATTGCAGCAGTGGTTCATGGAATTCCTCTGCAGACGGAGATGATTTTGACGGTGACGGTCTTTGTGACAGCGGTGATACGGACGACGATGCTGACGGAGTCCCCGACGATCAGGACAACTCCCCTCTCAATCCCACTTCCTGCCAAGACATTGATCAAGATGGCTGCGATGACTGTGCGAGTGGAATCAATCTTCCTCTTGAAGATGGTCTAGACTCCGACGGAGATGGTCTTTGCGATTTTGGAGATTCAGACGATGACAATGACGGAGTCAGCGACTCCTTAGACGAATCGCCACTCAATCCCAATCTGTGTAGAGATGCAGATGCGGATGGCTGCGATGATTGCTCCAGTGGATTTGACAATCCCTCCGCTGACGGAACCGATTCTGACGGAGACGGATTATGTGACGTCGGAGATACAGACATCGACGGAGATGGTATCGAAAACAACTGCGATATCGATCTGACAAATGGATCAGACTGTCAAGGTGACAACATCGACGACACTTGCCAGCTGCTCACTAACGACTGTGACGTCAACGGAGTCCCCGATGACTGCGAACTCGATAGTGACTCTGACGGAAGCATCGACATCTGTGATCTGGACGATGACAACGACGGAGTCCTAGATTCTCAGGACTCTGATACTTTGAATCCCAATCTTTGCAGAGATGCCGACGGTGACGGTTGTGATGATTGTCTCAGTGGATTTGATAATACCTCCGCAGATGGACCCGATCTCGATGGAGATGGGCTCTGTGATCTGGGTGATTTAGACGATGACGGAGATGGTGTCTCTGATCTTGAGGACGAAGCTCCAACAGATGCAACGCTCTGTCGAGATGCTGACCTGGATGGTTGCGACGATTGTTCCAGTGGATTCGACAACCCTTCAAATGATGGTCTCGATAGTGACGGGGATGGAATATGTGACATCAACGACGGTGACCTAGATGGTGACGGGGTCTTGAACTCTTGTGATCCGGATCAGGTTCCTGGCCCGGACTGTAACAACAACGGCACTCTGGATGAGTGTGATATTAATACCGGTTTCAGTTCTGATTGTGATGCAGACGGAACCCCTGACTCATGCCAAATGCTAAACTCTTCTGCCGCAGATTGTGATAACGACGGACAACTGGACAGCTGTGAAATCACAGATGGTCTCGATGATGACTGCAATGACGACGGAGTTCTAGATTCATGCGAACTGGCACAGGGAAGTCCTGATTGTGATGCAAACGGAGTACCCGATGCTTGCGACATCTCCTCCGGAGCCATCGACACCAATACCAACGGTATCCCGGATACCTGTGAAGGAACCTTCTTCATTCGTGGGGACTCCAACAGCGATGGTCAGATCGACGTGTCCGATGGTATCGTGATCATTTACACGATTTTTGGAATGATGGCTCCTCCGTGCGGAATGGCCATGGATGTCAACGCAGACAACATGCTTAATCTCGCGGATCCGGTGTTCCTACTGCAGGGCATTTTCTCGGGTGAGGTTCAGATCCCTGCGCCTTATCCACAGTGTGGGCCTGACCTGAACTCGCTTTTACCTTGTTCAGTCACTTCAAACTGTCCATAAAACTGTCGCTCAAAATGAAACTGACAGATCGGGCCCGTGACGGAAATCGTCGCGGGCCCTCTTTTTTTACGGGCCCTCTTTTTGAGCGTGAAGTCTTCATCAAAAAAAACCGTCTGGTGATATCACCAGACGGTTTCAGTATTAAAATGGTCGGGGCGAGAGGATTCGAACCTCCGACATCCTGCTCCCAAAGCAGGCACTCTGCCAGGCTGAGCTACGCCCCGTTCTCGTAACCACTATTTATCATACTCCCGGAAATCATTTTCTGCTGACGATCCGGTAAAAATGCCAAAGTTTCGCCCAGGAATTGGAAAGTCTCCAACTCTTGACTCATCAGGCACCATGCCGATCGATCATCCCACCTTGCCAAAATTCTCCAGGCCTTGCCAAAATTCTCCAGGCCTTGCCAAAATTCTCCAGGTAGAAAGCGGCCTCAGCAGAAGTTCAGAGTGAAGTCACTCTCACTCGAACCCATTCCGTTTGTTGATACTCGTCGATCAGGAAAACTCAAGCGCGGAAGTTTCGCGCATCAATTCAGCGGTTTCCACGAAAATCGTCTGATTTTCCTTGTTGCGAAAAAGCCAACCTTCGACACCGTCTTTGCGCCAACTCTCGACCGGCACAATCTCGTGAACTCTGGCATACTGATGCAATTGCTCAGCCACGCTTCCCCCTACCCTATGATCCGCCAGTCATCGTGTTCAGGCGATACCCCGGGTTGAAAACCCGACCCTCACCTGAAGTCACCCGATCTGGCCAGAAAAGCCTTCCAAAATCACACGCCCATAGCCACTCTTTCAATCCAGCAACAATTCAAAGACGATTCATTGAAGAACCGATTCATCTGAGAATCACTCGCCAGATTGTCTCTCCACGGAATCCGGAAATGTTATTCCGGGACGATCCCCCGACCGTCATCCGCCTCACCTCAAGGGTGAGATTTGGGCTATCCAGAAAAGGATCCTGCGATCAGATGACCCCAGTGTCAACCACCGGGAAAAGAAGAGTCTCCTCAAGCCTAGTGACAGGGTTCCCTGAGTGCTTCCCGAGGATATCCTGAGGGTATGAAGAGTCCCGATCACAGCCGTCAACATTCTTATGGGTCGCCCCCCCGGCTCCATGAACATTTTTTCAGTCGCTGGCGCCTCTCGGATCCACGCCTGCGCACTGGACGAAGACGCATCTTGAGACATATCGGAACTCGGGGTGCTCGACGGGCACTTTGGTTATCTCTTCCTCTGCTTCTTCTCGCGCCATGGTTTCCTCTCCCTGAAGCGTGGAGACTCCAAACGGCACCTGCGACGGCTCCTGCTCCTCTATCCTTAGGCTTCATCGTTCTTCTTGTCATATCATTGACCGGAAGCCTGGGGGCCCGGTTTACCGTTGGGAAAACATGGCCAAAGATTTGGGACCGGATTTCCGGGCACCCGGCTCTCGTCGAGACCTATCTCTCACTCGCCTCCAGACCGCCTTCGAGTCACCAGATTTCTTCGTCGGAGCCTCTTTCGACCCCTTCTTCGAGATCCGCTCCGATCAGTTCTTCTGAAATTGAATGGCGAGAAGATCTACTGACGAGAATTCGCCTGTTGACTCTTCCGACTCCCGCAGAATTGGACGCCGAGATCCCACGTCCCCAAATGATGCCGTTACTCTTGGGACTCGCCCTCTGCATGACCACCTGGGGCTTCCTAGCCTCGCCCTCGTCGACTTCAGCCCCTTCGGTAGCCGATTTCCCCTCACCAGCCGTAGGAACCTCTGAGCCGCTCTCCTCGTCCTCTCCTGAACAGGGTCCACCGGGGACTGAGAGTCCTCTGCTCCCAAATGACCCCAATCCTGATGTCTCAAATCCTGATGTCTCAAATCCTGATGTCTCAAATCCATGGGATCGTCTCCTGAGTGGCGAGGTCTCGGAGAGTGAATTCCTAGAACTGATCCGCACACTGAAGCCCGAGGAAGCCCAAGCACTTCTCTCTTCTGCCCTTTCTCGGCTCCAACCGGATGAGCAGCAGCTGAATACTCTAGTTTCTCAAATCGAGGCCCTCGATACAGATCTCAGGTTCACAGTTCCCCTTCCCGACCCTGGAGAAGATACTGGTACCGGAGTCGTGGGCCCTGCGGAGAGAATTCCGGCTCAGGTCCGAAATGAAGATCTGGCGGACGGAGGATTCGATCCGTCCAGTGGAGACACGATCCTTGCGAGTTCTCCAGAAAACACGGATTCCACGGAATCCGAAATAGATCGACTCCAGTTGTCTGGCACCCTGGTGGAAACCGCAGAAAGCATCCACGACTCGACCGACTCCAGGACAGATGTGGAGACCGAACCCAGAAGCCGGTCGATAAAGCTCACTCCTCGCTGGCAGGCAGTGATCGACCGCTACAAAGAGCTGCGATCAGAAAGGAAGAAAAGCGATGAGCGTCGATGAAGAGCTCAAAGAATTTCGCCATTGGGATGAACTTTTACGAAATTCAGTTTCCAAAATCATCCTAGGCCAGGCTTCAGCGATAGACGCCTCCACATGTGCGCTGCTTGCAGGTGGGCATCTCATGCTCGTCGGAGTCCCCGGAACTGGAAAAACTCGTCTCGCAGAATGCCTCGCTCTCGGAATGGGCCTCCAAAAAGGTCGAATCCAATTCACTCCGGATCTCCTGCCTGCAGATATTCTCGGTGCTGAAACTCTCATTACTGGAGAATCTGGAGATCGCATCGAATTCCGTCCCGGTCCTATTTTTCGCCAACTGGTGGTCGCAGATGAAATTAATCGTGGTACACCTCGGACCCAATCGGCACTGCTAGAAGCGATGCAGGAACGATCGATCACCGTCGCTGGAACTCGGCATAGGCTTGACCCTCTTTTCGGAGTCATCGCCACACGGAACCCCATCGAGATGGAGGGCACCTACCCTCTGCCGGAGGCCCAGCGCGATCGGTTCTTGATGGAAGTCGTTCTGACCAGTCCCGATGCAGAGACACTCTCAAAGATTGCAGCATTGACGACGATCAATGAAGAACAACAAATGGAGAGCTGTTTCACTCCTTCAACCTTTTCAAAACTTCGCGAAACTGTGCGAAAAGTCATCGCCGCTCCCGCGGTTCTTGATCGTGCAGCACGCTGGATCGCAGCGACCCGGCCTGAAGACCCGACGGCACCTGAATCCGTTCGCAAGGGAGTCCGCCTGGGGGCGGGGGCGAGAGCTCTGCAGGCCTTAATCCTTTGTGGGAAGGTGGAGGCTCTCCGTGCAGGACGCACTCACCTTGCCGATGAAGATTGGCAGACATGGCGAGAAGAAATTATTCGTCACCGACTAGTGATGAGCCTAGAAGGAGAACTCCAAGGTCTCCAAGTGAGTGAAATTGTCCGTACTGTCGACAAAGAGGTCCGCTAAATCATGCGTCGCAATTTCCATTCTCTGAGCGGGGTTCGCTTCGACCCTAATTTCTGGAACAGGAAGTTGCCTCTATCCCTGTGGCTTCTCCTTCTCGTCTCTTTTCTCGTCTCTTTTCTCTTCACTCTCCCTGCCCCAACCCTGGCTCACAATCTTGATCAAGATCCGGCACTCTCTGCGATTGTGAATATGATCATCACCCATGCTGATCAAGATGAGGTGGTCGAAGAGGCTTGGAACTGGGCCCGCGAACGGGCTCGCATGGAAGAACTTCGACAAGCTCTCATCTCCGAAGCAACAAAGAGAAAGAGTGCGACTCTTTTTCGAAGGGCTGCAGAAAGTTACCTTAAATTTGAAGGACTTCCCGAGGTCGTCTCTCTGCTGGAACAAGCGATCTCTATCGACGATGACCCGGCGGCGCGCAGCGCTCTGAGTCAAATCTGGCTCCGAGGAGGTTGGCCCGAAGAAGCACGAAAAATTCTAGGAAACCTCAGGCCAACAGCCGGGGCTCAGTTCATTTTCCAGATTATCGATCCCAACTCTTCTCAAGCAGTCGGGGTTGGGACAGAACTCTCACCCGATGATCTCCAACTCATCAGCGATGCTTTACCCTTTTATTCAGAAGTACAAAGGGGCTCTCGCCTCCTCCTCGAAATGGGATACCCCGATACTGCACTGCGATTGCTGATCCACAGTGGAGATTCACGTGAAATCGAAACTCTTCTTTCTGAACATCCTGAATCGATCGAGTCATTAGGCTCTATTCAGGAAGCCCTCGCTTACTGTCGCCTAGTGGGCCAACGCCTCGACCCTGGGTTTCAAAAGTCTTGGTTTCAAAGGTCACCCGCACTGGAAGAACTTTGGCGAGGATCTATGGGAATGTCGCCTCAATCGGTGACCTCACTTCCTGATTCAGAACTGCCCATCCCCTCTCTCCTTGGAGCATTCGCGTCTTTGGAAAAGGGGGACGAGAGAACCGCCCGAAAAATCGTCGCCATTCGACAGGCATCTCTGACTCCTCTTCAACGCCCCTCCTCCATCTCCGAAGAACTCTTCCAGCGCAAACCAGAGTGGTTTTCCAGAACACTTCCACCGGAGCAACGTGAAAAATTATTGAGCTTCGTCAAGGATCCAGAAGCCGCGAAATTCGCGCGTATGGCGGCACTTCACTCCGACCCAGGAAGTGCGCTAGAGGCCCGTCTCTGGTTTCATGCGGGTCGACTCTCGGAAGAAGTGAGAGAGAGCGATCGTGCACGTCGACTCTCTCCCGATGCCGCCGTTTCAGTTGAGATCCTCCCAGGAGTTCTCGCCACATGGCCTCTTTCTGCTGCCAACTCCCCCAGAGACATTCCAGCACAAACAACTCAACCGGGGCAAATCATCGGCCGCTGGAATCACCGATCACTCCGAGTTCCCGGCCCAGACCTCTCCCATGAAGAGTGGCATTTACAGACTTGGAGAGAGACGGGTACAAATGGAGAACCGATTCAGCAAACGCCTGGCTTTTCACTCGAGGTAGGAGACCTTCAGATAGAAGGAGATGAATCCTTATGGTCTCTCCAATTCGGAGAGACTTCTATCCAGCTCTCCCGGGTCGGTGACGATTCGAGACCATTACTGGACCCGGATTCGGGGCCACGCCTTGATCTCCTGCAACTTTGGGTCTCCTCACTCGACAAACTGGTCTCTCACGTACCCAACGATCGCTGGCCGACTTCTGTCATTCAATTTATGAAATCCGTGGCCCACAGAGAACGTTCCTCTGCGGCACTGGAATGGGCCTCTCTCATCGTCAAAGCGGATGCATTGACCGTCAATGTCTCGGGTCTGGAGGGGCAATTTTCGCGGATTCCTGTCACCCCCTCGATCCCCCTCGCTCCGGCAGACACTGTATTTGCAACCATTACTGAACCCGAACTCCCGCTGCCGATTCCAGATCACCTCGAGTTGTTGCACAACATTCCAACCTCCGGGGAGAACCCAGCGGCACAGGGTCCTCAGGATATCCTGTGGAACCCTCTTCCCTCCGGAGAACAAATCTTATCGACGACTGGTACGACTGACCGAATCGTGATCACCCGGTCGGGGTGGGTCGGTTATATCGAGGAGAATCAACCACAGGCACGCTGGTGGAGACCTCTTCTCGAAGCTCCCTTGCCCGGCCCATTAGGATTTGCCCCTCTCCCAAAGGAAGAAGTCGGCTCCAACCCGATTTTTGAGGAATCAGCATGGGCATCCTCGGCTTCCCCTCGTGTGGTCTCTTGCGAAAGTCCATATGGGGTTTCCAGTTTCCTTCTGATCTCAGATAAATTCTGGAAACTGGATCGATTGGGACCTCAAGTCATAGACCCTCCCAAAAATTATCTGGGGCATTGTGCAGCCGCCACATTAGCCGGCCCCATGAGCGAAACTCTGATATTGATCGAGAGCTCTGGTCTCTCTCTCGTCACTCCAAAAGGCCATATCCCTCTTCCACAATCGGGGGGATATTCTGTCCATCCTTATGAAGAGGGAGTCTTGGTCTTGGGGCAAGAGAAGGGTCAATCATGGCTCTCTTTTCTGCTTCATGACGAATGGCATCCCATAATTCTTCCACCACTTCCCGGAGAGCGAGATCGTCCCGATTTAAGGGCCACCTCGATCACGACTCATGGGGAAGAAATTTACCTCCTTGCTGATCGACTCTGGCGCATGCCTTCTTGGTGTCAGGAACGGGGTCAATTTCATGGAGCGATGAAAGCTCTCACGCCGGCCCCTGAACCCGGAGCATACCGAGCAGTTCGTTGGGTTCAGCCAGCCCCGCTAATTCAACGCAACAAAATCTATTTGCTACGTCCATGGGGAAACCTAGAAGTTTGGGGTTGGGACGCCAGCGGGAGCAGACCATGACAGGTTACGATGCGACCCTTCCCGACCATTTTCTTTTAAGACTTCGCTGGCGTGATGGTCGTGGAGGGACTCTTCCAGGAACAGGGGTTGCCCACCTTGCAGGTGGTACTGGCGAGTTCGATGGTCATCGCCCTTGGAACACCGGCGACGACTTGCATCAACTCGACTTGGGCGCATGGCTTCGATTCAAACAGCGCTGGATTCGCCAATATCGTCAAGATGCAGATGAGCCGGTCCACGTGATTCTTGA
Source organism: Planctomycetota bacterium (assembly GCA_016776905.1). Lineage (GTDB taxonomy): Bacteria > Planctomycetota > UBA8108 > UBA1146 > UBA1146 > UBA12191. The sequence goes on along the minus strand of JADHSM010000004.1, from coordinate 45,942 downwards.
CGGGGGCCCGACCATGACCTTTGGTGATCGAAAGAACTCATTGGAAAGTCTTCGGTCGATTTTAAGAGGTATTTCGAAATCGACTCGGGTCCCCCATAGAGAGTGGTTACTCGATGGTTCACAGCTTCATTCTTGTTCCGCTGAGAACCACCCCGGCGAAGCTCGTCGTGGCCCCCTGAAAACATCATTACCCCAGATTTCTGGATCATTTCCCACAGGCCGAATCGTGATTCTCAGTGATCGACTTGTGTTTGAAGAACTTGAAAATACACCTTCTCTTTCTCGAACATCCCATTTCCATTGGTGGTCACTTTGGAACCGAGAAGAAACTCATCCTGAATTTCAGGGCTCGTGCCGACTTCAAGCTCTCAACGGAGACCACTGGCAAGGGCAGATCGATGAAGAGACTCATCGCCAATACCAACGTGAACTCTCGACTCAGATCAAAAGACTTCATGATTGGCTCACACGAAGTAGAGGATGTCATCACCGTATTGAATCCGCTGATTCTGGTAACTTGTTACTCCATCAACTGACTCGTCATCAAGGTCCATTGGAAGTCATATCAGGATGAGTATTGAGTTGATTCAGCCTTACTGGCTCCTAAGCTTGCTCCCTTTTGCACTCTACTGGTGGTGGCTTCGTTACCGACAAAGATCCAAGGTGAGCCCCATCCCAGTGGCTCAAGTGGAGATATGGAAGCGTCTATCGACACCCACAGAGGTCCGGACAAAACTGCTTCCATTGTGTATTGGTTTCTTTCTCATACTGCTTTCAGCAGGCCCCCGTGTTGTGCCGCTTCCGGAAAACGAGATCGGGTGGTCCCGAGACTTCAATGGATTTATCCATCTCGACGTGAAGACTCCCCCCCAAGGCCCACTTTCATTACTCGATACTGGCTCACCTGTGAATGCAACCTACGTATCATCGGCATCAGGTGCTGTGACAATTTCATTTCTAGAATTACCTCCGGAGACCCTTCTCAATTTAAAGGGTTCAAACAACTCTCTGGAACTCAAGGTTCCTCCTAGACCTGACCCTATTCGAGTCTTTCAACTCGGAGAGCAGCCTGGAGTGAATGAAGTTCTCACCGCATTGGAAGAACAGAACTGGATCACACGCGTCGATGCCGCCCAACGGTACACTGCGGAAGTAGAAATCGGTCCAGCGAGGTCTGTTCGAAATCGTCATGTCGGTTTTGTCTCGGATGGACCGGAAGTTTGGCTACCTTCCATGCGCGCTGCAAAATTAGATGATCCCCTGCTGAGGGGTCTTCAGCCTGAACAATGGACTATTTCTTCCAGTTACCAAACAGCGACAGGGACACCCATCCTCACGGGATCCAAGGGAGAGGCCCTGGTCACCCGTACTGCAGATGGGTTTCTATGGGGATTCTCTCCAACAGGTGGGGATCTATCTGAAAGATCTGATTGGCCGCTCTTGCTGACGAGGATGCTGATCGAACTTGGAGAGGCTTCTCGATCTCGCATCGATTCACAGACTTGGGCCGGGCTCCACCTCCCCTTCCTTTTCACAAGCATTCTCTTGGTTCTACTCCCGGTACTTCTCGGGTCAGGATCAAATTGGAGTGCCGCTGTGCTCTTCATCGCATTACTCGGCAGTCTCACTCAACATGAATACCGACTTCCGGAGAAAACTTCCCAGACATCCTCTTATGTCCTCTGGGCGAAGAGTCTTCCAGCCGGATCCGTAATTCAAATTCCTCGTCAAGAAGTCGCCCCGCCTCCAGAATTCTTCGAGGCGCTGAAGACCAGAGGAATGGGTTGGAAATTCTCGGGACAACAAACACCCCAGTGGAGCCTCTCGAAGAACTCATGCCGACCCGGAGAAGTGATTCACATCGTCCACCTCCAAGACTCTGATGTTTCCGGTTGGACACAAAAGAATCCACGCGGATCGATCTCGCCCCTCACCCTTCCACTCACACCTGAATTTTCAGGGCTTTGGACGATCATCGATTCGCAGGGCGTCGAGGCTCCTTTGCTGGTTCTTCCTTCCTTTCCGGTCTCTATCGCAGAGAAAACTTCTGATGGACTGAGCCAACTCTTTGAAGAACCCACTTTTAAATCGTCGACGATTTCGTTACCGACCCCGCCACTGGGAGGACTCTATGCTTGGCAAGGCCAAGAACTCTCCTCGGAAAGAATCGAAGAGATCGATAGATGGGTTCGATCAGGGGGGATCTTGTTCGCCAGTGTGGGATCACCCGGTTGCGAAGATGAAGAGACGAGAAATTCACTCAGTAACATTCTAGGTGTAAACCTGCCGGAACCTCCCCCAGAGGGAGATCTCGATATGGGTTTATTACTCATCGATCTCTCAGGAAGTCTATTGGGATCAGCAGCCACGACTTTGTTGGAATCTACTCTGATTCTTCTCGAGTCAGGAGATGGCAATACACGCTGGGGGCTCGCAGGATTCAGAGATGAGTTGTCCTGGATTCTAGAGCCGGGAACCTCCATCACCTCCAACACGCTGGAGAAAATCCCAGAGTTGATTCGTTCTGGCGGCGGAACCCACCTCGGTAAGGCCATTCGAAAAGTTCTTCCGGTTCTCAAAAATCATTCCGGACAAAGAAGAGTTGTGCTTATCACCGATGGAAAAACAACACCCGATCGGTGGAGCGACTTAGGAAAAGATTTAGCACTTGCTGAAGTGGAACTCGAAGTTCTTCTTGTAGGAAAGAAAACCGATACTTCAGTTGTTTCGCAACTGACCCGTGCCTCTGGAGGTCGCTGGCAAAAGGCCGCTAACCCTAAAGAAGCACAAGAAATTTTGAAGACTCTATTAGAAGAGAATCCAGCAGGCTGGAAGAAAACAACCTCGCCACTGATCCAAGATTTAAGCTCCGTCTTCTTGTCGGGTTACACCGATCCTGTAGGAATCCCATACCAGAGCCTCACTCCAGACTCGACAGCTCGCATTGGCACCGCAGAACTCGTTTGGACAGATGCACAGAGAAGACCTCTACTCACCCTTCAACGTGTCGAACTGGGATTGGCGGTGACATGGTGGTCAGGCCTCGATCCTCTACGTTTGGGATCTTCAGGACCCCGTATCAAAGCACGCCTGAGGGAACTACTGGTGTCAGCACTGGAGAGAAATTCGACCTCACTGCGCCAAGGGGCCTTGACCCAGTCCGCTTCAGGAAAACGTGTCTTCATGCTGGAAAGACGACCCGGGGATGGCCTCGAAATGGAGCAAGGATTTGATTCTTCGACATTGAGCGACCAATCTCTTCTGCTCAGTGCCGAACCCGGCTCAACAATGTTCAAGGGTGAAATTCCAGATCATATTTTGGACCCCGTGATCTATCAGCAATCTCCTATAGATTCTGAAAGATCATTTGTCGTGAGTGAATCTTCTTTGGAAAATCTCGCACTCATGAAATGGGTAGATCTACCTCCAAAGGGAAAGCAAGCCATGGGGTTTCAGCCCCACAGTTTCCTGCTTTTCCTTGCGGCGATCATACTGATTAGCAGCCCAGTCCGTCAGCGGTCGGGTCTGGGCCGGGAGCAGCGGTAGGTTCAGGGATAGTGACGGAGCCCTCGAATAAATATTGCAACAAGAAGATGGCATCCGAAATATCGACGCCGCCATCATCATTTGAATCTGCAGCGTCAGGACATGGCAATGCAGACGTCGATCCGAATAGGAAATCCAGAGTCAGAATAGGATCACTAATATCCACAGTGCCATCCTGATTGGGATCACCTCTCAGGAAATCATTTGTGGAAGGAGGAGACGGAAGGGTTGCAGATCCCTCATTTCCTGGGCTTCCAAGGTCACCCGTTCCGAAAACTTGCTGAGCGGCCACCCAAACCGTTGGATCACCAGGATTCACTGCCAGTAAATCACTGATTTCACAACTGAGTCCTGCAGCATAAGGAAATGTTCCAGACGTGTAGTTGACTCGAGTGTGTTCCACTCCTTGAGGGTCCAACAGAACAACTTCATCCGCACTATTTGCAAGTATCAGAGAGCTGTAGACGTAATCAGGAATGATGCCCCCATTGACGGTAGAGTCACCGGACCGCGCCAACACCAAAAACTGAAGGGGAGCGATGACTAACCCTCCTGGAGAGCTGATCACATGAAGGTCAGTATCGTTGTCTTTTACCGTCCACCCTGCGAGATCTACAGAGGCCGTTCCGCGGTTGAAAATCTCAAACCACTCTCCAGTGGCATCGCTAGAAGCTTGTGGGTTTGGCATCAGTTCCGATATGACCAGATTGATCGATCCTGGATCGGGCGGAGGTCCACCACAACCAGTCCCCACTGTCGGAGTCGCAGAAGCCGTCGATCCTGCAGCACTCTGATTTCCAGAGAAATCAGTCGCTGTGACCTGATAGTGATAAGTCGTTCCACCATCGACAACGGTATCCGTAAACGCACTGAGAGACGAGGTCGCTAATGCTCCAAAGGGCCCTGCAGGAGAGAGCGATCGATAGATCGTGTAACTCGAAAAGTCAGGTTCAGTATTATCTGACCAATCAAGCACTGATTGACAATCCCCTGAAACCGCAACAAGACCTACTGGTATAGCGGGGGGAATAGTATCGGTCACGGGGCAAGACCAAATTTGACACACAAACTCAGGGTGATCGATGAAAGGATTTCGGTTTCCCTGAAATCCAAAAATGACATCATTCCGGTTTTGCTCTTGAAGGCTTACAGGATCTTCTACATGCCACTCGAGTAAAACACTCAGTATTCCCATATGCGCAACGGTTTGATTTTGATTGGTATTTGAAACGATCAAATTGCGATTTTCTGTGACCCTCAAATCAGGTTCAGTGCAACCCGTCAAAGAGTGGGTTCCGCCCTCATATCTCGTATCCATGTACAAAATATTTCTCGCAACATCTCCCCTACGGTCTTCCCAAGACTCCCATGAACCTGTGCTTCCAAATCCACTGGAGAGATTATTGAAAGCGGTACCGGAAGCAGGGAAGGATTCACAATTCGCTGAGACACACCAATCGTACGGTCTGTTACCCCTCGCAGAATTATAGGAAGGGCTCGCCGCTCTCAGTTGATGCAAATCTGAGTATGGGTAATTGCAACCATTGTCATTGGTGTAACCAAAGGAGGATGGCCAAGTGTGTTCACGGTTCCAGCCGTCAGCCGTATTCTGTTGAGACCAGGGCACCGAAGTATTTCGATAAACCGTGATGACATTTGCAGGATTTGAAGGGTCTTCCTCTGCGATACCAAGAACGTCCCATGTATCTGTAGCACTACTGGTGTAAGGAATTCTCTGATGGTCATCGATAATTTGATGGAGAGCCACTCGAAGAGATTCACCATTCAGTCCACTAGCGGACGAATAGTATCCGGGTGGAGGATCAGCCTGAGCTTGCAAACCCCAACAAACGGGGGCCAACAATAAGAGAAGTAAAACACCTGAATTCTTCAACAGCATGTGTCAGAATCCTCTCTCGGGCATGAATGGCAAAATTAAAAGATATTGAAGCAAGATTGTACAACTGCCCATTCCGGCAGAGGTCTGATCACTCCACTACTCCATTTTTACACATTTTTCCAAACCTATCGACCGTATGAGGGCCATTCAGGTCTCCCATACATGACTTTATTGCCGATTGTATATTTTACAACCTATACAACCAGATCTCTCTGTGTAACAATATTGGCACTGACTCCATGTTCCAGAGTCATAAATTCTACCTGTAGGTTTGTAATATCAACGCGATTAGGAGAATTCAGCGAGATGCGGCAACAAGAGTATTATTCGACAAAAATCTGGTTCTATGTGTTCACAATCCTAGCCGTTCTTTACACAGCGGATTTGTCAACATTACACGCTCAAACGTGGGTAATTACCGGAACTGTGACTGACGCTGCAGGAGGCCCAATCCCTGCGGTGGACATCGATCTCGTTGATCCTCTCAATCCCGCGCTCGCCATCTCGCTGACAGGAGACTCCACGGATCTGAATGGGGTCTTTTCTGCAACAGTCCTCAGCAACATTGCCACTGGGGAATACATCCTTCAATTTGAACCCACCTCTGCTCACTTGAGTCAAGAAATGACCATTTCGCTGAATGGCAATTTGGATATTGGAACTGTGGCATTGGCCAATGGCTGGCTACTCAGTGGGCAAGTCGTCAACTCTGATGGCTTGGCAATGTCGGGAATCGATATTGATATCAGAAGCGACCAATCCGGCTGGCTCGATCTCATCGGAGATGTGACAAATCCTCAGGGATTTTTCTCAGTCGCAATCCCGGCAATCATCGATGAATACAGGATCACATTCAGTGATACAGCATTGAATCCAACTGTATTTCCAAACGAAATAGACCTTGGATTGCTCTTCGGTAATACCGACACCGGAGTCGTCACTATGGATTTAGCACACACACTTACGGGCTTGGTTGTCGATGAAAACGGTGTTGCTCTACCGGGTATCGATATGAACGTATATGACCTATCTGGGGCAGGCATAGATTTGTTCAATGATGACACCAACGCTTCTGGCGTGTTTAACGTTTTAGTACCGCAAGGTACTTGGGAGATTCGCCATCGCTTGGTATCCCCGATTGCTGGTGAAGAACGAGTCACACACGTAGTTAATGATTTGATCGTAAACTCGAATATCGACATGGGCACAGTGGTCGTTCCATTGGGGTATCACCTGTTAGGGACAGTCGTCTCTTCCGCAGGTACTCCAATCCTGGGAGCGATGTTCGATGCCGAATACACGACAACAACAACTCCAATCTACCTCAGCTCAGATATTACAAATGCAGCAGGTGAGTTCGATCTTCTGCTGCCAGCAGGGCTAGTGACTCTTGAGGTGGATCCCCCACTCTCTGGCCCAACACGCATTTCAAAACGAGTGAGTATTGATCTACCGTCCTCGAGTCCAATCAACCTTGGAACCATCCTTCTTGAGGACGGGATTAATATCACAGGCTCGTTCACAGACTCCTTAGGTACTTCTATCCCTTTGGTAGACGTTGAATTCTACAGGACTGTTAATGGGCAACTCTACGATACGCTTCATGAAAATGGCAATGCAGCTGGAGATTTCAGTGCTGTAGTCTACGCAGATGACTACAACCTTACACTGACTCCACCAGCAGGATCGAACCTTGCGCCCAAGTACATCTACAACCAGTCTTGCTACGCACCAACAACTCTTGGAACCATAGTCCTCGAAGCAGCAGTGAATGTGAGTGGAATCGTATGGAGTGCCACTTCACCTCTTCCAAACACTTTGATAGAAGCCACTAATGTATCAAGTGGCGTCATTCCTCCGTGGGGTTCAACTCTTTCAAATCCGGACGGTACCTATCAACTCAACTTAGGGAGTGGCGTTTGGACCCTCACTGCCTCAGCACCTGCTGGCACTGGTTTACAGAGTAAAGTGATTCCGAATGTTTCGATCGACTCTGATCTTTCTCAAGATTTCCAGTTTCCCAGTCTCGCCGCTTCGATATTCAATCTGGAGTGCGTCCATAATAATCAAGACGTTAGTCTCACATGGGAAAACGGAATGACCTACGACTGGATTCAAGTCATACGGGATGGAATTCCGATTGCTACCTTGGCAGGAACGGAGACCTCATTCATTGATACTCCTGCCGGATCTGGAAGTGTCGAATATTCATTAAGAGGCGTTGCTTTTGGAATCTTCTCCGAAATGACCGACTGCATCGTAGACCTACCTATTTTATTCATTCGGTGCGATGCTGACATGAACTCTGTACTCACGATCTCAGATGCTATCAACGTATTGGGTTACCTCTTCAGTTCAACAACCCCCGTTTGCTTAGATGCTCTTGATTGCAATGATTCAGGATCCATCAACATCGCTGACCCCGTATTGTTACTCGACCTGCTCTTTGGAAATGGCCCCTTGCCTCCCCTGCCCTATCCAACCCCCGGAGATGATCCGACCCTGGACTCCTTGAACTGTATTTGATTCAGTCCTTCTCCATTATTTATTGCAGGTTCTTTAACCACAAAATAGAAGCCCATTTTCCAGAACAAAAAAAACCTGCGAAAGAACTCAGTCTTTCGCAGGATCAAATTGCATCAAACTACTCTAGTTAGATTAAGGGCAAGTGGACTGACTCGAGCAGGTCAATCCATCGGAAGTGGGATCGGAACCACAATCCGGATATGGTGCAGTCGGAGTGAGAGTTCCCTGGAAAATCTGGGTCAGCTTCCCAATCGCATCTGCGATACCTACCGTACCGTCGTCATCGAGATCGAGGGCAGACTCGCAGGACGCGACTCCAGTGAAGAACATGAACTCTAGAATCTGGATCGCATCCGAAATATCGGATCTACCATCTCCATTCGCATCTCCTCTAACAAACTCAGGCGCAGCCAACACTTCTATAAACCCTGTCTGCGTCGATGTATCGCTACCACCTGGACCGACTACCGAGAGGCTAACGGAATATATCCCTGGTGCCACGTAGGTATGCTCGGGGTTTTGAATCGTCGAAGTATTACTATCACCGAAGGTCCAACTACGAGAATTGATGTTGCCGGTGCTCAAGTCAGAAAACTGAACGATCAATGGTGCTATCCCCGAAACAACATTCGCACTAAATCCCGCGACCGGAGCAGGTTCCGTCACTGTAATATTCAACAATGCTGAATCAGATCCGCCCGGGCCCGTGACGGTCAAAGATACTGAATAAACCGAAGGTGCGTTGAACACGTGCTGGGGATTCTGCTGATTCGAAGTGATCCCATCTCCAAAGTCCCATTCCCAGGACGAGACAAGACCTGTACTTCCATCCGTGAACTGAACCTGCAACGGAGAGGTTCCTGACGTCACATCCGCACTGAAGCTGCATACTGGCGCTGAAGGGACCGTGACGTCGACAAGACATGAGGTGGATCCACCCTGAACCCCAGCTGTTATCGTGGTCAGGGAATAACTCTGAACGCCTCCTGGCGCAGTGGAATCCGTGAACGACACCTCTGATCCGGGTAATGTGGAAAGCAAAGTGCCATTTCTTCTGACCTCTATTGAGGTCAAATTAGCTGGAGCACTCCAGTTCAGTTGAGCAGAGAAATCAGCCGGGCTTGAACAAACTAAGTTTATTACGGGTCCCGGTGGAACACTGATGGAACAATCCGTTGCTGCACCAGAGAGAGTTCCTGCTATGGGAGTTATCGAGTACAACACTTGCCCTGATGGAGGGCTATTCTCTTGATAGAAGCTGGCATCCCCAGCAAGCGTTCCGATTAAAGAACCATTGCGTTCAACAAGGATCGAGGTCAATCCAGCTTCGGGACTCCAAATCAAAGTAGCAGTACTCCCTGAAAATTGGCAATCCAGATTCGAGACACTTTGAGGATTACGAATCACTCCACAACTCACAGAGGTACTTTCGACACCACCCGCTATAGCACGAATCGAATAACTGAAACTGCCCGGGCCAGGGTTCTCACCGTAAGTAGTGGAAACTCCAGAGAGGGTTGCGACATCCAATCCATCTCTTGAAACAATCAAAGAAGAATAGCTTTGAGGGTTTGACCATGAAAGATCGACATTGGCTCCGGAAGTGGAACAAACCAGATTTGAAGGTGCTAATGGAACTACCGTTCCATTGCATACAACTTCTGAAGAACTGACTGATTGTAAAACACCGAGAATGGACCACTGGTGACTACCCGAACCAGGTTGATCCTGGAAAGTGGTGGCTGCTCCCGCCAGTGTCGCGATCAGTAGCCCATTCCTGCGAACTTGGACGTTGTCGTAGGTATCTCCGTTGGTCCAGGAAATCGCGGCGGTGACTCCTGTGACCTGACACGACAGTCCTTGCACCGGATTTGGAGGAATAAAGACTCCGCAACTGGAGGCATTACTATCCACTCCATTCAAGAGTCCACGGACGAAATATCCGTGTGTACCACTGCCGGGATCAATATCGGTAAAAGAAGTCGGAGCCCCGACGAGGTTAGCGATCACGTTGGAGTTTCTAAGTACCTCCATCGAATCGTAAGCAACTGGGTTTGACCATGACAACTGAACGTTCGAGCCCAATGGGGTACAACTCATATTAGCAGGGCCATCCGGTGCAATACCAATCGAACAAGCAGCCGGAATTGAAACTTCTGTACCGATGATCGAACTCACCTCAAAGGTATGTGATCCGATCCCCAAACCATTGATCGTGGTCGTAGTCGCAGAAGCGGGAAGCACTAATGGTGTTCCTCCGTCAGTGACCACCTCTATCGAATCCCAGTTTCCTGCGTTCGTCCAGGACAGCGTCACCGAAGATCCACTGGGCAAACATGCCAGATCAGTAGGAGCAATAAGAGTGCCCCCCATACAAGCCAGAAGTGCTTCGACCAATTGTAATCGAGTTCCGGTGCCATCGACGAGCCCACCGTTTTCGTAAGAAACACCGAGAGTCAATTGTCCGCCGTTTTCTCTATAGATAGCGACATCATATGCGGGAGTTTCGTTCGACTGAACAACAGCAGAGCCGACATTCGCGGAGATACGATCGACCCAACTATTTTCACCCGTATAAGTCAATGAGAGACCCGATAGATCACAGCCTGTGGTTGCAAAGCCTGTCACCGTTGCCAAATCATCGACACTGGCTCCATCGGATGTTGCGGTGATTCCAAACTGTGCATGAATGGGTCTCTGAGGATCAAAGAACCAAGTATCTCCACCCTCCATATAAATGGCTTTTCCACCGACGCCATTGGTGAGGAAGGTCACAAGGGACGCAGATTCTGCCTCTGATATCTGGTGGTTGTTTGGGTACATTCCCAACATCACCCAGATCCTGTCGAAAACATCCAAGTCTTGAAAGGCTGATAGATTGCTGGTGAGTATGGCTTCTCTGCCTGTCTGGACGAGGTCATTCCCAAAGTTCAGGCCAGAATTCACGGTGCCTGTTCCGGGTGACCAGATCAGATCTTTTGCATTTCCAATTAGGAACAACGAGCAGTTCACACTCAAACTCGGAGTTCCTCCAACGAAGCCTTGAATTTCCCAAGTGTGCTGCCCCGCTGGGGTATTCACATCGAGGAATCCCGTGGCATTCCCTCCCAGTGTGGAAAGAAGTACACCATCTCTTCTCACGACGACCTGATCATAGGTCTCTCCGGGTGTCCAACTGATTTGTACTCCAGCACCTGTCTCAGAGCATGCCAGATTCGTCGGAGAAGCAGGTCCCCCCATCAGTGCAAGCATGTTGGCAAGATTCAGGCGTCCATGTCCAAAATTATCATCGAATCCAGGTCCGTCCTGTCCAGTAGGTCCGACTTGGTCGTCTGCTGCGATTTGCAATATATCTACGGCCGTGGCAGCGGAAAGAGTCGGATCATGAGACAAAATAACTGCAAGCGCTCCAGCAACTACGGGAGTCGCTGAAGAGGTTCCATTGAACGAGGAGGTATAATCACCATTGACCATTCCTGAAGGCCCTGTGATGTCTGTGGTCACCATCAATACCCCAGGAGCAACAACCGACTGTTGAGGCCCTGTGTTGGAACCCCAAAAGTTTTCTCCATCACATGAGGATATCGACTTGATCTCATCGCAAGGACTCGAAGCTCCCACAGCCACTGTTTGAGAGTACGCCGCAGGGAAACTGACACCGGCACTCTCATTGCCACTCGCAAACACCAGCAGGCAACCGAGACCATTTCGCCCCACGCTCAGCGCGTAATCCATAGTGTTGGATTCTGCGGTACTAGGAGCACCACCACCCCACGAATTTGACAGGATATCTGCGCCGTTATCCGTGGACCATGTCAGTGAATCTATGATCCAATCATTTTGTGTCCAATGATTTCCGAATCCCAATCTCACGGGTTGTATCTGAGCATTCCATGCCACTCCCGAGATTCCGATCCCGTTGTTACCACGGGCTGCGGCAAGTCCTGCACAGCCTGTACCATGCGAATCATTCACGTCACAATTACCCGGAATACCCCCGGGACTGGCCTGAATCGTGACAGAGTCGTGGCCGGCAACAATGTTTGGAGCAAGGTCTTCATGATTGACATCAACACCCTCATCGATAATTGCAATGACGACATTAGCGCCACCCGTTGCAATTCCCCATGCGGATTCCGCTTCGATGTCGACTCCCAAAGTTCCTTGTTGCCCGGTGTTGTTCAAATGCCATTGGGAGGAATACCCAGGATCATTTGGAGCCGCCATCCCCTTGAGATGCATGATGAAATTGGGACTGACAGAAGCCACACCCTCAATAGAAGAGATTTCTTCTAAGGCAGATTCAAAATCTATGGGTGCATGATTTGTTTCGACAAGGAAGAGAGGTTTCGTTGAGGAAAATTCACGGATCAATCGAAGGCCCGAATTATCTACAAACCTTTGGTATACGCTTGATTCATAACTGGTCAGACTGACGAGAAATTGCTGAGTTGGAATGTGGAGCTTACCTCTGTAATCCAGGCAGGGAGAAACCCAACCTGACTCCAACTTACTGAGGGATTGAAACAAATCCCCGTTCAGGTCTTTAATGAACACCAAACCAGGATATGGCGTCTCTTCGATCAATTCTTCGGCAAGAACGATTCCCTGAGATTCTAGTAATCGATTCAATTTCACCGGCGCGTCATCTTCACTCGAAGGAGGAATATAGAGCGCAAACTGTCCCGGATTGACTGTCAATTTTACGCGCTGATCTCCCCAGTAATATGACATGGTACTGGGAGTCCCCGACGATTCGAAAGGGATTTGAGCCCACACACCCGAAGAGATAAATACACTCAATATTATTGCTGCGTAGTATTTCAACCCTGTGGCTGTCATCTCAACTCCCAAATTTTTGGATTTATCATTCATACCCTATTAATAAAAAGGTCGATGGCATGAGCCATATTGCTCGCGCCCTCAATAATAAAAGTCATGGCTACCCCCAATATACTTGCTGGGAAAGAGCGAATGAAACACTCATTACCAAGCGGGAAGCATCGACACTTCTAATCCTACGCATCTTCGCAGAAGTATAAACATTACAACACAAAGGAATCCCGACGAGGAACTGTCAATCCTGTCATACCAGTCAAGGTTGGAGTTAATTTCCGATAGTGCTGTCCCATATGTGAAAGTATTCTGCTACAAGGGTATCAGGGGAAAGAGGATAAAACCGATTCTGTAACCCCCCAGTAGTCTCTCAGGATCTTTTGAGCATCGTTTACAATGACCTGGAGCTCGGAAAATCGCAGTGCACAACCTACAGGCAAAACCTGTTGAAAGGCCGACGATGATTCAGAAACATCGCTGTATCTCGAAGTCTCCAGCGTTTTCGATACCTTCTCTTACCATGTGGATCTTCCTCTTCATTTGTCTTGGAATTGTTTCTGGTTGCGGAGGTGGCGGAGGAACAGCAGGAAGCCCTGCTCCTGTCATCGTGTTCTCAAAGAACAGACCCGATCCTCCAAATGACTTCATCTCTCCAATTCTGAATGACCGGTTCACAGCAGATCCTGCGGCAGTGTCCTCAGATTTTGATTATTTTGAAGTCGACAGTCCTTGCATGGTGGATGATCCCGGCAGAATTATTAATGACCCTGTCACAGGTCTGTGCACCAGTTGCGATCGATACATGCTCTTTTATGAAGCCACCGATGGCGCCACCTTTGAAAACAGCATCGGCTTGGTCACTTCCGATGAATACAACTTTGATCCCATCCTCGGATCGAGGACCCAGGTTCTGACAGCCGCTGAACTTCCGCAGTTAGAATTTGGGGGTTTTCTTGAGACCGCTTTTAATGTGACAGACCCATCCGTCATCCTAGACAAATCTGTTCCAGCAGGAGTTTCGGGAAGATACCTGATGTGGTTTGAAGGCACATATGGAATAGCGGGCCAATTGAGTGCGACACTCACGTGTCAGTCTGCAGATGGAATCACCTGGACCACACCCGCTCTTTGCATAGGACTAGAGGTCGGACCATCATTCGGCGATGTCTTTCGGATTTCAGATCCAGAAGTCATTCAAGTCAGTGTTGGAACAGAACCTCTTGAATATCGAATGGTCTTCGAAGCGGTAAGAACCGACGGAAGTGCAGTCATCGGGATGGCCACTTCTTCGAATGGTTTGGCTTGGACAGTGACCGATGGAGCTCTCACCGGTGTGGACGCGGGTCCGATCTTCAGTGGCGGCCCCGGAGCCTTCGATGACTTCGCAGTGCGTTCCCCAACTTTTGAAATAGAGAGAGACAGCCTCGACAATATTGTTGAGTGGCACCTCTTTTACGAGGGGCAACAACTATCCTCCGATAATGACTCCTTTATCGGATACTCGAACAGTATCGATGGCTTCAGTTGGAGTGGATATGCCGTCCCCGTCATCTCCCCCTCTAGTGACAACTTTATCCCTGTGACGTTTGACTCGGATGACGTGAAGCACCCGCACATCGCTCTCAGGGACCCTGATCCTCTCACAGACTCCGAACCTGACCTCAATAGGTTGCTCCTTTACTACAGTGGCGATCCCCAAATTTCAGACGGCTCAGGCAGTCTTGAAGAGGTCAACAGGATTGGTCTTGCGGTTTCGGAATGACCTCGCAAGACGGGTTCGCTTAGATGTTGTAAACTATTGGGAGAATGAGACTTTCACTCTTGTGAGGGAGAGCGAGTTGATCCTAATAGGTCCGTCCCTAAGACCGGTACGCAGATTATGCGGAAAGTGGGTCCTTCACCGATCAGGTGCAGGGCTGACCTTCGCAATCGCTATCTTTGTAGCCATTTTTTCAGGCTGTACGCCGGCTTCGGAATCTTCTCCTACCACCAACACATCTCCCTCTTCACTTGAAACTGATGCTCCCGAATCCTCAGCACAAGGAACCCGCATCATTCGACCTTCTTCAGAGCCAAAGATACGTGGCTCTGCTGAGGCTCGACTCAAGGATGAATCCCAACCCCTATTCATGGGGATTCAACAATTACTTCCTGGGGATGGTGAAATCATCATCCAATGGGAGTCTGGTGTTGACGACCACACGTCTTCTGAAAACCTTCGATACCAAGTCTTCACTTCAACCAAATCTGGGAAACAGGACTTCAGCGCCCAACCACAATTCGTCACCGAACCCGGCGTAAACTTTTGCAGGGTCACCGACTTGAATAATGGACAAGTAATTCATGCAGTCGTGCGCTGCGTGGATGAATTAGGAAAAGTTGACACTAACGAAAATGAATGGGCCGCTGTCCCGAACCCTGTGCGATATGTTAATGATTCGGTCTCTGATTCGGGAACGGGATTACAGCCCCCTTCAGCATTCAAGACTATCGACGAAGCAATAGGCGCTGCTATCGGTATGCCGGGTGTAAATATTTATGTTTGTGAAGGTAGCTATGCTGAGCGATTTCTGTTGTTTGACGGCATGAGTATATTTGGTGGATTCTCAGACGATTTCACCACACTTCCTGACCCTAAAAAACATAAGACCCGGCTTCTGGGTGAACCTCATAAAGACACGATCATTCTTCCCCCAGGAGAGTCACTCGTCGCGATTGATGGCTTTTCATTTGAAGGATCGGGAACTGCACGCAGAGCCATCATGGCAGACGACTGCGTTATTCGAATTTCCAATTGCGAAATTCGGAACTTTGCCGACAAAGGGATTCAAATTGAAACGGATGACGACGACGGAGGCGAAGCAAGCGGCTCTATATTGAGTTGTAGGGTTTCTGAAAACCGGGGTGATGGGCTGCGAATAGAGGGCTTTGTTGATCTCTCCATTCGAGAAAGCCTTTTTCTCAACAATGCTCAAAGCGGAATCTCTGCTCCCTCGCTCTCGACTCGAAGCGGTGGAAAAACTCGACTGGACCTACAGCGAAACCAAATCTCTGGGAATGGAGATATCGGTCTCAATATTCGAATAACAGGTCAGAAAAAGGTCGATAGTAACGACCCTCCGCGTGTTCGCATTGGACTTCGAGGCATCGACTGCCACGCGAATGGAGACCACGGCATCAGTCTAGACATTCGCTATACCGATGAAAATCTCATCGATATGCGCACACGGATTGAATCTTCATCCATCAGGGACAATTTAAGATCCGGAGTTCATCTCGACGTGGATGCTTTAGGTGACTACTCGATTCAGGGGTGCGAGATTCTAAGCAACCGTGGAGAAGCCGGGGTTTTCATAACCGGAGATTCTGCTCGACCTCTGGTGAGAGTCATCGACTCGAAACTATTTCTTCAAAGCGGAAATGGGATTCGTCTCGATGGAATAGGAATGTTAGAGGTTCAACGTTGCTCATTCGGAGGGAATAAAGCCCCTGCTGTGAGCCTCAAGGACAACTCCCCCTCCAAAGGACTCCTTACCGACTGCACCATCTTGACGGGACCCGTTTCGGAAAACCTCACTATCCATGATTCGGGTCTCACTGCTCCTACGGATTTGGGCCCCGTGGCCATCAAGATTTCGTCGACCGAGAAGGTATCCAATACAGAGAGACGGATCACTTCCGAAGACGGTAGCTCTCAACAATTCCCTAAAGCGGGCTACCTCTTGAACCCCACTCAAAATTCAACAACTCTTTCCTTTGTCACAGAATCAACCTCTCCGCTAAAACTACTTCTCAGTGGAGAAGGCGAACTCAAAGTAGGAAACACCTATTACTTATCAAAATCGGAAAGTCTCTTTCCTTCTCTGGAAGCTCTCCCTGCATGGTTTGATATCGGACGTTTACCGAATTCAGACTTCCTGTCTCACCAGATAAACTCACATTCGCATCAAGAGTTGTTCAGAGCTGATCAAATTATCGGACTGACTCCTCCTCTCGGTGAGTTGACACCCTCAAGCTCACAGAGCTGGTCCTTTGTACTCTCAGGAAGCGAAGCAAAGCCGCAAGTTCTCGCCCAATTGAATGGAGTTCCAGTTGAAGTGAGCCTGCAAGTTGTCGACGAACTTCTGAACGTAACCATGAATGATTCAGATTCCCTATCAGGCTTCCTTGAAATCATCATTACAATTCCTGAACATCAAAACTTTCCTGAACGTCAATTCCGTTACACCTGGAATCTGACGGTGAAGGAATGATTCTATGTTGATTCGCGACCGCCTCAGGCTTCTCTTCATCGCACTACTCAGCGTGTTCTTCGGAGCAGGTGCTCTCGCACTCATCGTTATTCATGACCTCGATAATGCGATTCAAGAAGGCTCCAGTGGACGAAGCCGATTAATAGAAGTGGGTAAAGTCAGAGACTTGCTACTTGAGGCGAGTTCAGAGATAGAAGATTTGCAATCATGGGGAAACAAGGAGCGAAAAGTCTTCCTAGATAGGCTCCAAGAGTGCCGTTCCATCCTCTCGAGGATGCAAGATGAGAACCCAGAAGAAGATCAGCTTTTCCAAGCGGCGATGAAACGACTCTCTCGTCCAGTCACAGACTTTTCCAGAGCAGTCACTCGAGCATTGAGATACCTGGATGAAGAAGGTGCTCAATCTAAAAACCTGGATCTACCGAAGCGTTGGCTCAAAACTCGATTAATCCCCGATATCACAGAGGCGATGCAAACTCTGGAGCAACTTCTCCAAGGTAGAAGCAATGAACTTGAGATTGCTTCTCAACTGAACTCTTCCCGAGTGAAGTTGATTTTCCAAACGACCAGTATTTCACTAATTCTCTTTGGTTTCGTCTTTTATGTCCTGATAGGACGCTGGATCGTTAACCCACTGGAACTTCTATCCAAAGCGACTCGCGAGATCTCAAATGGAAGATATGGCGAGATCATCCCGATTTCCTCACAAGGAGAATTGGGACAATTGGCAAGAGACGTAGAATCGATGTCCAAAGAGATTGCAACCTCTCAGGAAAAATTGGTCGATAAAGAACGACTAGCCGCTGTTGGAGAAATGACTGCAACCATTGCCCATAATCTCAGAAATCCACTCGGGAGTATCCGTGCTCTCGCTCAAAACAAAATGCGGTCAGACCCAGAACCCGATGCTTCGGGTTCACTCAAACAAATCTTACAAACTGTCGACAGGGCTGATCGCTGGCTCAAAGACCTCTTAAAAGGTCTCAAGCCTATCAGGCTTACGGTAGAGACGGTAAACCTTACAGATCGCCTGCCGCAGGTTTGCGAAGCAGTCTTAGGTTATGCGGAAAAAAGACAAGTCAAAGTCACTTGGCAGCTCGACCAAAATCTACCGGTAGTTCAGATGGACGGTCGAAAGGTTGAACAGTCGATCCTTGTTCTCCTCAACAATGCCATCGAATCCTGTGACCCCGGAGGTGCGGTATCTCTCAGTGGCCAGTACGATAGAGATCGGATTCACATAACAGTTGTCGATAATGGCCATGGCATGACTCAGGAAACACTTGCGAATCTGTTCAAGCCATACTTCACAACTAAGAAATCTGGACTAGGATTAGGCCTGTCACTGACTCAACGTATCATGGCTAGCCATGGGGGTCAGATAAATGTTGAATCTGAAGCAGGTGTCGGAAGCAGTTTTGCTCTCGTGATCCCCATCAATTCAAAAATGTTCCCAAAGGAAGAATAGGTAAGTTCAATGGCACAGATACTTATCCTTGACGATGAGATTCCATTGCTTCAATCACTCTCCCTTGAGTTGGGAAGAGGTGGTCACCGTTGCCTACCTGCAGAGACCGGAGCAGAAGCTCTAAGAATCATCAAGAATGAGTCGATAGATATGGCGATTCTTGATGTTCAACTCCCAGACATTGATGGTCTAGAAGTACTTCGTAGCCTCAGAGCCGAACTTCCGGAAGTCCCTGTCCTCATGGTCACAGCCTTTGCGTCAGTGGACAGCGCTGTCGAGGCCATGAAAGAAGGCGCTCTCGATTATCTTGAAAAGCCCTTGGACCTAGAAGAACTGAATCTCGTAGTGGAGCGTGAACTTGAAAACGCCGAGATGAGAAGACTGGTAGATGCCCACGAAAGGGTGTCTGCACTCACTGAACGTAAAACGATTGTTGGCGAGTGTGAACCTATTAAGAGAGTTCTCGAAGTCGTAGAACAATTGTCCAAGATTCCCATCGATAATGCTGCTGAGCTTCCCACCATATTACTCGGCGGTGAGACCGGTGTCGGTAAAGATCTATTGGCACGATACATTCATGAAAAAGGAAGTCTTTCCCGGTTCCCATTTCTCCAAGTCAATTGTAGTGGTCTACCCAAAGATCTCATCGAGAGCGAACTGTTTGGTCACGAGAAAGGCTCATTTACAGGCGCTTCTCAACAGAAACAGGGCTTGTTTGAGGTTGCCGCTGGCGGAACGATTTTCCTCGACGAAATCGGCGACATGCCTCTTGAAATGCAAACTAAGCTGCTCAATGTTTTGGAGACAAAAAAGGTACGACGGGTCGGTGGAACTCGTGAATATTCTGCAGACGTACGCATCATTGCCGCCACGAATCAGAATCTGGAACAAGCGTCAAGAGACGGCACTTTCAGGTCTGATCTCTACTATCGTCTCAAAGTGGTCTCAATTACTCTCCCGGCTCTCAGAGAGAGGGGTCGAGACCTCGACTTGTTGATTGATCACTTCGTTGCCATTCATGGAAAAAAATATAGGAAAGAGTCGCTGAGCATCCCCGATGAGGTCCGGACCGAACTGCGCCAATATGGATGGCCTGGAAATGTCCGAGAATTAGCCCATACCGTTGAAAGAATGGTCCTGATTTCGAATCAGGAGACTTTGGCCTCGCCCTCACTGGATCTTCAAGATGCAGCGGGAGGATCTGCCGCTCCTCCGCCCATGACTCCCGACAGAATCTCATTCGACTTTGAAAATGGGAGCTGCACATTGGCAGAAGTCGAAACCCGACTTTTAGAGCAAGCTCTCGATTTCACTGGAGGAAACGTATCTGAAGTGGCCCGATTACTCGGGTTAACCCGAGGAGCGCTCCGCCACAGACTCGATAAAAGGGGACTCTAGCCGCTCCCCAGAGGCTATATTCCGCCGATCCTGGCCATATTTCGCCAGACGCTGATGGCCACTATTCTATGCGGTCGTATCTAGCCATTCCTTGACGGATTCTCTCTCGGCAAATGAGCACCGAGATCTATGTAAATCAATATAAAATAACGACTTAAGTCAAACGGGCGCCCCCTAAATATTATTCCT
This sequence comes from Planctomycetota bacterium, assembly GCA_016776905.1. Classification (GTDB taxonomy): domain Bacteria; phylum Planctomycetota; class UBA8108; order UBA1146; family UBA1146; genus UBA12191. Next base: position 25,826 of record JADHSM010000004.1, on the reverse strand, counting down.
GCAAGTTTCCGATATATGGCCCCGCATTTGCAATTGTTAATACCTATCGAACCGACTGTAAGTGAGAAGGAAGAATACACGAAATGTCTTTAGTGCCAGAATCACCACCACCCATGACGGAAAGGCCCCTGAAAAGGCTCGCCTTATACAGTCACGATGGTTTTGGTTTAGGACACTTCAGACGCTGTTTACTCCTGGCCCAAAATGTCCAGGAACACCTACAAGACATTCAGATCATGCTGATCACCGGTTCCCCAAAAGCCGCTTTCTTCTCCTTGCCCAAAAATACAGAATTGGTCCTGATTGAGCCCGTTACCAAGGATGGAAACGGCAAATACATTTCCAGAAATCCACAACTCGATCACATCACCGCATTCAAACGTCGACGTGACAAGTTGCGCACCAAGCTATTGGAATTCAATCCCGATCTTTTTGTCGTGGACCATGTCCCCACCGGGCTCAACGGGGAACTCATTCCTCTCCTTGCAGACTTGAAGCAACGAGGAACAGAACTCGCAATAGGACTTCGCGATATCATAGATGAGAGTCAAAGAGTTCAATCCGACTGGGGAAATGAAGGTTCGAAGATACTTGTCGAATCTCTTTACGATCACATTTGGGTCTACGGAAACCAAGCGATTTTCGATTTAGGCAAGCTCTACAATTTGAGTCAGGTTACGCAAAATAGAATCGAATACCTCGGCTACTTGCGAAGAATTAAATCATCTGCTTTCAATGAAGAGCACCTCATGAGGCTCAAGCACCGTTTTTCGATTGCCAAGAAAATAGTGTGTGTCACAGGAGGCGGAGAAGATGGTCTCCCTGTTGGAGAAACATTCCTACAGACACTCAAAGAGAATCCAAACAAATACTATGGAACTCTCATCACGGGTCCGCACCTTTCTAGACAAAATGCACGGGACCTAGTGGAAAAGTATCAAGGCATCAGAAACACGGAAATCATGCGTTTCACAACGCATCTTGAAGATCATTTGAAGTCGGCAGATCTCATCGTTTCCATGGGCGGTTACAACGCCACCCTTGAGGCGATCGCTTTAAAGAAGCCCACCATTATCATCCCTCGGGTAAGCCCCAGAAAAGAACAATTGATTCGTGCAACAAAGTTCGCAGAACTCAATCTCATTGCAATGATTCATCCCGACAAATTGAACAGTGAAGTTCTGAATGAAGTGATCAAGCAATCACTCGAACGCTCGTTCTCCCCTACTGCTGAAGAAGCTGGCATCCAAATGGATGGCATCGGTAACTTCCTCTCTAGGGTCGACGAGATTCTTTTACGCCAACGAATCTCCCGGAAAGAAGAAAATGACTTCACAAACAAACTCCTCAGAGCATGAACCGAAGCTCAAGGTCGCATACATCTTGAAGATGTTTCCGCGATTATCCGAGACGTTCATTCTCAATGAAATCTTGGAATTAGAGCGTCAAAACGTAGGCGTTGACGTTTTCAGTTTGATGCCGCCAGGAGACGGTAGATTTCACGGGAGTTTGAGTGAACTCAAACTCACGATCGATTTCATTCTCAGAGAAAAACCAGAATCATATTGGGATAAACTGTCAAAGTTTTCTCCTGGTGTCGTGCCACATATGGATCGCTGGCAAAATGCTGCAAACTTTCTCAAAGAGCATTCGATACCCAAGGATTTAGACATGCTGCTTCGAGCACTCTTCATAGGTGCCAAAGCTAAAGAAAAAGGGATTCAACACCTGCATGCCCATTTTGCAACAGTAAGCACTCGCATGGCAGCACTCGTGAACATTCTATATGACATCCCCTTTTCATTCACATGTCATGCCAAAGACATTTTCAGAGAGACCGTCAACAGGAACTTGTTTCGGGATCTCGTCGATCGTTCAGCGTTCGCAATTACGGTGAGCGATTTTAATCGTGATTACATTATTGAGAAAACCCCAGGTGTAGATGCCACAAAAATCCACCGTCTCTACAATGGAATAAATCTTGATTTCTTTGAAGTGCCTGATGACAGAAGCCCTCTAAAGGCCTCTCCAATAAAGCTGATTAGCGTGGGCCGGCTTGTTCCAAAAAAGGGCTTCGATGTACTTCTCAAGGCTATTCGAATCCTCGCTGATGAAGGTCTAGACCTAGAACTCAACATCATTGGCGACGGTGATGAACAAGAAAAATTGCAAAATATGGCCCACAACCTCGAACTCGATGGGCATATCAATTTCTTAGGGGCTCTCGCTATTGAAGAGGTCAGAAGAGTTTGCGCGGAATCCTCAATGATGGCTCTCGCATGCGTCCCTGACGCAGATGGAAATATGGACGCCCTGCCGACAGTCCTCCTTGAAGCACTGGCTTTAGACCTTCCTGCTGTTTCAACCACTCTGACAGGCTGCCCTGAAATCCTCGGAGACGGAAGTGGACAGTTGGTGGAACCCGGAAGCGCTCAAGCAATGGCAGATGGCATTAAAACTCTTCATGCACGCATACTGTCGGAAGATTGGAAAATTGGCACAGGAAGAGCCAGATCCGAGAATCTGTTCGACTTGAGTAAAAACGTTGCCACCCTTCGAGGTCACTTCGAATCAAGTACGAAAAATAATGCTCAATGAAATCAGTCGATAAGTTCACCTACATTTGTGCAGATCCAGGAATACCTATTCCTGGACAAAAAGGAGCCAGCATTCACGTGGCTTCTATTTGCAAGGCGTTCCGGGAATTGGGACTCCAGGGTGATCTGTATACAATTCGACCTGAAGCAAAATCCATCGAGGGCATTCCTATTCACACGATGGAACTTCCTCCGAGACGTAAATATAAATCTATTGAGGAGCGAGAGACCCGATTGTTTCTCGCAAGGCTCGACGACATTGAGACTGTTCATGATTTTGTTTACGAGAGATACAGTTTGTGGCATCCAGGAGGCTTATACCTCGCTCGCAAATTTGGTGTTCCATTCGTTCTTGAAGTCAACAGTCCACTGGCTCTCGAATCCAAAAAGTACCGTCAACTCGCGAATGAATCCCTTGCTGATGGGATTTCACGCCTTCTTCTTCGAGAAGCAGATGTCGTCATCTGTGTTTCTGAAGAGATTAAAAAGTGGGTTGAATCAGAACGCGAACATTCCGAAGGTGTCGTCCTTGTTCCAAACGGAGTGGATTCTGAAGTTTTCACACCTAAAGCAAATAAACGCCCCTCTGGACTTCCTCCTGCTGGTGTTCCCATTCTCGGTTTTACGGGATCATTCCGTCCATGGCATGGCATCCATGACTTGTTGCAATCCTTTGAAATACTTGTCAAAGATTTGGGTTCAAATGCGCATCTACTTTGCATTGGCGATGGCCCAGAAAAACACGCCTTTGAGATTAATGTTCAGAAAAAAGGACTCAGCGACCGGATACATTTCACTGGAAGTATCCCCCATTCTGAAGTCGGTGAATGGTTAGGGGCATGTGATCTTGGAGTGGCCCCATACCCAAGCATGGAAGACTTTTGGTTTTCACCGTTGAAGATTTACGAATACTTCAGCTCTGGACTCCCGGTAGTAGCCACCGATCGTGGTCAGATATCAGATATTGTCTTGGGTGATCGAGGAACACTCGTCCAAGCAGGGGATAACAAAGGCTTTGCACTGGCCATTCAGTCGCAAATCTCAGATTTAAAAAAGTTGTCGGAGGCCGGTCAAAGTTGCAGGCAGTGGATTCTAGAAAACAGCACTTGGAAAATTAGAGCTCGTCAAATTCTGGACGCGGTGGAGAAGGCGAAATGAATCCTGTATCGACTCTGGGAAAAGGTCTACACGACTGGAGTACCATTACAGGAAAACATGGAGACCTATTGCGAGAACAATCTCCTCTTTTGGGAGCATCTGCATTCGCGCTGGTTTTTGAAATCGGATTCGCACTCCTCGCTCCATGGCCCGTGAAGTACATCTTCGATGGCTTATTGATGCCGAGTAACGCTGACACGCTTCCATTTATTAATCCCGCTTGGCCACTTGAGCAGCCGATTCAATTCTTGGGTTTTGTCAGTCTCGCGGTCCTCCTTATCTCTTTGGGTCAAGGAATCGCAGGTTATTTCCGGACAATCCTGAGCGCCATCGCTGGCCAACGAATGATGATGAAGTTAAGGAAGCGTGTGTACTCACACCTTCTCCTACTTTCAATGAGATTCCACAAGAGGCAAAAACTGGGAGACCTTCTTGTCCGAATAACAGGCGATGTGCCTATGCTACGAGACGTCTTGTCGACAGAGTTAGTAGACTTTTCAGGCAGACTGGTTCAGGCCATAACCACCCTTTCACTGATGGCGTGGATTGATCCGCAACTTTCTGTTGTCTCACTTGTCGTATTAATTTTGATCACTATTCTTGCACGATTATTCAGTGTCAAAATTACAAAAGTAGCGAAGAAACAAAGAGAGCATGAAGGAGATATTGCCTTCACAACTGGGGAAGGCCTTACCTCTCTTAAACTCATTAAATCATTAGGTCGAGAATCTGAAGTTGTTCGGAAGTTTGCCAGAAAAAATCGCTCGTCCTTGCGCCAAGGAGTCCGGGCAACACGGCTTCAAGCCGCTTTATCGCGTTGGACAGAACTGATTTTCGCGGGAGGTCTTTCAATAGTCTTGCTAGCGGGGGCCTACAGAGTCCACATCAACTCCGACATCACTCCTGGTGACCTATTAGTATTTATCTCCTATGTAAGGTCACTGCAAAAGCCGCTTCGAAAAGCAGCACGGCTATCAGGGAAAATCGGTAAAGCATCGGCATGTGCAGAAAGAATCTCTGAAATACTTCGCATCAATCCAGAAGAAATCGATTTGCCCAACGCAATTGAAGCGCCACCACTCCAAGGAAATATCACCTTCAAAAACGTCACGTTCTCATATCAGGCTCCCATTGAGGAGACCGAAGAACAAATCGCCACGGATTCACCAGAGGAACCGCGACGAATGGTCTTGGACGATGTTTGTCTTGATATAAAGAATGGTGAACATTTGGTTCTCTGTGGCCCGAATGGTGCTGGAAAAAGTACGCTAACGGCTCTCCTCTCAAGATTATACGAACCTGAAAAAGGAGCCATCCTCATCGATGGAGTCCCCATCACTTCGTGGACACTCCAAAGTCTGAGGGATCAAATCTCTATCGTCTTGCAGGAAAGTTTCATTCTTTCGGGGAGTGTTCGAGAACACTTGGAATTCCATCGGCCAGAGGCGACCGATGAAGAAATGTACGACGCATTAAAAAAATCAAAATGTGACTTCATCCTCGACGATCCTTCAGGCTTAGACAGAGAACTGTCTGAAGGTGGTCAGGATCTCTCAGGAGGAGAGAAACGCCGCCTCACACTGAGCACTGCGTTACTAAGAAACTCCCCCATTGTCATCCTCGATGAACCGACTACAGCCATCGATCCTGAAAGTCGGAGAGTTATCCAAGACATGTTGCTCAGTGAATTTACGGGTAAAACATTGTTACTCATCACTCATGATGAAGAGCTGATGGAATCGTTTGATTCAAAGCTTGTCTTGGAAGCGGGGAGAGTCGTCTCGCATACCTCTGGAGAATCCGGAGGAACCGCTCAATGATTCCAATTCCACCCAATTCACCACAGAGTTTATCTGCCTTTTTCTCCGGCGAACTTTGGGAGAAATGGCAGAAAAAGGGATGGGTTTTCGAAATTGAAGACCTGCCTAAACACGTGACATACATTAGAAATAAACCTGAGTCTTGCCGACTCTTTGTAAAAGGCCTGAAAGATGGTTCGTCTGATACTCCTCCTTCTGGGATTAACCTTCGAATCTTTGGAAATCTTGAGTCAGCAAAGGATTACCACCAGAAGATTCTTACAAAAAATCTAGGCACAAATAGTGTTGGCGATTCCTCTTTTCTAGATGAAGAGTCCTTTACCGTTGGAGTCCCCTTCCCGGGTGATGAAGAGATTCCTCAGTTACGAAGGATTTTTGAACCCAGTAGGTTCAGGAGACTCCTCGAGCCGATGCTGGGAGAGATCTCATATGACGATTGGCGATTACAAAGAAGCCTTACTCGTCATTCATTGATTGCATACAAACCAGGTCGTAGATGTGTACTGAAAACAAAAGTCAAATTGAGAAATTTGAATGAAGACAAGAAGATTCGAAAGTTACTACATTTAAAAGTCGAAAATCGAAAAACCATTTCTCAATCTCTAGAGCTGGCTCTTGCCATTTCTAATGCCACTAAGAATTGTCAGTTTTTCAAAACACCTCGATTTGTAGGAACGAGTCCTGCAATGAACATCTTTGGGCATGAGTGGATCGAAGGTCATCATTTAGATTTCTCAGGACCCAATGCTGGTGATTTCCCTCAGAAAATCGCATTGGCACTCAATGAGCTTCACCAAATCCCGCTGGAGACCAGCACTCACCCTCCCCCACAAATCATGGCCAATGAAATTGATAACCTTGTCTCAGATCTGTCAAATCTCAGGCCTCAAAGTCGATTTAACCTTCTGTCACTTTCAAACAGACTCAAAAATCATGTTCAGTGCCTAAATCTTGTGCCCTCTGTTCTTGCCCATGGTGACCTCCATAGGCTTCAAATACTTCAGGATGGTGACCAGATCATCTTTCTTGACTTCGATAGAGCCGGCAGAGGATTTGCTTGCATGGACTTAGGGTCCCTCATGGAAGATCTCATCCTTGCGGGGGAATCGGAAGACGTGGCACAAGCACTCTTAGAGCAGTACCAGAAGTGTGCTCCTCGCAAAATATCAAAAGAAGAACTTATTCTTGGTCGCTGTCTTGCTCGACTAAGAAGATCTTTTGACCCATTTCGATCATTCTCAGAAACATGGCCCGATGAGTTGGAGAAATCCATCGAATGGTGCAACTCATTGCTCCGAACGGTGGAACGAAATGGATAAATCCATCTCTTCCAATCAGGAAGCAACCCCACAATGGACCGATCATTTGATCTCACCTCTTGATCGAGCTCTTCGTGATAAAGGTCCTTGGGTCCGAGTAGAAGAATCCAAAAAAGGTGGCTGGTACTGCCTACATGGTGAATCCAGTGATCACGCCGTGAATTGGTTCCATGTGAACGCCGAAGGAAAAATGAAACCTCTGGCTGCGCTAGACGATACGCGTCTCCCCGCCATCTCAGCAGCGATGAATCATTGGATATCTAAAGGTACACCCGTGGAACTCTTAGCGTGGAGAATCGGCAGTAGAGCTATATTCAGATTAGGTCCTGATAAATTCGCGAAAATATTCCGCAAGGATCGCCAAATATTAAAACGCTGGAAATGCCTCGCTTCGGGAAACCCTGAACGCAATATTTCTGTCCCGGCCGTCCTTGACTGGCAAGAAGACATTAAGACACTCACTCTTGAAGCCGCCCCTGGAAAAAGTCTCAATTCTCTTTGGAAATCCGGACTTTGGGATCCTCGACACGGAACCGCTTTGGATAACATTCTCGAATGGCTCGCCGAAAGCGATATCACTGAAGATCTCCCAAGCCACACAACTGAAGATGAAATTGAGATTCTTGAAAAACGTCTTCAGGTATTCAATCGTATGCTGAGGGACGCTCCAGAAGACGTCACCCCATTGGTTGAAAAAGTGATTTCCAGATTAAAATCTCTGGATTCTCAAGAGCCTGTCCTTTGCCATCGAGATTTCCATGATAAGCAAGTTCTTGTTTCAGGTGATGAAACATACCTACTCGACATGGACCTCTTGGCTTACTCAGACCCCGGCTTGGACGTAGGGAATATCATTGCCCATATGAGATTACGCTCATATCAAGGCTGTCCTGTTCCATGGAAAGAAGTGGCTCTGAAATTGATTCGATCAGCAAACTCAAGAGGAGTCGATTCGAATCGGATAAAAACTTGGACCGCTTCAACCTTCACACGATTACTTCTTATATATTCTAGGCGAAATCGACCCGATTCATTGCTGCACAAACTAAAAAGTGACTTGGATGATCTGCTCCACGACAGTGGAGATTGGCAAGGAGTTCTCTGATGAGCTTAATCTTCATCACCCTACTAGCATTGACCATCGGACAAGATGGAATAAATCAGGACGATAAAAAAAATGACTCGATTCTTTTCGCACCTGGTACTCGAGTAGAGGTGGATGGAGTCTTCGATGGAGAGACTCTCAACGCTGTCAAATTGGTGAGAGAAGAAGACGCTGATTTCCTAGAAATCAAAGGTATCGTCCGGGAAGTTAATCTTGAAAACTCGCAGATGGTGGTAGGACCATTCACTATCCTCATCGATGACAACACCGATTTTGACGATGCTGACAACGAAGGTGAATCTCACGAGCTTCATGAGATAAAACTAGGTTGGCGCGTTGAAATTGAAGGCGAATTCACCAGTCCATTGCAATTCAAGGCTGTTGAGATTGAAGTTGAAACCTCGCCTAAGCCAAAAAAATTGGGCCTATTGGAGCTTGAAGGATATGTCGAAGCTCAGGAATTAGACGAAGATGGAATTTCTATATTGATAGTCCATGGAATCCGATGCCGTATCGGAAGTTCGACTGAGATTCCTGAAGGAATTTTTCGAAAAGTAGCAGTGCCTCTTTATGACCGTGACGATAGAAGGCCAAAAACTGGCACAAGGTTCTTAGACGATCGTCTCGGGATTTCCGGAAGACTCTACTTTGAACATGAAGAACGTGAAAACATGGACCTCGACGACTTTGAAGAAGCGAATCGAGAAGATCAAGAGTGGTCTCTTTCACTTCAAGCTTTATGGTCTATCGACGTTGATCGCTTCCTCTTTGCAAAAGGGCGTACCAAAAATTCAACAACTGCAGAAGATGACGAAGCCGTCACACTTTCAGAAGATAAAACGGGCCTAGAAGAACTCTACTATTTTCAACGAGGTCTTGGAGGACAACCCATCTCCTTACAAGTGGGTCGAATGGACTTCGATGAAGGTCGAGAATGGTTTTACGATACTTCTCTCGATGCTATTCGGGTCGAATGGGAAAAGGGTCCGTTCTCTATTGAAGCATCATGGTCTTCGTTTTTTGGATCTCCTCCTGTTGAAATAGAAGATCGTCACCAACACATTTTTGTGGGTCGCTGGCGTCCAGAAACGAAGACACAGCATGCGATCTACATCATTGATATTATTCAGGATCGAAGTATCGATCCTTCCCTCCCTGTTCAAAGACTCAATGAATCGCCCTTCTTCGTCGGGTTCCAATCAAATGGAAGAGCCATGGATGGGGATCTCCGCTGGTGGGTCGACGGAGCATATGTCGATGGAGTCAGCGGTTTCGACAAGATTTCAGCATTTGGAATCGATGCCTCCGTGGCGCGTCGATTCGATAAATTGCCGATGAATCCTTACCTGTTTGGCGGCTGGGCTTGGGGATCAGGAGATTCTGATCCCGACGATGGCACCGACAACAATTTTCGCCAGACGGGATATCAGGACAATAATTCCCGATACTATGGAATATCTTCCTATAGATATCTCGGAGTCCTACTCAGGCCTGAACTTTCCAATATGTCCATCTTCACCATTGGTGGCGGGATTAAACCCATGGAAAACTGCAGCATTGATCTGGTGTTTCATCGATATAATCAAGTAGAGGCTGCAGATTCCCTTCGAAGATCCAGACTTAAAGCGAGTCCCAATGGTTTGGATACCGATCTCGGGTCAGAAATCGATCTTGTGATCGGATTCAACGACTTTCTGGATCAATTCGATCTGGAGTTTGAAGTCGGTCACTTTCTCCCAGGCGATGCATTTGGTCCCGATGCAGACTCCGGTTGGTTTTCCTCAGTTCAGATCAAATACTATTTTTGAGGTCACATGCTAAGAACCTTCGCCTATACATTATGCCTCACCTACATTCTTATCGGATGTAGCAGATTCACTCCTCCGGAGAGACCGACGATAGACGTCATCTCTATTGAACCCGGCAGTGGTCTTGGAGCGAATGGACAAGCACTCGTCACCCATCCCCGATTTGCGGGACTGAATGACCTTGTCGCTGGAGACGGTTGGCTCAAAGTCGGCTGGGCGCAAGCCACCGATGATTTGACCCCCCATGAACTCATCGAATACCTCATCTACATGTCCCCAAGGGGAACCCCCATCAATTTTGCCAATCCCACTGAAATCGTCACAGGAGAAACACACTCGATGATCGAAGGATTGGTCAATGGTCAAACTTGGAATGTCGTGGTCCTCGCTAGAGACGAGGACAATGAAGTCAGTCCCAAATTCCCATCTTGGCCAGCGACTCCCCATCCGGTGCGGTACATTCGATCTGGTGCCTCAACTGCAGGTGCTAACGGCCTGACTCCGGCGAGTGCATTTCCTACAATGGGAGCTGCCATTGCCTCTAGTATTCCACTGGGAGGAGTCAATCTTCATGTCGCCGAAGGCCTTTATCCCGAGAACTTGTTCCTTCTTCCAGGAATGATGGTTTTCGGAGGTTTCGAAGAATCATTCGATCCTCTCACTCGTAATCCAGATGAACTCTTAACTCAATTTGGCATCCTTTTTTCAACGGACCTCGTAAACCTCAGGCCCGGAGAAGCTCTCAATGGCATCGATGGACTCAGCCTTGCAGGAAATGGGATCGCGGAGAGTTGTGTTTTTGCAGAAGATTCTTTCTCTAGGATCACCCGTTGCCAACTTTCAGGTGCGATCACCCAAGGCATGGACCTTAGGTCGGATTTCCTTGAAGGAAATGTGATTGAGGTTCTCGTCGCGAACTGCCTGATCACAAACTGCAACGGTGAAGGTTTGAGAATTGTTGGCATCCCCGAAATCCGTATCGACAATTCAGAGATTAGAAACAATCTGAACGAAGGTATCGAGAGTCAATGGATCTATACCGGTTTTGACAAACAAGCAAAGATTGAGATTACCCGCTGCAACATTTTCAATAATGGTGACGAGGGAATCGACCTCGACCTTGCAGCAGTCCCTCCTCTGATCCCAGGTGCGATCGAAGAATCTTCAACACGTGTCAAGATACGGAACTGCCGCATCTCCGGAAATGCTCTTGAAGGAATCGTTATAGATGTCGATAGCACTCCATCTGATTCCACAGATATCCGGGTACGCATAGATGACTCCCTTATCAATGATAACGGAGCAACAGGATTGTTCCTCGATGGAGATGCTCCTGCGGCGTTCAGAATTTCACGATGCCAGATCAGTGCGAATGGCGCCGATGGACTGCTTGTTTCTTCCATTCCAAATGGATCTCAACCTCAGGTGAGAAACTGTAACATCATAGGAAATGCCGGATTCGGGATCGCCACACTCGATCTCTGCTCCATTTTTGCAACCAACTGCTGGCTCGAAGGAAACCTTCTCGGTCCCCTTCAGGCTGACCGAGGACAAATAGCGCTTCAGGATAGCATTGCTTCTGATTTCGCCAGTCATGCAGACTTTTCGAACCTTCAGTACTGCCTGATCTCAGGATCAAATCTCCCCCTCGACCTTCCCAATCAATCCCAGGTAGGAATCGCTCAGATTCTGGCAAGCCCCAGTCAATACACCCGTGGGCAGATCCTTCCCAATGGTAATTTACTGGCGGACATTCCTCTGAATCTGACACCAGGAGCAACTGTTGAAATCTGCGACGATGGTCAGTTGAGAAGTTGCAGCTTGCTTCAAGGCGGACAATATTCTCTGGATCCTGCTCCGAGCATCGCTTCTGCTTCTGTCGCTGTCTTTGTTTGGAATCAGGATCAGGGTCCCGACGAAGACTCGACTCCGTTGCCGGGGACCCTCGCCGAGAATGGCGGTAATCCTTTTGTAACCGGACTCGATGGTTTCCCTGAGAATCTGGGACCCAGCGGAAATAACCCACTCTCATTTGTGGGGCCCGATCCAGCATTGGCGGATCCTCCTCGAAATACAGAACTGATCTCGATCACGCCCTCTCCTGCTACACCTTTGACAACCGATACCTTGACTCTCGTTTTCACTCGGCCCTTCTCCCTGAACATCAAAAATTCAGCGCGGATATACGTCAATGGCGTCGATCAAAGCGACTTTCAAACTCTGATGATCAATGACAATCAGTTACAGTTGCAATTGGACGGATTGGTCGACGGAGATGATTGTGAGATCAGACTGCTTCCTTATTCCGGTTTAGAAAATGGGTCAGATGTCTATCGAGTGATCCGTCATAGAGTCGGAACGCATATCGACGAAGATATCAACCTGGATGCATTGAATGACTCCCTAGAGACGACTCCGCTCTTCTCGGGCGGCTCATTTCGCATACAGGGATCCCTCTCGACTTCCTCTGATATCGACTGGATCAGAGTTCAGCTCCCAACGACAAATCCTGTCCGGGTGGAGGCTCTCGCCAAGCGAATTTCTTCACTTTTGACCCCCGTCTTGAGTCAATATTCAGCCGACGGATCTGAAATTATTCAAACTCGTCAAGCCACCCCGCCCTTCTTCTTCGATCCCTTTTTCGTCGAAGCCGGACCAGATACCAATGGAGTGCTGGTTTTACGGGTTTCTTGCTCAGATTCGACCTTAATAGGCCCTCTCGAATACGACTTGATTATCCAACCGTAGATCCTCTCTGGATCCTGCTTCCTTCACCTCGTGAGGGTTGCTCCCGATTCTCGGAATTCGTCCCCTTCTAATTCGCCATATTCGGCTCAGATCTGGTCATTGTGGGTGCTTCGGTGCGTTACCGGATGTATCTTGGCGGGTCGTGGTCCGGGCTGCTTCGGACCGGATCAGCAATTGATATGGGGAGGCTCGATGGCATCCGAATTCGGATCACAATCGAAGGAATTCGGGGAGAGATCCCACTCATCGGATTCTCTCTCTGAAGGACCGGGACTTCCCCCGCAAGCATTGTGGAATTCCTCCGCTTTATGGAGTGAAACCCCATTTGAAAATGCATTTTTCGATCTGAATTCAAGTTGGTTTCTTGGCGGAACTGCAGAGAGTCCTCGGACCTGGAAGTCATCTGCGCCGGACCACCTCTCTCCTAGTTCTACAGAAATACAAACCACCGCTCCCCCGATATCGGGCTGGATTCCCTCTGTCCCTACTTCTTCAATGGGTTCTTCAGATTTCGTGCGCGATCATCATTTGGCACATGCGTACGTGGGCGGATCGATGGCCAACGGTATTGCCAGCGTTGATCTTGTCGAGGCTCTGTCCAGAGATGGAAGTCTGGGTTTCTACGGCGCCGCAGGTCAAACACCTGACAAGGTCGCACAAGCGCTCTCCGAACTTCAGTCCCGTTGCCCGGACAAACCATGGGGCTGCAATCTCATCCATAGCCCGTCTGAACCTACGATTGAAAATGAAGTCTCTCGATTGATTTCGACTCGTGAGATTCGCCATGTGGAAGCCAGTGCATATCTCGATATTTCCGAGCCCTTGATCAGACTCCGTTTACAGGGTCTCGAAAAAGGACCCGGAGGAGAAGTTCGGGCGAAAACCTCCATCATGGCGAAGGCATCTCGACTCGAAGTCGCACGTAAATTTCTTTCACCCGCTCCAGAGCCCATCGTCAGAAAATTACTCGCTTCAGGAGAGATTACTGCTGAACAATCTCAATGGGCCAAAGAGTGGCCTCTTTGTGATGACCTCACTGCAGAAGCCGATTCGGGAGGTCACACCGACAACAGACCCCTGACAACACTCGTTCCCGCATTCTGTAAACTGAGAGATACGCTCGCTGGAAACCTACACCGTACGGCAAAGGTACGAATAGGAGCAGCAGGTGGATTGGGGACTCCCGATGCCATCGCTGCAGCATTCGCACTAGGTGCGGGCTATGTCGTCGTCGGCTCTGTCCATCAGGCTTGTTCTGAGTCGGGTTCCAGTCCCAAAGTCCGAGATCTATTGGCCACTGCGGGACCTGCCGATGTCATCATGGCTCCAGCATCCGATATGTTTGAGATGGGAGTCCATCTGCAAGTACTCCGCAGAGGAACAATGTTTGGACCGAGAGCACGAAGACTTCTGGAACTCTACAGAGCTTATGATGCGATAGATGAGATTCCCGCCAATGATCGCCAACGCATTGAAAATGAAATTTTCAGAATGCCTCTAGAGGAAGTGTGGAGTCATACTCGAAACTTCTTCCTCGAAAGAGAACCTTCACAAATCGAGCGTGCAGAGCAGGACTCGCATCATCGGATGGCTCTGATCTTCAGATGGTATCTTGGTAAATCATCTGACTGGGCAAATAGTGGAGATCCTCAAAGAGCACTCGATTATCAAATCTGGTGTGGACCCGCAATGGGAGCCTTCAATGAATGGACTCGGGGAACGACACTCGAATTCCCTGCTGGGCGAGGTGTCGCCCGTGTATCCCGCGCATTGATGGCTGGAGCCGCTCTTTGCCTTAGAGCCCATGATCTGCAAAGACAGGGCTTTCAAATTCCCGTGAATGGCTGGCGTATGCCTCAAATTCAATCTTCGGGAAATTCCGACCATCAAATTCAACATCTTAGATCAACACTGTGAGGATTCTTTCATGACAGCGTCTCGAGGAAATGATCCCCGACCTAATGAAGACGACATTGCCATAGTCGGTCTCGGTTGCCTCTTCCCAGGCAGTCAGGATCGTCACGGCTATTGGGCTGGGTTAAGATCCGGAGAAGATCATATCGAGGAGATCCCTCCCGGATATTGGGATGTCGATGACTACCACGACCCCGATAAAAGTTCCCCCGACCGCACCTATGGAAAAAGAGGAGCGTTTCTCTCTCCTATTCCCTTTCATCCTTTGGAATACGGAATTACCCCACGTGATCTAGAAGCGACTGATACTTCCCAACTATTGGGCCTCGTCGCTGCCAAACAGGCCCTCGAAGACGCCGGCTACGATGCCACTCGTACTTTTGATCGTTCGAAAGCCTCGGTCATTCTCGGAGTCACCGGAGCACTAGAACTCGTCGTCCCCCTAGGTGCTCGACTAGGCCATCCCCATTGGTGGAAAGCTCTTCGAGAAGCGGGAGTCGAAGATGATGTCGCTCGGGAAGTTGTTAGAAATATTTCTGAAGGATATGTCGATTGGCAGGAAAATTCATTCCCAGGCTTATTGGGTAATGTCGTTGCGGGTCGCATTGCCAACAGATTAGATCTCCACGGTACAAATTGCGTCACTGATGCCGCATGTGCGTCTTCATTGGCAGCAGTGCACTTAGCTTCTATGGAATTGAAAAGTGGACGTTCAGACATGGTCATCACCGGTGGTGTTGACACGTTTAACGACATTTTCATGTACATGTGCTTCTCAAAGACTCCTGCACTCTCCGCTACGGGCGATGCTCGCCCCTTCGATGCAGATGGAGATGGCACCGTCCTCGGCGAAGGTCTCGGAGTTCTTGTTCTCAAGAGGCTCTCGGATGCGGAACGTGATGGAGATCGGATATATGCAAAGCTACTCTCTGTCGGAACTTCTTCCGACGGAAAAGGGTCCGCCATCTACGCTCCAACATCTCCGGGGCAACAACGTGCACTGAATGACGCTTACTCCTTAGCAGATATAAATCCCTCTACCATCGAAATGGTAGAAGCACACGGAACCGGAACTGCTGTCGGAGATGCGACCGAATTAAAAGCTCTCGATGAAATCTATCGTCAATCAGGGACACGTCCAGGAAGTGTTGCGCTAGGATCCGTGAAGTCACAGATCGGCCATACCAAAGCCGCCGCTGGTGCAGCGGGATTGATCAAGGCGGTCTTGTCTCTCCACCACAAAGTTCAACCCCCGAGTCTAAAAATCAGACGTCCTCTCGAAGAACTTGGATCGACAGAAAGTCCATTCCACGTCGAAGAATCTGCTCGGCCATGGGTTCGACGACCCGATTCACCTCGAAGAGCGGCTGTCTCCTCCTTCGGATTCGGTGGAAGTAACTTTCACGCGGTCCTTGAAGAGCATTCAGCGAAAAGAGCGGAAGTCGATTGGAGCGGGCTTGCTGATATTTTCGCATTCTCCGCCCATTCCCCTACTGGCCTTGCCGACAAGTTGTCTCAGTCCATTTCGAATTTAAAAGAAGACGACAGTTCTGATTCTCTTGAGGCGAGTGCACGCGAATCACGAAATCAATTTCAGCCCACCGATACGGACAGGATTGTGATCACTGTGCCCAATGGTGGAGATGCGAAAATCCTCCTCCAGCAAGCACTTCAAACTCTCAGAAGTGAATCCTCGACATCCTGGTCATTACCTTCCGGAATCGAGCGAGGGAATGGCCTTCCCAACGGAAAGCTCGCCATCGTTTTCCCGGGCCAAGGTTCACAGAGAATTCAGATGTGCAGATCACTCGCCTGCCACTTCCCAGGATTACTGGAAGTTTTGGATCAAGCTGAGGCGAGTTTTTGGAGTCCGAACGATCAAAAGGGGCTCTCCGAAGTCATCTGGCCACCCAGAAATTGGCAAGATTTAGATGAGCAATTACAGGCAGAACTTCGCCGTACGAATATTGCTCAACCAGCAATTGGAGCCACCAGTTTGGGGATGTATCGCATCCTCGAAGGACTGGGAGTCCAGGGAGATCTGTTTGCCGGGCACTCATTTGGCGAACTCACGGCCCTCGCCGCGGCCAATAGAGTCTCACCATCTGACTTCCATCAATTGGCCAACTTTAGAGGTCGACTGATGGCAGAAGCAGGCGGAGACGATGCTGGAACGATGCTCGCTGTTCAGTTACCACTCGGAGAACTCGAAAGACTGGTCCATGAGAATTGGCCTCACCTCGTCGTCGCCAACAGAAATGCTCCTGAACAAGCCGTTCTTTCAGGTCCGACTTCTGCGATAGATGCCGCGCGTAAAGATTTGGAAAATAGAGGTGTTCGCTGCATACCACTGCCCGTCTCTGCTGCTTTCCATTCCAATCTTGTGTCATCAGCGGCAAGTCCCTTCGAAGAAGTCTTAGAAAAAGTAAGATTCGAAACGGGAACACGACCGGTCTATTCGAATACCACGGCGACTCCATACCCTACTGAAACTGAAGATTGCCGCAAAATGCTGGCGCACCAAATTGCTCAGCCCGTCCTCTTTAAAGAGATGATTGAAGAAATGATACGGGACGGTGCTTCGACATTTGTTGAAGTGGGTCCAGGAAAGATCCTGACAGGTCTTATCCGGTCGATCGCATCGGCTTCAGCAAAACCTGTGTACGCCATCAATACAGAATCGGATGAGCCCGATGGCCGCAGCCTTGCACGCGCGCTGGCGGTCATCGCATGTCGAGGACATGTCACCGACCTCCGATTATGGAAACCAAAAGCTCTCTCTTCGCCCAAGGAGAGAAAGGGACCCGTGGTCTTCTTGAGAGGGGCTAACCTCAAACCTGGGGAAGGCCTTCCTGGAAAAGAAAAACGTGCAGTTCCAGAAGCACCCCAGCATCTGCCCCAAAATATACAGACCTCGGCAAAGGAGAAGGCTCCTCTCTCCGACACCGCAGCTTCCAACTCTCATGCAGACGCTCCCGTCTCCAAGATAGCGGCTCAGGAAAATGAGACTCACAGTCATACCGAATCCACAGCGCTTCTCGATCAGCAAGAAGCATTGATGGATGCCATCGAGAAAGCACTCGAAACAAGACGCATTCTTGACGCGGTACAAAAGAATGCAGAATTGGCGCTTGAGCACTCTCTTTCAGGAACTGAGATTCCCCTAGAATTGAAAGCTCCTGTAAAAGCCGAGGCACAAGTTTTTGCCGAGGAGATCATCGAAACTCACGACGACGTGGTCTTCGAGACTCCGGTCAACGTTTCCATTGATACACCGGTAACTGCACCAGCGGTCGATTCACCTGTAAGTTCACAAGAACAATCACTCCGTACTTTTCTCACCCAAGTTATTTCAGAAAAGACGGGATACCCCACAGATGCCATCGGACCTGAAATGGATCTGGAAGCAGATCTCGGGATTGACAGCATCAAAAGAGTAGAAATCTTGTCCGCACTTCGACAAGCGCGCCCCGAACTTCCTTCTTTGGAACCCGAGACACTGGGATCTCTGCGAACGATGACGGCACTCGTATCTCGATTTCTAGAATCGTCCCCAGATTCTCCAGTGCATCAGGGAAGTCATGCTCCCGTAGAAACTCCATCTGTTGACGCTTCAAATAGCAAAGAATTCGGAAGCAATGATTCTCTAGCAACTCTTTTGATCGAAGTTGTTGCAGAAAAAACGGGATATCCCGTGGAGGCGATCGGCACAAACTTAGACCTCGAAGCCGATCTGGGTATCGATAGCATCAAGCGTGTAGAAATTCTCAGCTCTCTTCGACAAAGAAAACCTGAACTCACGGCTCTTCCCCCCGAAACTTTAGGTTCACTCCGAACCATTGACGCGATCATTGAGTACTACGCAGGTGCGGAGCCCGAAGAAGTTCAGCACTCTTCAGAACTTACAATTTCAGAGACGGTTTCCACGGAGACACATGACCATCCGCCACATTCACTCATCAATACTCTCGTCGAGATTGTTGCAGAAAAGACAGGGTATCCGGCATCCGCGATAGGAACCGATTTAGATCTCGAAGCCGATCTCGGAATCGACAGCATCAAAAGGGTCGAGATTCTCTCAGCTCTGCGGCAACAGGACCCCACACTTCCGACGTTACCTCCCGAAACTCTCGGATCACTTCGGACCATTGACGCTTTGGCAAAATATCTAGGCTCAGATTCAGTCTCAAATGACGACTCGGATCGTCGTTCAACTCAGGCGACTTCTGCTGAACAAAGCCCCTCTGACGACGTGTCATTGATCCCTCTCATGGTCACCATTATTGCAGAGAAGACGGGATACCCAGAAGACGCCATCGGAATCGAATTAGACTTGGAAGCGGATCTAGGCATCGACAGCATAAAACGTGTCGAGATTCTTTCGGCTCTTCGGCAGGAGATCCCAGAATTACCCACATTGGCCCCCGAGTTATTGGGTTCCTTAAGATCCATCCGCCTTTTATCAGAGGCCTTGTCAGAATCGGGAAGCGCTCCTGAGAAAGAAACGCCTGTCGATCTTGGCGAAATCTCTCCGCAGAGTGAAAGTACCGATACGAATCTCACCGATTTGACGTCTATCTTGGTCAGAGTCGTTTCAGAGAAAACCGGCTATCCAGAAGATGCCATCGGAATCGACCTCGATCTCGAAGCAGACCTTGGTATCGACAGCATCAAAAGAGTAGAGATTCTCTCAGCCCTGAGAGAACACAAGCCTGACTTGCAGGCGATCCCTGCAGATAAATTGGGGACTCTTCGTTCGATCGAGGCTATATCAGGGTGGTATACGACTTCCACCGAGTCCTCTCCTGCTTCCACCGAGTCCTTCCCTGCCATACCGCATGCGGTTGAATCTCCACTGGAACGCAAAGAAGAGAAGAATGGCTCTCGACCGATCGTGGCAACACCGGTCATCACTGAACTCTCCTCTCTGGATCTCTCTAGCGAAATCGAACTGGATACAAAGAATTCCTGGTGGCTGATCTGTGACGACGAAAGCATTCGCGTCGCTGTTGAAAAAGAGCTCTCGAATCGAAGCGTACACGTGATATCTCTTCCTTCTCATTCAGAGATTCCTTCTCGCAGCAATGATTCTGCTCTTGGTGGAATGATTCTGATCGGAAACAAGACGACCTTAAGTAACGATGCGTTAACGTCCTTCCGGTGGCTGCGTGAAGCAGGAAAAAGACTCGGCAATGACGCTCAAGGTCATGCGTCGATCCATCTCGTCAGTCGCATGGATGGTCAATTTGGATTATCTGGAAAGCAAGATTGCGGAGATCCCAACAGCGGACACCTTTTGGGACTGGCTCGTTGTGCATGCCGAGAATGGCCGGAGTTTGTCGTTCGAGGAATAGATATCTCCTCAGAAACCGCTCCCGCAGTTGTTTCAAAGACACTCGTACAAGAAATTTTTCATGGAGAAGAAATGGAAGTGGGTCTTCACTCCCAAGGTCGATGCCACACCTTGCTCCAGAAAGAAGAAACTACCGGAACGGCTCTTCCGCGTCTCTCTGAAGGAGACCTCGTCGTAGTCACAGGAGGAGCACGAGGAGTCACTGCGGCTTGCGTGGATGCTCTGACACGAACTGTTCGTCCTTCACTCTTACTATTAGGAAGAACTCCTGAGCCGGGGGATGAACCTGAGTGGGCTCGTGGAATAAAAGATCAAGATTTAGAATCACGGTTATTCCAACAAGCAGGAACGAACCACTCCCCTGCCGAGGTGAGATCCATCGCCAAATCGGTTCTTCAATCGCGGGACATTGGACGCAGAATCGAAGAATTAGAGCGCTGGGGTAGTTCTGTCACCTACAGAAGCCTGGATGTGAGGAACACATCAGATCTCTCCAGAACTCTTGAAGAAGCAAGAGCTCTTTACGGACCTGTTCGAGGTCTCATTCATGGTGCTGGAGTCTTGTCTGACGGTTGGATTGTTGAAAAATCAGACGACCAGTTCCTTCAGGTTTGGAGCACAAAGATAGAACCTGCTCTCCAACTCTTGGAACTCTTCAAAAACGACGATCTTAAAATCTTGAACTTCTTTTCGTCGACGACAGCTTCCCTAGGTCGTAAAGGTCAATCCGATTACGCAGCGGCCAATGAAGTGCTCAATCAACTGGCACTTCGTGAGTCTCAGCGCAGACCTCACTGCCATGTTCGCAGCCTCGGCTGGGGACCATGGGATGGAGGAATGGTGGCAGAGGGACTCAAGGATTTGTTCCACTCTGAAGGAGTGGGTCTGATCTCCTTGACCGAAGGATCCAATATATTCGTCGAGAAACTCTCAACAGAATCGCCCGTCCATCAGATTGTCATTTCACCGTTCGCAGAAGATGCGAACTTCCTTGAAACGATTCAATCGTGGCCTGGCCCTGACAGACAAAGAAAAAGAATCTCCACCACTTCGATCATCGAGACTGAAAAATCTGTCGATATCCATCAGAGCGATAAGAAAAGAATCATCTCCTCCCCCAATGGTTCTGGAGATGAGATGGAACTCGGCTTGGAAATGCAGATTTCCTGTGAGCAAGATCCTTCCCTGCGGCATCATGTATTGCACGGTCGAGCTGTCGTTCCGGCTGCTTTGCTTCTTGAATGGTGTACTCAAGTCGCGATTCACCGCCATCCGGGTCTTCAACTTCTTGGAGTCGACGACTTCAAAATACTCAAGGGTGTCGTGCTCGACTCACAGCAATCGATGTCGCTCTCCATATTTACCGGAAAGCCAGAATCGACTTCGGACGCTCTGTACATCCCGGTTGAAATTCGTACTACAGGAGAACAAGGAAGGATCCACGCAAAGACGCGCGTTCTTCTAGGAGATCGAGAGCACACCTCTTCACGGATTGCTGCAAACGGGATTGCCACTTCTTTCGTTTATGACGAGCAATTGTTCCATGGCGAAAGTTATCGCTGCATTACCAAGATTGTGGGACTGTCCGATTCCGGGATTGCCTTCTCAGCATCCGGCACTCCTGCGCCCGGGGAATTGTTCAGATCTCCACTCTTACCTGAGTGGCGGATTGATCCTCTGAGAATCGACGCCATCTTCCAGGGCCTGATCATATGGAGCAGAAAAAATGCCGGATCACCTTGCCTGCCCTGTGCCATAGAAAAACTTCGGATTCATAGGGATATCCAATCCGGACATCTCGAAACACGCATCGAAATCGATACCTTTGATCCATCTACTGCCAGTGCTTCTGCAGAGATCTTGGACCACAACGGAATTCCAATCATGACGATATCGGGGGCTGAGGTCATCATTGATGGAGCCCTTGAAGATGCCTTTAGCAATCAGCAACTCTCGGAGGAGGCCCATCCTTGAATGCGATTGCCATTGTCGGGATGGGTCTGCGATATCCGGGAGCCAATAACGCCGAGAGTTTCTGGGATATGGTTCGAGAGGGGAAGGACAACACCCGTGAAGTCCCTCCTGGTCGTTGGGTTCTCCCTCCTGAGCTGGCTGCCGGTGGAAAAGAACCCGGCGAAGACAAAGTCCGTGCGATACGCGGAGGTTTTGTTGAACCTCTAGGACGAGATTTACTCTCTGGAGAACTTTCAAGAGACCTACTTCAATCCCTCGATCCGTCAGTACAACTTGCAGTTCATACTGGTCTCGAAGCCGCTGGTGGGCTGACTCGAAGACTCGACCCGGATCGAACACATATTATTCTGGGACAGCTTCTTCTTCCCACAGAATCCACTTCTGCCATCGTCGATGCCGTTATTGGCGACACCATCGAAGAATCGGTCTTGGGTGATCCATGCATGGATGACCGAAGACCTCGTGGATACCCAACCTGCCACCCTCTCGATAGACATGATGCCTCACTGCCCGCCACGGCTTTGAGAGCCGCGCTGGGGCTTCGTTCATCTGCTTGGACTCTGGATGCAGCGTGTGCTTCAGCGCTCTATGCCGTGGCTCGCGCCTGCGAAGACCTTCGTGAAGGGCGTTGTGACCACGCACTTGCGGGTGGAGTATCCCGACCCGATGCACTTTTTACTCAGATGGGATTTTCACAACTTCGTGCCCTTTCACCTGAAGGCCGGTGTCGTCCATTGGACGATCGAGGCCAAGGACTGGTCGTGGGAGAAGGCGCAGGAATACTCGTCTTAAGAAGGCTGAAAGATGCAGAACTCAACGGTGATCCGATTCTTGGAGTCATCAAAGGTTGGGGTCTTTCCAATGATCGTTCTGGTGGATTACTTGCACCTTCTGGAGAAGGACAAGTCAGAGCCATGCAGCACGCCTATGATCTTGCAGATTGGTCTCCCAGAGATGTCGATTACATCGAGTGCCATGCCACAGGAACTCCTGTAGGAGACGCCACTGAACTCACTAGCCTCGCGGCACTTTGGGAAAACGAGGAATGGCGTAACGGTCAATGTGCACTCGGTTCAGTGAAATCATCGATCGGCCACACTTTAACTGCTGCGGGATCAGCAGGATTGATCAAAGTCTTGCTGGCCATGAAGCATGGAGAAGTCCCTCCACTTCCAGATCAAAGAAATGCACCCGGTGATCTGGACATGGCCAAGTCTCCTTTCCGAATCCCGGATTCGGCTGAGCCGTGGCTGCGGCAAACAGGACGTCCGCGTAGATCGGCAGTGAGTGCCTTTGGATTTGGAGGCATCAACGCCCATGTCCTCGTCGAAGAATATGCTCCAGAAATCGGAGGCGGGAAAAGTGCCCAAGAGGTCAAAAGCCCAGTCCCTAACTTAAATAAAAAACCATCTGCCGATATCGCCATCGTGGGTTATGGAGTTTTAGCCGGCCCCCATATGAACCGTGTGGAACTTCGATCGACGCTGTTGACCCTGGATTCAGTGGAAACCTCAACTTCTCAATATCCCGGCCATTATGGCGTCCCCGATTCACTCTGGGTCAAAGAAGAGGGTCTTCGACTGGAGCCGGGTTTGACAACCGGTCCTCTGAGAGGATCGCCTGTCAGTCTAAAAATTCCTCCCACGGAATTACAAGAAATGCTTCCCCAGCAATTAGCCCTTCTTCAAGTCGCTCGCGAAGCTCTCGAGCACTCAGGGAGATCTGAACTCGGTATAGATGGCTCAATTTTTGTAGGCCTCGGTCTCGATCCAAGGAGCAGTTTTTATCATCTTCGCTGGATGCTCCCCGAACGGGGGAAGGCTTGGCTGAATGAACTCGGTATCGAAGCACACCCAGAAGATGTCGATCATTGGATACAAGATCTTCAAAACGAATTATGCCCTCCCCTTAACGCGAACAGAGTCATGGGAGCACTCGGCAGTATTGCAGCAAGCCGATTGGCAAGAGAACTCGGAGCCGGAGGTCCTGCCCATACGGTCAGCAATGATCATATTGGAGGATTCAGAGCGCTTGAACAGGCGATACATACCCTGCAGGAGGGGAAGATTGAAATCGCAGTTGCGGCTGCTGCAGATTTTGGGCTCGATGTCATTCAGCGTCTCTGTGACGCCCGAGAATCAAAAGGGTCCCGATCCGATGCTGCCGTTGCACTCATCCTTCGTCGCTTAGACGATGCGAAAGCCGATGGTCAAGAAATCCACGGCATCATTGAAGGTACAGGAAGCACTGCAGCCGATAGTCTCTTCTCTGGAAGTCGCACCTTGCCCTCCGAAAGAGCGACTCAAATCGCCATGAAGGGGAACACAAAACCCAACATCGTTTTGAATCCGGGTGATCATCCCATCAATCTCACAAACGAAACTCGGGAATCAGGAATCAGGGTGATCTCACTTCCTGGCCCCCTAGATAACTGTGGCTGTGCCACCCCACTGCTATCAGTCGTTCAAGGAATAGAAATGTTTTCGGCAGCGGTTCTGCCAAGCCTCTCACAGGACCGGACAGCGACACCTTGGATACCTGCCATCACTGAAGATTGTGCTGTACGCATCGATTGTCGAGGTCAGTTGGGTGACCATGGATCTTTAGTCATGCGCAAAGACAACAGCACAGAAAAAGCACCGACTCCAAATATTGAGATTCTTGGAGATACGGGTTGGGGCATGTTAGTGATCGAGGGTGATCCGATTCTTGAAGAGATTCGCTCTTTTCAAAATTGGCTAATGGATTTAGATCTCTCTCATCTGAGCCCCACCCAAATCTCGAAAATGTGGCTCGATCGATCTCCCTTGAAAACAACTCTTCCACAAGCAGTGGGCATTCTGTTCAAAGACATTCCGTCTCTGTTACAAGCTTCGCCAGAGCTTTCAGGAGTATTTGAAAACCAGATATTCGATCTCAAAGGACAGGGCTGGGAGATCATTCGCTCCCATCCCACGGCTCTCGGTTACTCCGGAGACGTCGGATTCATCTATCCAGGATCAGGGAGTCTGTACCCAGGTGCAGGTCGCCAACTCTTTACTCGATTCACGGGTTGCCTCACCTCTGCACGCGATGACGGTGGGATGCTCAGACGCATGATCTCCGATTCCTCTTTTTGGAGTCCCGTCACTCCCATTCCGATGGATGTTCGTGAAGCGATCCTCGCACAAGTCAGTTTGGGATGCTTCGGGACAGATCTCTTGAGGGGATTTGGACTGTCTCCAGCGATCGCATGTGGACACAGCCTCGGCCAAACTGCGATGCTCTTCGCGCTCGGGATCTGGAAGAATCGCCAAGAAATGCAAAGCCTCCTGGAAAAAGGAAACTTGTTCGATACTTGGTTGGGGGGTGAGTTCCGAGCTGCCCGAGAAGCATGGAGCCTCAAAAATCATGAAGAAGTGGATTGGGGAGCTCGAGTCGTCGATAGGCCCCTCGATGAAATAGAAGATGCGATTCAGCACCAAAATAGAATTTATCGCCTGATTGTGAATGCTTCGAATGAGACCGTCATCGGCGGGCGAAATAGCGATCTAGATACTCTTATTCATCGAGAAGGTTGGTCGGCAGTCCCCCTTGAGGGAGTCACTTCTGTTCACTGTCCTCTCGTTCAAGCTGTGGAATTCAGTTATCGAGATCTCCATCTATGGGCAGTGAACGCCCCATCCTCGAGTACACAAATATTGTGTACGGCTACAGCAAAGATCTTGCCGATAGAATCGGGAGCCATCGCCGACTCTATTCTTCAACAGGCATTGTCCGGGTTCAACTTTCCAAATCTTGTTCAGGAGATGTGGAATCAAGGAACCCGAATCTTTATCGAGCCAGGACCCGGTGCATCATGTTCGCGACTGGTGAGAAAAACTCTTGGAAATTCTTCGTATCGAACGCTACCCCTCTTTTGGCGTGGTGAAGATGAAGAGCTCAGTTTGGCACGTCTATTGTTGACCTGTGCAGTTGAGAGAATAGAGGTCGATCTTGGGCGTTACTTTGGCAGCCTGACACCCAGCAGCGGGCAAGAGCCCACCATCCT
>JADHSM010000017.1 GCA_016776905.1 Planctomycetota bacterium | reverse complement strand
CTGGATCTCCGGCAGATGGAAAATTAAAGGTCGGCGATGTGATCACCGGAATCTTTGGCTTTAACATCGTGGACGATGCCAGAGTCGTTTTTGGTAAAGCGATCACCACAGCGGAAAGCGATGAAAAGCTCGGTCGCCTGCCCTTAACCATTTGGCGTGAGGGCAAGACCCTCGAAGTCATCATCGAGTTGCCCTTTCTCGGGAACTACAGCGACACCGCACCCTATGACTGCGACAAGTCGCAAAGGATTCTTAAAGAAGGGTGTGAACGGTTAGCAGAAAATATGCAGGCCAACCCCCGTACCGGAAGCGAGATCACCCGCGCACTCAACGCTCTCGCCCTTCTCGCGAGCGGCGAGGAAAAATATCTGCCCGTCGTCAAAGAGCAAGTTCAACTGCTCTCAGAGTACAACCAAAAAAGCGGCGTTCGCACCTGGCAGTACGCTTATGTGAATATCCTGCTCGCCGAATATGTGATCGCCACGGGAGATCGCAGCTTTGTTGAAAAAGGACTCGAACGCATCACGCGGATGATCGTTGACGGCCAAAGTGTTGTCGGCTCATGGGGGCACGGCTTTATTGGTGGACCCCACAATCGTCTCGAAGGCTACGGCATGATGAATGCCCCGGGAATCCCGCTGACCTACTCTCTCGCTCTCGCAAAAAGGGCAAGAGTTGAAGTTCCTGGCCTCGACAAAGCTCTGCAAAACAGTCTCGACCTGATCCGTTTTTACGTCGGCAAGGGTTCGATTCCGTATGGAGATCATGATCCGTGGATCGAAAACCACTGCGACAATGGCAAAAACGAAATGGCTGCAGTGCTCTTTGATCTCGAAGGAGATGCGGATGCCTGTGAGTTCTTTTCGCGAATGGGTGTCGCTTGCCACGGAACTGAACGAGATCAGGGACACACGGGAAACTTTTTTAATATGACGTGGGCGTTACCGGGTGTCGCTCGCTCCGGTCCCCACGCCACGGGAGCTTGGTTAGAAGAATCCGCTTGGTCGTATGATCTCGCTCGCCGTTGGGATGGCACCTATCTCTATCAGGGCGCACCGACTCCACGACCCGAGTCCTACAATAATTGGGACAGCACTGGCGCCTACCTTCTGGCGTATGCGATGCCGCTGGGAAAAACATACCTGACCGGCCGCCGCAAAAGTCCAGCACCACAGATCGACCGCGGCACTGCCGACCTTCTAGTGGAAGACGGCCGGGGATGGACCAACAAGGATCGCACCAGTTTCTACCAAGCGATGGACACGAAGACCCTGCTCAAGCGACTTCAAAATTGGTCTCCCATCGTTCGTGAACGGGCGGCGATGGAGCTCGGTCGCAGAAATGAATCCGCGATCGTTCCTGCACTGGTTCAGCTTCTTCAGGGGCGTGAGCTGTATGGACAACTCGGCGCCTGCCAGGGCATCATCTTTCAGCGGGGCCGAGCCGCTGCAGCGATTCCCGCTCTTCGAAAAGCCCTGCGAGCGAAGGATCTATGGCTGCGCATCAAGGCTGGCGAAGCTCTCGCAGCCATCGGCAAAGCGGCGCAAGTTGCCGTTCCGGAGTTGCTCACCCGACTCTCCCGAAAGGCCTCGCGCAAAGACCCACGCAACATGGAACAGCGCTACCTCACCTTCGCCCTCTTCAGTCACAACAAAGGACTCATCGGAAAATCTCTCGATGGCGTCGATCAAAAAACGCTGCTGAAAGCCGTCCGTGCGAGTTTGCTCAATCAAGATGGCCGGGCCCGAGGAGCAGTCTCTAGCGTCTATCGAAACTTATCATTCAACCAACTAAAGCCACTCTTACCCGCGATCCTTGAAGCCATCACCGTGCGATCCCCCAGTGGCATCATGTTCGCTCATGAAATTCGCATGGCAGGTCTACAACTTTTTGCCGACCATCACGTGGCTGAAGGTATCGAACTGCTCGCCGATTACGTCCTCGACATGAAGCCCCACGCCAGCGAGCATCGCATCGTCAAGGTGTTGGAGATGCTGGAGAAATATGGCGCCTACGCCCAAAGGGTGATTCCTGTTCTGGAAAAACACGCCACCTTCTTCGATGCGGGCCAGCCCGATTTCCCCCTACAACTCAGTCGGGGAAAGGCGAAGGCGTTACGCGAGAGCATTCAGAGGATCCAATCCTCTACGGATCGCCCCCCTCTAATGTCCTTAAAGAAGGGTCGCTAAACGGCTCTTTTTGCGACCCATCTCTCGCTCAGAAAGATCGGTCTGCGACCCCACCACTTTGCTTGACTAGAACTGATAATCGATTATCATTCAGACAAATTAGAGCATTCAAGATCCGATAAAGCGGCGATGTCGCAGAGGCCTTTTCATGATCGAAACCCGCGAGGTCCGTAAATCATACGGCACAACCCAAGCCCTAGATGCACTCACGCTGACCGTGAATCCTGGGGAGGTTTTGGGCCTATTAGGTCCGAATGGCGCCGGCAAAACCACGACCATTCACCTCCTCGCTGGCTTTCTTCAGCCCGATTCAGGATCTGTCATCATCGACGGGATCGACGTCGTCAAGAATCCTGACGGTGCCCGAGGCCGCCTCGGCTACATCCCGGAAAACGTCGCGCTTTACCCATTTCTGAGTGCGATGGAGAACCTCCAACACTTCTCAGCTTTGGCCGGGCTCAAATTTCGGCGGGATGAGTTGGCAAAAAAACTCGTCACCTCGGGGCTCGCTTCCGATGCGATCCATCGCCCAGTCTCGACCTTCTCTAAGGGAATGCGTCAAAAAGTCGGGATCGCCATCGCCACCTCTAAGGAAGCGAAAGCATTAGTTCTCGATGAACCCGCTTCAGGTCTCGACCCCCATGCCAGTCACGAACTCTCGATGTTGGTGCGTAAAGTCGCCGACGAAGGCGCAGCGGTGCTGATGGCCACCCACGACCTTTTCAGAGCCAAAGAATCCTGCGATCGGGTCGTCATTCTTCAAGACGGCAAGCTCGTTCAGGAACTCGATCCGCGATCCCTCACCGCCAATGACCTCGAAAAGATCTACCTCAAGCAGATGGAGTCGAACGCGTGATTTTCCGACTGTTTCTCCTCGAGCTCAGATCCATCCGCAGCGATGGCCGCTTACTCGCCCTCGTCGCCGTGGCTTTATCCATCTT
This sequence comes from Planctomycetota bacterium, assembly GCA_016776905.1. Lineage (GTDB taxonomy): Bacteria > Planctomycetota > UBA8108 > UBA1146 > UBA1146 > UBA12191. The sequence continues at coordinate 84,287 of JADHSM010000017.1, read as the reverse complement.
GCTGCTTTCTGTCTGGATCGGCGCTGAAAGTCAGCGGGTCGTGACTGAAGGACGCACCGCCGCCATGGAAACATCCCGACAGCAATGGGAATCCATCGACCGCCTCTCTGCTCACGGGGTGGGCCACTATGGGAGCTACGTCTACAAACCCAACAGCCCCCTCTCTACCCTCGATTCCGGAGTGATGCCCTTTACTGGAAAAGTGGTCCGCGTAGAGGCTCATGTACAAAATCCTCCATCCCATTCCGACGCCGCCTCCTGGAGTTCGTTGGTGCGTCTTGGGGCTTTTGATGCGGGCACCATTCTCGCCCATCTGCTGCCGCTGATACTTGCATTTACAGCGTTTTCCTCCGTTGCCCGAGATCGTGAGACCGGGTTGCTCAGAGTGCTCGTCGCCCAAGGCGTCCCTTTGCGCTCTGTGCTTTGGGGGAAATCACTCGCTTACTGGTTTTTGTCATTGCTGCTCGTGGGGGCGCTGATCATCGCCCATATCGCTCTCGGTCAAGCCAGTGGTGAACCCCTTACCACCGATATAAAGACCCGGCTTATGTTGTTCGGCGCCTCCCACTCTTTGCACCTACTCATCGTTGTTCTTCTGTCAGTGTGGATCTCTGCGCGTGTCAGCGATTCTCGCAGCGCACTGATGATTCTGATGATCGCTTGGCTCGTGACTACTGTGGTACTTCCACGGGTGACCGCCGAACTCAGTTCGCAAATATTCCCGCTGAGATCACAGATCACCTTCGAAGACGACATGAAAGAGGATCGCGCGAAGGGCTTAGATGGTCACAACCCCAGAGATGAGCGTCGCGATGAAGTCCGTCAACAAGTCCTCGAAGAGTATGGCGTCGAAGAAGTTCGCCAACTTCCGGTGAACATCGGCGGAATCTTGATGCAGAAAGATGAAGAATACGGCAATCAAGTCTGGGATGAACACTTTGGTCGCCGACACGATACGGTTCGAAAACAGATCGGCGTGGTCCAAGCGATTTCATTCCTAGATCCGTTCCTCGCCGCGCGAGGACTGAGCATGGCCTTTGCCGGAACAGACCAGTTTCACGATGCACAGTTTCAAAGACAGTCAGAAAATTACCGCCGGGACTTGATCAAAGCCCTCAACGACCTCGATGCCAAAGCGGGAAAACGTGAAGCCAATGGCCGCTGGAGGCGAGAGAAAATCGACTACTCAGAAATTGCTGACTTTCAATTCGAACCACAGACGGTGGATTTTGCTCTGAAACATCGCTGGCCAGAAATTGCTGCGTTGCTGACTTGGCTCATCGCCTCTTTAGCTCTGCTTCACTGGGGCACCCGTAGAATTCCGATTGTGGGGACAGGACGATGATCTCTACCTTTTTGGCACTCATTCAATTTGAATATCAGCGTATTTCGCGCTCGACGATGCGATTTGTCGCCATCTGCGTTTTTCTATTCTGTGGTTTTTACGCCATCACTTCAGGCGCGCACCACGTTGAAATCTGGAAACAATCTTTAGTAGAGCTCGAATCTAGAGATCTGGAACAACGCACCGAAGCGCTCGGCTGGTTCGCAAATGGAGCCGTCGGACCAGAAGACCGCGACTGGATTAATATCACCCAACCACGCTGGGCAGACCGCTACGCCGCTGCCCACGTAGCGATGGTCCCGGAACCCTTAGCGGCACTCGCCATCGGCCTCTCTGATATCCGCAGTTCGTGGGCGGTGGTTTCCGCCACCCGTGGTGCACAGCCGTTTCGTACCAGCGATCCCTCAACTCTAGGAAACGCCGAAAAACTCCTGGCGGGAAACTTTGACCTCGTCTTTGTTCTCGCCTACTTGATGCCGTTGCTGTTGCTCGTCTTGATGTTTGATGTTGGTAGCCTAGAACGCGATCTAGGGATGATGCGAATGGTCCGCACCCAGACACTCTCCCCCCGCTTTTGGTGGCTCTTGCGCGTGTCGATGCCTGTGTTCATGGTGGCCGCATTAGTTTTGATTCTATGCCTGATCGGCGGCGTACGTACCGGTGCCATCGAGGCGACTTTTGATCAGTGGCTCTCTTATTGTGGGATCTCTTTAGGGTATACCTTTTTGTGGGGATTACTCTTTGCCGCAGTCCTTTCTGCAGGCACCGGGTCATCGACGGCAGCCCTATGGATGGTGGGATTGTGGATCGGATTCTGTGTCATCGTTCCAGCGGCGGTGCGCCAGGTCGTCAGCAGTCAAATGCCCACCCTTTATGCGAGCGAAACGACTTCTGTTCTCAGGGCGGAACGATACGAAATCCTCTTGGGAAACATCGAAAACTACAAAGGGCCCTTTTACGCAGCACGCCCACAACTTTCTCCCCCCGTTAAAACTCCCGCGAGAGCGATCGTGTCTGACATGGATCGACTGGTTCGCCAGGCGGCATTCATGTCTGAAGTCGAGGGGGTCAGCCAAAATCTCTCTGAGAGCGAAGTCAGTCGCGAAGCAGCGGTCGCACGATTTGGTTGGATCAACCCAGCTTATGTTTATCAAAGAGCTCTCTGCGTGCTCTCCGGAACAGAGTCCGTCAGCTATCGACAGCATCGTCAGGTTATTCTCGACTCTGTCAAAGAGCGACAAGAGGCCTTGATTCAAGCGCAATGGAAAATGAAACCGGTCGACAAGGAGACCTTTGAATCGCTCTTCAGTCATGGGCCTTGGATGGGATACGGACAAGCTCCTGAGAAAGGCACCTATTCCCAGCTTCTGGTTCTTGCAGCCGCCGCTTTTGTTGCCACTGGTGCTTTTTCTAGAATCAGAAAAAGTCGAGAGAGAAAAACCGGAGTGGTCTAGTAAACCACTTTTGAACTTTGATGAATTTCAGAACAGGAACAGTGTTACCAAGATGAGTAAATCGAGCAAAAAACACGAACAGGTCCTACAAACCCTGACCGCTTCTTCAGGCCCGATGTCGGCCAATGAAATTTGGGAGCGATTGAGCTCGACAAAAGGCCGCCAAAGCATCGGTATCGCCACGGTTTACCGATCTCTGAAACGGGGTGTGGACGAGGGTCAGTTGATCTCTGTGGAACTTGAATCGGGGTCGATTCGATACGAACTCGCGAACTTAGACCATCATCATCACTTCCTCTGCTCAGATTGCAGCCGCGCTTTTGACGTCGAAGGTTGCGTGAGGAACCTTGAAAAACTACTGCCCTCTGGATTTGAAATGACGAAACACGAAATCTTGCTTTATGGAAGATGTGCAGATTGTCGAGCCGCCTAATGAATAACATAAACCCCACTGAATCTACAAACTCTACAGACACAGAAGAGCGCTGGGACAAAATCGGCGGCTGGGCTTCATCCGCCTGTGCTGTCCATTGCCTGATTTCACCGGTACTGTTTCTGACCCTCCCCGCCTTTGCGGAGATCTGGGCCCACCCCGCTTCCCACGCTCTCATGGCAATCTGGGTAGTCCCCATGGCGCTGACCGTGGTGATCCATGGATACCGAAAACATCGTCAGAAGTGGGTTTCCGTTGCGGCCCTGATAGGGATTGCCTGCATCCTGGCGGGAAGCGCCCTGCCTTATCTTCCTGCTGACAGCAATAAGCTCGCAGCTGATTCACTCGATGTGGATTCACTCGATGTTGTGTCTGTGGAAGCAGAAGAACCCTGCGACTGCTGCCCCTCTCTGGTCACCGATAATTCAGGAGAGATGAGTCTGCACTGGCCGCCGGCTGGGATCGCCACCGTCATGGGTAGCGGCTTTCTGATTGTGGCTCACTGGGGCAATCGGCGCTGCGGCCACCGCTGTTGTGAAAATGAAACCGGGGCCTGCCAAAACAGGGTTTCGTGATCGGTCTCTAGTCAGAATTAATGGTTGGAGTGATGGTTTTCCTCGTCCGCGGACGAAGAAACCCCGCTCTTCCCTGGATGACATTGGAAATCGAATTCTTCACCGATTTCTTCCATGACTGCTCTTTGACCGTGCTGACGATGCGTTCACCGGCAATGCGCGCCCCGGCGATGTTTCTCGACACCGGGCCCACTTCCAGCTCAGCCAGGGGACCGGTAACGCGAACCCTGCTGTGCCACTTCAGGCCCCCGTCGACGATGGGAAAACCACACTCCGCACAGGGAAGGTCTGCGAAGTCGACCAGCTGATCGATGAATTTCCCCCCGGGCCGTACCGGTGAAAAGCCGGTCGCCAAAAGGACCCGATCAGCTTCCATTACGCGGCCATCTTCAAACTGCACGCCCAGCATTTCGTCGCCGGAAAAGAGCTCCTTCACCCCCTGCTGATCCCAGAGGATTTTCTTTTCCTGGAGAGCTCTCCGCAGAGCCAGAGAGACATCAGGAGGAATGGAACCCCGGTGGCGGGCATCGGTAATGATTTCACGGCGTCGGGATGTCTGCTTCTGTCGATCAAAGTCGACCCGCTCCCGGGGACCGAGCCAACCCGGATCACTGTCGAACTGGTGGACGCGAAACTCATGACGGGTCACCAGTCGCACCTGATGTCCCCGCTCAGCCAACCGGAGCGCCACCTGGGCCGCAGAGATGCCTCCACCGACCACGGTGACCTTTTCACCCTCCGCCGTCGGCCAGCCGGAAAAACCAGGGTCAAAGATATGGTGCACCCGATCGTGTCCTCGTGGAGCCCAGTCGGGCCAGCTGGGCTGCTCACTGGCACCTATCGCCAGAATGACATTTTGAGCCTCCAGCCAGCCTTCTCTGGCCAGTTTAACCATGACCCCGGAACGATGGGGCTTGCTGGAGACCACCCGGTCTCTTTTGTGAAGGGCATCGAGCCCCAGCGACTGAATCAGCTGATAAGAATGGTCGTTGAACAGCTTCAGGGCCGGCCTGGCATAAGGTTCGGCAAAGCCATCGGTTTTTCGGATCTGTTTCTTTCCCGCATAGTACTGAAGTGAAGCGTGATGAACATCCAGATGGTGCACCGACGGCGAACGGAGAAACTGCATCCCCGTTACTTCAGTACAGGATTGCCAACGATCCAGAAGTCGATCCGCTGGATCGACAATCATGAGACGATCCGGCTGGAGCCCCACCTCGATGATCAGACGGGCTGCGAGATGCACCCCGTGAATTCCGCCGCCAACGATCAGCCACTCCGGGCTCATGCTTCGTCGAGCTTCAGTTCGGGGAAGGGGTTGTGGAGATAAATCCATGCCTTGCTGTTTTTGTCACGGGTTTCTGCATCGAGGAGACAATCATCCAGCGCCGCTCGAATTTTTTGCTCATCGAGATTCTGGCCAATGAAAACCAACTGCTGGGTTCGATCGCCGTACCGATCATCCCAACCTTCTCTTTCATTGGGTCGGTCTCCCTCTTCGTGGGGCCAGTGCTCCGGAGGAATAGCGGCCCACCAGTTCCCTTCGGCCTCCACATTGCTCACACCCCCGGCCTGTGACCAGACGTAGGCCACGCTGGGATTGGCGGCGACCCAGAAATAACCCTTGGAACGAACGACACCCTTCCAGTTTTCCTCGGTGTGAAAGAAATCCCACAGTTTGTCGGCGTCGAAGGGGTTGGCGCTACGATAGCAAAAGCTGGAAATCCCGTACTCTTCTGTCTCAGGAGTGTGTTCCCCCTGAAGTTCCTTGATCCAGCCTGCGGACTCTGTGGCGGCGTCGTAATCAAACAGTTGGGTGTCGAGAACCCGAGAAATCGGAACCTGTCCCCGTGTGGTCCGAATGATCTGTGCCCCACGATTCAGGGCCTTCAGGATTCCCTCAACCTCAGCCGCCACTTCTTCACTGACCAAATCGCATTTGTTGAGCAGGATCACGTCGGCAAACTCAATCTGATCAATCAGCAGATCGGTAACCGTGCGCTCATCTTCTTCTCCGAGGGACTCCCCACGATTCCGGAGGGAATCCCCCTTCTGGTAGTCCTTCAGAAAGTTGGCGGCATCGACGACTGTCACCATGGTGTCGAGGCGGGATACCTGGCCAAGACTGACCCCCTCTTCATCCTCAAAGGTGAAGGTCTGGGCCACGGGGATTGGTTCTGATATTCCGGTCGACTCAATCAGGAGATAGTCAAAGCGATTCTCCTGGGCCATGCGCGAGACTTCGGCGAGGAGGTCATCTCTCAAGGTGCAGCAAATACAGCCATTCGACATTTCGACCAACTGCTCTTCGGTACGCGAAAGCTCCGCGCCCCCTTTTTCAACGAGGGCGGCATCGATGTTGACTTCACTCATGTCGTTGACGATGACCGCGACCCTTCGCCCCTCACGGTTGTTGAGGATCTGATTGAGAAGGGTGGTTTTTCCTGCGCCCAAAAACCCGGAAAGCACGGTGACCGGGAGGCGTGAATCGAGAGTGTTGGATTCCATTGGGATTGCTTCTCTTTCCTGAATACAGAGTTCCTTGGCAATTTCAGAGGTTTTGCGGCTGAAACCCCGCCTGGGAGCAAAAGTTCCAACAAACACTTAAGAAATGATAATCGATTATCATATAGATTCAAGAAAAACCCTCTAGGGGCGAGTCAGCAACGCGAGTGGTTCGGGACAGGAACCCGGCGTAGTTGTGAGTTGAAAACGGGCTGGGATTGGCGGAGAGGGAGGGATTCGAACCCTCGGTACCGCAAAAACGGTACGCCGGCTTAGCAAGCCGGTGCAATCGACCACTCTGCCATCTCAACCGCCGCTTCAGCACAGTCACGGCCTTTATCGCTGTGATCTCCGCCGCTCAGGGCCATCTCTTGTTCACGATTGTCTGTAGTGAGGACTCCAAAGATGATCGGCGGGCAGAGTATGTTCAAGGAATTGTATTCGCATTGAATCTTCATCAAGGCATCCGCACATGGGCCAGCAACGAAATCGAAGTGGGGTGTTTCTCCACGAATAACACAACCTAAAGTGATGATGGCATCGAAGGTCGAGGGTTTGCCATCCACCATCTCGCGGACAACTCGCGGTATTTCGCAGGCTTCGGGTACTGAGGTGGTGGTGATGTCGTCACTGGCTACTTCAAGTTCCTCAAGTCTGCTTAGAGCTGATGCGAGAAGACGGTCGCAAGGTTCCCCGCTGAATCGGGAAGTAACAATCCCGATTTTCAGGCCCTTGCCAGTGATCGAACCACGGAATTCGGTGACCATTTCATCTCACTTCAGTTACTGATCTTCAAATCTGCATTCACGGTGATGACACATTTTTCTGTATCTGGGCAAGAAATCAAAGTGGAACTGAGAAGGAAATCCAGTCGGCGGTCATGCTGTCGATGGATTCTACAATCCTGAGTGCAGCGGTAGCCTCATAGGTTCGCTGATCGCCTTGAACTCCCACCGATCGAACGGACAACAATACTGCGAATCCCTGCCAAACATCGGCATGACGGTCCCAGTGTTGCAACTCTTCGCGAACGATGGCATCGGCGTTGTTCCATTGGCGCTCACTGTTGTGATCTTCGGATACCAAAAACACCGCAGCAAATGGGTGCTCTATTCTGCCCTGGTTGGAATCTTGTTTATTCTTTTCGGCAGTGCCCTGCCGTATATCCCAGAAACCGCAGAAGCAAACTTCTCTGACCCGCTCGATGTGGTGGCCATCCATGAACCTTGTGACTGCTGCCCCTCCATCGTGACAGATACAGACGGGGCGATGAAACTGCACTGGCCCCCAGCAGGGGTCGCCACTGTTGCCGGAAGCGGCTTTCTCATCGCTGCTCATTGGGGCAACCGACGTTGTAGCAAACGATGTTGTAAAAATGAAACCGGGGCCTGCCAAAACCCGTCTTAGTCCAATTTTTGCGCCTCGATATTTTACCGACCGCAGCTCTCACGAATTGATAGATCTACGCTTTCCGAAGTAGAGCCAATCGGTCTGGACCTGGTCGATCAGTTCATTCTCGTGTCGCACTGGTTCTACTTGGACCTCATCGAAAACCTGATTCATCGCTGCTGTTAGAGAGTCGCTCTCTTCGTAGGACCAGACCCCTAGAACCCCGCCCTCTTGCAGGTGTTGGTGAGCACTCCGAAGGCCCGCCTCGCTGTAGAAGCTCGCATCTACCGTACCCAATCGATCATCCGGAGAATGATCGATATCGATAAGAATAAGGTCATGTCGAGTCGCTGGGGGGCCGGCTAAGCGCTGATAGGCATCGCCCTCGCCCGCGGCAAATCGATCGTCTTTATTCAGCTCTTCTGATAAGGGGACAAGACCATCCTGCAGCCAAGCGATCACCTGAGGCAGAATTTCTACCACCTCTAAGGACTGAACCTGCCCCGTATCCAGCGCTGCCTTCGCGGTGTAACCCAGCCCTAGTCCGCCGACCATCACATCGAGATCAGTGCCGCCGTGCATCTCGATTCCAATTCGTGACAGAGCTCTCTCCGAATCGGTGTGATAACTCGACATCAAGAACTCGTGATTCAGAGTGATCTCAGTCACAAACGTGCCGGGTCGAGAGAGGAGCTCCCGCCTACGTAAGCACAAAACCCCGAGTGGAGTCTCGTCATAGGCAAGAATTTGTATTGAAGAGGACATCGACCCCCTTGAGACAAGAACGATGAGACAAGAAGAAATCCACACTCCCCGTAGGGGGCCCGCATCGTCGACAATCTCAGTCTTTCATCCGACGGTGAGGTATACCGCTACAAGCCGCTCAGCACAGCAGTGCAGCGCAAGCACCCCACAACCGCTGGCACAAAAAGCAGCTCGCTGAACCGAGCACAACTCTGAGAACGAGCACAATGCTGAGAATATGACTGGCGGAGAGGGAGGGATTCGAACCCTCGGTACCGCGAACGGTACGCCGGCTTAGCAAGCCGGTGCAATCGACCACTCTGCCACCTCTCCGCACACTATCAGATCGAGATGAGCAGAAACGGGCCTTCATGGCCAAGCGACTGAAATGTCGCCCTTCATCGCTGCTAACTGACAAGAAGCGTATTCTTTCATGACAGAGAGAGTATGTTAGCCACCCTAGCTGATCCTGACAAGCGAACCCGATGTCAGAACGACCCCTTGCATCAAGGCAGATATTCTCGTTACTCTTCACCATCTTCGCAGAAGCCTTATTTAGAAAATAGTACGTGAGGTCGACCATGAACACTTCCGCCGCAGACAGATCGCACGAGGAACAGTTCCTCACGGTCCTGAGGCGGGAAATTCCCCAAAATGAGCGATCTATCTGGCTCGATGGGATCGAATTCCACATCTCTGAAGATGCCGTTCAAATCACAGCTCCCAGCAAACCTCAAATTCAAGTGATCGAAACGCGTTGGTCTGAAATCGTCCGTAAAGCGGCTATTGAAATTCACCCCGATTGTCAGGGGCGAGTTCAATATCACTTTCTAGAAAGTCGCAGCCCTAGATCAAGAGTCGCTGACACCGAAACTGAAACCTATCCCAAATCGGGACAACCCTCGCAACCTGAGAAACTTCGCCCTGGATTAACCTTTGATCACTTTATCACGGGACCATCCAACCAACTGGCCCATGCCGCGGCTATTGCGTGTGCGGAAAACCCAGGCAACGCCTACAATCCATTTTTCATACATGGGTCCGTAGGGCTTGGTAAAACCCACCTCTTGCAAGCTATCGCTCATCGTCTTGCCGAGCGCGGTCTTAAAAAAGTGATCGTGATTTCATGCGCCTCTTTCACGAATGAGTTCATCTCTGCTCTTTCAACACAAAAGATTGACCGCTTTCGAGAGCACTACCGCAGCGCCGATGCCCTACTGATCGATGACATTCAATTCCTCTGCGACAAAGAGCGAACCCAAGAAGAATTCTTTCATACTTTCAACGACATCTACAATCGAGAACAACAGATCGTGCTCACCTCAGACGCCCCACCTATGGCGATTGAAGGCCTTTCAGAGCGCTTGGTGTCTCGTTTCCGGCTCGGCCTTGTCGTTCAATTAGAAGCGCCTGACCTTGAGACTCGGATGGCCATCGTTCAGCGAAAAATGGTGAGCAGAAACCTCGAACTTCCCCAGGAAGTGGTCGAGCAAATAGCAGTGCGCATCATCGATAACGTTCGCGAACTTGAAGGCGCTGTCTTGAGAATAGAAAGCATGATTCTGCATGAAGGCGTCTCGGCGACCCCTGATCATGTCAGCTCTGCGCTGGATGAATTGTTCGGGACTGAAACTCGGCGAATGGATCTCACAACCATTGAAAAGACGGTGTGTGAATACTATTCCGTGACGCCCGAGCAACTCAGCTCCTCGCGAAGAACTCGGTCGATCGTATTGCCACGCCAGGTCTGTATGTTCCTTGGACGCATTTGGACCGACTGCTCGTTAGGGGAAATCGGCCAACACTTCGGCGGCAGAGACCACACCACAGTCATGCACTCTATCGATAAGATCAGGACGAACGTCAGCGGAAACGCCACGCTTCGAAGAGATATAGAATCCCTCGAAGCGGCTCTTCGCCAAATATAAATTCGCAGCTCTCCTCGCAACTCTCCTCACAACTCTCCTCGCAACTCTCCTCACAACTCTCCTCTAGGAGACAGCAAAGACGAGACAGCGAAGACCACGAGACAGCGAAGACCACGAGACAGTGAAGACCGCTGCGACGCATCGATAACTATCCCGACCGATCCGGCAAACCCTCTCCATGTGTGGGTTAAAACAAGGGCTGAAACTCGACTTGTTTCTTCCTCCCTGAGATCACAGTATGCTTTCCGAGAGCACCGCATAAGATCACCGCGCAGGATCACCGCGCAGGATCACCGCGCAGTTCCTAAGGTGGCCACATGCTTCCTAAGGTGACCGCATGCTTCCTAAGGTGACCGCACGGACACCTTCTCGAAACCCTCACCGAAACGCTCTCGTGAGCACGCTTTGCTTTGAGGGACCCGCAAACGGGTACAGCGGAGACTCCAACAGCCCTGAAGACAGATGGTGGAAAACGTGAACGTAAGATCGGGAACGCCTGATCATCTCTAGGGGACGAAACCCTCGCTATGAGGCCCTAGTCCAAGAGCGGTGGGGATATCTCTAAGAACACCACCAGAAGCCACACCAACTCCCTTCAAGTTATCCACAGCCGCCAGTAAAGTCATTGGCACATAAGACATATAAAATAAAGGACTTACAGAAGCGTGGCCGACTTTATCCACACTTAAAGGGGCTTAGAAGACTAAGACTGAGAATTTTTCAATTATTATTACAATTCATCCTTCTCCAGGAGGCCTATTTTTTGTTCAAAAATCGATTTGTAAGTCACTGATTTTAAAGCACTTATGTCATCGAATTTATTCATGCATCTCGTTGCTCCGGTGGATGGAGTCACCTAGAATACGGCATGTCCACGAGGAGGGGCACAGACTGGGCTGAAACGGGTGTGTGTTTATTCTTCGACCGGGATCACGTACAGCCCCCCCTTCTTGGCTCCCAGAGCTATTTCCTTTCTTTAGAATGGGATTCTTTGGAGCTGAAACAGTAAAGCAAACACGACGACGTGAGAAAGAGGCAAAATGAAGTTTCAATGTCATACCCGTGATTTCCTGGAAGCGATGGGTTTAGTCGCTGGGGTTGTTCCTGCAAACCCTACGAGACCTGTATTGCAGTCTGCGCTTCTTAAGGCGGATCAAAACGGTTTACAGGTGATCGGTACCGACCTTGAGGTTGGGCTTCAGGCTCAAGTAGATGAAGTCATGGTTGAGAAAGAAGGAAGCTGCCTGATCCCATGTGGTCGGTTGGTTAAAATTCTTCGGGAACTTCAAGGCGCTGATCTTTGTGTCGAACTCGATGCGAGTGGTCAGGTTTGTATTTCTTCAGGAAGTGCTAATTTTAAAGTGCCGTCAGGTTCAGTCGATGAATTTCCTGCTGTTCAATTTTCAACTGAAGCACCTTCTATCCAGGTGAACAGGGAAGATCTGATTCGGAACTTTCAAAGAGTCAGTGTTGCTTCTGCAAGAGACGCGACTCGCTTTAATATGCATAGCGTCCTTCTGGATTGCCACGAAAACGAAATCAGAATCGTGGGGACCGATGGTAAACGCATGGCGATGAGTGTTATGCCCTCTGAAGCTGGAACTAATTCAGGTGTTCCTCAAGGTCAGTTCATTATCCCACTTAAAGCTGTTGATTTGCTGACGAGAATTTTAACCTCCGAAACAGAAGAGAATGTGGTCTTTCGTTTAGATCAAAACGAAGCCACGTATATCTCTGAGTTCGTTTCTTTAAGCTGCCGCTTAGTAGAAGGAAAGTTCCCGGAATACGAACGAGCTGTTCCGCAAGAACTTGAATCTGTTTATCGCATCAATAGCGATGAGTTCCTTGTCGCTTTGAAGCAGTGCTCTCTCATGACAACTAAAGAAACCAATACAGTTCGCTTCTCCTTTAATAACGAAGAAGCCACCCTTTCGAGTTCTGCGAGCAATGTCGGGGAATCGAAGGTGAAGTTTCCTGTTGAGAAAATCTCAGGAGCCGAAGGTGAGTTTGTTGTTGTCTTTAACCCTGTCTACTTGATAGACCTCCTTCGGGTGGTCGACTCTAGTCAGGTGGAGTGTTCATTTAAAGACAGTAAAACCGCCGGGCTGTTTAGCATCCCTGACTACCCACTGGCTTATCGTCATATCGTCATGCCTCTCGTGATTACCGAGATGCAGAACGCTTGACCCGTAAACCTGAAGCCAGGGTTCGTTACCTCGAACTAGAACAAGAAGAGCGCCGTCTAGAAAGGGAGCGAACGAGCCTTCGCCCCCTCTCCGAGACAGTGAAAAAGTTACTCAAAAAATACGCCCCGAGTCATTCAAGTGACGCAGTAGATGGAATACAGGGCGTGAGGAAACTATGGCGACAAGTGGTCGGGGTAGAAATATCTCAACACACATTGCCGGTACGTTGGAAAGAAGGGGTTTTGACAGTCAATGTTGACTCCAACCCCTTAGCCACAGAATTGAAATCTTTCGGAGAGCGAGCCATTATTGAGAACCTGCGAGAACAGGGACTTGATAATGTTCACACCATTCACTTCCGGAACGGATCGAGCGACCTGAACTCCTGATTCAGGAGCTCTCCTTAGGAAAGGGACACGAGAGTTGAGTGAAGAGAAAAAAGAAAACTACTCCGGATCGAATATTAAAGTTCTTGAAGGCGTAGACGCGGTCCGAAAAAGACCGGGAATGTACATTGGTAGCACTGGCCCTGCGGGCCTTCATCACCTTGTCTACGAAGTGGTCGATAACGGCATCGATGAAGCGATGGCGGGGCATGCCACACGCATTGATGTGGTTATCCACGAAGATGGATCTCTGAGCGTCGAGGATGATGGGCGGGGTATTCCTGTCGATTTCCACGAAGACCAGGGAATGTCTTCCCTTGAGGTCGTTATGACAAAACTCCATGCCGGAGGTAAGTTCGATAACGATACCTACAAGGTTTCAGGTGGACTTCATGGCGTAGGCGTTTCAGTGGTGAATGCCCTATCGACAGAACTGATCGCCGAAGTTCGTCGTGCTGGATCCTTTTGGAAGCAAACGTTCGCGCGGGGAGTTCCAAGCAGCGACCTTGTGAAACTCGGAAAAGCGGAAGACACCGGCACAAAGGTCACCTTCACAGCGGATCCGGAAATCTTTGAAACAGTTGTTTATGATCGCGATGTCTTAGCAAAGAGGTTGAAGGAACTTTCTTACCTCAATGCGGGTATTCGTATTCATTTCATAGATGAGAGACGCGACGACGAAAAAAGAGCTGAAGAGTATTTCTTCCCCGACGGGCTTGAAGCGTTTATTCGCGAAATTAATGCGAAGCGATCACCGATTTACGATGAAGTGATTCGGTTTGAAACCCAGATCGATGACGTTGTTGTGGATGTTGCGATGCAGCACAACGATGGTTACTCCCAAGAGCAGATCTTTACATTCGCCAACAACATCAATACGCATCACGGAGGAACGCACCTCAGTGGGTTCCGTAGCGCATTGACAAGAACTCTGAATAAATTCTCGCGCGATATGAAGATGTTGAAAAACGACAGCACTCCTGATGGAAAAGATTACCAGGAGGGGTTGGCGGCTGTGGTGAGCGTGAAGCTCTCTGATCCGCAGTTTGAGGGTCAAACAAAAGAGAAACTTGGAAACACAGAGATCGAGGGCATCGTTCAGTCTCTTGTGAACGAGGCTTTAGGGCGCTGGATCGATATGAACCCAGCAGTGGGCAAGAAGATCGTCAATAAAGCGCTCGACGCGGCGCGTGCTCGCGATGCGGCTCGCAAAGCGAGGGACTTAACCCGCAGGAAGGGTTTGCTGAGTTCAGGAAGCCTCCCTGGAAAACTGCACGACTGCCGAAGTCGCAACAAAGACGAAACCGAGCTATTCATCGTTGAGGGAGACTCTGCGGGCGGGTCCGCTAAAGGCGGACGGGATTCAATGATCCAAGCCATCCTTCCTATCAAGGGTAAGATTCTCAACACAGAGAAAGCTCGCGTGGATAAAGCTCTTCAACACGAAGAGATCCAGGCGATCATCACTGCTGTGGGTGCAGGTTTTGGAGATGAATTCGATCTCGATAAAATTAGATACTCGCGCATCATTATCATGACTGACGCGGACGTCGATGGTTCTCACATCCGCACGTTGCTCCTCACGTTCTTCTACAGACACCTGAACGAGATCGTTAAGAATGGATATATCTACGTAGCGCAACCACCTCTGTACCGAGTGAAGTGGAAGTCGCGGGATGAATACATTGTTACCGAAGAAGGACTAGATGAGATTTTGATCGACCTTGCCTGTGAGCATGGAACAATTCGCCTCGGAGGTTCAGGAGAGAAGAAGGAATTGACGGGCGAAGAGATTCGCGAGGCCGTTTTAGGGATGCAGAAGCTCTCTAAGTTTAATGAGAGGTATCACAATCGTGGCTTCTCTCTCCATCATTGGCTTCTTGACTCATGGGGCGTCGAAGGAAAAGTTCCCACCCACGTTCTCGTTGGAGGGGGTTCCCAAAAAGCAATGAACTCCCTAGAAGAGCTCACCGCCGCTGTTGAGAGTAAAGGTGAGGGGTTCCGGGGCGTTGAGTTGACAAAGGCGGAAGAAGTTTCAGAGCTGATCCAGTCACTTGTGACTCTCGGTTTTGATGCCGCCACATTGCTTCCCGAGATGGAAATGGATCGCTTCGGAGTTCCAACTTTCGATTTCTCCAGAGAGGGATTTGAGCACCTGAAACCCTATCGTTTTGGAGTAGATTCAGTGGAAGAAGGATCTTCTACCGCGGCTGAAATGATCGACGAGTTGTTCCTTCTTATGAAGAGCAAGGTAGCCCTGACGAGATTTAAAGGTCTAGGCGAAATGAACCCGGATCAGCTCTGGGAAACAACCATGGATCCTTCACGGAGAACTCTCTTTGAAGTCACGATCGATGATAGCCAGGCCACAGATGATCTTTTCGTGAAGTTGATGGGAACCGAAGTGGCTCCCCGTAGGGAGTATATCGAGAAGCATGCCCTAGAGGCCCGCGAACTCGATATCTAGAAATAGAGGCAGGAAGTCGATGGCGCGTATTTGTATCGATCAGTTTTACGACTGGAAAAAACAGGGACACCGCTGGGTGTGCCTGACCGCATACGATGCGCCCACTGCACGCGTTTTAGAATCCGCCTCAGTTCCTATGATCCTTGTGGGTGACTCCCTTGGAAATGTGATCCTGGGTCATGACAGTACCGTGCCCGTAACCATGGATGACATGGTGCGTCATTCAGCGGCGGTGCGCCGTGGTGCAGAGAACACTTTTGTGGTCTGTGATATGCCGTTTCTTGCGGCTCAAATCAGCGATGAGGATGCGATTCGTAATGCGGGTCGCTTGATCCAAGAAGGAATGGCAGATGCTGTCAAGATAGAGGGTGGCGGAGCTCGAGTTGGAACAATTCGACGCATCGTTGACGCTGGGATACCCACGATGGGACACCTCGGCCTCACTCCTCAAAACGCAACTCAACTGGGGGGGTATAAGGTTCAAGGGAACACCCCTGCTTCGGCAGCTCAGATTTTAAAAGATGCACGCGCTATCGAGGAGAGTGGGGCTTTTGCCTTGGTTCTTGAATGCGTACCTACAGGTCTTGCTGAAAAGATACAAGGAGCCTTGTCGATCCCAGTGATCGGTATCGGCGCGGGTCTCTCTGTTGACGCACAGGTGCTGGTCTTCCATGACTTGGTCGGCCTTTCCGGGGAATTTAAGCCGCGGTTTGTGCGCCGATACGCAGATGTTGAACAGGTTATGAAGACAGCGGTGGAAGGCTTTCTCGCGGATGTCTCTTCTGGAGATTTTCCCGGAGAGCGCGAGTCCTTCGTTTCTAAAGATGGCGAAAGCGCAGAGATGGCTCCGGGGGCTTGATGGTCGACAAGATCGACGAACCTCTAGCGAGCGCTAATGACTCTGCACCCTTAGCGGATAACTCTGTGCCTTTAGCAGGGCGAGTGGCTGTTGTGGGCGCCGGCTCTGTCGGTTCTTGGTTGGCCTCTGTGCTGAAAAGTCATGGTGTTGCAGTGGAGTTTATCGCTCGCCCAAATGGGAGCCGTGAACCGAAAAAAGTGCACTGCACACTTGCCAACGGAACGGTGCTTCAAGAAACGCTTCCGTGTGGGCCCGCATCTGTAGCAAAGGGCGAGTTAGACTGGATCTTTGTCACCGTCAAAGCCGGGGAGGTCGAGAATGTTTCTCGTCAGATCTCTGGTTTGATCACTTCGAAAACTAAAGTTGTCTTATTCGGGAATGGTCTCGGACTCGAAGAAACTTTTGTTGATCAGAAACAGGAATCTCTCCTGGCGGCTTCAGTGACATATGGATTGCTGAGGGAGTCTGATCACAAGGTTGTGATCCGTGGCTCAGGTGGCGAGGTTTGCGTAGGTCCCTTGGATCACCAGGAGGCTTCAGCGAGATTTGCCGGCATGTTGAGCGCTTCGTTTCGACGAATGGGTTTGATATCCACGGTAGTGAGTGACGGATTTGAGCAGGCCTGGAGGAAATCAGTCCTCAGCGCAGGCTTGAATCCAGTGGCGGCACTGCAAGGAATTGAAAATGGCGAGTTGCCCCAAAGCGCCGGTTATCCACTGGCCTTGGAAGCATCTCGTGAAGTGATAAAAGTTGCCCAGGCGCGAGGTTTGGATCTCTTCGACATGGATGTCGAGCAAGAGTTGATCCTCCTTTGCCAAAAGACGGCAACGAACCGGTGTTCGATGCTCCAGGATTTGGACGCAGGACGGGATACCGAAGTGGACTGGATTAATGGTGCTATCGTCAGAGCAGGGAAGACGCACGGCGTCGACACTCCCGCGAATCGATTCTTACTCGAGTCGATGGAGCGGGCACACTCTGTAAAGAGTGAACCCCCCCTCACGATGGCTCCTAACGAATAGACACAGAACGGCACAAATTGAGTGCCGGAAGAGTTGGAGAACGAAGAGATGAGCCAGGAATCAAGCATCCTTCCTTTGTCCCTTGAAGAAGAGATGAAGGGGTCATACCTGACCTACGCTATGAGCGTCATTATTCAACGGGCCCTTCCCGATGTCAGGGATGGTCTAAAGCCTTCGCAGAGAAGAATTCTCGTGGCGATGAATGACCTCAATTTAGGCCCTCGATCTAAGCACAGGAAGTGTGCCAAGGTCGCTGGTGACACATCGGGTAACTACCACCCCCATGGTGAATCAGTGATTTACCCGACGCTTGTTCGGATGGCTCAGCCGTTCAATATGCGTCAAACGATGGTGGATGGTCAGGGTAACTTTGGGTCCATCGACGGTGACCCCCCTGCCGCTATGAGATACACCGAAGCGCGCATGACAGATGCCGCGACGGATATGCTCTCTGATATCGATAAGGAAACCGTAGATTTCGTCAGAAACTACGACGACACGCGGGATGAGCCGACAGTTCTTCCTGCAAAGTTCCCGAACCTATTGGTCAACGGGGGCTCAGGAATTGCCGTGGGCATGTCGACCAACTTCGCCCCCCACAACCTTCGGGAAGTGTGCGATTCGCTGCTGATCGTCCTCGATAACCCCGACGCGACGCTCCCAGATCTCCTTGAGGTGATGGAGGGGCCCGACTTCCCTACGGGAGGTGTTATTTGTGGCCGTCGTGGCATTCACGAGGCCTACAGTAAAGGTCGCGGCCTACTGACTCTTCGTGCGAAAACGCATTTCGAAGAAATGACGAAGCAAAAAGAAGCCATCGTGATTACTGAAATCCCATATCAGGTTTCTAAATCAAAGCTGGCCACTGATATCGCGGGACTGGTCAAAGATGGTCGCGTTACAGGTATTTCTGATATCCGTGACGAGTCTGACCGAAAAGGCATCCGTCTCGTTGTTGAGCTCAAGAGAGATGAGAATGCTCAAGTTATTCTCAACCAGCTCTTCAAGCACACACAGCTTCAAACGACTTTTGGTGTTCAGCAAATCGCCCTGATCAACGGCAGGCCACGCACGCTGACGTTGCTAGAACTCTTGAATGCCTATTGTGATCACAGGGGTGAAGTTATTCGGAGGCGGTCACGCTTCCTTCTCGCCAAGGCTGAACGCAAAGCCCACATCCTCGAAGGCCTGATTACTGCGACCGACAATATCGATCGAGTGATCGAGTTGATTAAATCTAGTAAAAGTGAAGATGATGCGCGCAGTGCACTCATGGATGAGTTTGCTCTCACAAGAATTCAGTGCGATGCGATTCTTCGGATGCAGCTTCGCCGCTTGACGGGGCTCGAGCGCGAGAAGCTCCAGGATGATTTGGGAGAAACCCGCGAAGAGATTGAGTACCACAGAACGGTATTGACCGATGCGAACGTGGTCAAAGAACTCATTCGTGAGGATATCCACGAACTCCGGGAAAAGTTTAAAGACGATCGCCGGAGCGCTATCGAAGAAGCCGCAGAAGAGATCAACTACGCAGACCTGATCGCTGAAGAGGAAGTCGTTGTGACTCTCACCCATCAGGGTTACGTCAAGCGTACTCCGCTGACCAACTATAGATCCCAGGGACGCGGTGGTACCGGTGTTTCCGGCGGATCTGTGCGTGATGACGACTTCGTCAAAAGCATCTTTGTTGCGGGCACCCATGACACGCTGCTGCTCTTCTCGGACCGAGGCAAGGTGTACTGGCTGAAGGTCTACGAGTTGCCGGATATGTCCCGAACATCTAAGGGCAAGCCGGTCGTTCATATGGTTCAGTTGGAAAAAGAAGAGAAGATCCTGAACATGATTCGTGTGGAGGAATTCGATGATAGAAATCTCGTCTTCGCCACGCGTTTAGGCAAGGTCAAGAAAACAGCTCTAGAGGCCTACTCCCGTCCGAAGAAGAACGGAATCAAGGCGATCAAGATCAACGAGGAAGATGAGCTGATCGGTGTGAACATCACCTCCGGTTCAGAAGAGATCATTCTTTCTACGGCCAGCGGGATGGCTATCCGGTTTAACGAAACCGATGTGCGTCCTATGGGAAGAGATGCGGCGGGCGTTAACGGCATCGGGATTAGCGAAGCCGATCGCGTCGTTTCTATGACGATCGTTATCGATGGCGGAGCCTTGCTCACTATTTGCGAGAATGGATATGGAAAGATTACCGAATTCGGTGCTTACCGAACCCAGAGGCGGGGCGGTAAGGGTCTGATCGATATTCGTACAACGGCGCGAAACGGCTCCGTTGTTTCCGCTCGAACCCTCTCTGGCGACCGCGATGCGATGATGATGACTTCTGGGGGAATGCTCGTTCGGATTTCACTGAAAGACGTGAGGCCGATTGGACGCAATACCCAGGGCGTCAGATTGATCCGGGTGAAGAGTGGCGACAAAGTCATCGGCTTGGAATTGGTGGACGCAACCGACGGTCAAGAGGACGCAACCGATGGACAAGAGGAAGTCAACCCCCCGAGTGAGTAACTCTTTATAAATCTACTTCCAATTGGGTGGTAGATTCGGACTCACTTTCATGGCATATCATCAAACTGCTCTCTTTAGATTTTCATAGAACTGATTTGGTTCTTGAGGATCTAAAGAGAGCGGGTCGTCGTTAGCGATTCGGGCGTTGTTCTGAATTTGTTTTCACGGCCTCGTTGGGACGCTGCAATTTGTGCACGCTAACGATTTGAAAACGACGCCAATTTGACACGATGCCGTAGGGGGAATTCAGGAGGATACTGGAAGCGGCCTCGCAAATTATTTGTGTACAGATGTGGTTGAGCTTTGAGTTCGCTGCTCTGTTAGGGGGAACATGATTCCGGGGGTGGGGAATTCCCGGGACATGACAATTTCAGGAAATCGCTGACAAAGTGGATGCTAAGGGGACCCCATCGAGGTTTTCCTGGTCACTCTTCCGCTGAGTCGCACAATTTCTTCAAGGAGAAAGATCTCGCTTGTGCGGGAACCGGAACAAGGACCTAGGAGTCTTTGCTTCATACCGGCCCTCTGGGTTAAGCGCTGCGTGATCGTTTGAATATGAATACAGAAGCAAAGTCGCTGGTTGTACAGAGCGATGGGACCTTGTTGCTTGAGGTCCATCATCCTTCTGCGAAGCGATTACGACATGAACTTGCGGCCTTCGCCCATTTGGAGAAGAGCCCTGAGTATTTCCATGAATATCGTATTTCGCCCATCTCGTTATGGAATGCGGCTCAGTCCGGCTGGAGCCAGGAGAAGATCCTGACTCTGTTGGAGGACAACGCGCGCTACCCAGTTCCTAAAGCTTTGCACGACATGGTTGGCAAAGCTCTGGAGAGCTTCGGTAGGTTTGAGCTGATCCGTGCCGAAGATGGGGAATCTCTCATCCTCCAGCCTTCTCGGGAAGATGATGATTTCTTGAGTCAGTTGGCGAATAGGCCTTCTCTGACTGAGATATTAAAGCAACCCGGGGACGGCAATTCCTACAGCATTGACCCTGGGCACCGAGGGGCGCTCAAAGTCGCCATGATCCGTAACGGGTTCCCTATCGCTGACCGTGCGGGTTTCCGTACCGGTGCAGCTGTGGATCTCCACTTCCCCGAGGAATCGGAGTTTTCCTTACGGAATTACCAAGCGGAGTCGGTGGATTCTTTCTTCTCTGATCAGGGCGGCGGAGGAGGATCCGGAGTGGTCGTTCTTCCATGTGGGGCTGGGAAAACCGTAGTTGGTATTGGCCTCATGGAGAAGCTCAAGTGCCAAACCTTGATTCTCGCTCCCAACATCACGAGTGTTCGTCAGTGGCAAAAGGAAATCGTTCGTTGGACCAATTTGACGGAAGACCAAGTGGCTGAATATTCTGGTGCCCGTAAAGACATCGCCGCCGTGACAGTGGCGACGTACCAGATCACGGCACATAGAAAATCAAAGACTGAAGACTTCACACACCTAGATCTCTTCGCTGATCATGACTGGGGTCTGATTATTTACGATGAGGTTCACATGCTTCCGGCTCCGGTTTTCCGCTTCACGGCAGAGATCCAGGCCCGCAGAAGACTTGGGCTGACAGCGACACTCGTGAGAGAGGATGGTCGTGAAGATGAAGTCTTCACTCTCATCGGGCCCCGTATCTACGATATGCCATGGCGAGATCTTGAGCGTGAAGGATTCATCGCCAAGGTGCGCTGCGTTGAAGTCCGCCTCGATCTTCCAGAAGAAGAGAGAGATATATATCTCGCGGCAGACCGGCGGCACAAGTTCCGGATCTCTTCTGAAAATCCGATGAAACTACAAAGGCTCCATAAAATATTGGAACGCCACGAAGGTGACCGAATCCTTGTGATCGGTCAGTACTTGAGGCAGCTCAGAGATGTTGCGCGGTCCACAGGAGCGCCGCTCATCACGGGCCATACGCCTCAGGATGAAAGAGAGCGTCTCTACGCGGCCTTTAGGAGCGGTGAAGTTCCCGTCCTCATCGTCAGTAAGGTCGGTAATTTTGCAGTGGACCTTCCGGATGCTTCCGTGGCGATTCAGATTTCCGGGACGTATGGGTCGCGTCAAGAAGAAGCGCAGCGTTTAGGAAGAGTGTTGAGGCCCAAGTCCGATGGCAGAGAAGCCACTTTTTATTCTTTAGTGACTCGGGATTCTCGAGACCAAGACTTTGCCCACAAAAGACAACGATTTTTAATGGAGCAGGGATATCAATATGAAATCGAAGAGCAAGAGGAGGTGCTGAGTTGAGCGCCGTTGAAAACTTTCTTCGAGGATTGAGAAAAGCAGAGCTGCAAACGATCCATCAATTCTGGCTACCTGGCGAATCTGTCCAGGTGCGGGTTGAAGATCTCAGGTACCGCATCGAGGAAACACTCGTGAGCGGAGAAGGCATTCACGAAAGAGTGGAGCGATTGAGCTCTACCCAAAAAAGGTTGATTCAGGATGTGTTGTCACGTCCCGATTCGAAGGCCCCTGTTTCTGAAGTCCAAGAGGGGTTGGCCCAGTGTGGCGCTTCGAGAATCGAAGTCGAGTCCACGGTTCGCCAGCTGACCGAGCGAGGATTCGTATCTCGCAGACGAGAGAAAAAGACGAAGGGCCCCGAGATTCTGGAGATTCCGAAAGAGTTGGCGAGCCATCTTTCGAAAGCCCTGAAAATAGGAGAGACCGTTATTTCTGGCGCTGACGGAATCAGTTTCCGCATGCTTCCGGAAGCACCGGACATGGTTGCGATGGGGATCGAAGAGCGTATTCAGAAATTAGAAGACTCCCTTCTCGCCGAACTGTGCATGCGGGCTTTGAGAAACAGAGGAGTCCTCGATCTCGATTCGGATGAGATCGTCGAGCACCTCGAGTCAGAAGGCGTCGAAGAAATCGACGAGGCGGCGTGGGCGAGCATACTGGAGGAAGCAGGCGTGGGCACTATTGGAAGTGTGCGCTTGCAAGATTACGGCATCACTCTCCCCGAGCCTTCTTTGGTGATTTTCCAAGAATGGATGAAGGCTCGCTCGGAAGCATCGATAGAACAAGAAGTCAGGCCTGATGTCATTCTTGAATCGGGTGTTGATCTACTGATCGATATTGAACGTCTTACCCTTCACATTGAACAGGAACCGATTCGACTGACTCGATCAGGCAGTTTCCCCAAGAGGCTTGCCGAACAATTGAGGCGCAACTTCGCCATGGAGCGCCTCACGGATCATCTTGAGGGAGACACCGTCACCCGAGTGCTACGAGTCGCGATGAAGCTCGGTCTTGTTGAAAACTTTGCCGGCGAATTGCGAATTAACGATCGCAGGCTAGAGGCCTGGAGAGGGCTCGATTTTCGTCGGAAAACAGAAGTCGTTCTCCAGCGTTTCCTAGAAGAGAGCGCAGGAGCTCGCTGGTCTTTCCATCAAGAAGCGATGCGCAGTATTCTGTTAGATACTCTCCGCGAGCATGCGACTGAAGGCTGGGTGAACCTCGATGGCGTCATCGATAATGTCGTCAGTACGTATCTCCTTGAGCTTGAAGAAAGAGAAGTCTCCAATCTTTTAAGACAAAGGCGCGAAGAAGATTTCTCCAGAGATCGCTTACAGTGTCCAGTCCTTCGATTGGGCACCGATCTCGCATTTTGGATCGTCAATCGCATGCTCAGTTTGGGTATGTGTGAAATCGGAATGTTGGAAGGCTCTCTCAGCTCGCTGATGTTGACTGATCTTGGTCGATACCTTCTCGGTCTTGAAAGTTCACCTGCTGAATGTCGAGTGTTGGTCAATCCAGATTTCGAAATCATGTTGATCACTGAAGGTATCGAAGGAATGGCGCTGGAACTTCAGTTGGCGCGCTTTTCTGAGCGCCATTCGGCAGAGCGCATCCGCAGATATAGAGCCACCCCCGAATCGATGCGGCTAGGGGTGAGGGCAGGATTCCAGGTGGACGAGGTTCGCCAGGTTCTTGAGTCTGCCAGCGATCACCCATTGCCAGATCCGGTGATCGTGGCGATTCGTGACTGGGGTCGAGATGTGGATTGGATTCAGGCTAGCCCTGCTATCCATTTGTCAGGATTGAAGCCGGATCGCTACAAGCAGCTCACCGATATTCTCGATGAAGAAAAAGTGAACTATTTAGAGTTGGGTCGAAAAGAAGTCTTCGTGACAGGTCAGAGTGCACAGTTTTCTAAGGGTCAGTTGCCGACATTCTTTGATCGTTTGAAGGAGGAAGGTTGGCTTGTCCGATTGGATGGCATTTCGCCACCCGATGAACGGGGTGGCGCAGATGGACGGAATGGCGAATGAGTGATTCTACGGGAGCGACCCTCGACCCGAGTACCCTAGGGGTTTCCATTGAACTGATTCACCTGCCGATTCAGGTGAGCCTGGATCATCTGAAGGCGATCTATATGGAGGTCTCCAGTATTTGTGGATACGAAAACTTCACCCGGGTGGGTGAAGGTGCTCGCTTAGAAACAGCAGCGTCTCCGGAGAAGGGCGCATCTAGAGTTACTTTTTCCAGGGACCGCATCACCTTTCAAGAAGAAGGTGCAACGGTGGGGTCAGACCTACTGACGCGGAAAATTCATGAAGTCGTTCGTTCGTTGGCGAAAAGGGTCCAAGTCCCCGTGATCGTTGCTCGTAATCGAAATCACCGGACGCTGATTAGCGTTCCGGGTGAAGCGACCGCCTCTGACTGGCTTTCCTTGAGCGTCATCAATGTTGAGCAAGAGGCTTACAATCCACTCGGTCGTCCTGTGAGGGCCTCGGGGATTCGGCTGCAAATGCCCGCCCAAAAGAACGATGAAGCGATGCATCTATTGCGCATCGAGGAGTGGTTGAAGAACCCTCGACTTCTATTCGTGGAAGACACGGCCACTTGGAGAGCGCCGATGCCTCTCGATCAAATATCGAGGCTTGCCGGAGATTTCAAGGAAGCCGAAGAGTTGATGGTGGTCAACATTCCAGCGTGGCTTGCTAGCCTTTAGGGCGCGTCCGCGTTGTGCCCATCGCCATCTCTGAGTCTCTTGCGAGCCGGCTCATTTGGCTTCCAGGGAAGACTCGATGCCGATGGGAGATCTCCCACAGACTCAGGGTCAAATTCTGGCACTTCGATCAGGGACTCAATCTTTTCCTTGAATCCTTTGAGGTCGTCATCCGCTTGAAGCTCTAGAAGATTTTCCGGAACCGTATCTCCGAATTCAAGAGCACCTTGATGGATCACGAGATCGTACGAATCTTTTGAGAGACGTTTGGTGAGGCCTTTTTGATTGCCGACAGCATCGACCCGAAGGCCTAGAGCAGCGGCTTCGTCGAAGCAACGATTTCTAAGTTCAGAATCGACGCAGGCAATAAGAAGTTTTGGTCCTGTCATAGCGGCTCCTTTAATCCCAAACTCGCACGCTGACGGTGCGTTGATGGGGTTTTGTTCGATGTTCGAAAATGAAGACACCTTGCCAGGTGCCGAGTGCGAGACGCCCATCTTTAACAGGCAACTGCTCACTGCTGCGAGTGATGGCTGCCCTTAAATGCGAAGGCATGTCGTCCGGTCCTTCAGAAGTATGTGTGTATTCCGGATCGTTTTCCGGAGCAAGCTTGTCGAACCATCTCATGAGGTCGTCTTTGACAGAGGGGTCCGCATTTTCTGTAATGAGCAGGCTAGCACTCGTATGCAGAATGAACACAGAGCATAGGCCACTCTCGACATCTGCCCTACGAATACACTCTTTCAGAGGCTCCGTGATTTCGTGAAGGCCCTTTCCTGGGGTTTGGAAGGTCAGGTCTTCGCCGTACATAGGAGCCTTTCGAGGTGCGTGAGCCGTGTTCTTGGATTAATCTACGCCAGAGACGAAGGAAAGGCCAACCTTGATGAGTAATAACGCACCAATCTGTACGGCGACTTTTTTATTGTGTGTCTTTTTGGCCGGCTGCACAGGTGATCCAAATTCTGCCGTTTCGGGCAAATCGGATACTTGGTCAGAGGTTCCTGATGACCCGCTTCCGCGTATTGTCGATAACGCTCCCGGGGAGAATCACTTCGATACAGTGGTTCAGTTGACAGATGGCGGGGTGAATAGAGCTCCCCTATTTTTGGAGAATGGTCGCAGGGTTCTTTTTTCGAGTATTCGCCCACCTCATTCTGACGCACGCAGTTATACGATGTTTGTCGATACTTCGGGTTTGCGCGAAGAGTCTGAAGAGATCACTCAACCTGCGTTGTCCGTAAGGGATGCAAAATCAGAAGAAGAAATCCGTTGTTTTACGGCCCTGATGGGAACGGGAGGCAGGGGCGTTTTTTCAGGCCGCTTCCCACATTCTGAAGGCTCGGCAACAGAGGTTTTTGTGGCGATCGGTTCAGGAGAGCCTCGAAGAGTCAGTCAAGAAGGGCAAACCGCAGGAGCCCCAGCATTGACCCCCGATGGACGTTACTTGGTATATACCGGTGAGACGTCTAAGGGTGAATTCGATCTGTATGTGCATGACTTAGAGCAAGGTCTCACAGAAAAAATCACAACGGCTGCAGGGTTTGATGGCGATGCTGCTTTTTCGAAGGATGGAAAAAGGCTGCTCTTCGTTTCGCAAAGAAGTGACGCGGACCCTGAAGAGTACAATATTTTCGTGGCCGATTGGTTGCTTACCTCGGAATGAGAGAGATCCACAGTTGGGTGGTCTCGCCCGGTTTGATCTCGCCAATAACAACGTTTTCTCCCCATTGGGGATGCGTTGCCTGAATGGAATATTTCCCAGGAGCAAAGTAGTCGCTTTGATATTCTCCGCCCGCATCAGACAGAACTCTACGTAAGGGCGCCCGCGCAGATTCGTCGTCGACGATAGCTTTGATATTGAGGACCACGCCCGGTAGAAACATTCCGTTAACGTTACTGACTCTTCCTGAAAAAGTACCCGGTTCTTTATCGAGTAAAACAGTGAACTCGCCAGGCCCCTCCTCGGGCATAGTGAAAACTTGGCCCGTCGCTAGTAAGGGGGATTCGTTTTTCCTATTGGCGGTGATGTCGAAGTAGTAAGTCGCACCGGATTGAAGAATGTTGAGATTCGTAAACTCGCTCGCTTTTGATTGATGGATCGTTCGGCCTTCGCGCCGAAGGCGAACTATGGCATCCCTCATAGGAAGGCCATCCGCGCTCTGAATGTTGAGCGTGAATGGCTGCGCTGGCATGAGCGAAAAAGGTTTCCGAATCCCAATTTTGTCGCCGGGGATGACGATTCTCCAGGAGTATTCTTGATATCCGGGATACTTGATCTGAACCGTTGCCATACCCTCTGATAGCCCAGGGATATTAAATTTGCCTCTAGGTCCTGCTATGGCCTCTGAATTATCAAGCATTGTGGTGATGACTTTGACCTCTGCTCCCTCGAGCGTCACCCCGTCTCCTATCGCGAACCCTTCAAGAATGCATCCGGCAGGAAGAATGAAATCTCTTCCTAGTGTTTCCCCTTTGGCGGCCGTTAAATCATCGAAGTACGCATCCGCATGTGTGTCAGATCGAACGATAACAGAGAACTGCGTCGGCGGGATTTCGGCTTCAAATCGACCTTCTTGGTCAGCAGTGATCGTTCTCTTCCAGCCATTGGAGCTTCTGATTTCGAGAGTCGCTCTTGGAATTGGCTCTGGGTCTGGAAGCTTCCTTCCCTGAAGGACAAATTCATAACCCCTGACTTGGCCACTAAAGGTGCCCGATTTTCCGAGTTTATAAAATCCATTGTTAGTGAGTCGGGTTGTCAGCCTGTAGTAACCGGGAGCTTCAATATGTGCGAGGCCAGTGCCATTCTCTGGGATTCTTAGGAAGAAAATATTTTCGTCTTTTTCGAACGAGACGATATCCAGAATGGTGTTATTGGGGCCGAGAATTTGAACCGTTCCGTTGAGAACAGGAATCGATCCCCCTTGTTCTAAGACATACCCCATGTTGCTGGTGTTGGTTCCGAACAAAGGGCTGACAGTCGTATTGCCTAAGGGTGTCTTCGTTGTGGGGATGGGCGCGGAAAGTCTGAAGACGAGGAAGCCCGACACGGAAAGCAATGCGAAAGCGAGGAAGAGTGTTATCCCGAATGAAATTTGGCCATTTTCAGAACGGTTCAAGGAATCACCTGCACTTCATCTATTCCTAGAGCGGACTGTATTCGAGTGGAGTGTTGCTGGGCTTTTTTGCGATCAGTAAATCTACCGGAGAGAACACGATGTAGCGGCGATCCTTTACGTCCAGGCATGCGCAGTTCTGCGGGAAATCCCCCATCTTGCAGGCGCCGAAGTTGCTTCATGGCATGGGATCTCTGCAGGAATGCCCCCACTTGTACGCTGAACCATGGGTCATACTGAAGCCGCAATTGAGCCTGGGCGGAGTGGCCTCGGGATCCATTCACCGCAATACACTTTTCAAATGCAGCAGTTGCCAATTCGAATTGCCCAATGCGCTGTAATGCGATGCCTCTTTTATAGAGTGCCTCGCTCTGTGTTTCTGCATTGGTCGCCATGCGAGCGGCTTCTTTGAAGCAGGTGGCTGCTCGCGACGGCTGCAACTCGAGGGAGATGGATCCTCTTTGTATCAAGGCGCGAGCCGCGATGGCTCCTCCTCGCGTTTGGGCTTCCCTGAAGAGCCCTTCGGCCTCTTCGAGTCGCCCTCTTCTTTGGGCACAAATTCCGGCACTGAGAAGGGCCTCTCCCGAGCGTTGATCTGTCGGGTATTTTTCTGCAAAGAGCGAGAATGCACTCTGAGCAACAGCAACATCGTCGAGGAGCCAAGCTTTTCTGGCATTCTGCCAACGAGCATCCGCTATAGGGTCAGGGCCATTTTGAGCCGCGGAGTTACGAGAAGGGCCTCCTGAGCAGGAGCAGAGCAATAGCGGAAAGATGAGAATCAGCAGTAAGAACTGCGAGCCCTGGGGCACGCGGCTCATGCTGTCTTGGGTTCGCTTATTGCCACAGATGTGGGTGTCGGGTTTCATGAGGCTGCCCTTCAGGTGATCATCTTGCCGCTTTGTGTCTTGAGGTGCAAGACCAGTCGAATGATCAAGATTCATTGTCAAGGGAAGGGGGTGATATGCGTATCGGAGTGGATAGCGGAGGAACGTTCACGGATGTGGTGATGGTGTCGGTCAGCGGAATCACCATCCGAAAGGTTGCCTCCACCCCAGATGACCCTGCTCGCGCGATCATCCACGCACTCGAAGAAATAAGTGCGGAAGAAATCATTCATGGATCCACGGTCGCGACCAATGCACTTCTTGAAAGAAAGCACTCTCGTGCGGGCTTTATCACCCAGGCAGGGTTCTTAGATATTTTGGATTTGGGCCGTCAAAGTCGGCCTGATCTTCACGCCCTTGAGCCAGAGAAGCAGAAACCATTGATTCCTGCTGAGGATCGATTTGAAGTGCAGGGCCGGGTCGGGGCCGGTGGGAAAAGAATGAATCCTCTCGACCTCTCCGAGCTTTCAATGGTGCGCCACTGGATTCTTAAAGGGGGTTTTGAAGCGATAGCGGTGGGCCTTCTCCATAGCACTGAAAACAAAGAAGACGAGGAAGCCATCCGGGCTGTCTTGGCGGATTTGGATCTTCCGGTGGTGTTGTCGAGTGAAGTCGCTGCGGAGCCGCGTGAATGGGAAAGATTTACGACCGCCACGGCAGCCGCTGTTTTGACCCCTGTCATGAAGGGTTATCTGGAACGGTTGGCTGAGCAGGTGTATCCGGCAGTATTGCGGGTCATGGATTCTTCAGGGTCTGCGCGGCCGTGGCAGCATTTGGCGGCTGAGCCGGTCAAAACGGTTCTGTCGGGGCCTGCCGGGGGTGTTGTGGCGGCGACGATGATCGGTGCATCGGAAGCCTCAGAGTTATCCAGGGAAGAAGAGTTGCAACCTTGCATCACTTTTGACATGGGGGGAACCAGCACGGATGTTTGCCTCGTGGGAGCGGAAGCTCAAAGTTACCAGAGGCGCTCGACGATGATCGATGGATTGCCCTTAGCGGTTCCCATGCTGGATGTGCACACCGTCGGTGCCGGTGGCGGGTCATTAGCATGGATCGATCCCGGAGGAGCATTGCGGGTGGGTCCTCAAAGCGCAGGGTCGGAGCCAGGACCTGCCGCGTATGGCAAAGGGGGTCATGAGCCTACAGTGACCGATGCACATGTTGTGCTGGGTCGATTGCCCGCAGATGCACAATTGGGTGAGCAAGGTGGGCTCGATGTGGACGCTGCGAAGAAGGCACTTGAGCCCCTAGCCGAGTCCCTCGGTTGGTCGATTGAAAAAACTGCTCTGGGGATGATCGAAGTGGTCAATCATGAGATGGAGCGAGCGATTCGAAAAGTTTCGCAGGAACGGGGTCAAGATCCTGCTGCGACAACGTTGATCAGTTTTGGAGGTGCAGGTGCTCTTCATGCTGTCGCCTTGGCACAAGCCTGTGGGATTCCAAAGGTCAGGGTTCCTGCCGGTGCAGGAGTTTACAGTGCTCTTGGGTTGTTGATGGCTCCTTGGTGTGAACAGGCAGAGTCTGTCTTGTTGAAGGATATCCCATCCGACTGGAATAAAGACCTTGAGGAAATGGCGCAAGAGCTTGAGCAACGAGCCCTTTCTAAAATGTCGGGAGCTTCTTCTGATGAAGTGAAAATAGATCGCTTCCTCCGCGCAAGACATCAGGGCCAATCGCATGACTTGGAGTTTCAACCTGGACCTCATCCTGTAGAAGATTTTCGACGAATTTATGAAGAACAGTTTGGCTATCGAATGCCTGACAGAGATGTCGAGGGCGTCGCGATGAGGGTTACCGTCACGAAGGAGAGAGATTCTGAAGAGTACCGCATCAAAGAGTGCGATCGACCTGCAGTGAAAACCCCAGTGTGCATCTCTGAAGACTCAGGGTTTATGTCCGTTTCAAGAAAAGGGCAGGGGCTGATCTCTCCGGGAGAGTTCTTGGAGGGTCCCATTCTGATTGAGGGTTGGACCACGTTCTCTTGGCTGCCCTTAGGGGTGAAGGCGACGGTGGATCGTCGAGGGGATTTGATCATCGATATGGCATGTCCGTGAATATGAGTTGGAAACCTGAGAGGCCGATGATTTATTGCGCCCTTGCTGGGGTGTTTTTTGTCGGAGGATGGGTTTTCTGGGGAAGCACTCTCCCCGCTTCAGATGGTTCAGATCCTCTGACGCCGTGGGTTGTTGCCGCATTACTGTTGTCATTACCGATGTGTGTTGCTGCTGTGTTTTTGCCACGAATCCCCAAGAGGCAAGCCTTGGGCATTATTTTTACGGGAGCGGTTTTGGTGAGAGCTGTATTGCTGCTTCCCGATTCCGTATTGAGCGATGATGTGTGGCGCTATTTATGGGACGGTGAAGTTCAACGACAAGGGCAGTCGCCCTATGGTGTCGCGCCCTCTGACCCGGCCCTCGATGCTGTTGCAAAGACACCGCATTGGCAGGAGGTTCGCTCTCGAATCAATCATGAGAATCTACCCACCGTTTACCCCCCCATCGCTCAGTTATCCTTTCGTTGGTTTGCTTATCACGAATTGGGGTGGCGCAGTTTTATGGTTCTTGTCGATTTATTGATCGGCATTCTTCTCGCCCGCTATTTGATACAGACAGGAAGAGATCCATCCCGAGTTGTTTATTGGACATGGCATCCGCTTGCCATCATCGAGTGCACCAATGGAGCACATGTGACGATCCTTGCCGTGTTGGGATTAGCGGTATCTCTTCTACTTCTTGAGAAAAGACACCTGAAAAGTTCTGCGGCTTTTCTCGCCGGCGCAGGCTCGACGATGTTGATTCCCCTAGGTGCGACTTTTATTTTTTGGAAACATGCAGGCTTCAAAATCGTTGTTTTGCTGGGCGCGTTTTTTGTAGGTTCGTTGCTGTTGTATCCCGGGTTGTTTTCGCCGGGAGCATTTTTCGGTCTGCAGAACTATGCCGGTTCGTGGTACTCGGGGGGGTTGTTCCTAGAGCCTGTGGGTCAGTTGTTGGGTTTCGATGCCACGATGAGCACGGATCCAGCCACGGAGATTTTGCGGGTCTTGTTGGTCGCTATCTGGGTCTTGGTGGCCTGGAAAGTGAGAGATTTGGAACCCTGGAAAGCCACAAGAATTCTCATGTTGGCGTTCGTGCTCCTGACCCCCACTCTTCATCCTTGGTATGCCCTATGGCTGCTACTTCCGAGTGTCGTTTCGCCGAGCCGTGGCTGCATTTTATTATCACTCACTGTGCTATTGAATTACCGAGTGTTGGATAGCTGGAGGCTGGAAGGCTTATGGGAGTTTCCGCCGGGAACTCGAGTTCTCGTCTTCGCTTTGCCGTTACTGGTATTGATCAGGGATGGGTGGCTTCTGAAATCTCGGGCTTTCGCCACTCCAGCACCATAACTATTGCAACTCCAATAACGATGTGACTGTCTGCTAAGTTGAAATTGGGCCACACGTATTCGGTGTTTCCCCATTTTACTGACCAGCGAATAAAGTCGCGAACCCCGCCAATCACCCAGCGGTCATAAAGATTGCCCGCGGCTCCTGAGGAGATTAATGCCAGCGCGATCACGAAGAGATAGTTGCTCGATCGAAATGTGGCCCAGAAGAAGCACAGAGGAAGAGCCAAGAGAGAAACCCCGATCAGCAACCACGGGGCCCAGGCGAACCAACCATTGAAAGCCCCAAGATTGAGGGCGGCTTCCAAAGCACATCCTGGAAACAGCACGTGGATGGGAGAGCGGGTCACTGCGGGAAATCCGGATGGCGTGGTGAAAATGGAAACATCTAGGAACTCGAAGGCCGCCGATTTCGTCCATAAGTCAGCAGCTAGAAGTGTTCCACAGATCAGAATGAAGAGCAGAGCGGCGTGCGTTCTGGTCGGAGTTCCCGCGAGTGGAGCGGCTGGGCTGTCCCCGACCGGGGAAATCGACCCCTGATCATCGAGTTCTCCGGTCGGCTTTTGTTCCGGAGGAGCAGGGGGAGAGTTTGGGTCTTCGGTATTCATATTATTATGACAACCGGAATCGAAGGATCTGTCGAGTCCTGTTTTGCTTTGATCGCCTTGAATGTTCCTAGAGTCATAGAACGGATGGAGCCATGACCTCTTTAGTACCCGGTTTGAGCCTTAGGGGATTCGTTCTGTTGGCGCTTTCTGTTGCGGGATTACTGTCACTCACGCTTGAAACTGGGGCCACCCTGACCGATCGGCAGCCTGTTCCTCGCGGTCGCTTGAGCGGCGAAGAGGTTCAATTGGTGCGACTGTTCGAGAAGTCTGCGCCCTCAGTCGTCAATGTTCGTACCAGTAAAAAAGTTCAGGGGCTTTTTAGTCGAGATGTGTTCCAAGTACCCTCGGGAACAGGAACAGGTTTCATCTGGGATCTCGACGGCCACATCGTCACGAATTATCACGTGGTCGCCAATGCCAGCGGTGGGATTTCCATCGTGTTCAGTGATGGAACTTCCACGAAAGCCACCGTCGTTGGGTATTCTCGCGCCAAGGATTTAGCGGTTCTTCGTATCGAAGATATTCCAGAGGGCACGGATCTGATTCCGTTAGGCACCAGTGACGATTTGAAAGTGGGACAAAGTATCCACGCCATCGGGAATCCATTTGGTTTGGATCAGTCTCTCAGTCGTGGAGTGATCAGTGCATTGGGGCGCGAGATTCAGTCTCTTCAGGGCACAACGATTCACGATGTCATACAGACGGATGCTGCTGTCAATCCCGGCAATTCAGGGGGGCCGCTACTGGATAGTTCGGGCCGACTGATCGGAGTGAATACCGCGATCTATAGTCCTACTGGAGCCAGTGCTGGTATTTCATTCTCGATACCTGTGGACACGGTATTAAGGATTGTTCCAGACCTCATTGAGCATGGAGAAGTGAGAAGGCCTGTCTTAGGTTTTGTCCCCTACAACGGCAGCAACGCTTCTCGATTTAAGGGAGTGGTCGTTGTCAGCGTAGATGGTCCTTTGCAGGATCTGGGCGTTCAAGGGGTAGAAGAGGGTGAGGTTCGCGACATGATCGTGGCCATCGATGGACGAGAAACCCCTTCACTTGGACAACTGTTATCTATTCTTGAAGACTATCGACCTGGAATGGAGGTCGAGGTGGTTTTTGAATGTGATTCTACGAGACGCTCTCTGAGGACGGTATTGCAGGCGCCCCCATCCTGAAGCTTTCCGAAGATCGAAGTGGGGAGGCTTTGACCCCTCCCCGCCTTTCGATATCCTGTTAGGGGAAGGAGGGTGGATGTCTACTGCTCAAGATACTTTGGAAACACTGCGTCGGGGCAATGCGGCTTTCATTCATGAGGTGGCATCTTCAGACGGGGCCATCTCGATACCGACCCCCGATCACGGAGTTGTCCCCCCACAAAAGCCGATGGCCGTCGTGTTGTCTTGTGCTGATTCACGAGTCCCTCCTGAAGTGATTTTTCAACAAGGCTGCGGAAGAATATTTGTTCACAGAGTTGCCGGACACGTCCTCGATGTGCATATGTCAGAAAGTATTGAATTTGGCTGTGCGGGTTTGGGTGCAAAACTTGTATTGGTTTTGGGTCACAGGGACTGTGGGGCGATCAAGTCGACATTGGGTTATCCCAAGGGAAGCACTGACAGCTTTCCTTATTTGGAGACGGTCCGGGAAGCAATTCGACCTGCTGTTGAATCGTGTCAACACGACTATGATTCAGCAAGTGACAAAAACGAAGTGATCCATGCCGCTGTCGAGCAACATGTGGTGGCGACTGTTAAAAAGGTTCGCGAAGTGAGTTCGGGCTGGGGAGATGGCATCGAAGTTGTCGGGGCTGTCTTTGATATCTCTTCGGGCGAGGTGTCGTTTCTTGAGGAGTAAGCTGTGTCGTTTCTTGAGGAATAAATAGACGCAGTCTTTTTGTGAATCAAGCCGCTAGAGTTTATGAAATCAAGTCACAAGGTCGCGTGCATATTTTTGTACTTCATCTAATACCGCTTGTTGAAGTTCTTCTCCTTCTGCAGGGCA
The DNA here is from genome assembly GCA_016776905.1 of Planctomycetota bacterium. GTDB lineage: Bacteria > Planctomycetota > UBA8108 > UBA1146 > UBA1146 > UBA12191. The sequence continues at coordinate 49,545 of JADHSM010000017.1, read as the reverse complement.
TTCGCTGAAAAACTTTTGAAAGTGATCCGAGGCTGTGTAGAGCGGCATCGAATTCATGTCAACGCTACGGATAAAAGCCCCTGTCTTCCCCAATACTTGGCGCACCAAGTGAGGGAGACGCACTCCTTGAGTGGCAAGGCAGTATCCATGAATAAGAATTGAAGCTTGTAATTCAGCGTTGCACTTTTCCTGCATCATATGAGCAACAAGATCACCAGGTCGGTCGAGAATGGTTTCAGAGTTCTCTTCGTTGATCACGACAATGTGGCCGTTGATGTCGCCCACCCAATTCATCTTTTCGATCATATTAAGCTCCAGTCTTTTTTGGTATCGGCACTGTATCTGTTTCGAGGCGAGTGGTGAACCGGTAGAGCATTAATCGGGGTAAAGAACTTCGCCCCTCGATAGAGTCGAGCTCACCCACTCAAAGGCCTCTGCGTCCGACGCTTTTTGATCTTCACTCCGACGCGTCAAAGTTCGCAATGGCATTGCCATGCGTACGTTTCCTTCGAAAGCTTTTCCGTGTCGCTCTAAAAAAGCCCAGTAAAGTTTTGAGATGGGGCACGTCTTTTTGGGATGAAAGGAACACTTCTGGCAATGATCCCCCATTTTTTGGATGTAGGGAGTCCCCGAAATATAAGGTTTGGTCATCATCGATTCGCCGACGGCAAATGTACCCATCCCAAGAACATTGGTTTCTACGACCCAGTCATAAGCATCGATAAATGCGACATGAAACCAATCGGTCAATTCTCTAGGATGGATATCTAACAGGCTGGCCAGATTTCCGAGAATCATCAGGCGAGGGATATGATGAGTCCAGGCATCTTCCATCACTGCGGTGGTTGTCGCATCGAGGCAGCGCAGTCCGCTCTCTTGACCCCAAAATGCTGGGGGGAGAGGGCGTGTTTGTTGAAGGCGATTGGGATGCTTCTCTTCGTTGTCGATCAGTGGGCTGTCTGTTGGATGGGGTTGCGGGCCATTCTTGTAATCCCCCCACCGAGCATCTCTGCATGGAGCAGATGTTCTCGGCACTTCCAAGGAGCGAAAACCGTCAGTGACTTCGTGTACATGAAACATGTATTCGCGCCAGATCAGCTGCCGTATGAAACCCTCTTTGCTATTTAACGGCGCGTCGCTAGCGAGAGCCATCTCGAGAACTTCTCTCGGGAGTAATCGGTGAAGATGCAACACACTGGCGAGCCGTGTATGGAACAGGCCTCTGGAGTGTTCACTGAAGGCATCTTCATGGGGACCAAAGTGCTGGAGAACACTCTTGGAAAATTCAAACGCTTCCCTTGCTTGTGTTTCGCTGGTGGGAATGCGTGACATATCCACGTCGCCGGGGTGTTCAGGGAATTGCGAGAGAACAAAACGCTTCACTTCGATGTCGATATCGTCTTCTTCGAATAAGGGTTCCTCTGGTGGGACGGGATCGCCCTTCCAGGGTTGACGATTGTCGGCATCGTGGCTGAACCTACCTCCGGCAGGAGCGTTGTCTTCCATGAGAACGCCTGTCGACTTTCGAAAATGACGGTAAAAAGTGTCCATTCGGAAAGGAGGTGTGCTGCCAACGCTTTCTAAAAACTGTTCTCGCGTGGTGAGCCAACCGGTGTGTTCGTGCTCTAGCAATGATCCGTCATCGAGTCCTGGCTTCAGTTGCTCTCTGATCTCCCTTTCGGGTGATCTCAGGACATGGATGTTTCCGAGTTTCTCCGACAGAGAGTGTAGGGCTTCGCCGTACGTTGCAGTGGTTGAAAGATATCGAACAGGATGTCCTTCAAGCTGACTTTCCAAAGCACGGTGCCTTAGATTGGAAAGAATGAAGGCTAACTTTTGGCGGTGGTAAGGGCGTGCGTGACCCCGTTGTGCAGACTCGATGAAGATGAAGCCCGTTTCTTCGGGAGGTTCACCTGCCCAAGGGTTGAAGAGCGGATGCAATTGATCATGGGCAACCCAAAGCCACCTTTTTGGTTGCAGGGCAGAATCATTGCGAAGAAGAGAAAAGAACAGAGAAGACATTATGGCACCTTGATCTGGTTCCATGATGTCATCCCTCGCCTGCAAGGTTGTGTGGCCTTACCGGATTAGGGTTCGGGAGCGTGGGGCTCTAAGGCCTCATGGGTTTGGAATTGTGGCCGGCTTAAGGGCTACTCACCGTCTTCCCCTGGGTCGCCATCGGCAAGGCCTGCGCCTTGATCATCCTCTGCGATTGCAGGCTCCTCCTCTTCACCCCTAGAGCCGAGATTGATCAGGAAATATCCCAGAGCTATTTCGCAGTAGGAAGAAAACTGCCTGATCACTTCGGGCAAGATGATACCGAGGCTTCCCCAAAGATCAAAGCCTGCATAAGACCCGATGAGATCGACAAGTCCGAAAGCGATGATCAGGTATCCAGCAATTTTCATGACGGTTTCCCCTTCTGTTAAGAACAATCATCAGAAGAACTGACTGTTTATAATTATATGAAAATATAACTACATTTCCATAATTATATAAATTGAAGGGTTTTTCAGGAGTGCTGACCTCTCACTCTTTCGCTGTATTTTCCAACTGGATCATGCGTGTGTGCAGAAGGAATGGATCCCTTCGGCCCTTCCAGGATTCGATCACGGCCTCTAGCGATTCTTTGACCTTGTCGGAATGAACTTCTTTGCCGTTCCATTCGACGATGATCTTGTTCTTTTCCTTGAGTAGTTTTTCGGAAACGAACAAGGTCAGCTCCTCGACATTGGTACTCTCTATGACGATCTTGTTGCCTTTTTCTACCTTTGCTTCAATCCGTGCGGGATTTGCATCTTTCTCGAACTTGTCAATGCGTACCCAGTGCTGACGCCCATGATCGGTATTGAGGGCGTTATGGGTGATGTGTGGTGGATCGAGGACGCGACGCTTCTTTTGCATCCAGGTGTGTATCTTGGGCAGGATGCGTCCAGTTCCCCTGAGGTCGAGGTTGTGGCCGACGCCGTTGAGTTCTTCGTAGACGTGGTCGTACTCCAGGGTGAGGAGCTCGTCTTCGATCATTTGCGAAAAACGGGCAGGGACGATTTCGTCGTCGGAGCCATGTACAAAGTAAGAAGGAAGCCAACGTAAGTTTTCCAACAGAACGCGATAACGTTTATCGAGATCGTCGCTTTCGTAATCTCTCATGCAGAGTCCGCCAGCGAGGGGTGCGAGAGCACTGAATCGATCTGCGAAACGGGAGCCTAGATTCCAAGTCCCCCAGCCCCCCATCGACATCCCCGAGAGAACAACTCTGTTTCGGTCGATGGGATACTTCCAGGTCAGTTCGTTCAGGATGGAATTGATGAACGCATCCGAGCGGTAAACCCACCAATGTTGCGTGGGGGATCCCAAGATATTTCTTGGAAGGTCTTCATTCCATTGTCCCGTTTCGGCGGGGCGTTTCGCATCCGGCGATACGACGATGTAGCCATTTTTGTTGGCAAAGTTTTGATAAGACCTAGAGACGACGGATCGCCCATTCCCGCCATAACCATGAAGCATCACGATCAGGCCGTATGATTTTTGACGGCTGGATGGAGCGTACATCGTAACTTTGGTATCGCGTCCATCCTCAGCGGTGAATTCGATGCTGGTTGTTTGTCCTGGTTTGAGGGACTGTTTCGGAGTGGCTCTTTGAATCGATCTCCGCAGTTTAGAGGGTGAGTTTTTGCTAAGACTCTCCAGGTCCCCTTCGTCGAGAGCGGCGAGGAGATCGAGGGCGGCTGTCGTTGTTTCCGTCGAGGGAAGAGCATGAGGGATGACCGAAGTTGACGCCGCTGGGATAGCGACAGGAATCACGATGACCGCCAGCAGGATGAACAGTGACCAAGAGCGCTGGACGACATTCTTCATTATTGGGGTTCTCATATCGATCCTCACCTTGTCCGAAACAGTTCGTTATTAGAGGATTGGGTAGATCCTCAATAGATCCATTATGCCGTATGTTGCAGAAGATTTCTTCAGGTTGTTCCTCTGTTACGAAGCGGTAACATCGAAAGTGGACAGTTATGTATCGAAGACACAGAGATTGTATCCGAGTTCGCATCTCTCTGTGGGGGTCAAAGTTTCAGGAGAATCATGACCGGGCGACTTCTCATATTCTCGCACTTCTTCACAGCGCTCTTTGGAGCGTTGCTGGCCGTGTTTTGGCTGGGTGTCGGGGAGGATTCTGGGAGAACTCGCTTGAGGTCCGATCCTGACCAGGAAGCACAGATCGTAGAATTGAGATCTCGCTGGCTTTCTGAGCAAGAGCTCCGCGAAGAGCTTGAGGGTCAGTTGGCGTTATTGCGAGCCAATGCTCTTTCTGAGGTGAGGCTTTCTGGAAGCAGTTCAGCCGCTGTCGCTGAGCGAGAATCCCTCCCCGTTGAGGATTCCGAGAGGGATGCCACCTCTTCTTCGCAGGTCAGTATTCCTCCTTTGGGGGCGGGGCCCCCAGATCTGGAAAAGGCTCTCACCGAGTTTCGGTTTGAGGATGCGTTTGAAGCGGTCATTTTTAGAGTAAGGAGCGGGGATATAGAAGGGGCGATGGCCCAACTGGAGAAGATCGAAGTCACGCTCCGATTAAATGGTCCATTGAGCGGTCTTCTTCCGCTGTATGAGACGGTCTTTGATTACTGGGTTCCTCAGTGGTTAGCATCGTCTCAGGGGAGCGGGGAGAACTGGGTGCGACTGTTAGTCGAGATCAGGGAGCGACGATGGCCCGATTCAGAACAGGATTTTGAGCAGGGTATTGAGCAGGGTATTGAGCAAGGTCCACTCTTGAGCGTGTTGGGTCTCGACGAGTTTTTGGCGTTGACGGTCTACTCGGGGGGCTCCTTATCTGCTGAGGTGACGCAGCATGTCGTGGAGCATCTCCGACGTTGCCTGAAGAGGCAGCGGGGACTGGATTCCGCAGAGATTGTGGCATTAGCAGCACTGCAAAGTGATGAAGTCGTGCCCCTCTTAGGGGAGGTTTGGCGTGGTGGAAAAGGGTCCAAGCAGGCCTTGATGGCCCTAATTCAGGTGAAAAATACTGCGGCAAAAAGCCTTTTGGAGTCAATTTTACCGGAAATAAAGGACCTTAAACTCCGTTCAGCATTAGAGATATGGCTATCTCACTGACTATTTCTTGCCTTTCCTTGCATTTTTCTTCTGAAAGCGGAAACTGAGTTATCACCTGTTACTGGTATTTGAAGAGAAGCCTCTTCTTTCGGTGACAGAGTAAATGCAGAGAACGGGCTTAAGCCCTCACTGCTTGCGAAAGATCGAGGCGCTTTTCTTTGTTGTTCAGTGTGTTTTCTTGTGCGCCCCTTTCGTGCCCACGCTCCTACTCCAAAATTGATTTTGTTTTCCGAGTTGCCGGAACAGGTTCTCCTGTTCGAATTCGGAATTTTTCCTCCCGGTTCGCCGGGTTTCGTGTTTGACAGGCGGCCGACACTCCCCAGGTCGTCTCTCCGGTTCGCCGGAGGTTTTTGAGAGGTCAGGGAGAAACATGGGTAATAGAGTATTTGTCGGGGGTCTCCCCTGGGCAGCGGATGAAGCTGAGCTTCGTGCTCACTTCGAGTCTTGTGGAGAAATCACCGATGCAGTTGTGGTTAAGGACCGCGATACGGGTCGTAGTAAAGGTTTCGGATTTGTAACCTTTGCAAATGACGACTCAGCGTCTAGCGCTATCGATAATCTCGATGGCAGTGAGATGGGTGGCCGTAGTGTTCGCGTCAGCGAAGCTCGCCCTCGTCCAGAACGTGGTGCAGGCGGACCGCCTCGCTACTAGGTGTTCTCGAGGCAACTCGAGATCAGTTTCGAGCTCCTCACGGGCCGCAGGTTTTCCTGCGGCCCGTTTCTTTTTATCTATTCTAAATCAGATCTATTCATTCGTTGTTTCCGGCCTGGGCCTACGTATCCCAAACCGGTTGGAAACTTGACTATTTCGACGCCCCTCTCCTGCGATTAGAATTCGCAACATCTCTACAGGGATTCCCTGTGAGCTGGAAGAAAGGGCAATATGGTGTCGAAGAATAAAAATCCCGAAAATCCCGAGAAGGATGGGGTTTCCAGGAGGTCTTTTCTGCAAGGAGCAGGTGCTGCTGCGGCTGCTGCCGGCGTGGCTCGGATCCCGGAAACAGTGATCGCTGGCCAGAATGGCGTGGCCACTCCAGAAGTGCTAGGCCCCGAAGCCGAGTCTATTCAGCTCAAGGTCAATGGTGCTGACAAGAAGGCGAGTGCGCCTCCGAGTACAACACTTCTCGATTTCCTGAGGAATGACGTTGGAGTGACAGGGCCCAAGCGGGTCTGCGACAGGGGTTCTTGCGGTGCATGCACAGTGCTCCTCGATGGCCAAGTCGTCGACAGTTGTTCTATGTTAGCCATCGATGCGGTGGGCAAAGAAATCACGACCGTTGAAGGTATTGGCACCCCCGACAATTTGAGCCGATTACAAAAAGCCTTCATTGAAAAAGATGCTCTTCAGTGCGGCTTTTGTACGCCGGGGATGGTGGTCTCTTGTACGGCTCTTCTCGAAGAGAATCCCAAGCCGAGTAGAAACCAGATTCGAGAAGGTCTCTCTGGTAACTTGTGCCGTTGCGGTACCTATCAAAATATTATCGAGGCGGTAGAACACGTCTCCCGGAAGGGAGGGTAATCATGCCAAAAGAAATACAGATTAAAGTTGGTTTTGGAGATCAGTTTCGTGACCTCACGGTAAGAATCCAAGACGATGACGTGAAACCTTGGCAGCCAGGGGATCGCTTAAATCTGATCGGCCAATCGACCCCAAGGGTAGATGCTGTCGCGAAGGTGACAGGCACGGCGAACTATTCCTATGATCAAAAACCGAAGGGCATGATCTACGGAAAGATATTGAGGAGTCCTCACGGTAATGCCGACATCGTTTCCATCGATATTGACAAGGCAAAGAAATTGCCGGGAGTCCGGGCCATCCTCACGGCTCCAGAGATCTTTGAAGATGAGTCTGCGCGATATGCGGGGGCAGAAGTGGCAGCGGTGGCGGCGGACACAGAGATGCAAGCTGAAGCGGCCTTGCGTGCCATCGAAGTAGAATATGACATCAAGCCTCATTGTGTGACCGTCGAGGATGCGCGCAAAGAGGGCGCACCTCAGGTGGGCCGTGGGGAACAGGTCAACGTGGCTCGGATCAGTCCTCGGCAGAGACGAGGAAGAAGAGGATCCAACTCAGACATGGACGAGAGGTTGGCGCGCCAAGAGGCTGCTGTCGGAAAGGTGATCCAAGACTCTGACGTTGTCGTGGAGGGCGAGTTCAGTACGCAAGTACAAACACATGCCCCCCTCGAAACTCATGGATCAGTGTGCAGCTGGGAAGACGGGCGACTGATCTGTTGGGCCTCGAGTCAGGCGACATTTGGATTTCGGAATGAACTCACCAGTAACTGGGGAGGTGTTCGAGCCAAGAGTTGTCAGATCCTATCCGAGTACGTGGGAGGCGGTTTCGGCTCTAAGTTCTCTGCGGGTAGAGAAGGTGTTCTCGGAGCATTGCTGGCAAAGGAAGCCGGTGTTCCTGTTCATCTGATGCTGGATCGATCGGGCGAACAACTGAGTGCCGGAAATCGTCCTGACTCTCTTCAGCAGATGAAGATGGGCGTCAATAAAGACGGTGTAATTCAAGGAACTAGAATCAGAAGTTGGGGTACCCCGGGGACGGGAACCGGCGGAGCGGGTGCTCACAACGATGGAATCTATAACATCGGAGAAGTGGACAAGATCGAGTACGGGGTGCGAACCAATACTGGAGGCGCCAAAGCTCACCGAGCACCGGGTTGGCCTCAAGGAGCTTTCGCCTTAGAGCAAATGATGGACATGGCTGCCGATGAAATCGGAATGGACCGTGTCGAGTTTCGTAAGAAGAACGATGAGCATCCGATCAGAAAAGTGGAATACGACATCGCTAAAGACCGGATTAAGTGGAACCGTTCTTTGACTCGCAACGGAGGTGCAGAAATTTGTCAGGGATTGGGCATTGCCAGTAATCTCTGGTTCTCTGCGGGCGGCGGCGGGGCCAGTGCTCTCGTGCGCATCACTAAAGACGGTCAAGTCGAAGTGCGCAATGGAGCCCAAGATATCGGTACCGGTACCCGGACGGTGATGGGCATGGTGGTCGCTGAAGAGCTGGGCTTGGAAATGAATCAAGTGGCTACCCGTATTGGTAATACGGATGACCCTCAGGGTCCTGCCAGTGGCGGATCGACAACGATTGGAACAGTGACTCCTGCGGCCCGATTGGCAGCTTTCCATGCAAAGAAAGAGCTCATGGAGATAGTGGCTGATCGTAAAGGCTGGGATGCTTCTGAGCTTGATCTGAAGGACCAAGAAGTGTGGCGCATTGGAGAAGGCTCCACAGGAATGACCTTCGAAAGTGCGTGTGCATTGATGGATGATGATGCGATCGAAGTGCTCAAAGGTCGTCCTCGCAGAAACTATGAGGGTTTCTCTGATACTAATGCCGGAGTGCAAGCCGCTCATGTTGAGGTCAATCAGGCTACCGGAGCGGTGAAAGTCTTAAAGGTCGTGGCAGTCGCCGATGCTGGAAAAATCCTCAATCCTCTGACCTCTGAGAGTCAGGTTCGGGGTGGAGTGATCCAGGGAGTTTCCTTTGCGCTTTTTGAAAGGCGCATTATGGATCGCCAAAAAGGGCGCATGCTCAACGACGATTTTGAAAATTATAAAATGCTCGGCTCGATGGATTGTCCTGAAATCGACGTCGTCTTGCTCGATGTCTATAACGGAAAATCAAACACTCAAGTGATGGGACTTGGAGAGCCGCCTATCGTCGCCACTGCTGCTGCAGTGGCCAATGCGGTTTCAGATGCTTTAGGAGTGCGCATGTACGATTTGCCCATCACTCCGAAAAAAGTTTTAGAAGCGATCGCGAAAAGAGATGCTGCTAAAGAAGTTCCAGCTCAGAAGAAGGGAGAAAGACTATGAGACCCTTCAAGGTGATTCGACCTACAAATGAGAAGGAAGCGATGGAGCAAGTGTCAAAAGGCAATGCTTCATATTTGGCTGCGGGTACTGATTTACTCAATCGCATCAAGGAACACGTGGCCTCGCCGGATTCCGTGGTCGATCTTAAGTCACTTCCTGGAATGAACACCATCGAAGTGACAGACCAAGGTATTTGGATAGGCGCGCTCGTAAGATTGTCGGCCGTCAGTTCTCATACCGATGTCTTGAGTCGTTTTCCTGCAGTGTGCGAAACGATCATTCATGCAGCGACTCCTCAAATTCGGAATATGGCGACCGTGGGTGGCAACCTTTGTCAAAAGCCCCGCTGCTGGTATTTGCGTCACGAGGGTTACTCCTGCGTGAAGAATGGCGGTACAGGTTGCTGGGCTCGCGATGGAGAGAATGAGTTTCACGGAATTTTTGATAACCAGATTTGCTCAGCCACTCAGCCATCTAATCTCGCTCCAGTTTTGGTCGCTCATGAAGCGGTCATCGAAATTGCGAGCAAAGACGGGGTTAGGGAGTTGACCGCTGATCAGTTCTTTATTGGGCCATCGAGTGATCCTCTTAGAGAAGTGTCTCTTGAGGAGGGCGAGTTTGTTCGCAGAGTGATGTTGCCGGAATCCACGAGAGCGGGTTCATGGGCTTACGAAGAGGCTCGCGAAAAGCAGAGTTTTGACTGGGCACAGGCGAGTGTCACATTACTGCTCGACAGGGGTGGGCGCAAAGGTGATCACCGTGTTGTGCTCGGTGCGGTTTCCCCGGCACCTCTGCGGCGATCAGATATCGAGAAAAAGATCGACGGGTCTGACGATGAAATTGCAGAGGCTTCCGGAATAGCAGGAGCAGGAGCGACCCCCCTATCAGAAAATGGATACAAGATACCGATGCTTAAGGGCCTCATTGGAAAAGCGATTCGTTCAGCTCGATCCAGAAAGGAGGGGTGAAGATGGCGATGCAAAAACCTGAACTTCTCCCTGAAGACGTGTGTCCCTGCCTGAGGACGAAGACGATGTTGCTCAATACGGAATATCGAAGAAGCGCTTTTGAGGATGCATTTACAGCAGACACGGCGTTTTTTCATTGTCTCAAGACGATGGCGTACCATGGTCCAGATGGAGATGATGTTTGCCCGGATGGATGTCGTCCAGGAAGAGCCTGTTATCCCCAGCCGGATGAGGTGACCTGAAGCAAGGTTGCGTCATCGTTGGCATGAAAAAGAAAAGGCCCGATCCGGTTCCCGGTTCGGGCCTTTTCTGTGCCCATTTTTAATGGTCGAATGGTGAAGAGGAGTGGCTCATATGACTCATGCGAATTCAGTGTGGATGACCCCGAATCTTTTCTTTTTATTACTTCTGTTCTTACTGAGCAGTTGTTCCCCCGTCCAGTTTCGAAAAGCTTCATCAGAGGATGTGTCGAGTCGAGACGATGTCGTCAAGGTTCTCGTTTGGAATGCTTGGCGCGGAGGTAATGAAGTCGACGAGGGTCCTGAAAAAATTCTTACGGTCATTCGTGAATCCCAAGCGGATGTGGTGCTGTTACAGGAGAGTTACGATATCAATGGTGACCGACCATTGCTCGGAGCGTGGTTAGCAGAGCAACTTGGTTGGAATCAGCACCAAGGTGACAGTACCCATCTCTGCGTTTTAACTCGTTACGAGATGGCTGAAACCTTTGCCCACGAACCTTGGCATGGAGTGGGTGCCCGGCTCGTGCATTCGAGCGGTCGCGAGTTTCTGGCCTGGAGCATTTGGCTCGATTATCGAGATTACATCCCCTACGTATTGAGGGATTCTCCAGAGATCACCGATGAAGATTTGCTGAAATGCGAGTTTGAAAGATCCCAAAGACTTCCTCAGGCGCAAAGATTAGTAGAGCGCCTGAATGAACTGGGTCATACGCAGTCACCATTGCCATTATTGGTCGGCGGCGATTGGAATACCCCTTCCCATCTTGATTGGACTAAAGATACGAAGAGAGTTTTCCGCCGTAGGCGGGTTCTCGATTTGCCGGTAAGTACGTTGATGCAGGATAAGGGATTCACTGATGTCTATCGGATGGTACACCCCGATCCGGTGCACCATCCGGGGATTACTTGGTCGCCGATGTTTCGCGGGACAAAAGAAAAAGAGCAGGGCTTTGACAGGATCGATCGATTGTATCTGCACGAGCATAGCCCTTCGTGGAAGCTCGAGCCCGTGTCGACGGTTGTTTACCCAGAGGTGTGGGAAGACGACCTGATCGCTGTCCCGGATCGAATTTTCCCATCTGACCATAGTGCTGTTCTGTTGGAGATGAAGTTTGTTGAATAATTGTGAAGGTGTGCAAACCCATCAAGGTTTATTTTGAGGTTGAGTTCGCCTTTGATGAAAACAGAGCAGTTGTTGTTCCGTCTCACAGAGGGATGTCGATCGACTGAAGGAGCGAAAATTGATGAGGTTGTTGTGGACGATTTTTTGCTGTGTTGTGGGTGCCATCATTGGAGCAGTATTCATCGGCAAGTTCGATTCTCTCCTACTCTCTTTAGTAGGAGCGGTCCTCGGTGGCGTGGTCGGCTGGCTGATGGGGAAGTACATCCCGATTTACGAGTGGTTTATCTAAGGAGCCCTCGGGGGATTCTCTATGAATATTGCTCATAATTGCGATTTAAGAGCGTTTAGGGTCTGATTTCTCCCTGAGGATCGGGCCTTTCTTTCGGTCTGCTTGTCAGATCGGGGTGCAGGGATAGGATAGGCTCGAATCTCTAGGTACGAGAATGAGCGGAAGGAAAACACTCATGGCATCTCAAATCGATAAAGTGCTCGTCGTTGGACTGGGCAAAGTAGGTAGTCTCGTCGGAACCCTCTTGCAAAGAGCGGGCTTTGAAGTCATCGGTCGAGATGCACGTCCTGTTGAGGGTCTATCTTTCCCTTCAGAGGTTCTGAACGTTTCCGATTCTGCGGCTCTGGCTATTGCCCTTGATGGGTGTCAGGGCGTGGTCTCATGCCTTCCGTACCAGTTTAACTTGCCCGTAGCCGAGGCCGCAGTCCATCAAGGTGTGCACTACTTTGATCTGACAGAAGATGTCCCCACTACCAATGCAATTCAGGAGATGGCTGGAGAGGCTAAGTCAGTGCTGGCTCCCCAGTGCGGATTGGCGCCTGGTTTCATCGGAATTGTAGGAGCAGATCTTGCCCGTCAGTTCGATGATGTTCGATCCATCGAACTTCGCGTGGGAGCTCTTCCAGAGCATCCCCGTGGAAGCATGGGCTACTCATTCACGTGGTCTTCCGCTGGCGTGATTAACGAATACCTGAATGAGTGCGAAGTGATCAGTATGGGCCAAAGATCATTAGTCCCATCCTTGGAAGCTGTCGAGACGATTCATATCAACGGTCTTCGACTCGAAGCCTTCACTACATCTGGTGGGCTTGGAACCATGTGTGAGACATGGGATGGAAAACTGGAAACACTCAACTACAAAACAATGCGTTATCCCGGCCATTGTGATCGGATGCGTTTCTTCCTTCATGAGTTGGGAATGAACCGTAATCGCGAGGAAGCAGCAAAAATTCTGACAGAGGCGTGTCCTCCTGTGCAAGATGATGTTGTTTATGTCCATGCGGCCGTAGAGGGACATCAGTCCGGAAGTCTTCAGCGCGAAGAGTTCGTCGGCGAGTATCGCCCGATCGATGTTAACGGCACAGAGTGGCGTGCTATCAGCTGGACGACCGCCTGTTCGGTCGCCGCTGTCGTCGAAATGGTTCGCGATGGATCACTGCCAGAAAAAGGCTTTATTAAGCAGGAAGAGATTCCTTTAGAGCCTTATCTTTCAACGAAGAGCGGCAGTCTCTATCTCGGAATTGATGACGACGACTCAGAAGAGTAAGTCTTCAGCAGCACTTCTGATTTCAAGAAGAGGTTTCTTTCGTTTTTGATTTCGGGCCGGAAGGTCTCGTGATCACGAAGAGCCAACCAATTCCTGCAAGTATCGCAGTAGCCCAGCGGGCTTCGACGGGGACGCTTTCTCTGTTGATCCATAAGGGAAAAGAGATAGCGACTGCGATTATGATCGAGGCGAAAATTTTTGCCCGAAGTGGGATCGATCCGTGCAGCTCCCAGTTTGTGACCAGTGGCCCAAAGAACTTATGAGTTCGCAGCCAATGGTGATACCGGGGAGATCCCTTCGCAAAAAAGTAAGCCGCCAACAACACGAATGGCGTTGTTGGCAGAACAGGGAGCGGAATCCCGGCAACGCCTAACCCAAGAGCCATGAAGCCGAGCGCATTCCAAAAAAACCGCACTGGAGATTTTTTGGTGCTCAAGAGTTACTCGACCGCAGCCAACCCAGAAGTTCTAAAATCTTGGGCGGTTGTCCTGTGCGAAGAACTCCGACCCGGAAGACTCGAGAAGAAATCCAGAAGACCATAATTACAGAAACTATCATCATGACGCCCGTCCCCACGATGTCTGACATGGGAGGGTTTGCGGCCATTCGATTCATCATGATGAACGGCGACCAGGGCGGAATCCATGACATGGCTGTAGCGATGGTTCCGTTAGGATCATTGGGGATAAACATCATGGTGCCTAATGGAACCATCAAGATCAGCATGATCGGGCCCATGAAGTTTTGAGCGTCCTTGATGGTATTGCAGACGCTTCCGATACCAGCAAATAAGAAGGCGTAAAAAAGATACCCTGTGACGAAGTAAAATATGAATCCTATGAGAAGTTCAGGAGAGATGACTGCAGCCATCAAGTCGACGACCCATTCTGCGCCAGGACCCGCTTTAAGCCGGAGAATGGTGATCATTGATCCGATCCAAGCCAGTTGCATCGTGACGCCTACCGCCGCGACCCCGAACACCTTTCCAAGGAGAAGCTCGTTAGTTGTTACTGAAGAAAGAAGCACCTCAATGATTCTGTTCGACTTCTCTTCGATGGTGTTGTTGAGCAACATTTGTGCGACAGAGAAGATAGCGATCCAAAGCAGGTAGACAAATCCGATCGGTGCGTATTGACGAATCTTGTCGCGAATGCCGACCTTCTCTTCCCCGGCTTCTTTGTTGGGATTGAAGTTATTGGAACGAATACGGAGTGCTGCAATTTCAGTGACATCTGATGTTGAGATTTCTCGCTTTTCGTATTCGAGATTTCTAGCGTGTTCCGACAATGAGCTTGTGATGGCGTCTAGTAAATCAGTGTCGGCTAGATTTGTAGACCAGAACCGAATTTGGTTTTCTCCATCGAAGACATTTTCAGGAATGATGACGAGGGCGAATAGGTCCACGTTTTCGTCGGTACTTGGGAAGAGTTTTTCGCCTCTAAGGTAAGGTCGTAGGGCGTTTTCGATCTCTTCGTTAGTGCTCTCGCTAGTGAGGTCACTCGGGAGAGAGACCTCCTTGAATCGGAGCTCTGGCTCAACAAAGGCTGCAGATCCTTCAGGGAGTTGCGAGATGAGAAGATTCTTTAGCGCTTTCCAGCGAAAGTCATTCAGCAGCATTTCATCAGGAACCAAGTCCCCGATTTCTACCAGTTGCTCCGGGTTAAAGGGATTGATGGCGCCCGCGTCAGGGGAGATCTGGCTGAGCCCTTCTTCTAATTTTTCGAGGAGCTCTGCTGCGTCGAACTCAGTATTTTCAAGCATCTCGGCGCGTTGATCTGCCGTTTCTTTCGCGAGGTGCTGCTGTAGAGATGAGAGTGACTTCTGTCGATTGAGCAGGGTCAGTCTTTGTCGGGAGATATCTCCAGCGACATCATCATTCGCCACGATGATGACGTGACGTGTGGGGATTCCCTTTTCTTCGAGAAAACGAGGGACCTCCAGCATTAGCCAGATCATCAAGGGGAATAATAGTATGCCGATCCAGAACCCTTTGGTTTTGGCGTTTTCCATGTACTCTCTGAGCGCGACACGATAAATGCGGATCATCGGTGGGCTGCCTCTCTGGCATCTTCTCCAACGAGGTGGACAAAGATTTCATGAAGGTCGGGTTTGACGACTTCGAAGATGTCGAGGGCGACCCCAGCGTCGAAAAAAGACTTGAGCAAGTTGCGGGAATCGGTCGTCTCTTCGACGATGAGCTCGAGGACGCCTTCGCGGCCGTCTTGCACGGGCGTACAGGAAACGATGCCGTCGAGAGACGGGATCACCTTTTCTATGGATTCGCCCCCCACTCGAACACGTCTTGGCAGAATCGCTTTTGCTTGCTGCACGGTGCCATTAAAGGCGAGTTTTCCAGCGGCAATGACGACGATGTCTTCGCAGATTCTTTCTGCATGTGACATGACATGAGTCGAGAAAAGCACTGTTTTTCCTTGGCTCTTCAAGTCTCGAATCACTTCTTCCATCACCTCTTGATTAACAGGATCTAAGCCACTGAAGGGCTCATCTAGAATCACGAGATCGGGGCTGTGTGCTATCGAAGCCAGCACCTGCACCTTTTGCCCCATGCCTTTTGAAAGTGCTTCACATTTATGATCCATGAAGGATCCCAGGCCGTACTTTTGTAGTAACTCTCTGGCGATGCTTCGAGCTTCCTTCTTAGGCATACCCTTCAGCGTCGCGAAGTAAGCGATGATTCCCGCCGCCGTCATTTTTTTGTAGAGGCCTTTTTCTTCGGGAAGGTAACCAATGCGGTCTCTGACCAGAGAAGCATTTTTTTCTCCGAGTATCGAAATGCTCCCAGATGTGGGCCGAAGGATATCGAGAATCATGCGGATGGATGTGGTTTTTCCGGCGCCATTGGGACCGAGGAATCCACAGATAGTGCCTTCCTCCACAGAGAAGGAGACGTCATCGACGGCATTAAATTCACCGAATCGCTTAACGACATTTTTGAGTTCTATCGCGGTAGCCATCTGTTTTTCTCCAGAGGTTGAAGTATGACGGTTGTGTCATTTTCAGTGTAAATGCAAAAAGTTATCCCTAGGAGTTTAAATTATTTCTTTCACCCCAGCCTCCGCCCCCTGGAGTTTCAATTCGTAGTTTTTCTCCTTCGAGGAAGGGGCCTTGCCATTTACTGGGAAGGGTTTCTTGCTTTTCACCTGAGATTTTTAGATTCACTCCCGATAGCCCTGGGCTTCCACCATTTGTTCCGAGTGGAGATATTCGCCTTCTTTCAGTCAATAGAGAGACTTCCATGGGCTTCAGAAATTCAACTTCACGAATGATGCCGTCGCCGCCCTTGTTGGCTCCTGCTCCTCCAGAGTCTTTTCTAAGGCCGTAGTGTGTGACTTTCAGAGGCAGGGCGTGCTCTAGTCTTTCGATAGGAGTGTTGCGTGTGTTTGTCATGTGTACCTGAAGCCCACTGGCTCCCGCTCGAGAAGGGCCTGCACCACAGCCGCCACCGATCGTCTCGTAGTGCGTTCCCTGTGCACAGGAGAAGACGAGGTTGTTCATGGTGCCCTGTGATTGAGCGGGGATCTGAAGAGGTAATGCGGGTTGAAGTGCGGACAGGACGACATCGACAAGTCGCTGAGAGGTTTCTACATTCCCCCCCGCGACGGGACTCTCTTCGGGCGGATCAAGAAGAGAGCCTTTGGGTATAACAATACGGATCGGCCGTAACACTCCTCCGCTCGCAGGGATCTCGTCTCTGGATAAACAGCGAAGGACATATTGAATCGCGGAATGCGTGACGGGAGTGCTGCAATTCATAGGGCCCGTGCAGGCTTCCGATGTGCCTGTGAAATCAAAACAAGCGGAGGCTCCGTCGATCGTCAGTGTGAGCCGAATCATGATGGGGGCGTCGGAGAAACCATCATCGTCAAGTTGCTCCAGAGCTTCATATTTTCCGTCCGGGATATTACTCAGCAGGTGTTGGACATGTTTTTCAGAAGCATCCTGCAACGCAGAAAATCCTGAAAGTAATTCTTTCTCTCCTGTGCGGTCTAAGATTCTTTGCAATCCATCGATTCCTACATTGAGGGCCGCGCGTTGAGCCCACAGATCGCCTCTTCTCTCCTCCTTGAATCGCATGTGTCGGATGAGTTCTTCTTCAGTTTTTGCGTCGACGATCCCCCCTCGGATCCATGTTGTTGGAGGAATCACGACTCCTTCATCGGAGAGCCGTGTCGTCAGGCCCATGGAGCCCGGTATTTTTCCGCCGACGTCGGCGTGGTGAGCACGATTGGCGACAAATGCGAAAGGCTGTTGATCGTTGGGGTTTTTGCGAAAGGCCTGAATGGCGGTGATGTCGGGGAGGTGGGTCCCCCCCATTGCAGGATCGTTCACCAAGACAACATCGCCCTCATTGAGGGGTTGGTGCTGGAGTGCGCATTTGACCGCCATAGGCATTGCCCCGAGGTGCACGGGAATGTGTGCGGCTTGAGCGACCAGCTCCCCTCTTCCATCAAATATGGCGCAGGAATGATCGAGCCTCTCTTTGATATTGGGCGAAATCCCGGATCTCTCAAGAGCGACCCCCATATCTTCGGCGACAGAGTCGAGGAGGCTGCCAATGATTCGTAGCCGAACAGGGTCAAAGTTTGGCATGGCAACGATCCGCTCTTGATTTAGGAGAAGTCAGCACGACCTCCTCTTTAAAATCGTTCATAGTTTACAGAAGAGGCTCTTCAAACGATCACATTTATCAGGGTCATAGTGTAGCATAGAACCATTAACTGATAGTTCCCTTGGAGTGCTGATGAATCTTCCATTTATTCTATTTCTAGCCATTCAATTCCCGCTTGGGGCCCACGCATTTGATTCTGAGAGTTGGGACGCCGAGACCTGGAAGCCCTTTGAACATCCGACAGTTTCTGAAAGATCGTTCACGGCGTTTTCGTTTCCCGGGCAAGCCCTTAATTTAGTTTCTGGAGCGATGGGATTTTTCAAGGTCGAGTCAGTTCACTTTTCTCAAGGTGATCGCATTCCTGGAGTCGAAGGTGAATGGATTCCGGCAGTAGTGGTCGATGCTTCGATTGAAAGAGCTCAGAGAAAAACTCTTGAACTTCGATTGGAGTTGGCGCAGAGCGGAATAGAACGAGCACTGTTGTCAAAAGAACGTGCGGACTCTGCGGCCGAGTTGGCAAACATTGAATTGGAGAGAATTCGAGTTCTCGAAGAGAAGGGTGATGCTTCGATTAGTCTTCTTGATCAATGGGTGCAGAAAGAACAAGAATTAAGAGTCGCTGCAGCGGAGTTGAAGTTAGCTGTAGAGGATGCCCGCATTTCGGCGCGGCTTGTCGAATCCGAAATAATGGTTTTGGATGAGAAGATTAAACAATCCTCGTTGCTGGTTCCTGCCGGTTGGTATGTGGAGCGAGTAGACGTAGTTCCAGGATCCGGATTGACGATGGGTAGTCAGATAATGACCCTAGTAGACCGGTCATTTTTCAAAGCCATCGTTCCGATGTCAGAGGATGAGATTCAAGCCCTATCGAACGGTTCTATGAAGGTCACCCGAGTTCTTGATGGACAGCGAGTAAAGCTGAAGTCTTTATTGGTGGACTCTGTTCCAGATCTTCAAACCAATAGAAGACGTGTGACGATTTCGATTCCCGCTGAAGAATTCACCTTACTTCCCGAAGAGACCGGGGGTGGCCTAGAGTTGCGGATCTCTTTGGAGGTCAAAGATGCGAAGGGCGGAGTGAGGATACCGACGAACTTTCTTCGACAACGTTTGGAGCAGTGGATCGTGCAAGATACCTCCGGGAAGGTGTATCCGGTCATCCCCGTCCGCAAGGATGGTTCGAGCTGGATAGTTCTCCCTGGGCAACTTCCTGTGGGAGTTGAGCTGGTCGCGCCGGCAGGTTCATAACGATGCGATCCTTTTTTCAACTGGCCATTCGGTCAACGGTACCTCTCAACATCGTTTTCTTTGGACTGATCGCTTATGCATTGCTGGTTGCGATTCCAAGTTTGCCTGTTGAGGTATTTCCGAATATGTCTTTTCGGCAAGTTCAGGTCGCTATCCGGTATCCCGGTGCGTCAGCGGATGAAGTTGAGAGACTGGTTACAAAACCTATAGAAAATGTGATCAGGGGCCTAGAGACCGCGGAATATGTCGCGAGTACCTCTGTGCCCGGCCGAAGTGAAGTCTTGGTCAAGATCGATGACGGCGCTGATACCGTGAGTGAATATAGGGAGTTTAGACTCCGAGTCTTGTCTGCGCTGAACACCCTACCCCAGGTGAACGGAAAGCTTCTACAACCACTCTTTATGGAGTTGGATGTAGATATGTGGGTTCCCGTGGTTCAGGTGATGATTGTCAATCGCAAGGACTCCAACTTAAACAAACGGGCATTGACGCTTCTTGCCAAAGAATTGCGTGACGAATTAGAAAATATCGATGGTGTTAAACGAATCGATTTCGCAGGAGAAGAGTTCGACCAATTTCAAGTCGCGATCGATCCAGACCGTTTGGAAAGATACGGGGTCAGCTTCCAAGAAGTTCTCCGTGCTCTCAATGTCCAGGGCGGTTTTCTTCCTGCCGGTCAGATCGAGACGGGCCTTGGAGAGAAGTCGATCCGGATAGATACCCGACCGAGAAGCCCTGAAGACCTTCTTGGGGTCATCGTTAGAAATGATGGGAATGGCTCACCGGTTCAGGTGGCGGATCTCGTTGTCGCTGGGAAAACAGGGGTTCTTCCCATTAGGGAGGCTGTCGGCAACAGCCTCGACGGCGAAGATTCTATAGGCTGCCGTGTTCTTAAGGATCGGGATAGCAGCGCGTCTTCTATTCGAGATCAAGTGTTGCTGGTGATGGAACAATTCAGGGCAGAAAACAGCGACCTGCCCTTCGATATGTATCCTATCCTTGACTCGACTCGCAAGATCAACAACTCCATGTCAGTGCTGCACGATAGTTTGATGCTGGCGATGTGTCTTGTGATCACGGCTTTGTTTTTCTTTCTCAGCAAGCGATCACGAGCAGTATCCGGCATGGTTCTCTTGTTGGGAATCATCGCCGTTGTAGTGATCGCATCGAGCAAAAGCCTTTCCCTAGAGTTGGTCGCGCTCGGGTCGCTTTCAATGTTTGTGTTCTTTACGTGTCGATCGGCAGTCCTCACGGTGGGCGGTATCGCCTTTGCATTTCTCGGTACCCTGGTCGCTTTCAAAGTCATGGGCCAAAGTATCAATGAGGTGAGCCTCATCGGCTTCGTGCTGACTGTCGGAATCATTGTCGACGATGCCATCATTGTTCTCGAAAACATTCGGCGTCAGAGAGAGTTGGGCAAAGAACCCGTAGAAGCGGTGATCAAGGGTGCAAGCGAAGTATTCGTTCCGATTGTTTCCGCAACTCTGACAACAGTGGCAGCGTTCCTGCCTATGTTGCTCATGACGGGAACAGTGGGAGACTTCTTCTCGATATTGCCGATCAGCGTCGCTACTGCACTTGGTGTGAGCATTTTTGAATGCTTGGTCATACTTCCCGTCCATGTTCGCGATCTCGATCACATTGTTGGGCCTGAAGATGTTCCCTCGAATTCTGAACTGACGGGCGTCGATGCGTATCTCGCCCGAGAAGGTGTAGCGGGCTCTTTGTCCCGTTTCTACGACCGCGTCTTTATGTGGAACCTGAAAAACGGAGGCAAGGTCGTCATTTTGGCGTTCATGCTGTTCTTGGGTTCGATCGGCATCGTGGTCCAAAGCATGGTGGGTCCCGGGTTGGGGATGCGGCCACTGCTGAAACTGGTTTTCTTCCCAGAGGATACTTCAATCCTCAATATCGCAGTGAATACCGCGCCCGGTACAGGTTTGAAAGAAACCGACTTAGTGGTCAGAGAGCTCTCTGTTGATTTAAGAAAAACCGGATTTGTAGAAGCCGCTGTGGGACTGTCTGGAATGAAACTAGACACAACATATCGACCTCAGTTTGGACATCAGTTTGGCCTGATTCTCGCAGAATTTCCGATTCGGGAAGAACGGACGTTTGACAATCCTAATGACGCCATCAAAAAGATACGCGAAGAGCTGAGTCCTAAATGGGCTGAGAGAGGCGTGCGTATTGAGGTCACTGCTCAGAAGGATGGCCCGCCAATGGGCGCGCCCGTAACGGTACGTATTCATGGTACCGATGCTGAGAGGATTACCGAACTCGCCAATGAGGCCTACAAGTTTCTCAAAGAGGAATCAAAGATTGGCGGAAAATTAGAAGGCGTTGTCGACCTCGCCAGTGATCTCGACCAAAAATCTAGAGGTTTGAATTTCATTCCAGATGATGCAGCCCTGTCTCGGATGGGAGTCGACCCTCAGCAAGTACGATTGTTTGTAGCGTCTCTCTATGAGGGTGTTTATGTCGGAGACTACTTGCGAACAGATGATGAAATTCCAGTGAAGGTTCGTATTGCCAAATCAGGTGGCGAAGTAGAGCCTGCGGAAGCGATGCAGTTTCCAGTGACGCGTTCCCAGGATGGCGGAGTCGTCCGGTTTAGCCAGATTGGAAGCATAGAAGAGACGGACGAACCGGGTATTTTGCGCCGCAGAAGACATCAGCGTTCGATCAACGTTACAGCGAATTTGTCCCCGGATGCCGTCGTGAACTCGAGTACTGTTGAGAATCTTCTTCTGGATAAATTTGGGAGCACCATCAGTGCTAACCCCGGAGCAAAATTCAGTTTCGAAGGCGAAGCGGAATCGACGCAGCGTTCATTTGAAAGCTTGTTTTTGGCCTTTTGGATTTCGCTCTTCATTATTTATCTTGTGCTTTCGACACAGTTTAGATCTCTGTTTCATCCGTTAGTGATCTTGTCGAACGTTGCGTTTTCTTTTACAGGCGTTGTCATCGTTATGATGATTCTTGCCTTCTTGGGAGACGTTCTGCCTGAAGGAATGGTGCGACCAGAGAGATCTTGGATCACCGTGTTGGCTTTCATATCACTGGTCGGATTGACGGGCATCGTTGTTAACGATGCGATTATTCTTGTCGACTTTATTCAAAGACGGAAATCAGAAGGTGCGTCTATTGAAGAGGCTCTTCGACTTGCGGGACATGAGAGAATGAGACCGATTCTGATGACCACCATCTCCACAATAGCTGGATTGCTGCCTATGGCGATTGGCATACCTAATTTCGATGTCCGCTGGAGCCCATTTGCGACCGTCTTTGTTGCCGGGCTATTGGTTGCGACAACGATGACCTTATTGGTTGTTCCTGTGCTATATCGTTATACGCATCTAATTGAGGGATATGTCTTAAAGAAGATCCTGAGGAGAGAAGTCGTCGAGGGTTCAGAGCACTGATACCGCTTCGCTCAATCGTTTGGAGCGACCTCGAGTAACACGCAAGGACTCTTCAATTGTTCGAGTGATCGAGCTTCAAATGCTTGAATCCAATCCTCTCTGGTCGACCCTGGGCGAGCGAATCGCGTGAAGGTTTTTCTCGAACGGAGAACGCCAAAGGTGCTGTAGATCTTTCCGTCTCTTTGAGTGTTTTTCAGTGTGGCCATGACGTCGGGTAGATCAGCCTGAGATATCACCAGATAACATTTTTCACTCGGGATAGAGTTGCCGAGTGAGGCGATGCTGATCACTGGTACGGGGCTTTGTAATCTCAAATCCAACAGGGGTAAATGTTGGGAACCCACTTGAAGAATTGTCTTTGAAGTGACGTCTCTTGGCAGGTCAGGGTTCGCGCCGATTCCTAGTGCGGGCAGCAAGAGTCCTAAAAGAATGGCGTTGACGATAGTGATCGTGAGTGCCGTGTTGATCGCGTCGGCCCGCCTAGCGACTCTCCATAGCCAAAAAAGAACCAGTGCCGTCATCACTCCCATCCAGGGAGCGAAGAACCATCCGACAACAAACCCGAGCACAACTGCGGGAAGCGAAATCAAGAACGCAGAGATGAGAAGCTGGCCTTGTCGTTTGTTCATAGATACCGAATCCAGATAACTGGAAACGAGAATGGCCATCGCAGGCAAGATGGGTATCAGGTACCGCTCGAAGGTTTTCATGAACAGGAACGGAATCGCCGACAGAATAATCCATACGACGAGCCAGCGTTCTGGGCGCAGCAAGCCTTCCCCTGGTTTTTTAAGGAAGTGGAATAAAGCTGCTAATGCGGCGATGGACCAGGGCGCGATCAATCCAAAGAGGCCGCCTAAAAGAGAAGGGATAGATTCTGTTTTTATCCCGGAAAATTCACGGCGTTCAACTTGTTCGTCCAAGCGTGACAAGAGTAACTCGCGATGCTCGGACAGCGCATGAAGCCACCAGGGAAGAAAAATCGCAAGAAATACGACGACCCCTAGAAGAGCCCCTTGAATCATTCGCATGAATCCCGGACGCGGATCATCTTCTTGGCGCTGAAAGATGAAAAGCGTCGCTATACCAGTAGCTGCAAAATATGGGGCCGTGGGTTTGATCAGTGAGGCGATGGCTAAAAACGCAGCCCCTTTGATGATCGGTGCGAGTTGTCCTGTTTGTTTCCATTCATAAATTTGCTTCATTGAGATCAGCAAGAATAAGGTCATGGGAATGTCGAGCATGGCGCGCCGGGACTCGGTTGCGAGACCTATCGTTGACAGCATGATCAGAAAGGTGAGTAACGGATCTGCTCCGCAGATTCTTTGACCCCATCGCGCGACGAGTACTGCCAGAAGAGCTCCACAGAGGACACCCCATATTCTTAGGGAAAATGGAGTTGCGCCGAACCACTCTGTTGTGGCGGCAAGAGCCCAGTAGTAGAGCGGAGGCTTACGGAGGCGGGGTTCTCCGTTGTATGTGGGTATCGTCCAGTCTTCGCTGTCGGCGGTTTCCAGGGCCGTCCTGAATGAGATACGATGTTCGTCACCTCCAGTCAGGCTACTTTCGAGCCAGATCGAAGGAATCAGGGCTGCCAGGGCAACGAGAAGGAGCCAAAATCCTCCGGGATCTTCACGATTCATGGACGAGTATCCTCTTTCTTCTCCGGAGGATATTCCAATGAGGCCCGTGGGGGTACCTCCGATTGAGCTGGAGTTTGGAAAACATGTGATGGGGTGAAATGTTTGCATGGGTGATATGCGTGATGACATTGTTGCAGTCCGCTCAAAGTTCTATCGATGACCCTGTTCTCACCTCGGGTCCAGTTGTCGGCAGGGTAGCGACCGACGAGATTCGTATTTGGTGCCGTGTGGATCAACCGGATCGCGTCATCGAGGGCATTCTTCTCGACTCGGAAGGGACAGTGGTTAGTCGCTCGAATCGAACTTCTTCAGGGCTTTCTGATTTGACGGTCGAGCTGGTGTTCTCTCAGGGGGTTCGTCCTCAGAGTCTTTACTATTATCGAATTCTTGTGGATGGAATCATTTTAGAAGACGGTAAAGATCTCACGGTCAGTACACCGCCAGAGCGTGGAGGGGTGACTCGGTTCGTTTTTGGATCGTGTGGGAAAGTAAAATATCTGAAGACTTCGTCAATTTGGGATCCTATAAAAAAGTTCAATCCCGACATGATCTATCTGTTAGGGGATACCCCGTACATCGATAGCACTGATCTAGCGATACAGCGAAAAGCCTACCGAGAATTCTGGAGATCTCAGGGATTGAGAGATTTGGCAAGAAGCACATCGTTTGCGGCAACCTGGGATGATCACGACTACGGAAGAAACGATACGGTTGGCGATCTGAAAGGGCGGCATCGCTCGAGACAGGCGTTTCGCGAATATCATGCGATGGGCCCTATTGGAGACAAATTTAAGGGCGGCATCTTTAGTAGTTTTCGTTGGGGTGAAGTCGAGGTGTTCCTCATAGATGCTCGATGGTTTGGGAATACTGAGCCATCTCCTTTCGACCCTGAAAAGCCCACTCTATTGGGCAGGACTCAGTGGGAATGGCTGCAAAAGTCACTGAAGGAATCGAAGGCTACGTTTAAAGTTATTTCTTCCGGGATGATTTTTAATGGGTCTGTGCGGCCCGGAAAGAAAGATCACTGGATGACTTGGCCCCACGAGCGAAATGGGCTCCTCAGGTTTATTGGGGATAACAAGATTTCAGGGGTTCTTGTTGTAACGGGTGATATTCATAGATGTCGGCATTTGTCATACCCCCCCAGTGAAGGTGCGGGATATTTTGTTGATGAATGGATCACTTCTCCTTTAGCAAACACGGTTATTTCCACTGCGAAGGTGGAGCATCCCGCTCTTGTATTCGATGGAGGAGAACCTGGAGTTTTCCTGGGGCTTGAAGTGGATGCGACGACAGAAAGCCCACGGCTCAAGTGTCAATTAATGACCGATGAGGGCTTGGTGATTCATCAGAAAACATACACCATCGATGATCTGAGTGTTCAGGCTGCGGATTAGTTTGGAGTGGGTTTTTCGAATTGCGATTGGCTCACAATGCCTTTGCCCATCACCCATTTGTGATAAGAGCCTGCTGTCAGAGTTGCGGTTTCTTCAGTTCCTCCAGGCCACTTCACAGTGACGACTGCTTCAGTCATCTTCGGGCCAAGAGTCAGCAATAGACGAGGATCATGACTAGCGAGATACGATGACTGAACTCGATGTTCGCGAGTGATCGTTTTTTCTTGAACCGCGTAATTGATGATCGCCCCAATCGCATCTCGATGGCAGCTCACGCCGTCTCCGCTGAGGTGTAGCCCAATGACAGGCGCGGAGCCCGCAGAGGTGGACCTGAGAACCCGTGGAGAGCCTTGCCAGGTTGTAGAGATCAGGTCGAGATCGCCATCATTGTCGATGTCGCCACTGATCAAAGCGCGTCCCACTTTCAGTTCTGCAGGAAGGTGAGGGCTCACTTCTTTGAAAGTCCCCCCTTCGTTGATGTAGAGCTGATCTTGTTGAGCGAATAAGGTTTGCCCGGTAGTGAGTTTTTCTATGTTGTCGATGACATGACCATTGGTGATGAAGATATCTGGGAGCAGGTCCAGATTGACGTCTAAGACCCGGATTCCAAATGCGACATTAGGAATTGAGGGTGGCCCCATACCATTGACAAAACTGGTTTCTAGGAACATGCCTCCTCCGTCATTTCGATAACAGGAGTTGGTCTGGGCCTCAAAGTTAGTGACAAGAATCTCTTCGTCGCCATCACCGTCGAGGTCGGCGGCTTCGACACCCATTCCGGCTTCTTCTTTCGCCCCTTCCCCTAGGGCGCAGCCAGCAATATAAGCATCGTCGATGAATTTTATTTCTCCTGTTTCTTTCCATTGGTTAAGAAGCAGAAAGTTAGCCTCGCCGTCATTGGCAACATACAGATCTTGATCACCGTCGCCGTCCACGTCGCTCGTCAACACACCGAGGGCTTTGCCGAGTAGTGAGGCGAGCCCAGAGGATGCGGAAGCGTCGGAGAAGAAACCTTTTCCGTCGTTGATGAGAAGACTACAGGGGACTCCAGGATAGTTTTTTGGGGCACAATATACTTCGAGTTTCTCTCTCAAGCATGGGGTGAATGCATCGATGGAAAATTCGATATAGTGGCCGACAAAGATATCGAGATCGCCGTCTAGTTCCACGTCGAGGAAACAGATAGAGCTGCCAAAGAGAGGCATTTCGATACCACGTTCTTGTGTGACGTCGGTGAAGTGCCCAGTTCCATCATTTAAGTAAAGACTGTCTGGCCCATCGTTGACCACGTAGAGATCTATATCGCCGTCATTGTCGATGTCACCCGCGGCGCATGACATTCCATCTCCGGAATCTTCGGCTCCGCAAGGTTTTTCGCCTTGTATGAACTCTCCATCATTTTGGTATAGAAGTATGTTTTTTTTGGGAGAGTTTTCATCTGTCGCTGTGCCTTGAACTAAATATAGATCGAGATCTCCGTCGCCGTCTGCGTCGAAAAGTGCGCCGCCTGATCCCACAGATTCACCAATATGACGAAGCCCTCTCGCTCCGGATTCATGAGTGAAATTGATCAGATCATCTTCGACAACAAATGGATAACTTGCGACTTCAGAAGTGTTTTTTTGTGGTGTTTGGGGCGTGCAGCTGGCAAGGATCATTACTAGTGATATGAAACATAAAATCTTCATTCACGAGGATCCGTGGGCATCTCATTCATTTTCTTCAAAAACTCTTGTGCTCGTTCTTCCTGACCTGTGCGACGTAATGCTGCAATCATGGCAATGACGGTAGACCTGTCATCGGGATTGATTTGGAATGATTTTTCAAGAGCCAAGAGACCTTCTTGGTATTTTCCTTCGTGAGAAAGCAACTGTCCTAAAATTCTGAGGCAGATCGCTTTTGAATCGTTGTTGAGAGTCTGATATGTGAGTGCTTTTTTTGCCCATAATCGGGAATCTTCAGATCGGCCTAGTCTGTATAGATTGAGTGCCATTTCTGAAGCAAGTGTGGGTTTTTTTGGATTCAAGCTGACCGCTTTAGAGATCGCGACTTGAGCGTTTTCAACGTCGTTTAATGAAACATATGCTCTATAGAGAAGCTGGTAGAAAGTTGCAGTTTCTCGATTGTTGGCTGGGAGATTGTCTTGTTGTTTGAGTAAGAAGTTCAAGGCCTCTGCGTACCTTCTTAAGGAGCGATATTCGTCTTGAACGAGTTGCATGAGTCGAACGTCTCTTGGCGTTATAGCCAGAGCTTTTTTGTACGACTGGATGGCTTCTTTATGTATTTTAAGCCCAGAGAGCGATTCGCCCATAACTCTGTGTGCCATCGTCGAACTGGGCGATAGTTGGATGGCTTTGGCCGCATGCTTTTTTGCGTTCTTCCAGTCTTCGCGAGTCAGGCAACAGCGCGCTAATGATTGTTCGACTTTAGAATTATTATGTTGAGGATTTACAATGACAAATCTTCGAAAGAGATTTTCAGCTTCAGCATAAGCTTGAATTTTAGCTTCGGAATCTTTGAGAGTTCTTGCGAGTTCGATGCAGGCAGCGCCTGTGATCAATAAGAAGTGAGGGTGGGTCGGTTGCTTGATTAATATTGCGCGCCCTTTTTTAAGGACGTCAAGAAACTGCCCCTTTTGCATAGCGGCATTCAGTTCCGTTATTCGTGGATCGGTGCTCGATGCATCCTGTGGTACAGGAGCGAGACCGACCAAGACAACGAGCAGTATTTTTACAAATGAAGAACCCACACCCCTAATCTACCCTTATAGGTGTGATATTCAATAATGATTTTGAGTCGTAATTGGTTATCGGCAGATGAGAGAGTCAGAACTTCTATCCGGGCCTTCAGATGGAAATGGTGCTGCAGGTGTAGCTCCGGCTGAAAATAGATAACCCAATAGAGCGATGGCATCTGCGATGTTGACTTGGCCGCCGTCATCGATATCCATAGCGTCTAGGCATGAGGAAGCGGTTGCGCCCTGAAACAGATACGAAAGTATCGTGATGGCATCGCCGATGGTGAGAGAGCTATCTCTGTCTGCGTCGCCACGGATAAACCGACTTTGTACGATGACTTCTCCAGTCATTCCGAAGTTGACATGGGGAATGCAAAAGTATGGCAAGTCCATCGGTGTATCAAAAGTGTATTGAAAAATAGGGTTGGTATCAGAGGACTCTTCATTAAATAAAAATCCAGGTTCGTATATGGTTCCAGGATCTCCACCGGTAATTCCGCTGGTCACAGTGTGGAGCATTTCCATGGGTTCATGGACCCAACGAACGCTATCTCCTTCGAATATTTCGATAGTGACGGGAATGTATGCATTATCGACGACGCCCACATCGAAAACGAGAGTGTCGTCTAAGACTGTAATTGATCCAATTTGGGCAGGGTTGTTCGCGTCAAAAAATCCATAGGTCTGTCCCATTTGGTCAAATGTGTAAGTGAATGTTGGATTTTGTGGATCGATGGTTGCTTCGAATAGCGCGCCAGGTTCTTCAACAGTTCCAGGTGTTCCGCCGGGAATTCCACTGGTCAATACGTGGGATCCAGCGACGTGATTCCATGTGACAGTATCGCCGACTTCTAGTGTGACGCTTGTCGGTAGAAATGCTGCATCGAAGAAATTGATGACAAAGTCTTCTGCGCGAAGAACTCCGCAAACTGAAGCAAGGGTTAAGATCGAGATGGAAGCGATGCGGCTCTTCCTCATGGTCTTTCCTATCCAAGGAATCCCAACGGAGTGAACAGGCCTGGGTTGGCTGCGGCTGCTGCGTTATAGCCAGGCATGAACTGTTCCATCATCGACGGATCATCGCCGAACACCTGTTGGAAAATCTCAGAGAAGACTACCCTGAAGTCAGTGTTTGCGGCCAGATAGCGATCGTTCTCGGTGAACATGGCTCCAGGCTCCCAAGTGGTCTGATCGCAGTTGTAGACCCCTCCTTGTACCGATCCGCCGGCTACGAACATCGTCGATGAGGCGCCGTGATCGGTGCCCCTCGAGCCGTTTTCGATGGAGGTTCGGCCAAATTCGGACACCGTGACGACGACGACATCTTGCCACTGATCTTGCAGGTCTCTCGAGAGAGCCTGAATCCCCTGAGCAAGATCACCGAGGATATCGGCATGGGTTCCAAGGGTTCCTCCTTGGAACGTATGGGTATCCCAGCCGCCGATGTTGACACCCAGCAGTTGAGCGGGGGTCCGCTTCATGAGCATCGCGATTTCACTCAGTTGTGTGCCAAAGGTGTTGGTCGGATAGACGGCGCCATTTTCAGGAACGTAGGGTCCTTGAGCGAGGGCTTGCTGAACAACACTGACAGATTCTCCGAGTTTGACACCGGTCGGCATCAATAGGTCGCGGTAGCGACCATTTTCCATATCGGGTTTACCGCCGTAGGCTCCGTAAAGACCTTTTCCGTCGGTGCCTCCGGGAGTTCCCGGCAACATCCCAAGAAACTTTTCTACTTCTGCGAAGCTTCCGCCAAAGGAGTAATCCGCAGTCCCCGGGAAAGCAGGCAGCGGTGTTGCTCCTCGCAGAGCTGTTGGCAGACTGTCATCGAGGAATGCGCCAGCGAATGGCAAGTCCGTAAACCCAGGGGCACTGGCGAAACGTCTGTAGAGCATTCCTTCATCTAACTGCTCATCACCCGGAACTCCATTTTCCCAAAAGTGCTGGGCGCTGAAGTGACTGCGCGATTGCTGCGGGTATCCGACTCGATGGAGGATGGCCAAATTTCCAGGGCCGGCGAGACCGTTTAGGGCTGAATGGTTGTAGATCTCCATCAGAGGTGTCATCGCAGGGTGCATTTGAGCAAAGCCGTTACCAAGATCGATGGCTTGGTTCTCATTGATAAACAGAGTCGGTCGATGGGTGAGGTTGTACTCCACATCGCCCCGGGGAAGAACGGTGTTGAGAGCGTCGTTACCACCGCGTTGGAAGATGAAGATCATCTTCTTGTTGCCATTCCCTGCTGAGCCAGCGAGCAACTTGCGTTTGAAAAACTCGGGGCCGGCGAGGGGTGGAAAAATTAGCCCCATTGCTGCTAGGCCACCCGTTTTTAGCAGATCTCTACGATTCATCATGGTCGTTCTCCTTATTACTGAAACTGGAATCTGGGGAGGCTGAAGAGGAAACCCACGACTTCGCGGATGCGATTGGCATAGTCTCCAGCCGCTGGATCCAGCGGCATAAATACACCATTCAAATCAGTTTCCAGATATTCTAAAGCGAGGCATCTTTCAGCCTCGGTCATCGCTCCCTGAAACAGGACTTCATCGAAGATATCAATAACGCCGATGGCGTCGGGTGCGTCGTTACCGATGAAGTCAGCGATGTTCCAGGGGAAGTCATTGTCAGCATTGGCGGCAAATCGCCGGGCAAAGTTGATCCGCTGCAAAAGGGTTGTTGTCCCGATCCAATCGGTTCCGATTTCAGAGAAACCGTTTGGATCATCTCGTTCAAACATCTCCATGCCCATGTCGGAAGCCCAGCCCACTAGATTGTCACTATCGGCTGGAGAATTCAGGGCTCTCAAAGTAGAGATGACAAACTCCACCGGAGTCTTGACTTTGTTTTTGCGGAATTGTGGATTCCAAAAAGCGTTTCCTTGATCAACAGGATCGAGGAGTGTTTCCATCACGACCTGAATATTTCCTGGGCGTGGCGTCGAGTACCAAGCGGAGATCATGCTGGCGAGTAGGCCTTGTAGCTCCAGAGGAGCACTGCCGTCTTCTAGACTGGCAAGGCTGATGTCGTCGGAAACAAACTTCTGGATCAACTTCATACAGATGAACTGCGCTGTTCCGGGATGGGCTTCTAGGCTCCCGACGAGGTCGTAAGCGTCCTGGATGCCTTCTATCCCCACGCGTCCCCCGGGAATCAACAACTCGTAGGGTGTTCCAGGGAAGATGGTTTTCGATCCCGTGTCATGGTTCAGCGCGTTGAAGGCGAAAGTCCACAGACCATGGGGGTCATTGGCATCGATGTGACGGCTGGTGGGAACTCCCGTGGTTAACCTCGGCAGGAAGGATGCATCATTGTTGGTGATGCTCAGGTTGTGGATCTGGAATGCCAAGGTATTGTCCCCTGCCACCAGAAGGTGCCGTAGGTGGTTCAGATCGATCAGGTCCGGTGTACCGTTGGCTTCATGTCCGCCTGTAGCGACTGCGGTATGCGGCGGCGGGAAGCCCGTGTTGTTCATGGTCGAACTACGCTGGATCTCGACGCCGTTCAGGTAGCAGACGTATCCGTCATCGAAGTCCACGGAAAGTTCCAGATACTCCGGCATCGCCGGGTTTGAAATGTTGAAGATTTTGCGGGCGTAGAAACAAGTGTAGTTGTTATCCATGTCATCGAGGATCGTCGCATCGTCGCCGTCTCCCATGCCGATGCCGGTGGGACCGGAAAGCCAAGACGTGTCATCAAAGTTAGGCTGGGTCCAGAGTGTCGTCGCTCCTCCCACAGGGTCGGGGGAAGGCTCGGTGAGGCCCTTCATGTACTTCCACTCATCCCCGATTTCAATCAGAGCAGTTTCGGTCATGTTGTGAGGGCTGGAAGTGATCGGGTTGTCGACATAATCCGGGAAGTTCTGAACCATCGAGTAGGGAACCCGGGTGATGGCCCAGCCGGTGAAGACACGTGCGACCTCTTCGATGTCCGCCTGGGTGTAACCGTTGTCGACTCCCAAAGTGTGCAGTTCCAGAATTTCACGGGCATAGTTTTCATTGGGTTGGTTGGCGTTGTTGAGAATGCTGTCGAGGTACACCAGCATTGGCACGCTGCTGGCGCTGTAAAGCAGCAGGTCGCCGAATTGTCCGAGAGCGTTGTCACAGAAGAAGTCATACTCTGCGAACTCGAGAGTGTTGGAGATCTTCTTTGCCCCATTGTTGTTGCCGTAGACGCGATGGTTGTAGCGGTTGCGGAAGCCGCCCAGCAGATTATGAAGCTTGTCCTCGTCAGTCACGAAGTGGTTTTCCCAAAACTCACCAAGGACCTTCTGAAGCTGATAGTCCGAGTAGATTCCGCGGATAAACGGCACTCTCTGAAGTTCGTTTTCAGTGGGGAAGTAAAGACGCTCTCCTCCGGTCAGTGTCCGCGTGACGACGGTCGGCCTTAGAGTGAAGTCTCCACTATTGACTGCGTTGTGACCCTGGACCGCTAGCGTGTTCACACCCGGTTGCAGCAATCCGGCAGGAATCTGGAAATACTCTGCAAAAACTGCTTCATGGTTTTGTGTGGCGTACTGGTCGAAGGTGGGAGGATTGCCTTCCACGTGGGGAATGCCATTGGTTCGCACGCTGCGGGCAAACTCGACTCCATTGAGGTAGGCGACGAATCCGTCGTCGTAAAGCATCTTCAGGTAGGGCAATCCGGAGGCGGAGGTCATTGGCGTAATAAATCGTGTTCGTATGTAGATCGAAGGCAGGCCGTTATTGATTTCAGGAATCTCGGTCACATCGTCCCGGTCTCCGCGACCAAATCCGGAAGTTCCCACGGGCCAGCTACTGTCATCAAAGGAAGGCTGGGTCCAATCGGTGGGCGGCTCTTCCGTTCCTAGGAAGTAGTGATAGCGACCATTGGGTCGCAACAAGAAATCTTCGATGGCATGGGGAACCGGAATCGTGAAACTTTGTTCCAGTGAGTCCATCACCGGATTGGGGTCTGTGCCGGGAGCGGGATTGAGTTGAGCCAGAATGGTCGATTCGATGCTGTTGGCGAGAACACCATCAATCTGCCCCGGCAGCGGTCCGTATGCGATGCGTTGAAGGAGATGGCCAACGGCGATGCGTTCTGGGTCGCCTCCACTATCACAGCTATTCGAGTAGCATCCGAGAGTGTCATCGGTGACGTCGGGTCCGCATGTGAGAGGACCCGGTGCTGGAGGAGGTGTGCCATTGTTGAAGATGTATCCCAGAAGATGAATGGCATCTCCAACGTTGACCTGTGCATCGTCGTTGGAGTCGCTAGCGTCCATGCACGTGGGTATGGATGCCCCTGAAAACAGGTAGCCCAAGATCACGATGGGGTCTGAAATATCGACCGATCCGTCATCGTTGACATCGCCACGTCGAAAGGGAGCGTCTGCCCCATTGGCGATGGAACTCGTTAGAAGGATTGCGATTGCCAGAAATGGAACAAGTAGCAAAAGATGGTCTCTTGAAAACATCTTCTTCCCTTCTGGAAGCAGATACTGAAATTGAACTTTTGGCAATTGAGGTTCGACGCTCTAAAGAAGATTGCTGAACGTCGTCCTTAAAATTGCGTGACTAAACTAGCGGGGTTCCTCCCAGATTAGGCCCCGCGGGTCCCGATCTCAAGGAAGCATGTGCTACATAGCCTCTATTCAAACACTGAGACCCTTTCGTGCATAGTTTTGGCTTCCGTAGAGTAGTAGGGAGGTCGCAATGGAAAGGAGAGTCAGGATGTAAAATGAGGGGGCTCTCCTCTTTTGCTCACGGGGTGTGCCAGAGGCACCCTTGCTGGCGAGCATGATGAGGTTTCCGGGATCTGTTGGATATCGAAGGGCGACGTCAATAATTTCAACATCTTGTTGCCCTGCGAGCTCGCGTATTCTCTGTTCGTCGTCTGCGATGAGATAGAGAGGTTGGTCAGATTCGAGAACGTTTGAGAGATCTTTAGCGGAGGTAAACTTTTTATGCTGAGAGAGATGGACTTGCAGTCCGGCATGGACTTCAAAGAACTCAAACTGTGCGTTGCTTCCCGCTTCTTTTATCGCTGCAGAAGTGAACGCTCTCGATTTTTCAGTCAGGACGATTTCTTTTGAACCGACATCGATAATGTTCAGGTATACCCCGACAAGAGGCAGCACCAAGGATAGGCAAACAGTGGCCCACATCATCGATTTCCTTTCGTCTTGCCACCACATAGCGATTTGACGAGAGGCAAGGATGGCTGTCGGAGGCAAGATCGCCAATAAGTGGACGAATCGATGATGCGTGCCTAAGCAGAGCAGGGCTAGGCCACCGAGCAGCCAGGTGGTGACAAAGAGTTCTGATCTTCGTTCGCGACCTTCTGGGCGGGGATTTTTGAAGATTCTTTTGAGTGCGGATAGAGCGAACAAACTGGCCGGTGCCAATTTGGTGAGAAACCATGCGATGGGCAAGAGGTGGTGCCACCACACTTGCTGATTATCTTCTTCTCGCTCCCCAATCGCGTGTTCGATTAATTCATCATGAATCAACTTGGCAACGGCACGTCCATCGCTATCGAGGTTCGCTTGGTACAGCCAAAGGGCTGGCAGTATGGAAGCGAGTAAGAGTGCGATGACGATTTTCTTCCATGGCAATCGTCGGATTGTGGCAGGGTTTTCTTTGTTGCGGAATACGCAGGAGAGTAACCCAAGAAGGCCGAGAAGAATGCCGAGCGGCCCTTTCGTCATCAGTGCTGCAAGTGAGCCTACCGCCACCCACCACGCCTTATCGCCATCCATCCAAGCGTGCCAAGATCCAAGAGCGATCACGACGATGGTGCACTGGAACAAGGTGTCACTGCGCGCTAAGAGTATCTCTCTGATGCCCATATTGTTTGCTAGGAAAAGAAGCGGTAACCATAGCGCAGCTCCCCTACCAAACTCCCGAGCGGTCCAGCCCATCAACAGAAGAATTGTGACCAAGGTCGCTAGCCAAGATGGAAAGGAAAGTGTGAGACGATGGAATTCACCGTACGCTTGCGTCGCCGCTGCTCCGAGCCATTGCGTGAGAGGAGGCTTTGAGGCGAAATTGCCTTGGTGATCTTCTTGCCACAGCCAAGCGTCATTTTCTACGATGTCGAGAACATAAGCCGCAACTTTGATTTGGTCACGGGAGTATATGTCATCGGGCCCGGTGGCTCTGACGAAGAGGAAGCCTGCCCAAACTGCGACAGCGAAGAGAATGAAAGATCGGTCGTTGATTCGCAGGCTCATCAGGTGTTCTTCATATCCTTGGTATTTTTGCTGGTTGAGGTTTCATGATCGATGAGGTGTTCGTCCTCCCGGAGCAAAATCGGCAGGGTCCAACCTGTAACGAGTGCTCCTATGAAAGAGATGGTCATGGCAAGAGCAGACCAGGTTTTACCAAGAAGTAGGGCACCTAGGCCTAGGGTCAAACCCCAAACCAGTGCTAGGCCTCCAATGATTCCAGCGACGATCATGAAACCTTCATGTCGTACAGGAGTCTCTGGAGAAAGCGCGCGAACGGGTCCCCAAAATCCTGCGGGACGAACCCGCTGATAGAAGGGAACGAGTTTAGCCGGGTCTCGTGGCCGCTTGATAAGAGTGACGGCAAGAGCCGCCAATGTTGAGAGACTGACGACGATCAGAATGCGTCCCTCTGCAGAGATGATTCCACCGGGAGAGAGTGGGCCGAGTGACCAATTTTCGTTCGCTGCAAAGGTGATGTATGTCGTACTTACACTGGAGGTCACCATCGCTGTAATTTCACTCCATGCGGTAATTCTCCACCACAGCCAACGCATCATGTAGATCGGACCCACCCCGCCTAGGAAAGCGAGGAAAAAAGTGAACAGATCACTGATGGAGGTTGAGATGGAAGCGAGCAGAGCTCCTTCAAGAAGAATAAATATGCTGGCGATTCGTGCGACCCAAACGTAGTACTCTGCTTTTCGATTCGATACAAAAAAGCGACGGTGTAAATCATTAACGTAGTAACTGGCGGCAAGATTAACGTGAGTATCAATCGTTGACATGAATGCGGCTAATAGACTTGCGACGACGATGCCTAAAAGACCTGCTGGTAAGTAGCGAAACATCACGACATAAGCCTTCTCTGAATCGGTACTCGCGATGACAGAATCTGTTTTGACGATGTCCTTCTCTTTGACCCGTATGGTGGGAAGCACTCCGGCCCAACCCTCGGGTGAAGTGATGGCCATTTCTGTGAGAGCGCCGCTGGCGTCGGCGATGGAGACTCGGTCTTTGTTGTCACTGATGGAGACAACGGTTCCTTCGACGGGACTGACCAGTGGTTCACCCATAGGCACCACCAATAGCGACGCTAAAGCGACCGCAATCCACAGCCAGGGTCTCAGTGCATAATGAGCAATGTTGTACCAGAGAGCCCCTATGGAGCCGTGTGCGGGTGATTTACTCGCCGCAATTCTCTGGACGACGACTGGGCCTCCATCGACGCCATATGTGGCCCACCACGAGATGCCCAGATAGACCGCTACGGCCGCCAAGGGCACTGTCCAGTACGTAGGATCTAGCCACGAGCCTTCTCCTGGCGATGGAAGGAAGCCTATGATTTCTGTGCCTCGATCACCCAATTGAGCCATATGGCCGAGGATCGCTTCTTGTCCACCTACGGCGTCCCACGCAATGGTTGCCAGAGCGATGGCGCCGATCATCGCCAACAGGAACTGAACCAGATCGGTGATGGCGACTCCCCAAAATCCGGACATCAGGGAATAGGAAAGGCAGATGACGCAGGAGATTCCCAGAGAGGTCACTTTATCGATATCGAAAAGGACGTCGCTGATTTTGGCCGCTGCCAGCATCACCCAACAGAGGACGATGGGATTGGTCAGGAATGAGTGGAAGAAGCCGAGAGAAGCTCTCAGAGCCGTGGCCTCTCGTCCCCCATAGCGGAGTTCTGCAAATTCCGCCTGTGTCATGACACCGAGGCGTCGCCAATATCTTGCAAAGAGGAAAACGGTGAGCATTCCACCGACAGCGAAGCACCACCATAGCCAATTTCTCCAGATGCCTCCGTCCCTGACCCAACCGGTGACGACCAGTGGAGTATCGGCTGCAAATGAGGTGGCGATCATGGAGGTTCCTACGACCCACCAAGGGAGTTTACGTCCAGCAAGAAAGAAGGAATCGGTATCCCCGCTGGCCCGCTTGCGCATGAAAAAACCGACCCCGATGGCAAAGGTCACATATAGACCAATGATCAAGAAGTCGATGGTATTGAATTCGATGGTGTTCATTTGCATGACGGGAGTTTACAACCTCCCGGAGTTTTTTGGCAGGGGCTTGCTTCCATTCAATATTCGGGGCAGTGTACGGGCTTGCAGGGGGGAGCGAGGGAGTTTCCGAGCCTCTCTGGTCATGATCGGTGTGGCAACGGCAGAATCGTCGAGGTCACACCGGTTAGGCCGGTTCGGAACAATCGAGTGTGGGAACAATCGAGTGTGGGAACAATCGAGTGTATCTGTACTTCACCTACAAGTTCTAGGTTTTAGTTCTTATGAGACTCGGAAAATAAAATGGCCCCTGACGATCATGTCGCCAGGGGCCATTTTTTTCGAATGATTCTGAAGGACTATCCGCCAAACATCTCTTTACGAGCTTCGGCGAGTTTCTTGTCCGCCTCTTCTCGGGTCATGCGCCCTGCTATGACTTCACCATCTAGTTTCTTTTGAAGTCGTGAGTAGCGGCCGCGAAGTTCTCTCTGAGTTTTTTCTGTCCGGGCTTTGTCTGCCTGGTCTTTGGTTGCTTCGTTGACTTTGCTCTTTCTGAAAATACGAGCCTTGGCGTCGGTGAGGATTTGCTCTGCTTCTTGTTGAGTCATCTTCCCTTCTTTGACGGCTATTTTGACTCGCATTTCAATTTCCGCGTACTCCGCCCGTTGTGCTCTTTGTTTTTCTGTGGCAACCGGAGTCGGCTTTTTTGCCACAGGCTTTTTCTTTGTTTCCTCAGTCATTTTACGCAGCGCATCTTCGAGCATACGGCTGGCTTCTTTTTCAGTCATCCGCCCCTCGGCCACTTCAATCTTTAGTTTGTCCTGAAGTAAGGCGTAGCGTGTACGAATCCCTCTTTGACGAGCGTCTTCTGCTTTGCGGTCGCGAGCAGTTTGCTTTTCGCTTTTTTCTCCGCCACGCATTTGGTTTCGTGCATTGGAGAGGGCGATTTCCATTTCCTCTGTCGTCATTTCACCAGCGGCGACTTTTTCCCGAAGCACTTTTTGGAGTTCTTCGTATCGTGCCTTTAAGGCGGCGGCTTTTTTGCGATCTTTGGGTTTGGATGAATCTTTGCCAAACATTTCTATACGCGCGGCGACGAGTTTGGCCTCGGCTTCCTCTGCGGTCATCTCGCCAGCCTTCACCGCTATTTTGATACTCTTCTCGTATTCTGAGTATCGAGCTCGAAGTGCGCGTTGATTCTCTTGTTGTTTCTTTTCGTCGTCCGTCGTTATTTTATCGTCTTTAAGGTCACCCAGCATTTCGACATACTTCTTTTCGGCAGCTTCAAAAAGGGCCTTCTGGCCCTTTTCGTTCTCGCTGTTGCGAACACTGGCATCTTGAGCTTCAGAAATTCCCATCAGGAGCGATGAAAGGGCGACAGCTAAAAAGAGCTGTTTGAATCTTCCTGCAAGAACTTGTGGATTTTGATCGTCGAGGATCATGTGAACCCTTCTTTCAATAGGGGTTATTCCCGCCATGGTGCTAACCCAGCGGGGCGTTGTTGTTTCTTGGAATGAGAGCACTTCTAAAACGTCCACGAGTGTGTGGGCGTAGGACTTTGCGACGATTCCGAGTGCTTTAAATGCTTCATTGTCGCAACAGATTTCTTCGTTGTGGCGCAGTTCTTTTCGGGCATACCAGGCTAACGGATTCCACCACATCAATAGACAGGAGAACCATTCTACCCAGCGCAACAGATGGTCTTTGCGCACGATGTGAGCGAATTCATGCGCGAGAACATGGCGACGTTGTTCGGGAGATAAGGTTGTGAGCAGAGTTGTTGAAAGAAAAATCTTTGCGGACCCCCCGGCCCACCAAACGATAGGAGTGATGTTATTTTTAACTTCATACACTTTTGGGCACTTCTTCAAGCCTATTGAATCGGCGACCTCTTGCACCCAGCGTTCTTCTTGGAGATCTGTATTCACAATCGATAAAGACCTTCGAAAGACCATGAGTTGCAGAATTGAAATGATGAACAGGACAACGCTGCCTATTCCCCAAACAACGAAGAAGGCATTTTTGATCTGTGGGGCAAAGTGAAGAAGATCAAATTGAGCGTATTGTTCATGGTTAGGAAAAGGCACTTCTTCATTGTCAGCAATCATTAATTCCGAATCGTCGAGAGTGCTGAAAGACATCTCGGGCTGAAGGTCAGGAAGTGTGTAGGCGGGTATTGTGAATAAGGGCGGAGTGATCAGCTTGATCAAAACCAAAGCCCAAAGCATATGAGAGATGGCAAACATTCCTTTTTTTGATTGAAGGAATAAAGCCAATATAGCGATAGGGATGGCTATGACAAGATTGCTGAAAGTGGTTTCTA
The DNA here is from genome assembly GCA_016776905.1 of Planctomycetota bacterium. GTDB lineage: Bacteria > Planctomycetota > UBA8108 > UBA1146 > UBA1146 > UBA12191. The sequence goes on along the minus strand of JADHSM010000017.1, from coordinate 10,112 downwards.
ACATCCAATCCATCATGAAGATTCCCCTTCTAGAATCGTTCGAAGTTTATCGATTTCGGTTCTAGATAATTTCTTTTCTTCGAGCAGGTGCGTGATGGCGGGTACGAAAGATCCTTGGGTTAACTTTTCAGTCAGAGATGTCATCTGTTGAGCGACGTAGGATTCTCGGGTGTTCGTCGGTGAAAAGAGATGCACAGGAAGCTTTCGGTTCCGTTTGATAAATCCCTTTTCCTCCAGTCGCTGAAGCAGTCGCTGGACAGTGCCGTTCTGACTGCGTGAGTCTCCAGGATAGAGCTCTTCACGAATCTGGCGTGCGGTCCGATCTTCGCCATTCCAGAGCAGTTCCATCAATGCTAATTCGGCGTTTGGGAGCCCTTTGTCCGTCATTGAAGCCTCTTTCACGAGTTTCGGTGCATTTCTGTGCGACATGATGGCACCACCGTATGACAGATTGTCGTATATGTCAAGGCGAAAGAACTCACTCGATCCCGGATCTGTGATCGAGAGCGAAGGGTGTGATCGAGGATTTTGAGAGTGCGTTGTTGATGCGCGGAGGATTCATAACAGAAGTGGGCTTTGGAGAGGGGTGGGTTGCCGCTATCGGGTCGTGTAGTCGGAGGCTCCGAGGAAGTGGATCGACACATACGGCTCATCCCCCACCACCCAACTATCGTGAGGTTTGGTCGAGACGTAGAAGATGGTGCCGGGAGTCATCACCTGTACTGGCTCACCTTCAAAAGCGACGGTGACCTGTCCTGACAATGCCAGGCACAGGTGTTCCACTTCACAGAAGGATTTACCCAACGCTTTGCCGGCGTGTTCAGACCACTTCCAGCCCGGTTCATAGGTGGCCTTGCCGATGGTCATGCCGGCGATGGTGATGATCTCGAAGCGGCCATAGGGAAATTCACGAACTTCATCAGGCTCTTCAAAACGACGCAGGATCAGGTCCATATTTTCAGGCAGAGTCATGTCGGCTCTTTCCTTGAATGGCGATGCACCGTGGAACAAGGGTTCTTTTCATTCCAGTATTGAATCGCCGTTGAAAAAATTATCCACAGGAACCTTTGAAACTGAGAGGGAATCGCAAATCCGGTTAGTTGTCATGAAAGTTGTCGGTCCGTTGGGCCACTCAAACCGGATTGAAAGGAATGAAAAGACCATCCGGTACAGTTGAGAGGTGGGGTGATGTCGACATCTTGCAAACCTGATAATCCAGAGAAACTCACAACTCCCCCTGCCCTCGATTTCGCACGTCTCAATGACCAGCGATTCGAGGTTAGAAGTGACCGGGATTTTGAATCGGTGGTACAGCTGATGAATGATCGCTTTGGTGGTCTGCCTTCTTTCCACCAGAGTGTCCTGCTCGAGGTGACAGGCGAACAAAAGTGTATCTCTGGTGAAAAAGGGAAGCTTCAGATCCCCGCACAAATTCTTGCCCTGACCGAAACGCATCTGAAGGAAGATCTGCAACAGTTGGTCGATTACATCAATCGGGGTGAAGGAGTCAAAACACTCGGCATTCTCTGTTTTGAAATCGGCCTCAACAGGGAGTTTGCACAGCAGCAGTTGAAAGATATGGGCAGTCAGATCCCTCCACTGCTTCGATCGGTCACCCGCTTCTTTGGGTCCTGGGTCAAGGTGCCCATCGTCTTGGCGGTGGCTTCACGCCAAACCGGAGATCATTACGAATCTCTGGCGGTGGGGATCCGCGGCGTAACCCGTTATTCGAGTGCGCTGGTTGTCAAACCCCATCGAGCTGACGGGCGCTACGAGGTGATGGGTGGGCTCGAGGCTCAGGTCAGGCGTGAAGACATCGACCACCCCATCTCAACCCTGTTGGTCCGTTTTGGAGAAGCGGTTCTGCCAAGAGGATTCTTTAACAGCTATTTGCAGCGATACATGGTTCCGGAACGCCGGCGCATCGTCACAAGATTGTGTCACTACGTCTTCAATGGACTGAAAAGTGTCGAAACGGATCAGTCTGAATGCAGAGTGGTTCCCCATAACAGCCACTGGAGGCTTGCAGGTTAAACGGTGAACAGAGTCAGCGTCGAACCATGGGGAAGATGCGCGCTTCCTTCTCCTGGTCGTCCTCCCACAAGACCCAGGTCGCGTCGAGAAATAAATGATTCTCAGCGAGAAAGTCGAGACCGCTATTCCCGTTTTCCCACCTCGATGCGAATAAACTCAGGCAGGTAATTGGGGGTGCAGTTCTTTGGCACCTTCTCTTCTTTATACAGTGCGAGTGAATCTCCCAGCTGAACACAGCGCTCGCGGAACTCGGGTTCAAAGACACCGATCCAGCCGGCGCAACCGTTCATCGCCCACTGCACATCCGGGTCTTCGCTGCCGAGTTTTTCCTCGATGGCGTCCATTAGCTCAGCACTGTTTTCCGGTGGTGGGGTTTTGCCGGTCCAACGCAGGCGCAGCTGGTGATACCAGAAGAAGCGTCGCAGGATGGGGAGCGGGTTTTCCATCCAGGTCAGCATGGAGGCGGTCAGATCCTTGCTCTTCATCAACTGATGCGCCAGCAGCCAGTCCCCCATCTGGTGACGCTGCTTTTCATCGTGCACCGTCATCTCTTTGGCAAACTTGTGGAAGTCTTCTTCGGTCAGTTGTTTGGGATCAAAGATCAGTGCCGCCAGCAATCGGGGAACGTACTCCCCCGTTTCCCACAACTCCCACGCCAGCTCCGTGTCCTTCTTGATGGATTTGGCGAGTTTCTTGATATCCCCCATTTTGGGAGACTCTGTTTCGAGTTGGGAAATCACTTCCTGGGCTTTCGGGGGCAAAGACATGGAACTACTGGGTTTCAAAAAGGGGGTGCGAGGTCAGCGACTGAAACCAATATACAAAAAGCGGGTGACGAGGGGGAGTCCCCAGTCACCCGCTTTTCAATTGGAGTCGATTCTAGCAACCGTCGAAACTCTCACATTCTAGGGCATCGGCGGTGGGATCTTCGCCGCAGGCCGGGAAGGGCGGTGCAGGTTCCACACCACCGCTGAAGAGATAGGTCAACACGAAGATGGCATCGCCGATATCGACCGCACCATCCCCGTTGGCATCGCTGGCATCTCGGCAAGTCGACGCTCCCCCCGCGAAGAGATAATCGAGAACAAAGATGCCATCGCCCACGTCGACTGCCCCATCCCCATTGCTGTCTCCGCTGATGTATTTCATTCCTTCACATTCGTCGGGAACCCCACTGCCGTCGGTATCGAGGCTGAATCCCGAGGCGATGTCGCAACTGTCAAGGACGCCATTGGCATTGCAATCGAGGGAGGGATCCGCTGCGATTTCGACGCTGTCCTGAATCCCATTCCCGTCGCAGTCATTGCAAAATTGGCTTGAGTTGATCCACACGCGGTTGTGTGTGAACGAGTAGAGGTTTGCGACCCATGCATCGAGATCGCCATCGCCATCGAGATCCCCGAGGGCAACACTCTCGCTATAGGAGTTACCCAGAGCCTGGCTACTGGAGGCAAAGTTGCCGAGGCCGTCATTGATCCGCACGCGGTTGGCATGGTTGGTGGAGTTGGCAACCCATGCATCGAGATCGCCATCGCCATCGAGGTCCCCGAGGGCGACACTCCTACTACTGGAGTTGCCCGGAGTCGGGCCGCTGTCGATAAAGTTGCCGAGGCCATCATTGATCCACACGCGGTTGGATTGAAGTTGGCTGTTGGCGACATAAGCGTCGAGATCGCCATCGCCATCGAGATCCCCGAGGGCAACACCCTCGCTCCAGGAGTTACCCAGAGCCTGACCACTGTCGATAAAGTTGCCGAGGCCATCGTTAAGCCATACCCGGTTGGGTTGGTTGAGGTTTGCGACCCAAGCATCGAGATCGCCATCGCCATCGAGGTCGCCGAGGGCGACATCGGTGCTAGTGGAGTTACTCAGAGCCTGAAAACTGTTGGCATAGGTGCCTGGAGTGCCCCCTTGAGCACCCCCCTGATTGATCCATACGCGGTTGGGTTGATAATTGTTGTTGGCGATATAGGCGTCGAGATCGCCATCGCCATCGAGGTCGCCGAGGGCGACACCCTCGCTCCTGGAGTTACCTAGAGCCTGACCCGTGGCATAGGTGCCGGGAGTACCTCCTTGAGCACCCCCCTGATTGATCCACAGGCGGTTGGGATCGTTGTCGTCGTTGGCGACATAGGCGTCAAGATCGCCATCGCCATCGAGATCGCCGAGGGCGACATCTTGGCTTTGGCGGTAAATGCCTAAAAGAATTTGACCACTGTCGGCATAGGTGCCGGGAGTGCCCCCTTGAGCACCCCCTTGATTGATCCACACGCGGTTGGGTTGGTGTATGCCGATGTTTGCAACCCATGCATCGAGATCGCCATCGCCATCGAGATCCCCGAGGGCGACACCCTCGCTAAAGGAGTTGCCCAGAGTCTGTCCGCTATCGACGAAAACACTTTCACAACTATCCAGAACCCCATTTCCGTCGCAATCAAGAGAAGGATCATTGGAGATTTCGCAAAGATCAATGGCTCCATTTTCATCGCAATCGATGGATGGATCCGCTGCGATTTCGACGCTGTCTTGAATTCCATTTCCGTCGCAGTCATTGCAAAATTGATATGAGTTAATCCACACGCGATTCTTCGGGTTCGTGAAGTTCCATGTGTTTGCAACCCATGCATCGAGATCGCCATCGCCATCGAGGTCACCGAGAGCGACAGCTGCGCTGGGCGAGTTGCCGAGAGCCAGGCCGCTGTCTGCAAAGTTGCCTGATCCATCGTTGAGGCCTACGCGGTTGGGTTGTCCCCCTGAGCTATCGCCATAGTTTGCAACCCATGCATCGAGGTCACCATCGCCATCGACATCGCCCAGGGCGACCCTCCAGCTACCGGATCCGCCGAGGGGTTGACCACTGTCGGCATAAATGCCAGGGATACCCCCTTGAATGCCTCCCTGATTAATCCAGGCGCGATTGGCTTGACCGTAGTTGGCTACCCAAGCATCGACATCTCCATCACCGTCGAGGTCGCCGAGGGCGGCACCGATGCTATTGGAGCTACCTAGAGCTTGGCCGCTGTCGGCATAGATGCCGGGTGTGCCACCTTGATCACCGCCCTGGTTGATCCAAACACGGTTGGCTTGGCCGTAGTTGGTCACCCATGCATCGAGGTCGCTATCTCCATCAAGGTCTTTAAGGATGATGTCTTGGCTGCTGGAGTTACCCAACGCCTGGCCACTGTCGGCAAAGGTTCCGGGAGTTCCACCTTGGTCACCGCCCAGGTTGAGCCACACGCGGTTGGCTTGACCGTAGTTGGCTACCCATGCGTCGAGATCGCCATCGCCATCGAGATCCCCGAGGGAGACACTGGTGCTCCAGGAGTTGCCGAGAGCCTGGCCGCTGTGGGTGAAGTTGCCGAATCCGTCATTGATCCACACGTGATTGGGTTCATTGCGGTTTGCCACCCATGCATCGAGATCGCCATCGCCATCGAGGTCACCGATGTCGACAGCGAAACTGTCATGGTTGCCGAGAGTTTGGCCACTGTCTGTGAAATTACCTGATCCATCGTTGATCCACACGTGGTTGGATTGGGTGTAGCGGTTTGCCACCCATGCATCGAGATCGCCATCGCCATCGAAGTCGCCGAGGGCGACATCTTCACTGGAGAAGTTACTGAGAGCCTGGCCGCTATCGACGAAACCGCCTTCACAACTATCCAGAATTCCATTTTCGTCACAATCAAGAAAGGGGTCACTGGAGAATTCGCATAGATCGATAGCTCCATTTCCATCGCAATCGAGGGAGGGATCTGCTGAGATTTCGACGCTATCTGGAATTCCATTTCCATTGCAATCTGAGCCTGGTCCCAGATTGAGATGGACCATGTCGGGGACGCCACTGGCGACGATCAGATCGAGGGTGTCATCGTGATTGACATCGGCAAGCTGTAGGGCGACGCCGCTATCATCATTTACAGCGATCTCAATGAAGTTGCCGCCATCATTGCGGTAAACACGGAAGGCTCCATCCACATCTGTTGCAACCAGATCGGCGTCACAGTCTCCATCGATGTCTCCGGCGACGATGTCAGAGGTGCCGGCAGTGCCAAAAAGTTGTCCGCTGTCGGCGAAGTTAGCGGAACCGTCATTGATGAAGATTTGATTTGCGCCGTTGACCCCGCAAATCAAATCTGGGAGAGAGTCCCCATCCACGTCAGCTACGGCAATGGAATACAAACCCGTTGAAACAGTGACGGAGCTGTGAAAGGTGAAGGAACCGGATCCGTCATTGATAAAGATCTTTTGATCGGGATTGAAGAGGTCAGTGATCGCCAGATCGAGATGCCCATCCCCATTCAGATCAGCCAATTTGCCATCAAAACTTCGATTCATGGCAAGGGATTGTACGGGAGATCCAAATCCACCATTGCCGTCATTCAAGTGCACCGTGCAGTTGGCCCCCATGTTGAAAAACACCAGATCGATGAAGGAGTCTCCATTGATATCACCGGTGGCTACTGACTGGGACGCTTCGTTACCGAGGGATTGGCCGCTGTCGATGAAGTTCCCGGAGTGGAGACCATCGTTGAAGTAGATTCTGTTCGGTTGCCCAGGTCCACCCACCTGAGTGTTTGCAACGACCATATCGAGGTCGCCGTCCATATCCAGATCCGCCAGTGCGATGTCGTGGCTGTTGTGGGTTCCGAGGCTTTGGCCGGTATCGGTAAAGAGCCCGGATCCATCACCCAGATACACCTGGTTTCCCAGTCCATGATCGCGGGCAAACACGAGATCGGGGTGACCGTCGCTGTTCACGTCGCCGACATCCACGCCCATGCTCCACGCCATGCCGCCCAGCCATTGACCGGTTTGTATGAACTCACCATGTCCACTACAGGGACCCGATTGCGCCGTGGCTGAAGTTGTCAGTATTAAAAAAAACAAAAAGAAACCGGCACGCATGATCCACCTCACACATCAATGAAACCTTTACAAACCTGTGTCCACAGGGATGAGTCATCCGGATTTCGGCTCACCTTGGACAGAAGGTCCCGGTAATTTGATCGCAAAAATCAGAAACCTCCGGTGTAGTTGCAATCGGTGAAGAGATAATCGTGGTGGTGACGGCTTCTGCGATATCGATGGAACCGGAGCCGTTGGTGCCGATGCAACTCTCCCTTGTAAGCTATTCAGGCTTTGAAGCGAAGGGCGCAAGTCTTTGGCATTTCAGTGGTCAGGGTGGTTTTTCAGTTTTTACTTTCGTCGAAAGAAGACAGTGGTTTTTTCAGACGGGTTCGATTTTCTAGTGAGATGGAGGGGTCACCGTAAATCGTTACGCCGAGGACATTCTGTAATTTCGCGTTCTTCACCCAGGGGTAGAGCAGCCAGTTTACGGGATCCCACTTTGAATCCTTCAGATAAGCATTCAGTGTGGCGTGAATCGACTGACCTACGGTGAGGTTCTCGGCAAAGTAAAGCGGTGCCGCACGTTCTGCGCGGATTGCGGCGAACAGGGGTAGAGGTGCCGTGTCGTGGGTAGACGTGAGGATAGCGGCGGTCCATCCCTCTCTTGCCATTAGATTCAACATCGAGTTGTTTGGTGTTCCCATGGTGCACCCTGTGGTGAGGAAGACCGCAGGAGTTGCCGGTGATCTCTGTTCATGACGGGTATTAAATTTGGGATCGTTCCAGAGGAGGAATGCTTGGGGATGGAAAAGTTGATTTCCAGCCCCGATGAATTGAATGTCATCCTTGCCCGACCCTTTGGAGCTGTGAGAGATGATATAGACGATGTCGGGAGAATTGAAATTCCAGGAAGAGATAAAACTCCACTCGATGTCGAATTTCGAGATAGTTTTTTGATTCCCCTCTGTCTTGGTGGCGGTCACATTCACGGTTTTGTCATCGATTTTTTGGTCGCGAGGCCAGTCCTGGTTGAAGAGATAGGTCTTCCAGTTGAGGTCTTTTAAATCATCGCGTACTCCAGCCATGATCATCGAGGAATCGTTGGAAATGGCAAATCGCTCAGTGCCAAGAAGGGCACTGACGGGCTTGACATTTTCATGGAAGATTCGCGCCGATCGGAGAGAGGTTGCGACCACCTCGGGATGTTTATAGGGGATGCGACCGCAGATCCATGTGGGTGGGAAGTCGAGGGCGGGTTTCCAATCTTTAGGCGCGATACGACCTCCCAGCTCTTCCCGTCCTGCCATCAGTGGTAGGTCGGACGCGATAGTGAGATCGGTGCCGGAGATTTGCCAAGGCCCCATCGGAAGTTCTTCTTGGGATGCCGCGATCAAAAGATACGCACTTTGCCCGGTTCCGGGGTGTGCGACTTTGAGTTGTTGTGAAACTGAAATGAATCGTTCTTGAGGAGATGCTTTTGGGTCGAATGAGATCCATTCAACAGTGTAGCCTTGCTGAGTTTTCCAAAGAGCAAACTCCTGATATTCAGGCGTTGACCGACGACCTTCGGGATGCACGATCACATATTTCTTGAGCTCTAGTCGTTGATATTTTCCGGCTTGTTTTTCGATGGAAACACAACCCGAGGTGCATAGTAGAAAAAACCAAAAAATGGCTACGGTGTATTGCTGAGATTCAGTACTGGTTTTCATTTCTTAAACTTTCTACCCACAACTAAGAGTGTTGGCGAATTCTCCATACGGGGTGTTCAGGAAACCATCCATTTTTCGGAGCAAGTCGGACATGGAAGAAAACTGGAAGGGCGGCGAGCAACGTTGGCCCATCGATGACGCAGGCCTCCGCCTTGGCATCGCCGATATCGACCGCACCATCCCCGCTGGCATCGCTGGCATCTCGGCAAGTCGACGCTCCCCCCGCGTAGAGATAATCGAGAACAAAGATGCCATCGCCCACGTCGACTGCCCCATCCCCATTGATATCACCAGTGGCGACAGACAGGGTCATTTCGTTACCGAGGGATTGTCCGCTGTCGATGAAGTTCCCGGTATGGAGGCCAGCAAGATCGCAACAGACGCCATCCGGGAGAGAGATCCCTGAACCATCGGAGTGCCACCTTTCCAGGGTGCGGCGGCATTCTACATCCGAAGTGGGTCGAGTCACAGTTGGTGGGTTCAGGCTCGTGGTACCAGACTGAACGAGACCGAGCAGATCAGATGATACTCCAGTAGTAGGAGTAACTACCGACCCAGAAGAGCAGGTGCAGCCCAAGAGCTGTTCGTGGATGTGTTCCGATTTGTTTTCGAAGGAACCAGCCGATGCCCCCAAAAAACGCAATCGTGATCAGCAGCCGCTTCAGCCGAGATGGCACCGTCATCAGTGTAAATACGGTGAGGCTGATGTGTTCAGGTGCCTCCACCGCGAAGAGTTTGTAGGGGATGCCCGATGTCGCGGCATGAAGCAACGCGCTGGCCCCGTTCTCGACCAGATTGGCACGCACATCCTCCACCATCGAGGCGCGCACAAACGGTACATGGAGCACCATCTGCCTTGCAGATGGTGCATCCTGTTGTGCCCAGAGAAAGAGCGGTATCCCTGCAAGCAAGGTGCCGAGGATCGCCAGGCCGACCTGCTTCAGCGCAGGACGGAACCCGAAGAGAGCCGTGATGCTGATCACTATGTCGGGAACCAGAAAGAACACCGATGCCTCCATGAAGCCCCACATGAATGCGAGACGAAGTCCGCCGATGCCTATCAGCCATTGAACCCAGCCAGGGGGGGATTGCTCGGTTTGCTGATTCTCTCGGTTCAATCGGTTCCCTTTCAGAATGCAGATTATTTGTCTTTGCGTGCTTTTCGACCGGCGAGGGCGTGCGCCGCAGCATCGGGCAACGTCTCCAGTGTAGTCAGGTTCAGCAGCCCCGGGTAGTGACTCAGTGCCACTGCGACCTCTTCGGAGATGTGTTTCACAAAGAGCATGAGAGTCTGTCCTTGAAATCGGCTCAAGGCGGATGCGGTGGTTTCGGAAATGCTATCCAGAGATCCCAACGACAGCTTAAGGGGACTCGTCTTTTGGTACCCCACCCCCGATGGTCAGCCAATCGGCTCGACATCGAGACAGTTCTTCTGCAGCTTCTCCTGACAGATGATCCAGGCCCTCCAACGACAGTCCGACCGATTCACATCGACTCAGAGCTTTCGCGGCTTCT
>JADHSM010000016.1 GCA_016776905.1 Planctomycetota bacterium | reverse complement strand
TGGTGGGCGATAGAGGACTCGAACCTCCGACCTCTTCGATGTCAACGAAGCGCTCTAGCCAGCTGAGCTAATCGCCCGATTTTCTTTGCTTCAGACGACGTAGTTTAGCGATATCCGAGAATCGTGCAAGGCGACTCGTGAGAGATCACCTCGCCACGGAAGGCCTCGAAGTCTAGAAACCGGCGAAAGTACGCGCCAGACTGTCCAGAATTTGATTTCCATGCTGCTGAACCATGGTTCCCATTCTCAGGATGGCTTGGAATGCAGGGGAATCGGGACCCGCAAAGTAGGCAGACATGACCACCATTGAGGGAACGGCAAAAAGAAGGGTGTAGACCCCAACAGTGGCGGAAGTCAGTGTCATGATCGGATCGGAGACTATTTCAGTGTCGTTCTCCTCCAGCTGTTCCGATACGAGAGCTTCCAGAACCTGGTCCAGATCATCGGCTTCCATGTGAGAGATATCTGAGGGGTCGGTGATCTGAAGCGAATCTTCTCCTGTTATTTCAATCTGTTCCGTACTCGTGATCACTTCACTCTCGGTCGATGACATCTCCTCTGCCACTTGGAGTGCAGCGGGAGAGACGGAGCCTGGAGATGAAGTGTTCTCGTAGTTCTCTGCATTGTCAGGCATATCGTTGTCGACTTCAAAACTCGAATTCAAAGCCGTATCGAAGTCACTTTGGAAGTCTTCTGTCCCGTAATTTTCATCGAGAATCGCATCAGCGGTTCTGTTGACGTCCTTACGTAACTGTTCCAGTTCCTGATTCGAACAAGAAGGTTGGGGGGCACCAAATTCATCTCCGGGGATGATGACTTCACCATCTACGTCGATGACCATCCATGTTTGGCAACGAGGACAGCTGAGTTTACTGCGTTCGACGACGGCTTCGACAGCCAAGCGTCCAGCGCATGCCAGGCAATCGAATTGCCATGACTCCGTCTCTTCTTGTTTTGAATGTGAGTCCTCTATTGGGAAATAGGGCTCCAAGCCGTCATCTCCTGATGAGGCTGCTTCGCCAGCAGATTCCGAGGTCGAATCGGCTGTTTCGTCGCCGGTGACCCAGTGCAATGGGGTTTCGTCGTTAGGAACAGGACGACTCCGCTTTTGGGCGATGGTTTCACTGGAGAAGAGATCGAGATCATTCAGCGATTCGTCACTGGATTGAAAACCCGATCCGGTGGTCGATACAGGATCGTCTAGAAGAGAGAGTCCTCCAGTGGCAGGGGCTTCTTCTGTGGCTCCAGCACAACGAGAGCAACGAATACATCCGTCTTGAGGACCATGGTTTTTATCGGTGATAGCACTGCAATCATCGCAGTAAATCATTTGAAACTCCTCGTTCATACCAGCGGGCCAAAACTGTAGGCCAGTGTGAGTGCGCAAAGACCCACATTGATGGACATGGGAAATTTGCTCAAAGGTCGGGTCCTTGAATCAAGGGAGAGAACCGCTGCCGCAAAAATACCGACTCCGGCTTGGATCACAGCGACCGACATGACGAGTCCTGGAAGAACCGGACCGTCTCCTGAACTGAAATGAATCGCCATCGAGAGACAAGCGGCCACAACGATCGCGCATCCCAGTGAGACTGTTTGAAGGAAGTCTCCTCTGGAGAATTCAGGATCTGAAGTTGGAATCACGCCCAGGCTCAAGAGTAAGAGACTGACGACAGCAACTATTGATTTAAAGGGACTCCCGACAGCAAGAAAGGGCGTCATGAATTCCGTTAATCCAGGAAACATTTCAACAAGATATCGAGGCATATCGAGGGACACGAAAGCGAATCCCGCGACTCCCACGATTGTGAATACAGTTTTCCACGAAGACATTTGTCACCTTTCCTATGGTCGACATTCCAGCGATATGGACACGGCGCCTTTTCCGAGGCGGGACGACGCTTCATCGGTCCCGGAGATCTTCGGCCCCTAAGAGTCCACTGAGAAGCCTACGATGGTGGGGTTGAGAGTGTCGAATCGGCTCTATGGAGTGTTTCTGTGGGGATTTGGAAGTTATTCAGCAAGAGGGAGGGAGCGCCTTGCAGAGGGAAGGGGCACAGATTGTCCATAAGATGTTACTATTCCTCAACGTGTGATTTGCACGGGGGAATGACATGGCAACGAGTGGAGGCGTATGCGCCTATGCTGTTTGCTGTCGCTGTTGGAGGAGTGTACTTTTGTCGATGCACGGTCGATACAAGCCAAAGGGCGAACTTGCGAAGAACTGGGGACATCCCGATGCTCAACATCTGGAGCGACTCCAGATGGAGAAACTACGCCGTCATCTTCGCGAAAAGATTTTGCCCTTCCATCCGTACTACAGGGAAAAACTGCAACATCTCGAGGTGGACAGTTTGCAGACGTATGCGGATATGTCCCAAATACCTTTCTCGTCAAAATCTGACATCGCTCCCACTGCGGAAAGTCCAGATCAACCCAAGCAATTCGTATTGCAACCCGATGCTGAAACTGTCCGCAAAGTGCTGACTCCTCTGCAGAAGGCCGGAATGATGTGGACTGCTCTGCGACATGGCCGGGAAGAAGTTCGTCGAAGACTGGGGACAGAGTATCGTCCTGTGCAGGCGTTTTTTACAACAGGACGTACAGCACTTCCCACTTCTTTTTTCCTCAGTCGTTACGATCTCGATGTTCTTCAGGAATCGGGACGACGCATGGGAGAAGTGATTGGTGTCGACAATTCCAATGACCGACTGGTGAGCGTTTTTCCCTATGCTCCGCACTTGGCTTTTTGGCAAGTTCATGGTGTCGGAATCGCCAACGAGCTCTTCACGCTTCACACCGGTGGGGGAAGAGCGATGGGAACCGATGGTATTTTAAAAGCTCTCGAAAAGATGCGTCCAAGTCATCTCACCGGTATTCCTGGCTACGTCTACCATCTGGTCAAGCAGGGTGTCGAGGAGGGGAGAGATCTCTCTTCCATCCGAGTACTCTTCCTCGGAGGAGATCGAGTCACGAAGGGTTATCGGGATAAGCTCGAAGAACTTCTGCGGAGCAATGGCTCTAAAGATCCTAAGGTGGTCAGCGTTCTTGGCTTTACCGAATCCAAGAAATGCTGGATCGAGTGTCAGGGTGGAGTTGAAACAGGGTTTCACACCTATCCCGATCTGGATCTCTTTGAAATCGTCGATCCTGAAACTGGCGAGCGTCTCCCGGATGGTGAAACAGGAGAGTTGGTCTACACCCCTCTCGATGGGCGAGGATCTTTGATCATGCGCTACCGAACTGGGGATCTGATCAATGGGGGCATGACTCATGAGCCATGCCCTGCTTGCGGCAGAACGGTGCCCCGTTTTGCTTCTGACCTGAGCCGGGCATCCAATAAAACCGATATGTCACTGACCAAGATAAAAGGCACACTCGTTAATTTGAATGTCATCACCGATTTGTTGACAGATTCTTCCTTGGTAGACGAGTGGCAAGTGGTCCTCAGTAAGAAAAATGACGATCCCTTGGATGTGGATGAGTTGCACGTCACGGTCAGCATCAGAGACGAGGCTGATTCAGCGACCCTTCCTGATATTTTGGCGAGTCAAATTCTTGATGCGTCAGAGGTTCGACCCAGTTCTGTTTCGATGGTTGCTCGGGAAGAAATGTTGAAGAGATTGGGAATGGAAACTCAGTTGAAAGAGCTGCGCGTTGTCGATCTTCGCGACTCTGCAGGTCAGGGAGAATAGCGAGTCATGAGTCGGATCTCCGTGGCTTTAGGGGGCGGGGGAAGCCGCGGACTGGCTCACTTTGGTGCATTGCAGGTACTTGAGGAGGAGGGGATCGAGATCTGCTCCGTCTCTGGAATCTCAGCCGGAGCGATCACCGGAGCCCGTTGGTGTCGAGATCCTGATGCCGCAATTCTGGCTCTTCGAGCCATCGAAATATTATCCTCTCCCGAATTCAGAAGCCTCCGTATCGGCGGCATGATGCTCGCCGCTGCCAACGATGACAGAACCGGCCTTTTGGAAGCGATGCGTTCCTTGTTTCGTCGGGGAATGCACTTGGCTCACCTCGCGCGAAGAACCTCCGTTGTCGATGAGGGCATCCTCGAACAATTGGTCGAGATGCTGATCGGGGAGGGCGATTTTGAAGAGTGTCGTATTCCTCTCCAGATCGTCGCCCTTGATCTCAAAGAAGCTCGCCTCGTGACCCTTCGCGAAGGCGCATTGACTCCCGCTGTCACAGCTAGTTGTGCTCTCCCCGGGATTTTCCCGCCTGTGGAATTTGATGGGATGCAATTGATCGACGCGGGAGCCGTTTCTAGTGTTCCTGTCGCAGCCGCTCGTGCCTTCGATCCTGATGCTGTCGTTCTGGCCATCGACCCCTCCCGGTCTTTGACCACATGTGAATCCCAAGAGAGTGGAATGCAGGTGATTCAACGGGTTGCCGGAATCGCTCGCAATTGGCTGACCGAACAGGAACTTCAGGAAGCTGATCTGGTCGTAAGGCCTCATGTGGGGCAGAGATCTTGGAGCGATCTGAGTGATCTGTCCAGTTTGGTGGAGGCGGGCAGGGATGCCATGAAAGCCGCTATGCCAGATCTTCTTGAGGTGATCTCGGCTCGTAGCGAGAGTTGAATCTATAGGCCTTCTCTTCGTGCGTCTTCTTGCCCAGTCTGGCTTCCCCGGCTAGTGTGCCTTGAACGGGATAAACACTCCCGTCGGAGGTATCGATGGCATCCCCAGAACAGGCAAAACAAAACACTTCCAGCCACTCCGATTCTGTATCAGAGGAGTCCTCGGATACAGCAAGGGGCTGGCGTCGTGAACGTCTTCCTGAGTGGCTACGCATGCCCTTGTCGAAAGGGGCCGGCAGTCGCAAGACCGCAGCTTCTTTGGGCGAAAGATCTCTCAACACGATCTGTGAAGAAGCTCGGTGCCCCAATCGGAATCATTGTTGGTCGAGAGGGACTGCGACTTTCTTAGTGTTGGGTGAAAAGTGCACTCGTTCATGTCCATTCTGTTCTGTCGCTGGAGGAGTACCGGGTGCTCCGGATCCTGAAGAACCCAGAAAGGTCGCCGAGGCTGCACTCGAATTAGGATTGAAGCATGTCGTGGTGACCTCTGTGAACAGAGATGATCTCCCTGATCAGGGGAGTGATCACTTCGTTCGCTGCATCAATGAAATACGATCGTTGATGCCTGATGCAAAGGTCGAAGTTCTCACACCGGATTTTCGGGGAGATTTCGCTGCCATCGATCCCATCATCGAAGCGCGTCCTGAAGTCTTTAATCATAATATTGAGACGGTTCCTTCCCTTTACAAAAGGGTGCGCCCCGGTGCTCGTTACGAAAGAAGTCTCTCTCTTTTGGAAAGAGTCGCCGCTGCCAGCGAGGTGTCCGGCAAAACCCGAATGTGGGCGAAGTCCGGTTTGATGCTCGGCCTGGGTGAAAAACCTGAAGAGGTTCGATCGTTGTTGGAGGATCTCTACGAGGTTGGTGTCCGCATTGTAACGATTGGTCAATATCTTCAGCCGGAAGCTCAAAGTCTTCCCGTGGAAGAATATATTCACCCCGATCAATTTGAAGAGTGGCGAAAGTTTGGCGAATCATTAGGGTTCCCCATGGTTTTCTCGGGTCCTTTTGTTCGATCCTCTTATATGGCAGATGCTCAGGTGCCTCTCTCATGATGAACCGATTCATCGCCTTCGAGGGTGCGGATGGCTGCGGAAAATCGACTCAAATGGAGCGATTGGCTCGCGTGATGGAATCTCGTGGCGAACGAGTCATTCAGGTACGAGAACCCGGATCCACAGAACTGGGAGAGAAGATCCGAACTCTTCTTCTCGATGCCGCTCTTCCCATGACAGCGGAAGGGGAAGCGTTATTGTTTTTAGCATCCCGTTGTCAACTGCTCACGGAAGTGATCGAACCCGCACTCGCTAGCGGGGCTTGGGTTTTTGCCGATAGATTTTATCTTTCAACGATTGTCTATCAGGGGATGGCCGGAGAATTGGGTGAAGAACGTGTCGTCGAACTTTGCCACCTGATTTTAGGGAAGCGTCGTCCTTGTCTGCATCTCGTGATGGATGTCCCTACGGATCTCTTGCTGGAACGATTAAAGCTTCGTGCCAGAGAAGGGGACCGCTTTGAGTCTCGTCAGGGAATGATCGAAAGAACTGCTCAGGCTTTTCGAAGTGTCCAAGGATTGCCAGGAGATGTGATTCACCGTATTGAAGCGGATGGATCTGAAGAGAAGGTGGCCTCTCTTGTTGAAGAGGTCCTGAACTCTCTGGAGCGATCATGAATGAACACTTGGATGCCCAAGAAGGTTTGGATCATGTGGCTGATATCTTTGGCCATGAAGACATGCGTCGGGGTTGGGGCCGTGGATTTTTAGCGGGTCGTCTTTCGCATGCTCACCTGATCGGTGGGCCAGAAGGAATTGGCAAGGGGACATTGGCTCGTAACTGGGCGAGACTCTTGCTCTGTGCCCAGCCCGAAACCGGGACTGACCCCGATCCTAGAGCCTGTGGTGAATGCCCTTCCTGCTCAAAGGTCGCTTCGGGAAATCATCCGGGATATTTAGAGATCTCCTCTGAAGGGGGAGGGACGATCGAAATCGCTCGAATGAGAGAGATTCTCTCTTTTCTCGCTTTGAGAAGCGATGGTCGGCGAGTGGTCTTGATCGATTCCGCAGATCAATTGCGCGAAGAGTCGGCCAATGCACTCTTGAAGATTCTCGAAGAACCTCCTGGAGAGACGCATTTTCTTCTCGTCTCTCATCGACCGGCAAGTCTTCTCGGTACCATCATTTCACGGTGTCAACGTTGGCTCCTGGGACCTCTGAGTCGAGATTCCTTCCATGAGGTTCTTGGCCGCCATGGTATCAGTGAAGAGAGAGCCTCTTTTCTCTATCGAGGTACGGGGGGGAGGCCCGGGGCGGCATTAGCACTAGAAGAGGCGCTGACGCGGTGTGGGGGTGAAGAGAGCTTTTCCCGTTTACTGCGTGAGATTCCAGCAGACCCCAGAGATCTTGTTGCTCTGACCCTTCGTGAGGGTGAGTCGTTCGATCGTGATTCTGTCCACAGGACCCTCCAGTTGCTGGGGAATGGTATTTGGGCGTTTCGTGGAAACACTGTGGAATCTCGACAAGTGGCAGCGACCCGAGCTCTGATGCTGACTCATTTGGCGGGGCATCTGGGTCGATATGGTTCTCCAGATCTTGTCGTGGAGGCCGCCGCGATGGTGCTACGTTCCGAAAATCCTGAAAATATTAGAGAACTAATTCCCCGGGTACTGGGGAGTCAGTGGGTCTGAGACGCCTCATATGGGGGTGTTCAAATTTATTTCCAAATCAAGGCCGGTAAGTCGAAATAACCGCTTGTCGTTCCTTTTCGAATCTCTACCATTCGCCTCGTTGGTCCATACGGGATGCCGCACGCCGCGGTGGGGCCCGGACCCGGAGGCGATCCGTTGACGGATCCGAAACCAGAACAAAGGCTTGATGGATTGCTCCGTGTTTACCCGGAGTATCCTCGTGAGGCCTATGCGTTCCTTTTTGACACTTTGGACCACGCCGTTCGGCAGGTTCATCATGTCGAAAGCTATGTTCCGCTCTCTCCTGAAGATCATCAGCATGTTTCAGCACGAGATCTCTTAGAATCAGTACGTCAATTGGCCATCCAAGAATTCGGGTGTCTTGCCGGCTGCGTGTTTGATTCCTGGGGGATCGTTGTGAGTGAAGACATCGGGGCAATGGTATTTGCCCTAATTGATCACCAATTACTGGGCAGAAGAGCCTCTGATCGAATCGCTGATTTTGATCGTGGTTTTGGTGGTCTGACATTTCATGAGGTATTCTCTATCGAGCCTCAGTTGGAATATTGTCAGGAGAAAGACCAATGGATCGCATCGTATCGCAGCGTTTCCTGAGAGGGCTGATCCTTGCGGTCGTCCTTCTTGTGACCTTGGCGATGATTTTTTCTCTGAAATCAATTCTAGCCCCTCTCGTGGCTGGATTCGTCATTGCTTATATTTTAGATCCCTTGGCGGACGCATTGGAACGAAAGGGAATGAAGCGGTTCCCGGCAGTGGTCCTCATTTTCATCGTTGCGGGAATTTTGACTTTTGGCGCTCTCTTGGGTGGATCCGTGATGTTGGCTCGAGCAGGAATTTCTCTGGCTCAGAAAACCATGGGAGAGCCGCGCACAGAAGCTGTTGATGAAAGTCAGGCAGTGGAACGCCTCGGCTATACAGATCTTAAAAAAGAAACGATGTCAGGGTTACCCACGGTTTGGTACTTCGATCGTAACGGTAATGATCGTCTCGATCCCGGCTGGTTTGTAGAAGCCGAATCTTTACTTCATGAGAAATTCCCGGGAGTCGCTCTTGGTTTCCAGCGTTGGAAAGACAAGGTGATCAAAAAGTACGCGAGTAGTGCTGATGAAAACCCGGATGAAGCATTGGCCAAAAAAGTAGAATCTACTCTCGACGGATCCTTGGGGCGAGTCTTCGATGCGTGGCTGCTCGGTTCGCAATCGGGCCCTGATCTGAACTCGGATGTGGACCAGGGAAATGAAGAAAATTCTGGACCTAGTGCATTCGGCCGACTACTCGAACTTGGCAATTGGCTGCTTCTCGTCCCGATATACGTCTTCTTTTTCCTGCTCGAAATCGATCCGTTGTTGGCTCGCTGGCGTCTGTGGATTCCTTCGGGTTCTCGCCCACGTGTCGAAAAGGTTGCTTCAGAGATTCATGGCATATTGTCGGGTTTTTTCAGGGGGCGTCTTCTCGTTTGCATCATCAAAGGAGTCATGACCGGTCTCGCCTTGATTTTGATAGGTGTTCCTTACGGATTCCTCATCGGCTTTGCTGCAGGGTTTTTATCGCTGTTACCTTATGTGGGAGTTTGGCTCGCCATGATACCTGCACTGGGTATTTGTTGGTTTGAGTACCATGAAATCACTCTCTTGCTACTGACTGCCGGAGTGTTTGGCGCGATGGAAATGATTGAGGGCTTTGTATTGGTTCCACGTTTCTTAGGAGAAGAAGCGGGGCTTCATCCTGTCACAGTCATCGTCACCTTCATGATCTTTGCTCAATGGTTTGGGTTGTTGGGGATGCTTCTCTCCGTACCGATGGCTGCCGTGACTAAAACCTTATTGCGAGAGTTCGTGTTGCCGTTGATTCGGGAACAGGGGATTTCTCCCGAAGTTGCTTAGCGTGAATTCTGACAACAGAGATTTGAAGACCGTCGACATGGCCTGTGATTTCAGAGCCACCCATGACCTCGACGGCTTCGTTGCTATTTTTCCAGACCGTCATGGTGGAGTCAGTTCTGCGCCCTTCGATTCTCTGAATTTGGGATTTTCAACAGGAGATAAGCTTGAAGACGTTCGGGAAAACCGACAACGTCTCGCAGACTCCGCCAAGGTCTCCTCTGAACAAATTATTGTGCCAGGACAGGTGCATGCCGCAGAGATTCTGAAACCAAAACTATCCGATGGTGGCGAAGGATTTTTGAGTCCGTCTGTTCATTTTGCCGGGTATGACGTGGTTCTTCTGGAGACTCCTGGAGTCTTTGTTTTATCTCTGACCGCAGATTGCCCTCTCGTGACGCTCGTGAACCCTCAACTCCGACAAGCAGGGGTTGCTCATTGTGGTTGGCGAGGCGTGGCTTCGGGGGCCTTAACTGCACTTTTGGCCGAGATGGGACCGGCAAAAGATCTTTTGGCGATGATTTCTCCAGG
Source organism: Planctomycetota bacterium (assembly GCA_016776905.1). Lineage (GTDB taxonomy): Bacteria > Planctomycetota > UBA8108 > UBA1146 > UBA1146 > UBA12191. Next base: position 79,997 of record JADHSM010000016.1, on the reverse strand, counting down.
AATCTGTGGGGCGAAGTATCCCGTAGGGGAAGAGGTTCTGGTCGCCGTTTCTGGTCTACCTGGGGCGGATTTGGCCTGTCAGGACGGGACTTTGGATATTCGGGCCATATTACACGAAACCCTTATAAATACTGGCCTTCCAGCGACTTCTATCTGGTCAGATACCCGCTGCAGTGCCTCAGATATGAACTTGTTCAGCTATCGGAGGGACAGGGGCACAACAGGGAGAAGTGGGGCTCTGGTCGGATGGAAATTTTAATCAAATTTGACGGGTGCCTTTCGCCGGGCGGAAGTCGCTTTTAAACTCTGATCCTCAGGATCTGCATTAGATTCCTGACCAGCATTTTCAGGCTTTTCAGGAGTCTTTTGAGGCCCTCTTTGAACAGTGATCAAAGGGCCTCAGAGAGCTTAAAGAAGGATTGAATAAGATCCTTCATTAAAACCTTTGCTGGTCATTGGACTCTTCTTGGCGGAAGGCAGCATCTTGGGGGACCCAACATTGAATCAAAACGACTCTGCAGCAAATATTTCTGCGGCAAATATTTCTGCGGCATCGGGACTGACGTCGACTGACATCGTCTCGTGGCAACCGGGTCGATCAGCCGCTCTGGAACTTGAAGATGGTGTGCGTTTTGAAGGCTTTGCCTTCGGTGCATTAAAATCTATTTCTGGTGAGGTTGTTTTTGCTACCGGGCTTGTCGGCTATCCGGAATCATTAACGGACCCATCCTATAGGGGACAGCTCTTAACTCTGACTTATCCACTTGTTGGAAATTATGGAGTACCGAGAAGAGACCCCGATCTGCAGATACAAGAAGGGTTCGAATCTTCTCGGATTCAGGCCCAAGCGTTGGTCGTCCAGAGACTCTCCAGAGATTACAGCCATTGGAACTCTAGCCAATCGCTGGATGACTGGCTGGTATCAGAAGGAGTGCCCGGTATCGAGGGCGTGGATGTTCGAGCACTGACTCAGCACTTACGTCAGTTTGGATCCTTGAAAGGAAGACTTCTCGTTGAAGGAAGTTCCAATCGAGATGAGGTTCAAAATGCACCGTGCCATGATCCTGGATCGGTGAATGTTGTCGCAGAGGTGAGCTGCTCCGAACCTATTCTTCATAGCAGTGGTGTCACTGGAGCTCCCCGAGTTGTACTTGTCGATTGCGGAGCAAAAACAAGTATTGTTCGATCCCTGATTGCACGGGGTGCGGACGTTCTTCAAGTTCCTTGGAATCATGACTTTGTCTCCGAAAAAGCAGATGCTGTCTTGCTCTCCAATGGTCCTGGAAACCCTAAGATGACCGAGGAAACCGTTGAAATGGTGAGCCGGGCTCTGGGCGAGAATAGACCCCTCATGGGGATTTGCCTTGGAAATCAGTTGCTCTCTCTCGCCGCTGGATTTGATACCTACAAACTCGACTTTGGGCATAGAGGACAAAACCAACCCTGCTATGAAGTAGGAAGTCGCCGGTGCTACGTTACAAGTCAGAATCATGGATATGCCGTTGACGGATCAAATCCTCCTGCCGGTTGGCAAGAGTGGTATAGAAATGCGAATGACGCTTCCAATGAAGGTGTTCGGCATTCTTCCAAGCCCTTCTTTTCAGTTCAATTTCATCCTGAAGCGAATCCCGGCCCACGGGATGCGGAAGGTCTCTTCGATCTTTTGCTGGAGTTTGCACGATGAATAAGACCTCTCATGAAAACATTGAAGTACTAAAACCTCGTAAGGTTTTGATCCTTGGAAGTGGGGCTCTCAAAATCGGTGAGGCAGGCGAGTTTGATTATTCTGGATCTCAGGCGATCAAAGCCTTGAAGGAAGAAGGAATTAAAACCGTCCTCGTGAATCCGAATATTGCAACAATTCAAACGAGTGAAGATTTGGCAGACGAGGTGTACTTCCTCCCTGTAAATGCTCACTTCGTGGAGCGTGTCATCGAAAGAGAGAAACCCGATGGTTTGCTACTCTCATTCGGTGGTCAAACAGCGCTGAACTGCGGCATCGAATTAGACGATCTCGGTATTTTAGAAAAGCATGGAGTGGAAGTCTTCGGTACACCTCTCGATACGATTCGTACCACCGAAGATCGACATCTGTTCGCAGAGGTTTTGCACTCCATTGGTATGGATACTCCTCGAAGCCGTGCTTGTGAAGATCTTGAGAGTGCTTTAGAAGCCGCTGAGGAGATTTCTTTTCCTGTCATGGTTCGCTCGGCATTCTCATTGGGGGGTAAAGGCTCCGGAATCGCCAGAAATGTCGAGGAACTGAAGGACATGGCGACAAACGCCCTCGCAACCGTTCCGCAAATCTTGGTTGAAGAGTACCTCGAGGGTTGGAAAGAAATCGAATACGAAGTTGTTCGGGATGCGATGAATAATTGCATCACTGTTTGCAACATGGAAAACATTGATGCTCTCGGTATTCATACTGGAGAGAGTATTGTTGTTGCTCCTTCTCAAACACTGAGCGACCGTGATTACCATCGACTACGTTCGATATCGATCAGGTTGATTCAGCATTTGGGAGTCGTCGGGGAATGTAACGTGCAGTTCGCATTGCATCCGCAGAGTGACGAATATCGAATCATCGAAGTGAATGCACGTTTGTCTCGCTCTTCGGCTCTGGCTTCAAAAGCGACCGGTTATCCACTGGCCTTTGTGGCAGCCAAACTTGCGTTGAGGCATTGCTTGATCGATGTGCCCAATAGTATCACTCAAGTCACGGCATCCTGCTTTGAGCCTGCCCTTGATTACTGTGTGATCAAGATGCCTCGTTGGGATCTTAAGAAATTCAGACGCGTCTCTACGAGCCTTGGTAGTGAAATGAAGAGTGTGGGTGAAGTGATGGCCATAGGCCGTGGCTTCGAAGAGGCTCTTCAGAAAGCCTGCCGTATGTTGGGAGTGGGCGCACATGGGCTGGTATCAGCCCGTGATCACTTCGCCGAGGAGAATCTCCAAGAGCTCTTGGTCGTTCCCACTGAGGAACGGATATTTGCGATTGGCGAAGCACTTCGAAAAGGCTGGAGCGTTGAGAAGATTCATCAACTGACCCATATCACGCCTTGGTTCTTGGAGCGAGTTCTCGAAGTCGTGACGTGTCAGCAGCATATTCGACAGTTCGGGTTGAATGATTTGCCCAGTGGCTTGTTTAGACGCGCCAAAGAATTGGGCTTCAGTGATAATCAGATTTCGCGAGCAGTGAAACGAGAAACACAGATCGCTCCTGGATACGCTGCGGCTCTCGAAGTTCGCGATCGCCGTGAGTCTCTCGGTATCAAGCCTGTCGTTAAACAAATCGACACCTTGGCCGCGGAGTATCCTGCCCAGACCAATTTCCTCTACATGACCTACAATGGATCTGTAGATGACGTAGAGCCGAAAGATCCTGCTCCTTACGTCGTATTGGGAGGGGGAGCCTACAGAATCGGATCTTCCGTGGAGTTCGATTGGTGTGCGGTCAATGCGGTTCAGGCCCTCGGTCGTAGTGGCCATCGAACTGTGATGATCAATTATAATCCGGAGACCGTTTCCACGGATTATGACTCCTGTGATCGTCTGTACTTCGAGGAGTTGAGTCTCGAACGAGTTCTCGACATCTTTGAGCGTGAACAGTCTCAGGGGGTCGTGATCAGTGTCGGCGGTCAGATTCCTAACCAGTTGGCGATTCCCTTGGGGAATCGTGGAGTCAAGGTTCTCGGGACTAAGGTTGAAGACATCGACCGGGCAGAGAACAGGGAAAAATTCTCTTCCTTGCTCGACGACCTTGGTATCGATCAACCCGAATGGCGAGAACTGACCAGTGTTGAGGATGCGCGGTCCTTTGCTGAGGGCTGCGGCTATCCAGTCCTGATCAGGCCCAGTTATGTTCTGAGTGGCGCGGCCATGAGCGTGGCACACTCTGACGATGAAATGGATAGCTACCTGAAAGCCGCTGCTGATGTTTCCAGAGAACATCCCGTTGTGGTCTCCAAATTTATCGCTGGTGCTAAAGAGATTGAATGGGACGGCGTTGCTCAGGACGGCAAAGTTGTTTGCTATGCCATTAGTGAGCACGTGGAAAATGCTGGAGTTCACTCGGGAGATGCTACGATGGTTTTCCCTTCGCAGCGTCTTTACCTCGAAACTTCTCGTCGTATCAAAAAAATATCAAAGTTGATTGCTGAGGCTCTGAATATTACGGGGCCTTACAACATTCAATTCATTGCCAGGGACAATCACATCAAAGTGATCGAGTGTAATCTTCGTGCGTCCCGTTCCTTCCCCTTCGTGTCGAAGATTCTGAAAGAGAACTTCATCGAATATGCGATTCGTTGCATGCTCGGGGAGAAGGTCGATCCTCCTGCCAAGTCTGCTTTCGAGTTTGATTTCGTAGGAGTGAAGGCTCCGCAGTTCTCCTTTTCCCGATTGAAGGGGGCAGACCCTCTTCTGGGAGTCGAGATGGCTTCTACAGGAGAAGTTGCCTGCTTAGGTGATCATGTTGAGGAAGCCTATCTCAAGGCGATGCTTTCCGTAGGATTCAAATTGCCTAAAAAGGGAATCCTTTTGACCACTGGAAAGATTGAAGACAAAGTCGATTTCCTAGAAAGCGCCCGCAAACTTCAATCTCTCGATATTCCCGTCTACGCCACAAAAGGCACCCATGATTTCCTCAAAGAAAATGATATCGACACCAAGGCTTTGAGGATGCCGCTCAGAGACGACGAATTCACTGGGGACGATATTCCCATGGATGCGATTGAGGCGATCGAGAAGGGTTTGATAGACCTTGTTATCAATATCCCAAGGAGCCTCGAGAGAAAAGATTTGACCAGTGGGTATTTGGTACGACGCAAGACCGTTGATTACGGTATTGGATTGTTGACGAACGTTCAGGCTGCGAATCTTTTCGTCGATGCTTTATGGAAAATTCGGGATCCCGAGGAGCTATTGGTCAAGCCATGGCGTGAATACTGTTGAGAATCCACGAGGGGTTTCTTTATTGAAAGAAGGTATGTTTTGTTGAATGCCCACCAAATCCATTGGGGTTGGTTGCTGTCGATCCTGAGCTTAGTCGTTGTATTTTCTCTTCCAGTGATAGGGACTACAGGAGCAGGTTTCCTGAAAGCCCAAGATTCTGCGAATACTAAAGAAGAAAGTACTCCCAGTGGTGACGAAGCCATTGATACAGCGATGAAGGGGATGAAATCTGCAGGGAAATCTTTTCGGAGAGCCTTACGTAAAAGTGATGCAAAAGAAGCTCTGAAGCATGTTCAAAAAGCGCAGGAATCGACCTTGGCTGCTAAAAGGTATATCCCTGCAGTCGTTGAAGCTCTCGAGGGTAAAGAGAAGGCTGAGATGCTCAAAGGGTATCGAATGGGAATCGTCTCTACGCTCGAACAGTGGTGCTTGATCGAGAAAGCACTTCTAGAGGGGGACGTCGAGACAGCCGGAATCTTGGCAAAGAAAATAAGTGATCTGAAGAAACGTGGTCATGAGACTTTCAGGGAAGATGATTAACCAAAACGTTTTTTTGACGAATCATGTTTAACCGTGTTTTGACCTATGAAAAAGCCCTGCTGCGCAATCGCGCAGCAGGGCTTTTTTTGATCTACAGTTTTAGACTAAAGACTTTCGGGTTCCGTCTCTTTCTCGTCCGGTGATTCATTCTCAATCTTGTTGTATTGAGGAATCGTTGAAAGCTCTGTTCCTAGGCTGGCCAAGATGTCAACGATGGCCGCTTGCAGTTGAAGGTCTTCTACGAAGTCACATGCGAACTGTTGTCCTCGGCGATCTTCTTCACGACGACGGAGGCGACTTCTGAGACCATTGCGGGCGTCTTCTTCAGTCACGCCCGAATCTTTGTATCCTGCGAGCCAGTCAGCGAATCCGGGGTATTCCAGGCCATTTTCTCCCGTACCTTCGAGGATGATTTTTGAAATCAGTTCCTCATTTTCTTCTGCGTGCTCATCGATCCAGACTTTGAAGGCTTCTTCGTCGATCATTTTCCCAACGGCTTCGGCTCTCCAAAGAGGAATCTCTTTCAAGCTCACTTCGAGATCAGGAGAAACGCCACCTTCTGTAACAATCTTTCCGTCGGAGTCTCTTTCGGTGTGAATCGAGCGACCACTCGGGAGGTAGTAGCGTTGAACGGTGAGACGAAGAGTCGATTCTCCACCCAGAAGAGTTTGAATCTGTCGGGACATGGGAAGAAGTCTTTGGACACTTCCCTTTCCGTAAGACTTTTTACCGATCAGTTTCGCGCGCTTGAAATCTTGCAGTGCGCCTGAAACGATCTCTGACGCACTGGCACTGGATTCGTCAACGAGGACTACCATGGGGTAATCCTGACGTTTTCCTTCTGTGGCAAAGCGTTCAGAGTTTTCAAAGATGCCACTCTTTGATTTTTGAGCGACGATCGGCATTGAGGTGTCATCGACAAACTCGTCCACAAGCTTGACCGCAGATTCAAGATATCCACCGGGGTTTCTTCGCAGGTCAAGGATCAAGCCACGCATGCCCTGGGTTTCGAGATCATCGAGGGCCGCAAACACTTCTGCGACAGCCGTATCTCCAAACTGGGCCAATGACACGTATCCGATGTCTCCCGGTAGCATTTGATGGAGCATCGAGTCGAGCTGGATCGTTTCCCGAGTCACGATAAAGTCTCGGGCTTCTCGCCAGCCTCTGCGAACCACTTTGAGAGTCACAGGCGTCCCGGGCTTCCCTTTGAGGCCCTTGACGATTTCATCGAGCGGTTTTCCCTTCGTGGGAATCCCGTCAACTTCGACGACGAGGTCATCGCTGATCATGCCTTCGCGATAGGCGGGGCCTTTGTAGATGGGGCGAATGATTTTTAGAGTATCGGTATCGAGGTCTTTTTGAACTTGTGCGCCAATCCCGGCGTAAATCCCGCTGATACCTTCGTAGAATTCTTTTGTATCATCGACGTCCATGAAAGATGAGAAGGGATCAAGGCTCGCGACCATTCCCTTGGCCGCTTCGCTGATCAGTTCTTCTTGGTCAACCAAGGCTGGGTCGACATAGAATCGCTCGATGCGCTGAAGCAGCTCGTCGAGGAGAGGATGTCCGCCCCCGTTTCGAGAGCCCCGTCTTTGAAGTCTCTGAATCTGAACATCCTTATCAGAGATCGCTTTTTCCAGAGAAAGGATTTCTAACTGGGCGGCTGCCATTCTTCGTGACGCTTCCAGTTCCTTTTCTGCATCTGTTTCAGGGGGGCTGGCATCTTGTTCATTTTCGATCGCTCGAAGAAGATTGTCTTGGGCAAGTAGCAAGCGTGCGAGTGTTCCTTGGCGAGATGGCTCCAACTCTATCGATCTCAGTACCCGTTTCACATCCCCGTCCATGAAGCCGAGTTCTGCGAGGACGAGTGCTGCCCCAGTGCGCGCTAAGGAGTCATCGACAGTGAGGAGTGGTTGCAGAAGAGCTCTCGTTTCAGAGCGATCCTTCGACACCTTGTAGAGAGCACGGCCTAATTCGATTCTTAGAAGAGCATCTCCTTTGAGATTCTCGACCATTCCTCGAAGGCCTTCTGTGGTCTTTTTGTCATTGAACTCACCCAATAGGTAGAGAGCAGAGCTGCGTTCTGCAGAGTCGTTGTCGGCGTTATTCACGATCTTGAGTAAAATATCGCGTATGCCGTCGAGCTCGCCTAGCGAGAGCAGTGCTTTTGCTCCCATCAATCGGACTCCCGTATTTTCATGGCCGAGAAGCCCTTGAATCTCACCGATGGAGTCATCACCGAGACGTTCTAATTCGGTGGATCCCTTCCAGATTTGATCCAGATCACCTCCGGCGTGTCGATCGACTATTTTGCTGACCTTGCCGTCCGAATACGGCGCTACTGCAGCATGGCTTTCAGTGGTCGAGCAAGACAAGATTCCGAGGATCAGAACCCCGCAGAGGAGCCAGCCTGAAACTGAAAATGCAAACGCAGGAATACCCGTTTGAGCGGATCTCGAGATCTCGGATCGTGAGTCAGATGCGTTTTGAGTTGAAATCTTGGACCAGAGAAATGGCATGGGGCCCCCTTCATGGTGGAGCAGGTGTGGGTCCTTGAAAATTTCCACGACGACCTGGGCTGGTCATTCCTTGGGAAGTGGCTGAAGTATAGCCCCTCAACGCCAGAAGAACCAGAACACCCATATTCGGGGGGAGACTGTCTGATCAGAGAGCAGGAGGGGTGAGGGTCTTACTCAAAATCGTTGAACAGGCCTCCTGAAGAAGATGATTCCACGCAGCGTTCAGAAATCGGTACTCAGAACAGTTTGCGCAACAAGGACGAAATTTATCCAGAGACCGACAGAAAACGATTTCTGCCGGGAATGTGCGGGTTATCACTGAAACGCAGGAGTCACTCATGGCGTTCCGTCTATTTTCCGGGGATTTGGCAGGGTTTCAGGGACGTATTGTCGAAGTCGAGGTCGATCTGATCCCTGCTTTGCCGGCATTTGTCATCACGGGTTTACCGGGCCCCGGGATACGAGAATCTCGACAGCGTATTCGTTCTGCGCTCGAGAATTCAGGGTTCGTCTTTCCCGACCGTCATCGCATCGTGATCAATTTGGCTCCGGCCGCACGGGCCAAGGACGGATCGACACTCGATTTGGCGATCGCTATCGGAATTTTGGTCGAGAGTGGCCAAATATCAAGATCGAGACTTCGGAATCAGGCTTTCGTGGGAGAACTGGCTTTGGATGGAAGAATCCGATCGATCAGAGGAGGTTTGAGCATCATTCGTGCGATTGCCGAGCATTCGATCATGAAGAAGGTGCATTTCGTCGAACCCGAAAAAGAAGTACCCGGTCCTCGTATCTATGTGCCTTCTCGATATGTGACCTTGGCGAAGGAAGTCGTGAGATTCCCCATTCAAATTGGAGCTGCCCAATGTTTGGAGCAGGTGGTCGATGAGTTAAAGGAGACGAGTACAGAGTTAAAGGAGACGAGTACAGAGTTCCAACAGACTGAACATCCTATTTCTAGGGCGGAGTCTGTGGGGAGTGATCACGAGCGCGAGGAGCGGGACTTGTCTTCACTTCCGGATATGTCCGAGGTTCAAGGACAGTTACGAGGAAGAAGAGCTCTCGAAATCTGTGCTGCAGGAGAGCATCCTCTCTTATTGGTGGGCCCCCCTGGTTGTGGAAAATCGATGTTGGCTCGCCGATTACAGGGACTCCTGCCGAGGTTGAGTCGCGAACATGCCCTCGAGGTTTTTCAGGTGACAGAACTGTCTGGAGATTCTTCGTGGGATGAATCTTCGTGGGATGAATCATCGTGGGATGAATCATCGTGGGATGAATCTCAACCGTCGAGCACGATTCCACGCTCTTCTGAAGAGTGTTCGGATGAGAGGGGCAATGAGAGGAGTGAGGGAGCGATATCGACGACATTTCTAAATACGAAATGCCCATTTCGCTCCCCTCACCACAGCATCACAGCGGCGGGATTAATAGGAGGGGGATCCCCTCCTATTCCTGGAGAAATCTCGAGAGCTCATAGGGGAATTTTGTTTCTGGATGAGTTTCCTGAACTTTCTGCCGCAACTCTTGAAGCATTGAGGGAGCCTCTCGAGGAGGGCAGCATCACTTTGTCTCGAGCGAGTGGAACGATCACATTCCCTGGAGAGTTTTTATTGGTCGCCGCGATGAACCCTTGTCCTTGTGGAGGAGGGGGGCGCAAAAAGTGTCGTTGTCGAGCCGCTGACCATCAAAGATATTCTCGACGTTTGTCGGAGCCGCTCTTGGATCGATTTGATCTGCGTGTGGTTTTGGAGAGGGAGCCCGTTTCCTTTTTGGCAGATGGTCTTTCTTCCACAGCAGCGGAATCTTCCGCTCAGATTCTGGAGAGAGTTCTTGAGGCTCGCCAGCAAATGACTCGTCGGGCACAACCGGGGACCAATCGATCTTTGGAATGGGCAGATCGGGATCGCTGGCTGCGTCTCAGTTCTGGAGGGCGAAGTCTTTTACGTCAGATCGAGTCTGAGAATGTCTTTTCTATCCGCTCTTGGACTCGATTTCTCAGAGTCTCCCGGACAATTGCAGATTTGGCAGGAAAAGAAGATATCGGTGAGGCTGAACTCTTGGAGGCGCTTTCTCTGAGGTCGGAACAAGTCACCGGATAGGCCGGAGCCGCTCATGAATGAGGGCTGAACAGGGAGGGAGGTGCTCCCTCGAATCCATGCGAGGATCAGCGAGGACGAAACCGTGGAGTCTTCGTGAGTGGCAGTCAAGAATGTCGCAGAATTCTATCGGAAGCTTCCTCAACAGTGATTGGCACTGGGGCTCAGAAATCGATACCCTCTAGGGAGAACCCCGAACTTCATGAACAGCCAAACTTCATGGACGCAGGTCGACCAACCAAGGAATGAAAGTTGAATCGGTGACAGATCTCGTAACTCCTCCTTCACTACCGCCGGGTACGTCGCCCTCTTCCACTGAAGAGGGGACAGTCCAGACATGGCCCCAGAAATTGAAACTGGGATCTTTGGAATTGGAGACACCGGTTCTTCAAGCGCCGATTGCTGGATTTACCGATCTCGTTTTTCGCCGATTGGTTCGTGAACTGGGTGGGTGTGGTTTGATGTACACAGAGATGGTCTCTGCGGGGGGTTGGGTCAAAGGGACTATTTCTCCGGAGCGTCTCTTTGGAGTCGAAGATGAGCCTCGCCCTTTGGGAGTGCAACTTTGGGATCGTGAGCCGGAGATGGTCGAAGAAGCCGCACGACGTCTGGTTGATCTGGGGATCTCTATCATCGATCTCAACTTTGGCTGCCCCAAAAAACGAATCATGGGCAAGCAGGGCGCCGGTGCAACGCTCCTGAGAGATCCTGCGACGATTGCAAGAATGGTAGAAGCGACCGTTCGAGGGGCCGGAGAGGTTCCCGTAACAGCAAAAATACGATTGGGTCCTCAACAAGAATTGATCACTGCTTGTGACGTGGCGAGAGCAGTGGAGAGTGCGGGTGCCGTCGGTCTTACCGTTCATGGAAGAACGGCGAAAGATGGATACGGAATACCCGTCAATCATTCTAGGATACGAGAAGTTGTTGAAACGGTTTCGATACCTGTCATCGCCAATGGAGATGTCTCATCTGCGGAGAGTGCGTTAGAGGCTCTGGAAAATACCGGTGCGGCTGGCGTGATGGTGGCACGAAGATGCCTCAGTGCCCCGTGGGTGTTCCGTGAGATTACGGCAGCCCTGCGTGGAGAACCGATTCCCGCCCCTCCTGAACTGGAGGAACAGAAAGAACAACTTCTGCGGCATCATGGACAACTGGTGGAACTCCATGGAGATCCATTCGGAACCGTATTGATGCGGAAATTCGCAGCCCGGTATCTGGGTGGGATACCTGGAGCCAGAGCATTTCGTTCAGAAATCACAGTAGCGAAGGACGCGGAAGATTTCCGTCGAATCGTTGCTGAACTCTTTCCCACTCATGCAGAGGTGGGTGCCCTCGAAGAAGATGAGGGATTGCAGGAGGAAAGTTGCTCTTGAAAAATCGTCCACGATGAAACTGGTCGTCGCCATCGCTGTTGGCATGCGCCATAAAGACGTTCCGCAAATGTCTTGCCTCAACGATTTCTTAAATCAGGGGTCGGTTTCTTCCATTACGTCTCCATTGCCTGCTGTCACCACGACTGCTCAAGCATCGATGCTGACGGGAGAGACTCCAGCGCGGCACGGCATCGTGGGTAATGGCTGGTATCACAGAAATACAAAAGAGATCAGATTTTGGCTTCAGGCTCGAACCTTGATTGAAGCACCGACATTCATTGATGTCTTACAGGCAGAAGGCTACACGGTCGCCAATCTTTTCTGGTGGTTCAACATGGGAAGTGGGGCTCGTTGGAGTTTGACTCCTCGGCCGGAGTACCCGGCTGATGGGCGAAAAATTCCTTCCGTTTATGGAGAACCCCCTGAGCTTCCCGTGAATCTTCAGGATCAACTCGGAACCTTCCCGCTTTTTGATTTTTGGGGACCGCGTGCCGGTATCACCTCGACACGCTGGATTGTCGATGCCGCATTGAAAGTAGCCCAAGACAGTGACCCCGACGTTCTTGTGGTCTATTTGCCCCATCTCGACTACGACGATCAGCGATTCGGCCCCGATTCTTCAGAAGGACAGCGATCTAGGAAAGAACTCGATGTCGAACTGTCACGACTCCTTGAAGGTTGCCGGGAAAAAGGTGCAGAGGCGATGGTCCTCTCTGAATATGGAATTGAAAATGTTCAGCAACCCGTGTTTGTGAATCGTCAACTGGCCGAGAGCGGCGACCTCCAAGTTCAGATCACATCCCATGGAGATATTCTCGATGTGCACAGGAGTCGAGCGTTCGCTGTTTGCGATCATCAATTGGCTCATGTCTATGTCTCTGACCCGTCGGATATCTCGAGAGTTCGTCAGCAACTCTTAGGAGTCGAGGGTGTTGATAGAGTGCTCGACCATGAAGCACTCAAAGTCGAGGGTTTAGATCATCCCCGCAGCGGCGATTTGGTTTTGATCGCTGAGCCGGGCTGTTGGTTCGCGTACCCATGGTGGCTGGATGAGTCGAGAGCCCCGGACTTTGCTCGTACTGTGGATATTCACCGGAAACCGGGATACGACCCTGCTGAGTTGTTTTTGGATCCGGAGATACGTTGGCCTACTCTCAAAGTGGGACTCAAACTCTTAGGCAAGAAGTTAGGTTTCCGAAATCTCATGGATGTGATCTCTACCGATCCTCGTCAAGTCAAAGGGAGTCATGGTCGTCGCGTCGAAGAAGAGGCAAATGGACCTGTTCTTGTGCGATCATGGGGGCAAGATCAGAAGCGACTGACAGCAGAGAATGTTTTTGACGAAATTCTCGCAAAGGTTCGTGGGAGCGTTTAAGCGTAGATGGTTTGTTTGCCATGATGACCCTCGGGAGGAGATTGCATGTTTGATATGAGTTGGATCCATGATCCCAATGCCTGGGTGGCTCTGGCGACTCTGACCGTCATGGAGATTGTCTTGGGGATCGATAACATCATCTTCATTGCCATCCTTGCCGGACGACTTCCCGAAGAAAAAAGAGACAACGCCCGACGTCTGGGATTGATCCTCGCCATGGTGTCTAGGATCGGATTACTGTTCTCGATTTCGTGGTTACTGACTCTCCAAGATGGCCTCTTTTCGATCATGAATCATAGTTTTTCCGGCAAAGATCTCATCCTGATCACTGGGGGATTGTTTTTGCTAGGTAAAGCCACTCACGAGATCCATGAAAAGATGGAAGGTGAAGGCGCACAAGTACAAGAAGAGGTCAAGGCTGTCAGCTTCACGTCTATTATTATTCAGATAGGGTTGTTGGATATCGTCTTTAGCATCGACTCCGTGATCACCGCTGTGGGAATGGCAAAGCACATCGCGGTGATGGTCTTAGCGGTCATTATTTCGGTCATGGTGATGTTGGCATTCAGTGGAGTGGTCTCGCGATTCGTGGATCGACATCCCACAGTGAAAGTGTTGGCATTGTCATTCTTGATGCTCATCGGCTTAGCATTGGTCGCTGAGGGGTGGCACTTTGAGATTCCAAAGGGCTACATTTATTTTGCGATGGGTTTTTCTGCGGTCGTCGAAGGTATCAATCTAAAGGTTCGATCTGCCCGAAAGAAAAAGCTATAGCGTTTCATCTCGATCAGGTTTCTCGATAGCCGCACCTTTTCCACCTCCCGATTTTTCCGGAGGGGGAGATAGTAGAGATCCTCTTTTCAACGGAGGAACCCTAGAATCAGATCGAGATTGATCGATTAAACCTGTGACCGTTGAATCTCTAGCGGGCTCAAGTTCTGAAACAAACATTTGTCCTTGAATCGGCTGCGACGCCTGGACCAATCCCGATACCCCCAACCCCAGGAGTCTTATACCTTCGGCTTCCAGATCGACATGGGTGAGTAGTTCTCGCCCGGTATTGTAGAGAGTGGCGGCGTCTATAAAGGGCGTATCCAAGGTCTTGCTTCTTGTCAGAGTCCTGAAGGAAGAAGCTCGAACCTTAAGCCGAACTGTGCGAGCTCTGAATCCTTGCTGTCGCATCGATTGGCATACTTCTTCAGCGGCATTACGCAAGAATTTGTCAGAGTCGGAGCCCTTCATGATATCAACGGTAAATGTATTTTCGGTCGAGATCGATTTTGAAGATTCCGGTTCATGAACTTCTCTGGAGTCTCGACCGTGGGCTAATGCCCAAAGATGCTGAGCGCTTCTTTCTCCCCATCTTCGCATCAGAAATTCAAGTCCTGCATTTCGTAGATCCTCAATCCGATGCAAGCCGAAGTCATTCAATTGGCGAGTGGTTTTTGGACCCACGCCCCAGATCTTTTGGACAGGCAATGGATCGAGAAGTTTTTGAATCCCGTCAGGATCGACGACGGTCAATCCATCTGGTTTGTCGAGATCGCTCGCTAATTTTGCGAGGAACTTATTTGGGGCCACTCCGATACTGACGGTTAAGCCACCCGTTTGCTCAAAAACCCTTTCTCTGATTTGGCGAGCGATGGCGATAGCTCCGCCATAGAGCTTCAAGGATCCTTCGATATCGAGAAATGCTTCGTCCACGGATAATGGTTCTACAAGAGGGGTGAACTCTCTGAAAACTTGCATCACCTGGCGAGAAATCTCTCCATATCTCCCGCCTCGTGGTGATCGCCAGACACCCTCTGGACAACGGCGCAGAGCTTCTGTAGAGGGTAGGGCAGAGTGGACTCCAAATTTCCGAGCTTCATAAGACGCGGTGGATACGACACCCCGCGGGCCAGGGTGACCGATGATCAGCGGTAAACCCTTCAGGGAAGGATCGTCGAGCACCTCTACAGAGGCGAAGAAGGCATCCATGTCGGCATGGATGACCTTCCAGCGGGGATCTTGCCGATTTTCGGCTTCCTGAGGGTTCTGGTCGGGCTGTCGATTCTGGCTCTGGGTCAACGGGACGTCCTTTTCATATGAAATAGTCCTCGATAGCAGACGGAGGTCAAGATCCCGGTCCGATGGCGAAAAGCCAGCCTCATGGCTAGAATGCCAACCGAGAGGAATAACCATGCCCACGATCACCCTGCCCGATGGCAGTCAAAGAGAATATGATTCCCCCGTCACCGGTGAGCAATTGGCCGGAGATATCGGAGAGAGATTACTAAAGGCTTCTATCGGGATTGTCGTCGATGGAGAGATTCGAGACTTGTCTTCGACGATCTCTGAAGACGCTTCCGTCTCCATCATTACAAGTGGGTCAAAAAAAGAAGAACCTGCTCTAGAGGCACTCTCCTTGATTCGTCATTCCTGTGCCCACGTGATGGCTGAGGCGATCGAAAGAGTGATCCCTGGATCTCAATTGGTGTATGGACCACCGACTGATCAAGGTTTCTATTACGATATTCGTTTCCCTGAAGATCATCCGATGAGTAGTGACGATTTCCCTGCCATCGAAAAAGAGATGAGTGCCATCATCTCTGAGAATCGCCCTTTCACTCGATATGAACTCAATGTCGAAGAGGGTCTTGAAAAAGTTCGAGGTGAAGGCAGTAAGTACAAGATCGATAATGCTGAAAGAGCCATCGAGGCCGGATCTGCGGAACTCTCTTGGTATGTTTCAGGACAAAAAGGAGAGAACTGGGAAGATTTATGTCGAGGTCCTCATGTTCCGAGCACAGGGAAAATTGGCGCATTCAAATTGATGAGTGTTGCCAGTGCCTATTGGCACGGAGATGCGGATAGCGATGGTTTGACCCGGGTCTACGGAACCGCCTTTGCCTTCCCCGCACAACTGAATCGTCATCTCGAAAGATTAGAAGAGGCCAAGCGGCGTGATCACCGAGTGATAGGTCGTCGTCAAAACCTTTTCAAGATTGACGATTCGGTGGGCCAGGGGCTCGTACTTTGGCAGCCCAATGGTTCCGTGATTCGTCGTGAACTCGAAGAGTTTATTCGGGAGCATCTGATCGCTGCAGGGTATGACATGGTTTACACCCCTCATGTTGGAAAATTGGGATTATACCGTACGAGCGGGCACTTCCCATACTATCGGGAGAGTCAGTTCCCGCCTCTGATCAATGGCGATTTCCTTGAGGCTGTTGCTGACGAGGGCTGCAGTTGTGCAGAACTGTCCAGCAGAATTGGTGAGGGGGAAGTGGACGGTTTCATGCTCAAGCCGATGAACTGTCCGCATCACATTAAAGTGTTTGACGCTGAACCCCGATCGTATCGAGATCTCCCGGTCCGCCTTGCCGAATTTGGAACAGTCTACCGTTGGGAGCAGTCCGGAGAATTGAATGGTCTGACTCGTGTCCGAGGATTTACTCAGGATGACGCACACCTGTTCTGTACCGAAGACCAAGTTGCCGACGAGATTCGAGGTTGTCTCGATCTCGTGAAATTAGTTTTGACCACTCTGGGTCTACAAGACTACAGAGTACGAGTCGGACTGCGTGATAAGGATTCCACGAAATACACGGGCGACCCTGAGCGTTGGGATCGAGCAGAGCAAGCATGCAGAGATGCCGCGACTACTTTGGGTGTTCCTTTCTCTGAAGAAGAGGGAGAAGCCGCTTTCTATGGTCCAAAGATTGATTTCGTTGTTTCGGACGCGATCGGCCGTGAATGGCAATTGGGCACTGTTCAGGTGGATTACAATCTTCCGGAAAGATTTGATCTCAGTTACACAGGAGCTGACAACGCTTCCCATAGGCCTGTCATGGTTCATCGCGCACCTTTTGGTAGTTTCGAACGCTTTATTGGGATCTTGATCGAGCACTTCGAAGGATCCTTTCCGACATGGCTCTCCCCAGAGCAGGCCAGAGTTCTTCCCATCAGTGAAAAGCATGTGGAATATGGAGAAGAAGTTCTCGGTCTTCTTAAAGGGTTGGGGGTTCGAGCGAAATTAGACGATTCTAATGAACGCCTGAACGCCAAGATTAAAGTCGCCGCAGATGAAAAAGTTCCCTATCTTCTCGTTGTCGGTGGTAAAGATGCGGAAGCGAGAACCGTTTCTGTGCGACAGCGCGGTATAGGAGATATCGGGGCGATTGATCTCGATCAATTTCTCCAGCAAATCACGGATGAGATTCAGCATAAACGATTGCCCGCAAGCGCAGAGAAGAGTGAGTAATGCTCTTTTCTGTGAGTTTATGGGAGTTTTTCACCACAGTTCTCATACTGCTATTCGTGGTTTTTTTGCCCACAGTACTCAGTTGGCTGGGTAGCCGGGAAGAGAAGAAAAGATGAGAACAGCGATCGTAGGTGCGACCGGTGTTGTGGGACAAGAGATGCTATCGCTCTTGAAGGATTCCTGCTTGGGTACAGAAACGCCACGGTTGTTGGCTTCCTCCCGTAGTGCCGGGAAAAAATTTCCGTGGCGCGACGGTACCGTCACGGTGGAAGCTCTCGAAGATTCCCTGGATTTGTCAGGGATCGACGTCGCACTTTTTGCTGCCGGGGGATCGATCTCTAAAGAGTGGGCACCCCGATTCGTAGAAGCGGGAATCACAGTCGTAGATAATTCCTCCGCTTTTCGTTTGTCAGAAGATGTGGCCCTCGTTGTCCCGGAAGTAAACCCCGAGGCGATTCCTAGTGGGCCCGCTGTGATTGCCAATCCCAATTGCTCAACGATAATTCTTCTTCTGGCACTGAAACCTCTTTGGGATTTGAAACCTGAACGCTTGATTGTTGATACTTATCAAGCGGTCAGCGGAGCAGGTGTCGCAGGATTAGAAGCTTTGGAGCGAGAAGCTGCTGGCGGAGAATTCCGAGAAGGGGATCCATTTCCTTTCCCTATTCATGGAAATCTATTCCCGGCCATTGGAGATGTGGATGAAGATGGGGTGACAGTCGAAGAGCGAAAAATGCTCGACGAGAGTCGTAAAATACTCGGAGATCCCCAGATAATTATACAAGGTACCTGTGTTCGTGTTCCTGTGGCCCGTTGTCACAGCCTTGCTGTCACGATGCTTTTTGCTGATAAAGATCCAGATCGATTACAGCAAGCCATATCTGCTATGGATAAGGCTCCTGGAGTTATTCACCATAGCGACCATGAAAAGCCTCCAACCCCGGATCCTCTTTCAGGGCAACATGCGGTTGCCGTCGGCAGGATTCGTGCTCCCTTCAGCGATGGTCTTCAGATGTGGGTTGTGGGGGACCAAGTCCTCAAAGGTGCTGCTCTCAATACTGTTCAGATTGCTGAACAGTGGAGTCGTCTCCAGTGAACAGCGAGAGATACTTCTATCGATTCGAAGTGGCTTATGACGGGTCGAAATATCATGGTTGGTTAGACAATTATGAAGTTCAAACTGTGCAAGGCGTTATTAAAGAGTCTGCTCAAATTCTCGCGGATCAAATTGTTCGTGTCGAGGGATCCAGTCGCACCGACAAAGGAGTTCATGCACTCCAACATATGATCAGGATCGAAATCGATAAGGATCTTGATCCTGAGTATTTCTTGAACTCTCTTCAAGGAATCACTCCATATGATATTGAAATCATCTCTTGCGAACGTACCACTAAAGATTGGCATCCCAGGTTTCATGCTGTTGCCAAAAGATATTTATACAGGATTTGGAATGGCCCCCGTAGATCTCTCTTTGGGTCTGATACGAGTTGGTGGATTCGTTCTCAGCTAGACGTGGATTCGATGAATGAAGTCGCTCAATGCTTTGTGGGCAAGCATGATTTCGCTTCATTTCGAACTCGATCGAAAGATGAGCCCGAAGATTCTGTCCGAACCATTCATGAATTTCGTGTGCAGCGAAATGGAGATCATGTCCTGATTCAGGTCGTTGGAAATGGATTCCTCTACAGGATGGTGAGAAATTTGACGGGGACGCTTGTCGAAGTGGGGCGGGGAATGAAGGAGGCCTCGGAAGTCCCAAAGATCCTTGCCGCTCAAGACCGCACAGCTGCGGGTATGGCTGCACCACCTGAAGGATTATTTCTGGCCGAGGTTTCATATGATCCCGATAATATTCCAAGATGCCGGGATGAAGATTCGTTATTCAAACACTGAGGTCTATTTTGTCCGTATTTGGAAAGTGAAGATTTATATACTTCTTCCGTCATATCCGGACTTCAGAAGCCATTAAATCAGCGATTGAGGCCGTATCTTGCGGTTCAACGCTCCCTTTCGTGGAACAATATCTGCCTTCATGTTATGAAATAGTGTCAAGAATCTGCCTTTCCCTGACATGTTCAGGGAATGACCACGGAAGGATTCTGCATTGAAGTCTGAGCGATCGACACCCGAGAAAAATCCGACTCCGAGGGTTGTGGCCTTCGGGGGTGGAACTGGTATGTCCTGCTTGCTCTCTGGTTTGAGAGAACAGCCGGTAGAAGTCACAGCCGTTGTCTCAGTCAGCGATGACGGGGGATCTTCAGGCCGATTGAGAAAAGATTTCGATATCGCTCCTCCAGGAGACATACGAAATTGCCTTTTGGCCCTCTCCAGTCAGGAACCGATTTGGGCTCGATTACTCGACTACCGATTCGAAGAATCTGAATTAGAAGGTCATTCGGTGGGGAATCTCCTCATCACTGCGCTGACTCGATTGAATGGGGACTTTGATAGTGCCATTCGCGAGATGAACCGACTGCTTCGGGTCAAAGGTCGAGTACTTCCCGCAAACGGTGAAAAATTAACTTTGATCGCTTATCACCCTGATGGAACCAAGTCGACGGGTGAAGAGCAAATCGTTCGTAGTGGCAAGCCCATCGATAGAGTTGAATCTCGACCTCGGGTGGAAGAGCCCGCTGAAGATGTGGCATCGGCGATCGAGCAAGCGGACGTATTGGTATTTGGTCCGGGTAGTCTTTTCACCAGCGTGATTCCGCCTCTCTTGATTGAAGGCATCCGAAAGCGTGTGGTGGAAAGTAATGCTCTGAAGATATATGTGGCAAATGTCATGACTCAGGCAGGGGAAACCGACGACATGGGTCTGGCTGAGCACTTAGACTCATTAGAGAAGCATGCTGGGAAATGCTTTATTCAGCATGTCTTGGCTCATGACGGTACATTTTCTGAGGAAATGTTGGAGAGGTACTCCCGCATCGGATCTCAACCTGTGATTTACAAGGGAGACCTCGTGGGTCGTGGAGTAAGAGTGACGACGAGTGATTTCGTTGATCATGAAGCAACGAGTGCCCATCACCGCGCTGATTTGACGGGACGTCTTATTGGCGAATTGGCTCTTACAAGAACTGGATTCATTCTGTGAGTGATTCTACTGCAATGCTAAAAATCACACATACTTCCGGATTGCACGCTCGGGCGTCGACGGAGTTCGTAAGATTGGCTCAAAGGTTTGAAGCCTCGATCAGGGTACGCAAGGTCGGAGGAGGCGAAGTGGACGGGAAAAGTATTATCTCAGTCATGACGCTGGGTGCTCAACTCGGAGATGAGATAGAGATCATTACTTCAGGAGCGGACGAGTCGGAAGCCTTAGAGGCTTTGTCGGACTTGGTGCGCAAGAATTTCCACGGAGTCTGAGCCGGAGGAATGATGGAGATAAAAAGCGGCATAGCCGTCAGCCCAGGTATCGCTATCGCTGATGCTCTTATTCTGGACTCTGAGGAGATCCGTATTCCCCAGAGATATGTTTCCAAGGGAGACGTCGAATCGGAAATACTTCGCTTTGAGCAGGCCGTAGAAGACTCCAATAAAATTCTCGAAGAGGAGATTCAGCGGCTTGAGGGCGAAGTCGAAATCCACGCAAGAATTTTATCTGTCCATAAGGATCTTGCAGCCGACCCGGCACTTCACTCCGAAATTCAACAATCGATTCGAGACAAGTCATTTACAGCAGAACATGCTGTCAGTCGTGTGATGAATCGCTATGTCAGGAAGTTACAGGAATCCGGTTCCCCACTTCTTATGGAGCGTGTTCACGACTTGCAAGATGTCGAAAAGATGTTGCTCAGTACTCTGCTTGGAAAGCGTATTGAAACACTTTCAAACCTGGGTTCAGAAGTCGCTGTGATTGCTCACAACTTGACACCTGCTCAGACTGCAAAGTTGGATCCTGAGAAAGTCATGGGATTTGCCACCGATCTGGGAGGTAAAACTTCTCATACAGCCATTATGGCCAGAGCTTTGGGAATCCCTGCAGTGGTGGGGATCGATGATATCTCGACGACTGTCATCGGTGGTGACCGGTTGATCATCGATGGTTATCGTGGATTGGTGATCATCGATCCTGACGATTCTCAAATCGAGGAATATCAAGATCGTGCAGAAGAGATGAAGCGAATCTCGTTGCACCTCCGAAGTCAGGCCGCATTACCAGCGGAGACGATTGATGGACATGGAATAGAAGTTCACGCCAATATCGAACTACCGGGTGAAGTCGATTCTGCTGTCGAATGGGGTGCTGCTGGAATTGGACTCTACAGAACAGAGTTTATTCATCTTCAAGCACCTGAGAGTGGCGAAGAAGTACACCTCGAACATTACAAGACTGTTATCAAGTCACTCAATGGATTACCGCTGACGATAAGAACATTAGATTTAGGTGGCGACAAGTTACCCGAAGGCTCTCTCGAAGAAGAGAATCCCTTTCTAGGGTGCCGCTCCATCCGTTGGTGTCTTGCGAATCCTAAACCTTTTAGGGCACAGATTAGGGCTATTCTTCGGTCTGGTTTACATGGGCCGGTACGGATGATGCTTCCTATGATCACCACTATTCCGGAATTGGATAGAAGTCTTCAGATCATCGACGAAGTCAGTGAAGATCTTCGAAAAGAAGGTGTCGACTTCGACGAAAACATTCCTGTGGGAGTGATGGTTGAGGTTCCTTCACTGGCACTTATCGCCAGTCATGTCGCACATCGTGTTTCGTTTCTGAGTGTTGGAAGTAATGACTTGGTTCAATACACTCTCGCTGTAGACCGTGGAAATGAACAAGTTGCTGATTTGTACGACCCCCTTCACCCTGCAGTGCTTCAATTGATCTCTACTTTGATCAAAGTGGGGGAAGACCATGACATCCGTGTCTGCCTTTGCGGTGAAATGGCATCTGAGTCGGTTCACCTACCGTTGTTAGTTGGATTAGGGTTGAGGGAGTTCTCTATCACGCCTCAGCTGATTCCAGAAGTGAAGCAAGTTATCCGGCATTTGGTCGACTATGAGGTCCGAGATCTTGCAGCCCGTTGTATGGATATGTCAGACGGGGAGAGTATCGCTAGAGAGCTCCGCTTCTGGGCCCTTGAAAACCTCCCTGGGGTCGCCTCCCGCTTGATCTAGGCTATTCAGCCGATTCTTGCCATAGGGGCGATTTGCCCCATTTTTCCCACCGTCGTAGTCTTCTCGGGACCTTTAAAGAAAGGCCCTCCCGTTCCAGTGTCTGGAATTCGGGAACTCGATCCGGTTTTGCTTCGCCCGTCATCGAAGCGAAACCCGAAGCACACCCAGGGGGTGTGGCTGAGAGGAACAGGGCATGTTTTCACGCCAAAAGTCGCTCGTAGGACTCGATATCGGAACCGACGAAGTCAAAGTTGTCGAGTTAACCCGTACGCAAGATGGACTCGAACTCACAGGTTTTGGTTGGGGTAAAATCCCCTCGCCTGAAGAGACTTTGGATACGGTCAGATCTGTTCTTAGAGAATCTGGTATCCGTTGCCGTAAGGTGGCGACCTCCGTATCTGGACGGTCTGTTGTTGTCAGATACATCACCTTGCCACAACTGGATGCTGACGAACTTCCTGAAACATTGCGACTTGAGGCTGATAAGTACATCCCATTTGATCGAGATGAAGTTTGCATTGACGGACAGCAGCTGTCTTCACCAGATTCTGAGGACGATTCCTCCGAAGAGATGAAAAGCATTCTCGTTGCTGTGAAAAAAGATTTGCTTCAGGACCACATTGATCAAGTTCAAGAACTGGGCTTGATTCCAACAGTGGTCGATGTGGATTCATTTGCTCTGGGTAACTCTTTTGAATTGCGCACAGAAGCAGGCGTTCAGGAAGAGGATAGCCCGCGAGCGGTCGCTCTCGTTGACATCGGTGCGACTAAAACCAACATTCACATCGTCAGAGGAAGTACTTCCTGTTTCTCCCGTGAGATTTATCTCGGAGGAAGGGATCTGACAGAATCGATTTCCAGACGCGAGCATCTGGACGAAGCCGAAGCAGAAGATCTCAAGTGTGATCCCCAAGGGAATGAGCAGATGGTTGCTAATGCCGTTCAGCCGGTTCTCGACGAGATCGCTGGAGAAATACAGTTGTCATTTGATTATTTCGAAAACCAATTCGATTTCGCCGTTGAGGAAGTCTTTCTCAGTGGTGGTGCAAGCCAGACGGTTGGGCTGCAGGAGACCTTCGAGAGGGTCTTCGAGCGTGACGTCAAAACGTGGGATCCACTGGTATCGATCAAGGTTCGAGAGGACCTCGTTGATGTCGAGGCGCTCTCTGAGCACCTCGTTCAATTGCCCGTGGCTCTCGGCCTCGGATCTCGTATTCAGGACTGCGTTTAGGCGCACGGGAAAGGAATTTCAAGTTGATCAAGATCAACCTGCTACCTCAGGAGTTACAGAAAGCGGCAAACACGCCGCGTTCGGTATTTTACTCCGTCCTCGGTAGCGTATCGGCCGTCGCATTAGGCGCCATAGGTCTTATTTGGATGTGGATTGCTCAGGGCACAATGGAGGCTCATGCAGAAACTCAGGTCGCAGAGGTCAAGTCACTCGAAGAGAGAGCTTTAGAGGTAGATCGGATTCAATCTGATATCGATTACTACCGCCAACGTGAAGCTTCGATCGTAAAAATCAAGACGAGTCGAATCCTATGGGCTCCCAAGCTTGATCAATTGGTCTCAAAGGTCCCCGACGATCTTTGGATTACTTCTCTCGCGGTCGATGTTCTGGAAGAGGACGACTATCGCTGGGAATCAGGAAAGATTCAGACAGGTGGCACCCTGACTATGGATTGTGTCGCTGTCGGCTCTGACCCAGGTGCACTGACAAGATTTCGTAAAGCATTGAGTGAAGATCATCGTTTTTACGGAGATCTTGTCGATGTGAGTGCGCTCCCGGATTCCTTCTTTGGTGACTTTCTTCGATTTACTCCTCTTTCATGGGAAAAAGTCGAGAGTGACGAAGAGACTCCGGAGCATTTCCGTTCCACGATCGGGATTGAACTCAAACCTTTGCAAGACCCCCCTCAACCCATCACTAAAAAGAAGGGGGATCAGCGATGAATATGGACGAAAAGAAACAACTCATCACCCTTGCCGTTGTTTGTGGAGTGTTTTTCTGTGTTGAACTCGTCGTTGGCTGGAATTTGAGCACTGAAAACTCAATAACCCGAACCAAACTCGAGGAACTTGAAAAAAGGAAAGTTTCTGCTCAGACGAAACTGAATACGATTCCTGAGATGCGTAAAAAAGCAGCAGATCTTTCAGAGATTGTCAGCGACTACACCGCGATTCTTCCTGAAATCGACGAAGTTCGCAGAGATGCATTTGTGGACACCATCACCACGCTTTGCAAGGACAGTGGGCTGACAATATTAGAGGCTGTTCCTGTAAGTACAGAGGTTCGTAAGTCTTCCAGGATGGTCCGTCCGGTTCCAGGACAAGTTGCCGTCCACCCACCATTTCAGAGACACAAGTATCGGTTCGAAATGCAGGGTGAGTTTTCTCAGTTCCACCGATTCATTAATAGCGTCGAGAGTCATCCTCGATTCCTGCGAGTGGATGGAGTTGAACTCTATCCGTTAGATCAGGGTGAGGGGTTGTCTTCAGCCTCAGATCCCAAGAAAAGATTGGCCATCGAAATCTCTACCTATGTTTATGACGAGGTAAAGGTCTCGGTTAAGGAGATCCAGTAATGAAAAAATATCTTCAAGAGAACAAGTGGGTGATTCCCACCAGCGTTGCTGGATTCTTTTTTGTTTTTCTTCTGCTCTACAGTTTTAGTTCTGGATCAGTAGATACTGCTTCTGCAACTGTGAGCGTGGATAACCCAGAGGTCATTGACCAATGGGAAGACGTTGACTTTAAAGTCACTGACGATTCTGAAGTTATGGAAGAATCCGAAGAGAATTCAATGTTGAGTCATGAAACTGCAACGGTTTCAGTCGAAGAGTTCGAGGCCGAAGTTGATTCTGAATTTGAAGAGACTGCGACCGAGTCGTTCGAAGAAGTCGTTTCGACAGTGATTCCAGCTACAGGGCCTGGGGAAGACGAGAGTCAGAAACAGGCAGAGCTGGTGCAGGACCAACGAATCGAAGAATTGCGCTCGAAATGCAGTAATGATCTTCGTCGTGCCAACTGGAAGAGAGCGCACGAGAGTCTCGTCGAATTGGTCAATTTGAGACCCTACAACGCCGATTACCATTTGACCTTGGGACTTGTCCATAGGCGTCTTCAAGAGAGCCAAGACAACCAGGGACACCTCGACGAAGCGCAGAAAAAATTCTCTGAGTATGTGGAGTATGGTGGTGAGGAAGCGATCGCTTCTTTGCTTCTTGCTGAAGCGAGTGCCAGTTCGAATGATATGGAATCCACGTATGAATTTCTGGAAGAAGCCGCTCTTCAGGGAATGAATATCGCTCGTGCCGTTAAGCAATTTCCAGCATTGAGAAATTACATTGATGACACTCGCTTTGTGAGATCGGCGCTCAAACTTGAGCGATACACACTTGAGGACGATCTGAGAAGAGATCCGTTCACAGCGCCATGGAAGTCCAGCAATCGTATGGACGAAACCACAGAGTTCACTTATTTGTCCGTTTCCGAGCAGAGAGACTCATTGTTCAAAGCTCGTGCTGCAATTGCGAAAATAGAGTTCGCTCAACGAAACGGCGACTTTGATGCTGCGACCGAAGCGTACAGGGCTCTGATGAATATCAGTGACGAGGCCAAGCGCTTTGACCAGCCTGAGTTGGCTGCGGAATTGAAGGCTATCGTTGACAGAATTGAAGAATTGGAACAGGGCGTTGAAGAAGTAAGAGTGAGACATCTCTACGAAGAATCCCGTGTTCGTTTAGATTCTATGAAAAGAGCCTTTGAGGAACAGGACTTCGCCACTGTCAATCAGCTCTACAGTGAAGTTCAAAAACTCGCATCTGAAATCCAGGATGTCGGAGACAAATACAGAACAACTTCTACTTTGGTCGGAATGGCCGCGAGCCAAATGCGCCAGAGAAGTGAAGTGGTACAGCAGTTTTTGTCGAGAACAGTCCAGATTGATGGAGTCGTTATCTCTGGTGAAGGGTCCTACGCCATCGTCGATGGTGAATGGATCGCTAAAGGTGGAGATGTCGAAGGAGCAGTCCTCGAAGAAGTTCACCGAGATCGCCTCGTGTTTAACTTCGAGGGGGAGCTCATCGTACGAAGATTCGGACGTTTTTAACACTTGGGCCGATAAATGCCCATGTAAATCCAAAGAACTCCGAGATCTGCTCAAGATTGAACTTTCGGAGGCCGATAGAAGTAACAGGAAAACCTGACACTGCGTCAGGGAACAGGAATCCTGTCCCATTCGGGAGGAAAATCGATAATGAGAATACTGACAATGATCGCGACCCTTTGTGTCGCTCTTTTAACGACCGACGGAATCCAGGCTTATCAGTCTGGAAGCACAGTCGTCGACCTCGTGACAATAGATGTCCGTGACAAGGATCTTAAAGAGGTTTTGGCACAGATTGGGACCCAGGTGGGTGTCAATATTGTTCCGGATCCCGAGATCGAAGAAACGGTCACTCTGACTCTGGATGCCATCGATTGGCGTCAGGGGCTGGACATTCTTGCCCGAGAGACAAATTGTGTAGTGTTGGAAATCAGTGATCGATTGATCAGATTCACACAACCTCCTTCCATCAATATAGAGTTTCAGGATGCGGAACTTGCAGTAGTTCTCGAACTGCTGGCAAAACAATCCGGTGCAAACATCGTGATTGCGGAACAAGTTCAGGGCAAGGTCAGTTTGACCCTGAGAGATGTACCTTGGAGAGAAGCTCTCAATACGATCGTTAAAACCGCTGGATACGTGGTTGTTAGCGAGCGTGAAGGTGTGAGTGAAATCTTGCGTATAGTTTCTCCTGATCAGTTGGTGGCGCAGCAGGAAACCAGAATCTTCCAGTTGAGATACATCAGACCTCCAGAGCAGTACGTCGCCATCATTTCTGACATCGAGAAGCAGGCAGGAAGTCTGGGGACCAACTCCGCTTCTGATTCTGAAGTGGAGTTCACACTTCTCAAGGCATTACGAAGAGCGTTGTCTCCTGGTGGAGATATGGATTTCGACATTAAGACGAACTCCCTCATTGTCAAAGATATTGCTCCTAGGCTTGATGAGATCGGTGAGATCATCGCCAAGATCGACGTGGAGCCTGCTTTGGTTCAGGTCGAGGTCAAGTTTATCTCGACTTCTAATGACGATATCCTTGAAACAGGGCTGAAGTTGGACAATCCCAACACACCCGGTCGTGACGGATTCCGATTGAGTGCAAGAGGAGCTTCCCCACAGTCTAACTTTGCCGACCTTTCTGGTCTCGGAGTGATTCAGGATGCGGGTACACAGGTTCCTATCTACAACGGATCGGTTGTCTCTAATGGAGGTACTTGGCCTTTTGATATCGGTAACATGCAAAGCATTGGTGTTCCTTATCAGGCTCTCGGAGTGCTCGACTTTACGCAGACTCAACTATTGATCTCCATGATCAAGGATGACGAGAACTCAAAGATCGTTCAGCAGCCGTTCTTGACGACATTAGATAACTATCCTTCGACAATCTTTGTTGGAGAAGAAGTTCCGTTTGCTGTACAGAATGTTCAGCAGGATCAGAATGGTAACGTCACCGTCTCTATCGACGAGAATGATCGTTCACCGGTCAATGTCGGATTTACTCTCTACGTTTCACCTCATGTGATTCCTGGAACTGACATGATCTACATGAATGTGATTCCGAAAGTTTCGACATTGGTGGGTAATACTTCTGATATTCCTGGTTTTGACAGATTCCGTTTTAGTGACCCGGGAAGTGGCACCAGTGCTTTCATCGACCTTCCTCGTGAAAGCAGCCAGACAGTCGTGACCTACCTTCGCGTTCGCGACGGACAGACCGCTGTCATTGGTGGTCTTCATACTGAGCGTAAGGTTGAGATCGAGTCGGGTATTCCTGGGCTCTCCGATATTCCTTATCTCGGAGAACTCTTCAAGTGGCGCCGTCGCCAGGCAGATGTTAATCACCTGCTCATTCTTGTGACTCCGAGGATCATCAAAAGCAGTGACGTCAGTGAAGAGATCTACCGTAATGCCCTTAAAGAGGCAGAGCGTTGGGATTACTTCAAGGAGAAATACGGCGAACCGACCATCGATAACGATGAAGAAGGCGATACAGTTGGGGCAGCAGAGGCTGAGCCTGCTGAGACCACCGAAGAAGGTCGCTAATCGCAATTAAATAACTGATGACGAGATTTCACAGGTCCCCGTAGCAATGCTGCGGGGGCCTGTTTTCAATTCTGGAAGCGAGGAAGTGATAGGACATCCTTCGCTCCACTGGACGGGGACTTTCATGAGGGTATCTTGTTAACACTTCGATACGCTCTGATTGTCAGAGTGAAGGTGTCACCTAGCAAGATTCTGGCGGTAAGAGATGCGACTTATGATACAAACCCGAGAAGACTCGGGGAAAGCAGTCGCTCTGACGGATAGCTCCGGAAAACTATGGGAATATCATAGTGAGGGACAGCACAATAAACCGGTCCTGTTGGGGAATATCTATCTTGGACGGGTGCTGAATGTCGAGCCCGCCATTCAGGCGGCGTTTATTGATATCGGCGAGCGTCGGTCTGCTTTCCTTCATTTTTCAGATATCCATCCCGGTTACGACGGTGGATCTCGATTACCTTTTGAGGCATTTAACGATTCTTTTCCAAGGCGAAGGGGAACCGGCAACATTCAAGATTGCGTTCAGCCTGGGCAGTTGATGGTCGTTCAAGTCTCAAAGGATGCCATTGGTCAAAAAGGGCCTAGCGTTACGACCTATGTTTCTGTTCCCGGCAGAAACCTTGTGCTGTTGGGCGGTGCTGAGAAACCCGGGATTTCTCGTCGTATTGAAGATGAAGATGAACGTCATCGATTGAGAGAACTTGCAGGACAGCTTCCTGTGATCGCTGGTGCAGGTGTGATCGTTCGGACTGCGGGATTAGAGACCAACGTCGAGGAATTGACGCATGAAGTGATGACGCTAGGGGAAACTTGGAATCAATTGAGTACTAAGGCGTTGGACGCATCCGCTCCGGTCAAATTGCATCAGGAAGATGATTTGATGGGGAAGGTCGCAAGAGATTTATTCTTGCCGTACATCGACGAAATACTCATCGACGATGAAAAACAGGGTGCTCTTCTCAAAAATGAATTAGGCCGTTGGAACTTGCAGGATGATTTCAAGATCGATCTCTACAGAGGTAAGACTTCACTCTTTCGTCATAGAGGACTGCAGGATCAAATCGATAGCATCTATGATCGAACAGTTCGATTAGCCGGTGGGGGAGCGATCGTCATTGAAGAGACGGAAGCTTTGGTGGCGATCGATGTCAATTCGGGCCGTGGGATGTCCGCCGTCGATCTCGAAGAAACGGCTTTGACGACCAACCTTGAGGCTGCCAGTGAGGTCGCTCGTCAAATCCGATTGCGCGATCTGGGTGGAGTCGTCGTTTGTGATTTCATCGATATGTTGGAAGAATCCAACCGAGATGCACTGGAAAATCACTTCCGGGAAGCGACTCGGCAGGACAGAGCAAAGATCTGGTATGCCCCGATATCGAGATTTGGACTCCTTGAAATCACTCGCCAGCGACTCGGCCCCTCAAAAAATCGTCAGGGGCGAATTTCCTGCCCAACCTGTAATGGACGGGGAACGGTGCGAATTGAGCACCGTGTGGCTCCGGGCCTTCTTCGCGAGTTAGGCCGTGGATTGGCGATTGAAGGGGTTCTGGAGGCCATCGTGACCGTTGAAGAGGGCGTCAAAGATCGTCTCCGGGAGATGCGGGGGGACGAATTGCTGACTCTTGAGGAAAAGACCGGAACAAGAATCATCCTAGAATCTGGGAAAGATTGGTCGCCAGAATGCTGGGCAATCCGGTATCGTTAGGGATCTGCCAGAGCCCGACTCATCCTGGTGAAGGGATGAAGCCGATGATCCGAAGGATTTTTGGCCCTGTGTAGTATTACTTTACTTGATCAATGGATCGGTCCTTAGGGGTCGTTGAGAAGAAAGAGGAGCCATGCACGCGATTTTTCGCGACGGTGGTCGTCAATACCGTGTGGAGGAGGGTGAAACCCTTTTCCTGGATTTCCGTGAAGCAGAAGCAGGAAGTACCCTGCAGTTTTCGGATGTTCTTGCTCTTGAACCGGGCAGTGGAGATTTCGTTTGCGGAACTCCTCTGGTCGCGGGTGCAACTGTTGAGGCTGAAGTTATCGGAGAGGTGAAGGGTCCTAAGATTATCTTCCATCGTTTCCGTAGACGTAAAAATTCACATAGTCGCAAGGGTCACCGCCAGAAGTACATCAAGGTTCGCATCGGCAAGATCGCCAGCTAGTTGATTTTCTACCTTTGTGAAAACAGGGTAGGGAAACCGAAACAGGAGTTCATAAATGGCACATAAGAAGGGTCAGGGCGCCTCACGTAACGGGCGCGACTCAAATGCCCAAAATCGTGGCGTCAAAAAGTACGGTGGTGAAAATGTCATCGCTGGAAATATTATCGTTAGGCAATGCGGAACCAAATTCCATCCGGGCCACAACGTTGGTATGGGCAAAGACTACACACTTTTCGCCCTCATCGAAGGTAAGGTTCGTTTTGGAACCCGCAGGCGGGTTCATATCGACCCCGTCACTTCCTGATTCTCTGAGTCGGGCGAACTTCCATTGAGTATCCGCTTCGTAGACGAGGTCTGGATCAACGTCTACGCCGGTAAGGGCGGAGATGGATGCAGTTCGTTCCGACGAGAGAAGTATATTCCTCGCGGAGGCCCTGACGGGGGAGACGGAGGCCGAGGAGGCCACGTGATTCTCGTTGCCGATGTCCACGTTCAAACTCTCCTCGATTTCACTGGGCGTCCCGTTCACAAAGCGGAAAAGGGACGACCCGGCTCCAGTAAAAATCAGTCGGGACGGATGGGCCAAGATCTCAGGATCCCGGTTCCCGTCGGCACGATGGTTTATTCCGAGTCGGGTGAATTGATTGTCGATCTCACGACTGCCGAGGAAGAGTTTGTGATTGCCGAAGGGGGCAAGGGGGGGCGAGGTAATGCCCGCTTTGCTACAGCAACTCATCAAAGTCCACGGGAGATCACTCCAGGAATCGAAGGTGAAGAATTTCGGGTTCATCTCGAACTCAAATTGATCGCCGATGTGGGGCTTCTTGGTCTTCCTAATGCAGGCAAAAGTACGTTTCTTTCTCGTGTCTCCAGTGCGCATCCAAAAATTGCAGATTATCCCTTTACGACTTTGAGTCCCCAGTTGGGTATTGCTGAACTCGACATCTTTCGACGTATCGTGTTGGCAGACGTTCCCGGTCTCATCGAGGGAGCGGCAGATGGTGTGGGATTAGGAATAGGCTTCCTCAAGCATTTAGAACGAACTCGAGTCATGTTGCATCTCTTGGATCCGCATGATCGAGATCTTGATCAATTGCTCACGGATCATTCTGTCATAAGGGGAGAAGTCTCTTCTCACTCCAAAGAGTTAGCAAGTCGCCCGACGATTACAGTGATCAACAAATCAGATCTGATGCTCGAAGAAGAGTTGGATCAATTGCGGAGCGGTTTAGAGGATCGATTAGAGGCCCCGGTTCTTGTTATTTCCGGCGTCACCGGACAAGGGATCCGTGAAGTACTAGAAAAGCTCTGGGTTCTCCTGAACCCCCCAGAAGAGTCCTAAGAGGCTTTTTCGACAGAGTGAATGATTCCATCGTATTCTTGTGTGGACTCCCCTGCGAAGAAGGGGGGACGTGGCCTCCTACCATCTGGGAGAAATTATGGAATTTCACGAGTTGTTGCGTCGTATGGTTGTTGAGAATGCTTCAGACATGTTTATCAAGGTGGGTTGCCCACCTTCTCTTCGTGTCGACGGTGCTGTTCAATTTCTCGACTGCGAAGAGATCTCTCCTCGTAAGTCTCAGGAATTCCTAGAGATTATTCAGGACTCACGACCGGATGCATTGCCTCAAAAACTAGACATTGACACTTCCTATGATCTCCCAGGAATAGGGCGATTCAGGGTGAATATTTTTCACCAGAGGGGGCAGCTCGGTTTTGTTTTTCGGCACGTTTCTCAAAACGTTTCAAATTTTGATGATCTCGGACTACCCAGTGACACTTTGACGAAGCTCGCGGAGCAGAAGCGAGGACTCGTTCTTGTAACCGGAAATACAGGATCTGGAAAATCGACGACTTTGGCTTCGATGGTTCATCACATCAACGAAACTGCGAATCGTCATATTGTGACTATTGAAGATCCCATCGAATTTACTTTTAGGGACCGGAAATCAATCATCGATCAAAGAGAGATCGGAATCGATACCGAGTCTTTCCCTACGGCTTTGCGGCATTCATTACGTCAGAGTCCAGATGTGATTCTTATCGGTGAAATGCGTGATCGAGAAACGATGGAAGCTGCTATTGCTGCCGCAGAGACAGGACATCTTGTGCTCTCTACATTGCACACAGTCAATGCCGTCCAGACTGTGGAACGCATCATCCATTTCTTTCCGCCTCATCAGCATGACTTAATTAGACTTCAGCTCTCATTGGTTCTCTCAGGGGTGGTTTGTCAAAGACTGATACCCTCCCTTGATGGTTCGGGAAGAGTGCCTGCTTTAGAGATGATGATCAACAGTCCGACGATCAGAGAATTGTTGCGTGAAGGACGGACCCATGAGATGCATGGGGCTGTTCGCGATGGCGAGCATTACGGCTCCAACACCTTCAATCAGTCCCTCAGGGATCTCTACAGAGCCGACAGAATCACTCTTGAGGATGCTCTATCCTTCTCCGACTTTCCCGAAGAACTCCAGTTGGAACTGCGTGGGGTGGTCAAAGGGAATGCTATGGGAGATTTCGACTTCGATTACTAGGCACGAGTTACTGGGGTCGAGCCTCGGTTACAGGTATCCTCTTCTAGGGAGGATACCTTGCCTACACTGGTTGTTGATTCGGGGAACACTCGTATTCATTGGCGACTGAGAGTCGCGGCGGATAACTCTATCGAGGGATATGGTTCTTATGAGAACCCGTTCGTCGATCTCGTCCACGAATTAAATCAGTTGCCGGGCGGTCTTGAGGCCGTTGCAGTTTCATGTCTTCGACCTGATCTCAAAGACACTCTCGCTCGAGAACTGTCCATGTTGTCCACCCCTCAGCCGATATGGATTCTGAGTGGCGCAGATCTCCCTAAAAATGTAGGTACTGATCAACCCGGAAATACCGGTGCTGATAGGGCTCTGTGTGCCAAAGCTTGGTGTGATCGTCCCGGTTCCCATGCTGCTATCGTGATCGATGCTGGAACGGCAGTCACTGTGGATGCGGTGTCTCAGGATGGTGTTCTACTCGGTGGTTGGATCGCTCCAGGTTGGGCGGCGGTTCGCCAATCTCTCCATGACCGTGCACCGGGATTACCTTTTGGAAGTGAAGTGGCTGATCCCGGATTCGGCTGGGCCACAGAATCCAAGGTGGCTATCGAAGGTGGAATACGAGGTTTGTTTCGTGGAGGTGTTCAGGAACTTCATGAAAGAATAAAGAGAGGTTGGTTTGAAGAGGGGGTCTCAGATCCGGTGACCGTGATCACTGGAGGAGATGCAGCTCTGCTCGAAGGTCTTTTCAGTGAGACGGAATGGGTACCAGGCTTGGTCTTAGATGGGTTGGAAGCCTGTCTTCGTGACAAGGAACTGTAATGAGTATTTCTGTTTGCTCCCTCTCTGGCCCAGGAACCTCAGCGCTTCATGCATTGGGGCTCGCAGGTGATCGCTCTCAGTGTGAAAGTCTATTGCAGGATCTGCTTTCCCAACCTTTAAAGGGTGGAGCCACATATACCGAATTCCTCGATGCATCCGGGCAGTCCATCGATGACGGCCTTTGTCTTTCTTGGCCGGATCCTCCCTTTCAATTTGTGTTAACGACCCACGGAAGTCCTCTCATTTTGGAAGAAGTGATCCACCGCTGTGTCGAATTGGGCGCTGTTCATAGTGCGGATTCAGATCAGATTTTCCGAGTCCCTGAAGAGGCTGTTGCTGAAAAGGTACTGGGCCAAGCGTTGGGTCGTTTAACAGAAGTCATCAGTCCCGAAGCTTGTTCTTTTCTTTTGGAGCAAGCATCTCCATCAGGTTTTGCGGGAGTGGTGGAGAAATGGAAGAGACAAGCGCCTTCCATTGATGAAGTTCGAGAGGTTCTGGATCGGGGGCTTCTTGGCAGAGCTGTCATGAAATCTTCGGTGGTCGTTCTTACTGGAGTGACCAATGCTGGGAAAAGTACACTCCTGAATGTTTTGGTGGGAGAAGACCGCTCGATTGTGACGCCCGAAGAAGGAACGACTCGTGATTTGGTCGTGGCATCTACTCAGATCAACGGATTCCCCCTGACCCTTGTCGATGGTGCTGGTTGGCGAGAATCACCTGGACTTATTGAAGAGCAAGGATTGTTGCGAGTGAAAGAAGCCATCCGAAATGCAGATCTTGTCGTGGAGTTGATACCGCCTGCTCGACTGGAAGAAATGATTGTTGATGATTCTCAAAAAGAAGTCTCGTCGATCCCAGAGAGTGCATTCGTTTTCCCGGAAGATGTGCCTGTGATTCGGGTTCTGAGCAGATGTGATGAGTTTTTGTCGACCCCATTGCCACCGAACGATGACCTCGCTATTTCGGCAAAGACTGGGGAGGGACTGGGATTATTGGAAGATCAGATCCTTCAAGTTTTGTATGGTCAATCGACCGTTCCGGAAGGGGGACCCTATCCCTTCCTTGACGAGCATGTCATCTTTTTAGAGAGATTGGTCTCTGCCCTAGATTCTGGGGATAATGGCCAGGTCTGTCTTCAGGATTATTTGGAGGGAGTGAACCGTTGCTAGGAACAAAAGATACCAGCCCTTGGAATTTGATAGAACTCTCCAGTCTTTCTGCTGTAGAGATCAAGGACCTGCTCGATCGTGCTGCTCAATTCCGTAAAGGTCTTGCAGCGGAGTCCGCAAACTCTCGCGAAATGGGTGGGCCGCGTCCTCGTGTCGCTTTGCTCTTCTCTGAACCCAGCACCCGAACCTCGCTCTCCTTTCGAGTGGCTTGCCAAGAATTAGGAGTCGACGTCGTCGAGCTTCCGGCAGATCGATCCAGCCTTCTGAAAGGTGAGTCGATGCTCGACACGGCTCAAGTGCTGGAAGCGCTGGGGGCGGGGGCCATCGTTGTGCGTGACAAGAGCGATGAAGTGATCGACGGATTGGCAGAGCATTGTCGTGCGGGAGTACTCAATGCCGGTGGGGGAACGAAAGCTCATCCGAGTCAGGGCCTCTTAGACGCCAGAGTATTGTTGGATCATTTTGAGAATTTGGAAGGTCGGAGAATCGGAATTCTCGGAGACGTGGTTCATAGTCGTGTCGCCAGAAGCGATGCCGTTGCATTTACGGCACTGGGAGCGGAAGTCGTACTAATTGGACCTCCAGAGTTTCTCAGTGAAACAGGTTGGCCTAAAGGTGTTTCCGTCAGTACTGACTTGGATGCCGAACTGCCCCGCTTGGACGCGATTCAGGTTTTGAGAATACAACATGAACGTATCGAAGGAGGAATGGGCCTCCCTCTCTCCGATTATATTTCTGAGTACCAGTTGGACGAAAAACGACTGGAATCGGTGAACAGTGAATTTTGTGTACTCCACCCGGGTCCTATGAATCGTGGAGTTGAGATCAGTAGTGGTGTCGCGGATGGACCCCGGTCTCAAATTTTAGATCAGGTGTCAGCGGGGGTTTATGTACGAATGGCTCTTGTCGAAAAATCGCTGGGGCTCAAGGGGCTGAAGTGAGAGAGCTCAAGAAGCCATCTCGCATGCGGTGGTTCCCTTGGATTCTACTGGCTTCGGCATTGGTGATGGCCGCGATTCCAGGTTCGTTTCTCAGTGAAATCGTTCCAGATTTTATATTGAAAGATGGTCGTGATGAGGTGGTTCATGCCATCGGATTCATGTTCCTCACTCTGGGATTTCGCTATTGGCGTGGGCCTTATATTTCCCCAGAAAAGTGGCTTCCGGGTGCTCTCGTGATTCTGATTTGTTTCGCGGCTCTTCACGAGGGAGTCCAAGAGCTCATACCGGGGCGCACCCCTTCTGGAAGTGATTTCATGGCGGATCTGATCGGTATTGCTGTCGGCACCGCTCTCGTTCTTCGCTTTAGCCCGCACTCACAATCCTGATATAAATTATTGAATAGTTCTCACTGAAATCCGTCATCGGAGCGGATCTTCTGTTGAAACGGGATATTGTGCCCCGAATTGTCACATGCTGGCCTGCGGGTTGGCGATTCGAGCCTCCCTTAGCGAGGGAGTGTGGAGTATGATAGAGAGATCTCCCTCATGGGATCGTCAGGAGGACCTTTGTCCTTCATTTGGGATTCTGTGAGGTTTTATTCGGCATCATAGAGGGCGGCAGGCCCACTCTATGACTGATCAAGGAGATGGATCATGAATCACTGGCTGAGTTCCACCGCAAGGAGTCCGAAGTTTCCATGGGGGCAATGGGTATTGACCCTCTTTCTGGTCTTGGGATCGACAGTGATCGAAGCACAAGTGCGTCCGCAGGCGAGACCACAAGTGCGTCCGCAGGCGAGACCACAAGTGCGTCCACAGACGAGACCGCAAGTGCGTCCACAGACGAGACCGCAAGTGCGTCCGCAGACGAGACCACAAGTGCGTCCACAGACAAGACCGCAAGTGCGTCCGCAGACAAGACCGCAAGTGCGTCCACAGGCGAGACCGCAAGTGCGTCCACAGGCGAGACCGCAAATAAATCCACCTGTGCGGACCACGATTCGAAAGCCCAGCATCTCGAAGCCGACGACCCGCAGACCGATCACTCGGAATCCGGAGATTCTTCGCCCCGATCGTGCGAGAGAGGGGACTCGGTTCTCACCTCGACAGGATGTGATTCGTCCATCGAGTCAGGGGGGCCGGAGTACTTCTCGAATGATCAGCGCTTACAAACCCGAGAAGGTGCCGTCCTCTCTTCCCACGCAGAAACTTCCTGCTCTTGCGCAGCAACAAAATCAAGGGAGAAACGTTTTTTCGGACGAGAGAGGCTCTTCGATAGGGACTCCTACCCAAGATATGATGCGTCGCTTGGAACGGAGGGGAACTTCGGAACTCTCAAGATCGGGAGTTTCGGTCCGTCGAAATAATTCCCTTTTGAGAAGCTCTTCCGCTGTGCGTATTAGCCCATCGGGAACGGTCCATCTGCCGACGACTTCAGTCTATCCTCCGGTACCCTCGACCGGCATCGTACTGGGTACGGGCTATCCGGGGTGTTCGCCGATTCCTTGGTACTGTTCTCCTGGGCCCACTTATGGTGCTTACTATTCGAGTGGGTTGTTCTGGACCGGATATGGTGCAGGAGTTTGGTGTTCTCCTTGGTATTACCAAAGTCCTTTGGCGTGGTGTCATGGATGGTCTCTGCCGTGGGCTTACCAAAGCGGATACTCCTACTATTGGTGGCATCATGGGTACTGGCGAAATGACTCCCAGCGAGTGTGTTGGATTTCTACTTATGATCCCTTCCCACAGTCGGAGATCATTTTTGTAGAAACCCCTGCTGAGCCAGAAGAAGAGGCGTGGGGGTCGCTCGACCAGGTGAGAACCCTGACTTGCGATGCGTGGGGGGCACTCCGGTCTGACCAACCCGAAAAAGCACTTCAATATCTGAATACGGTTCTCGCTCTGGATCCGGAGCAGGGGATTCCGCTCTTTCTTCGAGGTGTTTCCCAATTGAGAATAGGTGCTCTCTCGGCTGCCAGTCTAGACCTTGAGCGTGCTCTCAGCTTAGAGCCTGGAATCTTTGCTCTGCGTTGGGACGATATCGCATACCTTGGCGAGTCTTCCGGAGAATTTCTGCAGAAACTGTGGCTTCTCCTTGAAGACGATCCCGATCAAGAGGACGTCGTGACATTGATCGCTGCTTTGTCGCTCTTCTCGGAAGATATCCCTCTTGCTCCCGCACGAGGAGCGCTCTCTGAAGTCTTGTTAATGGGGAATCAGAGTCTTCTCACCAGAGAACTTCACGAAGTTTTGAGAGGTGATCGATTGGCGATATCTACAACGGTTACCCTGTGGTTGGAAGATCCGTCCTGTACAGGTCTGCTGGAGGCGATTCCCTCCCCCTGATCCTTGAGCCGGGGAGGATTGAAATCTCTTCTCGTGGTATGATTCTCGCCGAAAGGGAGAGTCATGGACCATCAGGCCTTGAATGATATACCCGTTGAACGACTTTTCGCCGTCGCCGAATCTCAGCTAGAGTGTTCTCGCGCTCCTTTTTCAGGATTTCGAGTGGGCGCAGCACTTTGGAGTGACGGTCAGATTTTCCCCGGCTGCAATGTCGAAAATTCCAGTTATGGATTGACGTTGTGTGCGGAAAGATCGGCTGTGATGCATTGGGCTTCTGCAGGGTCTCCCGGACGACCTGAGGCGATCGTTGTCGTCGCTCGTCAACCGGATGGTTCCGTTGCAACGGCGATGCCTTGCGGTGCCTGCCGACAAGTCCTTTCTGATCTCCCGGATTCTCGAAACCTTCAGGTTTGCACTGGAACTCCTTCAGAGTTCTCCATAATCTCATTGGCAGAACTCCTTCCCCATGCATTTGGCCCCGAGGATCTGAATTCGAAAGAAGGATGAAGAACTGATGGAAAAGGCATACGAAAATCTGGGACCCGAGAAGAACGGTCTCCAACATGAATATGGCCCGAGTGTTCACATCCTCGCGGAACCCTTTACTTTGGGGCTCCTTGCAGAGTTGGGTGATCCGGGAACGCAGCAACCTCGGTTTAATCAGATTCTGGAAACACTCTACAGGGGGCTGGTGCAACGCATCGTCAGCCATGAGTTTCCTCGGAAATTGATTCAACGTGAGACCAATATGGTATCGACCACACCCAAAGGCATCTTTCGGGGTGAAGTTGTCGATCCCGATTCCAGAGCAGTCACGGTCAATGTGGCGCGAGCTGGAACGATTCCTTCACATCTTTGTCAAAATGTTCTTCATCAAGTGATCGCTCCTGAAAATGTTCGTCAGGATCATGTCATCATGGAAAGAACCGTTGATGAGAAGGGTGCGGTCACAGGAGCAGCATTGCACGGGAGCAAGATCGGTGGAGATGTGGATGGTGCACATCTTATTTTCCCTGATCCAATGGGCGCGACCGGATCTTCGCTTTCTAGGGTGATTCAGCATTATCAAGATCATGTAGAAGGAAGCCCGGCAGCGATTATTTCTGCCCACCTCATCGTGACCCCGGAATTCATTTGGAATATGCTTGAGGCGAATCCTGGTGTTAGAATTTGGGCGCTTCGACTCGACCGGGGAAACAGTCCGGATGACATTTTGAGTTCTGTTCCGGGAAGTGATCGAAGAGAATGTGGATTGAACGAAATCGACTACATTGTTCCAGGAGCCGGCGGCGTCGGTGAAATCATCAACAACTCGTGGATCTGATACTGATCAAGATACTGAGTTCTAGTTAGAGGAGTGAGATGAATCAATCCCATATGAGATTGCAGCCTGAGCCACCTTTGCCTGGGCACCGTCTTGAAGTTCTTCACGAAGAGTTGGAAATCCGACAGAGGATTCAGGAGTTATCTCGTGAAATCCGCGAGAAGTTGGGCGACAAAGACCCCGTTGTGGTCTGTGTCCTCAAGGGAGCGTTTGTCTTTGTGGCCGATTTGGTTCGCCAGTTAGACTTCCCCTTCACGATTGATTTCCTGAGAGCTTCTTCATATGGAGATTCTGTTGTGACCAGTGGTGAGGTCAAGTTGGAGTTGGATCTGCAACAGTCCATTTCCAATCGTCATGTTCTCCTTGTCGAAGACATCGTGGATACAGGGCTCACACTCAAATACCTGCAATCGAATTTGGAATCCCGAAACCCCGCCTCTATTCAAATTTGCACATTACTTCACAAGCCGGGGAACAATGTGAAATTGACTCACATTGATTATTGCGGCTTCGAAATACCGAATGATTTTGTCGTAGGATACGGGCTTGATTGGCAAGGCTATTATCGAAACTTGCCTTACATTGCACAGGTTCATCAACAAACCAGTTCGTGATGACAGACTAAATGGTATCGTCGTGTGACTGGGATCCAAATGAGCGCATCACGCCATACCTGTCGAGTCGGCGATAAAGCGTGGTCTTTGGAATCCCGAGAATTCTTGCGGCTTGCGCTTTGTTCCCGTCCGTTTCTCGGAGAACATCTCGTACGATTCCTCCGAGGACGATTTTCTCTAATTTCCTGAGATCTGTTCCCACTTCAGCGCGAAGTTTCAAGGCGATCGGGTGCGGAATTCCCTGTTGCTGCAGAGACGGAGAAAGATGATCGGCGTGAATGATGGCGTTGGATTGATTGGCGATCCTTTCCATCTCGTTTTGTAATTCACGAATATTTCCTCGCCAGCGTGCTCCTATTAAAACCGTCATCGCATCCGTTAAAATCCGTGGAGTCGGTTTCTTTAATCTTCTGCAATAAATCCCCAAAAAAAACTGACATAGAAGGGGGATATCCTGACGCCTCTGTCTGAGCGGGGGTAAATGAAGTCGAAGGACATCGATGCGGTAACGAAGATCCTCTCGGAAGGTTCCAGCTTCCACTTCTTGTTCAGGGTCGCGATGGGTTGCAGTGATCAGTCTGAAATCGACAGAGCGAGGTCGGTTGCTTCCCAAACGGCGAATCTCTTTTTCCTGGATGACGCGAAGGAGTTTCGACTGGAAATCGGATCTGGTTTCTGTGATTTCATCGAGAAACAGAATTCCACCGTGAGATGATTCGACGAGACCGGCCCTTTCTCCACGAGCACCCGTGAAGGCCCCTTTTTCGTGGCCAAACAATTCGTCTTCGAGAAGGTGGGGGGCCATCGCTGCACAGTTTTCCCCTACGAAGGGCCCACTCCTTCTGGGACTGATTCTGTGGATAGCCCGCGCTACCAACTCTTTTCCTGTTCCGCTTTCGCCCTGGATCAAGACAGGGGCCTCAGAAGAGGAGATTCTTTCCAGATCTTGTAGGAGAAAAAATAAAGTTTCTGTATTTCCGATAAATTCAGGAAAGCGTCTCCGGAGTCTTTCTCTTTCTGAGAGTGTCAGATCCCGTCTTCCCTGCCCTGAAGCTTTGTTTTCTTCATATAATCGCATTTCCCACCTCCTCTGATTGGAAAATCGCACAATATTGACTAAAGTCAATAGGTGGAATGGGTCCGAGAGTGGTCCTTGAGGGCCAAAAAATCGGGCAAAATTGGTCTGCAAATAGAGTCAATATCCAGCAATGATTGACAGTTCTTCTTGCTAGGGATAAGTTTCTTCACACACAGTTCTTCCCCGGTAGCTCAATTGGCAGAGTAGGTGACTGTTAATCACTTGGTTGTTGGTTCAAGTCCAACCCGGGGAGCCATGACCGCTCTTGTCCCTCCAGGACAGGGGCGGTCTCTTTTTTTGCTATTTCGATCATTTCAGAAGCCAGCACTGAGTTTCATATTGCAGAAGTGATCTTCTCTTTCAAAAAAGACTGTAATGCCGTCGAGAAGCAGTCTTTGAGCGGTATACAATATCCTCGCTTCGTAGATCATTTGTTACGACAATTCTTAGCAGATGATTCATTCCGCAATTGACCCGTCATTCCCGTTTACGGAATCGAGACCACTTCGATGCTGTCTCTCAAAGCACACACCTCAGGCCTATTCCAGGTCGGTCAAAATCTGGCATTCACTTTTGCCATATGCTTTGCCGGCAGCGGTTGCGCCACTTCCGATCATGCAAAGGCTGATCGAGCTGGAGAAGAGATTGTCCAAGAGGTCTTGGCGCAAGTCCGACAAGGAATCCTCGTCAAGCAACAAGAGACACTGCCACTAGAATCCGTATCAACAAACAGTGACGTACCAGTGTTGAATCAATCCTTAAGTCTTGAAGACACATTGAGGTTGAGTACTCTCCACAATCGTAATTATATCAGCCAGCGAGAATCTTTGTTTCAGTCGGCATTGGCTTTGGGAGTCACTCGACGTGATTTTCTTCGTCCCGTTTTTTCGGGATCGATTTCTTCGACTTTATCTGGGGGGAGTGGTCAAGAAGTGTCCTCGGTGTCGGGACTTTCTCTCAATGGCCAGCAATATCTCTTTACGGGTGGAAGACTGAGTGTGGGGGTCGGCAGTAACCTGAATGATGATGGTGAGAGTCTTCCAGAGATCTATTCTGGAAACTTCAGCGCATCCATTTCTCAGCCACTGTTACGTGGAGCCGGGCCGGGATTACCTTATGAGGGTTTAACTCAGGCAGAGAGAAACCTTTTGTATACGACCCGAAGTTTTGAGCTGTTTCGTCAAGACTTTGCCATTCAGATCACACAAAAGTTCTATGACTTACTCAGTCAAAAAAAGAAATTGCAGAACGCGGAAGAAAATGTCCGTGGGCAACAGTTTGCTTATGATCAGGCCAAAGCGCTCTTTCGAATCGGAACAGGAAGCAGCCTCGACGTCTTTCGTGCTGAGCAGGCATTACTTCTCGCTAAAAATGACCAATCCAACACCGTCGAACAGTACAAGGTGGCTCTTGATAACTTCAAAATCGATCTGGGTATCCCGATCGAGAGTGAGATTGACCTGACGGGAGAATTTCCCGCCATTTCTGAGGCTTCTTTTGTCTTAGATGATGCATTGCTGTCCGCACGAGAGAATCGCCTTGACCTTCAAACCTCAAGGGATCAGTTAGAGGACGTAGAAAGACAGCTTGATATTAGTAGGAACGGACTGCTTCCAGATTTGAACCTGAACATTAATTATGGATCCGATTCCTCAGACCAGTTTGATTTTAATGACCTGGAGCTTGGAGATTCCGAATCTTATTCCGTGGGGCTGAATCTTGAGATTCCCCTCGATAGACTCGCTCGCAGGAATTCGTTTAGAAATGCCGAGATCGCATTTGATCGTGAAGTTCGTCAATTCGATTTGAAGTCACAGCAAGTCACCTTGGAAGTTCAGGGCGCATTAAGACAATTGGCTCAGCTCAAGTTTCAAATCGAAATTGGTGAACGATCGATTCAGTCTTTTTCTTCGACGGTGGAGAAGGCTGAGATTGATCAGTTACGAGGCACTGTCACCAACAGAGATGTTGTCGAAGCGCAAAGTGCGCTGACGGACGCAAAGAATGCTCAATTGGATCGGATCGTGGATCATGAGATTCAACTTCTCGAACTCTACAAATTGATGGGGCTACTCCTTGTCTCTGAAGAAGGAATGATCGTTCAATGAAAATGAACCGAAATTTATCAATAGCTTTGGCTCTCGTCCTCGTATTTCTGCTTTACCAAGCCTTTTGGTCTGGAGGATCAGGGAACGAGGTTGAGGGTGGATTTGTGAAGGTGGGTCGCGGAGACCTCTCTCTCACGCTTTCAGAGCGTGGAACCTTGACCACACGAAATGCCACCAATATTCGTTCGGTTGTTCGAGGACGTCGAAGAATCGAGTGGCTCGTGGACGAGGGCACAGTGGTCAAAAAAGGTGACATTCTTGTCGAGTTGGAGAAAACAGAGGTCCAACGGAGGATTGATCAACTTGAGAACGAACTCATTTCAGTTGAAACATCTCTGAACTCTGCCATCAACGACCTCAAAATTCAGGAAGATAAGAATAAAACCACTCTTGAGAAAGCAAAGTTGAATCTCGAGGTCGCCGAGGTTGAGTTGGAGAAATTGATTTTAGGGGATATTCCCCGAAGAGAACGTGAGCTAAGCCTTGCGATTGAGAAAGCCACCTCTGAGTTAGAACGTTCTGAAGGCTTGTGGAAAGATATGCCCACGATGCTAGAGAAAGGGTTCGTGACTCAAGACCAGTTCGAGCAGGAAAGAATCAACCTGAAAGAAAGAAGGGAAGCTCTCGTCACTGCCGAGCAAAATCAGTTGCTCTACGATACGTACGAGAAACCGCTTACCAAAAAACAAAAAAATGCGGGTGTTCTAGAAGCGCAGCGGAATGTCGAAATGGAAACCCGTGGTGCGGCGACCTTACTTG
Organism: Planctomycetota bacterium; assembly: GCA_016776905.1. GTDB lineage: Bacteria > Planctomycetota > UBA8108 > UBA1146 > UBA1146 > UBA12191. Next base: position 35,773 of record JADHSM010000016.1, on the reverse strand, counting down.
CAAATCTCAAGCTTCGTGTCAGTCAATACGAGAGAGGCTTGGCGGAAACACGCGAGGAATTCGATCGCGAAAAGGCCAACTTGGAATTGATGACGGTCTTTTCTCCTACCCAAGGGATCGTCTTTTATGGGAATCCCGACCGTCCATGGGACAGGGATGGAATCCGTGCGGGTGGAGATGCTCATTTTAATCAAACGTTGTTGACGATTCCGGACCCCAGTGAAATGGCGGTCTTGATTAAGATTCATGAATCAGATATCGACAAGATCAAAGAAGGTATGACTGCTGAGATTCAATCGGATGTGAGCAAGGGAAAGATCTATCAGGGTGAGGTTGTGAAAATCGACTCTGTCGCTAACGCAGGGGATCGACGCTGGGGTGATCGTGTTCGGAGATTCAATGTTGAAATCCAAATGCGGGGGGACGATCTGGATTTGAAGCCAGGTACCTCTGCCGAGGTGGTGATCAATACTGGAACTTTGGAGGACATTTTATATGTGCCTATCCAAGCGGTTCATGCCGAAGCCGGTGGTTTCCATTGTTTTGTTCGTTCGGGATCGTCCTACGAAAAAAGATCTGTTTCAGTGGGGAGTGCCAGCGAGAGTTTTCTCGAAATCACGGATGGTCTTATGGGCAGTGAAGACGTGCTTCTTTACAAGCCCGAGGATACGGGGGCAGAACCTGCTTCTAATCCGAATTCGGCCATGGAGACATCTTGGTTCCCCGTCACTCATGGGATGAATGCGGTTTGAGTGAATCGATGGTTTCCCTACAAGGGATCCACAAATACTACGGAGAAGTGGAGCCACGACTTCACGTCCTTAAAGGGATCCATCTCGAAGTCGGTAAAGGCGAGTTTCTTTCCATCACTGGAACCTCCGGTTCAGGGAAATCTACTCTGTTGAACTTATTGGGCTGTCTGGATATTCCTACCGAAGGATCATATTTCTTAGGTGGGCGTGATGTCTCAAAGCAAACCGATAACGAGCTCTCAAGAATTCGTAACGAAGACATTGGGTTTATTTTTCAAAGTTTTCAACTGATACCTCAATTGACGGTTCTTGAGAATGTTCAGGTTCCATTGCTATATGGTGAGCATTCCATTTCTGAAAGAGAGGACTACTGTCGAGGAATCCTCGATTCAGTGGGGTTGTCTCATAGGCTGACTCATCAGCCCTCCCAGTTGTCAGGAGGAGAGTGTCAGCGGGTGGCCATCGCTCGTTCTCTTGTCAATGATCCTCTACTGCTACTCGCTGACGAACCTACCGGGAATCTCGATTCTAAAACAGGAGACGAGGTTCTTGAGTTGATGGACGAACTTCACGGACAGGGACGTGCGATAATTATGATTACGCATGACCTTGAAGTGGCACGTCGATCGGAGAGACAGGTCAAAATCAAAGACGGACTCATCATGGAGGAGCAAAAATGATATCCAGGAAGAAAAAGGAGATGCTACGCATGGGTCTCCAGAGTCTTTTGGGGTATCCGATGCGGACTATCCTTACGATGTTGGGTGTCGTTTTTGGAGTCGGGTCAGTGATCGCCATGCTCGCATTAGGTGCTGGCGCAGAGAGAGAGTTGCTTCAGGAAATAGGGCGACTAGGGATCCAGAACATCATTGTCAATTCTGTTGAATCAGAAGAACCGGAAGGTACGAATGCGAGCGGCGGACGCCGTGGAGGCATGATAAATTTCTATGGTTTGAAATTTAAAGATCACCGGCAGATCCTTGAGACGATTCCTGGTATTAAAAAAGTTCTTCCTGTCCACTTGAACAAGAAGAAGGTGTGGAATGGAAGCCGCTATCTTGAGAGTACACTTTTTGCCGTAGAGCCCGAGTATTTAGAGACCTTTGGCCTCAATATCGAACTGGGGAGAGGCTTGAGTTCACAGGATGAGGATCAACTTGCGAGAGTCTGTATCGTGAGACCTGGCCTGTTGGAAGAACTGGGAATCTATGAAAATCCATTGGGGTTCAATCTTGCCATCGACGACCAGCAGTTTCAGATTGTAGGTGTTCTTGGTGAGGAGCGATTCCAAGGTTATGCCCAGAAGGCCCTTGTTTCAGATGCTCGCAGTTCTGAGATTTATGTCCCTTACAACACCGTATTGAAGCGGCAAGGCACTCGGTCCTTCTCAGGCGGTGCTGGTAGTTGGGAAGCGACCGATGTTGAGCTGAATCAGATTGTGATTGAAGTCACAGATTTGGATCGCGTCCTTATCGTCTCAAAGATGGTCGAGGCTCTATTATCCCGGAATCATCCTGAAAAAGATTACGAACTCATCGTGCCTCTTGAAGTGCTGGCCCAACGTCGAAAAACACAACAAGTGTTCAACATCGCTCTGGTGGCGATTGCTTCGATTTCGCTCTTGGTGGGTGGGATCGGGATTGCCAATATTATGCTAGCGACAGTCACCGAGAGAACTCGGGAGATTGGCGTAAGAAGAGCTCTTGGAGCTCAACGAAAACACATCATCGCCCAGTTCCTTACGGAGACGACGACTATCTCGATCCTGGGAGGGGTGCTGGGGATCTTGCTGGGCTTTGGCCTTGTCCAAATCCTCGTCCTATTCACGGGATGGACGGCGGTCATTACTCCCTCAAGCATAGTCATAGCTCTGACGATTTCCGTAGCAGTCGGAATATCATCAGGTATTTACCCTGCAAAGAGAGCTGCAGCTCTAGATCCCATCACAGCACTTCGTCACCAGTGACGAAATAAGGATGGTTTCATATCGGTATCGGTCTAGATTCAGTCAGATCAGATAATGGTACTGGTCTGAGTTCCGTAGCCCGAAACACAGTTCATGAGATTGATCACACCTGTATTTGTCACCGTGTAATAGATCTTGCGACCTTCACGCTGACTCGACAGGAGGCCTGACCTCTGCATGAGTCTGAGGTGTTCCGATGCCATATGGTTTTGAATCTTACACGCACTCGCTAATTCCCCAACATTGAACCTGTTCACTAAAAGTAGTTGCAGCATTCTGAGTCTCATGGGATGGGCCATTGTGCGCAAAAGATCACTTACCGAATCTGGATCGAAGGGTAGTGGATCGTTTCTGTACTCTTCCATACACCAAAAGATAACTACGATGAGTGGAGGTTTCTCTCTACAATTAAGTCCAGAATACACTTGTCACGATTTTTACTTTTGTTGCCTGAATTGAGGGATTTTTGGCCTAATAGTCACTTATCGAGATATTTCTCTATGGCATGACTCACAGCGAGGGATAGCAGCAAACTGGCCGCCACGTCTGATGGATTGTGTCCCCGTTCGTAGACTCTCGTAGCGGCGCAGCCAAAGGCTCCTAGGAGGGCGAGCGGCATGATGTTGGGATATCGTCGCCCTATTGCCAGAGCGGCTCCAAAGGCCACTGCGGCATGTTCACTGGGGAAGCAGAGATCCGTGCCATCCCACCATTCGGAGCCCCATGGAACGGGTCCCCAATCTCCCTCTGCGCCAATAACAGGATCAGGTCGTCTGATCAATGGTTTGAGACAGGCGGCGGCAACCCCGCTCAGAAGTGGGGTCAGAAAGACCGCAAGCGCGGTTCTTTTTAATCTCAAGGCGGCTGAGCCCTGAGAAATCAGGGCGATCATTGCTGACAGGACCATCCAATTTGGCAGATAGCCCAAAACTCGAAGTGAGGATTGGAAATCACCCCGTTGGCCAAAATCAACAGGCATCTTCTTCAGAATCCATGCGTCCAGTACTGCGATTCCTAAGATCAAATGGAAGCTACTGAAGAATGCCCAGTTTGGAATGGGTTGAACGGTCAGTGTATCTTTCAATCCGTCTTTCACGGTGATCCTCCCTTTAAAGAATTCAGGGTTCCGACAAAGATTTCCCGGGGGCGATTTCTTTGTTTAATCATTCCTAGAGGTTCCAGTGACGAGAGATCCAGATGTTGTTTCCAACGAGATTCATCGGCACCCACCAACACCAATTTTTTGTTCAGATGTCTTTCTTGTGGAAAGCGTGTGGACTCGAAATCGTCGTAGGCTGATGGGCGAGAGCCTAAAACCACAGATGCACAATGAATCGCAGGCTTGTTCGGCAAGTAAAACGCAAGGAGTGCAGTTTTGTCATAGTAGTCACAGACGATGGGTTGCTCGAGGAGGTCATTGTCTGTCAGTAATCGATGGAGATCTGTAGCAAAAGTTGAATGGCCAGAAATTCGGTGAAGTGATAAAGGCGTGGCATCCCACTTTTTCAATCCTTCATTCAGAAGGGGTCCCAGAAAGGGGAGTGAGAGCAGGATAAATCCTGTGAAGAGAGAACGTGCTGCAATGATTTTCGTAAGACCGGATTGTAGTCCTGGTTTCGTTTCACGAAGAAGCCAGCAAACTCCCAACGGAATCAGAGGACCGTATGCGCCCGCCATCCAATTGCCTTCTGTGGAGCCTTTTATGGATACCAACAGATAAAAGATCAGTACCGGAAGTGCGCTCCATAGAGCAACATGTTCACTTCCGGGTGCGGAATCCCGACGTTTCCATGTGGACCAACTCCCTCGAAACAAGATGTAGCCAAGGAAGGGCCCTGCTAGGCCGAGAACTTGCAAAAAGTAGGTCACTGTCCACATGGGGTTGAAGTCGAGCCAGGAGGTGGTGCCACTGTCGCCACCTTCCACATGGAGATGACCGAGTAAGTGACTCACAGTGGGCCAACCTCGGGTGGCGTTCCAGATGACGACTGGAGCGACTCCTAGTAGGAAAAAGACCGCACACATCGTGATCCCTGAAGAGAAACCTTTGGCGGAGATCAACTTTTTACGCACGGGCCATAAGCCGAGAACGATCCCCAGTAATCCGAGAAGGGCGGTGTATTTCGCCAGAAAGGCGAAGCCCAGTCCAATCCCCATCCATGCGAGAGGACCTTTGACGGATTCATGACAGAGAATCTTTTCGTAGGTTTCAACAGCCGCGACCGTCGCAACAAGCCAGCCTGCAACCATCATCATGTCGACCGTCATCAGTGATCCTGATACCTGATAGGCGAGGACACATTGAAAACCAAGAGAAGAGTATAGGACTACATTTCTCTGTCCCTTACTGATGGTTCTTGCAAGGAGACCCACAGCGATGCCTGCGATGGCATGGCATAGGAAAGTACCACTTCTAATCCCCAGAATCGTATCTCCAAAAAATGAAGTCATTGCCGTGATCAGCCAAGGCACGCCTGGACCTTTCGTATAATACGAAAGTGAAGGATTTCTGGTCCAATCCCAGTATTGAGCTTCATCACCGCTCAGCTCCCAAGGAAAAAGAATCCCCTGCATGACAATACGTAGGATCAGGAATGAGAGTGGAATTCCCCATATGATGCGATTGAGAGACTCGCCTTGTTTCATGTGGTTCCTTCAGTGTCGGGGATCCAGCCATTGGGCCAGAGGTCCGGGTTTCCCGTGAACAGACGTAAAAAGACAAGCAAGTCAGAGGGAAGAGGATCGATCAAGCTCTGACGAGGCAGTGTCTTTATCTCAGGATGATCGAGATGATATGCATGGAGGAAAAGCCTGGGTAGCCCAAAGTCATTTCTGAGCCATTCATTGATCTTGCCTTTGCCATAAGTGCTATCTCCAGCCACCTGGTGACCCATTCGGGCCAGATGACGCCGAATCTGATGTCTTCTCCCTGTTTCAATAGAGGCTTCCAGCAGTGAGAAACCTGAGTGACTCAGGAGTTTTCTAAAATGAGTGCAAGCGGGGACCGGATCTTCTTTCTTTTTCCGACTCAATGGGACGTCGCATGTGAATACGTCAGCAGTCTCTCCTCGTGCCAATACGATGTATTGCTTACTCGCCTTCTTGCTTCCAATCGCTTCTTGAAGAAGTGCAGCCGATTGAGACGTTTTTCCCATACATACGACCCCTGAGGATGCTCGGTCGATTCTGTGAACTGGATATACATAATGCCCCACACGGTCACGGAGCCAAGTGAGTAAAGTTTCTCCTGATCGCCGTAGTTCATCGGTGGGATGGACAAACATTCCAGATGGCTTGGACGCATAGATCGCTTCTTCATTCGTTTCAATGATTCTGGGAAGCATTAGGACGCCGAACCCAGTCTGATTTGTGGTTGTGAGAAATCCGGATTTTCTTCCTTAAGAATTTGATCAATACTTTTGCAGAAGGCGACTAATTCAATCCCACGGTAAATCTCATTTGGAAATCGAAGTTGAATTTCTTCAAGACGTGCTTTTCCTCTATGCCAAATGCTCGAAGCGGGTAGAGGTTGCTGAAGTCTGATCTTTAATAATGCAGCACTCGCCTGGATCAGCCCCTGAGTATGAATACGGACCGGATCGATTTTTTCCAAGGGTAACCAGAGATCTTCCCAAGCTTCGTGGGCTTCCCAGTAACAACCATGATTAAAAAGATCGATGCCGTGAAGGTATCCGGGATTTTCTCGCCATTGGGTTTGATCACTTCTTGGAAGAATGTGGAAATCGGGATCTCGTTGATTCACACCTGGCCAATAGGGAGTTTTTGGAATGGGAGCGGTGGGAAGATATCGAATTCTATCTTGAACCACAGTTTTCCCCCTTTTGTATCGAGCTGACCATTGGCAAATTCGCCACCGTCAGAATACCCGGGGATGAACCATAAATTTACGGTTTTCGAGAAGTGGTTACGAGAAGTCGAAGACACATTTCTCCCATCCGGGAGGTGTCTAGGAGCAGGATAATATCAGAAGAATGGATCGAACCCGGATTTCCTTATTTTGGAAATCAATCGCAGGCGAGAAACTCCACGCAATCGAGACCGTCGTTACTGGTTTGATCAGGTCCACACTGACCTGTGGATCCAGGAATCGGTGATCCTCCAGTGAACATGTACTGGAACAGATAGACCGCATCTCCGATGGTTAAGACTCCATCGTCGTTGATGTCGTCTGCGTCATTACATGACCCCGGAGATTGAAGTCCTGATACCCGATAGAGCAGAAGCACTCCGTCAAGAAGCGAAATAGTACCGCTCTGATTCAGGTCTCCCCTAAGGAATAGAGGCTCTGTTACAAGAATAGACCCTTGAGTGAGAGTTGGAATGACTTCGTCAAGTTCGAGGACCATGACAGTCTGAACAGGAGGCTGCCCTAATGCGGAAGTGAAATTAATCGTCGATATGGTGCCGACAACTGCACTGGGGATAATCCGATAGTCGATTTCCAACAAGACTTGTAGATTCATGATGGGGAGCAAATCGAACGGATTGAACAAGTCGGTGATACAAGCAACCGTGAAACCTGATCCATTGGCAGGATTCATGTTCACTTCGAAGAAGTCAGGTCCAGAGTTTGCATTGAGGGCCTGTAGAAGTGCACCACCACGAATGCTACTCAGTGACTCAATTTGTAAAGTGGCGGGGTCGTGAGCGAGTCCGAGACTGAAACCATGGGTTTGTAGATCAGTCGTCGCCAAAATTTGAGCGGTCACCACCGTGTCAGCAAAACCTTCTCCACCTATGATTTCAAGGTTTGCAGATTGAGCTTGAAGTCCAACGCAATGAATCATTGATATAAAGAACAACACTATCGAGGTAGCAAATTTCATAGGGAGGCTCCTAGAAAGAAATAGTTTTTGCGTGTGTCTGAGATCACTAATCCTCATGTATATCACTCAGGGTGTGATAGTTGAGAGCCCAAAGAGTTTTGGGATGACTTCGTTCACGTTAGACAGTTAGGGAGGATTAGCGAGGCGGGGATACCCGTTGATTGAGAGCATCTGGAGTGAAAGATACGGGAATTTTTCCCACTTCCCGAATGGTGATCGTGGGAAGAGTATCGTCAGATCCGAAGCCGAATGTAGTGACTGCTTCGCATTGACTGAGATAAGAGCGCGTTTGACCTGTTAACTGACGTTGAATCTTTTCGCCTTGTTGGCACTCGATCCAACTTCCAGGTGAAATGAGACGGGTGTCGATTTGAATCCAGTGGTGGTCTGTATTTTGGTCATTTCGGAGAAGGAGCGCTGGCTCCCCGACTTGAGTCAAAAGTAAATCGAGATCTCCGTCTCCGTCGATGTCAGCACAGGAGAGCCCTCGACCGATTGCCGGCGTAGAAAGATCCCCCGTTTTTTCGGGAGGGATTTCTTTGAAGCAGCCTGAGGGAAGTCCGCAGTTCCAGAAGAATTGAGCTTTTTGGCGATACTTCTGTCCGGGTTGCACGAGTTCTATGCCTTCTTCAAGATGTCCATTCGCCTGAATTAGATCTTGACGCCCGTCTAGATCGGCATCGAGGAAGAGAAGACCAAATGAAAGTGCTTTTCGACTCGGTGGGCCAATGCCCTCATTTACAGATTCGTCCATAAACAGTTCAGAGGAACCTATGGATCTGTAGAGGCCTGTCATTTCTGCGGCAAAATTGGCGACAGCGATTCCTACAGAACCGTCATTTCTGAAATCGGTCACATCTAATCCCATGGCACCGGTTGCCGAACCGTTGCCGTCATAAGCCAGCCCAGTCTCAACGCCGACTTCCTCGAAGGTGGCATCTCCACGGTTCTTGAAGACGAAATTTCGAGTGGTGTCATTGGCGACGATGATGTCGACGTCTCCGTCGAAGTCTATATCCGCTGGGACGAGAGCTAAGGCTTTATTCAGTCGTGTCAAAGTTTTTGAGTTCAGACCTGCTGTTTCACTGACATCCTCGAATTTCCCTGACCCGTCATTGAGATGTAGCCGGCATGCACTGCCTTCAAAGTTAGTGGGGGGGCCATATGCGCGTCCCACTCCGGTGAGTTTATAGTCGACGTCCATGTCTTTTTGGCGAGACCATTGGACATATTGGCAAACGAAGAGATCGAGGTCTTGATCTCCGTCTGCATCGAAGAACCCTGCACTACTGGACCAAGCGGAGGACTCGCCACTCGTACCTGAATCGACCTTTACCTTGAATGATCCACCCTCGTTGATCAGTAACTGATCGGAACCCACTGCAGCGACGAAAATATCAAGGTCGCTATCGCCGTCGACATCACCGAGGGCAAGACCTGTGCAATAGGCGTCAAGGTTAAGGTTCCATTCTTCTGTGACTTCGGTAAATCCACCTGAACCGTCATTCAACCAGAGACGTAAGGTCGATGTCTTAGGCTTTTCACCCGTCCACGGCCAAGGTTTGCCGCTTGCAAGAAAGAGATCGCTGTCACCATCTCCATCGACGTCGCCAAACGCGCAACCGCTTCCCATGGTCTCTGGAAGTAGTTTTTCGCCACGAGCACCATCGTCGTGAGTGAAATTCAGACCTGAGGATTGGTTGATGTCTGTAAACAGAATTTCCGGAGGTGGGGCAGAGTCATTCGCACCCCTTTGTAGAGTCGGAATGTTTGGACCGACCTTTATAGGTTCAGCCGCTGGCTCATAGGAAATAACAGCGTAAATAAAACCCGCTGTTATTACCGCAATGAGAATGAATTTGAGACTCCAATTAAAGGCCTTGGCAATGACTTCGTCGTCTTGGGCTTCCGGATCGTTCTCAGGGGAATGATCTTCCGTCATTACTCTTCCCTTTCATTGCTCTCGGAAGGGGGACGAAGTTCGTAAATCACGATGGCTTCGGCGGCAGCATTCGCGGGTGGGTTTTCTGCTCTGTGAGCGGACACCGCAAGGTCTCTCGCGGCATCGTCCTTTTTATACTTCGCATGCAGAGCTCGATAACCGGCTGCTTTTTCATTGAGTATTTGTTTTTGGTCGGAAGTGGAGTCTTTTGTCTCTGTCGCCGCCATCAAGTCATGGATCTGAGCAAGATTCCAGTATGCCACTACATTTTCTGGATCCTCGACCAAGGTTTTTTCGAACCAATCTTTAGAGATCATGAGAGCAGATAAAAGAGTTTCTCCACGTTCCCTGCGAGCCAGTGCGAAGTGGACTGTTCCTATTTCATTCGTGAGACGAACATCTCGGGAGAAGTCAAATCCTCGTTCTAGAGCTCCTGGGTATTGAGTTTCATAGAGTCTCATCAAAGTCGTGAGTGCTTCTTTGTAATACCCGTTCTCTCTATTGACGAGGCTTCCGAACCAATCGAGGCTCCATTGGGGTGAGGGCGGGACATGCTGCGAAGCTTTTTCAAGCGCCAAGGCTGCATCGTCGAGTCTTCCTGCCCTGATAAGTGCTCTTGCTTTATTGAGTGCACCATCTGGTTTACCGAGTTTAGTGACTTCTTCAAATGCAGAAATGGCAGAGACGAGTTCTCCACGAACCGCTCCTTTGGTTCCTTTTCTGAGGAGGCCTATCCCGTAATCATTCCACCGGACCCATTCTGGTCTTCGTTCTTGAAGAGTGGTTTCTGGGTTTGTTCCACCAATCGTGAACTCGATTTCATCTTCTCCTAGAGTGACCACAGGAAGATCATTGACTTCATTTTCATTAAAAAGACTAAAAAAGTGGGAATCGAATTTCCGGTAGAGCGCCTTCGCCCGGATTTTTAACACTGACCCCATGGCATTTGGCACAGTGATACGGTGATGCAAAGTGTCGGCTGCGCCTGGAGGGATTTGGTGATTATAAAGAGCGACAAAGATATCTTCGACGTTTCTCTCTGCGATCTTATTTCCGTCTTTGTCGAGAACCAATGCATTCATCATGTGTGCCCATGGATCGAGACGGCCCAATTCATCGAGAAGCCCACTGGAACCAATGAGTTGATCATCTAAGAATAACTCCATGGATACCCATGTTTGATTTGAATCTGCGGTTCCTTCTGTGAAGTGATGGCCCATCCCCATAGTTCTGAGCACTGTTTCTACCAGTATTGTTTCTTCTGGCATGAGCACAGGTGCTCGAACACCGAGTGGGGCTTCTAACGGGGCGTCGACGTCTGTTCCTCTACGGATACCGAAGATGTCCACGTCAATAGAGCCCTCTAAGAATTCTCGGTGGACCGCGAGTGAAGATTCACTGGTTCCTACCATTTTTCTCATGGCTGTATTTGCACCTGGGAAAAGGTGATCGTGCACCGAGAGGATTCCATTTCCCGAGATATCTTTGGCTCCAAAATCACCACTGGGGAGGGCCGGCATATGGCAGCCATTACAGTTATTTTCGGCTGTTTGAGGGTAGTAGAAGGAGGCCACTCCATGTCCGCTGACACCTGATAACAGCCATGAGTCATAGTGGTTTTGTCCCCTGAGCCAACGGTACTGATTGAGTTCCTCGGGGATATGAACCTTGTGACACGAAGCGCAGAATTCCGCAGATTCATGAAGAGGTTTCAAGTAGGTCTGTTTGTGAAAAGCGGGCTTGGCTTTGATTAACTGTCGATTGACCCATTTGAAAAGTGGATCTTCGCTCATTGCGAAGGGATATAACTCCGGTTGCCCGATGACGTATTCGCCATTACCGCGAGGGCCAGGAATGTTTTCTATGGCGTGGCATACTGTACATGTGATTGCTGCGTGAGCCGTGACATCCTTGTCCATGTCGAACAAGGGGTCATCGAACGCACCGCTAAAAAAGGGAACAGGGTCGTGACAGCCTGCGCAAAATCTGGAGGCATGTACGTCTCCATCCCGTTCCAAAAGAATATCTCGGGTGTTTTTTACGCTGGCTAAATAGGCCGGATTATTGAATGAACTAAATCGGTGTGCCGATTCCGACCAGCGGGAATGAACGTCTTCGTGACATTCTTTACAGGTTTCATCTCGCATCATTCGGTGAGCAGGAATGAATTTTCCGTCACTTGTTCTAGCGAGAGAGGGCTCGAAATATTGATCTCCATTCGAAGGAGTATTTCCTTCTGGAATAGAAAACTGGTGCCAGACCAACATCAGAACCACAAAGAGAACTCCAGCGAGACTCCAGCGTGTGCCCACTATCCAACGTATCGGATTTCCTGCGAGTCTATGGAGAACGAATAACCAAGCACTGAGGAGTGGGGTTCCTACGTGGATGACATAGAAAATAGATCTCCAGTATGGAGACCGTATTTCTAGGATTCCTTCGATACGTGTCAGTAATATTCCTGATAGTAGTAGGAAAATGCTCGCGGCAAATAGACCCAGTCCTGCTTTCACCGCTCTTTTATTCGGATGAGACCACGATCTTCTCAAATGCCAAACCCCGAAAATCACGAAGGGCATGATGAATATCGTTCCAAGGATGAGGTGAACGAGGAACATCCATTGGTAGAAAGAATCTTGAAATTGGTTCGACAGAACTTCTTCTGCAATAGTCACGGAGATGAGATAAAAAGAGTTCAGTGCCAAGATTGCAAACAGACCAAGGACGGCCATCAACCAAGGGCGAAGTCGATCATGGACCGGTTCTGCCCACGACCGCTTCTTACGAGGTACATTGTTTTCGTTTGGTAGATCGTTTTGACTCATAATCTGATTATAAACGGGAGTTCTCAGTGAGGGTGAAAAATCAGTTATACGATGAGTAATGGGTGTTACTTTTTTAGAGTTACAGGACGGGAACCCTGTGTTGAGCCATGAAGAGGTCTAATGAGGGCTGAATTACACTGTTTGTCGAGGAGTGTTGGGCCAGAGGAGCCCACGGGTTGGATTTTGATTCTCCATGGAATTCTGGGGTCTGGCTCGAACTGGGGCGCATTCGGCAGGGAATTATGTGAGAGAAGACCCGATTTTGGTGTTCTGATTCCTGATCATAGGCTTCATGGGAAATCGGGGAATGGAGCTCCCCCGGATGATGTGGAAGCATGCGTTCTTGATCTTGAAAAATTAATATCGGTGCAGAGTTGTCCTCCCAGTTGCGTGATGGGTCATTCTTTCGGATCCAAAATGGCATTAGAACTCGCTACAAGAATACCGGAAATTCGACAATGTATAATTCTCGATGCTGATCCCGCTCCATTACAAATGACCGGCCATTCACGCAAAGAATTCCCGGTACTCTTATTAATGGATGCTTTGAGAAATGGGCCTGATATTTACCTCAGTAGAGAAGCTTTTGTTGAAGAATTGGCCCAGTCAGGTTTTCGACAGGGGATAGCGGGCTGGGTTGGAAAGAATCTCAAGCGAGTCGATGGCGGATTGAAACTCAATCTCGATCTCGACCGTGTGGAGAGTTTGTTGGACGATCATCATCGTCTCGATTATTGGCCGCACATCGATGGTTGCGATTTAGAGCGTATAGACTTTGTTGTCGGGGCTCGTTCGAACGTTGTTTCCGATGAGTCTCTTTTGAGAATGAAAACTACGGCTGAAAAAGATCCTGAGCGTAGTTGCTTTACGAGCATATCAGAAGCGGGGCATTGGCTTCATGTGGACCGTCCCACCGAATTGTTAGAAGCACTACTTCCCCGACTATTGGATCCGTAGAAGTCAGACTAGGGCTTTTCGAATGGCCCTTTGCTGACAGCCCGTTCTCCGCCAGGTCCAAATTTCTGGACCTGTTGTGACAAGCTTTCATGGGAAGGGACCGCTGAATCCGGGAAGGGATGCTCTGGTGTCGATTCCACATAAAGACTTGTCGAAGGGAATGCGAAACCGACTTCAAGTTCTTCAGCCAGCCTGATGACTTGAATAAGGAAGTCTTGTTTGACCCGAAGCTCTTCAGGGTAATCCGCCACTACCATTCTGACATTGACGAGAATATCTAGACTGGATGCGCCAAAGTCGACGAGGGCTGCCCGAACAGTTTCTGTTTCGATCTTATTTTGAGACGCCGCGATTGCATGGATTCCTGCTGTGAAAGCTTCAATCTTTTCTGAAGGCGTTTCGTATCTCAGACCGACCAGGGTTTTAAACCTTCTGTAATTTCTTTGCCCCATATTATCGATGACGCCATTGACCAGCTCTGAGTTGGGAACACTGACTAGGGAACTTTCAAAGGTTCTGATTCGGGTGCAGCGAAAACCGATTTCTTCGACGACGCCCTGAATTCCTCTGACTTTGACCCAATCTCCAAGAGAGAAGGGGCGATCAGCGAAGACAGTGATCGAACCAAACAGATTTGCGAATGTATCTTTTGCCGCAAGACTGACCCCGATTCCTAATACACCGAGACCTGTGACAAGAGGCATCACGTCTTCGCCTGTGCTTTGAATCAGGTAGATGACGGCGCCGGTCGTGACGAGCAACTTCAGGCTTTTTCTGATCATGGGTGCGAGCTGATCATCGAGTTTGCTGTCGGTCTCGGCTGCGGATTCTTCAAGTCTTGAACTGATTAAGTCAACGAGGCGATATGCGAGTAGCAGTGCTCCAATAGTTGCCAGTCCTCTGACAGCCACTTCCATGAGCGAGTTGCCAAAGCCCTCAAACTTCAACAGAGGGTGAAGTGAATTGACAATCCCAGCAGAGGCGAACCAGCCCAGTGATTTACCGATGGAGTTGATGACTTCAGTGGTTTTTTTAGATTGGCCTACTCTAGAAAGGAGCGGCTGAAGAAGTATGCCACCGAGATGAGAGGCGATCTTTTGAATCAGCCCTGCGACGACTCCGATAATAGCCAGGAGGAGCCATTGCCATTGTTCCAGAAACAAGATTTTGGATTTCATTCCATCCGGAATCAGATTGTCGAGCCAAGTACTCATGGAACCCGTGAGTTCTGCTTCTGTGGCATCAGGAGCCTGTGCTCCCACTAACGCTGGGAAAACAGTCATCAAGAGAAGAATGATGACTCGTCCTGTTAAAGAAAATCTGTTCGGCATGGAACTCGTCCTTCCTGGATTCAATCAAGGTATTTTGCCTCGGTGATTCTGTGAGACATCCTTAGGGTAGGAATATACCCGGATTCTTCAGTTTTCGGGGCAAATATTCTTCTATGACGTAGTTCAGGCCCCACATGGCCAATGCCTGTTGTTCAGCACGTACTCCCATGGACAACAATTGTTCGATGGCAGACTTCCACGATTTTTTGCTTTTGAAAAACGGATCATTCTTAAGGGCGTCCTTGGCTCTTTTGATATCGACATCTTTCAAGGGATGGGTTGGAAGTTCATAGTCGATGATGTCCTGGGGGGTGACACCTAGGTATGTCGCATTGGGAACGCAAAAGAACCTATTGATATGAGCCGCATTTCCCGATCCCACTTTAAGTGTTCTGTAGATATTTGAGATTCCGTAAGGATCACAATCAACAAACGCATAGACCGGGATTTTCGCCTGTTCACTCAGTCTTCTGATGAATCTTCGAGTCGACCGAGTGGGTACTCCCGCCATATTGATAAGGATGCAATTGGCCGTCTTCCAAAATTTATGACTTTGTAGCCTTTGAAAGACACCGCCCGTTTCGATGGCGAGGACAAATTTAGCATTCGTCTCAAAGCTGAGATGTTCTACAGAAGTGGGAATCGTGTAAGCGCCGCTTCCGAATCGGGTGCAATCGATGCGTTCTACTTCTCCAGATTCAATATCGGGATCGAGGACAACCAAGTCTCCAGCCACTGCTCCGCCGTGTTCGTCCGGTACGAATCGAAGTTGTTCCCTGCTCACGTCGTCGACGGAAAACAACGCTTCGATGTCATCCATGACAGTGTCTGATTCTGTCTGGTCCTCGAACTTGGCGTCTTCCCAGTTCTTTGACTGATAATAGACGTCCCTTTTTGTAGCGAAGTCATTACTTCTCACCAAATCTCGTGAGAGTCCCATCATTCGTAGTGTTTGGGCGAAGCCTTTCACGGTGTTTACAGTCAGGGTGCGTTCTTTGCGGGCTTTGCCTATTTCCAAATACCCTTTTCTCTTGTCGTAGGAGACATTGCTCAGACTACGAACGGGAAAGCGCATCGCGGGCTTTCCTCGCTTGAGAATCTTCTTGTAGATTTCGTCCGCTGCATTTTCGATGCTAGAGATTGTTTTTTTGTCTTTGCGAGCATTGTCCCGACGAACTTTGTCGAGATATGCGCGAGTCACTTTTTTTGCCATGAGTGATTCCTTACATCTTCCTACTACGCTCGAGAACGTCTGCGAGTTTTGATTCTGCTCCGGTTCTCTGTTGATCGCTCAAATCAAGTATGTCCTGCAGAGCGATTCCGATCTGGGGGATATACTTTTTGATGTAGTCTTTTTTACGCTCAGCATCTGCTAATCTTCTTTTCTTTCGCAGATGAGTCGCCAGTTTTCTACCGGCCTCCATGATGGCCAAACGCATCTCTTTCAAGATTTCGTCATACCCCGCCACAGCTTTCTTGCTTTCTGAAGTGAAGGGGACCCAGACACTGGCGATATGAACCAGAACTGCTAGTGGGCCGGTTGGCAATGCGCCTCTGGCTTGTTGGACTTCGTAGTTTCTCCATGGGGAAGCCACGATGGACTGTGTGATGGCGCAGGCTCCTTGCTCGTACTGCAATGGAACTCTGTTCGCAAATCGGAATATGGAAGCGAGATCGTCACCCGGGAGTTCTCCTCCATAGGCGATTCCGGCTTCAACCTGAAAAGGATTACCCCGATATACCGCCGGTTGTCTCGTTACGGTGATCACCAATTCCGGATCAAAGTTTCGAGTCAGCGTTTTTGCCATCAGTTCTTCTCCGATGGGAGAGAGGCAATTTGTAGGGGGGGCCATCATTTTTGTGTTCTCGATGGCTTTATGTAAGATTTTGACGTCTGCACTAGAGAGTCGACGAGGTTGTCGGTCTGTGTCGACGTCCTTGCCCAGCGCTTCTGTTTCTTCACGGACTTTCTTCACGACATTTGGGGTTACTCTGCAAAATTCGCTGCACAGGAAGCCGCTGACTGTCCTGGATTTTGTTTCCTTCATCATCTGCATCAGGATTCCCAATTCGACGCCATGAGGATGGGGAAGGATTTCGAGTGGAGGCTCAGGGAGATGCTTGGTGACGCGATTCCAAATGATGGGCTCTTCGTCGACTGGATTGATGTAGGTCAGCTCGACATGAGGATTCGCCAAGGATACCTGCTCAAGGAATGCATCGATGGAGTGCTTACCTTTTTTGTAAGTCCCTTCGAGTTCAATGTGCACTTCGGTTCCGTGAGACCAATCGACTTCCACTTCACGCTCTTTTTTGACGACGGGCTGATTTTTTGCCATATCGATAGCGAGTGTGACTTCGATCGCAGGTTTCCTTCTGGAAATTCTGCTGATCACGGTCATCGGTTTTCCTGTGGTGAGCGTCCCGTACATTCCTGCCGCACTGATGCCGATGCCTTGTTGTCCCCGTGTTTGTTTTCGGGCATGGAACTTGGATCCGTAAAGTAATCGACCAAAAATCTTGGGTAACTGTTCTTTGACAATTCCTGGCCCATTATCCCGGATCATAATCTTGTGTTGATCTTCACTGATAGCAGTGACTTCAAGATAGATTTCTGGGGAAATCTCAGCCTCTTCACAGGCATCCAGAGAGTTATCGATGGCTTCTCTGACGGTTGTCAGAAGAGCTCTCGCAGGACTGTCAAATCCCAAGAGGTGTCTGTTTTTAGCGAAGAACTCACTGACGGAAATGTCTTTTTGCTTCGCAGCAAGAATCTCCGCTTTGGTGGTATTGGAATTCTTGGCTTTCGCAGGAGTCTTTTTTGAAGTCACCTTTTTTTTGCTCGTGGACTTCTTCTTATCTGAAGCCGATGATCTTGAAAACAGATCAGCCTGCTGATGAGAATCCTTGCTACTGCGGCCATTTTTCGATGCCTTTTTACTGGGCGATCGAGAAGTTTTTTTCTTGGTGGCTTTACCAGCTACCTTTTTCTTCGCAGTTTTCTTCGCAGTTTTCTTAGCGGCTTTTTTGGCCGTCTTTTTTCTGGATGGCGATTTTGTCGGGGGCAACCCGCCTCCTCATCCTTTTTAGGGACTAACTTGTCCGGGCGTGATCGAATCCTAGCCCCTGATGGGGAAGCATCCAGTCCCGGATTCAATCTTCTCTGGTCAATCTTCTTCTGGCCAGTATTGGATCCCGCCTTCAAAACCAGTTTCGAGGGCCTGAAGAGCGGCTTTCAGGTGGGGTGGGCGAAGGTCAAGGGAGTCAAATTGGTCTGGGGAGATCCATTCCAATGCTTCGGTGACCTCGACCCCGTCGATGCCATGCTCAAATTTCTCCAAAGACCCCTGTTTTGCCTGACAGTGGTAAATCAGAGCGATCACATGGAGATCAGAGGGCATTTCTGGGGAAAGGCGACGATGTCGCCCAGCGATGAATTCTCTCAGAAAGGCGGGTCTGAGAGATTCCACCTCCAGTCCTGTTTCCTCAAGGATTTCCCGTTTCAGGGCTGTTTCCAGTGATTCTCCGTGGTCGACATGGCCACCGGGAAGAAAGTGCCATGACCCATTGGGTCCTGATCCACTCGTGTCACGGGCTCTGAGGAACAGAATTTTGCCATCTCGTTCAATGGCAGCCCTGACCGTGAAACCAGGGCGTTTTTTTCTCGGTTTTTGTACCAAATCGGTCCTCGATTTCCTCTGGGGCCCTCCCGTGGATGTCGCCCTGTTTTTATGAAGGTATGCTAACCTGTAGCGACCTGCCACCGATCTCGGAACACGAGGACGGTGAAGAGATTGGAGTCCAAATGATGATGCGATCAAACCCTTTATGGTTGTGTTGGTTATTGATCTTGATGCCTGTAAGCCTGATTTCCACTTCGATGCTCGAAGGGCAAAGCCCGGAAGAATTGGAAAGCCGGTGGAAGAAAAAGCAGGAATCCGCGTTTTTAAAGGCCGTGAAGTGGGAGAGAACCCTCGATGCGGCAATAGAAAGGGCTCGACGGGATAATCTTCCCATCGTGGCTTATTTCACACGCTCTTATTCGCCATGACCGCCCTGTAAAGTTTTGGAGGGGGGTCCTCTCCAGTCCGATTGGTGGAAAAAGATGGCGTCGGGAGATTTCGTTCCCTACGTCAACATCAGTGCACGTCTTCAGGATAAGCCAGATCAGGAATTGTTGAGAGAAATCGGAGCCCGATCGTTTCCCACAACCGTAGTGATGGATGCCGATGGAAAGGTCATCCTTCGAAATGATACGGGGGGGAACTTCCGGCCCGATGCTGAAAAACGAGTTCGGGCTGCTGTGGAAGTGGCTTCTGAATTAGTCAAAGTGAGAGCACGGGTCAAAAGTGCTGAGCCAGGATCCGCAGAAGCCTCCGCTTCTGAGGCGAGTCTCTTGCTCTTGGAAGCCATCATGGAGATTAAAGAATCGACACGTGAAGCTTTAAAGAAAGCGTCTCAGGTCACTGGTGTGGATCAGAATCTTTTGGAGAGATACCAGCGTTGGAGTGCCTACCAGCCGATCAATAAAATTCTTCAAAACTATGTTCGAGAAGCGCGCGCGAGTGATGCTGAAGGTCGGAAGATCTTATATTTGAACGTCTCATTGGAAATGTACGATCTCTACATGGATGGAACTCGCTTGAACGATGCGAGAATAAGTCTTTTCTCTGATTATTGGAGACTGGTCTTCGATGGAGCCATTTCGAAAAAGGATCCAAAGGTTGCTGAAGAATCCTTACAGATTTATCGAAGGGCATTTGGATCACGTCCGGATCTGAAACCTCGTATCAATCGTATGAGTAGTCGTCTTTCAAGTTTGAGAGAAGAACTCAAAGGAGATTCGAAATGAGTGCTGACCCGATAGAGTTAATAGGAGTTCCTCTCGACCATGGTGCCGGGAGACGAGGAGTCTCTATGGGACCTTCAGCCTTGCGTATTGCCGGGTTGGCAGCTGCCTTGGAGAGAATAGAACTGCCTGTCATCGACTCCGGCGATATACCTGTTCCTAATCCTGAATCCGAAGATCCGGGAGATCCCACACAACGCTATCTCAATGTCGTTTCGACGACGTGTCAAAATTTGTGTGACAAGGTTCACGAGTCTCTCGACAGGAATCATTTCCCTCTCGTTTTGGGAGGAGACCATTCCGTTGCAGTAGGGACGATTAGTGGTGTGGCTTCACATTTGAAGGCAAAGAAGAAGGACTCGAGTCCCAAAATCGGAGTGCTTTGGTTTGACGCGCATGCGGATCTTAATACACCAGAGACCACTCCAACCGGTAACATTCACGGGATGCCGATGGCTTCCCTGTTAGGAAAGGGACCGAAGGGACTGACGGAGATTGGTTATGTCGGTCAGAAGCTAGATTCTCACCGCATCGTTCAAATCGGACTCCGAGATCTCGATCCCGGTGAACGGCGTCGCATCAAAGAGTCGGAGATTCAGGCGTATACGATGGAGGATGTCGACCGAAGAGGATTGCCTGTGATCTTAGAAGAAGCTATTCAGTATATTCTCTCTGATTGCGATCATCTTCATGTGAGTTTTGATATCGATGTCATCGATCCTCGGTTTGCTCCTGGTACGGGAACTGCAACCGAGGGTGGCTTTACCTATAGAGAGGCACATCTGGCGATGGAGATGGTCGCCGAAACTCAGAAGATGGGATCGCTTGAATTGGTCGAAGTCAATCCGGTCTTAGATCAGTCGAATAGAACCGCTGAGGTAGGAGTCGCCATCATTGCGAGTGCTTTGGGTCAGGAAATCCTCGGTTAAGAGGTCGGAATAACAGCGTCGCTGTTGTGAATCGTCGGGTGCCGTTCTATTATGAATCCTCATCAGAACTTCCTTCTGATTGATTGGGGATTCACATGACACCTTCCGATAACGGTATTCCGGATAGCTGGCCACCGCCGCCACCCAAGAAACCCAGACAAGGATCTGGTTCTCCGGGTATTCCTGAAATTCCACCGTTTGCTGTTCCATTGATATTGCTGGGTCTCATTGTCGGTGGGATGTTATTCCTCGTCCTGACAGGAAGAGCGGGCATCGTCAATATTGCTGACACAGAAGTGGCTGTCATTGTCAATTACATGACAGGTGAAGAAAAAGTGATCCGGACTCCGGGTGTCGCGTTCTTTATTCCGTGGCTAAACGATGCGTATGTCATGGACAAGTCGCCTAACGAATTTGAAATGACGGGGGGGAGAGACCTCGATTACAACCACGTACAGGAGCTCGAAGTTCGAGCTTCTGACGGGTCAAAGTTTCGATTTGACAGCTTGTCCTTGCAGTACCAGTTGATCCCGGGAGACGCAGCCCTCGTTCTTCAGGACAGTGGACCAGGAGAATCCTTTAAACGAAATTGGGTTCGTGCATTTGCCCGGGCTGTATTGCGTGATGAGTTTGGTCGATATTCCTCAGAAGCGATCGCTGACCCTAGTAACTACATGACGGCGACCAGCGAATCAAAGATTCGCCTGAACAAGTTCTTGAACCCGCATGGTATCGAAATTCTGCAAATCATTACTCCTAAACCGATCTTTGTGGCTGAAGTTGAAAAGGCTATCGAAGATCGAAAAAATGCCAATCAGGAGGTTGAAAGATTGCGGATCGAGCAAACCAAATTGGTCAATGAACTCGATAGAAAGTTAGCTGAAACAGAGCGGACGAAGGCTTCTGAATATGAGCAGGCCATCGGTATTCTCGGTGCTGACAAGATCAACGCTGAGAAGGAACAAGTAAAAGTCGAAAAGTCAGCTGACGCTTACAAGATTACTCAAATCAACGCAGGAAAAGCGGAGCAACTCAAGAAAGAAGCAGAAGCTCGAGCGTTTGAGGATAGCGCCATTAAAGCTGCAGAAGGCTTGGTTGCTCGTACAAAGGCACTCGAAAAGCAAGGCGAGATCTTGGTCAGAGAAGAATTGTCCAGACTCTTCCAACGAGTGCGTTTTAGCGTGGTTCCATATCGTCGAGATTCATCTCCGGTAAGGGTTGAGCATTTGTTGCCGCCGTCTTCAGGTAATAATTCTCCGGGAATTCCTGAGTTGAAAGGGAATCGCCGATGAAGTTTCTTTCATACTCTCTCCTCGCATTCATAGTTCTGGTTTTATTTGCAGTTGGATTGACCACAAAGATTCCACCGGCTTCCATTGGAGTGAAGCAGGTCCAGGTCGGCCCCGGTAAGGGAGTGATCGAAGAAGATTTCTCCACAGGATTAGTACTGTCCCTTCCGAGTTATCACATTTGGCATTTGTTTCCCCGTCAAACTCACTTCCTTCACTTCACCGGTGGTGCTCGTATCGATGATCGCAGAATCTCAACTCGTGAGATCGAAGATTGGCGAGGTCCACTACAGCTGAGAACCTCCGACAATAACAACGTGGAGCTGGATGTCTCTGTGACGTACAAAATCATCAGAGGGGGCGCATATCGACTCGTTCAAGACGGCTTGCGAGTGGACTATGTCGATCGAGTCCGTTCACTGGTGCTCGATGTTCTGAGAACTGAACTTGCCAAGTTGACTTCGGAAGACTTGCAACTGACAGATACAAGAACCGAAAGAGCTCAATTAACTTTGAATGTGTTGAGAGAGAAACTCGCACAGTTCCATGTTGAGCCTGAAGATATCCTCATTCGGGCCGTGAGTTTTCAGGCTGACTACGAAGACAAATTGCAGAATAAGCAGTTGCTTCGTCAACAGTCCAAATTAGAAGAAGCTCTGACCGCACAGGCAGAGGAAGATCAAAAGGTGCAAACCCAAAAGCGTCAAATAGGTGCTGCCGTCTTGGCGAAAGAACGTGACTGGGAAAAGAAAATTCAGGAAAAGAAGTCTGACTTTGAAGTTCAGATTGCCACGATCGATTCTGAAGCCCAGTTGTACGACCAAAAGACCCGTGCAGAAGGAATCTCTGAGCGTGATATTTTGATTGCTACCGGGGAACTGGCGATTGAGAAATCAAAAGCCTTGCGTGACGAATTGAGGAATTCTGCGTTGGACAGTGCTGGGGGACGTATTCTTCTCGCTCTCGAAGCCGTGAAAAACCTAGAAATCCCAGAGGTCATTCTCAATAGTGATGATCCTTCAGTTCCGATGCTGTTGGATATGGGGCGAATGACACGTCTCCTTGTTGGAGAAGCGACGCCACCCCCGAACTTGAAGGATGAACAAAGAGATGCAGCGGGTCAGAAAGAAGATTGACCGGTGTAGTTTTTAAACGAATCTATTTCGTTCAGAAAATACGCTCTGATATGGAGGCGAACAGCGGGCTTCAAGATGCCGGCAGTTCGCCTCCATTCGTAACATCAGATAAGCGAACAAGTACCTTTACACGTTCTCTTGGAACACGCACGGTTGAGACTCTCGGCCAATGTCCCATTTGCCGAGCTCTCTTGAGCCAGTCTTCTGGAGATTCATCGCTCTCCTGCGACACGTGTTGATCCGCATCGTGAAGAATGACTTCCACTGAATCTTCACTGTGACAGCGACCGATCCAAGTGTTTCCATCTAACTGACGAACAACCACGGTAATCCCGTGAAGTTCTCCCATGTGGTCGTGGAATGTTCCCAAGATCAGCTCGCAGTACTGGAGCAGTGTTCTTCAAAAGCTTGTACGAGATCGAAAGCAATGCTTTGTGGATCTCTGCCTTCAATCATGTGACGAGGCAAGAACCAGACCAGTTCGCTTCCTTTGAAGAGAGCCATGGAAGGACTGCTCGGGGGAACCTGTGCACAAAAATCTCTGGCCTTCTGCGTGGCTTCGACGTCTTGACCTGCAAAGACAGTTCCGACACGAGCTGGGCGTGTCTCTGACTGGATAGCAAGAGCGGCTCCTGGACGTGCTCCACCTGCTGCACAGCCACAGACGCTATTGACGATGACCAAAGAGGTTTCGTCAGTGGAAAGAAAGTCTTCCACTTCCGTTGCACTCTTTAGTTCTGTGACACCATGGTCGGTGAGTTCTTTTCTCATCGGTGTGACGAGTTCTTCTGGATATGGCATTGCGGTCTCCCTTCCGGAGATCGGGGTACGGGGGCTCAAGGCTTCCCTTTTGGGGATGCTAGCCACTGAAGTAGGCGAGGACAACCAGACCCGACCGGGTCTTCATGATCCGGAGCATCATGAGCCACCGGCAGGAGGCTCTGGGGCAGGAGGTTCATCTTCTCCGGAAGAGCAACAGGAACCATCTGAGGACGATTCCGGTGAGCCGGTAGGAACTCCAAACACTTGTGTCATGAATGGGCGTGGGCCTTTTCGGAAAATACTTAATGTGAACAGAAGAGTCAGGGCTAGGAGGCTTACTTCGGGGAGACCCGGCTGAGTAAAGCTGGAATGCCCTTCCTCGCCATGATCATGTCCGAGGTGAGCGGCTGCGCCGACTTCCACTGAAGGGAGCAGTGCATCGACGGTATAACCCATCCCGATGGCACCGAGTCCAACACAGACAGCAAAGAGAATGGCCGTTTTCTTGCCGTGGAGATCACTCAGGATACCGAAGGTCGTAGCGTTGGTGGCGGGTCCTGTGAGCAAAAATGCCAATGCCGCACCCGGAGAAGCTCCTCCTGCGATGAGAACTGCTGCCAACGGAGTGGCTCCACTTGCACAAACATAGATCGGCAGTCCAAGAAGAGCGAAGGCCGGAACCTTTAACCAGTCCGGAATCATTGAGAGAAACGTTCCATCTTCGACAAGGGGGGAGAGCCCAGCAGCAAGGAAGAGTCCTAGAACAATCCATGGAGCGGTGCTGTCGACTAAATCACAAAGGCCAACCTTGAGGCCTTTCGCAATTCTTTCTCCCAGTGGGCGATCGGGCTCCTCTGATTCCTTCGAATTTGAGGCGGTCTTAAAGGGTGGAATATATGTCACGGCGAGAAGGCCAACGATGATGGCCAAAGCGGCGGCGGAAAGAACACGTGCTATGGCAAAGGGACCATCCATCATGGTGAAGGATAAGAAGACGGCATCTATTCCCAGTTCAGGAGTCGCCACTAAAAGAGTGACGGCGGCAGCGGTCGGTACTCCACGTTCGACGAGACTTTTATAGAGTGGGAGGACTCCACAGGAACAAATGGGCAACGGCAAAGCAAACAACATTCCGCGCACCGATTGTTGTGTATGTGAGCCTTTCGCCATCCAGTCGATCGTTGCTTTTGGAAGCAGGGCATGAATCAAGCCTGCGACGGTGTAGGCCAGAAGTAATGCCGGTGCGCTCTCTCGGGCGAGTGCGATGAAGTTTTTTATCAGTTGACCAATGCCATCATGAGAATGCTGATGATCGATATGCGCGCTGCCCGTTACGCTGGTGACGAGGAAGATGGTTGCCAGAACTGCACCGAGGGCAGAAAGCATTGGAACCTTGCTTTGGTCAGCAATTTTGGGAGAGGTCGAATGCACGAGAACATGAAGAAGTGCGCCCCCCAATAGAGCCAAAAGCCCACCCGTGGGGAAGGATTCAAACCATGTTTGAAGTCCCTGACTTCCGAAGTACCCCAGGCAATGAACGACGACTCCTAAAAGGATGAACAAACTGGCGACACCTCGCCCATGGAGAGGGCGGATCACCCACCAAATGGCCATTCCCTCAACCAATCGGTGGAGGATAACAGCCGTAGCAATTCCAGGGCTCGCATCTGTCACTGTCTCCAGCGATAGCGCCACTCCGTCTATCATGGAATGAAACAATATGGCGGCGACACCAAAATAGGCCGCCATATCATGGGCTCGACGTGCTCTTTTATGCTGGGTTTTCTCGATGATCGTTGGGACTAATAATCCGATGAGGGCAAGAGGGATGGCCCAAAGCCCAACATCGTCCATCGAGTGAGGGATGACTTCTATGACGATCAACCCGGTGACAGAAATGAGAATAAACCCATCGAGTATCGGCAGCAGAGAGGGCAGCCTCTTGCCCAATGAAGCGGTGATGGGACCGAGAACAAAAGCAATAATGCTCTGTATGAGTAGTGACATTATTCATCCATTTCTGCCTCTAGGTTACCCCGGTACAGATAAAGGGTGAAGCAAATGGAAAGAAGCTTCACTTCCCTGATGTTGAATTTGGCGATTTAGCGACTGTTTTGAGGATTTCGAGGGGTTTGGCACCTCGAGCAACATCTTCTCTGGGAGGGAGCTCAAACCACTTCTGTTCGATAGTTGCGTAGAGTCGACGATAATCAGTCGTGTGAATAAGGTCGTCTTTATCCAATTTTCCGAGATCTGGGTATCGACCAGCGAATCCACCCTGGACTGCTCCACCCATCACCAAGTGGGGAGCGGCTGTACCATGATCCGTTCCCTGACTGCCGTTTTCACGGGCTCGGCGTCCAAACTCTGAATAAGTGGATATCAGTGATCTTTCCCAGATCCCTGTCGCCTTGAGCGCTTGTCGTAAGGCTGATAACCCACCGGACAGTTCCGCCAGTAAGCGCGAATGTTTATTCAACTGATCGGAGTGAGTATCAAATCCTCCAATGGAGAGTTTGATGACCGGGCAGGGGACTCCCGACGCGACCAAGTCTGCGGCCACAGAACAGCGTCGACCAAATCGAGTATCTGGAAATCGAACACCGTGATTCGGTCCAGACTTGATTTTGTCGTCGATGATTCCAGCCGCTTTCTTGATGTCTTTTTGGACTTCGATCAAATGCTCCAACGCTTTACGAGCGTCTTTACCCTGAGCGACTTCAGGAACTGTTCGGGCTTGTTTAGAAAAATCTTCGGGATCATCCATATTCAAAACCCTGAGATCATTTCCGAAGAGGGGCCCTGTATCTCCGCCGCCGATGACGATGCCGTCGGCAGCTCGGTGGGGATCTGAATGATCTTTGAGCATTCGTGCCAACCAACCATCTGCGATCTCTTCATCACTGTCGGAGCCGGTTTCCCAAATTTCGATAGATCGAAAATGTGAACGGTTGGGTTTGGGGTATCCCAGGCCAAGGATCCAGCACGCATCTCCATCTTCCCAAGCCTCTGTGAGAGGAGCGAGGGCAGAATTGATTCCGAGATGTGATTCGAGTTCGATGATGTTTTTAGGTTTGAGTCCTATTTTCGGCCTGAGCTGCTTGTATCTCTCGTTACGAAAGGGGACTACCGTGTTGAGCCCATCGTTTCCGCCCTGTAATTCGACGAGAATCAGAATACGATCCTGAAGCCTTGCACCGATCGCGGATTTGTCGCTGGAATCTTCATTCATAGCCCACAGTTCAACGCCGGGAATGAGCCACGGAACAAAAGAAGCGCCTCCTAAATGGAGAAATGTTCTTCGATCAAGCGTCATGTGATCTCATTTCAATTGAAAGGTGGGGTCGAGGAGAACGCCTTTTAGACGACCAAAACCTGTGTCTTCATGTTCGGCATCGGTGACCGGCTTGAAGGGCAGCCACCATTTCAACCAAGCATCGGTGTCGCTCATGAACAGTTGACGAAAATGCTGAAACAATTGTTCCAGTCGTGCAGAAGCTTGGGGTCTCAGACGTCGCATTTCACGATTCCTGAGCCGTTGAGGTCGTTCTTTTTGCATCGCATCGTCGGCCATCGTGATGTCGGGAGTCGTGATGTCGGGAGTCGTGATGTCGGGAGTCGTATCGTCGGGCAGCGACGCATCCTTCTTGGGATTCATCACTCCGTCTGGATTCATCACTCCGTCTGGATTCATCATCCCGTCTGGATTCATCACTCCGTCTGGATTCATGGATTCCTCATCCGCGTCGGGATTTGCCGGATTCTTCGGTGGGTTTTCCGATTTGGCGTTTTGGGAGCGGATCAGATGAATCATGCCTGTCGGTAACTGCTCGGAGATAAATCTTCTTCGATTCAGTAACGTCGTGGCATCGATCCAATTGGTTCCGCCGGGCCAACCTGCAACGTTGGGGGGGTCAAAGAGGTTTTGTCCCAAACGGGAAATACTTCTCAAAGCCAGTCCAGCAGGAACCTCGGACATATCTAATCGGCGTAATGAGCCGATCACTAAATCCACGGGGCTTTTGATCAGAGCTCCCCGATACTCTTGTGACCAGAATGCTTCAGAGAGCAGTACCGTTTCTAATAATGAACGAATGCTCAACTTTGATTTCCTGAATTGGGTCGCCCATTTGGACACCACTTTTTCATCGGGAGTTGGAGAGACAAACTCCTTCCAGAACTTTTGAGCGATCCATTCCGAAGAGGCCTTCTTCGAAAGTACAGAATTGACGATATCCGGTGCTTTGAAGTTGCCACTGCGTCCTAGAACTGTTTTTCGGCGAGAATCATGTTGGCGCAGGATGAGCCGGGCTTTTCCCGTATCAGGGTTGATCCTATATCCCGTAAATGCACTCGCGGCTTCCTTGATGTCTTTTTCAGTGTAATGACCTTCACCGAGACCAAAAAGTTCGAATAACTCCCGAGCGAAATTCTCGTTGGGACTCCCTTTTTTACTTTTTTGAGTATCGAGATACAGAATCATTGCTGGATCGAGAGCCACGGCGTGTAGCAATTTACTGTAATCACCTGCTGCGTGAGTTCTGAAAAGAATGTTTTGCTGGAGCATGGCATGAGGTGAACGAACTTTTTGCATTTCGGAAGTGAAGTGACCATGCCAAAGCAGAACGAGTCTCTCTGTGAGAGGTGAAGGAGAAGAGAGCAACTCGCGCGTCCACCAAATCCTCAACTCATTCTGCCACTGTCTTAGTCTCTTTCCGAAAGCGGCTCGGTCTTGGTTGCGAAGTTTTCGAACCTCAGCAGGAGATTGCTGGGACCATGAGGGAAGAGGGGTTACCGCCTCCACCTGGAGTGTCGACAACAAATGATCGACAGCTTCTGTTCGAGTTTTTTGGGCAAATTCATTGAGGGCATCGGGTGATCCTCCAAAAACGGTTCTGTCGAGAAGATGTCTTGCGCCATCAATCCCTAGTCGTTGTGTTTTTGGATCTGCTTTTTTCGTTTTATTTTTTGGCGAGTCATCTGCGAATGAAGAAGAGAAAGCAGGAGCCACAGCAAAGACTGCATAGAAAATAAATGCAGCACATGAAAGCCACGTTGTCGTGCGAGGCTTGTCGGAACCAGGAAGGAGAAGGATCATCTCGTTTTACTTTCTATTGGTTCATGTCTAAAGCTGCGGGCTATAGAGCAAACCCCGGAATCTTCAACAGGTTTTAACAATTCTTACTCTGTGGATTGTTCCAGTTCGGCACGCCACTCACCCAATGAGGCTGCAGAGTTGCAGCGAGCTCTTCTCATGAACGCTGCCGAAGCCGAGGAAAGATTTTCCGGTTTCCCCGCCCACGTTTTCATGGCGGTGGCTTGCAGAGCTCTTCCGTATGAGAAAGTCAGGTTCCAAGGTTGTTGGCCCAGTGCGTTCATGGCGTTCAGGTGGCCTGTCGCGTCCTCGTCACTTTGACCTCCAGAGAGGAATGCGATGCCGGGAACTTCATTAGGGACTGTTCTCGAGAGACAATCGACAGTTCTTGAAGCGACCGTCTCTTGGTCGACAGGTTGAGATCCTGTTCCTGGAATAATCATAGATGGTTTGAGAACGATCCCGTCCAGAAGGACTCCTTGTTCACTCAGTTGAGAAAATGTGGAGTGGAGAGCATTCGTGGTGACGCGATCACAGATGTCGATGTCGTGATCCCCAGCCATGAGTACCTCAGGCTCTACGATGGGAACGATGGATGCTTCCTGACACAGGCGTGCATACCTCGCTAAAGAATGGGCGTTGGCCATGTAACAAGCGTCAGAAGGGATATCTTTTCCGATAGTGATGACTGCACGCCATTTCGCGAACCGTGCACCCAATTCGAAATATTCTGCGAGGCGATCTCTTAATCCGTCGAGACCTTCCGTCACTTTCTCTCCGGAATGCCCTGCAAGGTCTTTTGCTCCGGTGTCGACCTTGATTCCCGGGATGATTCCTTTTGAGTTCATGAACTGGGGGAAGGGTGTTCCTGCGTCATCGCTCTGGCGAAGAGTTTCGTCAAAAAGTATGACTCCTGAGATGCACTCTTCTATTCCAGGACTGTGAAAAAACATTTGGCGATAAGTGCGACGTGTCTCTTCTGAGTTTTCTATGCCAAGAGCAGCGAATCGCTTTCCTATCGTCGGATGACTTTCGTCTGCCGCTAAAATGCCTTTTCCGCGAGCGACCATTTTTTGAGCAGTATCCTTGAGTAAAGCGATGTCCATGGGAGACCTCCGGTACTTTGTTTTCAACTATTCTTGAGTGGGTATGCCACTGAGCTCATGCCACTGAACTCGTGCAACGAACGACTCGTGCAATGAACGACCAACGAACGCATTTATTAAGGTTCGAAGAGTATTCTTACAGCATGGGGGAGGCTCGTGCCACCGAGAGGCACAAGTCGATTGATTTCAAGAGCAGAACACGGTGAAGGGGGCCAGTTCCTGAGGAGGAACTAGTTCTTAAACTTGGCTGTGCGTTTCTGGCGACGATTGTGATTCGCCGGACGCTTGCCGTGGTTGGCCTTCTTGACCCGTCGGTTATTTCTATTGGACATACAGTTAATATACAGAGCAGAACCCCAACGGGTCAACAAGACCCGTCAGAAGAGCAGTGATTCTTGCAAATTTTTACGCCTAAATCGCTCTAGAAGGTCGCTCTTGGAGCTTCCGGTAATTCTTTCAAAAGTCTGTCAATGGCCGTTTCCAGCTGTCGATCCTTGGCGGATTCTTCGTCACGGGGATCAGAAGGTACCAAGATGTCAGGGATCGCACCGTTGAGATCCATATCCAGACCGCCAGGAATAGTATACCAACCTCTAAAGGGCACTCGAATGGTGCTTCCGTCGAGGAGAGAGCTGCTTCCTGTACTGATGACGCTTCCAGAAGTCGGCATCCCGATCAATGGGCCGCGCTTCAGGTTCTTGATGGCATGGGAGAAGATCTCGGCATTGCTGTAGGAGTTTTCATTACAGATGACAGCGACAGGTTTGGTCCAGGACGGAGCTGAAAGACGATCGTTGGGGTACCCCAAGCCTCCGGCTCTGGGTTGCGTCAATGCATGGGGGCGACGAGTTAATGAGACGAGGAGGCGGTCCGTTGTCCAACCACCTCCATTCTCGCGTACGTCGATGATGAGGCCTTCTCGGTCGTGACCGGCTTCATAGAGTTGTACAGCGAAGAGGTCGAGGCTGGACTGGTTCATGCTTCGGATATGCAAGTATCCCAGTCGTCCTGCCGATTTCCGATGGACAGCATCTCGACATTCATTGAGCCAAGCAGCGTATTTCCGTTGTCTCAATACGTTGTTGGAAATGGGACGTAATCGGACGTCGTGGGTTTGATCTCCACGTTGAAGGGTGAAGACGACCCTTTTTCCGACTTTTGACATCAAGGGGATGGAGACGTTCTCTCCTGCGGCCAACGGCTTCCCATCGATGGCGAGAAGAAGATCACCGATCTCAATATCTGCCGCTTCAGAAGCGGCTGGGGTATCGGCGATAATCTCAGAAATCCTGTAATGAAGAGACTTCCCAGGTTCCCAGTCCAGTTGCCAGCCCGGTACTCCTGTCGCTGCAATCGTTTTTGACCAAGTCCCTGAAGGCGAAAACCTTTGATGCGACGAATTCAGTTCTCCAATCAACCGATTGATGATCACTCCGAATTCGTATCGATCACGACGTGAGATGGCGACGGGACGATATTTTTTTCCAAGGGCGTCCCAGTCGAGGCCTTTGAGATCGATGTCATAAAAGCGGTCTCGCATCGTGGCCCAAGCTTCGTCGAAAACGGCTTCTTGACGCAATCTCATGTCAACAGAGAAGCTTCCACTGATACTCAGAGGTGTACTTTTACCGCTTTCCGTCACTGTTGTGGGGGTTCCACTGGCAATGCGAAGAAAGACCTTTTTCTTGGAGTTCCATGTCCGAAGAGGATCTCGACCGGTCGTTATCTTTTTCGCAGAAGAGCCCTTGTCGATATCGATGGCGTAGATTCCTGAACTGTTCTCGTGCGAGGAGACGAAAAATATCTTTTTCGATTTAGGACCCCAAATGGGGGAGCGAACACCATCGTCGGAGGCGAACCCACGTTTGAATCTCTGGCGTATTCCATCAAGATCGATGAGGACTTTGAGTTTTTCCTTTTCAGGGTCGTCTTTCTTTTGAGGGGTTACTTTCTTTTCAGAATCGTCCTCGTCTTTGGTTTTGGCGGGCTTTTCTTGAGGTGGATCAGGAAGAGGATCTTTCGCAAGTTCCCGATCCTCAGCGATGGGTTGGTGATCTTCTTTGCGAAGCCAAAGCCACCATAGATCACCCCCGTTTTCATCACGCTGAGAGACGAATGCCAATTTCTTGCCATCGGGGCTCCATACAGGACTCATGTCGGGCCTGGGGTTGGCACTGAGATTGAATGGAGCCCGGGTTCCATCGACGGGGACGAGCCATACGTCACTATTGAAATTGTTATCCTGGGTGGAGAAGGCTAGCCAGCGACTGTCGGGGGACCATGAATAAGAAGGTGGAGACCAGCCCGTATGTACGACCCTGACGTTCTCGCCATCGAGTGTCTGGACCACAAGATCTCCATCTCCTCGAACGTATGCCAAAGTTTTCCCATCGGGGGAGACGGAGGGAGAACGTTTTCGACCTTTGGGGCCGGGGAAGGGTTCCACGGCGGTCGAAAGGCAACGGTCGAGACGAGGCTCGTTTTGCTCTGAACTGAAGAGACGATAGAAGTCTTCTGTTCCACTCCGTTTACTCACGAAAAGTATGCTCTGTGCTTGCTCCCCATCTTTGAGGGGCAGCCATATGGGGTCTGAATCTGAAGCGGGATGAGAGGTGACCCTGTGAGTCGACAAACCCGCCTCGACGCGTCGAACCAAGATGTCGCCTTCGCTGCTCGCGGCGAGCATTTTCCCATCGGCTGATAGGCTTGCGGATCGCGCTCGACTGTATGACAACATCTTCGTTCCAAGGATAGGAAGATCTTCTGAAACAAACCAAGAAACCGTCTCGAGTTCACCGGTGTTTCTGTTCAGTTTCCAAAGTTTCATATCCACTTCAAAGGTGACGATCGAGCCATCCTTGGAAATGCTCGGTGATCGAACGGAGTCTTCTTTAAATGCGGTCCATACCTTGCGCTGATCTCCGGACAGATTTCTTTCGACGAGTTGACCGCGTCCCTCCATCATTTCCACCATGAGAAACTGGTCGTCAGTGATCCAGCAAGGATGGCGATGATCCAAATTGGTGGGAGTCAGTTGTTTCCATTCACCGGTCTCGAGTTTGAAATGCCAAATTTGAGTGGCCATCGACCCTTCATACCCTTGACGAGTCATGCCGACTCCCCAGCGAGTCACGAGCAGTTCTCTACCGGACGGTGAGATGCGTGCTGAAGAAGCAGATGCCAGGCTCAATCTTTGCGGTTCAAGAGCCTTACTTTCCTGATCAGGGAGGTTCAGTTTGTAGAGTTGTGCTCCGCCCCGCTTCCAGCTGTCGACGCGGTCACTGGACATGAGAACTGAGCGTGTACCCGGGAACCAATCAGAGGGTCTATCTGTACCACTCCACCAAGTGAGTTGTTGGGGAGTGCCTCCTGCTGACGGGATAGACCAGATATCGCGGCTACCTTCTCGAGTGGACGAGAAGATAATCTGTTTTCCGTCAGGGCTCCATACCGGGTCAGATTCCCATGAGGGATGGTCCGTCAATCGTCGGGCACGCCCTCCGTCGATGGAGCCGAGCCATAGATCTCCCTCCCAAGTGAATGCGACGAGATCCCCTTGGGGTGAAATGCGAGGAGAGTGCGGCCAGATGACGGCTTCTCCGGGCAGGGTTGCGGTGTTCGTGAGTTCTTCTTTTCGCTCTGCGGCGTGCAGTTTTGAAAAGATGTCTCCATGGCTACCTGGAACATGGATTCCTGGAAACAGAATCACAAGGAGAATAGGGGAGATAATGAGGTGCTTAAAATATTGGCTTGTTGTCATGGACTTCCTCCCGGAGTGTTCGTTCCTAAGTTTGTCTGCGACTTGAATCATTCGCAAGCCTGCACTTGATCTTCAGGAGTAAACTGGGCAGTCTTTATAGGATTAGATGTGGACTCGAAGGGGGACTGAAATGAATGATTCGAATCATGAGCCGCAAATGGAACCCGGTGTAGACGGATCTTCTGCTGATGGAGAAAGTGCTCTGGTTCAGCGTTTTCCTGCGTCAAATCTGCAAGTATTGGCCCATTTTTATCGGGGTGAACTCTCCAGAGCGAATGTCTGGAGACAAAGAATGGATGCGACCACTCACTGGGCGGTGGTCTCGACAATGGCCATTATCTCGCTCGCATACTCCAATACCGACGCATCTATCTTGCTTTTGCCCTTCTGCTGCGTCTTGCTGTATCTACTTCTCCATATCGAAGCTCGTCGTTATCGCTACTTTGATGTATGGCGGATGAGGGTTCGCATGTTAGAGGTTCATTTGATGGTACCCGCTTTATTGCAGGGCCAGGATTTAGCAGAAGGCAATTGGCGAGAAACGCTCTGTAATGATCTCTTGGCGCCGAATTATAAAATGAGTCGGATCGAAGCTTTGGGAAGACGACTCCAGAGAACCTATATCTGGTTGTTCCTGATCGTATTGGGGACTTGGATTCTTCTCGGACTTGGACGAGCGGGAGATAACGGCTTCGATATGGAGATTTTTGGAGGCGGTGACATTTCGGGAATCGTAGTGGTGGGCTTTATGGCTCTCTTTTATACGTATATCTTCTCGATCCTCATCATGGCGGGCCCACGTCAAGATACAGAAATCAGAAGAAAAGAACCTTCAAGGACACATTGGCCCATCTGAGTCTTCTGGTTTCTGGGGTCCTATCTCTCATTCCTCTTCGGTAGGTGGCTTGAGCAGGTCTTCGATTTGATCTTTGGCCGCGGCATAAAGGGGGGTGCTCTTGAGGCGTTGAACCAATTGGAGTGCTTCCGCTCTTCGTTGAGCGAGAATCAAAGTTCTTAGGGTTTCAATAGCGGGCTCAGGGTCATTGGGTGCAAGTCCTCCAGCGCGGGCAAACCAGCGTAAGGATTCTCCCGTCACTCCCAGGCTTCTGTAAACGCGGCCCAGTTCCAAAAGGATTGAAGTCTCATTGGGCGTCATCGCCCAGCGTTCTTTTAAGAGAGCGATGCGAGACCGACCCGCCAGAATCTGTTGATACCGAGCCAAAGCCTTTTGGGCGTCATCCATACGCTGGAGGTTTCTCAACGCCAACGCTTTATTATATGCCCCTCCATGATGGAGAGGATCACTGATGAGCACTCTGTTCAACATCGAGAGAGCCTCGTCAGGAGAGTCGTCGAGAAGAATCAATGCCAAGCGATAACGAGCACGGTCGAAACTGGGGTTGAGGGTGAGAGCCTTTTGGTAAAGTCGTTTTGCTTCCTCTATGTTTCCCAGAGATTGCCGGGAGAGTCCTTCCCCAAAATAACCACGGACTTGCAGTGATGTATCACTTCGAGATTGCATCGAGAGAAACACTTCGAGTGCTTCCTCATATCGATCGAGAGATTGAAGACAGCGACCATAGTTAAAGAGTTCACCCAGTTTTCCTGGGTCGAGCTCGACGCCGCGAGAGAATGAGCTGGCCGAATCCTCGAAGCGTTCGAGGGCGTAGAGAGCCTCACCTTTCAAAAGGTGAAGTGCGCCATTCTCCGGAAAAAGTGCCAAGTAAGAGTTCAGATCTGGCAGAGCAGCGATGGCTCTCCCCTCGATAATCCATGATCGCAGTCGGATGCGTTCTTTGGGCAGTTCCTCAAGTTGGATCGACGGTTTTTCAACCGAGGTCTCGTCTTGCATCGCGTGAGAGGAGGCTGAATTTATCCCAAGGAATATGAGAACCACTGTCGAAATCCTCAGAGTGATAAACATGTCGATTCCTTCCGGGGGAGCTGGCAATGCCCCCATAAAGTATACCACCGAGGATGAATTGCGAATTGACACTGTCTGGGCGCTGAAGGCGGTACTTGAAGTGACGAAGTCGAAGGAATCGAAGAAGTGACGCCTTTACGGTCGATGTTACAGGTGCGCGAAAGTGGTCGACCCTGTAACACAGGCCGTAACACAGAAGGGTATGACATGGTGAACAGGCGAGAATTGTGAACAGGCGAGAATTGTGAACAGGCGAGAATTGTGAACAGGCGAGAATTGTGAACAGGCGAGAATTGTGAACAG
>JADHSM010000015.1 GCA_016776905.1 Planctomycetota bacterium | reverse complement strand
TGGGCGTTGGCGCGGATCACCGAAGAAGAGCGACGACCGGATGCCATCCTGATCGACCCGATGTTTCCTGAAGGGAAGGGCAAGGCGGCGGTCAAAAAGGATGCGGTGCTGCTGAGAATATTGGTCGGTGAAGGGGCACGAGAGGAAGAGGACGCAGCACTCTTACGGGCATCGTTGGCGATGGCGACGTGGCGGGTGGCAGTGAAGCGTCCGCTGAAGGCGCCTAAGATTATTGAAACTCCTCCACCGCAGGCCACCTTCAAAGGTAAGAGCGTGCGCGTGGATCGGTATGCGACTGGAGTCTGAGAGGATATGACTGGCGATCCTCGATTATGATGTGCTGTTGTTGATATTGGGGACTGACAGTAAAGATCCGGATTTCATTTTGATCTGATCTAAATGGCCGGAGGTGATTTTTTCCCCGTCATCAATGATGGCGTGAATGTGAAGATTTGATCCGTGATGGGTCATCACGCCCGTTTGATTTTTTGCGAAGAAGCCGACGACTTTGATGGGGGTGGAGCTTCCCCGGCTCCGCCACGGCTGGTCTTCGGGGGCCAAATCTGGCGTTGCGATCGGACAAAAGCCATTGATCACATGCAATTCAAAACTGTCTGCAATGCCTTCGATAATAAATGGAAAAGGCTTGTCGCTGTCGAGGCCATGGGACTTCGCCACTATTTCGATGGCTTGCTCTAGGGGAACGGAATCAGGCAAGGGGTCTTGGTGCCATCGGCTGACATGGGCCAAGGTCAGCAGAGTCGCAGAACCAGGGTGTTGATGGCCGCTGGTCGTGGTGGCGTTGACGCCATCGGTTGTCGTGGCGACATAAATTTGCCCGTCGAGAATCGTGATTTCTCCTTGAAGTTCTGACAATGCGCCCACGCCGATGGCGTGGGATTGTTGACGGATCTCCTCGAAAGAGATCCGGGCTTCGGTATCTCCCTTTCGTAACACTTCCCGCATTCCTCCATATTGACTCACGAGTTCGGGGCTTCCTGTACAGCTGCACAGAAGGAGTGGTAAAAGAAAACTGAGTGGTAAAAGAAAGCTGAGTGGTAAAAGAAAGTTGCGTGGTAGAAGTAAGAATCGGGGCATGGGTATAAATTCCCTCTTTAAAAAACGCTTCGAAAGAAACACTCGAATACTGTTGCTGCATAAGAAACAAAAAAATCTTACATAAGAAACAAAAAAACCTTACATACCAAAGAACCTTAAATCATGTGAGGTTTGCCAGCAATTGGTTAAAGTATCTGGAGCAGGAGGGAGAATAGATTCCTTCCGTCAGTGATCACTCGCGAAATTTGTTATAGGGCGGTTTCAGGAAGAAACCCCCATATTGATGACCATAGAAAATGATGATTCAAGAAGAGCCCACACTGTTCTTGACATCTTGTGGCTCCGGACCCTTGCGGTTCGGGGCCCTCTTTTTTTAGAGGCGTTGACCTTTATGTGGTTTGGCGCGCCAAGAGCCCTGCAAAGACACCTTCTGCCGCTGCGTCGGTTCTCTTTTTTATGGGGGCTTTGTGGGCTCTTATGGCCGTATGGCTGAGACGTTGTTTTACAGAGTCCTTGGGTTTATCGCTGGGGTTGGGTGGCTTGCAGAATTTCGATAATACGTACTTGAGTCATCTGATCTTTAACGCTGATGCGTATCGTTTCTGATCCGAGGGGATGACCGGGATCAGCGAACGTTCGTAGAAATAATTGGTGTCGCTGACATCGCGCGACCCATGGGGCGACCTCAGACTTTTTGACGGGTGGAATCCATAGAACCCAATTGGCAACCCCTACGATTTGTGTACTTCCTGGAAAGCTTTGACTGAGCATGGTGCTCAATTGTTGTCGTAGAGCATCAGTTTTCTGATAGCAGTCGTTGTAGTACTCAGGGCTTTCTAGTGCTTTTACCGCAGCGAGTTGGGCCGGCAAACTGACGGCCCAAGGTGGCGTGAGTGTGCGAAGTCGAGAGATGTCTTCTGAGTTCCCCACGAGATATGCCGCGCGCACTCCGCTGAGTGCATATACCTTTGAGAGGGATTTACAGACAAAAATATTGTTAGAGGCCGCGGCTAAGGTTTCAAGCGACGAGGTCGGCGTTGACGGTTTCGCAATGGAAGCGCTCGCATCCACATATTCGATATAGGCTTCGTCGACCCAGCAGCGAGTGTTCTTTGGAAGGTGCTCTAGGACGACTTTAAGGTCTTTCTTTTCGATATGATGACCTGATGGGTTGTTCGGATTGATGAGAATCACCAAGTCGTATCCATCTTGGATTTGCCGACTGAGGTGATCGATGTCGATACGGTAGTGATCTGTTTTTTGAAGGACGATGCGATCGACCTGACATCCGATCACTCGTTCACATACGTGTGAGTACTCTCCGTATGAAGGATCGAGCATCAATACTTTTGAACTTGGCGTAAGCCACTCTCTTAGAGCGAGGAAGATCAAGGCCGATGAGCCGGCTCCAGGAAGAACGCAGTTTTGTGGGACTCCTCTGCTTTCGGAAATGGTGTCGATCAGTCCTTCGCTATGTGTGGGCGGAGAAGTGCGTGCCAGCCATGGTAGATATTCTGTGACAGTCTCGATCACAGAAGGTGCCGGTGGAAACCAGGCGTCGAGGACATCTGCGTTAATCACCTGTTGATGACGTTCGAGGTGATCAAAGCCTTCGCCAATCGCTTTGAAAAAAGCACCCCCGTGATAACAGCGATCAGTTTGAGAGTTCAATGATGCGTCAGATTGGACTTGTTCGCTGGATTTGATAGAGCCTCCTTAGAAAAGGTATCCTCGCTCACGTTGATATCTTAAGTGTTGGAATTCGTTTGGTACAGGATCAGGAAACGCTAAAGGTTCATTGAGTTTAGAGTCGCTTCATCGTGGATCTGTAGTGAGTTGGGACGGGGCACGAGATGCGCCCTTCCCAAGTATGGCAAGCCCAAGTATGGCAAGGATGCCGAGGGGGGTCTTTCTTCGGCTGTAGTCTTTTCGATTCGTATTTCGCGATGCAGGGAAGTTACTGATAGAGCTTACTTTGGGGGTGTACTTTTCCAGTGACCCGGACAGACTGTCGTCATGAAATTACAACTTCGTGCTCCTGTCGCCGAGTTTTTCGGCACCTTTGGCTTAGTTCTGAGTGCCAGCAGTGCTGGCACTTTGGCGAGTCTCGGTGAACCGATAGGACCTCTCCTAGATGGGCTATTCTCTGGAATCGCCGTCATCGCCATGATTTTGATCTTTGGCAAGGCATCCGGTGCCCACATCAATCCCGCGGTATCAGTGGCGATGGTGCGTGCTGGAAAGTTGAAGAAGGAGCAATTGCCCGGTTACTTGTTGGCGCAATTTTCCGGCGCGATATTGGCGAGTGTCGTTATCCGAAACCTCTTTCCCGACGCGCCCTCCATCGGCATGAATTTGCCAGGAAGCCTCGGAACCTTCGGCAGCATGTGGCTAGAGGTGTTGCTGACCACCATCCTTGTGGGAGTCATCTTTTGGATCATCGATCAGAAGTGGGCGGTAGGCCCGGTGCCCGCAATCGTCATCGGATTGACGGTGACAGCCGAAGTGGCACTTGCAGGATCATGGAGTGGCGCTTCCATGAATCCGGCACGCAGTTTTGGACCGGCACTGGTCTCTACACTGGCGTCTGGTGATCTCCAGAATCTTCAGATGGTGTGGATCTACTTTGTCGGTCCGGTGGCCGGGGGTTTGTTGGCGGTCACCGTGTGCCGAATCTGTAAGGATTGAATTTCTCGCTGCTAAGACTGTCGACCCTATTCCTTGAGTTGTGTTATTGCAGGATTTGTCGATTTGCCATTCACAAGCTTCAGGTTGCCGACCGGCCTCTATGAAACCTTTTTGTTCATAGAACCTTGCGGATTCCACCTCGATGGCAGTGTGATACGGTAAATACGATTTCAGGCGGTAATGTCGGCGAGTTTTGATCAGAGCCTCTAAAAAGCAGGGAAGTGTCTTCGATGCTGGAGTGTATTGCTGGGCTGGGGCGGTTGAGCTCTCACTGGCCAAGGCTCATGAGGAGTCGCGGGCTGTGCGGAGTTTCCACATTATTATTGCTGAGTTTGTTGGGTTGCACGGGAACTGCGCTCCCTAAAAAGGAAGCGATACTCCCGATCACCCGACCTTCGAAAACACCGAACATCCTCTTTATCTTTACCGACGATCATGCGTCGCATGCCATCGGCGCGTATGGCAGTCGATTTCCCGAAGACATCACCCCGAATCTCGATCGCCTGGCCAGTGAAGGCATGCGTTTTTCTCGCTGTGCGGTGACCAACTCTATCTGTGCGCCGAGCCGAGCCGTGATCTTGACGGGAAAGCATAGCCATCTGAATGGCGTTTTGACCAATGCAGAACGTTTCGACGGAGCGCAGATGACGTTCCCGAAATTGCTCAAAGAGGAAGGCTATCGCACTGCACTTTTTGGCAAGTGGCATCTGAAGTCAGAGCCGACGGGGTTTGATCACTACGAAAGATTGATCGGGCAAGGCCCCTACTACAATCCGAAGATGCGTTTTCCTGCTGAGAATGATGCGGGCTTTGCCGATCGGATTCATGAAGGGTACACCACAGATGTCATCACTGATCTCGCATTGGAGTGGCTCGAAGGGGTTCAGGATGCCGATGCCCCCTTCATGATGATGGTGCAGCACAAGGCCCCCCACCGGCATTGGCAACCTGCGCCGCGACATTTGGGCCTCTATGACGATGTCGAGATCGCAGAGCCGGATAATCTGTTTGATAACTATTCGACTCGGACGACTGCGGCTCGGATTCAAGACATGGAAATCGCGACGACGTTGACGCCTCATGATTTGAAGTTGTCACCTCAGGGGCGATTCAATGCGACTCAGCTCGCGGCCTGGGACTCTGTATATCAGCCCAAAAATGCGGCATTCGACGCATCTCGTGGGCAAATGAGTGAAGCTGAAATCGTTCAGTGGAAATATCAGAGATACCTCAAGGATTACCTTCGCTGTATTAAGGCCGTGGATGAGAACGTGGGCCGCATGTTGGAATCACTGGAATCGCTGGATCTGGATCGCGAGACCATCGTGATCTATTCCAGTGATCAGGGGTTCTTTCTCGGCGAGCATGGCTGGTTCGATAAGCGGTTTATGTATGAGGAATGCTATCGGACGCCTCTGATCGTGCGTTGGCCCGGTGTTGTTCCTGCGGGCACTGTGGATGACCACCTCGTGAGTAATCTGGACTACGCTCAGACGTTTCTGGATTTGGCAGGGGTTTCTGCTGATCAGGCGGACGTCGAGGATATGCAAGGGGAGAGTTTAGTCCCTCTCCTTTTGGGGCGGAACGTTCCGTGGCGAGACAGTCTCTACTATCACTACTATGAATACCTAGAGGATCGAAACACGGCTCACATGGTGCGTCGGCACAGAGGCGTCTGTACCGAGAGGTACAAGCTGATCCACTACTACAATCTCGACGAGTGGGAGCTCTATGATTTGGACAATGATCCGAGTGAGATGACGAATCGTGCGGGAGATCCTGATTTCGCCGAGATCCAAAAAGAGCTGGCTACAGAACTGGATCGGCTGGCCCAGCACTATGCGGTGCCGAATGATCAGGGGAGTGTTTCGAGAGATCCCCATGGCAGGATAGAGGCGCTTCAGAAGCGTTAGGCGTCGCTATAGAGGAATGTATCTCTTTGTAGATATGAAAATGCAGGTATATCTGTAAGTGCTGTCAAACATACACAGCATTACGTAATCTTTAAAAAATACAAACAGGGGTGCTGGGCGGCTCGGGTGTCCCTGCGGGGCGGCCCTGTTTACACAGGATCCTAAAGTGCCTATCTCTGCTACTTAGGGGCAATTTAGGTGCATGCGTATTTACGTATTGATGTAAATATGCAAATGGGGCTTTTATTTACGGGCAATTTTGCTGGCAGAGGAGCCCGTCGGGAGTGGTGTCTTTGCCGCAAGTGGGGAAAGGTGCCCCGGGTGCCGGGGCCCCATTGAAGAGGTGAGCGAGTGCGAAAATGGGGTCCGAGATGTTGAGATCCCCGTCGTCGTTGATGTCACCTGCTTTGGGGCAGGTCAGGTTGTCGGTGCTTTGGAAAAACCCGAACAGATGCTCTAGGGTCGCGACGGTGTCTGCGAGGTTGACCGTTTGATCCTGATTGAAGTCTCCCCGTATGAAATCTTCTGCGAAGGGCGGGGTCACTCGGAGGATGAGTGTGGTCAGTGCGATGTTGTCGATAAGGATAGAGTTTTGTTCTCTGAGGTCGATCGACAGAAAAGAGCCACCAAAGGCGTCTTCGAGGCGGAAATTCCCTGTTTCCGGTATATCGACGGAGTTCCATTGAAGGAATATAGGATTCGTTTGGTAAAACCCGAGGCTGATGACGGCAAACGTGTCGGATTCTTGAGAGGACAGGATGCACCGCGTCCAGTTATCTCCGTCGAGATCGATCCACGCGTGAAACTCTGAAGAGCCCGCCCCTGAAGTTGGATTGGCATATTCGTCTTCACCAGGAACAAACCCGTCTGAGGCACCTTCGCTCATTCCGAATTCCAGATTGGTGAGGCCACCCCCCACAGATCCTAGCGATGAGCTGATCTCTAAACTGACTTCGAAATCTTGACTCAGAAGGGGCGACGACGCGGTCCATAACGACATCGACGCGATGAGCGCAAAGAGGCTTATGTGGCTATGGATACTTATTTTCAAAGTGGTCTCGTCAGACTCCTGCTGAATAGGGCAGGAATTGAAGGGCGCAGGCGATGTGATATAGGGTGCCTACTAGTAATAAATAAATGTCACACTCAAGATTTCATATAAACGCCATCCTAGAGGGATTCTGGACCGGAATGAAGTTCAAAACATTTGAGTCATGAATGTCACTTTAGGGAGGCCGATATGATCTCTTAGGCCCCATTCACGCACGATGAAGAATAGCACGATGAAGAATAGCACGATGAAGAATAGCACGATGAAGAATAGCGCGATGTCTATGAGGCGCAGGCTATTCGATCGTTGAAGTATCGCGTGCTGTCTGAGTATTGGGTTTAGTTTTCGAGGACGTCGCCGATTTTGATGCCGTAGTCATTCAGTATTCGACCCGTGGAGTTGCGGTAGCCGGTGATGGCTTTGCGCAGTCGAACTTGGGCTTGGAGCCGCTGTACCTGCGCTGTGAGTAGACTGTTTTGAACTTGGAGAACTTGGTATGCGGTGGAGACCCCCACTTCGAGGCGGCGGGTTTCTCCGTCGAGTTCTTCGCGTCTCAGTCGGGTGGCGGCCTGGGTGGTGCCGACAGCCTGGCGAGCACTGTCCAATTCGCGGACGGCGCGAGTGACTTCCAAGACGATGATGTGGGATTGTTGAGTTCTGCCTAATTGTGCGAGGCGAAGATCTTCGGAGGCTTGGAGCTGCCGGTTGCGTGCCGACCTTTGGCCCAGCGGTATTTCTAGATTGAGACCTGCGCTCCAAGAAAAGTCGTCACCGATATTCGACCAAGACTCGCCCAATTCCAGTCCGTTTCCAGGCTGGTTAAAGGAGCCGCTAAAGTTCAGACTCGGACGCATTTCGTCTTCTCTGAGGCGCAGAATGTCTTCGCTGCTGGCGATCTGAAGATCTTGCTGCAGCAACTCAAGGCGTGTTGTGAGGGCTTCTTTGACCACTTCTTCTAGATTGGGAGAGAACTGAGCCTGATCCAGAGGTGTCGTGGGGATCACTTCTACATCTTTGAGCATCGTGGATATGTCCCCCTCTCTTCTGAATTGAGGGGCATTAATGCTGTCGAGTAGGACGTCTTGCAAGTCCCGCAAATTGTTGAGTGCGGCGATGATGCTGGACTTCTGAGTTTCCACATTGGCCTCTGCACTGATCACGTCTAGGCGGGTTCCGAGTTCGACTTCGAGGCGCCTTCGGTTGAGATCGAGCAGTTCTTGTGCTTCTTGAAGACCGCTTCGTTGGACCTCTACATTTTGACGTGCATATACGAGATCCCAGTAACTATTTTCAATATTAGCTACAGTGGTTTCCATGGCCCGAACAGTGGCCAACTTTGATGACTCTGCATTACGCAGTGCAACCCGAAGTGATGTTTCAGTGATGCTGCGGCCAGCTCCTTTGAGCAAAGGTTGGCTGAGCGAAAGTTGGTATCCACTGCGGTAATTT
The DNA here is from genome assembly GCA_016776905.1 of Planctomycetota bacterium. GTDB lineage: Bacteria > Planctomycetota > UBA8108 > UBA1146 > UBA1146 > UBA12191. The sequence goes on along the minus strand of JADHSM010000015.1, from coordinate 81,872 downwards.
AAGGGTGAGAAAAATGGATTGTCCGCAGAGGTTTCAGACCGGTCTCCACTCAATCTGAACTGCCAAGTTGTACCGTATCTCATTAATCCTGAAAGGCCTAGAAAGTAGCTGTCATTGCTTCTTTTCGAGGTTTCACCCACCGCTGCGCCATCGATGATACTGGTCGATGTTGTCTCCGAATCTGAGAGGGTGAAGCCGGTGCTAAACAGCGGATCGAAGGCGGCTTCGGAGATGATCGGATCGAGCAGTGCTTTGGCTTCAGAGACGCGTTGAACTTGGAGGCCGAGATTGTGTTCGAGTGCGAGTTGTATCGCTTCGACGAGGCTCAACTCTAGTTGTTCATCGGCACTGAAAATGGACGTGTCTTGGGTCATTCCTGATTGGGGTAATCCGAGTATAAAACTGACCACCAATATAGGTATGATGTTCCTGCATTTGAAGGGGAAGTGACTGAGGATTCGTGGCTCGTTCATGTTGCCTCCTGATGCCATTTTGAGTTTGGCATCATAAGGCAATGAGTTCATTTTCGGCAATTAAAGTGAAGAGTTCTTGTTATAAACGGTCGTTCTTCAATTGCGCTAGATGTGCCTCAGGATTGAGATACGAGCCTTCCTGTGTCATTGACGGGTCTTGGGCGGAGTTTTCCGATCGAGGCGGGGACGGCATGCAGGACCATTAAACCTAGCGTTGTCGCTGTCGAGATCAGTGCGAGCAGTATGAGTGCTTTCCCGAATTCCGCTTCATAGAATCGTTGCATAAACCAGCCGTTGCCGAAGGTGCTCATTCGGATTCCGAGCCAGTCCCCTGCTTGCATCAATCCCGTAAATCCGACAAAGACGCAAAGTGTAGCGATGGCTTCTGCGTGACGGAGTCCTGCGGCCAATGTCATACCGGCGAGCATCACCAGTGCAAGAATGACTTCCGCCCCACTTCCTGGCCACTGGTTCGTGGCTGCCACGAACTTACTGAAAAAGGCCTCAGGGCCCCTCTGTGCGGCTAATTCGAGTGTTTCTGGGGATGGGACCAGCGCGCTTAATCCGGGAACATTGAGGACGAGTATCAAGCTGGCAGTGATCAGAGCGATGGTTCTGAGGACGCTGCTGAGCGGCAGTCCGAGTCGTTCTACGGGGCAAGTTCCGGCGATCAAAAGAGGTTCACCATCTGTCCAGGGAGAAAGGCCTTTGATGGGCGTGGCTGTTGCGAGGCAGGCGATCGTTCTTGCGAGTGCATCGGGCATGAGGGCCGGAAACATAAAGCACTTGAGAACGCCTCTGGAGAGGAGGTCGCCTCGTAATTGTCCGTTCGCCCATGAAAGCAGGACGACGCCAAGCATCAGGCTGAGCAATAAGATCATTAAATTGTACTCCGGTTCGCCGAGAGGGTCTGGAGGAGAGGCTCATCAAGCATCGCATCTCCAGCCCCACTCTGGCCACCCGGATTCTACTTCCCGCGAACGATACGTTCCGTGATGCGTTCGTAATCCTCTGTCGAAAAGAAGTCGATCGTGATTTTGCCACGCCCTTCTTTATCGGTAGTGACAACAGAGACCTTCGTCGACAAGAGTTCACCAAGTCGACGCTCTTCGTCAATTACGTGGTTTTGAGTCCCACTTGGGCTGTCTTTTGTCTTGGTTTTGGGCTTTGAAACCACAGAAGTCTGGGTTTGCTCACCTCGTATGGCATGGTCGAGATCGCGCACAGTCCACTTTTTGGATAACAATTTCGAGTGCCAGCCTTTTCGTTCGGCGCGATTGTTGACTCCTAGGAGCAGTTTGGCGTGCCCCGCAGAAATTTTACGATCCATCAGGCTCTGTTGAATATCCCGTTCCAGTTCCAGGAAGCGAAGGGTATTGGCAACGCTGGATCTTTTCTTTTGGACTTTCTCCGCCAGTTTTTCCTGAGTCCAGTCAAAGGACTCTTGGAGGGCTTGGTAGGCCCGCGCCAGTTCGATGGGGTTGAGGTCTTCTCGTTGCAGGTTTTCGGTGAGTGCGAGAGAGAGCATCTGTTCGTCTTCGATGTCGCGGACAAGTACGGGGATCTCCTCAAGCCCGGCTTGACGGGAGGCCCTCAGCCGTCTTTCGCCGGCGACCAGTTCAAATGCACCATCTGCTCGGCGACGCACCACGAGAGGTTGAAGGACACCATCTGCTGCGACCGACCGCGAGAGCTCTTCGATGGTTTGAGGGTCGAAGACAGCGCGGGGCTGATCAGGATTGGCGTGGATCTCTCCTGGTGAGACGAAGAGGATCTCTAGACCGTGTGTAGTAGGGGCTTCTGCGGTGGGGCTGTCGGGGCCGGACACCTGTTCAGAGCGACGTATGAGGGCATCAAGCCCGCGTCCGAGTTTGCGACCATTCATGTTCAAGGACCTCCTTCGCGAGGTTCATATAGGACCAGGCCCCGGGTGATCGGGGCTCGTAGACGGAGATGGGCTGGCCGTGACTGGTGGCCTCTGCCAGCGTCGAGTCTCTCAGTATCGGAGTTTTAAGGGTGGCTTCTGGGAAGTACCGCTGTACTTCCTGAGCCACATCGAGGCACAGGTCTACCTCGGGGCTGTACAGGGTGAGGATCAGGCCACTGATGTCGATTTCTCTGGCCAGGTCTATTTCCGCCTGTCGGACTCTGGCGAGAACCTGTGCCAGACCTTCCATGGCGAAGTACTCACACTGAACCGGAATCAACACGCCATCCGCGAGTCCCAGTGCAAGGTCGGTCATGGGACCTAGGCTCGGGGGGCAGTCGAGGATGACATGGGTCAGATCTTCGGGGGGAGTGGTGTGCCACGATCTCCTGAGGGCTTGCACTCCCGGCCCGCGAGCTTGCTTCTCTTCGACGGGGACTTGGAGGTGGAGAGAGCTTGGGATACAGGAAAGCCTTTCGACTTCCGTGCTTTGGCGTGCGTCTTGCCAAGATCTGGCTCCGGAAAGGATGTCCGGCAGCACCGATCTCTCGGGCCCCTCTAAGCCCAATCCTGAGGTCGCATTGCTCTGTGGATCCAGATCGACCAAGAGTACGGATTCACCGGCTAGGGCCAAGTATGCGGCAAGATTGATGGCGGTCGTGGTTTTTCCCACGCCCCCTTTTTGACTTGTGATGGCAGTGATTCTGGCCATTCCCTGGTGTCTCCCCGCTGTTCCGTATCCCCATTGTGCGTTTCGCTATCTTATTCCAGAGGCTGAGAGTATCCCGTGGAGAGTGGGGGAACAAGTTGTCGTTTGCTTGATCGGTCATAAATTGTTCCACGGGGAACAATGGGTGCGAGGGGGGCTCGGGGGCTGGGAATTGTTCCACGTGGAACAATGCATCCGATAACGTCGCTCTTGTAGTTTGGTTCGAGTTTCTTGACTGTTGAGGTATGATAAGTTCTTGAAATGAAGGAGTGGGAAATCTTGAGAATAGCGATCATCTCAGACATTCATGGCAACAGGGAGGCTTTGCAGTCTGTCCTGGATTTCCTGGACCACCAGAATGTGGACAGGATCCTCTGCCTTGGAGATGTGGTCGGTTACGGCCCTGAGCCCGCATGGTGCCTGACTAAAATCATGGAGCGCTGTGAGGTGGTGGTCGCAGGAAACCATGAGCATGCGGTTCTTGGGTTACTGGATTTGGACTATTTTAATCCGGTCGCACGTCATGCCACTCATTGGACACGCAACGCTTTGACAGAGGATCATATGAAAATCCTTCGAAGCTGGCCGCTCACACATATCGAAGACGATTTTACGCTGGTTCACGGCAGCCTCGATCAACCGGATCTGTTTGATTATGTACAGACCAGCTGGGAGGCCCATCTCTCATTCCAGCAGTTGAAAACCCCAGTGGCTTTCATCGGTCATTCCCATGTCCCCGTGACGTTTCTATTGAGTGACGTGGTCGATTATTCCACGGAAGAGCGCGTCGTTCTTCAACCGGGTCAACAAGCGATCGTGAATGTGGGGAGTGTGGGGCAGCCGAGAGACGGAAACCCCGATTCTTCCGTGGTGATCTATGAGCCTGACAATGCATTGATCGAGCGATTCAGGGTCCCGTATGACATCCCTACGGTGCAGGATAAGATCCTGAATAGCGGACTCCCTGAGTTCCTTGCAGACCGGCTCCCTGAAGGACGCTGATCATTCCGGTGACTGGGGAATTCGATTTCATACACGGCTGAGTCGGCCGTTCATTTTTCATACTCTTGAGCCGGCATCCGGGCATCAGGTCACCCATAAAAAATCCCGTGAGACCGTAGAACGGCATCACGGGAGTCTATTCTTACAATTTCGAAGACGAGCTAACTGTCGTCGCTGTCGTCACTTGTAGAGTCTTCTTTGTCGATCGTTTTTTGGAGGTCGTCCTTCGTATCCTTGATACCGCGCTTGAATTCTGTAATTCCACGGCCCATGTTTCTCATGACATTGGGCAGGCGGCTCCCAAAGAGCAGGAGCATGACGACGAGAATAACCCCGAACTCCAGGGGACCTGGCGAGAAGGCGAACATGGTGAAATCACCGGCAAATAAGAACATGGTTTTCCTCCAGGGACTTTAGCTTCCTGATCGAGTCCGTACTTCTGAGTCAGCGTTACAAATCTTACGGGGTACTACAAAATATCAAGACTGACCGCGGTTATTGTAGACCTGCAGGGTTGCCTCATGCAAGACCGGCACAGTGATCTTGATCTGATTCTTGGATTTTAAGAATCGTCTTCACCACAGAGAGTCCTGCCGATGACCTTGGCCATGCGCGCTTGAAGTGCCGCGAGCAATTCTCGTTCGGATGATTCAAAGGAGATATATATCTTCCCTGATTCGGGGTCTTCGGGAATGCGAATACTAAACTCCCGAGAGGCGACCTGATGCCCGTCAAAGACCCTGTAGACCCACCAGCGCACCACCATACGCCCTTGAAGCATTCCCGGAGTCCTCGGGTCGCTGTAACTGATTTTCTCGATTCTTCCGGTCAATACGTGCGTCGCATTGAGAGTGTTGCCTATTTCAGTCCAGTTGATCTCTTCGGTATCGGAGTGAAAAATCATATCTTCCACGCCGACATCTGAGAGCGGAGTGAGGGTGGGGCAGTTGTTGCTCATTTCATAGGTGAGTAATCGCGCCAGTCGGATCCCTTCGGAGGATTCATAGTGCCAGCGAAGTGTCGAAACCGAACGTGAACGTTCCTGAAAGGGGACGACAAGAATTCGGGATTCTCCGAGGTTCACCTCGGGCGGATTCCTTTCGCTCGTCCCTGAGCAGCCCGTGAAAGCGCTGCAACAGACGACGAAAACTGCACTCAAAAGCGAAGTGATTTTTCGGTGTGAAGATTTCATTTCGAAGCCTCGGTTTCTGGTTTTGTGGCACTCGGCATCATAGATCGGAAGTGGGTTAAGAAAAGGGATCGATCGAAGGAACCTTGTCCGTTTCTCGCGAAGAGTTTGGGGGCGGAAAGCGTCATGAATGATCCTGATCGAGGGCGATGTTTTGTGATGGGATGCGGAGTGAATCCCTGTTTGTGGGGGAACGTTTACGCTCTTAATTTCACGCACATCCGATATATAAGTTCTTTTCATTAAATGACTTAGGTGCAAACAGGGGAGGTGCCCCTACGGCGATGGACGTCGGTCGAGGCGACCCATGCGACCGAGACTCGTTTCGATATCTCGCATCGACCAACCCCCGGCACGCGGTAAAGATTCGACGCGGTAGCCGCCTCTTTCTTGAGTGAGTTTGACGGCGCGAGAGGGGGGCAAACTGGAAACGCCATCCCGGAAAACTTGGACTTGTTGACGTGAGCTTCCCGTCAGTTCGACGGTCCTGTTACGAGCAAGAATACGTGCCCGTTCAGACAGTATTCGGTAGTCACCTCCGCGGAGATCGACCGACCCCCAGGCGAGGGCTTCATGGGCACGGATGGTCGTGTCTCCGAGGCCTTCTTTCAGGGTGAGGAGCAACTCTTCAGAGCGAAGGTCGACCTTCCCGGGAGCTCTGTTGTCCTTCCCTTGAAGGTGAATGACGGCACTCAGGACCGAGGAAAGTAGAGCTTCTAAGCGTTCTTGAGGGTTTGTTCCAGAGGACGTGGTTCGGACGAGCACGACTTCTCGCGCTACGATTTCATCGCGCGGATCTTTTCCACGACTGAATGTTTGAAGGCCTTGTCCGTCTTCGGATGTCAGCGTGAGACGTTGTTGTTTTTGATCCCAGCGAAACAGCTGACCCCGAAATTCCAGCTGCCCTTGCTCTTGCAGCAGAACGACGCCGCCTTTGCCTTCGACCGATTTGAGCCGAATAGGCGTGCTTTCAAGATCGACCTCAGATTGTATTCTTTGGGCGTCTAGCGTCCAAATAAGCGGGTTTTCCGATTGTTCTCCCATTTCTCCGGGATTGCTGGCGAGATAGATACTGGCCTTCGCCTGACCCTCGAGAAGGATATTGGACTCGCCTCGGTTGATCGTGATCTGCGCAGCATCGATGAAACCAGGAAGAGAATCATCGGACGCGACTTCGACTTTCTGTCGACCGGGTCCTTGAAAACGGAAGGTGTCTTCTTTGGCATTCCAAAGAAACTCTTGTCCTTCTGCACGCAAGTTTTTGTCCTCAATTTGAACAGGACGATCTTCGCTTCCGAGTGATCGAACGGCGCTGATCTCGCCCCATCTCCTGGAGCCGCTCTTCGAGTTTTCGGAATCTTGAGGCAGCACTTTTTCGGCGAATTGGGCGATCAGTTCGTCGCAATTGAGCTCAAGGAAGTCGTCAGGCTCTCCTGGGCGAAGGAATTGCCCTCTGACGGCCCCCAAGCCGGAAGCCTGTCCCAGAAGGGTAGAGAGCACCAGATGATCCGCCCAGAGGCGTGCTCTGTCGACAAGATGGATCTCTTGACGGCCCGCTCCCATGAGTTCGAGAACTCCTTCTTGGCCTCGCCAGTTCAGTTCGCTTCCTTTAACGGAGAGACGCACTTCTCCTTCGATGTTCATTTCGAGAGGCGTCTCGGCGGCTGAAGCTTTCAATGTGTCCAGTCGTTGAAGTGCATCCCAAACCAGCGAAAGTTCGTCAGCACGGATTTGACCCCGGGCTCCGTCACCGAGCCAGCGACGTGAATTGTTTCGACGTCCTTCGGGCCACTCGATCAGTTCGGCTTCCACAGCATCTCGGAAAATCAGCATGGGAGAATTTGCAGTAAAGGCGATGGAGTTAGAGGTGATGCGATTTTCACCTTCTGCGAAAGTGCACTGCTTTTCTGAAGTCGAAGTGATTTGTAATTCACGGCTGTCAGCATTCCAAGTGAGGGAGTCGCCTCGGAGTGTTGCGCCGCCTTTTCGTTGCTCGCGAATGACGACCGATCGACCTTCGGTATGGGTAGCTTTGAGTTCTTTTAGGCTTCCGGAGCCAAATGCGAATTCGGCTCTATCTGCCTCTACGAGCCATTCATGGCCCCCTTCAGGCCCCAGAGCATTCGATTCTCCAGTGGCGGGGCCTTGGAGGATTCCTTCGAGTCCCCCGTCGAGAATACAGCGAGAAGCGCCGGTCAAAACCCGTGCTCGAGCGGCCATAAATCGACCCGCAGGATGGTCGATGATGACATCGCCGGTCAGCTCCACGAAGTCTGATCCTTCTTCCCAATTTAAATTTGAACCTTGAATGCGTGTCGTTGCATCCAAGAAAACAGTGATCGGGTTTTCCTTTTGTTCAGACCGAATACTTTTGAGTCGTCGACTGAAAGGATCCAATTCCATATCGAGATAATCTGCAGCGATATGTTGAACAGGAACATCCACTTCAGGGTTCATAGGAGCGCTCGAAGGTGTCTCGAAAATTTTCACACTCCCGTCGAAGCGTGCACCCCGACCGGACTCGCCAAGAACCAGCGGGCCTTCGCAAATGATCCGGACTTGGTTTTCTCCGGGACTGGTGGAGTTCTCGATGAAGGGACCGCTCCCCGATGCTGTGAGCGCCATCAAAATAGGAGGAGCAAAGATCAATTGCTCCAGGCCTGACTCGGATCCAATCGATCCTGAGAGCCCGTTGATTCCTCGTAACTCTAGTTCTGGCCACATCATACGTACCGGAGAAGAGCCGCTAAGGAAGACTCCTTCGCCCTCTGACCAGAGGATTTGAATGTCGCGGGTTTCGAGTTCGGGAGAGCCACCTGCCCCTTTGGCGTTTAGCAGACCATCCACTTGAGCACGCTCTTCACCTTGTTGATGCGTGATCACTTTTTCAACTTCAAGAAGGATCTGGTCGCTGGGAGTATTCGGGTCATTGGTGTAGACCGGCAACTCGATGGTGGTGTCGACGAGTGTGCGTTGCTGTGTCAAATTTTCTGATGAAAACGTGACGCCGGATGAAATATCTAGGTCGCCTTTCAAAACGAATCGCAATCTTCCGCGAATCGGATCATGCGAACGAAAGGTCACTTGGTTTCTGGTCAGTGGAGCCAGTTCTTCTAACTCGAAGGATGGCAAAGTTGAGTTCTCTTCGGAGGATCCGAATTGTCCTGTCAGGACGAGGAATGCGACGAGCCCCATCGAGAAAACACCGAGGAAAAAGGAGAGTCTTTTCATGGGGGTTCCCCTCATGAAAGGCCTCCTGAGTCCGTATCTGCGCTATTTACGGGTTTTTGAGATGTGCTGAGAATCCAGTCGCAGACTTCTCTGACCGCTCCCTTACCCCCGGCAGCGTGGGTGACGGCAGTGGCTTTTTCCAAGATTTCAGGTTGGGCATCCGAAGGAGCAACGGTGTAGCCCGCCACTTCAAAAGCGGGAAGATCGATGAGGTCGTCTCCGACATAAACGACATCCTCGGGTGTCAGGGAAAGTTCCTCAAGAATGGAAAGTAGGCATGCTGCCTTATCCCGAATACCCGTGTGCAATTGTGTAATCTGCAGTTCCTTCGCTCTCAAGTCCGTGCTTGCGCTCGGTCGACCTGAGATCCAGACGACGGCGATTCCGGCTTCGAGAAGAAGTCGCATTCCTGCTCCGTCGGGAATGAAGAAGGCTTTTGATTCGGTGTTGTCGGAGTGGATACTGACGCAGTTGTCGGTCAGGACTCCGTCGACGTCGAGAGCCAGTAGTCGTGGTTGGTGGACCGGAAAGGTCGCAGGTTTTGGATGCTTCATGTATCCAGTCTGGCTTGCTGACGGCTTTAGACAAGTGAGAATTCTGGCTTCCTGCACCTATCGTTTCCGGTTCTGCTATCCTTTGGGCGAGACCGGGCGAATTCCGGGGTTATTCCGGGGGGCACAGAGAGCAGCCAGAACAGGACCATCTTTATGGAAGCAGACAGCATGACGCTCAACGATCAGAGTGATGCAGACGCCGGGGCGTTCGATGATGAGGCCCCCTGGGAAGATGGATTTTGCGCACATCTGGAGGAGTACTCCGGCCCACTTGAACTCTTGCTCTATCTGATCCACAAGAATGAAGTGGATATTCTCGACATTCCTATCGCTGAAATTCTCAAACAGTTTTTGGGTCATGTGACAGAAGCTCGTCAAAGAGAACTGCTCGACCTGAGATCGACCGGGGATTATCTGGTCATGTCGGCGCGACTGATCGAGATCAAAGCGAGAATGTTATCGCCGCAACTCATCGAAGAAGAAGATGACCTTCTCGAAGAAGAACTGGAAGATCCTCGCAAAAACTTGGTTGAGCAGTTGTTGGAGTATAGGGACTTCAAAGAGAGAGCCCTGCTTTTGCAGGAAGCTCATCGACGGAGATCTTTGGGTTATGAGCGGGTACAGGATGGAATGCCGCCCGCCCCTCCAGGAACCTTGGATCTCTCTGAGGCTTCTCCACTCGATCTTTCGGCGGCCTTTCAGCGCGTTCTCGATCTGTTACGTGAACGATCCTCCTTTAGTGTGATTCAGGGCGAAGAGATTCCTATCGAGCAATCGATGGCAGAAATTCTCACAACTTTGAGAACGAAACCGGAACAAGGATTCCCCTTCGAGCAACTGTTTCCACCAGAGCGGGGAATGGCGGGCGCCATCAGTACTTTTCTGGCATTGCTCGAATTAGCCCGCATGCACCAATTGAAACTGGAACAGGTGAATAGCGAGGATCCTCTCCTCGTTCACTTGAAGTTGGAGGACTAGCCGGTGCGCGTCCTTTTTCTGGGCTCTGGTCCTTTTGGGATTCCTGCTCTCCGGCGCCTGCATGAAGGCTGTTCCGATCTTGTGGTCGGAACTGTTCCGGATGCTCGTCAGGGTCGAAATCGCCAGTCGAGCCCATGCCCCCTCAAAGCAGAGGCGTTGAAGTTGGGGTTGGAAATCTTTGAGACCGAGCGTCTCAAGGGGCGTTCAGGGACAGAGTTTCTGCAACGTACTGCGGCGGATCTCGTCATCACCGCTGACATCCGTTTGATTCTCGGGAAGTCTTTCATCTCCTCAGTGGCATTGGGTTGTTTCAATCTGCATGGCTCTATTTTGCCCCGGTGGCGGGGGGCGGCTCCTGTCGTCAGAGCGTTGCTCGCCGGCGACGAGGAGATTGGGGTTTCCCTATACCGCATGGTGCCCGCCTTGGATGCGGGACCCGTTGTAGGTGTTTCCCGTTGGACTCCTCCAGCCCGGGTGACGGGCGAAGAAGCGGAACAGTATCTCAGTGAACGGGCTGCGGAATTATTGATGGAACACCTGCCTGCGTTGCTAGCGGGACAAGCAGAACTTGAAGAGCAAGACGATGCCGCGGCGACGTTGGCTCCTAAGATCGACAAATTAGAGGGCTGGGTTTCCTGGAAAAAATCAGCCGCTGAAATTGATCGTCAAATCCGAGCATTTGACCCTTGGCCTCGGACTCGTGCTCTCTTCTGCTCTCAGGGGCAGGAAGAAGGTCAGGCAGAGACTTTGATTCTTCACAAGATCAGGGTGGAGTCAGAATCTGGCGAACATGAATTTCCGGGAACAGTGATGGAAGTGGTTTCAGAGGGTATCTTGGTTTCTTGCGGACAAGGTTCTGTTCGCATCGAATGCCTGCAAAGAGCCGGTAAAAAGCCACTTGAAGCAGCTGACTTTCTACGGGGGATGCCCATCGCTCCGCAGGATCGATTTTTGGATGGGCCCCCCCCATCGAAGGGCGGAACCGGAAAATGAATGGTCAAGGCAGCGAGACAGGCCAGAGACCTGCTAGAGATTCCGGTCGTGGGGATTCCAACCGCAGAGATTCCAACCGCAGAGATGCCGACCGCAGAGATGCCGACCGCAGAGATGCCGACCGCAGAGATGCCGGTCGCGGGGATTTTGGCGAAAGAGATGCCAAACGAAGAGATGCCAAACGTAGAGATGCGGGTCGTGGGGATTTTGGCCGAAGAGATGCTCGGCCGGAGAGTTCCGATGCGGACAGAGAAGAGGGCGAAGAAGTCGAGGAGATTCTCGAGCCGCCCTATCCGGCACACCTGTTACAAGGTACGGGCAAAAAAGGAGTGGTTTTCAGCGCACGGGCGGCCGCTATCCATTTGCTCACGCTCTGGGAACAATCTTCATCGGTCCCGATGGAAGCTTTGTTGGGGGAGTATCTCGAATACACCGGATTAGAAGATTCAGACCGTCGTTTCCTTGTCGAGCTGTGCTACGGAAGTGTTCGTATGCGCGGATCGATTCGCCATCTGGCAGAGCATTTCATGGACCGTCCCTTCGGTGAAGCCGAGAGAACCGTGAGATCCGCCATCGCTGTGGGGTTCTATCAGAAGGTCTATCTAAAGACAGCCTCTCATGCGGCCGTTTCAGCGACTGTCGATGCTTGGCGTGAAGTGGTCCGATTACTGCCACAATTGGTGGGAGACCCTCCAGAGAGAAGAAGCACGAAGGCTGAAAGTGGCTACATCAATGCGGTTCTTCGGAGCATCTGCGATGGTGTGGCTCATGTCGATGAGAAAGATTCTGAAACTCTTCTCGATCCTCTCGATGCGGTGAAGGTTCCATCCGGTTGGGCTTACGTTAAAAACCTGAAATTGCCTGCGGGCAAAAAAGGCCTCATTCGTCGTCGTGCTATTCAGTTCAGTCATCCTCCAGAACTGGTGCGTCGTTGGATCGAGCGTTACCCCGAAGACAAGGTTGTCGAAATGTTGCAACGCAACAACGAAGCGCCGCCCTTGTTCATCATTTTGCGTTCTTCACGTGACCCCGAGCATCAGATTCGAATGATGCAGAGTATCGATTTGGACGCCAAAATTGCACGGGGTGCACCGCGCACATTAAAGGTGAGCGGCGGGGGGCGTATTGAGAGAATACCTGGCTTCATGAATGGTGACTTTTGGGTTCAGGACCTCACCGCTAGACGCATGGCTCTGAGGATGCCAAAAGGAGAAGATGTTCGTCTATTAGACCTCTGCAGCGCTCCTGGGGGCAAATTAGCCACATTGCTAGACCGGGGTGGGATCTCCCATGTACTGGCTTGCGACGTCTCTCGTGAGAAGCTCGATTTGGTCAGAGAGAATTTGGATCGACTGAATTTGTTCTCACTGAAGCAGACCGAATTCTTGGAAGTTCCACGCGATCCGACGAACCTTCGTTTCGATGATACTTTCGATCAAATTCTGGTCGATGCGCCTTGCTCCAACAGTGGAGTATTGAATCGTCGTCAGGATGCCCGTTGGAGATTTCGACCCGATGAAATTTCCGAACTGGAACAACTCCAAGTGGGATTGTTGCGGACCGCAATTCGCCACCTCTCAAGGGGCGGCCATCTGCTCTACTCAACCTGTTCTGTTGAACCTCAAGAAAACCAAGATGTCATCCGTAGGGTCCTTGAGCAAAATACAGAGATTCGGTTGGTCGAAGAAGTGGAAGTTCTTCCTGGAGACCTCGGTGGAGATGGGGGCTACGCGGCTCTCATGCAAAGGGTTCTTCGATAGTCAAATTCGGCCGTTTTATCATCATCTGACTGTCAATGAACCTGCCCTAGTTGCCCGTATGAGGCCACTAGGGCAGGTTTTTGTCATTATCGAGGCACATCGACGGACACGGATCGAGGTCGCTGAATAAGCGGAGCTGAATACTCCGTTATATCTTCTCAAAGAGGCTTGGGCAGAGAGCAGAGGGGACCATGCACGTTCCTGATTTGAAGTCGACATTGAGACTTGCTGCGTTGATGCTTACAGCGACTGTCGGTGCAGGGAGGACTGTGCCTGCACTTGACCCCAACACTTCTAGAGCGTGAGATGGGCCTATGACAAAATTTTTATACCCCCCGCGTTTTCTGCAACGATGGCTGACCCTTCTTTTGGTGATCAGTTCAGGAGCTTTGTGGGCGGGTGAATCGCCCTGGTGTCTCGGGGTGAATTCCTCGAGTTTTTCTACTCTCGACGATGAGCTCGACGCTGCTATTGAAGCAGAATTTGAACGAGTCGAGAGGGAAGAAAAACAGGTGCGTTATCGAGGTCAGTATCGGGCTTTGAAAAAGCTGGGTCCTGAAGTTGCTCCCAAATTGTTGGACCTCGTACTTCGTGAAAATCCTGTGCAAGAGCGTCGCCGCCAAGCGGCGAATGCGTTGGTCGATGTGGCGACTGTTGATCTCGTAGAAGATATCGAGGCTGCGTTCAAAAATGACCTTCTGATGGAGACTTGGGTCGAGGTGGAATTGACACTTCTGCTCTCCCGATTGGGAGAGCGAAAGCGTGTCGATCGCTGGATCAATTCCCTTCAGAGGAAATCGGCTCAAACTCCGAATACGGCGACTCTACCCTCTATTCTGTCGTCTCTGATACTTTTGAGCGATCTCCAGTATCGCAGTGGATTGCACCTTGAAGCAGTAGGAACGCATCTTCAGCGTATCGAACTTCTCAAAGACATCGCCAGTAAAGTCAGGCCGGAACTGCGTCCCAATCTTTTGGATGAAGTGTTTTCAATCCACTACAACCTTGCGTGTTGTTACGCCCTATTAGGGAATTTGGAAGCGGGTTTGGGAGCACTCGAAACCAGTTTGAACTCCACCACGATTGATTTGGATATGGCGCGCGTTGATGGAGATTTGAAAGCGTTGCGAGCTGCTAGGGAATGGCCGGATTGGTTGAAGAGAGCAGAGAGTCGGGACGCGCCCGAAGAGGCCCTAGAAAAAGTTGAGGGAGAAAAGTGATGTCGCGAGTGATGATGTGCTTGCTGCTACTGGCGACTTTTCCTGTCTCTGCATTCAGTCATCAGGTCGCGGATTCGGATGCGGATTCAGGTGTAGAGAAACCTCCACATATCATCTTCTTTCTCGTGGATGATTTGGGTTGGCAGGACACCGCCTTAAGGTTGCACTCCGAAGGGCCGGAGTTTCAGCCCAGTTATCGAACTCCCCATCTGCAAAGATTGGCCCGCGAAGGCATGGTCTTTACCGATGCATATGCGTCTTCGCCCGTGTGCACACCGACACGTACTAGCGTGATGACGGGAAGGTCCCCACAAGCCAACGACATCACGTATTGGATATTGAAAAAAGACCAAGATACGGGTGGTGCACGGGGTGGGACCCAGCCTCCTGTCTGGAACATGAACGGCTTACAGCCGGGGGATGTGACGCTTCCTCAGCTATTGAGAGAACAGGGCTACACCACGATTCACGCTGGAAAAGCGCATTTGGGGGCTCACGGCACAGAGGGTTCCAACCCTAAGAATTTGGGATTCGATGTCAATATCGGGGGGCACGCTTCAGGGGCACCTTCTGATTATCGAGGAAGTAGAAACTACGCCAAAGATCCTGAAAATCCTGGAGCACGAGTCTGGGATGTTCCGGGCCTTGAAAAGTATCACGGCAAAGAGGTCTACCTGACGGAGGCCTTGGCGCTCGAATCTGCGGCGGCGATCTACAATGCGTGTCGCCATGATCGTCCTTTCTTTTTGCACTTTGCTCCTTACGCAGTGCACACACCCATCATCGCCAACGATCGACATCTGGATGATTACGAAGGACTGCCCAAAGTCGAGGCGGCTTATGCCACGATGATTGAGTCGGTCGATCATGCTTTGGGAGTGTTGTTGGAATCTTTAGGGCAGTTGGGAATCCTCGATGAAACGTTGATCGTATTCACCAGTGATAACGGTGGATTGGCCGCTCATGGTCGAGCTGGAAAAGCACATGTTCAAAATCATCCACTGGCCAGCGGTAAAGGATCTGCTCTCGAAGGTGGAACCCGGATTCCTTTGGTCTTTCGTTGGCCCGGAATGATCGAAGCGGGAACTCGCTGCGAGATCCCCGTGATCAGTCACGACCATTTCCCCACGCTGTTGAAAGTGGCGGGTGCGGCTTGCCCTCAAGAACATCTTGAAAAGGTGGAAGGGGTCGATCTGGTTCCGCTATTGACAGGGCAGGTCCCAGCCAAGGAATGGAGCGAGAGGGCACTATATTGGCATATGCCCCACTTCTGGGGTCCCCGCGGTCCTGGAATCCAGCCCTTCAGTTCTATCCGTAAAGGGCCTTGGAAGTTGATCTACTATCATCATCCCGAGCCTCGAAGGGTGCTTTATCACCTCGGAAAAGACGTGGGGGAGAAACATGATCGAGCTGCGGATGAGAGTGAAAAAATGGAAGAACTCTCTGCGGATCTCGGGCGACATCTCCGGGAAATAGGCGCTTCATTGCCTTCCCGAAATGGCCGAATGATTCCCTGGCCCGATGCTTTGAAAAAGCAAACGAAGACGAAACCCAAAGTCTTGGAAGACGATGAGCAAAAGAAGTCAGAGAGATAAGAAAGATCTTATTTGGGTGGCTGAATCACACCAGCATCGAGAAGCGTCCTGTAGGCGCCCTTCTTACTGATCGTTTTGAGCGCACGGGCGCTGAGGCGAACCCGGATAAAACGGTTCAACTCGGGAACCCAGATGCGCTTGCTCTGCAGATTGACCTTGAAGCGTCGCTTCGTCACTCCCGTGATCTTGATTCCGACGTGGCCGGAACGCTTTGATTTACCGCGGGTCTTTTTACGATTTCCTGAAGCAGTTTTTGCTCCGGTGATCTGACAGCGCCGTGACATCCTCGTGGTCCTGTTCTGGGGCCGGAGATTTTTCCCCGGAGTGAACTAACGCAAACTTAATGTTGATCAGTCGTGTGACCATCCTGACGAGTGTGCGGATTCGAAAAGAAAACATTCTTCTGAATCTCGCTGCAATCCCACAAATCGAGGGATGCATATCGACAGTGACGAGTCCTACTGACCTCTACCAATGACGGAGCGTACCGACAGGGCCTCTCTTGGTCAACCAAACCCGGCTTCTGGTTCTCAACCCATGAATTTAGCGAAATCGGGTCATCCTGCAACAATTCTACGTTTAGAGGCCGAATTAGGCCTTTTTTCTGTATTCGGGGGCCGTTATTCATGACTCTTGAAAGTGCTCTTTTTTTCTTTTCTGGACCCCGGCTCCCCGATGCACATCATGGGGCAGTCATCGAAGAGGAGAGACAACATGAGATTATTGACCTGGAGTTTGAATGCGATCTTGATCGTTGCCACCGTCGGCCTTGTCGGCTGCAGCACGGGCGGAGAATGGATCAAGAATAATGAAGATGGGGGGCCTTCTGTCGTGGGAGGAATCATTGTAGAGCCTTGGGGTGAGATCGAAGGCGAACCGGTCCAGAGATATACTCTCGACAACGGCCAGATGCTGGTTCGACTGATCGACTACGGAGCAACATTGACAGAGTGTCTTATCCCAGGAAAGAAGGATGGGAAGCCCGTCGATGTCGTTCTCGGGTTTGACGATCTTGAAGGTTACATAGAACGCAGCCCTTACTTCGGATGCATCGTCGGCCGTTGCGCCAACCGTATCGCATTTGGAAAGTTTGATTGGGGCGGCCGTCAATTCACATTGGCAACGAATAACGGTGACCATCATCTCCATGGAGGAGACAAAGGCTTCGACAAGAGAATTTGGGATTCCCAGCCGATTGTTGTCGATGGCGGAACCGGAGTGGAATTCAGGCTGGTCAGTGAATCTGGCGAAGAAGGATATCCGGGAGAAGTTCGTGTCGCAGTGCGGTATATCCTGACCAATGATGATCAAATCCGCATTGAGATGGCCGCAGAATCGAGCGAAGAAACTCCCGTCAATCTCGCCCATCATTCCTACTGGAACTTGGGGGGGCATGACTCTGGTACAGTCTTGGATCAAGAGTTAATGCTCAATTGTTCTCGCTATACACCCGCTCTAGATTTGATCCCTACGGGTGATGTTTCACCGGTGAAGGGGACTCCTCTGGATTTCACTCGCGGTAAAAAAATCGGGGCAGATCTCAATCAGCTTCCCAAGCCGGGTGAACCTTTTTATGCCGGAGGCTACGATCACAATTTTGTCGTCGATGGAGAGCAGGGCGAATTACGCCTTGCCGCTACGGCGAGCGATAAGAATACAGGCATCCAAATGGAGGTCTGGAGTGACCAACCCGGACTTCAGTTTTACAGCGGGAATTTCCTCGATAATGTGTCAGGAAAGAGTGGCGCAGTTTATCCCCAGTACGGTGGATTCTGTTTAGAGAGCCAGATTTGGCCCGATGCTATCCATCGACATACTCAGGCTGGATGGCCCAAAGTCATCCTCAAGCCGGGTGATCTTTATACCCACACAATGGTGCACCAGTTCAGTCCGGGATCGGAAAGAAGGTAGAGCATGATTGTAATTTTTCTCACCATCATTTCCGTTTTCAATGTGGGCTTTGGTGTGTGGGTTCTTGTCAATCCACCGCAGGTGATGGAAATGATGTTGGGGTGGCAGGGATCCCTCTCTACTTCCTTAGATGGAGTACTGCCTGCGACAACGGGTGAGTTTCGAGCGGTCTTCGGTGGAATGTTCCTGATGCTTGGATTGACGACCCTTCGAGCCTTACGGAGCCCCCGGTATGCCGAATGGTTACAGCCTTTGGCATGGATCTTCCTCGGATTGGCGTTGGCTCGTTTCTCAAGTCTCATCCTTGAAGGTGTCGCCACATATACGATTGTGGCGGGAATCATCGAGGTGGCGACGGCGTGGATGTTGGGGGTACATGCTCAGCGTTTGTTACAGTTGAGGGAAGAAGGCGATGATCATCTGGAAGACGAGCATGAGGAAGAGTACGAGGCTTAATGAATCATCCGGGGGAAAATCAACACATGCCATCTGAGGTGCCCGAAAATGAGGTGCTCGAAAATGATCGCGCCGAAAATGAGGTGCTCGAAAATGATCGCGCCGAAAATGATCGCGTCGAAAAACAATCCAGCATCACTCGTAGGGAGCTCCTCTTGCGAGGCGGTGCACAGGCTGCCGCTTTGGGATTGTTTCATATAGTTCCTGCCCATGTTCTGGGTGGTCCTGGAAGAACTCCCCCGAGCGAGACGGTGACTCACGGAATATTAGGTTCGGGAGGCATCAGCAGGAGTCCTGCACATATTCGCCCCAATGTTGAAGGTGCTGTTCCGACGACTTTGGCGATCTGCGATGTCGATAGCCAACATTTGGCCAACGGGCTCAAACTTGCAGGTCCCGGGTGCACGGGCTACAGCGACTGGCGTGAAGTTTTAGAGCGTAAAGACATCGATGTGATTCACATATGCACGCCTCCGCATTGGCATGCATTGATGGCGGTCGCGGCTGCTAGAGCCGGGTTTGATATCTGGTGTGAGAAACCGATGAGCCGAACAGTTTTCGAAGGTATTCGCATGCAGGAAGAAGTCGAAAAATCGGGCGTCATGTTCCGCCTCAACACATGGTTCAGATTCAGGGGTGGCTTTTACGGATTGGGTGTTTCACCGCGAATGATCAAAAAGTTGATCCTTTCCGGACGTTTGGGAGAAAATCTCAAGGTGAGAGTGAGCCCTGATACAGGATTCCCGTGGAAGATGAGGTGGATTGGAGATCCGACTGCGAAAGTTGAGACACCTCCGCCGCACTTGGATTACGACGCCTGGCTGGGTCCTGCTCCCTATAAACCCTACACCGAACACAGGGTTCACGGCTCCTTCCGTGGATACTGGGATTACGATGGGGGTGGGTTGAGTGATATGGGGCAGCACTACCTCGATCCCGTTCAGTGGATGCTCGATAAGGATGAGACCTCTCCGATCAAGATTTCTTCTGTTGCCCCATGGCCGCAGCATCCGGATTGCGCGGGTCCCTGGGGTGAGGTCACATTTGAGTACGCCGATGGTACCGAATTGATATTGGAATCGAGAGAGTGGGGAGATCCCGGCCCAGAAGGATTGCCATATATCGAGGGTTCGAATGGTAAGGTTTTTAAGGGTGGACGTACTGAACCTGAAGGGCTCTTCGAGGGTCTTGAAGAGTTACCGGATCCTCCTCAAGCAGGGATCACTAATTTCGAAGAGTCTGTGAAGACACGCCAGAAGTTTGCTCTCAACGAGGCCAATGGACATCGATCCTGTAGTCTTGCAAATCTGGCAAATATATCGATTCGGACCGGAAGAACGGTTCATTTTGATCCCGTATCGCAGACCTTCCCCGAAGACACTGCAGCCCAACGATTCATCAGCCCGATAATGAGGGCCCCCTGGAACCTGTAATCCCCAAAAAGTGTGCTCTGGAGCGATTTTTGGGATGACTCGCATAGGGTCCTCAAGCAGTCCTAGGGGTTAATTCACGAGCATTCGTCTCTAACCGAACACGATATCCAATTGAGCATTAATGAGAATGTTCATGTCCAATTCTATAAGGCACTATATCTTGTACAAGAGAAGGTGATGTGGGGTGGGTAGAGGTTGACTTTATGGAGTCAATTCCACCGATGTCGCTCGGCGATGGAGTGGGTTCAGATTCTTCGAATATTAGATAAGGGTGTTTGAATAATGAAGGACAAAAGGTCTACAGGAAATACGAATGATAGTCGTATATCTCTGAGTATATTGTTGTTGAGCTTTTCAATTGTGGGATTTTTATTCCTTGGAATATCGCAGCAAGCCACGGCTCTTTATCAAGATCCACCCGCTCAGCAAGATCCACCTACTCAGCAAGATCCTCCCGCTCAGCAAGATCCATCTGGTTCTGATGATTTGTTGGAAGACGACATGTTGGGCGATGACATGTTGGGCGATGACATGTTGGGCGATGACATGTTGGGCGATGACATGTTGGGTGACGACATGTTGGGTGACGATACGTCAGAGGTTGGAAAAGAAGAGGAGCCCGAGAAAAAAGATGAGGCTTCTGCGGCACATGAAAAGATTTTTGCCGCCAGCAATTTCCCTTCAGCGGATGAATGCGCTCTTTGCCATCCCAAGCAATACAAGGAATGGTCTGTATCTCAGCACGCATATTCGCAGTTGAGCCCGATGATGATGTCGATGCAAAATGCCATGAATGTGGGCACTAGTACCACAAATGGAGACTTTTGCCTCCGTTGTCATGCCCCAGTGGGATCCGATATTGGAGAACCATTTAGTGCCTCAAATCTCGATCGCCATCCGGCTTCAAGAGAAGGTATCACTTGCGTCACTTGCCACCGAATGAGTGCCGGTTACAGAAAAGTGTCAGGGCGTATTGGTATCGATCAAGGTGACATTTTCGATTCCGTCAAGGGTGCCTTGGGTAATGAAGAGTTGGCGAGAGTCCTCGCTGATACGAAGCAATTTAAAGTGAATACTGACAGAGATAGCGTAGGGCGTGCGATTCATGGAGAAATCGAACCGTTTTTCGAACTGACAACCCCCGCTTTTTGCGGAACTTGTCATGAGGTATTTGCGCCCAATGGATTACGGGTACATGAGTTGTTGACCGAGTACCGAAATTCACCTGCTGCCGAAGAAGGCATTACTTGCAATGATTGCCATATGGGAAAAGAGCAGGGGATACCTACCGGTTATGAGTGGGGACCAGCAGCGGTCGTCGGAGGGAAAGAATCTGCTCCCAGGAAACTGACCAATCACTTTTTTGCGGGCCCCGATTATTCACTGATTCATGAAGGTATTTTCCCGGTCAACAAAAAGGCGAACGAGTTCAAAGATTTGTCGGAGTGGATTCTGTTCGATGTGGAAGCAGGATGGGGCACAGACCAATTCGAAGATAGTTGCCCGGATGATTACGAGTTTCCGGAGAGCTGGGCGGCCATCGACGACCGGTACGATGCCCGGGATATCATTGATGATCAGATAGAACTGTTGGAGTGGGCGAAGACTCAAAGAATAGAAGTTCTAAAAAGAGGATTTGGGCTTTCTGACATACGAATCACAGATGATGACGAAGACGGACTCGGCTTTGAAATAGATGTCAAGAATCTGACAAAAGGCCACAACCTCCCGACGGGATTCGATGCGGAACGTGTGTTCGTTGTTCAAATCGATGTCTCGGATTCAGCAGGAAACATTGTCTTCCAGTCCGGTGATCGGGATCCGAATGGCGATCTTAGGGATTCATTCTCCTTATATGTTCGAAGCGGGGAGATTCAACTCGACCAACAGCTCTTTAATTTGCAGTCGAAGTTCATGTCTAGGAACATTCGGGGAGGCGACAGAGAGCAAGTGCTGACGATCAACAGTTCAGTATCAGCACTTCCATTTATTCGACCTGCTTCCAGGCCTAATAACATCTATGGGCATCCAAAAGGTATGAGGAAACATCGACGAGGGATCGAGCCACTGGGTAAGAGAACGGCATCCTACTTCGTTGATGCTGAGCAGTTAACGGGAGAAGGACCCTATACGATTGAAGCTCGATTTATATCGCAGTCATTACCTGTAAATCTCATTCACCAGACGATGCACGTAGGGTTTGACTACAATCTCACACCGAGAGAGCTCGCAAAGAAGTTGGTCGATGGCGCGGTCGTTATCGCCCAAAGGAAAACAGTGACTTCAAAAAGTGAAGAAGGGTCAAAATGATGACCTCTCAACTATTCCCAACCAGAAATTCTGCAAGGCCGAGAATTGCAAACAAGAAGGCTTCTATGGCTCGGCAATTTGTAGACGGAATATTGATCCTTATGATCACTACGTGTGTGGCGTCTCCGGCATGGGCTCAAGAAGACGAGAGTCCTAGTCGGCTGCCCGATCACCCGATCCCATTGATAGACGAATCCCTCATCCAGCCCCATCCGCCGATTATTCAAATCGGACCGGGTCTCATGGAGACAGGGAGATTAGAGCGAGGGTTCGATGTTCCCGGAGGAGCAGTCTGGAGACCTTCGTTTTGGGTCTACGGTAATTTGAGATCGGGGATCAATGTCGTAGAGCCAGCGGGTGCGGGTGATCGCATCGTCGAGTGGGCCCAGAGAATGGATCTGTTCGGCAACCTCCAATTGACAGGAACAGAACGCTTCCTGATAGGTATGCAGCCATTACATCAAAGAGGTAGTTTTTCTAGGTATGTATTTGAACCGGAGAGTGAAGAAGGTTGGGTCGATGAGGTCAATGACCGCATTACGACTTTCTTTTTCGAGGGAGAACTTTCAGAGTTGTTTCCCGTTTTGGATCCAGATGGAACTAAGAAGTTAGATTACGGATTTAGCGTGGGCCGTTGGAGAGTCGATCTACAAGACGGACTACTCGTTAATGACTCAATGGATGCTGTCGGTGTGACTCGATTTGTTTCTATACCGGGCACAGCGACAACTCGTATGACCGTCATTGCCGGATGGGACGAGGTCAGTCGCGATAACAATTTATTGTCCACGGGATCGCGATATCTTTCCTTCTCCGCTGAAGCAGATACATACAAAAGAACAATTGATTTCGATGTGGTACATGTGGAAGCCCCGGAGGATGAAGGGGGTTCTGGTTGGTTCGTGGGATTGGGATCTTCTCAAAGAATTAAATCAAAAACGAATACGTTTAACACGACGATTAGATTGTGCAGTTCCATGGCTGCGGATCCGGACAATGCCGCTGTCAGCGATGGCACATTGCTGTTTGCGGAAGCGTCAACGACCCCCGCAGGCACAATGGATAACGCCTACGCCACGTTCTTTCTGGGGATTGATGAGTTCGCTTCGGCTGCACGTGGAGAGACGAATGGCGGACCTCTCGGGAAAGCGGGTTTGTTATTTGCGGCAGCTGGATTGGGTAGATATAAACCCGCACTCGGTAACAGAGCAGATGATTCATATGGGGGATCAGTAGGTTACCAATTTTCAATAGATGAAGGTGCTTCAAACCTGGTCTTTGAATTGGGTGGGCGTTCACCTCTCGAAGGAGACGGCCCTGCAGCAGGAGCATTCGGCTCCCGATACCAGAAAAAGTTAACTGGAAGAACCATGTTGCAGATGGATGCTTATACCAAAAAAGAAGAAGGCGGAGAAAGTGGATACGGACTTCGAGCAGAAATCCTCATGAGGTTTTAGGGGAGTATTTTGGAAGTAGTATTTTACGTCGCCATCGCACTGCTGGCGCTCTTTTTCATAGATGCCATCTTGGGGATCGTAAACTCCATTTGGGAATCAAGGTTAAGAGCGCAGCGGTTCCAGTTAGAGGCAAAAGATCTGAAGGATCAGTTGCTGCGACAGGAGAAAACCCAGGTCGTTTCGGGAAGTCTGAAATGGAAAGGGTATCGCAGATTTAGAGTGTCGAATCGGGTGATGGAAGCTCAAGACATATGCTCTTTTTATCTGAGCCCCTTAGACGAAGAAGCGATTTGTCCATATGAGCCGGGCCAACATTTGGGATTCAAATTCCAAATTCCTGGCGAATCAAAGCATTTGATTCGTACCTATTCGCTCAGCTCAGGAGATCCGATTTCCAATACTTACAGAGTGACTATAAAAAAGGTTCCGCCACCACCAGGAACAAGTCATCCACCAGGGCGGGGATCTTCATACTTTCATGAGGATTTAGAAATTGGCTCAACCATCGAAGTGAAAGCTCCAGCAGGCAAGTTTTGCCTAGATCGTCATGATCAGCGACCTGCGGTGTTTATTGCTGGGGGAATTGGAGTCACTCCTTTATTGAGCATGCTCGAGGCGATCTGCGATAAAAAAATAGACAGAGTCTGTCACTTTTTTCATGCGGTTAGAAATTCAGACGATCACGCATTCGCTCAAAGCCTCAAAGAATTGGCGGAGGGAAATCCGAATGTATCACTGCACACATATTACAGTTCACCAAAAGAAGACTCCGTATTAGAGGACGGCATCAAGACCGGCTTCCTCAGCATTGACGCGATCAAGGATACGGTTGGCCATATTGAGGCACAGTTTTATCTGTGTGGCCCACCACCGATGATGGGAGCGTTGGTTCCCGCATTAGAAGAAGCAGGAGTGACGTCTTCAGATATTCTGTTGGAAGCATTTGGACCTGCTTCGGTGAAGAAAAAGAAAGATCCAGAAAGTGGCGATCAAAAAACAGATCAGGGAAAATTGAATTCTAAAACTAGAAAGATTCATTTCTCCAAGAGTGACGTCACCGTCCCATGGGACGGCTCGAGTTCAATTCTCGATATGGCAGAAGAGCATGACGTCGAAATAGAGAGCAGTTGCAGAGCCGGCAGTTGTGGAACATGCCAAGTGAAAGTGGTATCCGGGAAGATAAGTTACGAAGATGAACCTTCGGCTGAACCAGATGCTGGCAATTGCCTGTCGTGTGTTGGAATGCCTGAAGGCGATGTAGAAATCGATGCCTGAAAAATACCGACAGATTTAGTCGAAGAAATATTCATGAAAGAGAATGCAAAATGATTCAACAGTTAGTTTTAATTGGCTTGGTTAGTATCTCCCTATTGGCTGTAAATGGGCCAAATCTAGATGAATCAGCGGAGCCAGTGACGGGCCCAGGTTTCAACCATAAGGCGATCGTCGGAGTTGAAAAGTGCGTAGATTGTCACAAGCATTCCGCAGAAGTTTGGAAGAATACGGTTCACTATAAAACGATTACTGATATGCCCAGATCTCCCAAGGCGAAAGAGATCATTGATAAAATGGGATTAAGACGAGTCAAAGAATCACTTTGCACGAGTTGTCATGGGACAGAAATGTGGGACTCCGAGCACAACGAAATGACTGTCGAAGCAGGAGTGTCGTGTGAGTCGTGCCATGGTGCAGGAATGGGCTGGGTGACTGTACACGGGGAGTTTAGCGGCAAGGAAGAGGATGAAGAAACGGAAGCAGAAGCCGCAAAGCGGTGGAAGGCTTCAGAAGCCGCTGGAATGTTGCGCCCTAGCATGATCGCAGACATCGCGAGGAACTGCGTGAGTTGTCACGTGATTGATCATGAAGAACTGGTGGCGACGGGTGGGCACCCTGCTGTTTCAAATTTCGAGCTCCTTTCATGGAGCCAAGGAAATATGCGCCATAATAATTTTTATACGAATGGGAAAGAAAACAAAGTTGCTTCGGCGGAACGTAAAAGAGTTCTATATGTCGTGGGTATGGTTGCTGAAATAGAAGTTCTTCTGAGCTCCATAGGTAATGCTAACGCGATGAATATTTATGTGAAAACACATGCAAAGAGATTTTCAAACTTACGGAAGCAGTTCATATCTGTAGCCGCTGCATCCAAGGACGAAAGTATGTTGGAATTTGCTCAATATCTCAAAACAGTGGGGTTGAGTTTTAAAGCCAGAGAAGCACTGATTCCTGCTTCGAAAAAAGCGGGAGAGTTTTTGGACAATTTCTCGGCTACATCGGATGGATCATCTTTAGCGGGCATTGATTCGTTACTTCCTGATCCGTCTGAATATAAAAATTGAGGATTTCCGAAGAGAGACCTGATGCGTAATGAAACCAACAACCAGGAAATAGACTCCCGGGAGCATTGCTTTAGCAAGGTGCCCGTTCCGGAAGAAATTCTGGATTGGTTAAAGGTGAACTCGGTACTTTCCATCGTATTGAGTGATTACAAAAAGCGCGGATCATCATTTGAGGACATATTGCAAAATGATGCTCGGATAGTTTCTTACGAAAAGTCAGAAATTATTCTCAGAAAAGGTGATTACGGTGGCTCTGTTCTTATTCCAATCGAGGGAACGGTCAGAGTAAACCTTGAGCAATCTCAAGAGCATCGCTTTGCTCGAAAATCAAAATTAGAAAAAAGAAGTTGGTTTTCTGCAATCGGTCAGTTGTTCAAAAAGAAAAAAACACAGGAAACATTCAGTCGAGTTGTGAGCCAAGAAGAAATATCTGGGAGTGCAGGTCGGAAGCCGAGATTAAATACTGATATTGACAAGTTTGTCAGCCAAAATTTGACACGAAGAATTGGGATCGGCGAAATCTTTGGTGAAATCGCCGCTCTTAGAAGGTGCCCTCGGACGGCATCTGTATTTGCAGGTACTGATTGCAAGCTGGTCGAAATTCGTTGGCAAGGCGTTCGTGATTTACTTGCTCGTTCGAATGAATTCGAACGATTCCTAGAGGACATCATAGGAGATCGTAGGCACCAAATATTTTCCTTTGTGAATATGATTCAGAATCTATCAGAAGATGTTCAGAGAACTATATCTTCGAAGGCCGTCTTTGAAAGACACGGTTCAGATGATTGGAATCGCAATTTCAGGAAGGTGATAAATTCTGACAAGTCACTGTTGGATCAGGAAGCAGTTGTCCTGAATCAAGGCCATCATATGGACGGACTCTATGTAGTTCTAAATGGATTTGCGAGAGTGACTCGAAAAGATGGTGGCCAAGAATCGACGACAGGGTATCTGCGTCCCGGAGATGTTTACGGATTAAAAGAGTTGACACGGATGGACGAACGGGGTGAGGACGAAGTTGCCTTCCACACGATTAGAGCCGTGGGTGCATTAGATCTAGTGATTATTCCGAAATCAGATTTTAACGAACATGTGTTGCCGGAAATCCAAAAAGGTATTGAGACTGGCAGGTCGAATGAAGAAGGATATATATCTCGCGAGTTGCTAGATTTTTTCGTGGATAGGCGAATTGTCAACGGCAACCAGACGATGATTATCGACTTGAATCGGTGCACAGATTGCGATGACTGCGTTAAAGCTTGTGCCGTCACGCATGGAGGTAACCCTCGCTTTATTAGGGAAGGACACCGTCATGCAGAGCTCATGGTGGCAACTGCCTGTATGCATTGCGCTGACCCTGTATGTCTTGTGGGTTGCCCAACAGGTGCGATTCACAGAGAAGCCAATACGGGTAATGTAATTATTACTACCAATGAATGTATTGGTTGCGGTACATGTGTAGAGTCGTGCCCATACAACAACATTAGATCTGTTGAAATACATGATGCTGCCGGGAATCCCATCATTAATCTCGAAACGGGGAAGCCCGCACTTAAAGCCACGAAATGTGATTTGTGTATCGATCAACCATCTGGGCCTGCTTGTGCAAATGCATGCCCGCATGATGCTCTTCACAGAGTTGATTTCTCAGACATTTCAAAGGTGACGCGCGTCATTGAAAAGATTACAGGATGACTATCCGTCAGCCAAAGCCACTGATATTGCTGGGTCTTATCCTGGTTTTTTTTGTTATTCAAAACTACTTGGATATCAAGTCGGGTGAATTGGTGAGTCTTGCATATGAAAGCGGTTGGTTACTTCTTGGCAGCTTTATCATTCTTGCTTTATATGGAATGAGAAAGAAGTTTCCTTTTCTTCCAATAGGAAAAACTTCAAGTTGGCTGCAACTGCATTTGGGCATTGGTTTACTGAGTGGATATTTGTTTTTAGTTCATTCTGGTTTCGCGTGGCCACAAGGTAGTTTTGAAGTTGCTTTATATTTCATATACCTTTTATTGATGGGGTCAGGCTTTATAGGTTGGTTCATCATGCGTTGGTTGCCCAAGCCTATGCGCGCAGACGTTGAAAATTTACATCCGTCACGAATCCCTTTCAGGCGTAGTGAAATATTGGAAGAAGCCGATGCTTTGGTTCTCAAGGTTGAAGAAGGTGCTTTGTCTGAGAGAATCATAATGGGTTACACAGAAGTCATTCGACCATTTCTGAATGCCAGACCCGGTTTGCTTCATAGTAAAAGGCATAACGAGCTAGAGATTCCGACTCCAATAGTTCAAAAATTGGCATTATATTTACCACCTTCGATACTGTTCTCTACTGAAAGCTCAAGGCCCTTTCATAAACTTATTCGAGAAAAATCTGATCTTGATCGAATGATCGTGCATCAAAGATGGATCAGAGGTTGGCTGTTCTTGCATGTGCCTTTGACTGCGGTTCTGTTTATTCTGATCGCCCTGCATATCTTTTTGGTACTTGGGTTTTCTTCGGGAGGGGCATCATGAGTTCTGGTCATCGAGGATCTTTTGATTCTCGCAAAACTCGTTATCTCCGACCCGATAAGCCTTGGACGTGTGGTCGGCCAGGGCAGCCATGTTCAAGAGGACCATCCGCTTCTGGGCTTTGTCAGAATACTGACAGTGAATGTTCACCGATGCATTCCGAAGGTTGGTGGAGATCCAAGACAGTTCGTAGTGCATTCGTACTCACTTTAGGTTTGGTACTTTTTGCTATGACTCAGAATGAAGGCCAGATTTTTCAACAAGAGATATTCTCACCAGGCCCTCTCTCTCATGCGCATGGAAAATTAGATTGCGCTGCATGTCACAGTGAGAACTTGAATAGCTTTGGTGGCCTTTTTGCGAATGTGCTGGGGGGAACCCACGATAATCTGGGGAGCCAAGGTTGTGTAAACTGTCATGATCTCGGTGATCATTCACGGAAGTCACATGGGTTAGATCCGGCAACATGGGCTGAGCTGTACCCTGAAAAAGATATATCAGAGTTGCAGGATGAGACTGAATGCGCTCAATGTCACCAAGAACATCAGTCTTCGGGCACCTTCTTGAATATGAATGACAGACGATGTCAAAATTGCCATCAAGAAAAGTTCGATTCCTTTTCAAAGGGTCATGCTGATTTTTCTGATTCATATGGACTGAAGCCGCGTAGCTTTAATTTTGATCACAGCACTCACAGTTTGAGGCACTTCATTGAAGTTCCTGATCAAGCACCTGCAACTTGTGCAGGATGCCATTCTTTAGAAGTCAACACTGGAGCGATGAGTGTGCTGCCTTTCGCTGAATCATGTGGCGGTTGTCATTCTTCTGAAATATCAGGGCAAGGGGCCCAGGGAAAGAATCAGGGAATCGAAATCTTTAAACTCCCTGAAGTTGATTTCCAAACTTTGAATGACCATGGGCTTCAGACATATAGTTGGGCGAAATATCCCGAGGGAAGAACCAATGCCTGGACGAAAAGGTGGTTTCTCAATGGGGAAGTTGGAGACAGCTTCGATCAGTTATCTGATCTGAACTTAAGTCGTCTTGAAAGGGCTCCGATCGAAAGGCTGAAAGACGTCGAAGATTTCGTTCAGTTGACCCAGACGGAATGGGCTGCTGCACTTGAAGAAGATTTACAACAGTGGGTCGCTCGGTGGATGTCTCCCACTGTCGCAGATTTAAGCCTCGATGAGCTTTCCGATTTATCGGGGCAGTTTCCGCATGCTTTGCTTCAGTTCGTTCAGGAACAGTGGTTCGTCGCCATTGAAAATGAAGAGCCCCTGAATCTTACGGTTGTCGACGAAGTTGAGCAGGGCAAAAACAGTCAAGACGACATGGTAGCCGGCGAAGACGATATGCTCGCCGGCGAAGACGATATGCTTGCCGGCGAAGACGATATGCTTGCCGGCGAAGACGACATGCTTGCCGGCGAAGACGATATGCTCGCCGGCGAAGACGATATGCTCGCAGGCGAAGACGATATGCTCGCAGGCGAAGACGATATGCTTGCCGGCGAAGACGACATGCTCGCGGGCGAAGACGATATGCTTGCGGAAAATACTGCGCATTCTTATGGAGATCGAGCATCGGAGAAGAGAGCAGATGAGTATCGCAGATTTGTCACGGGAGTGGATTGGGCAAATGCAGGAGGGTGGTATCTCGATGGCCCGTCATTGTGGTACAGGCCTGTTCAGCATGCGGATTCATTCCTAAAAGCATGGATTGAATTGGAGAGTCGAAACGAAAACAGGGACAAGTTTTCCGGAGATATCCTGAAAGAGCTCACAGGGGAGTACTCGGCAGGAAGATGCCAGAAGTGTCATGTCGGCTTGGGGATCGCTGGGCAAGAAGTGAATTGGGGCCATGAGAAGGAAATCAAAGATCTCGATTTCACCCACTTTAATCATGCGTCTCATGTCTTTAATGATGAAGGTCGACAGTGCAATACCTGTCACACCCCTGCTGAAACGAAAAGTGCGGGGGGGCACGACTGGTTGTCGGTGTCGAAAGAAAGTTGCTTAGAGTGTCATGGTCAGCAGATTCAGCAGGACTGCATTCTGTGTCATAAGTACCACGCTTCGCCGTTTATCAGAGAACTCAATACCGCGACTATGGAAATCTTCAAAAAGAAGTAAGAACTATCCCTTAGAGAGTTACTACTGAGTTCTGATTTTTGACGGCTAAATGACCCTTGAGTGCTGATTCTTGGTTTCTTATAAATCTTTGCCGAGCTCTGAGTATGGGTCTTCTCTGCCGTATAAAGTCAGTGAAGCACGTTTCTAAATCCGCAATATTACCTCTACTCAAATCGTCGATCATATCGCCCAGTACCTGCGTGTCTTCGAGAGAAGAATCAATACTCTGACCCAGGAATGAAGTGAGAGGATGGGCAGCGTCACCGATTAATACAACATTGCCTCTATGGAATCGGTCTGGAAACTCTTGATCTTTCGATGCCCTAATTTGACCGTTGGCGAGCGAGGAAGCGGGAATGCATCTGCGCACTAGTTTTGGGAATTCGGAGAGCGAGGCTGAAATCTCATTGAGTTTGCCATTGCTATGAAACTCTTTGAGCGGATGACGGTTGAGATCAATTTGGAGACCCCAACTGATGTCGTTTTCAGCTGTCGGGATCAGGTATACGTTCATCCCTAGACGGTTGTTTTCGTAAAGTTTGAAGGATTTGACAAGTTCCCGGGGAAGTTCCGGGACCGTCGTTGTTCCACGAATTTCCATGATATTTAAAGGCCTCAGTTGAGGTCCTGGAATTTGAACAGATCGCACTTTTGAATCAACGCCATCTGCACCGATAAAGAGATCTGCGAACACTTCGCGGCCATCAAGGAAGCGAGCAGATTTAACGATGTATCCTTGTTGGGGTTGAAACTCATCAAATTGAGCACCGAGATGAATATTTTTGGTACCTAGCTTGAAGAGTAATCGATCGTGCAACACCTGCTGTCGGATTCCATGTGTGGATATCGACTCAAAATGAGCAGCTGCATTTTTCGAGTGATGGGGAATCTGTTCTCCTGAAGTGATCCTGTGAGTCATGTCGGCGAGATCGATGCCGAGTTCTCTGAGATGGGCCAATGAGGAATGATTGAACAACCAACCAGCATTGCTCGCGCTGAATGATCTTCGTCCGTCCCACACTGAGACTTGATGTCCAGAACTCTGGAGGCGAAGCGCTATTGCCAATCCGGAAATAGAGGCGCCTAATACGGCTATATTCAGCATGTGGGCTCTTTGCAGGTCAATAATGAAGCAATAGTGTCTTGCATGTAAATACGAACTCTTGTGTCTTATATAGCGATTTAGTCTACCGTTAGAGGCTCTCGTGGCGACCTTTTCTCCTGAAATTTTTTATCGGGACAAGGGAAAAGAAAGTACCCCGCCCGGCATTAGCCGAATGGGGTACTTTCAGTCTTGAATAGCTTCCGAGGAGACCTGTGTCAGGTCAGGGGAAATCTATCCTCCTACATTTGTGCAAGTCTGCACAGCATTGCGGATTGCACATTGACGCAACCGTATTGCTCACAGCCCCCATCAAAGGTCGATAGTTGAGCTTCGCGAAGTTCTGAGCCATTCGGTGCAGCGGGACCATGGCAGCGGATCACCAAGTGAACCTCCGCAATGCTCGCGTCTGTGAGGCCATTTCCTGACCGAACTTCTCCAGGAAGGTACCCTTCAATCAAATCAGTTTCAAAGTGTGCTCGACCTTTGTTGTTCGCGACGAATCCAATTCCAGACCAGAAGACTGATCGGCCAGACACATTGCTATCGTCTCCGTCGCAAGCTCCGGAACAAGCATATGGATCGTTGTAGACAATCGCCCAGATGGTATAGGCGTATCCGGGAGTCAGTTGGCGTGTTTTTCCAGTGATCTCGATTCGATCACTTTCCCGCTCTACCTTTACGCGGGATTTAGAAATGACCTCACCGAAGTTTTCCGGATCGCGATCGATGAAGGGCTGGCGATCTTTTTGAAGAATGACGGGTTCTCCAAGTGTGACCACTTGTTCGTCTAAACAATCATTGGTGTCACAGCCCCCCATAAAGAGGGACAACTGATCGGCGAGAACCATGGGGTCGTCTGAGGCTGGGCCGTGTCCCCGGACTACGAGTTGAATGATCGCATTACTTGCGTCGGTAAGCCCATTTCCAAACAGGATTTCACCAGCAGCTTCGCCTTCAACGAGGACCGCCTCAAATTCAACTTCACCATCACTGTCGGCGATCACGCCGACGCCGGACCAAAGAACGCTAGCGCTATCATTGGCTAAGTCGTCATCCATGCTGCAGCGTCCATTGCAGTCCGAAGGGTCGTTATAAACGATAGCCCAAACGGTGTATGCGTGGCCAGGTTGCAGCGCTTCTGTTTCAGCTTCAATAATAATCGCGCCATCGATCCTCTCGAATTCAACTTCAGAATCTTCGATCTCGGTTCCCGGATTCCCAGGGAGCATCGAAAGAAACGGCAATTCTTGATCGTCTGCGTGCACGAATGGGTTCGATAATGCAATCAGAATAGAAGCAATAGCGATAACATGAGTCTTCATTTTAAGTTCCTTCCTTGGCGGTGCGTTGCTTCCTGATTGAAACAAATATTGGCCAGGGATGTTTATCCGAAAGAACAGGAAGATCAGACGGAATAATTATCGATGTTTGAAAAATATCTCAATACGACTTAAGGCTTCATTGAAAGTCTCCATCGACGTTGCTACGGATAAGCGGATATGATCCCTCGCTCCGGGGCCAAACCACCGTTCTGCTCCAGGGACCACGCTGACCCTCGCATTGCTGAAGAGCTCTTTAGAGAGAGTTTCTTCGTCGTATCCAGTTTTAGAAATATCAGGGAAGAGTAAGAAAGTGCCTTCGGGAATGGGACAACTGAATCCTGGAATGCCAGATAATCGTTGAGAGCCCTCTTCCACGATTTTTACAAGGTGGGCTCGGAACGAGGTCAGCCATTCAGAGCAGTTGAGTAACGCCGCTTCAGCAGCAACTTGCGACAATACAGAAGCCCCAGCAGTCGTGCTTTTTACATCTGAACGCTCGATAATCTGATGAAAGAGCTCTTTGTTTTGACAATGGATATATCCGATCCTTAAACCGGAAATCCCATAGCTCTTTGAAAATCCAGAAATCGTGATCGTGCGCTGACTAATCTCATCAGACAGCGAAGATAAGTGAACCATCGGAGTCGAGCCAAGAATGATATCTGACCATACTTCGTCATTGATAATCACAAGGTGGTGTCGCTCGGCGAATTCTGCGATCTCAAGTAGTTCAGATTTCCTCAATACCCGGCCTGTTGGGTTGTGTGGATTGCAAATTAAGAGGGCTTTTGTTTTCTCAGAAACAAGCTGCTCAAGTGAATCGGGAATCAGCCTTCCTGTGCCCTTTTCCAGTGGGCATCGAATCACTTTTGCTCCAGCCATTTTTGAGCAATGAGGAAGTAAGAAATCTATGGGGTCAAATGTGATGGCCTCGTCGCCGGGGGAAAGCACGGAATTGCATGCGATTCTTAACGCAGACGCCGCGCCGTCAGTGGCCATGATTCTATCAGGGTGGGCTTGAACGCCATTTTTCCTCAGGTTTTCAGATACGGCTTCTCTGAATGATGGTAATCCCAAATCAGGGAGGTATCCCAAATATCCGTGACTCACATGACGAGTGATGGCTTCTGTAATTTCGGGGGCGACAGGGAAGTCCATTTCTCCTGCAGTGAGTGGGATCACGTCAGTATCCACGGTTGCCCAACGGAGATTGAAAGCCGTTTTTCTGAGTTGTTCTTTGTCGATGGAAGCTTCCGAAAAGTTGAACGGGTCACGGCGGGTATTCATAAGAGAAATCTCTTCCTGATGACAGAAGTGAGTTATGCGCTCACTGGATATGTATCTATGCAGTGAGGGCGTTGCCCGAGAAACCGCTGTTGTAGATCACGCCCGTTTTTTAAATGGCCTTCGAGAATCGGTTTTCGGATAGCAGAAAACTCCCCAAGGCAGTCGTCCAAATTTTGGTGTGGACTGCTTTCGTATTCGTCGAGTAAATCCCCAAGGATCACCGCGTCTTCAATGGAAGAGCCAACACCCTGACTTGTGAATGTTAAGAGGGGATGTGCCGCATCTCCAATTAAGAGAGTATTGCCTCTATGGAATTGTAAGGGCAAGTCTCGATCTGTTGTTCTCCAGAGGTGTGTGTTCTCTAATCTACTGGACATGGCAATTCTGCGAACTTGATGGGGCCAGTGAGATAATTCTTCACTCAGCCATTGGTTTCTCTGATGGTTAGAGCCCAGTGACTGGGGCCATTTATTGTTATCGATCTGGAAATACCAGATCACTTTGTCGCCTGCGCACGGGACTATTCCAAATGCGATTCCTTTACCTTGGTGTATGTATTTCTTGAACGTGTTGCGACTCTTGGCGGGCAGGGAATTCATATCAGCCATGCCGACGACCTCAACAGTTTTAACTGGAGTTAAATCTGGCCCTGGAACTTGTAAATTCCTCACAGAGGATCGGACGCCATCGGCTCCTAAGAAAAGATCAGCATCGATTTTGTGACCATTAGAGAAACAGGCCCGCTGAACATTGTTTCCGGAATTGGGCTCGAAATGCGTGAACTCGAAATCGTAATTCAAGGAGTGGTGTTTAATTTCGTTTTTTAAATGATCGATGAGCGTTGAACGTTGAATCGCAAATGATCCGTTTAGGCCACGACGAACGACTCTTCCGGAGTGAATATCATGTGCTTCGTATTTTGTTACTTTTTGAAGTTGGGGGTCGAGGCGAAGGCCCAAAGATGAGAGTCGCGTCAAAGTTTTTTGATCCAGCAGCATTCCGAATCCACCGCTTGAAGTAGGATTTCTTCTTTCCCAAACGGAGACTTCATGACCGCTATTTTGAAGACGTAATGCCGTTGAGAGCCCCGCTATGCTGCCACCAATAATCGCGATTTTCATTGACGTTCGCTCCTCATATCACACCTGATCATCGACCTACCACATGTTCTATATCCGGAAATGGAGCCGTTCTGGACACAGGATTTTGGGAATATATGAGACGGCTGGAAACCTTCAAAGAGGTCTAAATGGGTGCTTTAGGGGGAATCCCGAGATGTGGGGGCCGGAAGCGAGGAAGCCGCTTCGCTTAAAAGTTCACGGTTGTGGAGAGAGTCAGATCTTCGCCACCTAAAAGAATTAGTGAGAAGTTCATCTTTGATCCTCGCCATGTAACGAGGGGATGTAGGTTTTCTCCATCCCAGATCAAAGATGCATCTATTTCATCGGTCAGGACATACCTGTAACTGGCCGGAATTTTCCAGCTCTCGTCATCGGGAGTGTAGGAAAGTGAGAGTGAACCGCTAGATCTGTCGCTAAGTAATGTGGCTGTGGAGATGAAAAATGCATTCCCATCGACTTCTCCGGAAGGCCATGCCGAACTGGTTCCGACGATGATAGCCGGGGTATCATCTGTCGCGGAGATGAGTCGATAATTGATCATGGGATACAACTCATTAGAGTCGGCTCCATACTCAACCCCTGCTTGAAGATCTTCAGAGACACGATGGACGAGGCTAAACTCTAATTTTTCTCTGTTGGTCTCCTCAACGAGCACATTTCG
Source organism: Planctomycetota bacterium (assembly GCA_016776905.1). Classification (GTDB taxonomy): domain Bacteria; phylum Planctomycetota; class UBA8108; order UBA1146; family UBA1146; genus UBA12191. The sequence continues at coordinate 46,188 of JADHSM010000015.1, read as the reverse complement.
CATCGTCAGATTCCAGCCTCCGCTTTGAATTTCTCCTGAGCCCCAGACCGAGGCTCCTTCACCGGGTCAGCCGACTCACATGGGTACTGTGGGACCCCGCGTGATAGGTTTTTTCAAAGAATCGGTAAATGAACTCGTAGCACTTTTAGAGGATGTGGAGGCATCGCTAGATCTTGTATCAGACAAGGCGCAGCCGATGCTGAGTAACAGCAGTAGCAGAATAGGGCGGTAGCAGCTTGTCGTATTCAAAAAGGCACACACCTTTCGAGACCCTTGCATTGGATAATACCGAATTTCGTCAGTTTCTGATCCTAAATTTAGCGAATTGGTCAAAATAAATGATAAGTAGCCCTCTCTCGTGATCTCTAGGTTGACCGGAGGGGTTTATTCAAGCAGTTTTAGTGCTTCATACGCATGAACAGAATTGGAGAGTTATCCATGTCCGTTTCATTTTCCCTGCAGAATCGTACGTTTTTAGTAACGGGGTCGACGACAGGCTTGGGGAAGGCCATGGCGCACGCACTAGGGGCTGCAGGGGCACGAGTCGCCATGAACTACCAGAATAATACGGAACGTGCTGAAGCTGCATTTGGAGACTTCCAGGCAGCTGGGTATGAAGGCGCATTGTTCAGGGCTAGCGTGATCGATCCTGATGATGTGACCAGACTCAATGATGAAATTACTGATAAATTGGGGCCTGTCGATGGAGTTGTTTTGAATGCCACCCCAGCTCAGCCTTTGAAGCCTATCGAAGAATATGATTGGGACTTTTACCAATCGATGATCGACTTTTTCATCAAGAGTCCGTATCTGCTGACAAGAGCATTTTTACCTCATATGAGAGAGCAGCAGTGGGGCAGAATTATCAATATCGCCAGCGAGGTTTATACCCGAGGAGTTGCCCCCTTTAGTGCATATGTTGCTGCCAAAGGTGGCCAACTAGGGTGGACCCGAAGCATGGCCAATGAGTTGGCGCCTGATGGGATAACGGTGAATGCCATATCACCGGGCTGGATTCCAGTTGAGAGGCATGAGCATGACCCCGAAGAAGATAAGCAAGCATACTTGGACATTATCCCGATGAAGAGATGGGGACTGCCATCGGACCTCGGAGGTGCTACCGTATTCCTCGCGAGTGATTCTTCAAGTTTCATCACTGGGCAAAACATTCACGTTAATGGTGGAGTGTGCCTTCCCTGAATTGAGAGTGAACGACCCATGCTACGATTCATGATCATTGCGATATTACTGATGGTCGGCTGCACCGTCAAAACGACGACCACCACCACCTCTAGTTCAGCGGAAACCAGAGTGGCGTTTGTTACCAATGGCGTCGCTGATTTCTGGGTTCTTGCCGGCAAGGGAGTCGAAGATGCCGCTACCGATTTAAATGTATCAGCTTCATTTCACATGCCCCCTGATGGCCTGGCAGACCAAAAAAGAATCATTGAGGATTTGCTCGTAAAGGGTGTCAGTGGTATTGCTGTCAGTCCGATAGATCCAAAAAATCAAACACCATTCTTAGATAAAGTTTCTGCCAGAACGCATTTGATCACCCATGATTCGGATGCTCCAGAATCTGCAAGGCTGTGTTTTGTTGGCGTCGATAATTATGAGGCGGGTGTCTTGTGTGGCGAGCTTGTGAAAGAAGCGTTGCCATCAGGCGGGAAAATCGCAATTTTCGTAGGACGCATGGAGCAGGACAATGCTCGTCTACGTCGACAAGGATTGCTGGATACGATTTTGGGTCAAGAGCGTGGTGTTGATGCGTATGAAGATGCATCTGCGGTCATCAAGGGTAACGGTTTTGAAATTGTAGGCACCCTCACGGATCAGTTTGATATGGCAAAAGGGAAGGCCAATGTCGAAGACATCCTTTCGAAGCACTCGGACATCGCGGGATGTGTTGGATTATTCGCTTACAACCCACCTCTTATTTTGGAAGCACTTGAGCAATCTGGCCGCATCTCAGAGGTGAAGGTCATTGGATTCGATGAAGATGAAAGAACCTTACAAGGAATCATCGATGGCACCGTGCATGGAACTGTCGTTCAGAATCCTTATGAGTACGGTGCTCGATCCGTTGCCATCTTAAAAGCTCTCGCGGGCGGCGACAAAGGTGTGATACCTCCAGGAGGTATCGTCAATGTTCCGGCGAGAATTATTCGGCGCGCAGAGGCTGAAGCTTTTCGTGAGGATATGCGTAAAAAGCTGGGCAAGTGAACTTAAGGCCCCCACTGCTTGAAGTCTCTTCGATCACGAAGACTTTTGGTGGAGTGACAGCTCTGAGTGAAGTTTCATTCGCTATAGAGCCCGGCGAAATTGTTGCCATCATCGGAGAAAATGGGGCAGGGAAAAGCACCTTAGCGAAGGTGATGTCGGGGGTGCATTCTCCTGATTCGGGTTTTGTGACTGTTGCTGGATCGAGATGTGAATTTCGCAACAGTGCAGAAGCCGCAGAATATGGGATTTCCAGAATACCTCAGGAACTCGAGCTTTGTGACTCCATGACGGTGGAGGAGAATCTGTTACTGGGCCGAGAACCTTTGAAGTCTATGGGCCGGTTAGATTTTCCTGAATGCCTAAAGATGACCCGATCCGCATTGGAAATGGTCGACCTCAAGATAGATCCTCATCAGTTAGTCGGCGATCTGGGCCATGGGCAGCGGCAATTGATAGCGATAGCCAGAGCATTGCATACGTCAGCGAGGATGCTGATTCTGGATGAGCCCACAGCGACGTTATCTCCATTGGAAACTCAAGTTCTGCTGCACCGATTGATCGAGATGAAAAAATCGGGTTCTGCCATCGTCATGATTACTCATCGCCTTGCTGAGGTCGAAGAGATTGCAGACCGCGTCATCGTTCTGAGGGATGGTGAAAATGTGGGTTCGTTAGAGGGCAAAGAAATCCAAAGGGATGCGATGATTCGTTGCATGGTTGGAAGAGATCTTTCTCCTATCGAGCCAGAGGTTTCAGAATTTGGAGATCCACGATTGATCGTCAGGGAACTCATGACTCAGGATCATCCTGAGGCGGTGTCTCTTCAGGTGAGATCGGGAGAACGAGTTGCCATAGCGGGTTTAGTTGGATCTGGTCGCAGCGAGTTGCTCGAAGCGATTTTTGGTCTTCGCCCGAGAAGTGGTCATGTCTCAGTGGACCAATGCGACCTTTCCAGAGCTGGGGTGAAGGAGTCAGTGAGGGCGGGCCTCGCGTTGATCCCTGAAGAGCGTTCTTCACAGGGCCTGGCGCTTCAGCGGTCAGTTTCTGAAAACGCTTCTTTACCGGGGTTGTTTAGAGAGGCGGGTAGATTCGGCACGCTAGATCGTCATGCTGGCGCAGCGGTGGCTCAAAAGATCGTCAAGGAGCTCGATGTTCGCCCTCCCCGAACAGATATACCCGCGAGTGATTTGTCGGGTGGGAATCAGCAGAAGATAGTGATTGGTAAATGGTTAGATCTTAATCCAGCGGTCGTTTTGCTCGATGAGCCCACTCGTGGAGTCGACGTGGGTGCGCGTGAAGAGATTCACAAAAGAATACGAGATCTCTCCTTCTCGGGGAAAAGTGTTCTTTTTGCTTCGAGTGAAATGGAAGAAGTTCTTTCACTTTCACACCGAATCATAGTGCTCTCCGAGGGGAAGATGATGGGAACTCTTGTGAGTGCGGAAACTACCGAGGAAGAAATCATGGCATTGGCGACGGGAGGAGAAATCCATGAATAAAATCAAGGGTATCTTTGCTGTTCTGCTCGCCGTGATGATCATCACTGCGTTCATCAGTCCTGCATTTTTGACTTCATACAACATTGAAAATTTGCTGAGGCGAAGTGCGCTCTTTGGAATTTTAGGAATTGGAGTTTCATTTGTCATCATGACGGGTGGAATCGATTTGTCTCTGGGATCTCTGGTATGCCTTGTGGGTTGCTTGACTCCTTGGTTGATTATTGACGTTGGAATTCCTGCTCCATGGGTCCTTTCGGGGCTTTTGTTATTGTCATTAGGATTAGGTTTGCTGCATGGGGTTTTGGTGACCAAGTTGAGGCTGCAGCCGTTCTTGGTCACCTTGTGCGGGTTGTTTATATATAGGGGAGTGACCCGAGGAATCTTGTCGGATCAAACCGTGGGTTTTGGTACTTCAGGAACGGTATTGAAATCTCTAGGGAACGGCAGAATCCCGGTAACAGACACTTTTGGCTTACCGATACCTTTGATCATTTTGGTTCTGGTTGCTCTCGGAGCCGGCTTTCTTTTGAGAAGAACTCTGTGGGGGCGCCACTTGATCGCTATCGGAAGTAACGAGACTGCAGCCCGACATTGTGGGATTGAGGTCGACCGCGTAAAAATGGGCGCTTACGCGATATGTGCTTTGCTGACAGGGATTGCGGGTCTTCTTATCGTCCTTGATACAGGGACGGCACAGCCCTCGAACTTCGGCAACTTCTACGAGTTGTATGCGATCGCCGCTGCAGTTCTCGGCGGCTGCTCCTTGAGAGGGGGCGAAGGCACCGTGATAGGAGTTCTCATAGGAGCAACACTGGTACAGGTGTTGAGAAACGCTATCGTGTTGATCGATGGGATACCTGAGGCCAGTGAATTTGCAGTGATCGGTGCGGTGATCATGATCGCTGTTATCACTGACGAAGTCATGCGTCGAAGATCCGGCAAAAACAAATTGGCTTAAAGCGTTTGTTTTTAAAGACGGGAATGAAATCACTTCACCGAGAAAATGTCATTGGGTGAAAACTAATTGATTGAAGGAAGAACGATGCCTCTCAAGCGGCTCTATATTGTGATTACCATATTATTGGTATTCGTTTTAGTTCGGACGATGCTCGATAAAAGTGCCGAACCGACCGCTCCTATTCCTGTAAAGACGGATCTCAACGTCATCAACGAATCTGAAGTGAATACGATTCCTGAGGACGAAACAGACTACAATTCAAAAGCGATTGAAACGTCAGCGCTTTCCGAACATCTCCTCAACTTGTTTTCTGGAACTTCGGAAGACAGAAGGCAGGGGATGAGGTGGGCCATCTCAGCCGATGGCGATGCGGTCATAAGGTTGTGCGGAGCATTGACGGATCGTTCTTCTGTGGGTTCTATCGAAAACTTGCTGACCTCAACCCTTTCCGAAGAAGCCTCGCGCCGTGAGGCGATTCATGGGCTTGTCATGACGTTACTTTCTCAAGGAAACCCGGCCCAAAGAGGATTGGTCTCTCGAATTTTTGGGCAGGCTGCTCAAGAGAGCGAATCTGAAGATGTCTCAGGGTTTTTACTGAATGAAATAGCCCTTCTTGGTGCGGAAGAAGTTGTTCCGCAGTTGCTTCGAATCGCTAGTTCACCTGACACTAACCAGCGCGCTGCAGTCATGGCATTAGGTGCCATTCCTGGTGAGTCGTCTTCTCTGGCTTTGGCGGAGCTCCTCAAATCACCTGTGGAGTTGGTCATGAGAGAAGCGGCCAACGCGATATCACAGAGGCAGGACGTGCCGCAGGAGTCGCAGAAGCTCCTCCTTTCTATCGCACAGTCCACAGCGGGGGACATCAGCCGCAGGGAGGCCGCTCTCGAGGCTTTGATTCAGTTAGGTAACCCGGATGCCATGATCCTTGCGATGTCTGGTTTGAAAGCTTCTACGCCTGAAAATAGAGGTCTATACGCCGACCGCTTGATCAAGCTCGCAAGCCGCCTCGAAGAGACTCGATACGAAAGTTATGCGCTGAATTATTTGAATGCTTTGCTCATTTCTCGTCATGTTCCAGAAAATCGAAAACCAGTGATTCGTAAACTGTTAGATCGCTGTCGAGAATGGACTTCCATCTATGACGGAAATTCTTCGGAGGGATGGATTGGGGACTTATCAGGTTATGTGTTCGCAGAAGATGAAATTCAGTGCCTCGAAGGGAGCGGTGGAGAGATTTATACCGCTTCAGAATACTCTGATTTCATATTGAGATTCGAATTTAAATTATGGCCTGGCTCCAATAGCGGATTGGGCCTTCGTACTCCTTCAAGCGGCAATGCCGCTTATGTTGGAATGGAATGCCAGATCATTGATAACTCTTTTGAAAAGTATGCGAACCTTAATCCGTATCAGTTTCACGGGAGTATTTATGGAGTGCAGCCTGCACTACGTGGTGCACAAAGACCTGTTGGGGAATGGAATTTCCAAGAAGTTCGCTGTCAAGGAAGGCGTGTAACAGTGGTCCTCAATGGGAAAACTATTTTGGATATAGACATTGATGCTGTCAGTGAAAATGGAACTCTCGACGGGAAAGATCATCCCGGGCTGAAGCGAACAAAAGGTCATATTGGTTTCCTTGGGCATGACGACCCGGTGGCATTCAGGAACCTGAGGGTATTGGATCTGACCTCTAATTAAAAAAGGCCCAACGCGTGAGCGTCGGGCCTTTGTTGTTTCATTCGATTTTTGTTACTGACAAATGTTGGCTTGATTACAGTCCAACTGGTCATGGCTTGGATCGGAAGCACAGTTCGGATAAGGAGCTGCAGGAGCAGGTCCATTTGAGAACAGGTATCCAAGGACACTGATGGGGTCTGAAACATCCAGGGCGCCATCGTCATTCCAGTCTGCTGAATCCTCACAGGCGATGATCGTGCCCGTAAAGATACCCTCAAGGAGACCTATCGCGTCTCCCACATTCAGCATTCCGTCAAGGTTGGTATCTCCTCTGAGGAAGTGTGTCAGTGTTCCCGGGGTGAGTCCCTGGCGAACAAAGCATGCTTCTGATTTGAGTTCCATTCCAAGATAGAAAGGGGTGACCAAGTACAGGGTCGTTTTCGGACGGAAAGTATTGTATTCGAAAGTGGTTTGGTTTCCGGGAATCATGAAAGTTTCAACTCCCATGATGCCACCATTGTCGACCTCGACGATGTAACTGGAAACGTCAGTGTTGGCATTCCAGTTCAATACAATCTTCTCCTCTTGCTCGAAGCAGACGAGTTCAGTGATGGGATCAAGATTTCCGCCACCCAAGGGGCCGGCAGAGGTCGCTGGCGCACCACTAGGAGTATCCAAGAAACCTTTGACGGGCGGGTGGTTGATTTCGCTTCTTCCACCAGCACCGACTGCAGGGAGAAGAATGTAGTCGTCTTGAGCTTCGAAAGGATTCACGCCCCCTTCAGCAACGGCTTGAGAGGTTCCAAAGTGACCATTGGGAAGAAGTAGTTCCGGATGATCGAAGGGTGCCATTTCCCAGCGAACGCGCTCGTCAGTGAGGGCTTCCATGAATGCAACCATTGCTTCTTGTCTAGGAAGCTTGTTGTTCAATTTTCCAATGGGATTGATGTACTTGTGCACATCACCAGGGTTCATATGTGTGAAGTCACCTCCACGAGTGTAGAACTGCACAACTTGTAGAAGGGTGGCTTGGCTACCGTTGTGCATAAATGGGCCGGTCAACTCAACATTTCTGAGGGTTGGCGTTTTAAAGGCACCAATGTTTTTGTTTGCACCAATGATGTCTTCGTCAGGATGAACGGGGCCAGGCAGTGAACTGGTAGAGCCGTTAAAGAAACGTGACGCCCATGTTTGGTCTCCTACCCCAGCTCGGCCAATGTCTTCTCCAGATGGACGTACTCCAATGTTGAAGAAACCTTTGTCGCCAAATCCATCATCAGCATTTGTTTCAACGGCAACGACGGGTCCTATTCCGACATCCGTGTCGGTGTTCAACTGTCCCCATGTGGCGGCTGATAGTAAGGGTCCTGAGTGACACTTGGAGCACTTTGTTCCACCACTGTAAAACGCATCCATTCCATTTTCTTCTTCAGGTGTCAGAGCATTCTCATTGCCAGCAAGATATTGGTCAAAGGGAGTCTGATTTGAAACAAGTGTGGATTCGTAAGTCATAACAGCAAGTCCCCAAATGAGGGAGAAGTTCTGTTCCATCAGAGCAAACTGATTTGGGCCTTCCGGTATTCCATTACCGATATGGGCGCCGTTATTATCGAATATGGCATCTGAATCCCAGAACTCAGGTCTAAAGGCGTCCTGAATCATTTGGACATATGAGGTCGAAAGACCTTTTCCATCTCCGGTACTGATCGCTAGGTCGCCGAGCACGCTATCCGTTGGTGAAACAGCTTGAAGTGCAAGAGGAACAACACTGCACATCTTTTTCCCAAGATCATTCCAGTCACGTCCTGATCCTGACATTTCAACGCCGCTCAAGGGTGGTCCAATAGACTGTGAGGCAAGAGCGGCACGATCCATTGTGACTCCGCATGGAGTGATGTTTCCATTTAAGTCGACTTTTCGAACCATGGCATTCGGATTACCAAGTCCGCTGGGATCGACCCCATTGAACTCAGACCGAGCTCGCCCATCCCAGAAAGCGTCAACATAGAAAATAGCGTTGACGGCATGGGGTGCATTCCTACCAGTCGTCTGTCGAGTGTTGAGTCCGAGGATATTGTGAAGTGGATCGGGAAGACCTGAGCAGTCGTCTGCTTCCTCGGCAGCGCCATTGAGGCCCAGAGCCACTCCGTTAAATTGTTGTTTGGTGATTCCCTGAGATCCAATGACTTCGGTGGAGTCCCAAAGCACTGCGGAGGTGGCTTCATCGGGATCTGCCAGCTTTCTCAGTGGGAAATCAGAGTGTGTCAATGTTTGGTTGGGTGCAAGTCGAGTAAAGCTACCTCCGAAGCCAGGGTGGGCCTGGTTTTTGTTTCGGGTATCGGCTCCTGCGGAATAATGGCAAGTGGCACATGCTGTCAATCCATCAGATCCGGCCTGCATATCCCAGAATAAAGCTTTACCCAACAGGATCGCTTTATCGGTATTGAGAACGTACTCAGACAGATTGGCTGGAAGCGGAGTAGAGCTGACCATGAGTGGTCCGAAGTCTTGGCTCTGTACTTTTGATGAAGTCCCTATTAACAAAAACACGATGATTCCTGCAAAAAGTTTTACATTCTTCATTACACACACCCATTCTATATACACCGATCGTCTATCCAGGAAATATGACACTGGATAAACTTCTCGTCTCAATAAACAAACACCCCTACTTAAAAACAACGCAGCAATTACGAATCCTGGGTGATCCAGTGAGCCGTAAAGCCAAGAATACAGGACCGGCACGTTAAGAATCGCGCTTCATATCCTTTTTCCCTTAACCTGTATAGATTTAATAGGATTAACAATATAGGTGCAAGACCGTTGTATGGTGTTGGAAGTAAAGTCTGCAAAGTCAGGAAAGTAATGATGTGGCTGAGATCAAAAAAAAGCCCGCACTTGCCGTAAACAGGCAAGTGCGGGGATATCTCGATATTTCCTACTTTGTCTCGAATGTCTCGTTGTTAGCTTATGGGCAGTTGGAGGCGCCCGTGCAATCTAGAGAATCGAAGATTGGATCGGTTCCACACAGGGGGAAGGGCGCTGCAGGAGCGGCTGTTCCACCAAAGATATAACCGAGAGTCGCAATCGGATCTGATATATCGACTCGACCGTCGTCGTTCCAGTCTGAAGCGTCCTTACAGGCCGCTGGAAGTCCGAAGAAGATGATATCGAGAGAGGTCACGGCGTCTCCAAGATCGAGAATGCCGTCGTTGTTGCTATCCCCTCTTAAGAACTGGGGAGTGAGACCTGGCTGTGCACCCCTGCGGATGTAGCAAGCACTCGATTTCAACTCTGCTCCTAAGAAGTGTGGAGTCAGGAGGTATCCGGTGACTCCAGGACGGAACTCAAAGTCTTCGAAGGAAGTTTGTGCTGGGTCAAGAACGTGTGTTTCAACGCCCATGATGCCGCCATTATCAATTTCAATAATGATAGAGTCGACAGAACCTTGAACTGTCCAGTTCAATACGACTTTGTCTCCCGTCTCGAAACAAATCGCTTCGATAACATCAGGTTGCCCTGCTCCAAGCGTACCTGTGCCATTACTATTGCCACTCTGGTCTTCTAAGAAGCCTTTTACGGGCGGTACGCCAATGGAACCACGTCCCAAACGGCCTACTGCGGGTAATTCGAGAAGAGCGTCATTGGAGTCATTGAGCCCCAGTGAGCCGAGATTCAAAGCACCATCAGTATTTGTGATGGCTCCGTTTGGAATGAGCAATTGGGGGTGATCGAAGGGTTCCATTTCCCAACGAACACGTTCATCCGTCAAGGATTTCATGAATTCGACGACGGCTTCTTGGCGTGGCTCTTTGCCTCGGAGTTTTCCGATAGGATTCACGTACTTGTGGACAAACTCTGGCTCAAGGTGAGTGAAGTCTCCACCGCGAGTGTAAAACTCTACGACCTGTTTAAGAGTGGCATGACTTCCATTATGAAAGAAGGGCCCGTTTAACTCGACGTTTCGAAGAGTTGGAGTTTTGAAGGCTCCTGCATTTCTCACCGGGTCAGAATTGTTAATACTTTCGATTTGGCTGTCCGGCAACATGGAGTTGTTTCCAGCTGCAAGCGCGCTTGTCCATGTGGCATCCCCCACTGCTGCTCTTCCCATATCTTCAGCAACAGGCCGAACACCGATATTGAAGTAGCCTTTGTCGGCAACTCCATCTCCGTCGTTCATCTGAACGTTGACAACAGGACCTACTCCTACTTTATCGTCTACATTGAGTTGATCCCAAGTTGCAGCACTCAACAGAGGGCCACTGTGACAATGAGCGCACTTCAAGCCTCCGCTGTAGAATGCATCCATTCCGTTTTCAGCTTCGGGGGATAATGCTTCTTCGTCCCCTGAAAGCCATTCATCGAAAGGAGTCTGGTCAGAAACAAGAGTGGCTTCGTAAAGCATGACTGAGATTCCCCAGATCATGGCAAAGTTCATTTCCATGAGAGCGAACTGATCTGGACCCTCTGGTGCGCCACTGATGGGGTTTCCGGCGTCATCGAGGATCGTGTTTCCAGCGGCGTCGAATATGGCATCCGAGTTCCAGTACTCAGGTCTGAACGATTGTTGAATCATGTCAACATATGAAGTGTTCAGGCCTTTTCCTCCATCGCCAGATGCAACAGCCATGTCTCCGAGTACGCTGTCACTGTCTGAGACTTCTTGAAGAGCAAGAGGGGTCACACTACACATCTTCTTGCCAAGATCGATGAATCCTCTGCCTGCCCCGGACATTTCGACTCCGCTCAGCGGTGGGCCCACGGACTGAGAAGCCAAGGAGGCTTTTTCCATGGTGATCCCGCAGGAAACAACATTTCCATCAGTATCCACTTTGCGAATAGCAGCACTGGGATCACTTTGACCCCCTGGATTGACTCCATTGAAGTCAGATCGAGCGCGGCCATCCCAGAAGTTATCAATGTTATGAATGGCATTGATGGTGCTGGGAGCGTTTCGCCCCGTTGTTTGACGAACATTGATGTTGTCAATATTGAAAAGCGGATCCACGATCGGGAATCCATCGACATCGGTGTTAGAGCAGTCGTCAATCGAGTCTGCTGCACCCGTCGCATTCAAAGACAATCCAACGAAGTCTTGAAGGTGAATACCGGCTGATCCTCCGACCTCTGTAGAATCACTGAGGACTGAAGATTCGGCGTCGTCGCGATCTGAGAGCTTGCGAAACGGGAAATCATCAGCCGTAAAGGTGTGATTCGGTCCCAAGTTCGTAAATGCGCCCAATGCGCCTGGATGTGCTTGGCCCGTTGTGCGTGTGTCACCACCCCCTGAGAAGTGGCAACTGGCACATGCGGTTTGTCCGTCTGAGCCTGTTTGCATATCCCAAAATAGCGCTTTTCCAAGTGCTATGGCTTTTTCCTGATCTAATACAAACTCACTTAAGTTCCCTGGTAGGGGCGTTTGGAGGCTGCTGAGTGGCCCGAAATCCTGTGCGATACACATCGTCGAACACAGGGAAAATAGTGCTACCAACGTAACATTCTTAATCATCTTCACTTCTCCTCGTTCTAATCTAATAATGAGTCAGAGACTCAAAACCCTTGTTTTTCTTGGAGTGCTTTTGAGGGCACCAAGTTCATTTCTTCATAGTTCAATTTCGCTTCGATACTGAAGTGAAGCGCTCGGATGAATAGCGTCTAATACTGGTACTTCTAGAATAAAAGGTTGATGGGTTTGGATCAGGTTTTTAATAAGAATCGAGGCGTAAGATGCGTTCAAATTGGAGTAAAAGCCGACTTCTTAGAGAGCGGCGTCATCGATGGACAGGTGAGTCCATCAAGGATCAAGATATCTATGACTCGTCGAGTATCGATGTATAGAATAATACCCGAGTACCTGTAATTCCGACCATTTAAGCTGTTTGCTTATAACGAGTAAGGGTATCGAGGTGGATCAGTCATGCGATTTAAATTAAAACAAAAAAAGGGGAGACGTGTGGTCTCCCCTTCTTTCAATTTTTCAAATGTGAAGTTCAAGAACGGTGACTAAGCCAACTCTTGACCTTTCTTCCAGTTTGCTGGGCATGCTTGACCAGAGACGAACGCTTGGGCGAGTCTTAGCATTTCTTGCGGACTACGACCCACGCCGAGATCGCTCACAGAATGGGCTCGGATTGTCCCTTCAGGGTCGATAAGTACCATTGCTCTGTAAGCTACGCCCAACTCTTCTTTCAAGGCCCCGAACGATTTTGTTACAGAATGATTCGTGTCAGCAATCACGGGATGCGTGATGGGGCTAGAGAAGGTAACGCCGTCTTCGAACCATTTTTTGTGGGTAAGGACTGAATCGCAGCTGGCTCCCAGTATCTCCACGTTCTCGGCTTTGAAATCACCGAGCAGGTCTTCAAAGTTTTGAATTTCTGTGGGGCAAAGGCCCGAGAAATCAAAGGGATACCAATAGATTAAATGCCATTTACCTGCATAGTCTTCATGGCTCAGTTCAACGGCCTTGCCGTTGGAATAAGCATTTGATTTCCATTCAGGTGTTTTGTTTCCTACCAGTGTCATATGCCTCCTTAGGATTGAGAGAGGTTCAATCATTTTTCAAGATGATCTTATCTCGTACAGGTTTACACTGTGGCCGTGCATGAGGGCAATAACTCAGGCTGAAACTTGAAAAAATTTTCGCTCACATGCACACCTATGGATAGGTCAGGAAGCATCTCTGTACGAAGAACCGGAACTGGCCACGAAATATCTCCTGAGCCCAGCAGGCATCAGCTCTAAAGCCCTGATGAGGGTTCGATAGAAAATGCCGGGGATGCAGTACACTTCCCCCCGTTCGCAGTCTTCCAGAGCTTCCCGGGCGACCCGATCAGAGTTGAGCCACATAAAACCGGGAATACCTGACATTCTCGCGCGGGTGCCGTTGACGTCATGAAATTCTGTCAGGGTGAAACCTGGACAGAGTGCCGTAACGAGGACTCCGCTATTTTTGCATTCTAATGCGAGGCATTCGGTGAAGAGATTCAAGGCCGCTTTGACGGCGCCATAGAGAGTGTGGCCTGCTGTCCCGGGAACAAAGCCAGCCACCGATGAGACCTGAATGATGCGCCCCTTGCCGCGTTCTTTCATGCCAGGAAGAAGTCGATGTGTCAGTTCGCAAACTGAGAGAAGCAGGACACGAAGAAAGTCTTCATGTTCTTCCCAGTCTCTTGAGAGAAATGATCCGGACAGTCCATATCCGGCGTTGTTGATCAAGACTTCGATTTCTAATCCGTCAGAGAGAAGTCTGTCGACAAGAGGTTTGACGGCGTCTGGATTTGCTAAATCGACGACTTCAATTCTGCACTCGACTCCATATTGGTTGGAGAGATCTGCGGCCACGCTCTTGAGGCGATCTTCTCTGCGGGCGACCAGAATGAGGTCATATCCACGTGTGGCCAGTTCTCGAGAAAAACTGAGACCGATTCCTGAGCTGGCACCAGTAATGAGTGCGAGAGGTCTTTTCATGGAAGTGCCTTTCTGATTTGATCAGTGCTGATTTAACACCTGTGCTGATTTAACACCTGTGCTGATTTAACCCAGTGACTGTTCAGCGGACTTCATTCGGTCTTGATGCTTCATGCTCAGTGGGATCGGAAGCCGATTAAAACTGTAGTCGAACCTTATTCGGGATGGCATGGTACCCCTTCGAGATGGCATGGTACCCCGGTTCAGGGTTTAGGTTCAGGGTTTAGGTTCAGGGTTCAGTTTCAGGGTTCAGTCAATCTCCTGACAAGAAGTGAAATGGACTTTACGAATGCTATCGGGAATCTTTAGACACCTCTTTCAGTCGAATCTTCACCCTCTCGATCCTCCTCAGGTATGGAGGATCGCAAGGGGATCAGGGTCTGCCTTGTGGTTTAGCGGGGTCATGAAGAGGTTAGGGATAAAGACCGCCATCGATCTGAGAAGACCCGAATCTTCAGATGCCACATTAGGAGAAGTCGACTTTGAGGCGTTGGGGGTGGAATACCACAATCTTCACCTTCGATCCTCTCGATTACCCCGACCCGAAGCTGTCGCCGAGTTTCTTCGTCTTTTGGACGAAGCGGAGCGGCCGCTATTGCTCTACTGCAAAAGAGGGAAAGACAAAACAGGATTTGGGTCTGCTCTGTATCGTCATTTTGTGTGCGGAGAAGATTTGGAGACTGCCTGGCAGCAACTGCGCAGGATTCCCTTTGGCCACAGAGTCAAAGGACATGAGGGTCCCCATGACTTTCGCGATCTCTTGGAGAAGGAATCTCCCGAAGATTTACGAGAATGGGTGAATTCCCGCTACCCCGATCTCTTTCGAGAAATCTGCGGAGAATAGGCTCTCTGGAGAGATTTCTCCGAAAGTATCCCAGCCTCATGATTCTCAGCCTGCTGGGCTCTCAGCATCATTGACCCTCAGCATCATTGACCCTCAGCATCATTGACTCGAGCATCATTGACTCGAGAAGCCCCTCAAAAAACGAGGGCCCCCGAGCGTTGCGCTAGGAGGCCCTGCGAGGAGGTGTGTGCTATTTGAACAAGGGTTAGGGGGAATCGCCAGCCCGCCTTCGGCGCCCCCCCCTTCCCATACTGATAGATCCGGAGCCGGACAGAGTTCGGACAGAGTTTTTAAAAATATTTTCAGAGGTGTGAATTGGGGGCCTGCTGGCAGATCTGGGAAAGATCCTTAAACCTGAGGAATAGGGGCTATTCCACAGTCAGGGCAAGGGAAGCCAAAGAAGCCGTTGAGGCCGCATCCCGGGCACTCCGCGTCTCGATCGAGGGCTTCCAGCAACCGCTGAAGCTGAGACCAAGCGTTTAGCGCTTTCTCTGCCGAGAGGAATCTTACGTTTCCAACTCTGTATCCGTCGCACGTCGGGCATGGACTGACAGGGCTTTCAAGAGACCCCGCGTTTTCTGAGGAGGGGTCGCAATCAAGACAAGTCTCGTTGCTGTCGAGCGTGATTCCTTGAGCGAGCGACCAGCTCAGTTTTGAAAAATAGAGTTTTCCAGAAACAAAACCGTGCTGGCAGCGAGGGCAAAACTCATCTTGTTGGGATACCTGAATACAAAGTTGGCACTGTAGGCTGCTCCTAGGTACTTCATGCCCATGAACATCTAATGCTTCATGAAATTTTTGAGAGCGGATGGGAACCAAGGCAACGTAACCCAATTGGCATGCTTCACACCAACCGTGTGTTTCGCATGCGGATTGACATTGTCGGCAAGACTCTGAATTGGCAGTGGATTTCTTCATGACTTGATCGGGATGCTTTCCGGTTGATTGACAACCGCAAAGCATCCCGATCAATAGCAAAAGACTGATCAGAAAGATCGATTTTAAGGGCAGGCGAAAGTGCTGCAGGAAAGAGCCCCCCCCGGCGTTGGATCTGATCCGCATAAAGGGAAAGGTGCTCCTGGAGAAGCCGATCCGCTAAAGAGATATCCGAGCAATGAGACGGCGTCGGCCAGATTTAATGAGCTGTCGTCATTGGCGTCCAAGGCTTGGGTACAGTTATTAGAGTCGCCGCTAAAGAGATATCCCAGTAATGCGATGGGGTCAGTGATATCCAAAGTCAGGTCTTGATTGACATCTCCCCTGACGAAATCAGGAGTGACCGGACCCGGATCGGTGACCGTGATGCAGGTTTGGCATGTCGCGGCATCTGAACCGGCAGCGTTCGTCGCAGTAAGGGTGACCGTGTATGAGCCTGGGCTTGTGTAACTATGGCTGGGGCTTTGCAGATTGGAGGTGTCGCCATCTCCCATATCCCAAACCCAAGATACGATGGGGCTTGAAGAGGTAGAGGTATCTGTGAAGTTTACCAGTAACGGTGCTGCACCTGCTGCGGTATCTATCGTGAAGGAAGCGACAGGTGGCACTGGAGGAGGGCTACCCGCGTCTACAGATCCTGAAACGTCTGAGTAGTTTGTGGGCGTATTGGGGGCAATGAAGAGATTCCCTGTCGAAAGATTTTTTTGTATCGAATTGATGCCGTCCATTGGAAGGCCGGGAGTGGGATAGGTCCAGCTGTCGTAGACGTCCCAAGTAATCACATCTGAATCGAGTCCTAAAAAGTTATCGGGAAGAATGTAGTCGGGGGTTGGTGCACCTGGAAGGTTTGCGAATCCAGAGGTCGCAATCAATAGGTGTTTCAATGAAGTATTCCCAGCGACGTTTTCAGGAAACAAAAATTCTATGCCGGTAGATGCACTTCGAATGAACTTGTTGATCATGAAGTTTTCATTTGCAGCGGCCATGGGGACATGGAGTTCTACAAATTGAATGGTTCCATCTGAATTTGAATAGAGTTCATTGATGTCCCAGAGGTGACCTCCGGCATGGACAGATCCCGAAAATAAAAATACGGAGCACAGAATGTTAAGTAGTAACTTCATAACTATCTTTCTTAAAGCGGAACTAGAGTAGAATTCAATCCTATCTTGTAATCCCTAGTATCACTACTCAGCGTATGTGGAAGTTGTTCACTTCGAATAATTAGATGGTCAGTTCTCAGCATGAATAAACTGGAGCGACGTGTTGGCTTTTAGGGCTATTGCTCACAACGAGTTCCGTAACGTAACTCTAGTACTTTTGTTTGCCCAAATTCAGAGTGTTTCCCATGTTGCCATGTCGCCACATATAACCGATCGAAGATATGCCCTGGGATCCATGATTGCCCTGATACATTTTCAAGTTCAGAAACTTTCCCCCCGACCTCCTCTACGAAAAGAGGAACCGTGTTTTGGTGTCCGCAGATAACAACGGTTTCTCCCGCTTTGATGTCCGAGATGGCAGCACGCCAGCGGGGAGCATTTTCGGCTGGAATCGTTTCTATGGGAGTGGCGTTGATTGCGGATAAGGGTTCAAGAGTTTGGCGTGTGCGGATGTACTCGGTGCAGTACATCTTTTGAATGCTGACACCTTTTAGCAAATGAGCCAGGTCGCGAGATCGTTGTCGACCTTCCTCGGTCAACTCCGGATCGGATCCGAGGCTCTTTTCGGCGTGCCTGAGTACGATCAATGTACAAGGTGTCAGATTCATGACTCTTCCTTCCGAGCAGCACTCGCCAAACTATGACCGAAATCGGCAGGGTTTACTCTTCAATTATGCCCAGAAAGATAAGCGGATTCATATGTCAAAATGCGGTTCATTCATTATTTGGAGGGAAACCACTGTGTGGGAATCTATGCCTTGGAAATGAGAGTGCCAGATTCGATCGATTAGCGACGAGAACTTGACGTTGGCCTCACCTGCACTGAGACTGAGCGGTCTACTCATAGTAAAGCCATCACTCTCAATCGCAGGAGGCACAATGGAGGCTGGAATTGTGGGACTTCCAAATGTTGGGAAGTCCACTTTGTTCAATGCACTGACATCGGCGGGCGCACACGCTGCCAACTATCCCTTTGCCACCATTGAGCCGAATATCGGTGTCGTTCCTATTCCGGATCCTCGGCTTCAAATTCTTCAGGACCATATCGAAACTCAGAAGATGATTCCGGCATCGCTGAAGATTGTAGACATTGCAGGATTGGTTCGTGGAGCGAGCACGGGTGAAGGTCTTGGGAACCAATTTCTTAGCCATATTAGAGAAACAGATGCCATCGTTCAGGTGGTTCGTTGTTTCGAAGAGGCACCCGGAGGGGAAGAAATCACTCATGTTGATGGCGATATTGATCCATTGAGAGATATAGAAACCATCGAAATCGAATTGGTTCTCGCTGATTTACAAACGGTAGAGGGTGCTCTAGATAAAGCGAAAAGGTCTGCGCGGAGTCGTGAAGACGAGGCTATCTTGAGATTGGATCTCTTGGAAAGATTGCATCCCGTTCTCGCTGAGGGTCGCCCCGCCAGAGAAGCAGACATTGGGAGTGATCCGCGTTCACCAGGGATGCTCAAAGGGCTTGGCTTGATCACCACAAAGCCCCAAATGTTTGTCATGAATGTTTCTGACGATGATGTATTGGGTGAGGGACCTCTTGCCGCTCAGGTAAGAAAAATTGCAGAAGAGAGATGTAGCCAAGCGGTTCCTGTTTGCGCTCGCATCGAGGAAGAGTTATCCGAGTTAGAAGAAGAAGATCGCCTAGAGATGCTTTCAGACTATGGAATGGACGAACCAGCGCTTGGAAAGTTAGCTCGTGCTGTATATGAGTTATTGGGGCAGCAATCTTTCTATACTGCAGGTGAAAAAGAGATACGTGCATGGACAGTGAATAAAGGTGCTAGTGCACCGGAAGCCGCGGGTGTCATTCATACTGATTTCCAGCGGGGTTTTATCCGTGCAGAAATCTACTCGGTCGCAGAGATGGAAGAATACAAGTCTGAGAAAGCGATTCGTGAAGCAGGCAAGTTAAGAGTCGAGGGCAAAGAGTACGTCATGCAAGATGCGGATGTTTGCCACTTCCTCTTTAACGTGTAGATCAATTCTTTCCGAAGAGCTGTTGTAAGTTCTGTTTGATTCGTGAGAATCGTCGCCCATTTTTTCTTATGAACGAATATAAACCTGCAATAAGAATAAGAACGAGAAATGCGATCGCCTTCCACCCGGTAAGGAACGGTTTCTCGTTCAGGATGACGACTTCAGCACCGGTCGTTTTCTTATTAATAATCTCAAATCCATTTGGGGCTAAAGCGGGAAACAGCAATTCGTCTTTGAAAAGGCTTCCTTTTTCTAAGTATGCACGACAAATGTTGCCTATTTTTGGAATGGGATTCTGTGCAGGACCACAGAGCACGAGATCGCTTCCATCACTGGTAACAAATGAAATCCGCATCGGATTGGGTAAAGGGTTCGTGGGATCGTTTCCCTTTTCGAACTGATCAACATTCATAGTGACTCGCCAAAGATATTGATAATTTTCTCCACTACCTCCGACGTATTCACGTGTCATGGCTGTGATTTCACCCGTCGCGATCACATCCGATACTTTTCTGAGTGTCTCCGGTGACATCGGAGCTTTACCAGCGAGAACGGCGCTATGGCATAGGAGCACTAACATGAAAGATCCTAGGACCAAGTTCAGGCAATATTTTTTCATTTGTACTCCATGTTTCTAGGGTGAAGTTATCTAGTCATTTCCTGGAGATCGACGTGCATGTTGAGTCATGTTGATGAATTCACTTCCGTCAGGAAGGGTCATATAAATGGTGAATTTGAATTCGTCATCTGAAATGAGTTCTTCAACGGCTCGGGTCGCGGAAGATGTTCCAGTGGCGGGGTCAGTCTGAATCCATGTCCAATTGATAACTTTCTCTGTTCGGGTACCTGTTCCCGTAGCGATGCCAGTGCCAAAGGTGTCTATCCATGAGGAAACATAGATATTCTTGATGGTGTCAAATCCTATGAATCCGTGAGCTTCAAAAGGCATACCATTGAAATCCATAGGCATGATTTGTTGTGACAAATAACGATTCCCCAGTACCGGTTTGTATTCACACTTCAGCACATTTTTCTGCGGAGGAGAATCTGGATTCATCCATGTTTGGATGTCGATATTCCATTTACCGACTCGTTTCATCAACGCTTGATGCTCTGGGCCGGGAGTCATGAACTCCATCCATTTTTGCATCGGGTCGACGTCTGTTGCAGAAGCCTTTCTCTGGTCGAAAATCCACTCCCAAAGGTCTTCCTTCCCGTAGGTTTTTCTCAAGATGTTGTGACCCGTTTTGGCAAACTCGGTGTACTTCACAGGAGACCCTGCGGCTTTCAGTGCTCTCACCATTTCCCGAGATCTTTCAACGGGCACGATAGGATCTGATTCTCCATGAAAGATCCACAGCGGAACTTTTGAGAAGTTGGCGGCACCCGATGGCTCCCAGCCTCCGCAGAGGGGGACGGCTGCGGCAAACAACTCGGGCTTACTCGCGATGGCACCAAAACTGCCGAATCCACCCAGTGATGTACCGGTGACATAGATTCTGCTGCGATCGATGGGGGAGTTTTTGATGAGTCCTTCGATGAGTTCGAGGACTTCAGGCATCCGCTCTTGGAGACCAATCTGAAGAATGCGTTCAGCATTTTTCATTATTTTAGGTCTGGCCCAAATCGCTTTCTTCCCCGACGAAGGTGCGATGACGAAGCAGGGGAATTTTTTGCGCATTTCTGGCTGAGCGAGAATATCCGCAGCGACTGCTTTTCCGCCCCGACCATGTAGGACCAGTACCAACGGATACTTGCGATCGATACGAAGTTCCTCGGGGATCATCATGTGGTAGACGAGGGCGTTGCCCTTCGAATCAGTGAAGATGGATTCCTTGTAGTAGAGAGGGCTGTTAGTTGGGCTGACCTGAGCGGATAGCGGAGCACAAATGAAGCTACCAAAACCAGCGGCCCATATCATTAGGACGATCAGCGAGGACGAATAAGTTCGGACAGACACAGAATCACCTGATTTCAAAAGAGAGTTCATTCGCGCTATTTTCCAGTGTCAGTTACGGGTTTCAATGGGGGTCTTTGTAGATGGTATTTACTCTGTTCTTGCCATGCTCTTCCCAGTGCGATGAGTTGAGATTCTCCGTAGATATGGCCTGTAAGGGTGATGGATCGGGGCATATTGTTTTGCTCAAAGCCACACGGAGCTACCAGAGCGGGATGGCCGGTGAGGTTCGTGATCCCGAGCGAGGTGAAATCGTCGGCAGGTGCAACGTATGCATCAAGCCCACCGAATATGCTGTTCATATCCCGCATCAGGAGTGATCTGATGCGTTGAGCTCGGATGTAATCTACTGCTGGAATGAGACGAGCCACCCGAAATGTGTTGGGCCAAGCCTGTGATCCTTGTTCGACAAGTTCGTCATCAAGGTTATTGCGAGTGAAGTCATCGAAGGCTGCAGCGCTCTCGGCAAAGAGAATAATCATGAGTGGCCATAATGGATAGTCAGGAAGATCAGTATCGATTAATTCAACACCGATCGATTTTAATTCAGTGAGCACTGTTGCGTGGTCGGGGTACTTTTCAAAAAGTTTGGCAGAGTATCCGACTTTCCAACCGTCTACAGATACGTCAGCTGGGATATCAAAGTGTTCATCGACGGCAGATAAATCTTTCGGATCTGAACCATGAATAGAACTGAATACAAAAGCAGTATCTTTAAGGCTGCGGCATATCGGTCCCAATTTATCCATGGACCATGAGAGAGCCATGGCTCCATGCTTAGAGACTCTTCCAAAAGTCGGTCGCAATGAAGAGTTCCCGCAACGAGTCGAGGGGCTGACGATGGATCCCAGTGTTTCAGAACCGATGGCAAAGGGAATGGCGCCTGCGCCGACAGCAGCAGCAGAGCCAGCAGAAGAGCCACTGGATCCGAAATCAGTGTTCCAGGGCGATAGTGTTTTGCCGCCATACCAGATATCACCCATTGCGAGTGCTCCCAAGGTGAGCTTGGCAATCAATATAGCGCCAGCCTCGTCGAGCCGCTTAACAACAGTGGCGTCTTGGTCGAGGACCTGATCCTTGAAGGGCATCGCTCCCCAGGTAGTTTTCGTACCTTTGACTGAGCAGAGATCTTTTACTCCATATGGGATGCCATGAAGGGTCCCTCGATATTTTCCTTGAGCGATATCTGCGTCGAGAAGAGCGGCTTGTGCCAAAGCGCGTTTTTCAGTGAAAGAAATGACGCAATGAAGTTGTTGATCGATTTCACGGAGACGAGTGAGAAATAACTGAGTTAACTCAACACAGGAAACTTGGCCTGTTTTGATAAGGGAAGAGAGTGTGGGAATTTCTGCCCAATAAAGATCTTTAAGATCTTGAGGGCGTTGCACCGAAGGTAAATCGTCGAGGCTGAAATTAGAAATCGTGCGAACCGGGGACACTGGCCGGTGTGGTGAAAAGAGAGTCGCAGGTGCGAGAGAGTTCTCTATCGGCACATTTCTAAGAGCCTGAAAGCCCTTAATGTTTTCTTGTGCCCAGGGAAGTAATTCGGCGAGTTCTTTATCGGTAAATTGAAGTCCAGCAAATTCGGTCGCAGATTTTACTGGAGTGACGTCGGGTTTATCTTCGCCGCCTCCTGCCTCCTGAGGTGATAGAAGAAAGCATATTATTCCGAGGGTGAATGGAATCATTTTTAATCCTTAGGTGAACTGGAGTCTTCTTTTTGGGCGTAAGTGACGCAATCTTCCCAGAGTTGGGGAGTATTTTTGCCAACGGTGAGCACAGTTGCTGAAGTTAAATCAGAACTATTTGAAGAAGTCCGCAAAGCTTTTTGAAAGCCGTCTTTTTGATCAGAGTGCATGAGAATAATTCGCGGAGGTCCAATCCGAGGAATCAGATCCTCCAGCATCTCAGTGAGCGATGACTCTGGAGCGACTACGACCACAGGCATATGTTGATTATCCCACCAAGATCGAAGTTTCGGCATGAGCCTGAGGGGAATGCGTGATGAACAAATCAAAAGATGAGTTCGTGCGAGTTCTAGCATTCCAAAATGTGCTGAAGCGTAAGGGAAGGGTTCGGTGGTTGTCGCCAGTTTTCTCCAGGGTTGTTGCGCAATGATCTCGTCGATATCTATGGCCACCCAATGTGCGTCTTTTTCCAATACCGCCAGGGTTCCATTGGATAATGATGAATTCAACGAACCCTCTACTGGTAGCGCGCTCCAGAGATGTATACCTGTCGATTCAGGAGAGGAAATCGAGAACTGGGCAATAGAGTCCAGCACGCTGACGGGAGGAGGAGGCGTAAATCCTGGAGCTGTCGTCGCCATACGAACCGAAGTTCCGGTTGGGAGGGGAACGTTGGCTTCCAATATAAGGTTTTGTCCGGTCCTTGTGACGGCGTCCATGGCAATCCAGAAACGTGAAGATTTGGCTGCGAATCCCAAAGCGATCATGAATCCAAACCAGAGGATCCACGCTGTAAACAGAGTTCTTATCCAGCATGCAGATTTGTCAGTTGGGTTTTTCATTCTGGACTTCCCCTCATGCACTTGTCCTATTCAGCGATGTTGCTTCAGCGATGTTGCTTCAGCGATGTTGCTTCAGCGATGTTGGCACAGTTCAGTCGTCTATCGCTGCTCGTGATCTTTGTGATCCATCCATTTTTAACGGGTAAGACTGAAGATCGGAAAGATCGTAACTATTGAAATCAAGTGGAGAGCCCTTGTCTTTCCATTTCAAGGTTCCGCGATGGAATCGGTCTTGATTCTGTTCCCGATCTGCCTGTCGAAGTCGCAACGCCCAATGGGTGACAGGGAAAGCCAAGTGATCCCAAGGAATTTCATTCCAGTGAAACCATTCCACCTCAAGGCTTTCCGGGCCAGGTTCGAAGTGAGGTTCTTTCATCCTTGCGAGGTACTTGACGTGTATTTGGCCGATACGTGGGAGGTCGATAGAGACAAATGGCTGGATGATTTCGACGTTGGCTTTCGCTTCTTCCCAAGTTTCCCTGACAGCGCCTTCGACTGAGGATTCACCGAGTTCTAGAAATCCTGCTGGAGGTGTCCATGCGCCATATGCAGGTTCAATCGCTCTTTTGCAGAGCAGGATTTTTTCGTCATGCTCAATCAGAGTACCGACGACGACTCTAGGATTTCTGTAATGAACGAGATCACAAGCTGTGCAGACCCCCCGTATCCGATCTTCTCCAGCGGGGATTTTTTGCGTGAGCGATGTTCCGCATTGGTCGCAGTAAATGGGATCGGGGTCGATCAAGTCGTCCTCTATTTCTGGTTTTGTACGGTATTGAAGTTCGCAGAGAGGTGACGGGTGAGCAAGGGGCGATTAGAACTGTATTGGTGAATAGCCTTCAGGAGGTTCTTGTGGAATCCTGTTGTATTGAAGAGAGAGAGTCAGACATTGAAGAAAATCACACCTGTTATCACAAGAAACTGCTGGATTCTGCTGGTTCATCTTTGGGTTATTGCGGGATGCGCACAGGTACCCCAAGAGCGAGAGCCCGAAGATAGTGAATTCGCTGAGACCTCTATCGTCGTTATTCTCGCGGATGATTTAGGCTGGGCAGATATCTCCTGTCAGGGCAGTGCGTGGGAAACACCGGCGATCGATCAATTGGCCAGAGAGGGTATTCGATTTACCCGTGCTTATTCGAACGGTCCTAATTGTGCCCCTAGCCGAGCGTGCTTGATCACAGGAACAGACGTGGCCACTCATGGTGTCTTTACCGTTCCGCCGTCGACTCGTGGGAAGGCTGAAAATCGAAAGTTGAATCCGCCCAAATCCAGAAGGGTACTGCGAGATGAGGCTGTGACTCTCGCAGAAATGTTATCGGAGAAGGGTTATAGGAGTGGGCATATCGGAAAATGGCATGTAGGAGATGATCCTCGTAGCCAAGGATTCGATGTTTCCATAGCCAGCGATCGTAGAGGGTATCCCAAAACGCACTTGGCTCCCTGGAATCTGCCAGATCTTCCCGAGCAGGAAGCTGGGACAGAACTCGCCGATGCTCTGACAGATCATGCTGTCGAATTTATTGAAGAAAGTGGTGACGAACCGTTTTTTCTGATGCTGTCCCATTATGCGGTGCACACACCGGTTCAAGCTCCACAGAAACAGATTCAAAAATGGAAAGAGAAGTTTCCCGAAGCTTCCAAAAGAGTTTGGAAATATGCAGCCTTGGTCGAAAGTCTCGATCGGTCAGTGCAGAGAATCAGGGATGTTCTTGAGAGGACAGGTCGATCCAAAAATACGTTGGTTCTGTTTACGAGCGATAATGGGGGGCTTGAGAGTTTTACTGATAATGGCCCTCTCAGAGGTGGCAAGGGAATGCTTTACGAGGGTGGGATCAGAGTACCTTTGATTGCATGGGGAGCGGGGCTAAAAGGAGGGCGGATCAATTCGACAGATTCCGTGCAACTGACAGATCTTGCGCCGACGTTTCTTGAATTGGCCGGGGCGTCCGCTCCGGAGCCGGAACTTCTCGTGGGAACAAGCCTCAACCCGGTGTTGTTTCAACAAGGGGCTCTTCCCGAAAGGGATTTAATGTGGCACTTCCCAGCCTATCTCGAGGGTATTCGTAGTATTCATGGTACTTGGCGGACAACGCCAGTTTCTTCGATGATGCGGGGAGATGACAAGTTGCTGGAGTTCTTTGAGGACGGCGATCTGCAGTTGTATGACCTCAAAGATCCGACTGAACAGATCGACCTTTCTGCTCAGGACCCGAACAAGGTCAAAGATCTCCGAGAACGGCTTCAGCGATGGAGGGCGGCCAGAAAAATGCCCATGCCTTCTGGGCCTAAAGATCAGTGATGACTCGACACAGAGCCCTTAAGGGGGGATTCTGGAGAGGGTTGGCCATCGTTGTATTTCCCAGGAGCTATTAGGAGAGCACATGTTTCCCTTTCGTGCTTTCCGATTCCTGGCTCCCTTGGTGCGCGAACAGAGGCCGATTTTTCTCGTCGGCATCGTTCTCATCCTCTTGACCAGTTTGTCACAAGTTGCGGTTCCTCGATTGGTGGGACTCGCGATCCAGAAATTGGAATCAGGTGTTGGCTTACATCTGATTACTCCCATCGCATTTGCCATGGTGGGTGCAGTATTAATCAGAGGCTTGACGTCGTTTTGGACGAGAGAAACTGTGATTGCTTCGAGTCGGAGGATTGAGAAAAAGCTGCGTGATCAATTGTACGAGCATATTTCCAGTCTAGATGGATCGTTCTATTCCAAAACACACACGGGTGATTTGATGAGCAGATTCACCA
This sequence comes from Planctomycetota bacterium, assembly GCA_016776905.1. Taxonomy (GTDB): domain Bacteria; phylum Planctomycetota; class UBA8108; order UBA1146; family UBA1146; genus UBA12191. The sequence continues at coordinate 20,191 of JADHSM010000015.1, read as the reverse complement.
GTGATATCGAAGCGGTGAGAATGGTGTTCGGTCCTGCAGTGATGTATTCGGTACAAACTGCCTTCACATTGATTTTTGCACTCTCAATGATGATTCAGATCGACTGGAAGTTGACGCTCTATTCCTTGATACCCCTTGGGTTCCTGACAGTGGCGATTCGAGTGATAGGCCCAAAAGTGCACAAGGAATCGATGCGTGCTCAGGAGATGCTTTCAGGAATATCTGTGCACTCTCAGGAGAACTTTGCCAATGCACCTGTGATCAAAGCCTTCGTGGTTGAAGACGCTGAAGTCGAGCGCATGCAAAGATTGAGCCACGACTACTTCCGACAGAATTTAAGGATTGCAAAACTAAGAGCCATCTCAGGAAGTGCCATGTGGCTCTTCGGGGACTTGGCTCTCGTCACTCTCCTATTGGTGGGAGGAACCCGAATTCTCTCTGGGGAATTGGGGCTGGGAGATTTCGCTACTTTCAATGGCTGTCAACTTCTGTTGATCTGGCCAATGATTGCACTGGGTTGGGTCATGAACTTGTTTCACAGGGGAGCGGCGAGTGCGGAGCGATTGCAGGCGATATTGGATGCCTCACCTCTCGTTGATAATGCTCAGGCGAGAAGCGATATAAATATTTCCGAAGGAAGAGTCAGTTTCGATAAGGTCTCATTTCGATATCTGGAGAGTGAAAGACCTGCGCTGGAAGATGTTTCGTTCAATCTGAAGGCGGGAGGAACTCTCGGAATCGTGGGTACGACTGCTAGTGGAAAAACGAGTCTGCTTCATCTGGTACCCCGATTATCTCCGGTCAGTTCTGGCAAGATATTGATCGACGGAAATATGCTGGAGCATTATCCACTGGGTGAACTTCGAGCTGCAATTTCTATGGTGCCCCAAGAGCCCTTTTTGTTCAGTGCAACAGTCGCAGAAAACATCTCGTTTGGCGTGGACGATGCCACTCATGAAGAGATTGTTGCAGTTGCGCGCTTGGTTCGAATGGATCAAGAAATTGAGAAGTTCCCTGACGGCTACAACCAAAGAGTTGGAGAACGTGGCATAACGCTTAGCGGGGGGCAGAAACAGAGACTTGCCATCGCCAGAGCGATTCTTCAAAGACCTCGGATTTTGCTTTTGGATGATGTGCTCTCCGCCGTTGATTCAGAAACAGAGACCGCCATCCTTGCCGGGCTGAAAGATTGGACTAGAGATTTAACTTCTCTAATTGTCACTCACCGGCTCAGCGCAGTGACTCATGCAGATGAGATTGTTGTTTTAGAAGATGGCCGGATTGTAGAGCGTGGAACCCATCAAAGCTTGTTAGAGAAAAAGGGTCGTTATGACAATCTCTGGAAAAAGCAAACAATTGAGAGCGAACTGGAGGATCTCGAATGATCTCCAGGAAAAACGATAAAGCAGAGAAAAAGAAGGAACGGGATGACTCCGAAGACTTCCACGTCGAGGAAGTCATCGATCGCCCATTTAGTAAGGCTTTGGCGGGAAGATTACTTCACTATTTGAAGCCATATCGATTATTAGTGGCCTCTTCTATCATTCTTATTCTTGTCAATACAGGCCTTTCTCTCATAGGACCTTTGTTGATCAAAGAAGCGGTGGACGGCCCCTTGGCCCTCCCTGCACAAGGGATTGAGGAACGGGAATTGACGGGGCTTGGTCAATCGATGGCCGACATCGGCGCATGGATGGGATTAGATCCTATCACCGTAGGAGCCTCTGCTGCTGATCGTGCCCAATGGCTTTGGTTGCTCGTGGGTATCTACGCCTCGACGCTCTTGATTCAAATATTGATGCGTTATGGCGAGACGATGGTGCTCAACCTGACAGGCCAAAACGTGATGAGAGATCTACGTTTGCAGGTCTTTGCCCATTTGCAAAAACAGAGCGCATCTTTTTATCATACTAATCCTGTCGGGCGCATTGTGACGCGAGTCACCAGTGACGTGGAATCTCTGAATGAATTATTTACGAGCGGATTTGTGACGCTTGTGGGAGATGTCCTCGCGATCACAGGAATCGTCATCATGCTGTTTTGGACAAATTCTGATCTGGCACTCATGGTTTTATCAACGGCTCCAGTGCTTTTGATTTCGACAACGATCTTCAGAAAGTTTGCCAGAAAGCACTACAGGGAAGTCCGCCGCCGGTTAGCCCACATTAACGCTTTTACTCAGGAATCCATCAGTGGAATGGAAGTCATTCAGGTTTGTAGGCGTGAAAAGGAACAAGCGACTCGGTATTCAGAAATCAACGGCAAGCTCAGAAACGCACACTTGAAGAGCATTTTTTGGTATGCGCTGTTCTTTCCAACCGTCGAATTACTCTCTGTGGTCGCTCTCGGGATCATCGTTGTTCAAGGCGGGCAACGAATAGAGGCAGGGACCGCAACATTCGGTGAGTTTTTCCTCTTCTGGACCTATTTAACCCGTCTTTTCACTCCGGTGAGAGATTTGGCAGAGAAGTACAATCTTCTTCAGTCTGCAATGGCCTCGAGCGAAAGAGTCTTTTCTGTTCTGGACTCCGATACATCTCTTTCGGAGGGGGAGCCTCACTCAGATGAAGATCTCGCCCCGCTGAATGAGATTCGATTCGAAGGTGTTTCTTTCGCATACGATCCAAAGACGCCTGTTCTGCAAAACGTTTCATTCTCGGTTAAAAAAGGCGAGACGGTGGCCATCGTCGGCGCTACCGGTGCCGGCAAAAGTACGATCATTAATCTACTGTTGAGATTCCATGATCCGGTATCTGGGAGCATCACTTTGAATGGTGCTGATATCCGCGAGTCTTCTCTCGTAGAGCATCGTGAAAGATTTGGCTTGGTGTTGCAGGATGTTGCCGTTCTTTCCAGAACCCTGGGAGAAAACATTCGGTTTGATCGTGATATCCAACGCAGCAAAATTCTTGAAGCCCTTGAACAGGTCAATGGTCAAGACATCATTGCGCGACAGAGTCAGGGCTTAGATGAGCCGATGATGGAACGAGGAAGAACTCTTTCCAGCGGTGAACGCCAGTTGGTTTCATTTGCCAGAGCACTCGCCGGAAATCCAGAGATCTTGGTTCTGGATGAAGCGACTAGCCATGTGGATACGGAAACGGAAACACGAATCCAAGCGGCGATTGACAAAATGGTCGAAGGGCGCACTTCAGTGATAGTGGCTCATCGATTAAGTACTGTTCGGAAAGCCGATAGGATTCTTGTTTTGCATCATGGTCAATTGAGAGAATCAGGAACTCATGATGAATTAGTATCTCAGGATGGGATTTACGCCAAACTGGTGAAACTTCAATTTCAATCCCGCTGAAGCCCAGTCGTTCTCACGGCACACGTCGAACACGAGAGTCCCTCCCCCTGAATTTGGGCATATTCCCAAGAATGAAGCCTCAGGGGACTTCTTTAATTGACACTCGCCAAATATGTTTCAGGATCTATAGGGTGAACCCCGTTCCAGAAAAATGACAAGTCACGGAGTATTCAAATGACGACTTCTTTGCTGATCACGATCCTTACAATTGTAATGGGTGGAAACCTTGGCCTTGAAGCACAGGACCCACCGATCACCTCCACGCAGAATCCCGTACAGAATTCCACACAGGAGTCGCATGATTTGGCGCGGTTCTATCCTTTCGAGACAATGATCTTTGCCGGAAGTTGCGGGATCAATGATTTGGATTCGGCCCTCTTGTCGAGTCCACTCGGCAGGTTGATGAGCCAAGAGAGATTTCAGTCCTTGAAGTCTCTGAAAGGTCTCGATCAAGTTCGTCAGTTGGTCAGAGAGTTTTCCGGAATAAGTGATGCGGACCAAGAAGTTGCCGAAGCTCTATTGGACGCATTTGCTTCAGGCCAATACGGAGTGGCACTGGGGATTTCTGACATCTTGATCGAATCGATGAGTCCTGAAGTCATTGGTTACCTGATCGTTGATGCGGGTGAAGATGCGGAAAAAGTCAAAAGTAGAGTGCAGTCTGTGCTTATCAGTTTAATTCAGTCTGATCCTTATCTTGAAAAACTGGGAGAAGAACGTTGGATGGTGTTGAGCCAAGCGGGCGAGTTAGGCGGCATCGATCTCTGGTGGACAACCGATGAAGGCCGGGTTGTGCTTGCCCTAGGCGAGGGAAGTGCGAAAGCTTATTCGGACGTGACGGCTGGTCAGAGAAAGTCACTCGCCGATTCTCCTATCTATCAAGCTGGCATGACCAACTGTATTGGTGAAGGAGCAGTGACGGCGTCTTTCCAGTTCGACTTACCCGCGATTCTCGGTCTTGTCTTAGACACCGTGGAGAGTTTCGGTGAGGAACTTCCGCCGCAGGTAGATGGCGTCGTGGATCAGATGTCCAGAATAGGGACGCAGCATATTGCTACCGGAGTCATGGATGACGAAATGCACCCATTTCGTTTCGGCTGGAGTTTCCCGTTCAGAACTGAAGGGGAATCTTCGAATACGACTTTGAAAACCGAAGATTTTTTAGGAGTTCCGAAGCAGAGTTATCTGTATTCGGTTGCACGTTTTGATGCCAAAAGTTTTTACCAAGAGTTGTTGGTGTTTGTTGAGAAGATGTTTCCCGAAGAAGATGCTTGGCAAGTTACGCAATCAACAAGAACCTTCGAGGCTGTTCTCGGGATTAAGATCGAGAAACTTCTTGAAGCTTTGGGACAGCGAATAGTGATTTTTGAAGAGCCAAAAGCGAGGGGTATTCTTCCCGGTTTTGTTGCAGTACTTCCAGAATGTGATCCCAAAATTGTTCAGCAAGCGGTGAAGAAGTTAGTGCCGTTCATTCAACTCGGGCTTTCCAGTCTTGGGGCGAGTGTTGAACCCGGAAGTCTTTCCGTGAATCACGGCGAAGAAAAACTCACGATTGATTATTTACAACTTCGAGGTGTTTCAGTTCCAACCGTTCTGAGTTGGGTCGAGCTGAATGGACAGTTACTTCTGGCTCCTAACCCAGGAATTCTGGAGCAAACTTTGTTCCGGCTTCGGCAGGGTGAAGAAACTGGAGTCTTCCCCGATCTTGCAGATGCGAGTGGGTATAGTCGATTGGACTTGGGGAAATATTTAGAGTGGGCATGGCCGACACTTGTTCCATTGATTCAGACGCAGTTATCAGGAGACGCGCTTTCTGGTCTTCGCGTGCAGGCAGGGTCCCTTCCTTCAGCGCATTTATTCGAAGGTTGGAATATTGAAGGACATTGTTTTTCAATACCTGAGGGCGGCAGTATGGCGAAGTTTAAATCGCCGATACCTATGGGCATTGAAGCCGCAGGCGGAATGGCGTTGGAAGGGTTTTTTCAAGGATTGAATTTCTTTGAAAACATGAGCATGGAGCTCGAAGATTCTGCCGCCGAAGGGGGAATGGCTGATCCATTCGCCGAGGTCGATACCATCTTGATACCTGAAGAATCCGGGATCCCCGAAGTTCTTGAAGGCGAGAACTCTGAAAAGGAAAAAGCTCCGATTTCGGATGAGCTTCCACTCTGATAATGAGGGCTCTTTAAATTGAGCCGATCACGGGGAGAGGTCCTACAAGAGGTTTTGCGTATTCGATGAAATCCTCGGTCACGTCGCAGCCGTCTTTTATCCAGGAAGCCGGCATCACTTTTGTTTTGCGTGCGACTTCTTGTAAAGGAACAGGGACGTATTCGACAGTATAAGGGTGATCAGAAATTCTCCGAATTGTAAGGCTTGCGCCTGTATGGCCATCGAGTGCGGCTTGAACTGCGGCTCGACCGCTCTCGCGGGCCTCAGTGCGATCTGATGTACTGACGCAGTCAGCAAATGATCTTTGAAGATAACCAAAAGTATCTGCACGAACGCGAAGCTTGCTTCCAAGTCGTTCGCGAATCAGTCGAGCTAAATAATCACCCAGCGCTCCGCTTCCTGAGAGCTGAACATTACCATGTGCATCTCTTTCCACTGAGCCTGACAATTGCTCTGCGAGCATTTGTGTAATGGAAGTCCCTTCGGAATTGTGTATTCCCTCGCTCACTGCGATCATGCAGCGACCTTCCTTCGAGTAAACACGATCTACATCGGTGATAAAGCGGTCAATATCAAAGATTGATTCTGGTAAATAAATCAGATTTGGACCTGTCCCATGTTCAGTTCGGGCCAAGGCACTTGCCGCCGTCAGGAAGCCGGCATGGCGGCCCATGATGACATCGATCTTGATGCCGGGGAGGGCTTTATTGTCGAGACTGTCACCCATCAAAGCACATGCTACAAACTTTGCTGCGGATCCGAATCCAGGGGTGTGATCATTCAAGACAAGATCGTTGTCGATCGTTTTTGGTACGTGGAATGCTCTGAGTTCGTATCCCGCATCTTGGGAAACTTCGGAGATGATTCGACAGGTATCAGCACTATCGTTACCTCCAATGTAGAAGAAGTAACGGATATCTCTTGTTGAAAGTTGTTCAAAAATTTTGCGGCAATAATCTTCGTCGGGTTTGTCGCGACTCGATCCTAGAGTCGCTCCGGGAGTCAGAGCGATTTTGTTAAGAGAGTCGTGGTCAAGTTGCCCTAAGTCGCAAAGATGACCTTCGAGCATACCCCTGACAGCATGGCGGGCGCCAAAGATAGATCCTGCGAGTCCGGATTCCTGTATTGCTTCTACGACTCCAGCTAGCGAGGCATTGATGACGACAGTGGGTCCTCCGGACTGGGCAATGATGGCGTTTCCTGCGGGTAGGGTCATCTCTTCTCCAATATGGTCACTTGTCACAGTAGTGGATGAATTTGAAGTCATGAGGATACCCTGATGGAAGGGGGAAAGACCAGCCATGAATGGGAATGTTGAATAACTCAAACCCCGGCTGCCCAGCAGCAGGGGTTTGACGCAGGAGTCTTTAAGAGTGGATGATCAGGCTCGTATTTACGGGGTCGGTTGAGTCAACTTCACCGTATCTGTAACGCCTTGACCGACAACGATGTTTTCCAGAACCAGATTATTTTTATCGATCGTAAGTAGGACAGATCCATGTCTTGGGTCAGCCACTTCCATTACGGGGTGTTTTCCATTCACTCTCGAACTGGCTCCCCCATGACCGACAACGACATAGAGAGTTCCACCCTCTGTGCCAAGATCATATTGCGCAGTGTTTTCGCTCAGTATTTTTCCATCTGAGCGAAGCGTTTCACGGTTTGGAATTCCGAAATTGGGAGACTCTCCATAACCGTAAACCCCTTTGATCAATGAGGATCTCTCATAACAATGAGAATGGCCCGCAAGAAATAGGTCTACACCTCCACCCTCAAGAATGGGCAAGAGAAGTTCTCTGACAGCTACAAGTCGGCCGTAACTATCGTTGATGTCCTCTGAAGTGTGCGTTCCTAGTGAATAGGGCGGGTGATGCATGAATACGATGCACCATTTTTTATCTTGTTGGGCCAGGTCCTTTTTCAGCCATTCCACCATTGGCGAATCGGCAGTGATTTTGGCCCCGCTAGAATCAATAGAAATGAAGTGTACGGGACCGTTATCAAAGGAGTAATACGCCTCTGTGCCACTGGGGTATCCTCCTGATTCCCCATTGCGAGGCAGGAGGTAAGCATCGAAGTAAGGGCCGGATTCGGTTTCGACAGAAGAGCTTTTGACCTCATGATTTCCAATAGCAGGCCAACATGGAAATTCTGAAAGTAAATGTGAATAAGGCCTGAAGAATCTTGCCGTGAACTCTCCATTGGTTCCATGACTGTAGGCCATATCTCCAACATGAAGCATCAAGTCAATACGTCCGTCCGGACCGAGTGTATTGAGATGAGATTCCATTTCAGAGAGCACATTGAATTGAGCACTTTTTCCGGTGCCGCTATCCCCTAAAACCCAGATTCGCATCGTTTCATCGGACTCTTTCCCCATAGCGGAAAGGAACGTTCCTTCTCCGATAGAATTTCCGTCGATTGTGACGGTGTATTCGATCAAGGAGTGTTCAGGGAGTCCTGAAATCTGAACCGAATAGTCGAGGAACCCAGGGACCATTGATATTGCTTCAGATTCAGTGATCAGGTTCCATGCAGGGGGATTTGAGGAATCCTTGGGGGGCTCTATTCGCCAGGAGACGAGCGGTTTCAATTTCTCGTTTTTGCCGTCTACCATTCTCCAGGCGATGATGGCGCTGGAGCCTGAGACCTGCTGAAGGTATGGCATTCTGGGCAAATCGCTGGGGATCATCCCTCGATTATCGAGTCGATAGACTGCTGCCAGCATGAGTAAACAAAGAAATAGAAGGAGAAAAAACCGCGCCATGGACTGTTACACTTTCCATAGGAAATTTAATTTGGTTGAGTCGGTCTTGAGTGACCTGATCCTTGCCTGCCAGTAAGATACCTGCTGTGGAGAAAAAAATTGCTACAGATTCAGGGAATTCATAAATCTTTCGGTGACCAGTACCTGTTCCATGATGCAGGCTGCTTGATCGATGCTGGAGAAAAAGTCGGCATCGTTGGAGCCAATGGCCACGGAAAATCAACTCTATTGAGGATGATCTTGCAAGAGCTGGACCCCGATCAGGGAGCCATCGCTGTGAGCAGGGGCATTCGAATAGGGCATTTGTCACAGCATCTGGTGTTTTCTAAGAAGACTGTTCTGGATGAAGCCTGCACTGTCTTGAAAGAGGAAGACGGCTTTTTGCCCGTTTTCAAAGCGGAATCAATGCTGATGGGATTAGGTTTTTCTGAAGACCAACTTCATCAGCCACCACAGGAACTTTCAGGTGGTTTTCAGGTTCGACTGAATCTTGCCAAGGCTCTCCTCGAAGATCCCGACCTTCTCCTTCTCGACGAGCCCAATAACTACCTTGATATCGTGAGCTTGCGTTGGCTGAAGGATTTTCTGCGCAAATGGAGAAGAACACTTCTGCTTGTCACTCACGACAGAGAGTTCATGGATGCTGTAACGACTCATACTCTTGCAGTGCATCGACAAAAACTTCGCAAGTTTACCGGCGGCACAGAAAAAGCGTGGCAGCAAATTTATATTGAGGAAGAGATGCATGAAAAGACGCGCGTTAATTCCGAAAGAAAAATTGCGCATGAAATGCGGTTCGTAGAAAGATTTAGAGCGAAAGCACGTAGAGCTTCTCAGGCTCAATCAAGATTAAAGCAAATCAACAAGCGGGAACGCCTCGACAAACTCAATGAGATTTCAACGCTCACTTTTTCTTTTCAGTATCAACACAATCCTGGCAAATGGGCTCTTGAGACTCGGAATCTAAACTTCGCGTACGCTGATGGCCCAACGCTTATTCAGGAACTAGATCTTCATATCGGTGCGGGCGATCGGATTGGCGTGATTGGTCAAAACGGTAAAGGAAAGTCAACATTATTGAGGCTTATGGCTGGCGAGCTCAAGCCAGTAGAGGGCGAAGTGAGAACGCATCCGTCGACAATGACAAATTTATTTGGTCAAAGTGCTATGAAAGTATTGCAGCAGAAAAGATCTATCGAGGAAGAAGTCTATGACGCCAACAACATGCTCAATCGAACACAGGTTAGAGATATCTGTGGAGCTATGATGTTCGGTGGTGACTTAGCACTGAAAAAGGTGGAGGTCTTGTCAGGAGGAGAGAAGTCGAGAACGCTACTCGGAAGAGTATTGGCGTGTCCTGGTAACTTGCTTCTTCTTGATGAGCCAACAAATCACTTAGATATGGCCAGCACCGATGCACTTATCGAAGCGATTCGGGCATATGAAGGTGCAGCAGTCATGGTGACTCACGTGGAGTCGGTTCTTAGAGAAACGTGTAATCGCCTGGTGATCTTCGATGATGACAAAGTTCGAGTGTTTGAGGGCGGATACGATGACTTTCTTCGACGCCATGGTTGGAGCAGCGAAGATGCACCTCCAGAAACAACCGAGCCTCGAAAGCGACGTGAAAACCGAAAAGACCTCAAGCGTGAACGTGCTCAAATTATTCAGGAGAGATCAAAGTTACTTAAGCCTCTGAAGCAGACGATAGAGAGCAACGAAAAGCTGATAATGATGCTTGAGGAAAAAGTAGAAAAAACGGAAGCGTTAATGATCAGTTCATCTGAAGAAGGTGATGGTGAAGCCATCGCCAAGCATGCTCAAGAACTCAATAATTTGCGGTCCTCTATCGACAAAGCATTTGAGAAATTCGAGCAGGCGAGCGAAGAGCATGATCGATATGAAGCTGAATTCGAAGAACGACTAAGTTCATTTGATTAGCAATTCAGACAGCCATGAATAAGTATTGGCACTATTCGTAGATCAAATCACTGATCACGTATGAGCGGTTCTCCTGGATTAGTTTGCGAATTACGGCATGCAATTCGCCTTTACTGTGCCTTTTATCTATCGTTTCGTTTGAGAAATCCCATGTTGGGTATGGAGTATCTGATGAATCATTGCGGATCTGTAAGACTTTGAATCGGTGAATCGATTTCGCCTGAATGATTTGATCTGCATGTGACTTTTTTAGATCTGATTCTGGATCAATGATGAGCAAGTCGAGATCGTTTGTTCTATTTACTATTTCATGATCTTCGGCGTTTAATTTTTGTATCTCCCAGTCAGGGGATAGGCAATTTTTCAACAGTTTTGAATTGTCACTGAAGACGGAAATAGAACTGCGCTTGCTCGATTTTTCGGTTTTCTTTTCGGGAGCGGTGGGCAGCTGGATTGTTATTACAGTTCCGCGCTGATGCGTTTGAGAAGATACGGACTGGATATCGAGTGTTCCCCAGTGCTCTTCTGCAAATCGTTGAGCGTTGGCCAGCCCCAGGCCAGATCCATTTTCTCCCTTTGTGGAAAATCCAAATTCGCGAGCATTCTTGAGGACATCTGGTTTCATGCCAGAACCATTGTCCCGGACTTGAATGATAATGAGTTTATTATTCGAGTGTGATTCAGCCGTAAGGGTGATCTTGTTTTGACTGAATCTACTTTGTAATCCTGAAAAAGAATCCCTAGCGTTAATGACGAGATTCACCAAAACCATCTCGAGTTCAGATACTGATCCTTTGATAGTTAAGTCACGGAGATTTTTATAGTGGCACTTGAAATTTATATCATTGGGTAACGCCGAATCCAGAATAGGCGCAAGATCTTGGATCACGGTTCTCGGACTGAACTGAATATGGTCTTTGCCGGTGGTCTTATTTTGTTGGGAGATATTCAAGAGTTTGGAATTGAGGTCAGTGGCTTTTTTCGCAGTTTCCAGAATCTTGTCGAGGTAGTTTTGGATATTTGACCCCTGCTGATAACCATGTTTGGCCATTTCAGTGTTGCATGTAAAGATGGTCATCACATTATTGAAGTCATGAACTAATCCCGCGGACAACTGTCCGACCAGCCCATAGTTTTCCGATTTAAGTAGATGTTCATTGAGTTTCTTCGAGCGAGCTTGTTCTTGCAAAAGACCTAATTTGAAGAGTCCTATTCCAATCAGATATTGGAGAACGATTTGTATCGATATCAGAATGGTCCCGATGTTGTAATTGATGTGTATCGTTTCCTGCGTCCACTCGTGTGTGAATGTAATGGTGAACAATACATGTGTTACCCCGTAAGCAAGAATGGGTATGTTGAGGGAATAGTTCGGCAGGAACGATCTTTTGCTTTTAAATCGGTTGTTTAAGCAAGGGCAAAAATAAAAACCAACAGCGAGATACAAAATTGAAGCTATGAAACTAGGAGGAGCGACTTTCCAGAAAAATCTATCCTCTATTATCGATAATCCAAGTGCGATTTGGAAACCTAAGGCAGCAAAAGCACACAAACCCGTAACAATTAAAATAGTGCTTTTTTGAAATCGCTTTTCTAGAAATAGTTCCGACATACCCATTGCGAAAAAGCAGAATGACAGATAGCGAGAAAACTGTGAGATTGTCGAAGTGAGTTGATGGGGAATATTGAAATCAGAATTTATAGCACCCTGAAGTGCTAAGAATGCTCCGATATGATACATCGAAAGTAAGATCCAATAATTAGTGAAAAATCTGTTTTGATCGAATTTGGCAGACCTTGAGTAACCTAAAAACACCAGGGCTGTTAATAGAAATATTCCAGCTTGAAAACTATACTGAAAAGAATAAATGTCGACGTATTGACCAGGCGTCAATTTTATTTCTGTAATCAGATTAATGATGCTGGTTATTGGGTTCACTCTTCCGGCTCCTCAAGATCGCGTTCTCGTTAAACTCAGGAAGGGGTAAACGAGCCAGACGCGAAGTCAGTTCCGGGCATTTCAGGGCGGTGATATTCGGAGTGTATTCGACCCCGATTTTGGGCCCCTATTGTGGATACAGAGGGGCTCAGAGGGGTTTAAGGGATCTCGGTGTATTTCCCGCCAGATCGTCTAGAGAGCTCCTCTAGGAAGGTAGAGGCGGATCCAGAAGTGGCTCTAAACCCAATCGTATGAATGGGGATGTGTTCAAATCGGTTGAGGGCATCGATGTTATCGAGAAGAGCAGATCCGTCGATGGGATTTGCGGCTCGATAAGGCATTCCGTCTGAGAGTAGAACGATGGTGCGAACGCCATTGATAGCGAATGCCGCATCTAATGCGAGATCAGTAGAGGTGAATCCTTCGGGGTCAAAACCGTCAATAAACTTCATTGCCCGGCGTTTTTGATTGGGATTGGCTTTGAGAAGCTGTTGGCTCATTTGCTCAACGTCAGCATCGAATGAGATGAGGCAGAACTGAAATGATTTTGGAAGTTCTCGAACCATCCTTTTCAGTTCTTTTTGAACTCGTCTCAAGCGCATCCTTGAATCTGGAAGGTCATCAGCATTCTTGTCGTCTTGGTCTCGTTTGCGGTTAACACCAGTGCCTTTACCGGGGTTATTTTTCTCGCCAACGCCCTCAAGTTCAACCTTAGGATCCTTGGCTTTCATAGAAATACTGGTATCGAGAATGAAGACGATTTTTTGGCTCACAAGTTCGTGGCCAAAGAATTTAAGCGGCGTCACTTTTACACCGGAGCCCTTCATTACAATTTTTGAAGGGTCAAGCTTTTCTTGCTTCTCGAGTTTTTTGCGATTTCCTTTCCATAATGAATCCCATTCCGAGGCGGCGAAGAGATCTGCTCCAGTGAGTTCTCTCATTGTTTCTCTGAGTTTTTCTGCGACGAGGGAGAGGTCTTTGTCTTTATCTTCCTGAAAGCGAAGAGCGCGAATCAAATGAGGGATACAACCGTTGTGGTCTTTTTTTAGCAAAGCAGAAATGGCGCTCAGGACTACGCTATCTTCAGGATCATAAAGTCCCTGAAGGACTGCTTTGAATGACTCGCCATCTTTGCGTGTGGCAAGATATGTCATCAAAAGATCACGCACTTGCTTGCGAGAATGTTCCTTCGCTTGAGTGCAGAGCCAAGATAGACCTACGCCTGGTGATAACCGTTTTAAGCCTCGAAGCGCGGCCTGTTCGACTTCGGGTTGATCAGAGAGAAGCGCTTCATTGATAACCGCTTCCATATCAATAGCGGTTCCATTCATTGCGAGCTTGGCAACTGCGATTTCAATTTCTTCAATATTTTTTGCAGAGACAGCCTTTTCCAGAGTGGTGTCACTAGAAGCAGATAATACTCCTGATGGTGTTACTAGAATAATCATGAACATCATCGAGAATGTTCTTAGCAGAGTTCGGAGCATTTTCAGTTTGGGCATTTAATGTTTTCCGAATCTATACGTGTCGATTAAATTACTGGACTACATCTCGATAAAGGGAATTTACCATGCCTGTCTTTCTTGCAGTAGTTATGACTTTGATCGCCTTCCCGAATAGCGGTAAAGAACTGTTGAATGATTCTGCTTCTTGTCGAGTCAGCATTCCCGATGTGGCTGGTCAAACTTGGATTGGCCAGCAATGGAATGCGAATCGATTACAGGACTGGAAGATTCAGGACGGTAAAATTCGCTGCATCAATTCTCGAAAGAAAGATCCTATTCGGACCGCTATTTGGCTCACAGAAGAGATCAGTCCTGTTGAAGAAATCTCAGTATTCGATCTTAAAGTTCATATGTCTTCAGATCCTAAATCGAAGGATTTTTCCGGATATGCCGGAATAATTTTTGGGATCGGGGGCCGAGAGGTCGATCATCGAATTCGATCGATTGTTCATGATAAACCTGCTCGAGATGGTGGATTGTTAGCGGTCGTCGAGCCAGATGGACGAGTATGCTTCAGAGATTTTTATACTGGAGGAGGCGGGAGTTCATGGTCGATCGGGGGACCCTTAAAAGAGGGCCAGGTCCTACCGGTGCCTGGGCAGGAGTTCTCAGGAAACCCTGTGGGGGAGACTGTTGAAAATGTTGCGGCATGGAACATTCGCCTGACTTTGTCTCCTCAAGCCAATGGCACCTTCAATGCGTCTTTGACCAGTTATTTATTGAACTCTGAAGAGGTGGTTTGTTCCGCCATCTTGAAGGGATTAGTGGCAAGCCAAATCGATGGCTCGTTTGGTTTGATGAGTCATTTGGGTGATGCCTCAAGCCCTCATTTAGGTTGGGGCTTTGACCAATTTAAAGTGAGTGGTTCTGCCTTGGCTTCTTTTCCGGAAAGAGCCCTTGGGCCCATTTATGGAGTTCAATATTCGACTTCATGTTCGAAGATAACTGCGGCAATCACCGATTCTCCATCAGCCCGCAGAGTCATGGAATGGAACCTGACCGCACAACTGGCTCCAGTGTCTCCCGATTCGATAAAGACATGCACCCTAGAGCTTTGGCGTCCGGATCTTCCGAAAAGTAAAACGGAAGATCAACTTTCATACTCTTGGCAACAATGTGCTACGGGTAGTTTTGAAGCACTTTCTAGAACAGTTAATTTTCATATTCCAGATCTTCTCGATTTGGAGAGCTCACGTTTTCGAGTTCATCTGATCATGCGAGATGATCAGGATCATGATTCCAGTAGTTATTATGAAGGGTTCTTGAGATCAGAACCAAACGCCTTAGAGCGCCCCATAAAAGTGGGACTCATTTCTTGTGTAAAGAATTTCACAGGTGAGTTGGAATGGAATTCGAATTCTATTTGGTTTCCCCATTCAGATGTGGCCAATGGATTATTGCAGCAGGATCCAGACCTCGTGTGCTTTGCCGGAGATCAGATTTATGAGGGAGACATATCTAGGGCAGAACTCAATCCGCCTGAGAAAATGATGTTGGATTACCACACCAAGTACCTGCGTTGGTATCGAGCATTTGGAGAACTGACACGCTCCCGTCCGACCTTGGCCATTCCGGATGATCATGATGTCTATCACGGAAATATTTGGGGGGCGGGTGGCAAAAGAGGAAAACGAAGTGGAGAAATGTCCGCCCAAGATTCGGGAGGATATAAACTGGCACCTCGTGAGATTAATGCCATCCACAGAACCCAAACATCACATCTCCCGGCCCCTGAAATCAAAGGGCCTGTGGGCGAAGGCTACAGTGTCTACACGACTCGTGTTGAATATGCAGGCTTATCGATTGCGGTCATTTCTGATCGGCAATTTAAAAGTGCTCCACGCCCATCGCTGCCAGAAGGCCAAGTGGTCAATGGTTGGTTTAAAAACCCAGACTTCGATCCCAAAGTAGATGCCGATCGAAAGGGATTAGAATTGCTGGGAGATGCTCAAGAAACATTTCTCGATCGCTGGGCTACTGATTGGCAACGAGGAGCTCATTGGAAAATATTACTTTCTCAAACTCCATTTTCCAATGTAGCCACGCTTCCTCAGGGAAGCACAGGGGGGGCCACTCCAGGTTTGCCAATAATGAAGCCGGGTCAGTGGCCTGAAGGCGAAGCCCCTGTGGCGGATTGCGACTCCGGTGGGTGGCCGCGTTCTCAAAGAGATGATGCGGTGAAGATTTTGCGAAAAGCTCGGGCGATCCACTTGGCAGGAGATCAGCATTTGGCTTCCTGTATTCGTTATGGAGTTTCGGAGTTCAGGGATGCGGGAGTGGCCTTCGCAGGGCCAGCCGTTGCAAATACTTGGCCTCGACGCTGGTATCCCCCTATGGCTGGTGGGGGTGAGCCCGTGAGTCCGCACAAAGGCACCGGCGATTATATTGATGGCTTTGGCAATCGCATGACGGTGCTCGCAGTAGCAAATCCGACGGTGACGGGAAAGCAACCCGCACGCTTATATGACCGAGGCCCGGGGTGGGGATTGGTGATCCTTGATAATGTGAATCGTACTGCCACCTTTGAGTGTTGGCCGCGGTATAGCCAGCCCACGAGTCCCAAAGCTCAACAGTACCCAGGCTGGCCTATCACGGTGACACAGGAATCGTTAGATGGTCGTTCTCCATATAGCCATCTACCAGAGATTGCTGCTTTGGAAGTTGATCGAATTATTACAGTGATTCGTTTGAATCCCAAACTTCCTGAAGAAAGGGAGACGATCTATTCATGGCGGTTGAGATCTGGCGCAGCATGGAGTCCGCCGGTGTATTCAGCAGGAGATTACCTGATGGAGAAACGAGTGGAGAGCGAAGGATCCGTGACTACCTCAGAAGTCATAAATGTTTCCTAATGTATGTATGAGTATAGAAGCGATCAGATTAAACCCTGAAGCTTGTGGTTGTGGGTTATTGGGCTAGGCAGTGTGTTGTCTCCGCTTTAGAATGAATCGACACATATCGAAACAGAAGAAGGTTTGTCAAATGAATGGTGTACCGATTTTTCGAATAGTACTGAGTCTACTTTTTTCCATTCAATTGATTTCGCCGACTCTCCTATTTGGACAAGACGATGTTGGACCAGGCGATAAAACAGAGGTGAAGAAATTCGTCCTCACTGCTGAAGAGCAGGAATCAGTTCTCGATTTATTCCATACGACGACTGAAAAGATATCACCAGAGGGCGTTCTCGAAGTGAGCTATGATTTCACGAAGGACGATGAGAGTCTTGGAGACGACTGGGCCCCTGTCCCAACCAGTGTTTTTGGCAACGTGGGGCAAACAGTACGCTGGAGTCGAGCGTCTGAGGCAAGCCGGGTTGGGTTTAATGATGCGATCTATTTTGCTGATAAAGGGCAGTGGTTTCATCGGGCTGTTTTTGAGCCCAATGTCCGCATGGATATACATGCCAGATCACTCGTCGGCGGCCAAAGAAAAGATTTCTTTTGTGCGGTATTTGGCTGGTCAAAAAAGTTATCTCGTCGAGTGGGCTCAAACCTTGGCAATCAGATCATGCGGATTAGCGGAGTGAAGTCCGCAGGCGCAGTGGGACCTTCGCCACAAATCGTTTTCCGGGAACCCCACAAGTTTGGGTATCAATTGGAGACGGGTAAATTCCAAGTGATCCGGAATGGCCGATCGGTCACTGAGACAGAGAGTAGTAAATTTCTGAAAGGCCTTGGATCCGGCCAGGTGGGCTGTGTCTGGAGCGGAAAAGTCAGTATGTGCGTCGGAGAGATTTCGATCCGAGGCCAGTTGGACTTTGACTGGGTGGGCAAAAGAATCCCAGAAATTGGTAAACGCTGGAAGGCACATCAGAAGGCCGCCTCCGCCAAATCGAGTAAGAGTTAGTCCGCCCTCCTTCTATTTTGATAAATACCATATGAAAATGAAATGGCACGGGATCCTTCCATCTGTGTCCCTCGTTCCCCCTGTGAGCTGAATCCACGCTTTTCTGACGGACGACTGAAACTGAGAGCGTCCAATAAAGAGAGTAAGTCGGATTCTGATGATGAGGCCAGTGCCCGGTGGCCTTAGGGATGGAAGAGTAAGATATGAATACCCTCATTTTGACAGGTCTACTGTCAGTTTTAGTGACATCAGGAACTCCACCAGAGAATCCTGTTCAAGATTCGAGCGTCATGAATCTCAATAAGGAACAGCAAGAGAAGATTCTTGAATTGTTCCAGGCGAGTGAAGAGGCCATCACTCCAGATGGCTTTTTAACTCTGATCTATGAGTTCGACGATGAAGAACCCGAAGCAGCCGATGATTGGTTTCCACCGGTACAGTCGGGGGTTTCTGCATCTCTTCGTTGGGCCAATGATGGCAGGACTTTCAGCAGGTATTTCAACAACGGCATCGTCTTGTCGAAAAGTGGGGAATGGTTTCACGACGCGAAATGGCAACCGCAGGTTCGCATGGAAGTCGAATTCGTTTCTTTCACGACTGGGAATTCCAGTAGAAAAGATTTGGTCGCGAGCGTCTTTGCTTGGTCACGAAAAAATAGTCGTCGTGTCGGAAGCCACTTGGGATACCAGTTGGTAAAAATATCGAAGACGAAAGTGGTCGCAGCTCAAGGGAAAGCGCCACTCTTAATGCATGACGAAAAATTGCGTTTCGGATTCGATTTGGAAGACGGTTGTTTTTCGACGTTAGTGTTGGGATCAAAGCGTGAAACCACATGTTCCAAAAAGTTACTCAAAAAATTAGAGAGTGGCCAAGTTGGGATGATATGGAGTGGCGGGGTTCAAGGAGTCGTGGAGCAACTGAAAATCACAGGACGTCTCGATGTCGATTGGATACAAGAGAAGATCCCTGGATTTGATATGAATCCTTCTCCGTTGGGTCAGCTTCAATCCGTTAAGTCGTCAGTTTGACTCAAGATCTCGAGACAATTTTCTCCCCGGTCTCTCCCTCTCGTCTTATGCTGGAGCCATTGATATCCAACATGAGTTGAACAGTGGAGGCCAGTGGAGACCCCAAGCCATGAATTTCCAGATGGGGAGAAGGGTTCTCTCAAGCCCTCTTCCTCTCCAGAGCAAGTGGCGTTGTGGCGACGGAACTACAAGAAGATTCTGTGCCTAAACTTCTTTTGGATGTTCCTCATCGTGATGCCTGTGGTGGTTCCTTTTATGGAATCCTACGGACTGGGCATGACGGAGATCTATCAGTTACAGGCCATATTCGCCATCTCGGTGGTCTTGTTAGAAGTACCCTCCGGATATCTCGCAGATCTTTTTGGTAGAAAAGCCTCTCTTGTCGTCGCGGGCTTTTTTCACGGAAGTGCGTTTACTGTTTTGGCGCAATCAGAGAACTTCTGGGGATTTGTCATCTTCGAGTTATTGGCCGCTTTGGGAAATAGTTTCTATTCTGGAAGCGATGTGGCACTGCTTTATGACACTCGTGAAGCTCTCGGCGAATCATCTGAAGACAGTCGAATACTGGGTAAGAAATTGATGTGGTCACAGGTGGGCGAGACGGTCGCTGCTCCAATTGGAGGGCTTCTTGTTCTCGGTGGGGTTCTCTGGCCAGCACAAGTCAATGCATGGGTCGCCTGGATCCCGATGATCGTGGCGATGAGTCTTGTAGAGCCACCGCGACGGAAACTAGAACATCGTCATAGAGAAAATTTAAGCCGATTGCTCCGTGTGATCTTTCGGACAGATCCCTTACTCCGCTGGACATTCTTTTCGTTGGTGGCTTATGGATTGACCACCTTGATGGCGGTGTGGGCATTCCAGGGTTATTGGCGATCGATGGAAGTACCATTGGTCTGGTTCGGTCTGATTTGGGCGCTTTATAATCTCACCGTGGGCATGGTGGGCAGAGGTGCGACCCGATTAGAGGGCAAAGTTGGGCCGCGTACGATCTTGATTTTTATCGGGATCCTGCCCGTGGTGGGCTATGGCGGCATGGGTCTTGTCTATTCAGGACCGGATACCTCTGCAGTGCTCATGATATGTGGAATCGCGATCGGTCTTTGTTTCAGTATCAGTCGGGGACTGACTCAAGTGGTGACCAAAGGAGCCCTGAATTCGAGAGTGCCCGCAGAATTGCGAGCGACAGCCAATTCACTTTCTAGCTTGGGCGTCAGAATCGGCTTTGCACTTTTCGGCCCATTGCTGGGGTGGAGCTTCGATGAAAACGGATACCCGCCAAGCCTGCTCATATCTTCATCTGTATGTATTTTATTCGCAGTCTTTATTCAGTTCCCGCTGGTGAAAAAGTTACCTCAAAAAAGAGAGTAATTTCCAAGTTTCTTGACCAAAGGCTGAATACCGGCCTTTTTGTTTAATTAGGTTCACCAATAAGATCAGTGGTTATCTTACAGAGGAGAAGAAATATTACTGAAGATAGATAATAAATATGTAACAATGTGTAGTGGTACATTTTTAGATTCTGAGGTGAATTATGAGTCATGATCCCGTCGGTCCACCGATTGAAGGAATAGCTAGGCGGCAGCTTCATCTATTCTATTTACTGGACACTTCGGCCTCAATGGGTGAGGGCGGAAAGATTGCAGCATTGAACGATGCGATGAGGGCTGTGCTGCCCCA
>JADHSM010000014.1 GCA_016776905.1 Planctomycetota bacterium | reverse complement strand
ACATACTGGGATGGATTCCCCGAGTGAATGGGAATTCCCCTGCACCGGGCTCATTGAGGTCATGAGCTTGCATGGGATCTATCGGAAGACCTCCGGCGGTCAGAAAGTGATCCTGACGTTCAGGGTGCTTCTCGACGAAGGGTCGCCAGCATCGCTCTAGCCAGTCACCACCGGGGTGGCTGTCCTGAGTCATCGGAATACCTTTTCTACATCGTCATGATGGCATGGACCCATCATTTGCAGGCCGCACGTGGTGGACTTCTCCGGATCTCAATTCCAGCATGTGTTTTGAACCTGCTGAGTCGATTTCGACGATCAGTGCTCCATCTTCGGCGATGGACACTGCTTCACCCTCTCCAATGTTGCCCTGAAGATCCTTCCAAATGATCGATCTGCCGATGGTATCCAGATGAGATGCAATTCTCAGCCGATTTCGGGATCGTCCGCCGAGTGTTGAATCTTCTTTCAGGATCTCTTCGAACACTGACAGGATACTTTCCAGAGACTCTTCAGGGGAGGGACTCTGCCCGAATTCCGCCATGATAGAGGTCGCATCGGAGGGGATTTCGGTTTCTTTTTGAAGGTCAGCGGCAGAAATCTGGAGATTCAGTCCGAGTCCCATCAATACTTCTTGCCCATTCCCCGCTGAGATCACCTCAGAGAGTATTCCGCCCCATTTTTGTCCCCTCGCTAGGAGGTCATTGGGCCATTTGATAGATAGCCCTGCAGGTTCCTTGAGGAGGGCCGAAACACCCTCTTGGACCGCTAATGCCAAAAGTAGATTGAGGAATGGATCAGCGGGCCCCTTCAGCGGGATCGACAAAGTACACCAAAGGCCTCCGTCAGGGCTCTGCCAGGAATTTCCACGACGACCTTTTCCGGAATTTTGTCGACGAGCGATCACGATCCTGTGTTGACCGGGATCTTCTTCCGCGAGTTGCTTCGCCACAATTTGAGTGCTGGAGGTCTCCTCCAGTCGAATCCAATGCCATTTCATCTCTGATTCCTCCCAGAGACAGTCTACCTTGCGTTTCCTGAGATGGGAGACCGTGTTAACCTGTAACTATGTGTAGCGAAACGAACTGGCTAAAACCAAAGGACTTGATGGAGCAAACCGGGATTTCCCGGCAGCTGCTTCAGTCTTTGGTAACGATGCGTCTCATCCACCCGGCTCTTGTGACCGAGTCGGGAAGGTATATGTATGACGATCAGAGCGTCAAAGCGGTGAAGTCGTACTTGAGACTTTGCGACTTGGGTTATCCCCGAGCAGAGATTCGGCGAATATTTCAGCACCGATTTGACAAGCTTTCAGGGAATTCAGAGGAGCAGCAGTGATGAGAGACGTCACGGCCTCAGAACCTGATCGTGAAGGTGTATTGAGATTGAGACCTCGATATGAGGAAACGGATCAGGGTGGAATCATCCATCATTCCCGTTATGTCGTTTGGTTTGAGACCGCTCGAACAGAGTGGCTGCGTCAACGAGGTTTGCCTTATCGCATTCTTGAGGAGAGAGGCATCTCATTGCTCGTCTCTGAAGTATCGGTCAGATACCTGAGGCCCGCATTTTATGACGATCTTCTGGAAATCGAAACGATCCCAGTTTCATGTGAGGGAGCACGAATCCATCTGGAATATCGTGTCAAGAATTCAAAGGGTGATCTTCTCAGCACTGGGGCCACGGTGCTCGCCAGTGTAGATATGAAGAAGAGGCGCCCTGTTCGACTTCCTGCCGAATTAGTCGATCTCGCAAAAGCAACGATCAAGTCTCAGGAAACTGATTCATGAAAATCGTTGTTTCATCCGAAGGCCGTTATCTATCGATTCGTATCACTGACGGAACATTGATTATTGGTCGATCGAGTTCTTGTAATGTGACCCTTCAAGATCCCATTCTCAGTCGCCAGCACTGCGCTCTAACACGGGATGTTGATCGTGTGATATGTACTGATTTAGGGAGTTCTAATGGGACCTTTCTAGATGGTGAGAGCATCCAAAGTGCAGATTTGAAGCATGGATCTATCATTGAGATCGGGGAAACTGCGATTCTGTTTATCAACTCGGAAAGCAAGCCTCTTCAAGACTCTGGGTCTAGTTATCGTAACTCTGAGCGAGTTCAGGATCTGAAGGCTCATCATCGTGACAACGATTCTGTGCCAGACACCTTTGAAGAAGAATTGGTAAAGCTGGCTGCGATAGCACCAGAGGTTGTCGTGGATACCTTAGCGGATCATGTGCTGCACGAGCTTGTGAGTATTCTGGTGAAAACAGATGTTGATCACCGACAATTGTTGGCGAGAAGTTTAGACCGAGTCATTTCGGATGGTGTCATCGAGCAAAATCAATCCCGATCAGATTTGAAAAAAGCCATCATGAAGATCATTCGAGAAGAAAGGCCATGAAAATGTGGAATCTATTTTTCTTACTGACACTGTCTCTTCCCCTTTCAGCATTTTCAGGGAGTGATTTCCCGGAATCTCAGGCTTCATTTATGAAAGCCCTGAAATCTGGAGACGAATCTGGTATCTGCGATGCGATGGAGTCTCTGGCTGAGTTCGATGGGGGAGGCACGGCCTTAATCCTGATTGAAAAGGGTATGTCGCACCCGTCACTCATGGTTCATGAAGAAGCCTTAAGGATTGCTCGCGGGTTAAAGTCGGAAGAGGCTCACGACCGTATTGTACAAATTGTTCGGCGTTCACGAAGATTCGAAACACAGATCGATGCGATGAGAGTGATGCAATCGTGGCCTAAAGACGAATCTCGTAAGGAATTTATCGCCCGTCTTGAGGATAAAACCGAATGGATTGTGACCTTCGCAGTTCGAATGCTGAGGGATCATCCCCATTCAGATGTGGTTTCAGCACTGATAAAACTGTTGGAAAAAGCTGACGGTCGACTTCGCGAGGACATCAGTGACATTTTAGAGAACTTTACCGGAGAGACTTTCCCTCTCGATTCCTCAGGTTGGAAGATCTGGTGGGAGAATCAAAAGAAGGATTGGAAGCCGAGTCCTAATATTTCTGAATCGGATATGTCAGAAGAGAAGCCGCTCACCACAGCTGTAAAAGACGGCCTCTATGGAGAGATCGCTAGCGACAGAGTTGTTTTCCTCCTCGACATTTCTGGCAGTATGTTGGCGAGTACAACCGTTGGTGATAGCAGAATGGAAATCGCAAGGAATCAATTGAAGCGAGTTTTGCAAGATGGGCTGACCACCAAGAGTAAGTTTACTGTGGTTGCTTTTTCAGAAGATTTGCAGGTGATGTCTCCCAAATTGGTAAAGTCAAAAGGGAGCTTGATCAAAAAGGCGATGACCTTTGTTGATAATCTGGAAGCCGGTGGGGAAACGAACACGTACGGTGCACTCCAGAACGCCTTTTCTCATCGGGAAGTCGATACTATTTATCTGTTGTCAGACGGATCTCCGACAGCTGGAAAAGAAACATCCAGTTTGCTGATCGAAGAGGCTGTTTCGACCTGGAATCGTTACAGAGGAGTTCGGGTGCATTGTATTGGCTTTTTCGCTGGAACAGCGAAAAACCAGGATGAGAAGAGGGCTGGAGAATTCCTCCGTCGTATCTCCTCACGTAACTTTGGGCGCTATACGGAAATCCGCTGATTCGGCCCTGATGCTTGACCTCGAGGATTCATGAGGGTTTCATCGTAATGTCACGGCCTCGTACCTGTGGCTGGCTTATATCTGTACTGGACTTGTTTCTGAATGATTTCAAATGAGGAGTTGTGATGGCTGAAGAAAAGGACCCGGGCGCGGACTTTCTTATCGGCCGTGATGGGCGTCAAAAAAACTCTGATTCATTGTCCCGTGAAATCTATGAACTCAGTGAGAAACAAAATCGACTTGTTGAAGAGTCCGCTCGAAGTGGTGATCTCCCCAGACAGCAAGGGGTGCTGATTCTTGGTGGGAAAAAGAACGGGGACGATGTTGTCGCCTTGAACCTGCGCTGGGGACCTGAGAAATGCTTCATCGTCATCACACAGCCTGATTCACATGGACAAGATATGAGTAGGTATTGTGGAGTTATCGTCACGGAAGAATTTGTAACGAGTGCCGCTGACCTTCTCGAATGGGCAGAAAATAAACCTGTCGCCATTCTACGAGGCGAAGATCGATCAGGAACTTATGGGCCATTATGGAGCCTCGTTCGTCCTCTTGATTCGGATGCGAATCATCAAATCATTGAGCAGCTCTTTTTGGGGAATCATCCTCCTGAGAAAATGACGGATTCTTTTCCACGTGAAGTTGGAGTTGAAGATATTAGGCTCGAATGGCAAAAAGATGAGTTCTCGGAATTAAGTCAGGCTGTGTACGAACCTCTTGAGCAGGAACTGGATTTGAAAGAAAAAAATATAGCCCCGGCGATCAGTATGAACTTGATTCAGTTTGTTGAAGCATTGCTGAATGCTCGTCAGACCGGCGAATCTTCAACGGAAGCCATCAAGCGTTGGGCCGAAAGTGATGAAGCATTTTTTGGCTGGGCTGAATTACGTCCCAAAGGGGATTCCCATGATGTGAAAGTGGGTGGGCGAGATCCCGGAGAAGTTTTTCGGGCGTTGGGTGATGAAATCACGAGGAACTCGCCTCTTCCTTCAGAACCTGGGACTTTGGGACCATTTATGGGTCTTCCCGCGGAAGATTGCTGGTTGGGGCTTTTGCCTGTCGACTCCCTGTCGGCAAGATCGGTCTTTTGGGGAGCACTCGGATTGCTTCCGAATATCGAGAATCTTATTCCCGCAACCCGAGGAGATGGCTCTCCGTCCGTTGAGGATCCCAAAATCAGGTTTGAACGACTGTTGCAATCGCGTCTCTATGCTTCTGAACGTAGTTGTGTGAAACCGGGAATCATCGTCATTGAGGAACTCGGGAATCCTGAAGAGACTGTCAGGAAGTTACGTGGAATACTGAGGAAGTCCGATTGGATCGAATACTCGGGGCAAGAGATCTGGGTTCTTCTGGAACCGCCTGAGAATGTTGTGCCAGAGAGTTTGATCCGAAGGATCAAAGAGGTTCTTCCCGAAATCCGAGGAGGAGGTACGATGGGCTGTACTAATGGGCGAGATAACGCTATCGAGTGGATGAATCGTGCCCGTGAGATTCTTCGTGGGGGAGATGCCCTGCACATTCAAATCGAAGAGGATTGCTGAAATACTGCAACGTCCTCTGAGGAACTCCTGAGAGGACAATCTTCGAGTGCAAGACGAGGAAGCGAAGTCGAGTGACCAAGGGCAAGGGAAACCCGATCACGGGAATCCTGGCAATGAACAGCGCCCTCATTCCAAAAATAGAAACCGCAAAGGGAAAAAGAAACTTCCTGCAAAAGGAAGCGTCTCTCTCCCTCGCTACGAAAAGGCCGACTCCGAACGTCGGCTTGAACTTTCTGAATTGCTTCGTCTTGTCTCCGCGAGTGCCTCAACTCGGGTGGGTAAAGATAGAATCACTGAACTCCAACCTGAAACATCTCCCTCAATTGTTCGATCTCGACTTGCTGAAGTCGGGGAACTGACCACACGACTGAAGGATGGCCTTCAACTGGGATTATCCGGATTAGGTGATCTGAGCAAAATTCTGGGTCGAGATGGAAGTTCGGGCGGGCAACTTCTGGATGGCCCTCAGCTATCGATCGTCGCTAGGGTTCTCGATAGAGCGAGATCTCTACGAAGAGTGCTTGAGGAGGACGAATATCCTCATTTGAAACAACGTGCCCTGAAGTTAACGGACCTTCCGGCCTTGAGAGAAAGGTTGGAAAACACGCTCTCCTCTCATGGTGAAATAATGGATAGCGCTTCCTCTAAAATTTTTGATCTCCGAAAAGAAGCTCGCGCCCTGGAGAAGGAAATAAAGGAATGGCTCGAATCTCAAAGAGACAAGAGTCCCTGGAAGAAGTTTTTACAAAGTTCGGTGATTACTCCAAGGAATGGGCGATTTTGCTGGTCGGTTCGCGCCGAGTGTCGACATCAAATACGAGGAGTTGTTCATGCAGAGTCTGCTTCTGGACAGACTCTATTCTTGGAGCCAGAGCAGGTTGTCAGGACTGGAAATAAACTTCAGCGTGTACAAGAGAGAATCCAACAAGAGCAGAGAAGAATATTAGGAGAACTCTCACGCGAAGTTTGGTTGAAGCATGAAAAAGTCATGGAGCTATGGAATCACCTTGTTGAGCTGGATGTGATCCAAGCAAAATCGAAGTTTGCTCAAAGTCTTGGCTGTGAAATTCCTGAGATTGTCGAAGAACGAGATTTATTACTGATTCAAGCCCGTCATCCGCTTTTGATATGGCGAGAACTTGAAATCCATGGCCACGATGATCGCGGACTCGAAAAAGCATACGAAACGATCACTCATCTCGATTTGCAACTGAAACCTAATCGCTACCAACTCGTAGTCACTGGACCAAATACGGGTGGTAAAACCGTTGTTCTTAAAACAGTGGGTTTACTCTCGATGATGGTCGCATGTGGTCTCCCTGTTCCTGTCAGTCCAGGATCTCGAATACCGGTCTTTGACCAGATTTTTGCAGATATTGGAGATGAACAAAGTTTGCAGCAGGATCTCTCTACCTTTTCTGCTCATGTCACAATAGTTGCTTCCATTATCCAGTCGTCAACAAGTAGGAGTCTCGTACTTCTCGATGAGTTGGGTTCGGGAACAGATCCTCTTGAAGGTGCTCCTTTGGCTGAGGCCGTTCTTGATCGTCTCTATGAGAAGGGGACGATGGCGTTGGTGACGACGCACCTCGGGCGGCTGAAGGAATACGCATATCGCAGGAGGAAATGTGAAAATGCGGCTATGGAATTCGATCCGGAGAAGTTGGCTCCCACCTACAAACTGAAAGTGGGGCTTCCTGGTCGATCGAATGCACTCGTGATCGCTGAGAGAATTGGTATGCCAGCCGATGTCGTGTCAGTGGCGAGAGAGAGAAGTGAAAAAGAGACAGGGATCGATCCTGAAGTGATCGAGGGCTTGCGGAGATCTCAATCTGACCTGGAGAGAAGGGTTCGAGAAGCTCAGCAGCATGGCGACAAAGCGAAGCAGTTGGCCAGAGACGTAGAGCAACAAAGTATCGACCAGAGAAATACTCGGGGTGCACTTGAGTATGAAATGGAGCGATCTGAGGAGCAGCGTGTCCATTCTGTGATTGATCAGGTGGAGTCGGCCTTGAATCGCATTGGGGAACTGACTGGTGAAAGAGGAGTCGTCTTGTCAGAACTTCGATCCTTGCTTGAAGACAGCAGGTCGGGGACTCGGCTAAACCAGCGCAGGCTGGAGTCGGCACGTTCATTGCGAAAAGGAGACTCTGTCTTTGTTCCCCGATTACAGCAGGTATGCGAAGTCAAAAAGATCAATAAAGAGAAGCAGAAACTTGGGGTTTTGCTCAATGGAATCGCAACAGAGGTCCAATTTAGTGAGATCTCTTGGGTGTTGCCTCCACCTGGATTCCAAGTTTGGTGGGACTGTGACGAACTCACTTCAAACCAAGACGAAGACCGCTAAACGACTGTTCTCTTAGCGAAGTACCCAGCCGAGGTCGAATGAAAACTCCCGTGTTTCATCGCTATCCTGTTTCAGTATCGCTTCTGTCCAAGTGATGGAGATCGGCAATCTCTGACCAAAAAGAGGAACATAAAGGATGACTCCTCCGCCGACACCTAACCGATACTCGTCAAATTCAAAGTTGTTGATATCTTCTGACAGGTTTCCGAAATCAGCAAACACTGTCCCTCTCATGCTGTTTTCTAAGAGAGGCCATGTGTAATCCAGGGAACCGTAATGCCGAACCGTTCCGCCGATTTCTACACCATCCTCGGTGGGGCCTGCTCCCCTGTAGTCGAATCCTCGAAGGCTTCGGGGACCACCCAAGAAATAGCGTTCAAAAATCGGAATAAAATCGGTGTCGTCATAGTCGTGTGCATACCCCAGTGATGTTTTGAATGCAAAGACATGTCGCATCTCGTCGGTTTCTTGGAAAACTGTCTTGAACCAGCCATAACTCAAATCAACTTTGTTGATATCCAAGTCTCCACCGAGAAACCCACCTGATCGACTGTATGTGGATTCGAAATTCCAGCCGTTGACCGCTCCAACGTCGGGTCGGAAGACTCGACGGTCCCAATCAAATCTGAAGTCGAGAGCATTCACGGGAGTTTTTCCGGCACTATCAGTGATCACCGAGGGGGCTGTGGAGGAAATATTTTCAACGGTGACGCCTTCGACACGGAATCCGATTTCACCTCTTAGCTTCTCTTCTCGATCAAAGAGGCGCCCCAGTGTGATGCCTGCACTATTACGATCCTCAGTGTAATTCGATCTTAGCAATACGGACCGAAATGCTGAAACTTTCAATGAGTTATCAGATCCCGACAGATAGGGCTCAAAAAACTGAAGCCTATATCTGGAATATTCAGTTCCGGGTTGAGCTTCAAGAATCAGCCTTTGTCCTGCACCTGTGAAAGATCCTGGGAGGTCCGAGAGCGAGGTGGGCCAATCTTGAATATCGAAGTTCTTCTTCTCGATGGCGATGTTTCCGAGGATCCCTGTACTGGTGGAGTAACCGACACCAAAGAGTGCTCGGCCAGTGCTTCCCTCTGACAACTCAAAGACGACCGGTCGGTCACCCGCTGCTCCACTGGAGTCGAAATAGGGGCGTATCTGATTGAAGTACTGCAATCGATAAAGATTACTGAGACTGTCTTGAATCTGTGAAGGTCGGAATTCTTCTCCTGGATAAATCTCTAGTTGCCTTCGGATCACTTCATCTTTTGTGGAACGATTTCCCCGAATATCGATTTCTCCAACGCTCACTTTGCTTCCTTGGGAAATGACGTACTTGAGAGTGACGTCATTGCCTTCGAGAGGATAGATCACGGTTGGATTCACGGTGGCGTCGATGAATGCGTTATCACTGAAGAGTTGGCGAATGGCTTCAGCGTCATTCTTGATCTGTTCGCCATCCCATTCAGAACCGTGATCAACAGTCATGACTTCTCGGAGTTCTTCGCTGGTGAAGAGGGGAGTCTCGGTGAAATCAAATTCAACTTGCCCAATTTGATATCGGGGACCCTCGTCGATGGATATCACGAGGCGCAGTTGTGTCAGTTCTTGCGAAAACTCTTGTCTTTCAAGTGTAACCTCAGCATCGAAGAAACCCTTGAGGAAGTAATATTCACGAATCTGGCGAAGATCTGACTCCAGCAAGCGTGGATCAAATTTACCAGACTTGAAGATGCCCATGAACTCACGGGGATGAAGTTGAATGATGGCGAGTATTTCAGCGACGGAAATACTGCCTTCTCCAAGAAACCCAATGGACCTGATCAATACTTGAGGGCCCTCTTCAATTTCGAAAATCACCATCGGGTAAGAAAGGGTGCCTTCAAGTCGGCTGCCCACCTTTGCGAACGGATAACCGTTTTCGAGCAATCGACTTCGAATGACGTCCACGTCTTCTCGCACGACCAATGGGTCGTAGAGCTCATCAATTTGAGTCTGTATTGCGCCGAGCAGAACTTTGTCAGACTGAGAGTCACTACCTTCGAAAAATATTTCTTTGACAGGTTTTCTTTCCTCAATCCGAATGGTGATCAATACACCTTCAGGGAGGGAGCGAATACTAGGGGGAGAGATCGATACAAAATCTCCACTCGCCCAAAGTCGTCGATAATCCGCATCGAGTGCAGAAGTCGAAAATATCGATCCGGGCTTTAGTTTCAAGCGAGTCAAGACTTCAGCGGTTCCCAAACGGTCGAGTCCCTCAATCCGAATCTCGGCGACTCTTGAATCTTCTGGAGGAGTGTCATTGGGGAAAGTTTGGGAGGTCTGTGCAGAGAGAGGTGGGGCTGAGACTGCTTGGAGAAGAGAAAACAAACCCAGAATGAGTAACGTGGGCAGAATACGAAGAATCCATCTGGAGGCATCCTTTTGGAGGTCTCCCTGATGAATGGGGGTCAGTACCCCGCTGCAGCACATTGTCATGCTCTTTGTGAAGCGCTGTACACAATGCTGTGTAGAGCTCTTTGATTCTGTCAAAACGGACTCCTGCCTCAAGTATGGGAAACAGACCTCCAGAGCTCTTTTAAAAGGCTTCAATGAATCAGTCATTCCCCTTGTGGTGGTTATCGAGTCCTGAACGGCTCATGTCAACCGGTGACAACGTCCAATCCGTAGACAATGCGAGGCCTCCAGCGTTCAGAAGTGGAACTGCTGACGAGTATTTTTCCAGATGAGGCCCTCAGAGGCTGGCATGGCTCTTGCCACATGACTCTTAGATTCAAAACACAAATGTAGGGAGATCGAGATGAGACCCGTCAGTAATACCGCTAATCAAAGCCGTCTCGTTACCATTGACGAGGCCAACAAGATGTTGCCCTTGGTACAGAATGTCGTCGAGGATATCGTTAGAATTTGGGACTCTATCATTCAAAAGAGAACCGAATTGGAGTGTTTAGAGAAGAATCCGACCC
The DNA here is from genome assembly GCA_016776905.1 of Planctomycetota bacterium. Classification (GTDB taxonomy): domain Bacteria; phylum Planctomycetota; class UBA8108; order UBA1146; family UBA1146; genus UBA12191. The sequence continues at coordinate 84,266 of JADHSM010000014.1, read as the reverse complement.
ATGAGGAGGGTATCGATCTTCAAGGAACCGCTCAGAGCCTTAAGCAGGATCTGAACGCATGTATCGATCGAATAAATGGATACATTCGAGAAATCGAAGATCTGGGTTGCCTCGTTCAAGAGTTCAAGCGAGGAGTGATCAACTTCCCCACATTATATGTTGGGCGTAAGGTCTTCCTCTGTTGGAGACCTGGGGACGAGGAAGTCCGATACTGGCATGAACTGGACGAATCATTCACTGAGCGCACCCCGATTAGGGATTTCAGAGACTTTTTCTTCCAGCGAGTGGATAACCAAATCGGGAACTGATCAACCCGACAGTTTCTCCAATAGTTCTGGTGAAATGTCCAGATTGGAATGCACATTCTGAACGTCGTCGTTGTCTTCTACCTCGGCAATGAAATTCAGAACTTTTGTCGCAGTCTTTTCGTCCTCAATAGAGACAGTACTCGTGGGGATTCGGGTGACTTCGGCATAACTCGGTTCGAGATTGGCGGCCGTGATGACCTGACGAACTTCAGTGAAGGATGTCGGACTGGTTAAGATTTGAAGATGACCTTCTTCTATTTTGACATCGTCTGCGCCCGCTTCGATCGCCAGTTCGAAAAGATCTTCTTCACTGATGGACCCGTCGGGCAATTCGATCACTCCCTGGGTTTCAAACATCCATGAGACTGATCCAGGGCTTCCGAGTGAGCCTCCCTTTTTATCAAACAACTTCCGAAGTTCGCTGGCTGTTCGATTTTTATTGTCGGTCAGAATATCAATCACCAGTGCTACTTGTCCTGGGGAATAACCCTCATAAACCAACTCGTGCAAGATCTCTGCAGCCAACTCGCCGGTGCCCTTTTTGATGGCCCGGTCGATGTTGTCATTGGGCATGTTCGCCGCTTTTGCTTTATCGACCATGAGTTTGAGGTGAGGGTTTCCGTGAACGTCGCCTCCACCATCTCGTGCTGCAACAGTGATTAACTTTGCAAGTTTGCTAAAGATCTTTCCGCGTTTAGCATCATTGGCCGCTTTCTTATGCTTGATCCCCGCCCATTTGGAATGTCCTGCCACGCTTCCGTCCCTTCATGGATTTGGATCTGGCCTCGAGGGTGATCCGACTGTCCAAGTCCAGTGAGATTATTTCCGTGAAGTCTTCTTGGCGCCCTTTTTCGCGGTCTTCTTCGCGGTCTTCTTCGCGGTCTTCTTCGCGGTCTTCTTTGCAGTCTTCTTTGCAGTCTTCTTAGTGACCTTCTTAGCAGTCTTCTTAGTGACCTTCTTAGCAGTCTTCTTAGTGCCCTTCTTGGCGGTCTTCTTAGTGGCCTTCTTAGTAGCCTTCTTGGCGGTCTTCTTGGCGGCCTTCTTGGCGGCCTTCTTGGCGGTCTTCTTAGTGGCCTTTTTGGCGACCTTTTTCGTCGCTTTCTTCACTGCTTTTTTCTTCACTGTTTTCTTCGCGACCTTTTTCTTGGCCGCCGCTTCTTTCTTGGCGACCTTTTTCTTGGCCGCCGCTTCTTTCTTCTTGGCGGCTGCGATTTTTTTCTTTTCAGCCGCTACCTTTTTACGAGCGGCATCCGCCACTTTTTTCTTTGCGAGAGCTGCAGCCTTCTTCACCGCTGCCGCTTTTTTCTTCTCAGCTTCGACTTTTTTCTTTTCCGCAGCGACGCGCTTCTTCTCGGCTTCTATTGCTTTCTTTTCCTCTGCGGCGATTCTGGCGGCTTCTTTGCGTGCGGCCTCTGCAGCCTTCTTCGCTGCTTTTTTCTCCGCTTCAGCCTTCTTCTTTCGTGCAATCTCGATCGCTGGATCTGGGTAATTTCTCGCTTCGTCGTGAAGTGCGAGCACGGCATGTACCAGAGGAATATCACCGAGTTCTTCAAAGAGATCTGTTTGCCTCTGTGGAGAAGTTTTTGTTCCTGAAAGAAGTCCCGATCGGACGAGACCTCCCTGTGCCCAATTTTCGAGTGGCACCACACTCTGTTCTTTGACGACTGCAAGTATGATGAGTTTGGAGAGATCAGGAACGTCGGGTGATCTTTTGAAGAACTCTCGAGTTTCAACTAAGGTGTTCTCTCGTAGAAACTCAAGACTGACCTGGTGTCTAATATGAAAGATACTGGTCAGCATTTCTTTTAATTGAATCGCCAGTTTCAGAGGGTCATCTGCTTTTGGAAAAGTATCTGCGAGTTCCGCGGCAGAGGAAATCCTGAATTCGTTCCAATCCACGAATTGCGTCTTGAAGAGATCCCATGTTTTGAGGACTTCTTTGAGCGACATTCGGGCGGACAATGCTCCGATCATCATCAAATCGATGACGTTCAGATCCTGAATCTCTTTCAGAGTCGAATTGTTCGAATAAGCGGTTTCCACGATCGAGGACAAGCTCCCGCCTTTGGGGGGCTTGGATGCGGAGGTATTGCTTGCGGATGCGGTCTTGGCCGACATCAGGGTTCCTTCCAGAGGAGACTTCCCGGAGTAGAGGAGGTCTTCAGGTCAGGGTGCGAATATCAGGTCAAAGCCTGACTTGCCCCACAGTTGATCAAATGGGGGGGCATGAGGGCCCAACTCCCCAAAATGTCTCGAAAGTATAAGGCAGGACTCCAGATGTAACTGCCTTCAGGCGAGGATTCTAAGCGGAGGGAAGGCCGTGGGCAATGGACGCTGATCATTCAGTCGGCTGTGAAGCACTCTTTTTTGCTCTCCCAGAGGGAGGTTGGGGTGGATCCAGAAGCCCTCTGTGGTGGGCGATCAACTCGGCAGAGATGGAGATAGCGATTTCTTCAGGGGATTGAGAGCCGATAGGGAGACCTACAGGGGATCTCACACGATAGAGTTCTTCCGGGTCACAGCCCTGCTCACGGAGATTTTTCATGATGGCTCCCGCCTTTCCTTTGCTCCCGATCAATCCTACGTATCCAGCAGGTGTCAGAAGGGATCTGGAAATTGCGAGTTCATCATGTTGGTGTCCGCGAGTGACGACGACGATGGCGCAGTTTGCGGTGATTTCCATATGGTCGAGGCAGTTTTCAAAAGGAACGCAGGTGACCTCAGTGGATTCTGAGAAGTGTTGGTCTGAGGCAAACTCCTCTCGATCGTCGATGACACTGATTCTCCATTGCAGCGTGGAGAGGACCGATTCTAGAGCACGAGCGACGTGTCCAGCTCCGAGGATGATGACCCAAGGCGATCCCAGTGGTTCGATATACACTTCGAATTCTCCTCCGCAAAGTAAGCCAGTTTCCGCAACAGTTGCGGCTGTCAGTCGATGTTTTTCTCTTCTTGGCCGACCGGTGGCGATGACTTCCATCGCACTGCGCCAGATATCGGATTCGGAGCAACCACCGCCTACGGTTCCCACAGTGGTTCCGTCATCACGGATCAACATCCGGGCACCATCTTTGCCGGGCGTTGATCCTGTCGTGGAAATGATCGTGGCAAGAGCCGCTCTTCGGCCGGATTCGAGAATCCTGATCGACTCTTTGAATACGTCCAACAACGTCAGAACACCTTTCTGGGGCCAAAAACTCTGATTTTAACCTATCAGAGAGGAGTCTGCGAAGCCACCGGAGGGGCGGTATTTTGAGCACCATGATATCTTTCTCTGCGGGTCATCTCTCCCGCCTCAGGATCGGAAAGATGGCGAAATGTCTCATAACACCCTGACTTCTAGACCTGGGGACTGGCCTCTTCCTCCCGATCCGGGAGAATCTCGACTTCTTCTCGATCTTTTTCCCGATCCTCTGATTGTGGCCCGTGGGCCGTCACGGAAATTGCTCGCCGTGAACAGGGCCTTTATGGACTTGGTGGGCATCTCTGAGCAGGGTGATTTGAGAGATCGACCTGTGACGGAGTGGATTCATGAGAATGATCGCCATCGCCTTTTGTCATTAGGGGGAGATGGAGAATCTGACCCAGTTCCGGTGATGGTTCAAATTCGGGATCGCGATTCCTGGAGATCTGTCGCAATTATTGGGGGACGAAGATTAAGCCCATTCGGAGAAGAGCGCTGGGTATATCGCCTCAAGGTGTTGGAAGATAGCGGCATCGGTCTCGAAAAACAGATGCAGGAACAGAGGAAAAGAGCTTCAGAAGCTGTACGGACTTCGCTGCGTATTTTTCACCTCACCGAAAAAATACGAATGGCTCCGAGACTTTCAACATTGTTGATTGGAGTGACCGAGGAACAAGAATTCTATTCTCGTGCGGGTCAACTTCTCAGTTCAGAAGGTCTGGGGTACCGCTCTGTCAGTTTCTGGAAAACAGACGAAGAGCAAAGAGAACTTATCTGGGGTGCTGAAGATGTTGATCCTCAGCATCTCGAGCTCCCTGATACCGAAGACGCTGCTTTCAGGTCGTTGCCTCTCGTGACAGGAAGCGGACTTGTTGATCGTGTCTTGGAGCTCAGAGTCGATCCACGGGAGCTTCAACTGCTTCAAGAAGCTCCACTCTTGATGGAATGGCATGAAGAGGTTCTCGGAACTATCGCTGAGGTTCTGTCCCTGACTCTTCAAAACCTGCAACTCCATGAACAGTTGGAGAAACAGGCGCTGATGGATCCTTTGACTGGAATTTCCAACAGGCTTCATCTCACTTCTCAATTAGAAAAAGAAGTTCTCCGATCGCGTCGTGAGGGAAAACCCTTGGGTTTGCTCTTCACTGATCTGGATGGATTTAAACAGATCAATGATGTCTTGGGACATCTAGTGGGGGATCAGCTTCTCGTCGAAGTGGGTCAATTTCTGAAGGATCATTTCAGAGAGAGTGACCACCTTTGTCGCTATGGGGGTGACGAGTTTGTCGTGATCATGCCCGGTTCCTCTATCGAAGACGTCAAAAATAAAGCGGAGGAGCTGCTGCAGGCTTTCAGGGCGCATCCCTTCCTAGAGGGGCGGGCTCAGGAGGCGAGTCGTCTATCTCTTTCTCTAGGGGTGACACAACTGCGTGACGGGCTCAATGCCGAATCTCTTTTGGACGAGGCCGACTCGGCACTTTATGAAGCCAAGAGAAGTGGAAAAGATAGATGCGTCATCGTTGAGGGGAACGAAACTTCAGAATAGAGTCAGTTTGCCGAATCTTGATCGGCTCTTGAATCTCTCTCTTCTGCCGCGGCCTCATCTTCTTCCCGTGCCTTGCGAATCTTATCCTCAATATCGAGAGTTTTTTTGTAACTCTCATCGAGAATGAATTTGAGGATGGGAGTCTCTCGCAAGCGGACACGAGAACGAAGCAGCGCTTGGATTCTACCGCGGGCAGCCTCGAGTCCTCTGAGTGAAGTTCGTTGCTCGCTCTCAGATCCCAAAATCGACACGAAGATTTTACACTCCTTGAGATCGATCGTGGGTTCTGCCCCCAAGACCGAAACAAAGCCGATCCGGGGGTCTTTGAGCTCTCCCTGAAGAATCAGGGAGATCTCTTCCTTAATAAGGCTGGTGATTCGGGCTTTTCGAATCGGTTTCATCGATCACCCCGAACTTTTGTTGGTCTCTCCGAGTTTTCGGGTCGTTTTGATGACCTTGTAACTCTCCAAGAAGTCACCCACCTTGATGTCGTTGTAACCTTTTATGACGAGTCCGCATTCGAATCCTTCGCGAACCTCTTTGGCATCGTCTTTGACACGCTTGAGAGAAGCGAGTTTGCCCTCGTGAACGAGGACTCCATCTCTGATCAAGCGCACTTTATCGTCACGGGTGATGATTCCTTTACGAACCATGCAACCTGCGATATTACCCAGCTTCGATGATTTAAAGAGGTTCAAGATTTCTACATTACCTTGTAGTTCCTCAGAGACCTCTGGGCTGAGCATGCCTTCGAGAGCCTGACGCATATCTTCGAGGATTTCGTAGATCACGGTGTAGGTTCGGATCTCCACACCTTGCGATTCGGCTTCAGATCGAGCTTTATCAGAAGCAGAAACATGGAATCCTACGACGATTGCATTTGAAGCGTCCGCCAAGAGCACGTCTGATTCGGATATTTCACCGACTCCTCCACGAATGACTCTTAGAGCGACTTCGTCAGTTCGCATACTGGAGAGTTCGCTTTTCAGCACGTCGAGGGTTCCCTTGACGTCGGTCTTGACGACCAGATTGATCTCCTTTGTTTTCGCTTTGTCGATCGTGTCGAAGAGGCCCTCCAGGGTGACCGTCTGACGTTCGGCACGATCCGCCTTGGCCTTGGCTTCTTGACGTTCTTCTGCAATCTGCTTCGCCTTGGAAGCCGAGTCGAGTGCATAGAGCTTGTCACCTGCCTCAGGCAGATCGTTTAAGCCTGTGATCTCGACCGGAGTCGATGGTGGAGCCGTCTCAAGGTTGACTCCACTGGTCGATCTCAGAGTACGGATCTTTCCGTGAGCAGGGCCACACACAACAGAATCTCCACGACGGAGAGTTCCATCTTGAACGAGGGCCGTGATGACATTTCCCTGACCTGTCGTGGCTCTGGAATCCAGCACAGTACCGATCGCCCGTTTATCGGGATTCGCTGTAAGTTCAAGAAGTTCTGATTCAAGAGAGAGGTGTTCTAACAATTTGTCGACACCTTCACCGGTGATGGCTGAAACAGGAATCATTTCCGTTTCTCCGCCCCAATCGCTGGGCGAGAGCTCTAATTCTGCGAGCTTCGTTTTGACCATGTCGATATTGGCACCCGGGCGATCGATTTTGTTGATCGCCACGACGACGGGGACACCGGCTGCTTTAGCATGTTCGATCGCTTCTTCAGTCTGTGGCATCGGACCATCGTCCGCTGCGACGACGAGAACCACGACGTCCGTCACATTTGCACCTCTGGCACGCATGTTGGTGAATGCACGGTGACCAGGGGTATCGACGAAGACGACGTGAGCATCTCCTTTGTCGACGCGATATGCACTGAGGTGCTGAGTGATTCCACCCGATTCCGACTTGGTGATGGAACTTTCACGAATTTTGTCGAGAAGTGTCGTCTTACCATGGTCGACGTGGCCCATCATCGTCACCACAGGGGCTCGAAGGATAAGATCGCCTTCAGAGTCCTCGAAGTTTTCGATTTCGTCCAGACTCGTCTCAAAGGCCTTGGGCTCTTCGAGGATGATTTCACAGTTAATCTCGACCGATAGCGTGTCTACGATCTCTTCAGAAAGAGGCGAGTTCACGTTCGCAAGCATTCCTTGATTCATCAACTTTTTGAGCAGGGCTGTCTGCTTTACTCCGAGAGCCAAACTCAAATCTTTGATAGTGGCAGGTTTTTCCAAACTGATGGTGTCTGGGAGATCCTCGGGTATGAGGTCCTGCTGTAAGCGACGACGAGTGAAATCGGATTCTTGATTACGGGGTCTGTTCTGTTGACGCCCTTTTCCTTTTCCACCCGGACCGGCTCTGCCAGGTCCGCTGGTTCTTTTTCCTGTGACGGGAGCTCCGGGTTCTGCACCCGGGAAGACCATGACTATTTTGGCACCGTGAGCTGAAGCAGGGGCTGCGGGACGACTGGTTCCTGCACCGGCGCCTCTACCACCTCCACCGGGACCTCTGCCGGGTCCGCCGGGACCTCTGCCAGGTCCTCCGGGACCTCTACCGCCGGGGGCACCGCCACCTTGGCGTGAATGACCTCCACCGGATGGGGGTCCTCCTGAGCGACCCGCAGGTCGCGCCGCAACTTTTGAACGTATGATCAGCGGGCGACCCTTGGCTTTTTTGAGCGGCTTGGACTTGGGGTCCAAGGGGCGAGCCACAGGTGCTACCGGAGCCACGGGTTTGGAGGATGGTCCTCCGTATCCGGGTGCCATCACGATCTTGGTGGGCTTCTTGCGTGGAGGAGGCTTGATCTCGGCTTGGACAGGTTTCGCTGGACTCTCTTCGGCTGGTGTCGATTCGGATTCAGGCTCTTTGACTTCTTCTTGGGGAGCCGATTCTGCAGAGATGGACTCTATATTTGATTCCGATGGAATCTCGACGGAGTCTTCCTTGGCGGTTTCCTCAACCATGGCCTCAACTGGAGCATCAACTGGAGCCTCAACGGGAGCATCAACCATGGCCTCGACTGGAGCATCGACTGGAGCATCGACTGGAGCATCAACTGGAGCATCGACGGGCTCATGGATTTCTGCGGCTTCAGTCGAAGAATCTTCTGTGCTGGCCTGAACTTCATCGGGAGTAGAGACGACTTCTGGAGTCGCTTCTTCGATGATTTCCGGCTCTGAAACTTCTACAGCGGCTTCTTCCGCGGCAACTTCAGCAACGGGCTCCACAACCGGTTCGGCAACAGGCTCGGCAACAGGCTCGGCAACAGGCTCGACAATAGCTTCGGTAACGGGTTCTTCGGTAACGGGTTCTTCGGTGGCGGATTCAACCTCAGCAGTCTCCTCGATGGTGACTTTTGGGGTTTCCTCGACGACTTCCGGCTCCGGCTCAGGGTCTTCCTCAAGGAAGATCCTGACGGTCATGGCATCATTCTCACTGATAGAGGACATATGATTCTTCACCCGGATTCCCCGGCCATCGAGGAATTCCATGATGTCCTTACTTGAGATGCCAAGTTCCTTGGCCAGTGCGTGTATTCTCACGCCCAAGTCGGTCGCCTCCAAATTCTTACGATCAGGTCAGACCTGATCCAAACCTAATGAATTTTCGCGTCGTTATTCCTCTTCGGAATCGACACTGTCCATGATTTCTTGAATCTTCTCGATAATCAGTCGTGCTGTGATTTCGTCGAGTCCTTCGATGGCAGAGAGTCCTTCGACTCCCGCTTCCAAAAGGGCTTCAGTCGAGTCGATCTCGGCTTCTATCAAACGGTCGGCAATTTCTTCGGAGACTCCTGGCAGATCTTCGAGACCCATGACCACTGTGCCGTCTTCATACTCATCCACTTCAGTCTTTGTTTCTCCGTCAGCAGCGGTGGAGTCAAAGAGCTGATCGAGGGGGTTATGACTTGTAGATGCGTCGTTGGCATCGTCTGTGACTTTGGCGAGGCGATCTCCGAACATGTCGTCGGCTCGTTGCTCCAGGCCTTTCTCGCGCAATCGCTCAAGATCTTCAGGGGTGATGGGGCATATGTTCAGTTCCCAACCTGTCAACTTGGAGGCGAGACGAACGTTTTGTCCGCGACGACCAATCGCAAGAGACTGTTGATCTTCAGTGACGTATACATTGGCCGTCATCGCTTCGTAATCTAATTCGAGAGAGGCGATTTCAGCAGGCTTGAGTGCTTCAGGAATGAGAACCTCTATGGAATCATTCCAACGGACAACGTCGATTTTTTCACCACTCAGTTCGTCGGTGACATTTCGTATTCGGGATCCTTTGACTCCGATACAGGCTCCGACGCAGTCCACATTAGTATCGAGGGTGGCTACCGCTATTTTTGTACGGTTACCGGCTTCTCTGGCGATGGCTTTGATGTCGACGACGAAGTCAGAAACTTCAGGAATCTCCTGCTCGAACAGTCTTCTGACAAGGGCTTCGTCTCCACGGGAAACCAGCAATTGAACCCTTGTGGATTGAAGGTTGACCTCTTTGAGGACGACCTTAATACGATCGCCTTCATTCCAGTTTTCAAGATTGGATTGTTCGCCGCGAGGCATGAAACCTTCTGCACGATTTCCAAGAGTGATGACGAGTCCGCCACCTTTTCGACTTGCGACGGTGCCATTGAAGACTTCTCCGACGCGATCGATGTATTCTTTGTAAATCACTTCTCGTTCAGCTTCACGAATCTTTTGGAAGAGAACTTGCTTCCCGGTGCCGGCAGCGATTCTGCCGAGAGCTTCTCTAGGATCGAAGCTTTCGCCATCACGGACGGCACTGATGGAGCCGGAGAGGCGATCGATGAGAACCTCGATGCCTTCTTCCTGGTCATATCTTTTTTGGGCAGCGGAGACGAGAGCCATCTCGATACCTGTAAAGATGACTTCCTTGTCCACCTGTCGATCACGGTGAATCGTGTCAACAAAGCGCAGGATCTCTTCGCTCAAATTCGTCTCCCAATCTCACACATTCTCTGCTTTTGCAGGGAACGGGCCCGGAAAAATTCCGGTTTCTTGTTCAAAATTTCGACCCCAGTGAGTCATGGCCAGTCTAGACCATTTCTCACTGCTGTAACGCACAGCTCCGAACCACCAACCTGTCGGGGAGGAGGATCGCGGGCAGACCCATCAGCGATGGAGGCCTGGTGGAATGCGATTCCACGGCGATCCCCGTCCGGCCAGGATTAGGCCGTCTGACCCGGGTAAACCCGGCCAAGAACATAAAGAAACCATTCTGGATTCTTCGTTCCGGAGACGTCACCCTGTTCAATGACTGACGAGCGTCTGAGACTGGCTCAGTCCTCGCGACTGACAACTCACAGTGAACAAGGGTCCCACCCTCGAGAGAAAATCTCCTAGGGGATCTGGAAATCGTAGGACAGGAGCAGAGGGCTGTCAACAGAACCGGAAACCCGTTCAATGAGGGAAATTCCTATGGGAAATGACAATTTGGAGGAATTCAGCCGGAGATTGCTTCTCTTCGGTAAGTTGCCCGTTCCCGGAAGAGTCAAAACCCGCCTTGCGTTAGATCTCGGATCTGAGATTGCCAGTCGTTTCGCCGCTGCGATGCTCGTTGATAGGATTTCTAACTTATTATCAGTAAAGGCTTTAAGGATATTTTGCGGAGACCGAGAGGACGCTTCTCTTTTTTTTCCATATTTATCGAGGACGGGATTCCACTCTTTGTCGAAGAGGGGGCGGATTGATGGGCGGGATAGCCGATCCGATGTGGAACGTTGGTATTACACAGATCAGGGCTCTGGATCACTCGGGCAACGATTATGTATCTCTATGACCGATGCGTTGTGCTCTGCAAAGAATGGAGTGGTGTTGGTCGGCTCCGATGCTCCGGCACAGAAAGAATGCGACATTCAGGCGGCTTTTGATCATGTGAACCGCGGAGAGACGGTTCTTCAGGCTTCTTCAGATGGTGGATTCTGTCTTTTGGGGTTGCCCGGGGGAGATTCAAATCTGGCCCAGCGAGTTTTAGGGACTTTTCGCTCGGCGGACTCGATTTCCTTCAAAGATTTGAAGATAAAACTCGAATCGCTCGGGAAAAGTCCACGGTTGCTGGAGCCGGTCAACGATATTGACGACTTGAGAGATCTTCAAGAATTGCTGCGACAGATCGGATCGGATCCACATTTGGCTCGGAAATTACCGATTATCCGTCATGAACTGGAGAAACTACCTAAAGATGTCTGGAGACTTTCGCCCTAAATGTCGATATTGAGAGCAGGAGAGGAAACTCGAGTATCCTCTCTCCAAAAGGAGTCCAACTACACCATGATCTGCGAAAAGTGCCAGAAAAATGAGGTCTCCGTCCACCTCACCGATATCGTCAATAACACCAAGCGTGAATATCACCTTTGTCGGGATTGTGCCCAATCCCATGGAGTGTCGATTCAGGCGCAGTTACAAAACTTTAAAAATCTTACCGTCCCGGAGTTTTACGCGTCACCACAGGAGAAATCTGAGACGGCAAATTCACCGGAAGGATTGGGGGATTGCCCCGATTGCGGAATGAGTTATTCCAACTTTCGCAAAGAAGGAAAGTTTGGCTGCTCTCGCGACTACGACCTCTTTAGTGGATCTCTCGATGACTTGTTTGAAAAGATACATGCCGCCGATCAGCACAAGGGAAGATCGCCTGCTAGGTTTCATGAACAGATGGTCCAAAGTCTCGAAGTCGAAAGACTTCGCGAGTCATTAACTCATGCCGTGAGTGATGAAGACTTTGAACAAGCTGCCGCAATACGTGATCAACTAAGAATTCTGGAGAGTGGATCATGAGCCTCGATAACTTCAAAACTAACATCGGGGAATGGTTACAAGGGACGGGGCCGGATGCCGATCTTGTGATTTCAAGTCGGGTTCGATTGGCCAGGAATCTGGCGAACTCTCCCTTTACTTCTGTTTCCACTGAAGACCAATCAAAAGCTGTTTCTGAACGGATTGAAACCGCTCTTCAACGACTCGATGGTGGGTTGCCATTGCATGTAATGGAACTCGATAAGAAAGACGTCGTCGAGCGTCAGGTACTCGTTGAACGTCATTTAGTGAGCCATGACTTGGCCACGGGCTCCGGTTCCCGATTAGTCGCTTTCGATGAAGCGGAATCCTTTTCAGTGATGGGGAACGAAGAAGACCATTTGCGATTACAGGTGATGAAGTCGGGGTATCAACTCGAAGAAGCCTGGTCTCAGATGTGTCCTCTTGAGCGATCCCTCGAAGAAGAACTCCAGTTCGCTTTTCATAGCAAATATGGATACCTGACAGCCTGTCCCACAAATGTTGGGACGGGATTGAGAGCTTCCGTCATGCTCCACCTTCCAGCGATGGTGATCACGGGTCAGATAGAAGAGATGACTCGCGCTGCGACAAAAATCCATCTGGCTGTGAGAGGGCTCTTCGGAGAGGGCACCGAGGCTCAAGGAGACTTTTTCCAGATTTCAAATCAGCGAACTCTGGGACTTTCTGAAGAACAGGTACTCGAAAATATCGCCTCGGTCCTGCCAAACATCATTGTGTATGAACGCAAATTGAGAGACGAATTGTTGGAACGCCGCCGAGAGCGTATAGAAGACCGAATTGGTCGAGCTTTCGGAATACTTTCTCATGCCCGTGTTATTACCAGCAAAGAAGCTTTGGAGCATTTGTCATTGGTACGTCTCGGGGTGGCGATGGGATTTCTGGACGATGTCAGCATGAATCAGATCAATCGTATGTTCTTGCACAGTCAACCAGGGCATCTACAGAGCCTTGTCGGGGAACCGCTCAATACTGAAGATCGTGATCGGAAAAGGGCAGATCTCTTGAGGAGTATTCTGGGCGATACGTCTGGAGAAGGATTCTCGTCTTCTTGACCTTTTCGTGAATTCTTCGGTTATTATGTCCCATGTCTCGATAATGAGCGCAGGGGACTCCGGAATTTCCAGAACGGGAACCGATTGGAAGTCTGAGTCGTCCTCTTTGAGTAAGGATCGAAGTCCTGGTACTGAGTGAGATACCAAGGTGTCAGGAATGTGATCGCAGAGCGTAGGGATACTGACAGGGGAATGGGGGCCTACAAGGCCCCATACGGATCCATGAGGGATCCTTTTGAGGAATTGAACATGTTTGACCGCTTCACAGACCGTGCTCGCAAGGTGATGGCTTTGGCCCGCAAAGAGGCGCACAGGTTTAATCATGATTTTATTGGCACGGAGCATATCCTTCTTGGCCTCGTTCAGGAGGGAAGTGGTGTCGCCGCCAATGTACTGAAGAACCTCGATGTCGACTCGGGCAAGATCCGAGCTGAGATTGAGCGTCAGGTACAAACGGGCCATGCCATGGTTCATATGGGGCAACTCCCATTTACGCCTCGTGCAAAAAGAGTCCTAGAACTTTGCCAGGAAGCAGCGAAGGAGCTGCGTCACAACTACATCGGTACTGAGCATCTTCTTCTCGGTTTGATCCGTGAAGAGCAAGGTGTTGCAGCCACTGTTCTCAAAGACTTGGGTCTTCGATTAGAAGATGTCCGATCTGAGGTTCTTGAGATACTGGGTGCAGATGTGGGTGATTCAGAGATGGAAGATGTCGAGCCGGAAGCAAAGCCTATCGGCCAAAAATCGAGAAACTCTAAAACTCCAGCGCTAGATTCTTTCGGTCGTGATCTGACAGAGATGGCTCGTTCTGCTTCTCTTGATCCAGTGATTGGCAGAGAAGACGAAATCGAACGCGTGATGCAAATCCTCGCGCGTAGAACTAAAAATAATCCAGTGCTCCTGGGGGAACCCGGTGTTGGAAAAAGTGCCATTGTCGAGGGATTGGCTCAGGAGATTGAATCGGGAGAAGTCCCGGAGATCCTGAGAAATCAACGCATCGTTGTTCTGGATCTGGCCTTGATGGTTGCCGGGACAAAGTATCGAGGACAGTTCGAGGAGCGGATCAAAGCGGTGATGACAGAAGTCAGCCGGGTTAAAAATGTGATCCTGTTTATCGACGAACTGCACACCCTCGTAGGAGCAGGTGGAGCAGAAGGTGCCATCGATGCTTCCAACGTTTTGAAGCCGGCACTCTCTAGAGGTGAGATCCAATGTATCGGAGCCACCACTCTGGACGAATACCGAAAGTATATCGAGAAAGACGGTGCTTTGGAGCGAAGATTCCAAAGCATCATCGTGAATCCTCCTACTCGTGATCAATCCGTTGAGATACTCAAAGGGTTGCGTGATAAATACGAAGCCCATCACCGCGTGGAGTACACAGATCTCGCTCTGGAATCTGCCGTCGATATGGCTGTCCGTTATATCAATGGAAGATTTCTGCCCGACAAGGCTATCGACGTGATCGATGAGGCTGGATCTCGTATCCGCCTCAAGCAGTCGACCAGGCCCCCTGATTTGAAAATTCTCGACGAAGAAATTCTAGAGTTGGACCGTGAGAAGGAAGCTTCCGTGGCACAGCAGGATTTCGAAAGAGCGGCGAATCTCAGAGATGAAGCCAGTCGACTCAGAAAGCAAAGAGAAGAAGAACTCGAGGCTTGGAAAGAAAAAGCGGATTCCACTCGTGGAGTTGTCGACGATGAGGTCATTGCCGATACCGTCGCCAAGATGACTGGAATTCCTCTGACTCGGATCGATAGCGGAGAAGCGAATCGTCTTCTCAAAATGGAAGACGAGCTGCATGATTCAGTGGTCTCGCAACACGCGGCAATCGAACGAATCAGTCGTGCTGTCAGAAGAAGTCGCAGTGGCCTTAAGGATCCGAGAAGACCTGTAGGTTCTTTCCTTTTCCTTGGACCGACTGGAGTGGGTAAAACCCTGCTCGCCAAGAGCCTTGCAAAGTTCCTCTTCGGTGAGGAAGACGCACTGATCCAGGTGGATATGTCCGAGTTCATGGAGAAACATAATGTTTCCCGGCTTGTTGGAGCTCCTCCAGGTTACGTGGGATACGAAGAGGGTGGACAGTTGACGGAAAAGATTCGTCGTCGTCCCTACTCTGTCGTCTTGCTTGACGAAGTCGAGAAAGCACACTCTGACGTCTTCAACATGTTGTTGCAGGTGATGGAGGAGGGTCATGTTACGGATTCCTTCGGGCGAGTGATCGACTTCAGAAATGTCGTATTGATCATGACCTCGAATATTGGTGCCGACTTGATCAAGAATCAAAGCTCTCTTGGATTCCGTAACACGGAAGAGGGTCGAACTTCTGATCAAATGAGCAAAGAAGTGATGGGCGAAGTTGAAAAGTTCTTCCGTCCAGAATTCCTTAACCGTCTTGACGATACGGTCTTCTTTGAGCCTCTGAGCAGAACTGATCTCGATGAAATCATAGACATTGAGATGAAGCAGGTCCTTGGACGACTTCATGAGCAAGGAATTGAGTTGAGTCTTCCAGAAGCGGCGAAAGATTTCCTCATCGATGAAGGTTACAACCCAGACTTTGGTGCTCGGCCATTGCGTCGATCGATTCAAAAGTTTGTCGAAGATCCTCTCGCTGAGGAATTGCTTCGAGGGAAAATCGAAAAAGGAACATTGCTGGAAGCTGAAGTGTTCGAAAACACTCTTCGGTACAAAATCATTCCTTCTGAGGCACCCAAGGAAGCAGACGCTCCGTCACCCACTTCTTAAGCTTGATTTCGGTCGAGCCAAGAGTTTCTGACGAGTCCGGCTAAGTACATAGAACCTGTCGCCGCAATCGGTTCGCCGATTGCGGCTTTTTTAATTAACCATTCCTGCGCAGATTCGGGGTCTTTCGCGATGTGGATGGAATGATGTGCGATTTCGTTATTGAGCATGGATTTCAGCACTTCTGCGAGTTCCTCAGCGCTGAGACCTCGTTTTGTCGGGACTGTGAGTGTGCAGATATCTGGAAAAGGTTCGAGGTCTAAGAGGTGTTGGAGCGTCAATAAGGGTTCTTTGTCGGAGAGCATTCCGAGGACGATAGCTCCTTTTGTACTGGCTTCATCGTCACCCGATTTCCTTCGCTTCTGAAAGGCTTCAGCAAATGCAGCCATGGAAGCGGGAGTATGAGCACCGTCGAGCAGAAGAGGGGGATCTCCGGGAATGATTTCAAGTCTTCCGGGGAGCTCCAAGAGATCCCAAGCCTGCTGGACTTCTTCCTTCGACCAGGCTTGATAAATGTCTCCGACTTCGAGAGCGGCCAATGCCGCTGAAGCATTTATTTTTTGGTGTGTGGGGACCGAATCAGGGATTCGTGAATCCAGCTTCGCCAGAATCGGTAGGGCTCGTTTTTCTTCGGCTATTTCGAGGGCGGTCTTTTGATGTTGCCCTTGCGATATGACAAAGGGGAAGCCAGAGCGGGAGATTTTCGATTTTTCCGCGGCGATTTCCTCGATCGTGTCTCCCAATAACTCACGGTGTTCCAGATCTACGGTCGTTAAAATTCCCACGTCATGAGGGATGGCCGTCGTTGAATCGAGAGGACCTCCCAGACCCACTTCCAGTAATATGACTTCACATTTTTCTTCGAGTGCCAGTTGGATGAATAAAACTGTCCAGAGATCGAAAAATGTGGGAGTTGGATCTCCTAGGCTTTGTCCGGCAAGCAGGGCCGGATAGAGAGTTTTCAGTGCCTTGAGAAGGCGTTGAAAGGGGACGGGTTGTTGCTGGATTCGGATGCGTTCTTCCAAAGAATGGAGATGCGGCGAAGTTGTGGCACCGACACTGAGCCCTCTCTCCGATAGCAGTGTTTCGAGCCAGAGTACGGTCGAGCCTTTTCCTTTGGACCCTGCAATCTGAAACACACGAGTTCCCCGGGTGTCCAGTTGCGCCCGATCCAGCAACCGGCGACAGCGTGTCGGCCCCAGTTCTCGTTTTTCCTTACCCAGAGGGAGTTGTTTCTCCCAGTTCGTAAAGGAAGCCAGCCAGGATTCCAATTCGAGGGGATTCTCGGGGGGAGGAGGAATATCGATCATCGGGGTTCTTTCTCCAGTCTTTCTTCGCCACATCAACGATGCGGCATTGACGAAGGTCTGTCCATGTCACAGCATCTGGATATCAGCAATTCGAAGAGGATTTCCAGGGAGAAGTCATGAAACCAAAAATCGGATTCAACACCGACGTCTTCGTGGAGGATTCGGGTCGTACCGTGACTCGAATGAACATCCTCTATAGTGACCTGATCATCCAGCATGGAGGGATCCCGGTGATCTTTCCTCCAGGAGTGCTTCCTCAAGAAGTGGCTTCCGGTCTGGATGGATTTTTTCTCATCGGTGGAGATGACTACAAATGTTCTCTTCCCGCTTCTGGAGAAATCCCCGATCGGTATCTTGAAGTGCATCCGAGGAGGGAAGAAACCGATTTAAATTGGGCGAGTTGGCTGATAAAGAGCGACCTTCCAGTCCTTGGAGTATGCGGTGGATTGCAAGCCCTCTGCTGGGCAGCAGGTGGAACCATTTATGGAGATATCGAAAGTGAAGTCAAAGATCCGATTCAGCATCGAAGAATCGGAAAAGGTGATTTACCCAGCCATATTGTTCAATGGCACGGATTTCAAGGGGGAGGATTGCCTCCTGGAAGCTTTGAAGTGAATTCCAGTCATCATCAATCCGTTGCAACGTTGCCGACAGACTGGAGAATTTTGGCCAGTACCTCAGATGGAATCATTGAAGCCTGTTGCGATCCAGCGGAACGCATCATTGGTATTCAGTGGCATCCGGAATTGAATCGAGAAGAACCGTTGGGGCATTTTATTCTGAATCGTTTTATTGAGCAGGTTCGCTCGCGATTGGAATTGGACAGTGCCTAGGATTCTTGTTTGTGCGGGAGAACCTTCTGGCGATCTTCATGGGGCACGGCTCGTTAAGGAGTGCCTGAAGCTCAGTCCAGATCTCCAAGTCGACGCGATCGGGGGGCAGCATCTTGCAAAGTCGGGAGCGACTTTAAGGGCTGACAGAACCGATAAAGCAGTGATGGGCTGGTTGCCCGTGATCGCTCAAATGGGTTCTATCCTCGATCATTCTGCAAGATTCGTGGAGGAGTTGCTCAGTTCTCCTCCTGATCACCTCGTGGTCATCGACTATCCGGGTCTTCATGGAAATTTGGCGGCGATCGCTCGGCGTATGGGGATTCCGGTCACCTACTACATTTGTCCCCAAGTCTGGGCGTGGGCTCCTTGGCGTATTAAGCGTATCGCAAGGTGCGCGGATCAATTGTTGGTGGTCATTCCTTTTGAAGAGCAACTTTATGCGCCCTTCCACCCGGATGTCCGTCATGTTGGAAATCCTGTGTTTGACCATCTCTCCGATGCCGGAGAGATGGCGGAGATTCCTCGTGACGGTGACGCGCCTATTTTGGCTCTTTTACCAGGGAGTCGCAGACAAGAACTTCAAAATGGATTACCTGCTTTAATAAGCGCAGCACGTGAATTGAAACAAGATCGTCCTGACCTTGAAATATGGGTCTCTTGCCAGAGGGAAGAATTGCGGCCATTGATCGATGAGATCAGAGCCGGAGATTCTGACATTCATGTTTACGTTGGAGAATCTCGTGCTCTTCAGGCGAGGGCTCGCCTGGCGATCGTCTGCTCTGGAACAGCCACTCTGGAGACCGCATGGCATGGTGTCCCTATGGTGGTGGCGTATCCGGCGAATGAATTACAGAGGTCGATGTATTCTTTGATGGGTGTTGCTCCATTCTTTTCGCTGGTCAATTTATTTGCGGGTGAAGCGGTCGTGCCTGAGCGATTGATTGAGCCTGGAGATGGAGCTGCAGTAGCCCGTCTAGCGAGACCTCTTTTAGACGATCAGGCGGCGAGTGAGCAGGTCGCAAGACTGGTCGAATTGAGGAAGGGAAAATTTCACCCAGGTGCCAGTGAAAAGGCCGCAAGGTCTATTCTCGAAAGGATACCGGGAAGTGGTGTTTCGCTGACCTGAGCCAGATTGCCTGTTATGCTATGGGCATGGTTTACTTTGGCCCCAAAAAATATCGCCCCGAGAGGGTGGGTCTCTCCAATAGGGAGAGATTTCGTATTCTCGGTTCCATCGCGCTGTTGATCGCACTCGTATTGACAGTTTGGTCCGCCCAAAAAACAGATACCGATTCAGCCATGGCCCCTGTGCTTCCTGGGGAAGTGGTTCAGGGATCTTCTGTCCCATCAGGAGATGTCGTTCCTGATAACCTGAGCAATTCTCAAGGCGAGGCTCCTGCTCCTGTGTCACTGCCGGAGATTAGCGAGCCCGCGAGTCCAGAGTCATTCCAGGAAAATCCTGCAGTGCTGGATCTCGTCCGTGATGGAGAGGCTCTTCTCGAAGGGCCTGATGAAATGTCGGGGCTTTACTATCTGCTTCACCGGTGGAGAAGTGATTGGGCACCCTCTGAAATTACGGAACCCCCGGCGGTCCCAGAGCTTGCGGAGAGATCTAAAGAGTTAAGAGGGCAAAGGTTCTTGTTCGTCATCTCCTTGGTTGAGAACCCACGAGTGAGATTGTTGCCCCCAAATGAGTCGAATCTCACTCGAGTTTGGGAAGCTTTTGGATCGGATAGGTCAGGTCGATTACACCGAATCAACTTTATCTCCAAGCCCCGAAATCTTCCTAGAGGAACAGATGTGCTTGTTACAGGAGATTTTTTCCGGCTTTACACATACGAAGATATGGAGGGACGATTTGGAATGGTTCCCGAGTGGGTGTGTGGAAGGTTGGATCCTTATGAGAACCCTTTTTCTCAGCGCTCGAAGTGGTCTCAGAACTCATTCTGGATTCTTTCTGCCATCGGAGGCTTCACTCTGATTCTGGGAGCTATTTTTTACTCTCGATCGATCGCACGAAGACCTCTCCGAAAAAAATCGAATCCTCGAAAGGATGAGAGTCGCTCTTCTGATCAGAAGGATTCATCGGAGATCGAAGAATCTGGGTTAACGTCCTCTGAGAGTGGAGGATCCGAGGATAAGGATCCTCATGATCATGCACCCCATAGGGAAGATGATTGATGAGTTTGAATCCACTATTGATCTCATCCGCAGCAGGTGACTGCAAGATTCACATGCAGTCTCTTCATGACTTCGATCTTTGGTTACCCAATGGTGTGACTTCTGTTCTGGTTTTTAGGGATAATAAAATCCCTGAACATTGCTCCACTCCTTTGCAAGAGACCTGCGAAGAGCGGGGGATTCCATTCAAATTAGAGAACTTGCAAGGTGGAGAAGGATTAAAAGACCCGAACGGGTGGCAGAACATCATTGAGGCGATGGGCCAAGCGTCACTGGATCGGGCGGGTCGAGTCGTTGTCATGGGAGGTGGCAGTCTGGGAGATGCTGTAGGGTTTGCCGCCTCAGTTTGGCATCGTGGTACACCATGGTTGGCTATTCCCACAACTTTGTTAGCGATGGTCGATGCACACATTGGCGGTAAGACCGCTGTGCATCAGGGGGGTGTTAAAAATCGAATTGGATCGTTCCATCTTCCTGAACAGGTGATTGTGGATCGTTCTCTCCTGTCGACTCTTCCTTTGGAAGAGCGAAGGCAGGGTTGGGCAGAATTGATCAAGGCTGCATGGCTGAGTGAAACTCCGCTTCTACACCAATTAGAGAATGATGCAGATGCGATCTCTGAGGATCTGATCCCGAGCCCTGAAGTGTTGCGATCAGCGATGTCTGTAAAAGTTTCGATTGTGAACGAAGATTTGCATGAATCCGGACGCAGAGAGATTCTCAATTTAGGTCATACTTTGGCCCACGCACTTGAGATGGAAGCGATCCGGAATGGAACTTTTTTACCTCATGGTTCTGCCGTCTCTATAGGAATGGTGTTCTCGGCAAGGCTTGCCAAGGAGTGTGGAGTGGGAAGTGACGAGAATGTTACTCGACTGATTCAACTCCTTCAGAAGGTGGGGCTTCCCACGAATATGGGGCCGCTCGACATCGATCCAGTGATGAAGGCATTGCGTTCCGATAAAAAAACAAGAGGGGGCCAACTCCGCTGGGTTCTCCCCGTCAAGCCTGGGAATGTCATCGTCGACACTGTCGAATCGAGTCGGGTTCGACGAGTGTTGGAAAACCTAGAACGGGATTCATGAGTTCGAGACCGCTTCCGGGTGAAGATCTGAGAACAGGTTTACAGGGACGGGCGATGGACAAAGAGATCCTTCGTCTTGCCATTCCTGCAATCCTTCAATACCTACTTCATACGCTCCAATTTCTCGTGGATACCCGCATGGTTTCCGATGCTCTAGGGGGCGGAGACGAGTCCCTCGCTTCGCTCAATTTAGTTTCGCCATTGTGTTGGTCTCTGACGACGATATTTACCGTAACGGCGATAGGTGCCGGTGCTGTGGTCGCTCGGCGCAGTGGCGAAGGTCAGCAACTCTTGGCAAGTCAGGGTATGTTTTCCTCTATTGTCTTGGCATTGGGATTAGGGTCGATGGTTTCGCTTCTCTGTATAGCCGGCAGGGATATAGGGCTCTCTTGGCTAGGCTCCCAACTGGGTGTGGAAGACAGCGAATCCCGATCTCTAATTCTATCGGAGTCGAGCGGGTATTTGACTTGGTTCCTTCTTCTCTTTCCCCTTCGTGCGATTGCGGTCACTCTGGAATCGACAACCCGAGGTGCTGGAGAATCATTGCTCCCCGTCATGGGTGGGGTTGTCAGTAACCTCGTGAATATTCTGGGAAATGCGATCTTCCTTTATGGTTTGTGGGGATTCCCGAAAATGGGAATCGAAGGCGTTGGATTAGCGACAGGCCTCGCTCCTCTCGTAGAAGTGGTCCTGATTCTCGGTGTTTTGTTCTACAGGCGTGGTCAGCGATTGAGTCTGCGTACACCGGGTGCACTCTCATATGATCGAGGTCAAGCTCGTCAGATCATTAAGTTGAGTATTCCTGCATTGGGTGCGGCTGTTCTGTTCCACTCTGGATTTGTCGTATATCAGTTTGCCATATTCCAATTGGACGCCATGTCGATGGCTGCTCATCGGGCCGCCATTGCCATTCAGTCACTGGCCTTTTTGCCGGCACACGGATTTCAAGCGGCAGCTGCCAGTGTTTCAGGGCGATTACTGGGTTGCGGACAAAAGAAGGCGGCTCTCCGGAGTGCCTGGAGAAGTAGTCTTCTGGCGCAAATATGCATCACTCCTGTCATTTTCTTATTGTTCTTTTTCCCAGAAGATCTGGTGGGGTTTTTTGAACTGAGAAATGAGACGGGCCAGCTGGCTGCGATGTGTTTAATGATCGGTGCATGCGAGGTTCCATTCTTGATGCTGACGGAAACCTTGACCGGAAGCCTGCGAGGAGCCGGAGCAAATATTCCAGTGATGTGGATCACTGCTCTGGGGTCATGGGGATTCCGGGTTCCATTCGCATGGTGGCTGGCCTATGGAGGGCTAGGAGTTCCAGCAATGGGATTACAAGGGGTATGGATCGCGACAGTTCTCGACTGGGTCGTCCGATCCGGTTTGTGTGTGTGGATTGTTCTTCGTCGTCGTTGGCTCGACATCGAAGTTTAGTTGTTGGTCCACCCGCTGATCAGACTCTTCACCCATGAATGAAGCTGGCAAAGTCCGCCATCTCATCTCTGAGTGTTTTACGTCTACAGGGTCGCTATGTTTTTTTGTCAAAAAAAACGGGGCGTGCGGGATATTCCCGCACGCCCCGAAGATACTTTGATCAAGAAGTATCAGGGACAAGCACTGAATGACAGACAGTCAAGGCTATCCGCAGTCGGGTCTGCTCCACAAGTGTTCGGAGCAGGAGGTGCGATTCCTCCACTGAAGAGGAATCCAAGCAAGAACACACCGTCTGCAACATTGGCGCTTCCGTCGTCGTTACTATCGACGGCGTCGACACAGGATACTGCTATACCGTTGAACAAGTAGTTCAAAGCGGTTACCGCATCCGCAATGTTGATGGCGCTATCGGCATTGACGTCACCTCGAACAAAGACAATCCCGGAAGAGTCCAATGTGACGACTCCATGCACGAATGTGGGAGGCATGGGAGCACTTCCAACCACGATCAGGTTATCGACCGGAAGAGATCCGGCGGCAACCCCATTTTGGAAGGAAACGTCTGTGGAGACAGGACCTGTGGTACCTGTGAATCCACCAGGGTTCGTGTCGAAGTTGATGGCAGCGAGGTTTATCTCGTTGTCCAACTGAATCGTGGCGGTTCCGAGGAAGCTGACCACGCAACCCACGGTAACAACTCCGGGGGCTTGTTGACCGTCGAAGAAGTCGACCGGAATACCAATGACACTGGGGTCGGTTCCTGTGGCGATCAAAAGATTCGCATCGAAACTGAGGCCCAATGAGAAACCAGTGACAGCGTTGGGGTAGCCTGTATTGGCAGAAGATTCAATGCCAGAAAGAATCATCGTGGCGGTTCCGGAACCTGAGGCGGAGTCGTATGAACCGCTGGCATCATTTGCCGTGACGGTGAAACCCAGCGGTGGAGGTGCAAGAACAGTCACGTTGCATTCATTGATTCCAGCGGATACGCCACCCACGATGGCTTCAACGGTGTAAGCCTGGGGACCCAATGTTGCACCTGTGTCGGAGTAACTTGTGGTCGCTCCTCCCAAGACGCC
Source organism: Planctomycetota bacterium (assembly GCA_016776905.1). Taxonomy (GTDB): domain Bacteria; phylum Planctomycetota; class UBA8108; order UBA1146; family UBA1146; genus UBA12191. The sequence continues at coordinate 60,764 of JADHSM010000014.1, read as the reverse complement.
GATTTCTGATCCATTGCGCTGAATACGAATCTCGTCGTACATCATCCCATTGGTCCAGTTCAGAGTCACATCGCTGAAATCAGGATCCGCTTGGGCGCAGGTCAATCCACTTTGTCCCAATGGAGTAATCGCGCTGTCGCAAGTGACTTGCGCGGTGTTGACGCTTCCCTGAATTCCCTGAACGGTGTAGGTGGTGTTCCCGAACACTGCTGCAGAATCAGTGTATGAAGTCGAAGAACCGGTAAGAGTTGCAATCTGTGTTCCTCCACGAGAAACAAGAATGTTGTCGTAGGTATCTCCGTTACTCCAGTTCAAGTTCACCAGAGGAGAAGCCATGCTACCGGAATCACACACCAAGTTTTGAACTCCTGGAATGAAGTTTCCGGAAGGTGCCGAGACAGTGAAGTTCATCTCGTCCGGATCGCCAACGTTGCCGGGCTTAAACAAGCCCATGCTGGCAGTGTTGTCCGCGGGTGGGGCGTCACATGTGAAGTGAAAGTTGAACATCATCGACCAGCGAAGCGCATTTGCGTTCGGATCAGTTGCAAAACTGTCGGTGCTCCAAGTGATACCTACACCCGACTGCTGAGTCACGGCCCAGTCCACGTCGGAGAAGGGTTCTCCACTATGCCAAGTGACGTCATGGAATCCGACATTGGATAAAGTTGCACCGGCAGGAACCGGAACAAAGAAACTGTCGGCAGAACGATCGGAGTACATGTTGTAGACTGCGTACTCGTAGTTCCATGTGCCGTTTCCATTATCAATGACGTCGTATCCAGCAATGAAGAGACCTTCATTCGCAATCTGAATATCCACCAAATTGACGGAAGGCTGGAAATCTTGCCATGCCTGAATCGGAGGGGACATCATTTCTGTTCCGCCCACGAAACTCAAAGCTCGGGTACCGGTCTGGCCGACATTGACTCTACGGTATGAAGCGTTGTTGGCTTGGTTCCCCGCGATCGAGTCATCGAGTGCTACGTACTGTCCACTGACAAAGAAGAGAGCTCCCGGGTGGAGAGCTGTCGTGATGTCGTCTTCTTGCACCTGCAAGCGGCGGCAGATGTTGCTTTCGCTAGGAGGGCATGGAGGAGCAGCGTAGGGGAATGGGAAGAAGCCTGTGTAAGCATTGACCTGTGAACGTGGTCCAAGGTTGGATTGGCTACCATTGAGGCCTGCGGAGTATGGATCGGCACAACCCGGCGTCAAGAACTGAAGGCAACCTCCGCCGCCGCCACAACCGGGGCAAAGTCCGGTGTTTTGGAGGGCACAGAAACCATGCTTGAGCCAAGAGGATCCGATTTGAACAAAGCGTCCATCATGAAGACGGAACATGTCCTGGGCGATCACTGGATGCTGATTGCTACTTGCGATCCAGTCTAGATTCGCAGACCCGATATTGCATGAGGTTGTCGCAATGGAGTAGGCGTAGATACCTGTTCCAGCACTCGTTCCATACGAGTTGGTATCCGGCAAATCTCCAACGATAACGTCCGGGTTCTGAGCAAACGCAACCGAGGTTGCCAAGCAAAGAATTGTGAGACTGAGTCCAAAAAACTTTGGCACGGTCCATTCCTTTCAAGCGGGCTTCAAATTTCCTTGGGGATTAAAATAACCCAAAGGTTCATGACACATTACAGAGCCATATCATGAGACTCGCACATGATTAACTGATGATTCACTACATAGGAACCCATATATGGGTCCTTCAACCGACAAACAGATCGCACTATGTGAAAACACTGATCACACGAATTGAAAACACTGGATGTATTCCAAGTGTATTCCAAAAGTCAAAATACTTGCCGCCTCATATCTTTTCACTCTTCTATCTTCTCACTTATGAGGGGTGTATTGAAGTGTTCGTCACATCTTTTTACTAGGGTGCTTTCCCTTGCCTCTCCCTTCAACAACTCCTTAGATGAACTGGAGTTCTGAAGGAAAAGAAAGCCGCACCTGAGGGTCCATATTGTAATTGGGACAGAATCAGCCCAATTTGGCTGTTTAGAGGAGGTTTTTGGTCATGTCGAGAGATACCTTGGAATACCGGAGGGCACCTTCCAGCCTCTTTGAAGCCGCGTTTCCCGTTGGTGTGGCCACTGCAGTGGCCATGTGGACCTCGGGATTTATTGCTCGTTTGCCCTTTATACAGGCACATCCCGCTATGTTATTTGGGGTTTTGGCCGTCATCATGGTCTGGGGCGGCCGCCAGGCAGCACTTCGGCATCCTCGACATCGGGCTTGTGCTTTGTATGCGGCTCTTGTGGCAGGAACCTTCGATTTATTGGTTCTCGGCTCATTTTTGGCGGAGGATTTATCCGATGTTCGCCGGACGGTGATGGCCCTGACCGGATTATTTACCTCTCTCTGCCTTCTCGCGATGCTCGGCGCATGGACCGTCAGTTCTCAAAAATTAGAAGTTGAAATCTCTTCAAGGGGAGAAGGGTTGCGTTGGCTAGGAGCATCTACCTTCGTCGCCAGTATGGTGATGATTGCCATCGGCGGATTGGTGACGAGTGAAGAAGCGGGAATGGCGGTTCCTGATTGGCCTGCTTCCTTTGGTGAAAATATGTTCCTATTGCCTCTATCTCGAATGACTGGAGGGATTTACTACGAACATGCTCACCGATTGTATGGGACTCTCGTGGGTCTGGTGACCCTCTCGTTTGGGGTCTGCGTGTTCTTGTTCCGATCCCCTAAAAACCTACGAATTTTGGCCAGCCTCGCCGTTATTCAGGTCATCTTTCAGGGGATTCTCGGGGGCGGGCGCGTGACAGAGGTCGAGTCTGCCATCGTCGTGGGGGGACAAGTGGCTCAAGTGCAGGAATCTGGCTTGAGTCTGGCCTTGAGAGTTTTCCACGGAGTCGACGGTCAGTTGTTTCTTGCCCTGACAGCGGTCTTGTGGCTCTTGACCTCAAAGGTCTGGAACAATCCCGTCAAAGGCCATATCCCCAGAAATGAGAGATTCTGGTCATTCGTGCTACTGGCGGGATTGACGAGTCAGCTGACGCTAGGGGCTCTCTCTCGACATGTTTCGAGGGATTGGATGATCCCGCATATCGTGGGAGCATTCGTGGTTTTGGGTCTGGTCTTTCTGGTGAGCGCGCGTTGCTCTCAGGCCGGTATGCCCGCTCCAAGAGTCAAAATAGGCGTTTGGTTGGGTGTTGTCGCAGCTGTTCAGGTCACATTAGGCTTTTATGCATTGGCGGTCACAGGGTCCACAGTCCGAGTGGCTTCCAGTGGAATTGAAGAGACATTAGTGGCCACGGCGCACCAATCTATAGGAGCCGTCTTGCTGACACTGGCCGGACTTCTACTGTGCTGGACCTACCATGAAGGATTGATTTCCGAAAAAAGGCTATCGGGGACCAATTTTACTATTCGAAAAACTTCCTGATTAATAGGTGAGATCGTTTGCCTAGTTCGTCTCTGTTGCTAGCCTGACAAGGGCATGCGGCAGTCGTATCCGTGCTCCGGGGATTTCGGGGACAAGCGGGTTGGAATTTTTTCCAGACTGGATGCGCCATAAGACATTTTCGCAGCGATTGATGTTGGGTATGGCAAGACCCAGAAGTCAGTCGGGCAGGAGGAAAAGCGTGACCACGATGCGATCCCCCATCTTCCCTCCCTGGGTGGATACTCTTATCAAATTGATAGGTGCAGGTGCCGGTGTTTCCGGACTGTATGTTGTCCTGATGATTTACTTTGGTGCTTCACCAAAAACACTCAATGCTGGATATATGCCTGAGCAACCCGTTCCCTACAGTCATGAATTGCATGTCGGTGAATTGGGGATCGATTGCAGGTACTGTCACAACACTGTTGAGAAAACAGGCTTCGCGGCTGTTCCTCCAACAGCGACCTGCATGAATTGTCATCAGAACGTTGCACCGACCAGTAATAAGTTAAAACCCATTCGTCATTCGTTTGAAACCGGTTTACCGGTCGAGTGGATTAAGGTGCACGATCTTCCTGATCATGTGTATTTCAATCACAGTGCTCATGTGACACGCGGAGTGTCTTGCGTTGAGTGTCATGGTCGCGTGGATCGCATGGTAGAGGTTGAACAAGTTGCACCTCTCAGTATGGGTTGGTGTCTCGATTGTCACCGCAACCCTGTGGGACGAGTACGACCTGTTGACAAAGTTACAGATCTAGACTGGGGCCTTGATCGGACCCAGGAAGAAAAAGAAGTGCAAGGGATCGAAATCTTGAAGGGCCTGGGGTTGTACGACGCAGACGGTGAACCGACTGTTAGAATGACCCTCCTGACGAACTGTTCCACATGTCATCGATAAACAAAATGATCGAAAATGGCTCGGGGAAAACACTTTGGCGTAGTCTTGAAGATTACGCTGATACCCCCGAATTTCGCGAGTTGGTTCACAAAGAATTTCCGAACCATGCTCCAGAATTATTCAACTCCACCTCGAGGCGTCACTTCCTCAAGGTCATGGGAGCCTCCGTGGCTCTCGCCGGGGGACTTGCCGGATGTCGCTGGCCGCGTGAGGCGATCTTGCCACACACCAGTCGTCCTGAAGGTCAAATCCCTGGCGTTCCTGAAGCTTACGCTTCGTGTTGGGAACAGCAGGAAGTGGCGGAAGGAGTTTTAGTCACGAGCTTTGATGGTCGACCCATCCGTGTGGATGGCAATGGCGATCATCCGGCATGCAGCGGGACGGCAACGTCTCAGATGCAAGCCAGCGTGCTAAACCTCTATGACCCCGGTCGCAGTAAGCAACCATCTCAAATCGTAGATGGTGTGAGCAAGAATGCGACATGGGACGAAGCGATGATCAAGTTGAGCGAAGTCAAATCCGCAACTAAGATTGCTATTTTGACGGCTCCCACATCGTCACTGCCGCTCGATGGAATGCGCAAGAAATTCATGCGCCAGTTCAAGAGTGGTAGTTGGCATGAATGGGCGCCCTTGAACAGGGATTCGGAAAGACTAGGTACGGGGCAGGCCTTCGGTTCTCCTCAGAGACCTGTCGCAGATCTTTCCAAAGCAAAAGTACTCGCCTGTTTCGACGCCGATCCTTTGATGACTCACCCCGCCAATTTGTCTCATAGTGCCGGCTGGGCAGCCATGAGACTTTCTGCGGATGACGACGAGGCCAGCATCAGCAGGGTCTATGTTGTCGAGAGTTCCTACTCCATCACTGGCGGTGCTGCAGACATTCACATCACGGCAAAATCTTCGGATATCCCGAGAATGGTGGCCCAACTGGCCAAAGCTCTCGAAGTGGATCTCCCTTCTGATATTGCCAATGTCGTGGCCTCCGCTGGAGTCCCCGATGATCGAATTCTTAAAATGGCCGCGGACCTCAAATCTCAGGATGGCAACGCTCTGGTGATGGCTGGGGATCGTCAGCCGCCTGAGGTTCATGCATTGGTTCACGCGATCAATGTATCGGGCTTGGGTGCTGTCGGGAGTGGTAAGCCTCTTGAGTATGCAGAGGTGAGATATCCATCACGTCCATCTCACTTGGAAGATCTCGAACTACTCGCAACAAGGATCAAGTCCGGCGAGTTGGAGCATTTGATTGTTCTAGGTGCGAACCCTGTTTACGACGCTCCGACGATGGGTGGCGAAAATTGGGGGCAACTGATCAGTGAAGTGCCTTCGTCGATCCATTTGGGAGAGTACAAGGATGAAACTGGGAAAGCATGTGCGTGGCACATGAATACCACTCACTTCCTTGAGCAGTGGGGTGCCTGTCGTTCCTGGGATGGAACGATTACACTTCAGCAACCCTTGATTGAACCTCTTTATGCTGGACGCAGTTCCGTCGAGTTCATGAGTATCCTGAACGAGGATTCCCCTCGTTCTGGTTACAACATTACCCGCGAGATTCTTTCAGGTAATGCCGATTCCGATTCCGATTTTGAGGAATCGTGGAGGAAGTGGATTCATGATGGATTCATCGGGGGGACGTCGAATACTGTCGACAAGGCTCCCGGTGCGATCAAAGGGGGTTGGGGAGATGGGCTTCAGCGAGCCATTCAATCCACAGGCGGAGACGAAATCGTTTTCCTCCAAGACCATTCACTCTTTGATGGTCGATATGCCAATAATGGTTGGCTTCAGGAACTTCCGGATCCCATGACGAAGGTCACTTGGGATAACTGCGCCATCGTTTCTCCGATGAAAGCGAATAGCCTGGGAGTGAAGAACGGTGACATGCTGAAGCTGGTGGTAGAGGGTAAAGACCTTCAAATGCCTGCCTTCGTGCTTCCCGGACAAAACGAGCAAACCATTGCCGTCTCACTGGGATACGGGCGCTTGCTGGCCGATCGTGCTGCAGGGCGTCTATCCAGAAAACCGCTGATTTACCAGATTGCAGATGGCGTTGGTTTTGATACCTACACTCTGCGGTCAGAAAATGCTGTGAAGCAAGGATTCGCTTCGGTCACCGTTTCCAGAGGCGATGGAGAGTATGTTCTCGCCACGACTCAGGACCATAATCCGATTCGTCCTGAAGCCTTCATGGGCGATCTCCAGCGTGAAGCCGAATTGGACAGGGTGGGTGAGTTTGCCCGTACTGTTGAGACCGGTTTTTCTCCAGACCTTGCAGCGGTGGGACAGGCTGTCAAAGACGCGGGGCCGCACCACCCTCCATTGAAGAGCCTCTTCCCTGATCATGAGTACAAGTCACACAAGTGGGCGATGTCGATTGATTTGAATGTCTGTACCGGATGCAGTGCTTGTGTCATCGCCTGCCAAGCAGAGAACAACATTTCTGTTGTCGGTAAAGACGAGGTGGCAACCGGACGTGAAATGCACTGGATGCGCATCGACCGCTACTTCCGTGGTGAAGATGTCGAGAATCCGGAAATGATTCACCAGCCGATGACCTGTAATCAGTGCGAAAATGCACCGTGTGAACAGGTGTGTCCCGTTGCTGCTACTGTGCACAACGAAGAGGGCCTGAATGACATGGTCTACAACCGCTGTATCGGAACCCGATACTGCAGTAACAACTGTCCATATAAGGTTCGCCGCTTCAACTACTACAACAACACTCATGAACCCAGTAAGACAGAGCAGATGGGCTATAACCCCACGGTGACCATCCGTGATCGAGGGGTGATGGAGAAGTGCACATACTGTGTTCAGCGCATCAATAAAGCTAAGATTTCGGCACACAATGATCGACGTGATCTCAAAGATGGAGACATCGTTCCTGCTTGTGCTCAGACCTGTCCGACCAGTGCCATATCATTTGGAGACCTTTCTGATCCAGAAAGCCAAGTGGCGATGACGCAGAACTCGCACCGGTCCTACAAGATGTTGGCGGAACTCAACGTTCGTCCGCGGACAAGTTATTTGGCCCAACTCAAAAATCCCGGAGAAATGTCGCCAGAAGGTGATGATTCCGGTGAGAAGAAGGAGGGCTAGACGATGAAGCATCTCCTCGAAAAGATTCCCTTCATTCGACCCGAGATTCTCGGCAATGCTCAGAGCCAGGAGATCGACAACACGTCGTATTCTCCTGCCGAGCGTCAGCCTTGGATTACTGGCGAGAATGACAACACTACGATCACGGATAAAGTTTGCGGAATTCTCGAAGACAAACCCACATTTGGTTGGGTCATGTTCTTCCTTCTTTCGCTTTCCGTTTTGGGACTTCTCGGTGTTTTCGTTCCGTTCCTTATCTTTTGGGGAGTGGGAGTCTGGGGGGTCAATAACCCTGTGGGCTGGGGATACGCTATCGTCAACTTCGTGTTCTGGGTGGGTATTGGTCACGCAGGGACGCTGATTTCAGCCATCTTGTTCTTGTTCCGTCAAAAATGGCGAACTTCGATCAATAGGGCTGCAGAAGCGATGACCATCTTCGCCGTCATGTGTGCGGGATTGTTCCCCGGGATCCACGTGGGTCGAGCATGGTTTGCATACTGGATGTTTCCGTTGCCAAACCAGATGGAACTTTGGCCTAACTTCCGTAGTCCACTGCTCTGGGACGTATTCGCTGTAGGAACGTACTTCACTGTTTCGTTGCTCTTCTGGTACATGGGAATGGTTCCAGATTTGGCCACAGTGCGAGATCGTGCCAACAATTGGATACGACGTCTTGCTTACGGTGCGCTCTCCATGGGTTGGACTGGGTCAAACCGGCAGTGGCATGTTTATGAGCGTTCCTACCTTCTCTTGGCATCCTTGGCGACACCGCTGGTTCTTTCAGTGCACTCGGTCGTGTCTTTCGACTTCGCCGTTTCACAGGTTGCTGGTTGGCATACGACGATCTTCCCACCGTACTTCGTTGCGGGTGCGATCTTCAGTGGATTTGCCATGGTGGTGACGTTGCTCGTGCCTGCACGACAGCTGTTTGGTCTGAAAGAGATCATTACTCTCCGTCACCTAGAGAACATGAATAAAGTCATCATGCTGACGGGAATGCTGGTCGGTTACGCGTATGCGCAGGAATTTTTCATCGCCTGGTATGGCGGAGTTAAAGTTGAAAAGTTCGCATTCATGAACCGTGCATTTGGACAATACGCTTGGGCATACTGGATCATGGTTTCCTGCAACGTGATCTCTCCCCAGATTTTCTGGTTCAAGAAAGCTCGAACTAATATCTGGATCATGTTTGTCGTGAGCATCTTCGTCAACATTGGTATGTGGTTCGAGAGATTCGTGATCACGGTCACCAGTCTTGCGAACGACTATACTCCTGCAGCGTGGGATTATTACACTCCCAAGTTGGCAGACGTCGGTATCATGATCGGCGCATTTGGATTGTTCTTTACGTTGTTTGCACTCTTCTGTCGCTTCCTCCCATTCATAGCAATGAGTGAAGTGAAGGGAGTGATTGCAGATGCCGCTCACTCAACCCCCTCGGAAAAGCCTGCCGAAAGTGGAGATGCGGAATCCGCTCCTTCACCGGCTGCTGGATCATAGGAGTCAATGATGAGTGAACCAAAGACCCATGAACCTGCTTTTGACACCATTACCGCCGAAGGTTCGGTGGACCCTAAGCCAGTGGTGTTGATTGCCGAGTTTGAGACTGCCGACCAACTGATGTCTGCTGCAGAAAAAGTCAGAGACGAAGGATTCAAGCGTTGGGATTGCCATACTCCGTATCCCATTCATGGCCTTGATGGGGCTATGGGAATCCGTCCGACGATTCTTCCCTGGATCGTGCTTGGCGGAGGATTTACTGGGTTCTGTGGCGGACTGTTGATGCAGGGTTGGATGAACGGAATCAGTTATCCGTTCCTCATCAGTGGTAAGCCATTTTTCAGTATCCCTGCCAGTATTCCTGTGGCGTTCGAATTGACCATTCTTTTGAGTGCGTTCGGTGCTTTTGGCGGAATGCTTGCTCTCAACGGCTTGCCGAGAATGTTCAATCCGTTGTTTCGGAGTGACCGTTTCCGTAGGGCCACGGCCGACAGATTTTTCATCAGTATCGAAGCCCGCGATCGCAGATTTGACGCAGATTCAAATGCTCGATTCCTACGTGGAATCGGGGCGAACGCCATTGAAGTGATCGAGGAGTAGCCAAATGACTCTTCCTATCAAGGACACACAAGTTCCGGGCTGGATCATTGGATCAATCATATTGGTCAACATGTTCCTACTCATCCCACCTGTACTCGTGGCGAAAGCTCGATACAGCACATCGAGAACTCCTAGAATCCATGTGTTTCTGGACATGGACCAACAACAGAAGTTTAAAGCTCAGTCTGCGAATTCCTTCTTTAGGGATAACCGTGCGATGAGATTGCCCGTTCCCGGTACTGTTGCACGGGGTGAGCTGAATGCTGATGAACATTACTATTGGGGAACCAATGGCGATGACTGGGCAACGACTTTCCCTTCTCAGGTCAAGGTCAATGCTGATCTGTTAGCCAGAGGCGAAGAGCGTTACGGAATCTATTGCACACCCTGTCACGGTATTTCTGGACATGGGGATGGACTCGTACCTCGTCGTACAGCGGTATCGGATTACGGTGCATGGCTTGTGACAGATCTTTCTTCGGAAAAGGGGCTCGCCCATCCGATTGGGGAACTCTTCAACATCATTGGATATGGCATCAATACGATGCCGGGTTATCGATCTCAGATCCCGGTCGAAGATCGTTGGGCCATCGTGGCGCATGTCAAAGCGTTGCAATTCAGCCAGTCCGTTGACGTTGCTGAGATTCCCGCAGAGGAAAAGCAACGGCTAGAGTCCATGGAGAAACCTTCCTCTTCCGAGGACGGCTCCACGGCCACCCCTGAAGAGGGAAGGTGATCGATATGGGACACAAGCAAACCATAGATCTGAGTACCGAAAATCGCAGCTTGGGCGGACTTTCCGGCCAGTTGATCGGATTCGGTGCCGTTCTCGCTGTTCTGGGATTGATAGGCACACTGCTTCTTGGAAATCTTGAAGGTGCTTTCGAGAGTCACTCAGAGCCTCATGCTGCAGGGGGAGCTGCCCACTCTTCAGATCCAACGCACTCCAATGGCCATTCTGCTGACCACTCCGGTGGCGATCACGGTATGGCGCATGGTTACGTTTCAACCTGGTCTATCTGGCATCCATACCTCGTCAGCGCCTCTTGGTTGTTGGCCATCTGTCTCGGAGCGATCTTCTTCGTCCTGATTCACCATGTGACGATGGCGTCTTGGAGCACGGTGGTGCGAAGATTAGCCGAAGCGGTTTCCCGTAACTTTGTTTTGATGGGGCTGTTGTTTATCCCGATTCTTATGCCGGGGCAAATGGACAAGCTCTATAAGTGGATTCATCCCGATCCCGGCGACTCGATTATCGCGGTGAAGGAAGCTTATCTGAACTACGACTTTTTCCTGATTCGCATGGCGATCTACTTTTTGATTTGGATCGGTCTCTCCTTTTGGTACCACAAAAACTCGGTACAGCAGGATGCAGATGGCGATCTCAAGAGAACGACTCGAATGGCGCACTTCAGTCCGCTGGGTCTGATTTTGTTTGCCATGAGTATTACCTTTGCCGCTTACGACATTCTGATGAGTCTGGATGCGCATTGGTTCAGTACCATTTTCGGAGTGTATCTTTTCGGTGGTAGCGTTTTGTCGTTCCATGCATTCCTCGCACTGATCGTGATCTGGCTGCAAGCGAATGGCAGATTGACCAGAGCTGTCAGCGACGAACACATGCAAGATATTGGAAAGATGATGTTCGCCTTTACCGTTTTCTGGGCCTACATCGCATTCAGCCAATACATGCTCTACTGGTATGCCAACATTCCAGAGGAGACCGCTTGGTTCTTACGGAGACAAGAGAACATGCTCTGGGGTTCATGGGGCTGGTTATTGATCATTGGTCGATTCTTGATCCCATTCCTGTTCATCATGTCCAAGCACGTTAAGCGTAGTCGCCCAACTCTGGCTGTTGCTGCCATTTGGATGCTGATCATGCAATGGGCGGACATGTATTACCTGGTGATGCCACAAATCAACGGTGGGGAAGAATTCCCCTTCACGATGGTAGACATCACTATTCCGATTGGTTTCCTCGGTCTTTTCTTGATCGGTCTTGCGCTCTCACTCAGAGGGCACTCGCTGATTGCTGAAAAAGATCCCAGAATGCCGGAATCTCTGGCATTCGAGAATGCATAGAAGGGAGTTCAAGTTGAGCGAAAATAAATCAGCGGACGACGCCCATTTACTCGAAGGTGCCGGAGATGATCCGAGTGCTATTCCAACTTGGTACGGCGGAATAGTGTTCACTATCATTTTTGTAGTGAGTGCATACCTACTGGTCTTCCTGACCGGGATAGAGGAAGCCTCTGTCCTCGAGGAAAGAAATCGCTACCAAAGCCGTGAACTGGAAGAAGTACAAGGTATCCAGAATTCTCAACTGAAAAACTACTCTTGGACGGATAGAGACAACAATCGAGTCTCAATTCCGATAGAACAGGGTAAGGAAGAAGTCCTGAAGCGATTCGGGACCTCGGGGAACTGATCGGACATGAAACTCATGCAAAAAAGATCACTTCTGGCAAAGAGGCAGCTACTCCCGACAGGGCTCTGCATTTCGCAGCTCTGCGCGGGCCTCGTAAGTTGTTTTCATCTCCCAAAGGTGGCTTTTTTACTCGCGATCTTTTCCAGTGGATTCGTTCTTGCTCAAGCGCCATCTGTGCCGCCTGGAGAATTGAACAAACAGGAACATGATCCTGTTTTGAAATCCATTGAAGGTATTACGATCACTGATCGTCTGGGGAACACCGTTCCGCTGGATCAGGAAGTCCGCCTTGCAAATGGTCAGCGTGTTCCACTCGGTGAAGTGTTTAAATCCGGATTACCCGTCATTTTTAATCCGATTTATTTCAGTTGTCCGATGCTTTGCAATCTCGTCGTTGAAAATATGATCAAGTCGATGGCAGAGTGCGGATTGACGCTGGGTGTCGACTACAAAGTTGTGACGATGAGTATCGATCCCAGAGATAGTGCCCTCGACGCTCGTAATCGTAAACGCGCACTCGTCGACGTCTTTAAAGAAGAAGCCGAATTGACGGGGGCGAGTACTGATCAATCCGCAGACGGCTGGAACTTCCTCACAGGCGAAGAGAGTCACTTACGATTGATCGCGGATAGTGTCGGGTTTGACTATCAATGGAACGACTACAACCAAGAGTACGCTCATGGAGCAGGGGCATTCATCCTTTCTCCCGAGGGGAAACTGACACGGACTCTTCAGGGGATCGAATTCGATCCACAGACTCTTCGACTCGCACTTGTCGAAGCCTCCAGCGGTAAAGTGGGGACTTGGGCAGATCAGATAATATTGACCTGTTTTGTTTACGATCCCAGTAAGGCGAGATACGGTCCGGCGGCGCTCTTTGTCATGCGACTGGGCGGACTGGTAACGGTATTGGGTTTGGGGGGCTTTTTACTAGTCCTCAAAAGGACGGGGCGGTTTTAGTCATGCGACCAATTCCTGAAGAGGTTGAAAACGACTCCAGAGACTCTCAGAGAGAGCAGGCATCATGATGCAATTCCTCACTTCAAGTTTCCAAAGCTTGGCGACACAGACCGGACCTACCTTCTGGCTTCCGGAGGCTGTCTCTAACTTTGCTCCAACCGTAGACGGGGATTTTTACTTCGTCTATTGGGTTTCCATCTTCTTCCTCGTCTTGATTACTGCGCTTCTCATTCTCTTTATGTGGAAGTACAGCGCTCCAGAAGGACAGAAAGCCACGAGTCAGAATGATCACAATCTGGTTCTTGAGATCGCTTGGACAGGCATCCCGGTGATTCTTTCACTGATGATGTTCTGGTACGGCTACAAGGGCTATGTCGCCATGGCGACACCTCCTGCGAATGCAATGGTCATCACAGCAGAGGCTGCAAAGTGGTCTTGGAATTTTTCCTACCCTGCGAGTGGTACTGTCGTTTCCGGAGCTTCCGAAGATTTCAACGAGATCCGTAATGCATTACGCTCGGGTGAATTGACTGCTGAACAGGCTGCTGAGCGCGAAGCTAAAGTACTCGAAAAGGCGGGACTTCATGTTCCCGTCAACACACCGGTTCAGGTGAACGTGCTTGCCGCCGACGTCCTGCATTCCCTTTTCATTCCGGCATTCAGGGTGAAAAAAGACTGCGTTCCTGGGCGTATTGGCCAGTTGTGGTTCGAAGCCACTGAACCCGGAGTGTACTCACTATATTGTTCAGAATATTGTGGTCAGGGGCACTCAGCGATGCACAGCAAGGTCGTGGTGCACCCTTCTCAAGAAGACTTCGACAAGTGGTTAGCAGTGGCAGCATCCTATGACGAGACTCTCCCATTTACCGAATTGGGAGAAATCGTATGGAAGCGAAAAGGCTGCGTCAGTTGTCACAGTCTGGATGGTGCCATGAAAACTGGCCCGACGTGGAAAGGCCTCTTTGGTAGCGAGAGGAAGTACACGGAGAATGGCACTCTAGGGAGTGCCATTGCCGACGAGAGTTACATTGAAGAATCGATTCGCTATCCGATGAAAAAAATATCTGACGGTTACACCGGGCAGATGCCAGTGGTCAAGTTGACGGACAAAGAGATCCTTTGGGTCACTGAGTTCATCAAGAGCCTCAGGCAGTAAGGAGCGCTATAATGAAACCTGATGATAAGGCCTCTGCTGGATCCGATCTCTCTTCTCAGGAAGTCGAGCAGACTTCTCAAGAGACGAAGATTTCCGGACCCAGTTACCTGACGGTCACGAACACGTTGACGTCCTGGATGTTCACTCTTGATCACAAGCGCATTGGCTTGATGTATTTGGTGGGGGTCCTGTCTATGTTTCTGCTTGGAGGAGTGTTCGCTCTTCTTGTAAGAACAGAACTATTTTCTCCCATCCCGCTGATCACACCGCTGTTTGCCGGAGATGATGCAGGGGCGCAGGCTGATTTGTACAACCAGTGGTTTACGACCCACGGTGCCATCATGGTGTTTCTGGTCATCATTCCAGGAGTGCCCGCTGCGCTTGGAAACTTTGTCCTTCCGCTCCTCTTGGGGGCTAAGGACGTGGCATTCCCGCGATTGAACCTTGGATCATTCTATCTCTGGATGTGCGGGGCAGCTTTCTTTGTCTACGTCCTCTTCAGTGGCGGCGTGGACACGGGTTGGACCTTTTACACTCCATACAGTACGAGTTCGCCAACAGCGGTTATTCCTGCTGTCGTCGGGGTCTTCATATTGGGTTTCTCGAGTATCTTCACGGGTCTCAACTTCATTGTGACGATTCACAAGATGCGACCCAAGGGGATGACTTGGTTCAACATGCCTTTGTTCCTGTGGGCGACATATTCAACGGCTGTGATCCAGGTCTTAGCCACTCCGGTTCTTGGGATCACGCTTTTGCTTTTGATTCTTGAGAGAACCCTTGGAATTGGAATCTTTGATCCGCAAAACGGAGGAGACCCGGTTCTCTACCAGCACTTCTTTTGGTTCTACAGTCACCCCGCGGTCTACATCATGATTATCCCCGCCATGGGAGTGATCAGTGAAATCATCGCGGTTCATAGTCACAAAAGAATCTTTGGATACCGTTACATCGCATACTCGTCAGTTGCGATTGCTATCTTCTCCTTCATCGTTTGGGGTCACCACATGTTCACGAGTGGTCAGTCCACGATGATGAACATTATCTTCAGTGGTATTACCTTCTCCGTGGGAATCCCTTCCGCGATCAAGGTCTTCAACTGGATAGCAACGATGTACAAAGGGTCCATCAATCTCAACACATCAATGCTTTACGGTATCTCCTTCATATTCCTATTCACCATCGGTGGATTGACGGGTTTGTTCCTAGGAGTATTGAGTATTGATACCCATCTGCATGACACCTACTTCGTGGTCGCACACTTTCATTACGTCATGATGGGAAGTGCCTTGATCGCGTTTGTTGGGGGACTTCACCATTGGTGGCCAAAAATGACGGGTCGTATGTTCAATGAGTTCTGGGGCCGCATCGCGTGCACGCTTGTATTCATTGGATTCAATTTGA
Organism: Planctomycetota bacterium; assembly: GCA_016776905.1. Classification (GTDB taxonomy): domain Bacteria; phylum Planctomycetota; class UBA8108; order UBA1146; family UBA1146; genus UBA12191. The sequence goes on along the minus strand of JADHSM010000014.1, from coordinate 45,308 downwards.
CGTTCATTCCGCAGTTTGTCATGGGCTCACTGGGTATGCCTCGTCGTTACTACTCATATGAAGATAAGTTTCAAATCTACCACCAACTCTCGACGATAGGTTCATACGTGATGGCTGTGGGATTCTTCCTGACAGCTTTCTATCTGATCCAATCGCTGGTATCGGGCAAGAAAGCTCCGATGAATCCATGGGGTGGAAACAGTCTTGAGTGGCATACACCGTCGCCACCTCCTCTGGAAAACTTCCACGGGGTTCCTTCTGCGACGGATCCATACGAACTCGATCAATTCGACTATGATCCCGTAACAGGGAACTACTCCAGCCAGAGCTCTAAAGGCTTGGCCTGAAGATGGGAGATAAGATGAGCGGCGACGCGCATCAGGAAAAACCCGAAGAAGCTGCCGGTGAACACGGTGATGGACATGGCCATGGCCACTCTCCTCATCTTGCGCACCACTTTGACAGTCTTCAGCAACAATTCGAAGCGGGTAAGCTCGGAATGTGGCTATTTCTGGCAACTGAGGTCCTTCTCTTCGGGGGATTGTTCTGTTTCTACGCTGTTTACAAGGCGAACCATCCTGAGCTCTTTGAATGGGGACACCAGTTCCTCGACAAGAGATGGGGAGCCACGAATACGATGGTCTTGCTGTTCTCTTCCTTGACGATGGCTCTCGCCGTTCGTGAAGCGCAGTTGGGTCGTAAAAACAGAATTCTGTTTTTTCTATCCATCACATTCATATGCGGATTGGGCTTCATGGGAATCAAGTACATTGAGTACTCGAAAAAATTCCATGAGGGACTATTCCCAGGCAAGAGTTTCTCATACGCCACTGTTACAACTGCAGAGACGGAGAGGGATCTCCTCGAACTTAATGTGGTTGCGCAAAAGACCGATATCTCTCGTCCACTTGCAGAAGTGGTGTTGATTGAGCCCAAGGCGAAGGGGCAGGTCAAAACTCCAGCGATTGCGCCCGGAGGACGGGCTATAAATCAGGATGAAATCGACGTGGAGATCGAAAAGCAGAGCGGTCATCCGGAAGGCGACGGGTTATATATTCCCCCTGCGGAACTGCCGAAGTCGGCGAGGCCACCCAATGCTCATGTGTTCTTTAGTATCTACTTCTGTTTAACAGGACTCCATGGGATCCACGTGTTGATCGGCATGGCCGTCATGGTCTGGTTGATGGTGCTCGTAGTGAAGGGCCGTATCGGTCCTGAATTCTTCACCCCGGTGGACTTGGGTGGTTTGTACTGGCACTTGGTGGATCTGATTTGGATTTACCTCTTTCCCTTGCTTTACCTTGTGGAATAGGAGGCATCATGAGCATCGTTGAAAAACTTTTGAATAACGTCGACTGGCTCATCCTGTCGGCAGCCTTTTTAAGCCTCCTTGCCACTCTTGTGGCGGGGAAGATGAATAAAGGAACTAAGGATCCCCATCCGGTTGTGGGTCATATGACCCCTACGGTTCTAATGTTGACAATCCTGACGGCTCTCCTGTTTTTGACATGGGTCACCGTAGGAGTTTCTTACATCGACTTAGGGTCTCTGAACATCATCGTGGCAATGGGTGTCGCAACCATTAAAGCCACTTTGGTCTCGTTGTATTTCATGCACTTGAGGTGGGATAGACCCTTCAATGCCATCATTCTGGTCGGGTCATTTCTTTTCCTTGGAATCTTTTTGGGCTTTGCCCTTCTCGATACCGGTGAGTACAAGGAATACCTGATCGTGGATCCGACAATACTTGAGACGCAGTTTAATCCCAGCGACTAGATTTTGTCAGATCTTCTGACCGGAGAAGGAAGTGGCCGAGGAGTCTTTGCAATCAAGGCTTGAGGAAGGGGAGGCGTTACCGTCTCCCCCAAATCCCATCAATATTCGCATGGGAATGTGGCTCTTCTTGTCCTCTATCGGTGTCTTCTTCATCGCGAGCATCATCGGGATCGTTATCATTAGAAATTCTTCTCCCAACTGGGGAGAAAATGCCCCTCCTATTCCCGACCTTGCCTGGGTCAGCACGGGTGTCATCGTTTTAATTAGTGTGTTTTCTCAGTTGGGATTGTCCTCTGTCAGAGAGGATTCGCTTCGCCTCTTTAAGGTTTGCATGTGGCTGGTCCTGATTCTTGGATTTGTTTTTCTATTTCTGCAGGAACAGGTTTGGCAGCAGATGTTGTCAGGAGGAGATGGGAGCTTTAATGCCAGTTCTTCTCTCCATGGCTGGACTATTTATGCTCTTGGATTGATCCATGCACTGCACTTAGCGGGTGGATTGGTTTTTCAGGCTTATGTGACTTCTTGTGCAACGCGGGGTGGCTACTGGAGTCTGCATCATATCACCGTCCAGCAAGTCACATTGTATTGGCACTTTCTAGGAGGAGTGTGGATAGGATTGTTCGCATTCCTACTATGGCTCGCCTAGCCCTTTTGATGGAGAGCACGTCCTTTATCGGGGCGTCTTGAACTCGAGTTCCCGGGCATGAACAGCAAACCAGGAACTGACGGCATACGCCCCATTTTGAATACGGAATTGATCCTCGTCGACGATCGCTACTCGCCATTGGCCTGAATCTCGGGTCAGTTGAACTCTCGCTAAATTTTTATATGTATCTTTGGCAACTGGGGCAAATGGATACCGAGGTAAATCACGTTGGCGATAAGGAAGATAAGGCTCTTTCTTGTAGTAGTTGCGATGTGATTCGAGCATGGCCATCACGTCTGTAGACGGAGATTCTTCCAGCCACTCTTTCCAGGTCGTCAGAGAAAAGGGAAGCAGTTGGAGTTCTTCTCCAGATCGAGGACCGAAGAGGGCTTTCCCATCGACTGGGCTCCATAGACTTTCGAGTTTTCGTTGATCTGGTCCCAAGCGATCGTGAATCAACAAGCAACAATCGAGAATCAAACCGCTCGTCCCAAAGAGAGGAGGTTCTACAGAGGTCGATGTCGATTTGCGTTCAAAGACACAGAGAGTTTCTGACAGTGGGTGATAAATCACGCATATGGGAACACCACCGACGACGTCGTTGACGACTTCGTGCCATTGAAGAAGCCTCAGTGGGTAGGCACGAGATTCTCCGTTAAAACGAACACCTACGACTTCGCTGGAAGAAACTAGGAACCTTTTTCTGAACGAGGATCCCAGTTCGATGACTTTTGCTTGTCCCCACACTTCGGGCATATCGACCGATGTGATTTGCCCAGGGACTCCCCAGCGCACGAAGGTGGGGTCATCTATCAGAGATTCTGGGATATCGAATCCGTTGGTTTTGAAGCCTTGGGGTCCTAGACGATTGGCTTCTTGAAGAGCTCTGTAAAGGTGTGGTATTCGCCATGCTACGACGGAAACAAGGAGCACCGAGAGCACCAGTATCAAAGCTCTGAACTTGAATCGATCTCCTTTTGAAGAAACGGGTTTGTTCATGAAATGGGACCCGCATCTGCAACGAGTGCTCCTAGGACGATCGGAAGGTACAACAGGCTTGCGAAAAACAATCTTCGAGCAGCAGGTTGGCTTCTCTCTTTCAGCAATTGGTAGGATCTGTATGACATATAGATGCCACCCAAGCTCGAAACTCCCAAATAGATCCAGCCCGCTGATTGCGTCAATGTTGGAATGAGACTGACTCCCCAAAGAAGCAGTGACCAGAGTAGCGCGGTCAGTGCAGTGCGATGCCCATCTTTGTCGATACTGGGAAGCATCCTGAATCCTGCTTTTTCGTATTCGGCACGGTGCATCCAAGCGATCGCGAGGAAATGAGGTATCTGCCAAATAAAGAGAATGCCAAAGAGTGTCAGCCCTACAGGGTGAAAAGGTGATCCACCGGCTCCGCACCAACCTATCATGGGTGGAAGTGCTCCAGGTATCGCACCAAAGAGTGTGTTGAGAGTCGTTCGCATTTTTAACGGAGTGTAGACAAGAACGTAGAGCAAGAGACTGACGATACCGAGAATAGCAGCGAAGACAGTTCCACCCTGCCAGACCAAAAAGCTACCGAGTGATCCCGTTAAAATTGAATACGGAATAACGATCGCTGCTCCGACTCTTCCCCGTGCTGTTGCTCTGACAGCCGTGCGCTTCATCAGTTGGTCTTGTTTACGTTCCCATAGCATGTTCAAGGAATTGGCTGCCGCAGCCAGGAGGGCGGTTCCTGCAGAGATGGCGAGCAGTGCTCCCCAACGATCGAGCCATTGATCGGTCGTTCCTCTAAAAGAACTCGCGTCAGTAAACGACCATGAAGTCGCGACTCCCAGACTCGCGGTGATGACGACCAGGAGCGTGAGTCGAGGTTTGGCCAGTTGAATGAGGTCCGAAATGAGCCCCGGATCCTCGTTTTTCGAAGAATCGGGGTGTTTCGGTTGGTCTTGGGTTTCTTTCAAATCGCTCTCCTGTCCATGGGAGTTTAGTGGTTGGAAGGCAATTCAACCACCAGACCCAACTTCACTTGTGGGATCACTTGACGGTTACCCCCAGAGTGAGAGAATCTAATCAGGACAAGAATGGTCCTCATTTGAGCCTTCCTGGAGTCTTCGGGGGTGTGGAATCACCACGAAGTGACACAGGAGGCACGGAGAGGTCCGGAAAGGGCATTCGAGGTATGTTGCGCCTGAATCGTCAAACCGATTACGGAATCATGATTCTGACCTGCCTGGTCAGGGAAGGTGAGGGGGAGCACCCCCGTCGTCTTCTTTCTGCTCCGGAAATCGCTATGACCTCAGGGCTCGCACTGCCCAATGTCAGCAAGATTTTGAAAGCTTTGGTTCGAGGGAAAATCCTCGAATCGAGAAGGGGTGTCCAAGGCGGATACCAATTATCTCGTCCTTCAGCAGAGATTTCGATACAGCAGGTGATCACGGCCCTCGATGGTCCAATTGCCATGACTGATTGTGCGGAGGGTGGCCCAGATCAATGTGACGTGGGATCACTGTGCCCGATGAGTGAAAATTGGAAATTTATCAACGATCGAATTGTTGAGACTCTGGAGAATATCACGCTTGAGCAGATGGCTATTCCGGGTGGAGTGCTGGCTGCCGCTGGAAAAATCTCAGAGTCCGAACAAGGGAGAATGAAGGACAAGAATGTCTGAAGCAGAAGAGTTACAGAAACTTGCCGACAAGGAATATGAATTCGGTTTCGTCACTGATGTCGAGGCGGATTCTATACCTCCGGGACTTGATGAAGACACCATTCGCGAAATCGTCAAACGAAAAGGGGAGCCGGATTGGCTTCTTGAGTTTCGTCTGAAGGCGTTTCGTCATTGGCAAACCATGGAGGATCCCGCTTGGGCCAAGGTTAAAAAGAATACGGTCAACTACCAAGATCTGATTTACTACAGTGCTCCCAAGCCAAAAAAACAGTTGGATAGCCTCGATGAAGTGGATCCTGAACTTCTTGAAACATTTGAGAAGTTGGGGATTTCCTTAGAAGAGCAAAAACGTCTGAGCAACGTGGCTGTGGACGCTGTCTTCGACAGTGTTTCTGTGGCCACGACCTTCAGCGATAAACTGGCTGAACTGGGAATTATCTTCGGTTCATTCAGTGACGCTGTGAAAGAACATCCGGATCTCATCAAGAAGTATCTGGGCTCGGTCGTTCCATACACAGATAACTTCTACTCGGCACTCAATGCTGCGGTCTTCTCCGATGGGTCATTCTGCTACATCCCTAAGGGAGTGGCTTGCCCCATGGAGTTGTCGACGTACTTCCGAATCAATGCCGCAGGAACTGGTCAGTTTGAGCGAACCTTGATCGTTGCTGATGAGAAGTCGACGGTTTCCTATCTGGAAGGGTGCACTGCACCCATGAGAGATGAAAACCAGTTGCACGCCGCTGTGGTTGAGCTCGTTGCTCTCGAGGACGCCACGATTAAGTATTCCACTGTTCAGAATTGGTATCCAGGCGATGCCGATGGCGTCGGTGGAATCTACAACTTTGTAACCAAGCGAGGCTTGTGTAAGGGAGATCGCTCCAAGATTTCCTGGACTCAGGTGGAGACGGGCAGTGCCATTACTTGGAAGTATCCTTCTTGCATACTCCAAGGGGACGACTCCATTGGCGAGTTCTATTCCGTGGCCTTGACCAATAATCACCAACAGGCTGATACCGGTACCAAAATGGTTCATCTGGGTAAGCGAACCCGAAGCACTATTATCTCCAAAGGTATTAGCGCTGGCCAAGGTCAAAACACTTACCGAGGTCTCGTTGACGTGAAGAAAAATGCGGAGGACGCACGGAATTTCTCACAATGTGATTCCATGCTTTTGGGTGATCGTTGCGGAGCTCATACCTTTCCGTATGTAGAGGTTCGTAACCCGAGTGCCAAAGTGGAGCATGAGGCGACCACCTCCAAGATCGGTGAAGATCAGATTTTCTATTGTAATCAAAGAGGTATTTCCACAGAGGATGCCATCTCGATGATCGTGAATGGCTTTTGCAAAGAGGTCTTCAGTGAACTTCCAATGGAGTTTGCTGTCGAGGCCCAAAAGCTTTTGGCGGTTAGTCTCGAGGGGAGTGTTGGATAATGTCTGAGAACGAAAAAGAGGGCTCGATGATTCTTGAAGTAAATGATCTCCACGCTTCAGTGGAGGACACACCCATATTACGTGGTCTAAATCTCAATGTTAAACCCGGTGAAGTACATGCCATCATGGGGCCAAATGGTTCAGGTAAGAGCACGTTTGCTAACGTAATTGCCGGGCATGAAGACTATGCCGTTGATAGCGGATCTGTTCTGTACAATGGTATCGATCTACTCGATCTCTCTCCCGAGGAACGTGCTTGCGAAGGAATCTTCCTCGCATTTCAGTACCCGGTATCCATCCCAGGAATTTCAAATGCCTACTTCTTGAGGTCGGCATTGAACGCTGTGCGTCGCTACAGGGAAGAATCTGAAGTCGATGCTGTTGATTTCCTTCAACTGGTTCGATCAAAGATGGCGCTGGTAGGAATGGATGAAAAACTACTCCAAAGATCTGTCAATGATGGATTCAGTGGTGGTGAAAAGAAGAGGAATGAGATTCTCCAGATGGCGGTTCTCGATCCCAAATTAGCCATATTGGATGAGACTGATTCCGGTTTGGATATCGATGCTCTGAGAATCGTCGCCGAAGGAGTCAATGCTCTTCGCGGTGGAGATCGATCCTTCATTGTGGTGACTCACTATCAGAGACTTCTTGATTACATCGTTCCTGATCACGTTCATGTTCTCTCTCAAGGACAAATCGTCCGATCTGGTGATAAAACTCTCGCGCATGAACTAGAGCGAGAAGGGTATTCTTGGCTGGACAGCGGTGATAAACCTAAGAAGAGTGAGGCTGATCAAAAGGTCCAGGAGGCTTCTTGAACAACGAAGCTCTCCAACACTGGAATAACTCCCTGACGGGACAAAGCGAAGGTCTCAGTTCTACAGAAGATCTTTTCTCCACTCGCCGGAAGGCTGGAGTGGATAGCTTTCAGAAAAATGGTTTTCCCGGACGTCGACATGAAGAGTGGCGTTATACCTCTCTTAAGTCTCTCTCCGAAGAAGGCTACCCTGCATGTTTACCCCATGAAGGAAATCTACCGGAGGTGGATGAACTGATCACCTCCTCAGACATCCGGATCGTTCTTATTAATGGTGTTTTCAGAAAAGATCTTTCAGATCTGACAGCACTTCCAGACGAAGTTCGTGTCGAAGGTTTTTCAGACTTTCGTCAAAGAGCGAATACTCAAGAGATCGAAAATTTCGACCGTATGCTTCCGCTGTCGGATCACCCGTTTCAAAGTCTGGGCGATGCTTTGCTCGACGATGGACTTGTTGTGACAGCGATAGGGAATACTGACGCTCGTATTCACATTCTTCATGCTTATGACGGGACCGATACCTCAGGATCAGCCCATATTACTGGAATGATTCACTTAGAGGGTGGGGCACGTCTTGAAATCCTTGAAGAGTTTCGATCTCAAGGTCAAGTGATGGGGAATACGCGTTGGGGAATCCATGTCGGTGATGAATGTACATTGAGTCGTCAAAGAATTCTTCGACCAGGCTGCGATGTTGTTTTTCATGGAAGTCGGGTTGAAGTTGGAAAAGCCGGGCTATTCCAAGATTTGATCGCAGGCAGTGGATCTCGCCTTGTGAGAAATGAGATCCATGTCAGTCTCAATGGTGCCGGAGGTCATACAGACCTCTTCGGTGGCTATGTGAGCGATGGTGACGAAGTTGTCGATCATCACACAACTATTGAGCATGCCGTTGCAGATTGCACGAGCAGGGAAATCTATCGTGGCGTTTTGGGAGGGAAATCCCGAGGAGCGTTCACAGGAATGATCCATGTTCATCAGGATGCTCAGAGAACCGATGCTAAACAATCTAATGACGCGATATTGCTGTCGCGGAATTCTGAAATGAATACGAGACCTCGTCTCGAAATCTACGCTGATGATGTGAAATGTACTCATGGGGCCACTGTAGGTGAGCTCGATGAAGGAGCATTGTTTTACCTCAGAAGTCGGGGTGTCTCTCTTGAAGAGGCTCGCCGCATGATGGTTCGGGCATTTACAGCTGAAGTTTTCGGAGAGATTGAAAATGAGGGTCTCCGGGAGCAGATCATCGAGCAACTTCAAGCTGCGATGCCTGCTTCTGAATGTGTCACCTGAGATTGAAGAGGATTCGTGGATCATTCGAAGTCTTCAGAGATAAATCTGGAAATGATTCGAAGGCATTTTCCTGCCCTCGATCAAAAAGTCCATGGTGAAAAATTAGTCTACCTCGATAGCGCCGCAACGACTCAAAAGCCTCTTGAGGTTATTGAGGCTGTGGATTCTGTTTATCGACAAGATTGTGCAAATGTTCACCGAGGAGTTCATACACTCAGTGAACGAGCGACTGCGCGATATGAAGATGTGCGTAACAAGGTCGCAAAGTTTCTGGGTACCGAAGAGTCCCGCGAGGTCGTCTTCACCCGTGGTGTCACAGAAGCGATGAATCTACTGGCGAATTCCTTGGGTAGTGGCGATCACGCCTTGGTCCCCGGGGATGAAATCGTCATTGGAACCCTCGATCACCATGCCAATATTGTTCCGTGGCAAATGCTATGCGAAAAGAACGGTACTATCCTGAAGGTGATACCTTGCGACGACCAGGGAGAACTCGTCCTGTCGGAATTGGATTCTCTGGTGACTGATCGTACGAAGGTGGTCTCGATCGGTCATGTTTCAAATGCGATCGGAACTGTTAACGATATCGACCGTGTTTTCGCGGCAGCGAAGAATGTGGGAGCGGTAACAATTTTAGACGCTGCTCAATCTGCTCCTCACATGTCCATCAATCCCATCGACATTGGTTGTGACTTCTTGACATTTAGTGGGCACAAGACCTATGGACCCACAGGTGCAGGTGTACTTTGGGGTAAACTGGAGAAACTGGAAAAACTTCCGCCTTGGCAGGGCGGTGGAGACATGATTAAGACCGTTTCATTTGATCGAAGTAGTTATGCCGAGGTGCCTTGGAAATTTGAAGCGGGCACACCGGATATCGCTGCGGTCATCGGAATGGGAGCGGGCCTAGATTTCTTGGATAATGTTGGCCGCTCACATGTCAAAGCTCATGAAGACGCTCTGTTGGAATCAATGGAGTCAAAACTTCGGAATATAGAAGGTGTGCGGATCGTTGGTGAGCCCTTGAAGCGCTCATGTTGTATTTCATTTACTCTTGATGGGATCCATCCGCATGATGCTGCAACAATCATGGATCAATCAGGAGTGGCTATTCGTGCAGGGCATCACTGTGCTATGCCGTTAATGAAGCGATTGGGTTTACCCGCAACAATTCGTGCTTCGGTAGGAATGCATAATGGCGAAGACGACATCGATGCTCTTGTCGATTCCATTAAAGCGGTCAGGGAAATATTCGCATGAATGATCTGAGAGAACTTTACCAGGAACTGATCATCGACCATTCAAGGTCTCCTAGGAATCATGGCAAACTGCCTCAAGCTAACTTAGAGGCCCGAGGCCATAATCCTTTATGTGGTGATGAAATCGATATGGAAGTGCTTCGCAATGCTGATGGAGTATTGGAGTCGATCGGATTTACTGCGACAGCGTGTGCTATTTGTACCGCTAGTGCATCCATCATGACCGAGACTTTGAAGGGCAAAGAAGAAAAGATTGCCCGTGCGATTTTCGCAGATTTTCATGCGAAAGTCACAGGAGAAGACTCCGCTGCTTATCCTGATGAGTTAATGAAGCTGGAAGTTTTTACAGGAGTGAAGGATTACCCTTCCAGAGTAAAATGTGCAACATTGGCTTGGCATACTTTGATACAAGCACTAAGTGGGGATCCTAGAGAGGCTTCAACAGAATGAATGATTCGATCGAAAACGAAAATATTGAGCCGAAAAGTGAAGCAGATTTGAGGCCTGCTGGATTGCAGGCAGAAGACGGTACTCTTGAGGATCTGATCGTCAAGGCTATTGAAACTTGTCACGATCCAGAGATCCCGGTCAATATCTATGAATTAGGCCTGATCTATCATGTTCGAATCGCTGAAGATTCTTCAGTCGATGTTGAGATGACTCTGACGTCCCCTGCGTGCCCTGTGGCAGGAACACTACCTGTCGAAGTTGAGCAGAAGGTCAGTGCGGTGGAAGGTGTCGATAGTTGTGTGGTAGGAGTTGTCTGGGATCCACCTTGGACAAAAGATCGCATGACTGAAGGCGCGAAGCTTCAACTGGGAATGTTCTAGTTCTTATTTTCCATTGCGGCTAATAAGAGTCTGGCTGTTTCGCCGTGCGGAAGTCCTGACATCATTTTTGATATCCTATGAAGTAATCTCATGGCCATGAGCGGATTGGTTTTCGCTACCGTTTTCGCTCTACGTAACATCTGGACGCCCTTGCCTTTATATGGGTGGTATCGATCTTCCCATGTCGTTTTGATTCGTGGACTAAAGTTGGGTATGAGATTGAGAGCTATCGAAAGTTCTGCGCATCCTTTTTCGAACTTGTCTTCTTCGTCGAACTTTACTGCTCTTTCTAGGCGTGTCATTAAGTACGTGTATTGAAGTCGAGTAGGGGGCGTGCCTGGTCTTCTCTCCGTGAGATATTTATCCACTTCTTGTGCTCCACGAAATGGGAGATCTTGTGGGATCGGGATCGCTTTATATTCGGCACCCTCAAGAAGAAAGATTGCGGGTAGCAGTTGAGGAATCGTTAGCCCCTCGACCCACGATTCTGAAGACTGATGATCTTTACAATCACTCACTCCAGACAAAGGACAATCGTCGTCTTCTTTGTTTGGGGACGATGTTTCAGTGTTTGTTTTCGTATGAGTGTTTCCCTCTAAGTCGGGAAGGCATACGAGAACTGGAACTCCATTTTCTTCAAGAGCTAATCTCATTTTAGGGTCGTTGAGGTGTTGATTCGCCCACTGCTGACACACGAGGTCTCCGTCTTTCAGGATGACCATAATGATGGGGACATTTCGGTCTTCGGCCTCTGTCTTCGCTGCCTGAATACTTGAACCTGCCCAAAAACTTTCGATTTTATTTTCTGGGACGTTCTTACTCTTCGTCGGCAAATCCACATCGGTGGAGATGGTGATGGATGCGAGCATGAACATGATAGGCAAGAACAAGGGGGATCTCCGATCAACTGAATCTTGCTCTAATAATATCACTGCAGTCGTGGTTCGTATCAGGTCGGATATTCCACCAGATCAGAGATGGGAAAAATTACCTACACGAATTCGAAAGAGTCAGGATCCCTTCGAATGGAAACGTCTTAACGCGAGTGGAGGGTTGTGATTTGGTGCTGATTTAAGTATTTAGCGGACGATTCCTTAGTGCCTTGTGAAGTGCTCTGGGCCACTCTCTTCCATTGAGTAATTTACCAATGATGGTGTTTCTGACAAATAAGTCATAGGTGATCAATCCCATCAGAGTTGTCACTGTGAGAGAGATGAAGAACTTTGGGCCGCTACCCCAGTCGCTTTGAGCGATGAACCCCGGGGTCCAAATGGTGAAGGGGAGATGGAAGATATAGATCCAGTAGGAAGCATCTACGAAGTAGCGGACCGCGGGAATCTCATAGGACATCATTTTCTGAAACAGTCCGATGAAGCCCCAAATCGATAGCCAGATGATCCAGCCCGTTAAAAATGCAGTAAGAAATCGGCCTACATCTGTAGTGACCGCACCTTCAAATGCTGCATGTAGCCACCAAAAAAACAGGATAGGAAGGCTGGCGAGGTTGATTGTGATGCGTGGAAGAGTGGCCACTTTCTGAATCAGATCTCGTCGGTGCCATAGAGACCACCCACAGAGATACAGAAATCCATACGTCATGAAACTCGTGAGCTCTGGTATCCAAGATACTCCTGTTTCAAGTACTCCTGGAATCGTCAAGTCCATGAGCGCCCATGCGATGGGGAGTGACAAGATGATACTGGATCCAGGTAGTGCGAGAATACGGGAGATGAAGACACTGGGTTTCCACGAATGTGGGATGAATCTTGTGAGGCCGAGCAGGAGATATCCAAGGAATGAATAAATCAGTAAATAGTAGAGGAACCACATGTGGATCGTTATTGGTGGGAAAAAGTCTTGGATGGGAGTCTTTAGGAGTATTCCCCAAGCTTGTTGAATCCCGACAATTTTAGAGGTATTTGCAAAAATGAATCCCGAAACTGATAGAGGAAGAAGAATCGGAAGAAAGAGGACCAGTGGAATTCCAAGTCTTGCGATGCGGTTTGTTACGAATTTTTTTGAACCTCTTTTTTCGACTAAAAGTGCACCGAAGAATCCACCGATGAACATGAAGATCGGCATACGCCATGCATGAATGAAACTGACCATGAATGAAAATATAGGTGCCGTTTGCTGGTCTCGAAAAGGCCATGCAGCAAATCCTGCATCTGAGTTTTGGTAACTGGCTGCACAATGCAGGACCAAACCCAGAAACATCATAGTCGCCCTTAAGCCATCCATTGAATGTAGCCGGATTTCATTGAGGTCAGCAGTTTTTTCTTCGGAGTTCATGTCGGCTCTTTCTCAGAACTTAATTATTTAGGAAAATGGCTCTCAGTAACATTTCAAAGTTTCCGTGTGGCCATGAACGGTAATGAGGTCTGAACCCAAAGAGATGAAGGCGACCAGAGCCTATCGACTGGGTTACCCATGTACTTGCACCTGCTATCGTCTCTGTATTTTTTGCATACCCGGAGAGAAGGATTTCTTTACGCGGATATTCCAGCAGAGAGACGAGGTCGCTTTCTGGAGCGGCCGTTTTCCATGCACGGGATCCGGAGTGAAAGATAGGAATCATGTCGGGAAGGTTTCTGGTCCATGGAAGAGCTTCCGCCTCTGCGCCAGGGATGGTCCTCAGAATAGAACCTGGACAACTGAGTGCGGGAAGATCTTCAGTGCCCTGTGTCACTTCCATGAGTGGCAGGTCAAATTGATCGATGGCAAAGTCTGTTGAGCGTCCACAGCAAATCAAGCGTCCGCCCCTTTGAACAAAACTCTCGAGGTGAATGACGCCCTCGGGGGAAAGCCCTCCTGCCAACTCTGGAAAGACACTGCCTTTTTTTCGTCCGTCCCTAATCGTGCGTGAGCTGACATCCGGGATGATCAAGACGTCGATGAATTCTTCCAAACGACCCGCTCTAATTTGCTCATTCCGAATTCTTTTGAACGGAATCTCGAAATGATCGAGAACCCAACGAAGCCAACCCTCATCTTTGCTGGCGACATAAGGAGCATAGACTCCCACTCGGGGAGCTGTTGTCAGTTCTGCCTGATCGACAATCCTTTGGGGAGCAACATTTTCAGATGCCTGAGAATTTTCCTCAGAATTTTCAAGTATCCACCAGTTCCCTTCCTGATCGGACAGCACTCGTTTCTTCTTTTCCCAAGCAGAGAGTAGTTTTCTTATCCAACCGGTTCCCTGGAGATCAAGAAGGGTTCCGCTCTCTGATTTGAATGATTTTTCGGAGCCCAGCTTGATCAGGTACTTCTTATCAGTCACGGTTCTGGAGAGGGCTCCGTTGATTTCAGCGGGATCTCGAACCTGATCCATTTCCACGCTAAGCGTCTCGAGGATTTCGATACGCTCAATGCCGAAGAGTAAGGGAAGGGTCCAGCCGGCGACGTCGTAGGGGGCAGGGCCGTCAGGATACCGTTGTATTTCAAAGAGGTCTTTCAGGAATGATCCATAGGGTTGTTCCCGGGGAAGGATCAATGTCCCTTTAGAATACGGACGGCCATCTCCTTCAAAATCTTCTTTGGCCAAGAACATATCGACACCCTGTGCATCGAGGATCGTGAGTATTCTGGAGACGGCGTCTTCGTCCCTTTGTCCTGGAGGAATCAGCCAGTATCTGGGGGCTTCATCTCGCCCTTTCTGAATCACATCCCGGGCGACACGGAGGGCGTTCCTGACCCAAGTGCCGGGTTCTCGCGCCACGCTGCCGAGGAGGGATTCCCCCAAGGCGAGTTCATATTTGTGAATATCTCCCACGCGCCACCAACCTCCAGGCCAGGGAGCTGGGAATTTGTTGGAGGGTGCGTATCCCGTTTCTATGCCTCTGGGGGGTAAAAGATCAGACGGGTCAATCCAGATGGGACTGGCAAGATTGGCAGAGGCGGCTTCAGAGAGTAGTCCGATGATATTGTGTCGAACAGGAACATTACGGTTCCCGCCATTCCACCACATGTCATAACTCACACCGCTCGAGATTCCTGTAAATCCTGCTGCAGTCATGTCGAGCATCGCGCGCGATCCTATCGCTCCAATACCAGAAATTGTCACGGGATGCAGATTGGGATTGAGTGGATCTCTGAAGGGTGGAACAAACAATCGTTCTCTCATGGACCCTTGTTGGTGGACATCCCAGTAGATCGTTGGGAACCATTCTTTATAAAGCATGCGCGTGACGATACGAGTTTCTTCGAGAGAGAGTGCAAACCAGTCTCGATTATTATCATGACCGGCATACAACTGATAAAGTTCTGGAAGGTAGGCATCCTCGTAGGGAGTTCCGACGATACGGCGATACCAGCTGACGACACGATCTAGGCCATCTGGATTGACGGTTGGAATGATGACCGTGACCACATTCTCTCGAACATTTTTCCAAAGTTCAGCATCTGAAGTGGCCATGTTCCATGCGAGAGTCATTGAAAACTCAGCCGCTGCAATTTCTGTCGAATGCATGTTGCAGGACACGAAAACGATGGGAACCGCTTCATTAATTAATGACTCATCCATTCCGGGTGAAAGGGACCTTGGATCAGCGATGGTCCGACTGATCTCTTTAATCCTTTGCAACTTCCCCAGATTTTCTTCCGAGGAAATAACACAAATTCTGAGAGGTCGCCCTTCGGTGGAGATTCCTACGGTTTGAGTTTGGGCTGTCGATGTTTTTTCTCCGAATTGATCAAACCAACCTGAGAGAGTTTTCCAGTCTGCCAATTCGAAGTCCGTACCGGGGGCACGACCCATATAGTCTGTAGGAGAAATGGCCTGCGAGTACACCTCGGATGAGATGGAAAGAATCGAGAATAGGACGATCCAGCGGGCTAAATTTATGATTCGCATGGCGAGGAACCTCTTCCATTCCGGGGAATTCGCTTCTGAATCGGTCAGGATGGCATTAAAGAGCAGAGATGCAACAGTCCGGTCTGGCTGTGGAAAGGCTTCTGTCAGTGTATGATCTGGGTATGGAAAAAGACCAAGCCGAAGACCAATTCTGGATGGCTCCTGACAACGTTAGGGTCTGTGGAGCGGTGCGTCTGCAGGGCTCCAAATCGGTCGCCCAGAGAGCATTGCTCAATGCATTTCTTGCCGATGGTCAAAGTCTCATTTCTGGAATACCGGATTGTGAAGATCTCGAAGTCTTCATTCGAGCTCTGAGTCAACTGGGAGGATCCTTTGAAGGGCACCCGCCGGGAGATGTGACCGTGACCGGTTGCGGGGCAAAATGGGCAGAAGGATCTATCGATCTCGATTTAGGAGCCAATGGCACGGCGATGAGATTTCTGACCGCTGTTTGCGTTCTTCGACCGGGTAAAACTCGCATCAATGGAGAGACCCATCGACCGATGGGACCCCTGGTGGAGTCCCTAGAGCATCTGGGTGCAAAGATTACGTATCTGGGTGAAAAAGGTTACTTACCGTTAGAGCTGGAAGGTGCACCGGTAGCAGGAGGCAAGGTGGTGCTACAAGCCGCTCTCTCTAGTCAGTTTACCAGTGCCTTGATGTTGCTGGCTCCGCATACGACTCATGGTTTACAGATTCGAATGGTCGGGCCGATTTCTTCAAGACCCTATATGGACTTGACGGCAGCGGTTTTGAGAGCATTCGGTGTCAAAGTCAAAGCGGGGGCGCGAGAGATTCAAGTCGCAAGCAGCGCAGGACTCCGCAGTGGCAAGGTTTCTATTGAGGGGGATGCTTCAGCGGCGGCATTTCCACTTTGTGCGGCTGCTATCACCGGAGGTGAAGTTTCAGTTGAAGGAGTGGGCACTTCGTCTCTCCAAGGTGATCGAATGATTGCCGATTTGTTGTCAGAGATGGGCTGCACCGTGCAAATCTCTGAGAATAGAGTGAGCGTGAGTGGTCATGCTCGGAAACCTTTGGCGCGATCCTTGGAAGGTGTTCCGGATCTGGTGCCGCCCTTGGCCATCGTGGCTGCTTTCTGTCGGGGGGAATCGATTTTTTCTGGAGTTTCTCACCTGAGAGTCAAGGAAAGCGATCGATTAGAAGTGCTATGCCAAGGAATGCAAAAATTAGGAATTCGAGCAGAAGTTCAAGGTGACTTATTCCGTATCGTCGGAAGTGACGGTTCACATCTGAAACCCGCCGACCTTGACCCCGCAGGTGACCATCGTATGGCGATGGCTTTTGCACTGCTTTCGCTCAAGGTTTCTCAAACTCGAGTTCTCCAACCTGCTTGCGTTCGGAAATCGGATCCAGAATTTTTTACACGTATGGAAAAACTAATGATGCCTCACGAAAATACTTCGGGAGAACTTTCCTTTGAGTAATACAGATTTCGACGTGATTGTTGTCGGTGGAGGACACGCCGGCTGTGAAGCCGCCTTCGCTTGTTCCCGAATGGGATTTGAAACGGCTCTTGTCACGCTGAGTGAAAAGACTATTGGAGCACTCTCTTGTAATCCCGCCATTGGCGGAGTGGGTAAAGGGCAGCTTACCCGTGAGATAGATGCTCTCGGTGGTGTTCAAGGCTTTATTACTGATAAAGCTGGGCTTCATTACAGAATGTTGAATACCTCAAAGGGTGAAGCCGTTCGATCCCTCCGAGCACAAGTGGACAAGGATATGTATTCGAGGGAAATGCAATCCTTGATGAAAAGCCAAGCCCGGCTTCATATCGTTACCGGTTCTGTAGAAGACATTCATGTGACAGGGGATCGCGTGGGTGGAGTTCGCTTGGAAGACTCATCCGTGATCCGTGCGCGAAAAGTGATCATGACCAATGGGACTTTTCTCAGAGCGGTTATGCATGTGGGCGAAGAAGTGACGAGTGGTGGAAGGGTTGGCGAAGGGGCTGTTCAAGGGCTCACTGGCGCCTTGGGTACGTTGGGGCTGGAGACGGGAAGGTTGAAGACGGGGACACCTCCTCGTTTGGACCGAGACTCCATTGATTGGTCCCAGTTGATGCCACAGGTTCCAGACTCCGACCCGGATGGTTTTTGTCATTGGACTCCTCCACCCCGACGGGAATGGATGAATTGCCATGTCACCCGGACGGATGAGGGGGTTCACGATATTATTCGTGACCATTTGCACCGAAGCCCTATGTATTCGGGGCAGATAGAAGGAGTGGGTCCTCGTTATTGTCCGTCTATTGAAGATAAAATCGTACGCTTCCCTGATCGACAGGGGCATACGATTCATCTTGAACGAGAAGGCCTTGAGACCAATTCCATATATGTGAATGGAATCTCTACGAGCCTGCCGGCGGATGCTCAGGAAGCACTCGTCGCGAAAATTCCAGGACTTGAAAAGGCGAAATTTCTACGCCATGGCTATGCTGTTGAATACGACTTCTTTCCTCCGCATCAAATCCGCAGGACTTTTGAATGTCGCGCTCTTTCTGGCCTATATTTGGCGGGGCAAATTTGTGGGACGAGTGGTTATGAAGAGGCTGCCGCTCAAGGATTCTTGGCAGGGGTGAATGCAGCACTCTCCCTGAAGAATGAGGCTCCATTGATACTCGGTCGCGAAGAAGCCTATATGGGTGTCTTGGCAGACGATCTGGTTCGTTGTGATCCCCGTGAGCCCTATCGCATGTTCACTTCTCGGGCTGAGTTTCGTCTTCAATTGAGGCACGACAATGCCGATATTCGCCTTGCACGCAAAGGCAATGAGTTGGGGTTGATCACTGATCAGCAAGCAGAGGCCGTTGAGGAAGATGCGAAGTTGACAGAATCCTGTGTTGCCCGACTTCACAAAGAACGTTCAGGAACAAAAACATTTCATGAAGTATTGAGGGCTCCAGGAGCCAGTTGGGAATCTCTCGAAGAGAGTCACCCTGAAGTAGGGGCGTGGGGGATCTCGCAAGGAATTAAAGAGAGAGTTCGCATTGCTGTTCGATATGAGCATTACATCGAAAGGCAACAAGACGAAGTCGATCGAATGAAAAGAAATGAGAAGTGGGTCCTTCCTGAGGATCTCGATTTCTCGTCTATATCTGGTTTGAGAACGGAAGCCCGGGAAACTCTGACCCGACTGAGGCCTGATACTATTGCAGCAGCTCAAAGAATCGCGGGTGTGAGCCCCGCTGATATCTCGTGTATCTTCGTCGTATTAAAATCGAGAGAACGAGATGAGGGGGTCTTATGATTTCTCCCACCGTTTCTGCCGGTCGTCTAAGATTTCTGCTGAATCTCTATCCACCATTTTTCTTTCAGGGGATTCGTATTCAATCGATCGCGAAGGATTTTACTTCAGCCACAGTATGTGTTCGCCGATCGATCATGACGCGAAATATGATGGGGACCACTTTTGGGGGATCTCTGATGGCCGCTGCAGATCCGATACTTCCGATTCTTTACTGGAGAATTCTTTCCACGCCGGAAAAAAAACTTTCGGTTTGGTTGAAGAAGCAAACCTCTGAGTTTTTGATCCCTGCGGATGCCAAGGTGACGCTGAAGTTCTCTATCGACGAAGGCCGGCTGAATGAGGCGAGAGCGTCTCTTGAGAGCTCAGGGAGGCTTGATTTGACAGATCAGATCAATGCTACCCTTCCAGACGATCGTATTATGGCCCGATTTTCTATCACGAGTTCTCTCAGGGTTCAGGATGGTGATTGATCCAGTTTCTGGGTCTCCTGAGCCCTTCTCCTCCTAGAACTACTGCAAAAAATCAGAGTCGCGGCTAAACTGAATCGACCGGAAATCAGCGCCAATATTTTCGGAAAGAAAGTGCAGCATGAAACCGGATTCTGAAGCCGATATCAGACAAACAGACGACGACTTCCTTGCGAGCGAGAATTGTGGGTTCAGGGAAGATGCACGATTCAAATTTATAGACGAGAAGTGTTCTTACGAAGGTCATCGGTATCACATGTATACAGTCAAAGAATCTCTACCCAATAATGTTGTCGTTGACCGGGATGTGATTCGACATCCAGGGGCGGCAGTGATCCTTCCTCTTCTTGATGAAGATACCGTTTTGTTAGTGGAGCAGCATCGCACTGCATTTGGACATAACCTTTTGGAAATACCTGCTGGGCTTCTCGAAGCGGACGAAGATCCTCTTCAAAGTGCCCATCGGGAACTGCGTGAAGAAACAGGATTTGTTCCGGGAAGCCTTGAGCTTGTCATGGAGATTTTTCCTGCAGCCGGCTTTAGTGACGAGAAGATGTTTATTTTCAAAGCCTCTGACCTCACTGAAGTGGGACAGGATACGGATGACGATGAATGGGTCAGAGTGATCCGTTGTTCTAAGGAGCGAGCGAGAGATCTTCTTTTAAGAGGTGAAATCCGTGACGGTAAAACTATCGTTGCTCTCCAATATTGGTTAGGAGCGACCTCATGATTTCTCGCATAGCGATCGTTGGGCGACCGAATGTAGGAAAATCTACGCTATTGAATCGGCTTGCTAAACGTCGGATTAGTATCGTCCATGATAAACCTGGAGTTACTCGTGACAGAGTCACTGTCGAAGTCGAAATAAAAGACAGAATAGTTGAAGTTATCGACACTGGAGGACTGGGGGTCACCGACGAGGCCCAGCTCGATCTCGATATACATCGTCAGATCGATATCGCGATTGCGAGTGCTGACCTCGTTCTGATGATCGTGGACGCGAAAGAAGGAATTCAAGCGCTGGATCATGAAGTTGCCAAGCGCCTGCGTCCTCTTGACGCTCCGACTCTGCTTGTTGTGAACAAGTGTGAGGCTGACAGGGACGAGGACTCCGTGGCTGAATTTTGGGCACTGGGTCTGGGTGATCCATTACCCATCTCCGCTGCCCATGGCATGGGCGTCAACGAACTGCTTGAAAACTGCGTTGAACTTATCCCTGAAGGTGGAGAGCACAGCGAGCGACCAGCATTGCGAATTGCCATCGTTGGACGAAGGAATGCTGGAAAATCAACTTTTGTGAATGCGTTGATTGGTGAAGAGCGAGTCATCGTGAGTGACGTTGCCGGGACAACTCGGGATGCCATCGATATCCGCTTTGAAAAAGACGGCATTCCGTTCGTAGTGATCGATACCGCCGGACTCTTGCGTACTGCCAAATTGAAAGACTCTATTGAATTCTATGCCCAAAATCGGGCATTGCATTCCATTGGCCGTTCAGATGTCGTCATTTTGGTGATCGATGCCATGCATGGGACTTCCCAATTAGATATGCGAATCGCCAGAGAAGTGGTGGATCGTTACAAGCCCTGCGTCATTGCCGTCAATAAATGGGATCTCGCAAAAGACAAGACATCGACAGAGGAATACGAGGAATACCTCACACGAAATTTACCTTCGCTTTCCTATGCACCGGTACTATTTATGACTGCCGAAAAAGGAAAGAATGTGACGCGCTGTATTTCGCTGGTTCAGAGCATGGCGAAGCAGGCGAATAAGAGGGTCAATACCGGAGCTCTCAATAGAGCTGTGGACGACATTCGTGAGGGACCACGTCCTCGTGTCAAGCATGGTCGGGAACCCAAAATATTTTATGCGACACAGGTGGCCATCATGCCACCGACGGTGGCACTGTTTGTCAATAACCCGACCTACTTCACACCCCAATTGAAACGAATGATCGAAAATCGTTTTCGTGAGTTGCTCGAAATTCCTGAAGTACCTGTGAAGATTCTGTATCGGGAAAAAGGCAAAAAGGACGTGGAATGATGAAGACCATTTCTGGCCGAGTTCTAGGCATCGATCCGGGATTGGCAAAAATGGGCTGGGGAGTGATCGATGTGGACGGCCCCGGATTTCGATTGGTCGAGTATGGATCTCTCAAAACCGGGAAAGATCAGTCACATTCCGAGAGATTGTTAGCGGTTCATCAGGAAATTAGAGGTGTCATCACCCGGTTTTCTCCTGAAAGCTGCGCCATCGAAGAGGTTTTTCAGGGAAAAAACCCACGAAGTGCACTGGTGGCTGGCGAAGCCCGTGGTGTTTCTATCGTGGCTTGTTCTCTGGAC
This sequence comes from Planctomycetota bacterium, assembly GCA_016776905.1. Classification (GTDB taxonomy): domain Bacteria; phylum Planctomycetota; class UBA8108; order UBA1146; family UBA1146; genus UBA12191. The sequence goes on along the minus strand of JADHSM010000014.1, from coordinate 23,653 downwards.
GGTTTGCGGGTTTCCGAAATATCGGCTTCCGAAGTTAAACTGGGAGTTACGGGCAATGGGAGAGCCAGCAAGGAACAAGTACAGGCTATGGTTCAGCGTATTTTGGGGCTACCAAAGCCTCCAAAACCCGCAGATGCGGCCGATGCACTGGCTGTCGCGATCGTGATGGCCCAGAGGAGCCGGAGAACCATTTCGCTCGCATCCGGTAGGAGCGGTAGCAGTTGAGCCCCGGTCTCGATAGACTTTTCCAGATCTGAATGCACCCCGACCGGATTTCGCCTTCCAGCGGCCGGCACCAGCGAGAGGGACTACCATGGCCAAGGAAGAGCCAATCGAGGTGACAGCGATCGTGAAAGAGGCCCTGCCAAACACGACGTTTCGTTGTGAACTTGAAAATGGCCATACGGTACTGGCACACATCAGCGGCAAGATGCGTAAGCACTACATTCGAATCAATCCAGGAGATAGCGTGACCTTACAGATCTCTCCTTATGATCTGACCAAGGGGCGTATCGTTTACAGAGAGCGTTAGTAAGCCATGGTTTTTTCGGACTTCTCGATTCGCTTCACGGCGTTGTTCTTGGTTCTGGCGTGTGGACTCACGACAGGTTCTCTTCAAGCTCAAAGAGTATTGGGAGAGCGGCCTGTTAAGGAACGTATAGAACGAGACGTCAAACATGCGATGCAATCCGTCACAACTCGGGAGTGTTATGATCACATCTCATGGTTGGCAGATGATCTGCGTGAGGGAAGACTTTCAGGAACGAGCGGTGCTCTCGACTCCGCGGATTACATTCAAAAAGAGTTTAAGAATTTGGGACTCCTTCCTGGAGGAGTTGATGGAGATTGGTATCAGTCTTTCATAATTCCGGGAAGGACAGGGGCGAGAGGTCCATTGTCTTCCGGGAACCGACTACGCTTCAAGGTTTCTGAGAATGCGACTCGATCAGTTCAACTTTCATTTTCAGAAGAGTTTTTGCCTCATCCTTTTTCTCCGGATGCAGATCTTGAAGCGGAATGTTCATTTCTCCTCTTTTCAGGGCAGCCTGCTGATCAGGTCACTAGAGATCCTTTGGCTGGAAGATTAGCAGTCATGCCTGTGGACTCTGTCATGAACGACGCTGATTTACGTGAGGCGTGCAAAGAAGTTCAAGCCAGAGGAGGCCTGGGGATTCTTCTGATCGGTGAAGGGGCGAGTCCTCTCGATAATGAAGAGTGGCCACCGTCTACAGGCCAAGCGGGAGAAAGCCTACCGATTCCTGTCGTGCGCGTTTTCGGATCTGGCCCTCTCAAACTTTGGAAGATCTCCGGACGTCCGGAGAGATCATGGAAGTTTCAATCGGATGCCGATGGTCCGCTCTTGATGGGAAGACCTCTGGTGGATCTTGAGGTTCGACGCCAAGGTCGTGATTTAAGTCAAGGCCGTAATGTCATAGCCAAATTTTTGGGATCAGATCCTTCTCTCCGCTCGGAGTATATTGTGATCGGGGCCCATTATGACCATGTCGGTCGCACCGGAATGGACGGATCTCAGGGAGAAATCCATAATGGTGCAGATGACAACGCAACAGGCGTTGCCGCACTACTGGAGATCGCCGAGGCTTATTCCTTAGCAAGGCTTCGCCCGAAGAGATCACTGATCTTTATTGCTTTCGATGCTGAAGAACTAGGCTTGCATGGCTCAGGAGCTTTTGTTGCAAGTTCGGGCTTTGATCCTTCAACCCTTCACGGAATGATCAATCTTGACATGATCGGTCGTAACGATGTCAAGACGGTCAAGGTGGGTCGCAGGACGAGTGATCAGGTGCTCGGCTCCATCATTGAGAAATCGGCCTCGATACTGAAACTGAATATCGACGAAGAGGGTATGGAGCCACTCCTCGGACGATCAGATCAGGCGCCCTTTTTGAGAGCCGGAATCCCATCCGTCTTCTTCTTCGGTGGATTCCACGATGACTATCACAAACCGACTGACGACATTGAGCTCGTCAAGGTTGAAAAGGTATGCAATGTCACCAGGCTTGCATTTTTGACCAGTTGGTTCTTGGCCAATGACACAGAGTCTCAACCGAGAGAAGCATCGGGGCAGTAAGCCCGTCGAATTCTCCGAGACGGTTTAGTCCTCTGAGGATTTCACTGATCCATCCCTGATCGCTTCGACAATGTCAGAGTTTGCAAGAGTGGTGACGTCTCCTAATTTTCGCTTTTCAGAAATATCACGCAGCAGTCGTCGCATGATTTTCCCAGACCTTGTCTTTGGTAGATCAGGTGTAAATACAATGCTGGCGGGTTTTGCAATGGGGCCGATTTTCGCGGCAACATGAAGGCGTAGTTCTTGTATCAATGAATCGCAACCCTCAATTGTTCCCTTGAGGACGACGAATGCCGCAATCGCTTGTCCGGTGGTGGAGTCTTTTCGTCCGACTACAGCGGCCTCAGCAACAGAAGAATGATCGACGAGCGCACTTTCCACCTCAGTGGTCGAGATGTTGTGCCCAGAAACAAGCATGACGTCGTCGACTCGTCCCAAGAGCCAGAGGTAGCTTTCGTCATCCAGCTTGCAGCCATCTCCTGGGAAATAGAGTCCATCGAAACGGCTCCAGTACACATCACGATAACGATCAGGATCTCCGTGAATCCCTCGTAGCATGGATGGCCATGGCGATTTGATCACCAACAAGCCTCCATGTCCTGGGGGGACCTCTTGGCCTTCTTCGTCAACAACGGCCACGTCTATCCCTGGGTATGGTATCGCTGCAGATCCTGGTTTGGTCGTAGTGATTCCAGGAAGTGGGGAAATCATGATGGAGCCGGTTTCTGTTTGCCACCATGTATCGACGATGGGGCATCGGTTGCCACCGATGAATTCGTGGTACCACATCCAAGCTTCCGGATTGATCGGCTCTCCGACTGATCCCAGCAATCGGAGGCTGGAAAGATCTCTAGAGGTCGGAATTTGCTCTCCCCATTTCATAAATGTGCGAATAGCAGTGGGGGCAGTGTAGAGGATGGTGACCGCATACTTGGATATGAGATCCCACCAGCGGCCCTGATTTGGGAAATCAGGTGTACCCTCGTAAATCAGGCTCGTGGCTCCGTTAGCGAGAGGTCCGTAAACAATGTAGGAATGGCCTGTGACCCAGCCGCAATCTGCGGTGCACCAGTAAAGGTCTGAATCTTTGATATCGAAGACAGATTTGAAGGTTGAACTGACTCCCGTCAGGTAACCACCACAGGTATGAACGATACCTTTGGGTTTTCCGGTGCTTCCAGAGGTATAGAGTATGAAAAGAATGTCCTCTGCATCCATTTCTTCGGCTTCAAGGAAATCAGATTGGCTCGGTACGATCTCATGCCACCAATGATCTCGTGAATTATTCCATTCCACGTTATTTTCACAGCGTTGTAGAACGAGGACGCTTTGAACCGTCTGCTGGTCGATCAATGCTGCGTCGACATTCTCTTTAAGAGGGACGACTTTACCGCGTCTCCAAGATCCATCTTGTGTGATGACTGCTTTACAAGATGCGTCGTCGAGTCTATCTCTCAGGCTCTCGGCGCTGAATCCACCAAAGACGACAGAATGTGCAGCACCTATCCGAGCGCACGCCAACATCGCGACTGTGATTTCAGGAACCATCCCCATATAGATGGCGACAGTATCTCCTTTGCCGACACCCATTTGGCGTAACGCTCCTGCACAGCGACAAACTTCTTCAAGTAATTCCTTGTAGGTCAGAGAGGAAGTATCTCCAGGTTCGCCTTCCCAATGAAAAGCGATGCGATTCGGATTGGATACAACATGTCGGTCCAGGCATGACTCCGTGACGTTTAATCGACCGCCTTCGAACCATTTGTAAAAGGGTGCATCGGAATCATTGAGGAGTTTTTTCCAAGGAGTTCGCCAGTGCAATTTTTTCGCTTCCTCGCTCCAGAACTCCAGAGGCGCAGCCGCTGCTCTTTCATGGATACCGACCTGGGCATTTGCTTCTAAGGCAAATTTTTCGGGAGGAGGGAATTTCCGCTCTTCGCTGTACAGGTTCTCAATGGCATCGGACATTGGGCGCTCCTATCTCGAAATGGTCTATCGGTCCAGAGGTGGCAATCTGAAGAATATAACGATCTCTGAAGTCGGGATCGAGGGGCTGGTCTCGCCCCTGATGATTCTGGTACAATACTGGCGATTTAGAGGTGGTGGCAGACAAAGACAAACACTCACCTGATTTCTTTACTTAGTTTGAGTCGATCTGGACTTAGTTGACCCTTGAGACCTGACCCTTGAGACCTGACCCTTGAGACCTGATCCTTGAGACCTGACCTTTGAGACCTGATCCGATTGGACCCTGATGTTTCTCATGAGCTCGCCCTTGGAAAAAACTATAAGGTTTCCCTTGAGAACATTTTCCTTCTCTCTGTGCCTGTTTTTCTCTCTACTCATCTCCCTCAGCATGGGGATGCCAAGTATTGCTGCTTCGGCTTCTCTTGCGAACCGTCCCGCCAGTGAACTTCCCGCAACAAATCGTATGTTTGTCAATGGGACCGACATTTCGGGCACTTTTATTCCTGACGGGGGCTGGAAGATCGAAAATGATCTGACGGTCGGTGAAGGTCGGGATCGCTGGCTGCTGGCGGATCACGAGATCGGCAAAGGTAAATTTGATATCGATGTCAAAATCTCAATGTCCCGGAACAATGCTAATTATGCCGCTCTTCAGCTTGGAGCAGGTCGCATTGTCTTAGGTGGAGATGCTGGGCAGTTGATCTTTCGCGGGTTGCCCGGCAAAGACGATCGAGTTGAACTGGGTGCTTTTTCCATGTACGTGGAGCAGGACAAACCTTTTCAACTTCAGGTTCGCCGAAGAGGGAGCAAACTTCAGGTCCATCTCAACGGAAAAAAAATCTATCAGAATGACAAGATCCCGCAGGCTATAGGTGAAATCGGGGTTTCTCCTGGAGATGGAAAACTGACTCTTCATCACTTTAGAGCTGCTGGAGATCTCATCGAGGGGCGACGAAAAGCCAGAATCAACAAGGAGTCGCTGGAAACCCTGAGTATGGACGATCGACTCACCATGAGTCTTGAGGCGGGAATCGATTTCCTGTTGGAAGAATCGCAGAATGATCCAGAGGGGATTCTCGGCGGAAGTCATTCCGAAGCGATTCCTGGAGCAAGATCCCTTGAAGCCTATGCATTGATCACTGCAGGTGTGGATCGAGATCACCCCGTCGTCCGTAAGCATCTCGATCATATTTCTGATTCTGTTCCTGCAGCTTCGAGAATCTACGACGTCTCCTGCTGGGTATTTGCTCTAGATGCCGCCATCTCGCAAGCCGAAGAAGACTTCGCCTTGACGAATAAAGGGGCCTCTGAACTTTCCTTGCGTAAGGTTGCACGTTCTCACCGAAAGGATTTGCAGGTTGCTGCCGAAATCCTTTTTAGGGGACAAAATGAAACAGGGGGTTGGCGTTACCACGTGAGTAACTCGGACGCTGACACTTCTGTCACTCAATTTGCGGTCTTAGCTTTAGCGGTCCTTCAACGAAGAGGCATCCAGGTTGATCCCAGTGTTTGGCAAGGTTTGGTGCAGTACATCCAGTCTTGCCAAGAGGAAGATGGAGATACGGTCACTCCGGAGATTGAGTTGGAACCTGATCCCGAGGATTCAGAAGTTGAAAATCCTTCGGGTCGTCGTCCCGGGGAGCGGGGTAGAGGAAAAAGCGGTGCGGGTAAAACGGGTGTTATTAAGAAAAAAGAGATTCCTGATCCCATTCAGGGCGAAGAGATGCTGGAAGCCAAACTGGAAGCCAAAATAAGAGGATTCAAGTATGTCGGAGATGAGAGTCATGGCACCAACTGGAACATGAGTTGTGCCGGGGTTTCTTCCATGTTGGTGGCCTACGAGTTCGGTGCGCATGTGATGAATCCTGAGACGCGGGTCATGGTGCGAGAATCGATTCGAGACGGTATGGCTTGGATGCAGGAAAATTGGACCTCGACTAATAATTTCTATGGGATGTACAGTCTTGAGAAAGTTGGAGACCTCGGAGGAATCAAGAAGTTTGGTGAACACGACTGGTATGACGAGTTACGCACTTATCTACTTTCGAATCAAACCAAAGAGGGGTCATGGACTGGAGGAGCAGGATATGCCGGTAAATCGATCAGAATCAACACGGCTTTTTCACTATTGATTCTGAAGCGAGCCAGTGCGATGTTGACGCGCTCTTCTCGAGGCTTTGTCATCTATTCAGGAGGGAATGTTCTCGCCGATAAGGACGGAGACCGGGATAACTGGGCTATTCTTTCCGACTCGGGTGAATCCATCCATCTACCGACACTTGTCAGGCAATTGAGATTGAGGCCCAAACCACGATTACTCCTGATGCTTGAAGAGGCCGTGATATCCGAAAATCGGTGGGACAGACCTCGCTTTATACCTCATATTTCGCGAGTCAGAGAACGTGTGGTCGGTAGAGGCATTCATAAAAAGTTGGATCAAATATTGGAAGAGATTCGCCCTAAAGGCTTCGAAGATCCAGATGAGTTAATTGCATGGTATGCCAACTGGTTACGAATACAGGAAATCGTAATGCAAATGACTGAAGAGAATTCTCATGAAGGAATCGTGAGCGAGTCGATGCCCGAAGCCGCTGACAGTCCTACAAACTACGAAGAAGAAGTGGTGAATATTGCACATGCTTCTTCAGGGGACGACGTCATGCGGGAAATCTCGATTCGAGCCGCTGTTCAGCTGGGCTATAAAAAAGTGGTCGAAATTTTGATAGAAGATCTTTCCTCCAAGTCAGAAGATTTACGTATTCTGGCCTACGGAGGTTTACGTGCCATTTTCGCCGATTCACCCCCTGATTTTGATCCTTCAGCGAACCCTAAAACACAGAAGAAAGCCCTAGATCGTGTGGCGGCATGGGCTCGTGTTAAATCCTGAGGGTTGAGCGAAGATTTCAGGCTATCGGCGTTTCGCCTCTCTGGTGTCGTTTTAACGTGTAGTACTGGAATATGAGCCTTCTTGATCCTGAGCACTGTGGCTTTTATAGAGTAGTTTTCGCCATTTCAGTGCTTCAGCGAGTCTTCACGTGTTTTCATACTTTTAGAAGGCAAATCGACCATAGTCCCGGGATTCCTCTTTGGAGTTTGGTCGATGAAGCCGAATGAGTTCGTTAACATCACTCACGGAAGGTAAGTCGTCGAAGGACAGGATCTTCAGCATTTGAGAAGATCTCCCTCATCACGGCTTCAGAGTTCATTAAGAGATGAAAGGGGCGATGAAATGCCCGTTCAGGAAACTCGTCAGGGGATCGATTACAGGGTTAAAGATATCAACCTTGCCAGCTTTGGACGCCAAGAGATTATTCTTGCGGAAGAAGAAATGCCAGGATTGATGTCATTGAGAAGTGAATACAAAGGGCAGTCGCCTCTGGCAGGCGCACGCATCTCTGGCTCGCTTCACATGACCATTCAAACGGCTGTACTCATCGAGACTCTCGTAGATCTTGGTGCAGAGGTTCGCTGGGCCTCTTGTAATATTTTCTCCACACAAGACCATGCTGCTGCAGCTGTCGTCGTCGGACCTGAGGGAACGATCGATGAGCCCAGAGGTGTCCCTGTGTTCGCCTGGATGGGTGAAACTCTCAAGGAATACTGGGAATGTACAGAGGCCGCTATGACATGGCCGGATGGACTGCTTCCGAATATGATTCTCGATGATGGTGGCGATGCCACCATGCTCGTACTCAAAGGGAGAGAGTTCGAAGCTGCCGGAGTTGTACCGGAGTCGAAATCAGACGATCCCGAAGAGTGGGGATACGTCCTTGAGACTCTGAGGAATAGCTTGGCTCAACAACCTCAAAAATGGACAGAGATCTCCAACTCGATTAAGGGTGTGACTGAAGAGACCACCACAGGTGTGCATCGTCTCTACCAGTTGCAGGAAAGTGGCCAGCTTCTGTTCCCTGCCATGAACGTCAATGACTCGGTGACAAAGAGCAAGTTCGATAACTTGTATGGTTGTCGCCACTCTCTCGTAGATGGCTTATGCCGTGCGACCGACGTCATGCTCAGTGGAAAAGTCTGTGTCGTTCTTGGATACGGGGATGTGGGTAAGGGCTGCGCCCAAGCTCTACGTGGACAGGGTGCTAGGGTTGTGATCACTGAGATCGATCCGATTTGTGCCTTACAAGCGGCCATGGAGGGTTACGAGGTGACTCACCTCGATAATGTCGTGTCGACCGCTGACATCTTTGTGACCACCACCGGAAACAAAGACATCATCAAAGTGACAGATATGGCGAGAATGAAGCACAACGCTATCGTCTCGAATATTGGTCACTTCGACAATGAGATTGATATGTCTGGACTTTCAAAAGTTGCGGGTATCAGTTGCGAGAATCTTAAGAATCCCGCTGAACATCAAAACCAAGTCGATCTTTGGACCTTCCCTGATGGGAACTGCATCATCGTGCTTGCAGAAGGTCGTCTCATGAATCTAGGTTGCGCGACGGGGCATCCGTCCTTTGTCATGAGTGCTTCCTTCACCAACCAGGTGATGGCCCAGATCGAGTTGTTTAAGAATAGTGAGAACTATTCAAATGAGGTCTACGTCTTGCCCAAGATTCTGGACGAGAAAGTCGCCCGTTTACATTTGGGTAAGCTGGGTGTGAAACTCACCGAGATGAGTGATTCTCAGGCAGACTATCTGGGTATTTCTAAGGATGGCCCATACAAGCCAAATCACTATCGCTACTAGAATTCGACTTCGAGCTTCAATAGAAGTTTAAATCAGAATTCAAAGAGGGCCCTCGCATTGCGAGGGCCCTCTTTTTTTATCTGATTTGAGCGGTGCTTGATTTGAGCAGGGCTATGGAAGCTCTCAATTTTTACGGAGGCCTTTACTAAAGCCAAGGTGCCGGAGTTCCCGGGTCTCGACCATGCCGGGTTTGAGCCGCTGAAACTTGCTCACCTTTTATTTTTCCCTGTCGGGAAAGAAGTGACAGGGCAGCGATCTCAATACTGGCTTCGTCGGTTTCGAAGTGTTTTCTTAATTCTTCTCGGGTGTCAGAGCGGCCATAGCCATCCGTACCTAAGCTGGCCCATGGAGCGGAGACCCAAGGGCGTATCAAGTCGGGGAGGGCTCTGACATATTCGGTGACTGCGAGGACAGGAATGTCTGAACCTGGGAGTCTTTCTTCAACACGTGTTAATTTTTGTTCTGTGGACGGATTGTTGAGATTCCAGCGGTCCACCTCGATGGCTTCCCTCTGGAGCTCTGAATAGGAGGTGACAGACCAGACTTGAGCTCTGATTCCGTGATCATCCAAGAGCTGACGGGCCACACTACGAACTCGTGGAAGTGCGCTGCCACTTCCCAGCAGTCGAATCTCGGGGCCATCTCCCTCAGGTGCGGGCGCGAGGAGGTACATACCTTCAAGGATGCCCTCTTTTGAGCCTTCCGGCATGGCTGGCATTTCGAGATTCTCATTGTAGAGAGTCAGGTAATAGTGAATATCTTCCTGCTCCTGAACCATTCTACGGAGACCTTCTTCGATGAGGATGGCGACCTCATAAGCGTATGCAGGGTCGTAGGAGAGGCATGAAGGGAAGGTCGCAGCCATCAAGGGGCTGTGGCCATCTTGATGTTGGAGTCCCTCTCCATTCAAGGTCGTCCGCCCTGCAGTGGCTCCGAGAAGGAACCCTCTTCCTCGTGCGTCTCCCATCGCCCAGATTTGATCTCCAACTCTTTGGAATCCGAACATCGAGTAAAAGATGAAGAAGGGGACCGTGACTTCACCGATGGTGGAGTAACTGGTTGAGGAAGCGATGGTACTTGCCAGGGAGCCACATTCAGTGATGCCCTCCTGCAAAATTTGTCCGTCTTTTCGTTCGGTATAGGAGAACAGTAGATTGTGATCGACAGGTTCGTAGGACTGACCTCCAGGTGTGTAGATGCCGACTTGCTTGAAGAGGGCTTCCATTCCAAAGGTGCGGGCTTCGTCTGCAAGGATAGGGACGATACGCTTTCCAAGATCTCCTGCTTTGAGCAGATCTCTGAACAGGCGTGCGAATGCCATTGTCGTCGAAGCTGGAACCGATCCTTCAGTGCCTCCTAAGAGTTTCGTGAACGATTCCTTTGGAGGAAGGTCTGGTACGCTGACCTGTGACCTTCGGCGGGGGACTGATCCCCCGAGGGCTTGCCGGCGTTCCTTGATGTATTGAATCTCAGGAGAGTTTTCCCCGGGGTGATAAAAGGGGGCCGATTCGACTTCAGCGTCGGACACTGGAATCTCTAGTAGATCCCTCACGTCTCTCACTTCGGAGCCCTTCAGTTTTTTCAACTGATGGGTGACATTCCGGGAAGCGGCTGTGGCTCCCAAAAGGTGACCTTTGACCGTTTTTGCCAAGATCACTGTGGGCCGACCATCACCTTCGCTGGCCATTTGGTATGCATTGGCCACTTTGATTCGGTCATGTCCACCGCGCCCTAGAGCTTTGAGTTGATCGTTGCTCCAGCGGGAGAGGTACTCTGCAAGGATGGGATCATCCCCGACGAGTTGTTGCCTCAACCATGCCCCGTCTTCTGCAACGGTTCTTTGCCAAACCCCATCGACGATGGTTCCTAGGCGCGTGAGTAATCGACCATCGGGGTCTTGGGAGAGGAGTTCATCCCAGCGTCGATCCCAGATGTTTTTGATGACTCTCCAGCCTGCACCACGGAAGACGCCCTCTAGATCCTGAATGATCTTGGAGTTTCCAGTGACAGGACCGTCGAGTCTCTGAAGGTTACAGTTGATGACGAAGACGAGATTGTCGAGACCTTCTCTTGCAGCGATGCGAATCGCTCCCAAGCTTTCGGGTTCGTCACATTCTCCATCGCCAAGGTAAGCAAAGACTCGTTGTTCCGAAGTGTCTTTGAATCCTCGGGCATGAGCGTAGCGAAGGAATCGAGCTTGATAGATGGCGTTGATGGGACCCAGACCCATGGAGACCGTCGGGAACTGCCAAAAATCCGGCATCAGTCGGGGGTGGGGATAACTGGAGAGTCCCCGTCCGCCCACTTCCCTACGGAAATGATCGAGTCGATCGGTATCGATACGGCCTTCAAGAAAAGCTCTCGCATACATTCCAGGGCTCGCATGTCCCTGGAAGAAAATCAGGTCACCACCGCCGGGGTGATCGAGTCCTCTGAAAAAGTGCTGTTGCCCAACCTCATAAAGAGTGGCGGCAGATGCGAAGGTAGACATGTGTCCACCCAGGCCGTCATGAGCAGTATTTGCCCTGACGACCATCGCCATGGCGTTCCAGCGAATGATGTTTTCAATCTTTTCTTCGAGGGCTTCATCTCCGGGGTAAGCCAGATCTGCTTCGGGGCCGATGGTATTTTGATAGGGAGTGATGGCTCCGGAACCGGTGGGCAAACGAAGAGAATTGGATTTCCAGACCAAGCGATCGATGAGATCACCGGCACGTTCAGTTCCTGCGTGGGCGGCAGTGCCATCGAGGGCTTCTAGCCATTCTGATGTTTCCTGCGGATCACTATCAGGAGCAGGGGGAAGATGCGTGTTCAAGACGCCTCCATTAGTCTCTATATCAGATTCTCAGGAATCGGATTCCGTATCTGAAAGAATGTGAGGAATCCCCTCGATGATGGGGTGAATCCTGCCGCAAGCTTTGCAAAGAAGACCTTCGGAGCATATCTCGAGAGCGGCTCTCTCTGGGCAGATGCACGTCAAGGTTTTCAACAAGTCGGGATGTATGCTCGAAGAATCTGATTCTGACACGAGACGTTCCCTTCTACATGAGATATCTCGGGGCTGGCGTACCACCCCAGACTTCACTACATTGATTCGATTCTCCGAGAACGGCCCGTGAGGGCAACCGAATCGGATCGGGGACGAGAACGAACCGAGGACTTATGCACTTCATTTTCCTATTTATCGCCCTGAATCCCGTTTTTTCAGAAATTCCGGAATCTCGCCTTGAGACTCCGAATTTGAAATCTGAAGCCTTCTCGGGTGACAAAAAGCGGATCAGTTACAAGGACATCGATGAGGGTCGTGCTCGTTTTCGGCCGCAGATGGCTCGGTGGGAATTTGTGGGAGACAGTCACTTCATCCGTGAAGGCCGGAGAGGAGAGACGCTGAATCCGATCACTTTGGAAGCGGAGTCTCTAGAAGTCTCGCCTGAAAATGGAAATAAGCCGGGCGCTCCTCAGCCGAAGCCAGGATTTAAAGCTGCGCTCCAAGTGGCTCTTGAAAATGGGGAGCCGTTAAAAGGGAGACCGTTTCTAATTCGAGATTCTTTGAAATCGAATATTCAGGTCGAGGTTTATGACAATATTGTCGCTGCTCGTCATGATGATGACCCGGTGATAGTGACACGTATTCCGAGTCGCCCAGAACTTCTTCGATTGGCTCCTGGTGGGAAGTTCTTGAGTGGAGTCGTAGATAATAATCTAGTGGTCATCGATCTATTCAAAGGTCGTTGGAGCACAGTGACTCAAGATGGATCTGAATATATTTTCAATGGAAAGTTGGATTGGGTTTATCAGGAAGAAGTCTATGGGCGTGGGAATTTCAATGCTCAGTGGTGGAGTCCCGACGGAAAAAGATTGGCCTATCTCAAACTGTTCGAAGAGGGCGTTCCTGAATTCAAGATAGTGAGACACCTTCCGTTTTCTCAAGAAGTAGAGTCGCTTCATTATCCCAAAGCAGGACAGACAAATCCGCGCGTCGAATTATGGACTTATGATCCCGAAAAAGAGCGTTCTCAGAAAATGGATATCGCTGTTCATGGAGATGAGCGTCTTATTGTTCGCGTCGATTGGGAGCCTGATTCATCGAGAGTCTTGCCTCAGATCCAGGACAGAATCCAGTCTCGTCTCACGCTTTTAGAATGCCAACCCGATTCAGGGGAATCCCAAGTCCTCATCGACGAAAAATCAAACAGTTGGGTGAATGTTTTGGGCGCACCTATCTGGCTTAGGGACGGTTCTTTTCTGTGGAAGAGTGAACGTACCGGTTTTTGCCATATTTATCACTATCGTGGAGATGGGACGTTGATACGTCAGATCTCAAGAGGTGAGTGGGCTGTGAAATCCATCCCGCGTATCGACGAAGACAGGGGTGAACTCTGGTTAACCGGTAGCCTTGCTCGGGCGATTGAATCCCATCTCTTTCGTATCGATATGGGTGGAGAACTTCTTCTTCAAGTAACCTCGGGTGCCGGAAGCCACCGCACAACGATTTCTGCTGATGGCGAATATGTATTGGATCGATTCTCCAGTGTCCAAAACCCGGGAGAGGTTCGGTTACTCGATAGAGATGGCCTACAGATCCATCAGTTGGCAGAAGCTCGGGTCACTGCATTAGGAGAATTCGAAGATGTCGATGCAGCGTTGCACGAGGTATCAGCAAGAGATGGATATTCTCTAGATGTTCTCATTTTAAAACCGAAAAATATGAGTTTATCTGAGCCTTTACCTGTTTGGATTGATACCTACTCAGGTCCGAATTCTCCATCAGTGCGACAAGGCTATCCCTCATCCAGTTGGCAAAGGTTTCTTGTTCATCAGGGAATGGTTGTGATGCAGGTCAACGTGCGTTCCTCCAGTGGCAGAGGCCAAGTCGATACTGCCACCTGTTACCGGCAGTTGGGAGTTCAAGAACTCTCAGATTTGGAAGATGCGGTAAATTGGATTTGCCAAAATGACTGGGCGGATTCTTCTCGTGTAGGAATTTCAGGTTGGTCCTACGGTGGGTTTATGGCGGCCTATGCGCTGACGCATTCTTCAGCCTTTAAATTAGGGTTGGCCGGGGGTGGAGTCTACGATTGGCGTGACTATGACACCATATATACGGAGAGATACATGGATACGCCTGAACTGAATCCTGAAGGATATCAGTCGACAAGTGTTGTCAAAGCCGCCGCTTCACTCACAGGGCATCTGGTCATGTTTCACGGAGGGATGGACGATAACGTCCACTTACAAAACATGATGCAGTTGGCTCACGAGCTTCAACTCAATAGGAAATCATTCGAGATGATGGTTTATCCGGAATCGAGACACGGAGTGGGTGGACGTTCATCCATTCACATGAGAGACATGCGGTGGAGAGCTATTCAAGAGCATCTACTTCAGGCTGATGGAGAATCTTGATGTCCGGATATACACCCGACAATTTGATCGAAGGGAAATTGATCAAAAGATACAAACGGTTCCTGGCGGATTGTGAAATTCCTGAAGTGGGTGAAGTGGTTGCCCATTGTCCGAATTCCGGTTCGATGAAAACTCTGGTAGATGGAGAGCCACGAGCGTGGGTACGCCATGTCCCAGATCCTCATCGAAAACTGAAATGGACATTGACCTTGCTAGGGGTGCGAAGGAGAGGCAAGGCGTTGGTCGACACAGGTCTTCCTAATGCCATCGTTGCCGACGCCATCTCACAAGGCCGGGTTCCACGCTTAACCCCCAAAAAGGGGCAACACGTTCATCGAGAAATTAAAGTGGGTGATCGTAGTCGCCTCGATATTGTTATCGCTGGCGAGGAACGACCTGATGAAAACAACGGTGCTGTCTATATTGAAGTCAAAAATGTCACCATGCTTTCCTCAGTGGTGAGTGATAGGGCTGATTTCCCTGACGCAGTCACTGAGCGTGGCCGGAAACACTTAAGAGAATTGATCCGTCTTAAAAAAATGGGGCACAGAGCCGTACTTTTCCTGTTGTTGGGTCGGAGTGATTGTCATTCTGTGGGTTTTGCCCAAGAGATCGATCCCGCATATTGTGAGGCTTTGCTGGAAGCCGCAGAGGAAGGCGTTGAGATCATTTCTCACAAATTGGCTTTTCGAGGTAGCCGAATGCGCCTTGGTGAAGAAGTACCGATCGATCTTCCGACTCAAATACCGGTTTAAGTTCTCGGACATCAAACTCTAGTGGCGAAGATTTTGGCCCCTATCTGGTGAGAGTCTTCTGATTCTCGTATGCTTCGAACTTCAGGAAAGAAGGTGAATCATGAATACGCAACCGGCTCAACCATCCATGGAGTTACTTAAAGAATTAGCTCTCGCGAGTGGTCCTCCAGGAATGGAGGACGAAGTTCGATCTATCGTTCACCGTGAGATTGGTCAGCTCGGGAATATGCAACACGACGGACTAGGGAGTGTTGTTATCGAGTCCCCCGGAACAGGACCCAGAGTGGTTCTGGACGCACACATGGACGAGGTAGGGTTTTGTGTCCAATCGGTGGATGCCGAGGGGCGCATCTACTTTGTTCCCTTAGGGGGTTGGTGGGGCCACGTACTTCTCGCACAGCGTGTCGATATTCTTTCCTCCGGTGGAAGAAAAATCCCAGGAACCATCGGTTGTAAACCTCCGCATTTTCTTTCTCCGAGTGAGAGAGATAAAGTTCTTTCCCTCGACAAAATGTATATCGACGTTGCTGCCAGAGGAGTGGGTGAAGTCGAATCGTGGGGGATTCGCGTCGGCGACCCTATCGTTCCGAGAGGTCACTTTGAGGAGATGGCTTCTGCCGGCCGGTATTGCTGTAAAGCATTCGATGATCGCGTAGGAGTTGGAGTCTTGATTGAAAGTTTCAAAGCACTCGTGGATGGGGATTTGGACCTTTCATGTCAACCCGTCGCTGTCGCTGCAGTCCAGGAAGAAGTGGGTTGTCGGGGAGCGCAAACAGCGGGAGAGCTGAGTCGTCCGGAAGTCGCGATCATTCTGGAGGGAACCCCTGCGGACGATCTTCCCGGTATGTCTCAGCGTCAGGCTGTTTTAGGCGGCGGCCCACAAATCCGTTTTATGGATCCCACTGCACTCTCTAATCGAAAATTAGTTCGCTGGACTGAAGATATTGCTGAGCAAGAGGGAATCCCTGTTCAAGTCGCTGTCAGGCGTAGTGGAGGAACGGATGCAAAGCCGACGCATCTCCATGGCAGCGGTGTTCCAACGGTGGTGATAGGAGTTCCTGCACGATCGATTCATACTCATTCCAGTATTATCGACGGTGAAGATTACGCTCTTGCCATCCGTTTAGTGACAGCGATGGTTCAGGAACTCGATGAGGCTACCGTCGCTGGGTTTGTCGATTACAACAACTGATCGATCGTCGCAGTGACGAAGAACGACTCAAGAAAATGACCGGGTTACTCTCGATAGCATCTCAATCACTATAGAATTTCGATCACTATAGAATCTCAATCACTGAGCTGAGGCTCGATGTGCGCGTCCTTGCAAATGCTCTCGATATCTTTTTTGCGCAGGAGGGCCATCGTCGGGAGCTCGTCTCCTTCTTCGTCTAGTTGCTTCAAAGTCTTTCTCGCATCTTCCCATTGATGGGAAAGACTGAGCAGTCGGACTCGGGCTTCCAACGCTGCGAAACGGTGTTCCTTGCGAACCGCCTCAATATCAAGGCTCAATCCCGCTTCTTGAAGGAGCTTTGTTGCTGTTGAGTCTTGTCCTGACTGAAAAAGAATCGAAGCGAGTCGGGCGAATGATCGTGCGCACAGTGGATGTTGGAGAATATGAGTCATTCGGATATTGACGAGGGCCGCTCTTGCGACTTTTTCGGCTTCATCGGTTTCGCCCAGTCTTTGCAGGCAACAGGAAAGTGCACGTTGATAACGTGCCGTGATGCTCGACTGCTCTCCTTTTAACTCGATCTGCAATTCGATGGCTTTTTCTAGATAACTGCGAGCTTCAATAAGTTGTTCCTTTTTTACGTTATCGCGCTGACTTTCTAAGAAGAGCCCCGCTTTCTCGAATAATAGCTCTGGCAGTTCTGGGCAGATTTCTTCGGAGCGAGATTTCGTTGCAATGTCCATTGCGAGCTCTAGATTTTTTTCCGATTCCAACCAATCTCCCTGATACGAATAACAGCGTGAGAGTCCCAGTAGGGCTTGGATCTTTTTTGAACTCTTATCCTTGCCCAGATTAAGAATCAAATCTCTGAACATTTCTTCAGCTTGAAACCAATCGCCACGGAGATTGAGCAAGTCGGCGAGTTCTTGTTGAACCTCTGTGAAGAGGGTCTGATCTTGGCTGAGTACTTTTTGCTCTATCGCTTCTTGTAATGTGCTTTCGGTCTTTTCAAGTTTCCTGAGTGCCTTTTGTGCGGTGGCGAGTTTTCGAAGTGCTGTGATCAAGTCCTCACCGGGCCAGTGCGAATGCTCTCTTCGAATCACGCATTCTTTTTCTAGCAATGATTCTGCTCGAACAGGATCTCCTGTTTCCAGAAATATGGAGGCGAGAGTCGAGATGAGGGTCACTTGGATTTCTGCTTCGCCCGGACCTTCTGAGAGTAATTTTTCGGCACCTAGTTCTAGAAGTTTATGTGCATTCAGACCGTATAAAGTAGGGTTCTCTTCTTCTGGGTTAATGAAGAGGCTGGTCAGAAACTGATTGACCGCCTTTGACTTTCTGGCGTTATCTTTGGCTTCCCTAGTGATTCTCGCGTCTTTGGCTCGTGATCGTTGAACCTTACGAATCATCTGTGAGACTTCTCCGCAATCCTTTGGCCGATCTTTTGGGTCCCGTTGCATCGCGATTTTGCAGATTTGTATCAGATCCTCGGGGGCATCTGGGGCAAGTTTATGGACGTCTTCTGGGGGACCTTCTTTAAGGAGTTTGAGGACCTTCTGTCCAGGTAAGGGTTTTTCGCTATTTCTATACGGTGGGGATCCCGTCAGGATTTCATAGAGAAGGGCTCCTACAGCATAAACATCGGTCCAAGGCCCAATCTCGCTCGTTTCTGGAGCTGCTTGCTCAGGTGACATGTAAGAAGGTGTGCCCACGACCGCACCGTCTTTTGTAACGATGGTCGATCCATTTTCATTGGTTGAGACCTTTTCGGAAATGATATCCATGAGAGGGTCTTCTTCAGGCCCGTTGATTTGGCGAGCCAGTCCCCAATCCATGACATACACTTCTCCAAATTTTCCTACCATGATGTTGGAGGGTTTGATGTCTCTGTGAATGACATCTCTGACATGAGCAAATTCGAGAGTATCACAAACGTGAAGTAACACTTCGAGGAGTCTGTTCAGGTCCCATTTCGGATCTCCGGAATTATACGCAATCATGACATCGCGCAGCTCGTTACCATTGATTCTATCCATGGTGAAAAAGTAACGACCCTCATTGTCACTGTTGAGTTCATGGACAGGAACGATGCCAGGGTGAGAAAGTTTGGCTGTGATTCGGGCTTCGCGTAAAAACCGATAAATCCTTTGTGGCGGTGCTTGACCTTTTTCGTTGCCGAGAACCACCTTCATGGCCAACTCACGCTGAAGAACTGGATCTTTGATACTAAAGATCGCACCCATTCCACCCCGAGCGATCTCTTCGAGAAGGTCATAACGGCCATCGAACTCGGGTGTCATCGGAACTTCATTGTCTGAAATAAAGCTGTAGTTGATGTCGAGATCAGCACTGTATTTGTCGAGGATGAGGCCTGCGAGTCCTTCAATATCGGACTTTTTTTCTTCAGAAGAGTTTTTTTGATGAAGCCGTTGTTGTCGTCGTTGGAGGTACCTATTCAGTTGTTTCCGGAGTGCGGATTCTATTTTGGGATCTGAATCACAGGCACGATCGACCGCTTCTTCGATAGACGTATTTCCCGATAATAGACGAGCAAACACCATCTCTGCGGCTGATAGTCCATTTTCTTCGTTGTCGTCGAACTCGGAATCCACTTGATGCCTCATTTCTGATCAGGGATGCGGTTCCCGTCATTATTGGATATCATGCCCTGCAGGAGGACTCCATGACAGATCCTGATTCAGGAGACAATCTAGACGGTGAAACCCCTTCTCAGCCGAATGAGGATTTCAAGAAATCCGAAGAAGGAAGCGCTGAAGAGTGGTTACCAGAGTTCGCTGGTGGAGAAGATGAGGCTTTCAATCGTCTCGTCAACAGGGAGTTGCCTCGTCTTCGCCGTCCTGTCGACGAGAAATTAGGACCTGACCTCCGCCGTCGCATCGATCCGAGTGACGTTCTTCAGCAAGCTGCTCTGGACGTATATCAACTGAGAGACAAGTTTGAAGATCGAGGTCTGCCCGCATTTAGGGCGTGGCTGAAAAAGGTCACAATGAACAACTTGAATCGATTGATCGAAAAAGAGTTGGCTCAAAAGAGAGATCCCAGAAAAGAGAAGCGCCGAGCCCGGGAGGCTGGAAAAAGTAAGTCTCTCGATCCATTGGGTAATCTTCAGGCCTCTATCTCTTCACCCTCTGCCGGCGTTCACCGGGAGGAAGCCTTGGATCTATTGGAGCAATGTCTCGATATGCTGGGGGATGACGATAGAGAGTTGTTGCGCTGGATAGATGAAGAAGGGCTCGAATATGAAGAATGTGCCCGTCGTTTGTCTGTCAATATTGACGCTGCCCGTCGACGTCATAGCCGAGCGATCGCTCGCTTGCGTAAATTTGCGGATGCCATCCGCAGTGGTGGTCACGGAAATTAGGTCAGATCCTCATATGAGGAGGCCGTCTCAGCCGCTTTTGACCCGGTTCTCTTCTCTAGGGGTGACAATTCTCTAGATATTGTCCCGATCATGCCCCAGTCTCCTTGACGCTCTCTTGTCGAGTCCTAGCATCAGGACTGTCGGCCCGGACCAAAGATGGTCCTGAGCCAAAAACCTTCTCGGATTGTGCGGTAGGTTTAAAGTTCTGTCTCGGCACTGGAGGTCCCTTGGATCGTTTTGGATCAAACTCAGGCTATGTGGACGCTCTTTACGAGCAATTCAAGAATGACCCTCAGAGCGTCAGTGCTGCTTGGAGGGAATTTTTCGATGATTACCATTCCGACTCGATTGTTCCAGAATCGGTCGTCACCGAAGTTCAGTCCGAAGACCCCTTACCAACTCCCGCTGGTGTTGTGAGTCCTGAAGGGCCTCGTGCCTCGACAGCGACAAGAGAAAGCACTCAGGTCAAAGCGGTTGAGAAAAACGAATCCGAAGTTTCAAGTGAAGACGAAGTGAAGTTTGAGCCACTCAAAGGAGTGGCAGGCAAGATCGCCGAAAATATGCAGAAGAGTACTGAGGTGCCTACTGCAACGACGGTGCGAACCGTACCTGTGAGGTTGTTGGAAGAAAATCGCAAGATTATCAATGAACATCAACTCGCATGGGCACGACCTAAGGTTTCATTCACGCACATCATTGCCTTTGCATTGGTTCGAGGTCTCGCTGAGCACCCCGGTTTGAATCATGGGTTCAAAGTGGAAGACGGAGTTCCTGGTCGTATTGCAAGAAAGCACACGTGCTTAGGAATCGCTGTCGATGTGGAGCGAAGGGGCGAAAGATCGCTCGTCGTTCCAAACATTAAGGATGCCGATAAACTTCGATTCCGTGAATTCCTTGCGGCCTACAACGATCTCGTCTCTAGATCTCGCCGTGGAAAACTAACATTGGCAGATTTTGATGGAACTTCTGTCTCCATCACCAATCCAGGAATGCTGGGAACCAGCATGTCCGTGCCTCGCTTGATGTCAGAGCAGGGTGCCATATTTGGAATTGGCTCCATTGATTACCCCGCCTCTTGCGCGGGGATGTCCCCGAACCAAGTGGGCGCTCTGGGGCTTTCTAAAGTGATGACATTGACCAGCACCTATGATCACAGGGTGATTCAAGGGGCTGCCTCAGGGACTTTCTTGGCAACGGTAGAGAAATTCCTCTTGGGTGGTGATCGCTTCTACGAACAGATCTTCGAGGAACTCGATGTTCCTCATGAACCGTATCACTGGTCTCAGGAAGACACGTCCGGGAATCTTGCCGACGATATTCAATCGCAGGCTTATCGCCAGGCTAAGGTGCTGCAACTGGTTGAGGCTTATCGCTCACGCGGGCACAGGGTTGCGCATCTGGACCCTCTGGGGAGAAGTCCTGTTCAGGATCCTGACCTTGAACTTTCGAGTTACGGTCTCAGTATTTGGGATTTGGATCGATCATTCCTCTGTGGTGGAGTTGCCGGTGAAGAGTTGCCTCGCCAGCTGAGAGAAATTATCGACATTATGAGGAGAACCTACACGGGCTATGTCGGTGTTGAGTTTACTCATATCTCGGATTCCGAGGAACGAAACTGGCTCCAAAACCGAATGGAGCTGACCGAGAACCACGAGAATCTGAGTTTGGATGAAAAACTCCATATTCTCAGAAAACTCAATGAAGCTGAGGCTTTCGAAAAGTTTCTTCACACCAGTTACGTCGGTGCGAAACGATTTAGTCTTGAAGGTACGGAAGCTTTGATTCCTGCTCTCGATGCGATTCTTTCTCAATGTTCCAGCGATGGTGTACGCGACGTGTTTTTGGGGATGGCTCACAGAGGTCGATTGAATGTTCTTGTGAATATTCTTGGCAAAGGACTGGAGCAAGTCTTCGAAGAGTTTGAAGACTTTGATTCCGACTCGCCAGAAGGATCCGGTGATGTCAAATATCATTTGGGTTCAGTCGGTGAATTTTCTGGTTCTACCGGGGAAAAAGTGAGCGTGACTTTGGCTTCAAACCCGAGCCATTTGGAATCCGTTTGTCCTGTCGTCACGGGCATGGCTCGTGCATTACAAGATCGACGTAAGAATCCAGAGGAAGTTCTGCCTCTGTTGATTCATGGAGATGCGGCTCTCGCTGGACAGGGTGTCACCTACGAGACATTGAATATGTCGCAACTCGAAGGTTACGGAACTGCGGGATCGATCCATCTGGTTATCAATAACCAGATTGGATTTACGACAGCTCCTAGTGAAGGACGCTCATCTCGATATTGCACAGATTTGGCAAAATCAATCGAAGCTCCTGTGTTTCATGTGAATGCTGACCATCCACAAATGGTTGTTCGTATGGTTCGACTGGCTTGTGAGTATCGAGCACGCTTTGGCAAAGACGTCTTTATCGACCTCGTTGGATACCGTAAATGGGGACACAACGAAGGCGACGAACCTGGGTACACTCAACCCTTGATGACTCAGCGTATTGAGAAGCACCGATCGGTAAGAAAGTTAGCGACGGAACGACTGCTTGCACGGGAAGAAATAGATATTGAAAAAGCAGAACAGATGCTTTCAGAGTTCCAGACGATTCTCGATGACAGTCTGAAAAGTGTGAAGGCCACAGTTGCCGGCGAACGGGGTAATGCTGTTCGACACGATGATGAAGAAATCGAGGGTGTGGCTGCAGGTTCTATATCCACCGCGATCTCTGAAGAAGAATTAAGTCTGTTGCTCGCGGAAGTGACGAAAACTCCCGATCGATTCCAACTCCACCCCAAGTTGTCCAAGCAGTTCCAGCGTCGTCTCGATATGGCCCGTGAAGGTGCCGTCGATTGGGGACTTGCAGAGCTGTGCGCATTTGGCTCTCTCGTCAGAGAAGGAGTGCCAGTAAGGCTTTCAGGAGAGGACAGTGGAAGAGGCACCTTTAGTCATCGCCATGCGTCCTTGACGGATGTATCGACGGGGCTTCGACATGTTCCATTGGCTCATATTGCCGGTGCGAAAGCAGAATTCCAGGTACACAACAGTTTGCTTTCTGAATTCGGTGTACTCGGGTTCGATTATGGATACAGCGTTGAATGCACTGAGGGGTTGACGATTTGGGAGGCTCAGTTCGGAGATTTCTCTAACGGAGCTCAGGTCATCATCGACCAGTACATCTCTAGCGCGGAAGAAAAATGGCGCCAGACTTCTAATCTGACAATGCTCTTACCGCATGGGTATGAAGGACAGGGGCCCGAGCATTCAAGTGCCCGCCTCGAACGTTTCCTTCAACTCTGTGCTGAAGGTAACCTGAGAGTGGTTCAACCGAGCAATGCGGCTCAGTACTTCCACACGCTACGCCGGCAGAGTCACGCAGCGGCGAGGAAGCCGATAGTGGTATTGACTCCCAAAGGACTTCTCAGACTTCCCGCAGCCCGCAGTACAACAGCAGAATTTACTGATCGTGGCTTCCAAGAAGTCTTGATCGATGGACAACCCGGTCCGCATATACGCAAGGTTCTGATTGCTTCAGGACGAGTGATCTACGACCTGTTGCAAGAGAGGGCCGCTCGCCAAGCGGAGGATGTTCTTATCGTTAGACTCGAGCAATTCTATCCCTTCCCGAGAACCGCTTTGCAATCCGTGATGCAGAACCTGCCAGAAACATGCGATGTTCGCTGGGTGCAGGATGAACCTCGAAACATGGGGGCATGGTCCTTCCTGCGTGATAGGGACGGTGGATTCCTAGCAGGTGGGAGAAGAGTTAGTTTTGTGGGCAGAGCTTGGAGTGCGAGCCCTGCGAGTGGATCAAAGGCTGTGCATGACTTTGAGCAACGAGATCTACTCGATAGAGCTTTTGCTGATAACCCCAAAGAAAGCAGGACTGTTGTCTAGAACTTCCGGACTCTACATCGAGACCACTGAGGAACTGCAACAGTTCATGGATCAAGCTCGCAAGGATGGCCGATACGGCATCGACCTGGAGTTTATCCGGGAGCGGACTTTTTTCCCAAAATTAGCTCTGGTTCAGATTGCTGTTGGCGAGAGTTACAGACTGATTGATCCTCTGTCGTCCGTGTCATTGGATCCGCTTCTTGAAACGGTGAGTGACGAGAGCATCGTTAAGATTGTTCATGCGGGTGGTCAGGATATGGAGATTCTTGAACTGGAAT
>JADHSM010000003.1 GCA_016776905.1 Planctomycetota bacterium | reverse complement strand
CTCAAAAGAGGCGTTTTCAGAGCGTAGAGATGACCACTGAACTTCCATATAATTGCTCTCTTCAGGTGATGGTGCACTCGATTTGCACATGTATAGCGGATTCCAATAATAGGATTTAACCAGCATGATGATTCCCTGCTCTTCAGCGATGCCGACTTCGAAGATCTACCCCAAAGATAGAGATAGAGGCGGAGTTCTTTTCTTTGCCATCGCCTTGTTTATTGCGGGGTGGGTCACTCCTTTCGCCCATGCGCAGACGGGGTCGGGCCCCGTGAAAGTCTTTATTCTGGCGGGGCAATCGAACATGGAGGGGCATGGTGAAATCAGCCCGATCGGAACACCGGGGACGCTCGAATACAGTTTGAGTAACAATCCTACGATGTATGGGCACCTTACCGACGGTACCAACTGGGTTGAGCGAAACGATGTATGGATCTGGTACAACCGTGGGGGCACCACAGTCGTGAGTGGTCATCTGACAGCGGGCTATGGCGCATCGGATACAACGATGGGTCCAGAACTACAGTGGGGTCATGCTCTTGGAGATCTCTATGACGAACCGGTGCTGTTGATCAAAACCGCATGGGGCGGAAAGAGCTTGGCGGTTGATTTCAGACCCCCGAGTTCGGGCTGGAGTGTCAATCCTCCGGTGGCACCCGGGGATCAGGGTTACTACTACCAAGAGGTGTTGGATACGGTCAGTGATGTTTTGACGAATCTGCAGAGCTACTTCCCCGACTACAATGGTCAAGGTTATGAGCTGGTCGGATTGGGTTGGCATCAGGGCTGGAACGATCGTGTGAATCAATCCTACAACGATGAGTACGAACAAAATCTAGAGAACTTTATCCAAGACATCCGGGTGGATTTGGCGACTCCCAATCTTCCATTTGTCCTCGCGACTACCGGCATGTCGGGGTGGAGCGAGACACACCCCCGGGCGCTCTCGTTGATGGCTGCGCAGTTGGCGATGGAAGATTTCAGCGTCTATCCGCAGTTCGAGGGAAATGTGGCAGTCGTGGAAACCCGCGACTTCTGGCGCGATGCCGCGGTCTCACCGGCAGATCAGTCGTATCACTGGAATCGCAATGCCGAGACCTATTTCCTGATCGGCGCCGCCATGGCTCAGGAAATGAACCTGTTGCTCAATCCGCCAAGCGGATCTGAAACCATCGACGCGGTTTACTTTGGCCAGACTCATGTCAAGAAACCGACCGATCCCTACTTTGGTTTGGTCAGTCAAAGGGAAGCGCTCATCAAAGTCCATGTGGTGGATCCTACCACCCCTGCGGCACCACCGGTGACCGCAGTGCTCAACCTCAACGGACAATCGATGAGTTTGAATCTCAGTGGCCCTGCGACGCTGCCCGCTTCCATCGCCGACGGCCCCGGTGTGGTACAGCACAATTTCGATAACAGTTTCACGGCCACCATCCCTGCGGATTGGGTGCAGCCCGGTTTGCAGGTGACGATCAATGCTGGGACCGCCAGTACCTCGGTGACCAATCTGCAGATCGGTGCACCGAATCGGATGATCATGACGATGTTTGATGTGCAGTATTTCTCAGAGACCAATGGTGATTACCCGGCAGGGACTTTCGAAGAGCTTGAATCGAAGTGGCCGATTTCCGATTTGGAAATGCGCCGTTTGGAGAACGTGGTGTTTCCAGAGCTGGTCATTCCGCCGCGGGCGAATCTGCCCGCTGCCCGGGTGAAATCACAGGCGGAGTATCTGGAGCAGACGGGTCAGCCCTTTGATGGCGAGCAAGCGGCGGCCTTGGCCTGGAACGGGGCCTTGAGACGCGCCGGAGGTCGCTCTAGCTGTTACTCCCTTTCCTACATCAACATCTATGGGGTCAACGCCGGCGGACAGGCGGGCGGTTGTGCCGGAGTGGGCAACGGAACTTCCCAAGGAGTCCTGATTCATGAATTGGGACACGCCCTCTCCCTTCCCCATTGGGCCAACGATCCCAACTATCCTTATGTCGGCAGCATGTTCGGCATCGATATTCCTGGAACCAACAACTTCCATGCCGGTCCGACATGGGCCCTTGATGCCCCGAGCCAGACCTTCATTCCACCGACGGTACAGTCCAACAATGTCGGCAATCATCCTACGGGAACCTTCAAGGTGGATCCGATGCAGGGGGGTGGAAACGGGTTTCAGGAGCCGCAGTTCCTGATGAATCACTTCTCCGACTACTCGATGAACCAGATGCGAAACTACCTCGAAGGAAACTTGGTCGTCTGGAATGACAGCCTCGGTCAGTACGCGACCTGGAATCAGGGCGCCGCTGATTACACGAACATCGTTTCCAATAACGGCATCCAGTTTCCCCTCGAACGTCATCAACAGGTCATCAGTGTGATGGCATCCGTGTCGGGGGCGAATCCTACCGTCAACATGGCGTACCCGCCGATCGGCCCCTACACCGGAGGCCTGATTCAGCTATTCGATCCGACGAGTGCCGACGATCGAGCGTTGGCACAGGCGATCTTTGCCCCCTCCGGGGGCTGTGATGTTTGTGTCAGAGTCACACAGGGCGGCATCGTCAAGACCTATATGTTGGCGGCCTCATGGGAGCCAGGCATCGATCCACTTCAAGGGAACAGTCTTCGAACCGAAGCGATCAATTTGCCCGCAGCTGCTGGAGAAATCACCCGTATTCAGTTGTTGCTCACGCCCGATGCGGAAATCAATGGTCTTCCGACCGACCCCGAGATTCTTTTTACCTGGGCGAAGGTGACTCCCGATCCTGCGGCCTTTGATTTGGCTCCGACGGCCGGAAGTTCGTCAGCCATCACGATGAGAGCCGTTTCTGGAACGAGCAGTACAGGAGAGCCCCTTGAATATCTCTTCACAGAGATGAGTGGGAATCCGGGTGCGACTTCGAGTGGCTGGCAGCCGAGTGCCGCCTACACCGATATCGGACTGCAGCCGGCGACTCCATATTCATATCTTGTGACGATGCGTTCAGGTCTCTATGAAACCGATCCATCCGACATCCACTTTGCGACGACTCATCCTTCAGGTGTATCAGGAGTGATCACGGTGGAGGCTACCGCTCAATTCGCGATGCAGAATGGCGATGGGCTCAATGCTGTGACAGGTCTCGCTGGATTTGATGCGGCGGGTGCTGACAAGCTGGTGGTGACCCTTGGCACGGAACATGGATTCAACAACGGAGATGGTTACGTTTTCGATGTTCGCTACTCCGGTCAAATCATGACGGAAGTGATTCAGGAGGATGCCGCTGGAGAAAATGGTACGGCTGCTATCTTTTATTTGGATCATCCCGGCCCGATAGGAAATGGAACCATCGAAGTTTCTGCGTCGAATCCCAATGGCGGTATCGGTGCGGCTTATGCCTTGTCCGGCACTGCGCAGGGTTACGGGGCCAGCAACTCCAACACGGGGAATACGGTGAACTCTGTCAGTCTCACTACCTCGGGCGAAAACTCACTTCTCATCGCGGCTCTCGAAAACTCGGGAACTCCGAATACTGCGGGGACTCCAACGGCCAACGCTCCGATATCTCAAGTCGCTAGCGGTTTTTGGGGAAGTCAGTGGGGCAGTCATGCCTCGGGCTACCTACAGGTGTCTACTCCGAGCATGGTCACGCCGACCTTTTCTACCAACACCGGGGTGGACTACAGCATCAACGTGGTCGCTGCAGAGTTTCTGGCACAGGTCACTGTTTCACAGGAGATTTTCAAACGAGGCGATTGTAATACAGATGGGATCTTCAATATTGCGGATGCCGTGTGCGGATTGGATTACCTCTTTGGGGGTGGGGGCGCGACCTGCCTCGACGCGATCGATACCAACGATGATGGAGCTGTCGATATTTCCGATGCGGTTTATGTGCTCTCCGCCCTGTTTAGCGGAGGCCCTGAACCAGCAATTCCTTTCGGGGCTTGTGGAGTCGATCCGACTGGGGATGCTCTCGATTGTGATACCTATTCATGTCCCTAATGCGCATACCTTTGATTCTCATTTGGATATGGGTGATCTCGGGAGGGGTGTTGGCTCAACCCGATCTTGAGGTTTGTTCCTCTCCCGCTTTGGATTTCGGAGGAGAGAATGGAACTCCTGTGTCCATCTCCGATTCCTTGGTGATCAATGAAGATCTCCTGATCGAAGATCTTCATGTCAGTGTCGATATTTCTCACGGATTCGTTGCAGACTTGCTCGTCGATGTGGTTTCTCCAAGTGGAACTGCTCTCAGGCTTCATGATGGCTTGGGAGGAGATTTGGATGATCTTCGTGTCATATTCAGTGACGAGGGAGTCGAGAATGGTGTGTTGGCTTATGACTACGGCTGTTACATGCAACCGTCGAACGGCTCACTCAGTATTTTTAGTGGGCAAGGATCTGAAGGCATCTGGACGCTGAACATTACCGATGGATTTCCTGCGAATGCCGATGGTGTTCTCAACAGTTGGTGTGCCGAGATCTTTACCTCGGAAGTTTCAATCTTGTCATCCATCGAAAGCTTTGCATGCATTCCTACAGAGGATGGTATGGAAGCGACATGGACAAATCCACAATCCTACGATGCCATCGAACTGACAGTGAATGGCACGACAGTCACTCTGCCAGGGAGTGCGACGGCTCATACGCTCACAGGATATACATCGCTCTCTACCTTGGATCTTTCGATCGTCGGAACCTTAACGGCACCAGGACAGTGGGTTTCATGTCCAAGTCACTGCAGTGTTGTGACTTTGGATGGCCCTCCGACGCAAGTCGCAGTGGTGATCGATGAGCGCTACGACGATTGGAGTGGAGTTTCACCGACTCTGGATTCGATGGGCGACGCTGTACCTGGAGGGCTTGATATCCTCTCTCTTTCCGTAGCCGAAGATGACGATTCTCTCTTTGTCCGTTTCGATTTTGCCGGACCTGAAGTGCAACTCGACGAAGAAGACACGCTTATTTTGTACATCGATACCGACTCTAACCCCGATACAGGGCTCGCTATCTCAGGAATGGGAGCTGACCTAGAGTGGGATTTCGGTGCACGACAGGGAACCTTGTGGTCAGGAGGAGGCTCCACATCCTTCGATCATTTTGACATTGGAATCGTTGCAGCACCGACGGTGTCTTCTACGGAGTTTGAAATTAGTCTCCGACGAAATTCGCCCATCGTTTCACTGGGATCCGAAATCAAAGTCTTGTTGTGCGATGATCGACCCGGCGGAGATTGTGTTCCCAATACTGGAAGCCTGACCCACGTCCTTGCAACTGGGCAACTGCCGACCGATATAGAGATTCCGCTGGACCGTGAGTTTCCGTCTGACGTGCGAGTGGTCACTTACAATGTGCTCACTGATAATCCTTGGCAGGGCGAAGGTGGCAGAATCGGAAGACAGCTCGCTGCTGTCGCTGCGGATATCTATGGCTTCCAAGAGATCTATAATCACTCGGTGGCAGAGACTGTGGAATATGTTGAATCATGGATCAGTCCTTCAGGGGGAGGGATCTGGTACGGCGCAGGCCAATCGGATTGCAAAATTGTCAGCCGATTTCCTGTTCTGCAGGTGTGGCCACTCTCGGGGAATGTCGCCGCATGGATCGACACCACTGCGGAGTGGGGTGTACCCACAATGGTGATCAATGCTCATCTCCCCTGTTGTTCCAATGATGCGGGTCGGCAAAACGAGTGTGATCAGATCAGTGCCTTTATTCGAGATCAAAGAATCGCAGGATTACTTTCGACTCATCCCAATGCACCGATTTTGATTTTGGGTGACATGAATTTTGTGGGAATGTCTCAACAAAGAACCACGCTGCTGACCGGAGACATTATCGACGAATCGCAATGGGGTTGGGATGCTCCTCCTGATGCTGACGGGACTTCGCTGATCGATACGCGATCACGCCAAGTTGCCCAGCGCCAAATTTATACTTGGAGGAATGATAACGGAGCGTATTTGCCAGGATTTCTAGATTACATCATGTATTCCGATGCTGTTTTAGATCCGGGTCGTTCTTTTGTACTGCTGACTCAAGATCTTTCAGCCGCCACTCTGGCTCAGCATGGATTGCAGTTCAGCGATTCCAATGGTTCCGATCACTTGTTGGTGTCTGCGGACTTTCGTCGAGTGAGCACCGAGCCGAGTTTTCTCCGAGGAGATTGCAACTTAGATGTGTCTCTCAATATTTCAGATGCCATATCGGCATTGATTTCATTGTTCGCAATGGGGGGGCCTGCTTTTTGTGAAGATGCCTGTGATTCCAATGATGATGGAAGTTTTGATATCTCAGACCCTGTGACCTTGTTAGCGATGCTCTTCACAGGATCAGGCGATCTCCCACCTCCGGGCCCTCAAGATTGCGGCCTAGACCCGACGGCGGATGTCCTCGATTGTGAATCGTTCAACGGCTGTCCATAGAAGTGGGTCACGTCATGCGCCCCACAGAGCGTGGCCAACAGATTTTGTAGCAGTGCTCTATCCCGCTTGAGAAAGAGTATGTAGGAAGTTATGAAACTGCTGTAGAAGTTCGAAGCCATCATCGTCCGTCTCCCTTTTCTAAGATCTTATGAAGACGGAGGAGTTTCTGCACTCCTCATGACTCCCTGACACGTTTCACCGTTTCACCGTTTCACCGTTTGATCGTTTGATCGTTTCTTTTCCTGCTTTGAATTCGGTATATTGAATTTTCATCAAACCAGAGTTCTGTGGAGGCACCATGCGTGGGTTGAAACTGTTAGTGATAATTTTAGGCAGTATCGCACTTTTGGTGGGTGTTCTCGTGACCAGCCTGCCGGCGTTGATCGAAAGTGCTCTGGTTTTGGGCGGGGACGCCGCCATAGGTTCAGGGAAAACAGATGTTGGAAAAGTTTCCATGCGTGTGTTTTCTGGCGAAGCAGCGATAGAGGGTTTGAAGTTGAGAAACCCTGATCTCTATCCGACAGAAGAATTCTTTAAACTTGAGAGTATCGAGCTTGAGTTACCACCCGCACAACTTCTTTCGAAACCGGTGCGTATCGAAGAGGTCAATATTCGCGGTCTTGAACTTACCGTTGATACGGTGGTGGACGATGAAGGCTTTCATCTGAACTTGCTCGACCTTCGCAACCGTATGAAAGAGTTGTTGCCAACAAAAGATGAGGCATCAAAGAAAACGGATGTCACAAAAAAGGGACCTCCAGTGGTGATCGCACTATTGAAAGTCAGAGATCTCCAGCTTTCGGGGCAATTGAGTTTGCCCGGTGGATTTTCCAAGCCGGTTTCGTTATCTCTCCCCGACTTTGAATTGGCAGGGATCGGAGAAAAAGAAAACGGCGTCCTGCTTGCAGAAGTGTTTCAGATTGTGATCGATGCTCTGATCTCGGCCGCCATCACGGCGATCGATGATAACAGTGAAGAGTGGGGATTGGGTGACCAGGAAAAAGCGGGCCTGAAACTTTTACTCACAGGGGGCGACGTCGGCGATGCCGTCGAGCAGCAACTGCGCGATAAGGTCAGTGAAGAATTGAAGAAGCGTCTACCTGCTGGGCTAAAAGGGTTGTTGCCCGGACAGAAGGATCGCTAGAGACCTCTTATAGGAATGCAGATGAGGATGTGAGATGGACGGCTGTGTTAGCCGCGACTTCCAGCCCGCGCCTTTGGACGACCTTCGTAAGATTTTTTACCTTTACCCCGATGCGACTTGGGTCGTCTGGGTTTCTTCGGTACAGAAGAATTCTTGCTGCGACGAATGTTGAGATCAGGATCTCGTTCATCGGGACGGCGAGAAGACTTTTCAAAACTCTCAGAGACGGTATCTGACACCTCGAAGGTACTGAACACGGGGCCAAGGCTGATGCTTCCAACGGCAGCTCTGTTGACGTTTCCACGTCGACAAATGTGCGACAAGATGCGGCTTGGATTAGCATCGTTTTGTGTACCCCAGTTAATTTCGAAGACATCGAAGGATCCTGAAAGGTCACGCTTTCGAAGTCCCTGATGTCCATGGGCATCGCGGGATCGAGGAGATCTTTGCGAGGCAGAATTCTCCGTTATTTTTTCCAGAGAATATCCCTGCAGTGCGGGTGCCGGTTCCGCCATCTGTAAAAGGGCGGCTATGATCTGTTCTGGTGTGCGCTCTTCCGGCTGCTCTAGCAAAAACTTCGCATAGGAGTTTTGCTTTTCAGAGATGTTGTCGGGGTTGGAAAGAACTTCGTGCAGGTCCCTGCGGAACATTTTGGTGTGCCGCTTTTCGATTTGTGCGGGACTTGGCACGGGTTGCCATTGTGCTTCGACTCGTGCGGAGGAGAGCACACGTCTGACTCGGCTCTGCAAATGCAGAGGCACCATCAAGATGCTACGTCCCTTTTGTCCTGCACGGCCGGTTCGTCCGCTTCGGTGTGTGTAATTTTCAACATCTGCCGGAACGTCAGCGTGGATCACCATGCTGATTCCAGGGACGTCGATGCCGCGCGCGGCCACATCGGTGGCGATAAGAATCTTCTGTTCACCATTTTTGAAGGCGTTGAGTGTGCGAGTCCGTTGCATCTGATTCAGTTCTCCACTGAATGGGGCAGCGGAGAGACCTTTGGCGGAGAGACGTTCTGTCAATTCCGTGGCGTCGACTCTGCGTCGAACAAAGATCAAGGCCCGCTCTCCTTCGGAATGGAGCAAGACGTTGACGAGGGCTTTCTCGAGTTCTCGCGGACGAATCAGGTGGGCCACATGCTGAATATCGGCATTCGCTTCACCCAGTCGTGTACCCTCGACGATCAGAGGATTTTTCTGGAAACCATCCGCCAGCCTTTTGACGGCTGAGGGGAAGGTGGCAGAAACGAGATGGCTGTAGCGATCTTCGGGGAGGTTGTCCAGAATCGCTTCGAGCTCTTCACGGAAACCCATGTCGAGCATCTGGTCCGCTTCGTCAAGGACGACCTGCCGCATCGAAGAGCAATCGAGTTTGCCAGAGCGGATGTGGTCGAGTAGTCGTCCGGGTGTTCCTACCAGAACCGCCGGGGACTTTTTCAAGGCTCGGCGTTCGCGACTGATGTCAGATCCGCCAGTGACCACTTCTACGGATACACCTTTGATTTGAGCCAGGAGCCAACGCAATTCACCCGCGACCTGAACGGCAAGTTCACGAGTCGGAGTGATCAAGAGGGCCCGTGGGCCCGCATGTGAGTAAGCATCCGAGGGTGCGTCAGCACTAGGAATCAGATCACTGGCCAGTCGAAGGCCGAGCGCCAAAGTCTTTCCAGAACCGGTCTGGGAAGAAATCCGAAGATTTCTATCAGATCCTTCAGAAGAAAGAACGGCTTCTTGCACGGGAGTCAGTTTTTCGAATCCTCGAGCGACGATAGCCGCGCGCAAGGGAGCAGGAACATTGGCAAATGGGTCGATCGTATCCATCGGAGTCTCTCAAAAATTGGGGCCTCAAGTGTTGTTCTCGTCGATTCCAAATGGAGCGACGTGGCAAACCTTAAGTCGATTTAGACTTTCAGTAAGGAATACCAACGTAGACTGTAGCCATTTTGGGCTGATTTGTCCCGGTTACCGGGGATATAAGTCGATTTCAAGCGCTCTGATCCAGAATGAAAAACGGTGCTGGCAAGCCTGAACAGGGCCTCATAAGCCAGCAGGCACCCCATTCCGTCGAATTATCGGGAATAGTGCGAGATGCGGAATATTTTTGAAGAAGTGGGCGAAATCACGATCTCTCCATCGTGCTTCCATGATTCCTACACTTCTGGATCTGCACAATTGGCTGGAAACCGGTTCAGACGGTCAGGCCTTCTCCATCCTTATAGCCGCCAGTCAAAATCATGAGGGTGTCGATCAGGACCCAAATTCCGAGGCCACCTAGGGTCAGGAGCATCAGTATCGCTGACAAAAAATTGCCGGTGTAAAAACGATGGATTCCAAAAATGCCCAAGAACCAACAGAGAAAAAATGTGGGTATAAAGTCTTTGGAACTCTGACTCTGAATTTGATCCGCTCTGCGAATGGGTCGGCCCTCACTATCAGAAAACCCATCTGTGAGAATGATGATATAGTCGATCAATTGCCAAATGCCAAAACCTCCAAGGGTGAAGAGCATTAAGATTCCGGTGATATATTTTCCAACATAAAATCTATGGAAGCCTAGAGTCCCCAAAAATATGACGAGCAATGCTGTAGGAACAAACCCTTTATCGCTGTGACTATCGATACGATTATTACTGTTCATTCGAAATCCTTTTGCAATTTCTGTCCGGGATAACAGACGACGTGACCATTTCCGTCTTTGAATTTTCCAATGAAGAGTTCAACCGTGACCCAAATGGTGTGAAGAATATCGGCTCCAAAGCAAATCGTTGATTCGAGGACATGACCGTTGGCGAGGTAAATTATGCCAGAGATGGAGAGCCCTAAATCGAGGAATCCGAGAACGTACCTTCCGAGATAAAAATGTTGAATCCCAAACACGCCGAAAATAGATGACAAGATGACTGCAACGGCGTAGTTCTTTTCAGATTTTACCATTTCGGAATTGAACCCTTTTCCAAGACGCCCTGTGGCTTTAATCAACTGGTTTTGACCAACGGGCTTTAATCAACTGGTTTTGACCAACTTCTTATACGTTACTCGATGAGGAAACTGCATCCACTCTGTAGAAAAGAGGGTTGAACCTCTATTCAAAGGGTATTCGGTGTGAAGTATGTACTATATATAGATAGACTTTCAGTTCATGCAGCCGTGACCCTCGGCGATGGGGTCCGGACCAGGAACAGGAAATGGGCTCAACGGTGGAGGCCCTTCTCCAAACAAGTATTCCAGAACCCAGATCGCATCGATCATCTGTAAAAGTTCATCGTCATTGCTGTCGGCGGCATCGAGGCAGGGCAAGGGTTCGGTTCCTGGGATATAAATCCATTCCAATAATCTTAGAGGATCTGCCAGATTGATGACTCCGTCTCCTGTGACATCGCCTCGTAGAAAAAAAGGAACTACTGGAATCACAGAAGGGAAGTAACCATGTCGATCTCCTGCATGAAGGATAAGGTCATGAACCCCTTCCGGGAGTGCGGGGAGTTCGACGAGAAGTCTTTGTGGAAATGCACTGCGGGTGTCGATGGTCAGCCCCGCCAATTCAAGAGAAACGTTCTCACCTTGAATCCAACCATCCCCATGGATTTCTAGAATGGTTCCTCCGTCCCTGTCGACCCATGCAGGCTCGATACTTTCAAAATGTAGAGAAGTCCAGCCGGGGGGTAAAGAAAGCGCAGTAGGTGTCGAGAGCTCGGGCGTCGGAGTGGGCATCAGGGTGATCATCTCAGCGGGTTGAGATGCGATCTGATCTCCATCTAAATCTATCAAATGAAATAGAGTGTCTTGAGCGGCATCCGCAAGAAAGACTCCACCGGCAGGGTGGGCGAGCAGGGCACGAGGTGCCAGAGTTGTGGAGAAGGGGATGACTTCGCCTTCATCATCGGAATCGCCATCTTGGTTGTGGTCAATGAGACAGAGGATGAGTTGAGCGGTTTCATCGGCGAGATAGATTTCTCCATGAATACCGGTGATCAAGTGATCCACAGTGCTGATCCCGTGGTCGGCAGGTTGAGAGAACCATAGGGTGAACTCTGTCGCATCATCGATGATTCCATTGCCATTGTTGTCCTGGCATCGGTACACAGTGCCTTGAGAGCCGTCGCCGACTAACACGCTCTCGTTCCCTAACGGAGTGATGGCTGTCGGTAGTAACAAGGGATCTGTGCCTGTTGTGGTGTTGGCACTCCACCACACTTGGCATTCTCCTGGAGTATGGAAGAGACCATCTCCATCGGTGTCGTGTAATCGAAGGACGCGTCTGCGAGTGGTGCTGCGATCTGCGACGTAGAGTGTCTCGCCTTCACTGATCGATTCAGCCGCAGGGCCCCGGCACAACGAAGTGGGGTAGACCCAATCGGGGACAGAATTTCCACCATCGTAGAGGGAAGTGATCTCATCTATTCCAGAGAGGAATCCGTCTTTATTCGTATCACGGAGTGACAAAAGAGTATCGAGACTTCCCCCATCGAGAAGTAACAGATCTTCATCTCTTTGAAGCATTGCTGCAGGAACGGAGAGCGGCACATCAGAGGAGTCGTTATAGATGATGCTGATTTCAGAATCATCGAGGTATGCCCCGTCACCATTGGCATCGTTCAGAAGCAGCAGATGATCTTGCGAGGAGTCTGCGATGATCAAGGGTGGGATGGCTGCGAGTCCCGCTCCGTGGACGATCATGAGTCCGATCAGGGCTAAAAAAAGACAGGTGATCAGATATGAAAAAACGTGACGTCCTGGACGCATGATGAAACTCCCTTGGCGAAAAGCATGAAAGACAGAGACCCGGCGATCGGATCGCAAAGGGACATAGCAAAGGGAGTGCCAGCGATCAAATCTTTCAAAAAGACATGAGAGTGTTCAGTGAACGCTTATCAGTGAAGTCCTCGTGTCGTCATCGGAAGGGAGGTCGTCCGATGACCGATTGCGGATCTTTCAGGTGTGAAGCAGAGAAGTCGAGTTCACCAGCGGGTGGGGGCGTAATCTTTGAGGAATTGTCCCCAACAGTGCACGCCGGTGTTGAATCCTGAAAGGATGGGGTCTAACACTCTGGCAGCACCGTCGATCGAATCGAGAGGTGGCGCAAAGCGTTGCTCCTCTTCTTTGACGACAGTTTTTTCGAAGGGGTCTTCATCGGTGACCCAGCCCGTATCCACACTGTTCATGTGGATGCCGTCCTTCACGAATTCGGGGGCCGAGGTCCGGGTCATCATATTGAGGGCGGCCTTCGCCATGTTGGTATGGGGATGGCGAGTGGTCTTGAAAGTCCGGTAGAACTGTCCTTCCATCGCTGAAACGTTGACCACGTGGCGATCATTGTTCTTGTTCCGCAACATCAATGGTTTGAGTCGTGAGGTGAGGACAAAAGGAGCAATAGAGTTGACCAACTGAACCTCGATCAATTCGATGGTGGGAACGTCAGCAAGTTCCATACGCCAGGAGTTCTTTTCCCGGAGATCGAGCTGTTGTCCATCCCCATCATGGATCCCCGGAGGAAACAGATGGGCTTCATGACTTTCACCGAGGAGATCCATCTGACTCAGTTGAGCGGCATGCGTCACTCCCCCTTGAAGAATATTCGGGTCTTCCGATTTTTCTATGAGGGCTGTTTCGGCCGGGGTGATCCCGGTGGAATCTCGACACTCTAAGCCCGCTTCGGCACGTTTTTCTCCGCTAGATTTGAGCACTTCGACCAACTGCTGATGGTTTCTTAACAGTGGGCGAACATGCTCCGGCAAGTCAGCAGCATCTTCTCCACCGATGAGATGAGAGTAGTACGCAGGTGGACGACGAACCGTTTGGCAGGCGTTATGGATGAGGAAATCAAGTTGAGGAAGTGTGTCTTCCAAATAATTTGCAAACGCCTCAATGCTGGGTGTATGCCTCAAATCGAGGCCATGAATCAGGAGTTTGTCGCTCCACTGTTGGAAATCGTCTTCAGCGGCAAATCTGCGCGCGGAATCGCAAGGAAACCGAGTCGTCGCAACGACGGTGCAACCAGAACGAAGTAGCATCAGGACGATTTCATAACCGATCTTCACACGTGAACCCGTGACCACCGCGTATCGATCACTGAGATCGGCAGTTTGATGACGCTTGAGCCAATTGAGTTCTGAGCAGTCCGGGCACATCGAATCGTAATGGTGGTGAACTTTTCGATAATCGGTTTTGCAGATGTAGCAGTTTCTCGGTTCGAGAAGAAGGGTGTCATCGGTTTCGTTTGCTTCGACCTCTGCCGCCTGAATCTCAAGAAGTTTACGAGAATCTTCATCCATAGAGATGGCGAGAGGGGCGACTGGAAATCGCAGCGCTCTTTTCAAGGATCGATTACTGGTCGCATTGAGAGCCGCATCGTCACGTTGGCGGGCGGCGCGCCGTTTATCGAGACGTCTCTTTCGTGCGAGACTTCGACGATCGGAACGGTCGGGGAATGATATCTTGCCCGCTGCAGCACGGAGACGATTCCGTGTTTCCTCATCCATGCTAGCGAGTGTCGAGTGATCTGCGGCCAGTTCCTCCAACCAAATCAGAATCTCTTCGAGGCGAGATTCTGATGAGGGAGGGGGGTTTTCATCATGGGCAGACAAAACAGAGATCCTCACTCAAATTACGGCTTTGGAACTGATATTAAAGGAGGCCACAGCTTCTCGGCTGCGGCCTCCTTCAATCTTACACTCGGAAGTTCCCTGTGGGATACATCTCATGAAATCCCGCAGCGGGATTTACTTCTCTGGAATCCGCTCATGAATCGACCCGTCTTTGAATACAATCCATGAAATGTCGTCTTCGGTCCCGGGTTCTCCATCGGAACCTAGGCAAAGAATCTGTGCGATGCTCTCAGAATCTATCGCATCGAAAACCGAAAAAACGTTCCCATAAGGGTCGCTAAAGGCATCTTGGCTCAACTCGCGAAGAATATTCGAAGCCGCTGGTACCGGAGTGCCACTGTCGGCTTCGGCAAAACGCTTCGCAATTTTCTCGGCCAGGTTCCGTGCTGCGATTTCAGTGTCTCTTCTCCCACGATTTTCCAGAGCCCTCTGCATCGGATTAGAACGATCTCCGTCTGGGCGAATACGGAATCGTTTTTGATCGATTTCCTGAGGGAAGATGTTGTTGGCTCTGTCGGCATCAGCGATCTCTAGCCAAGGATCGATCTCGACTCTGACAATCGGTTCGCGTGTTACGAGAAGTCTAGAGATCACTCTCGGGTTTTCGCGCCACAACTCGGCGGGAAGACGGTGTTGCTCTGTTTCTCCATTGGCATAAGTCATCTGTAGAGGGACCGGCATGATCAGCCCTCCGTAGTTTCGCATCCGTACGACTGTAAAGTTCCAATCCCGATCGATCAGGTCAGCGTCTCCTGCTTCTAGGCGAGAGAGAAAACTTTCGTACCCTCTACGATCGTGGTCGGTGACATCGAGTTCGTCAAAACTGTTATAGAAATCGAGTAACTCCGGAAAACGGTCGGTACGAAAGCCCATACCCTCATTGCGAACACGACTGATCCAATCAGGGTCCTGATCACGCTCATCTTTTTTCAATGAGTTCTCGATCATTGGGTTCCCTGTATCGAGGTGATAGCGAGTCACGCTATCGATGGCGAGGTCGGCATGGTCAGTGGTAAAGAACCAGCCTCTCCAGAACCAATCGAGATCAACACCACTGGCATCTTCCAATGTCCGAAAGAGGTCCGCGGGTTCGGGGCGACGGAAGGCCCAGCGTTGGCAATACTCTTTGAAAGCAAAGTCGAAGAGTTCACGACCCATGACGCTTTCACGAAGAATATTGAGGGCTGTGGCCGGCTTGGCGTATGCGTTGTTCCCGAATTGAATCAGCTGTTCACTGTTGGTCATGATCGGCATCTGATCAGAACTCGCAAGGAAGCTGGTAATACTTCGTGCTTCG
Source organism: Planctomycetota bacterium (assembly GCA_016776905.1). Lineage (GTDB taxonomy): Bacteria > Planctomycetota > UBA8108 > UBA1146 > UBA1146 > UBA12191. Next base: position 232,583 of record JADHSM010000003.1, on the reverse strand, counting down.
CCCCGCCGGGAAGGATAGTCCTCTTCCCAAGTCAGTTGTGTGACGAATTGAACAAAAGTGTTGAGGCCTTCATCCATCCATGTCCATTGGCGTTCATCAGAGTTGATGATCATTGGGAACCAGTTGTGGCCGACTTCGTGAATGATCACGCCAATCAATCCATACTTGGTGCGCTCAGAATAGGTGCCATCTTCTTCCGGACGTGGTCCATTGAAACAGATCATGGGATATTCCATGCCGCCGACGGGACCGTTGACACTGATGGCGACCGGGTATGGGTATGGAATCGTCATCTCTGAAAAGACTTCGACAGTATGAGCGACGGCATGAGTCGAGTAACGACTCCAAAGAGGTTCTCCCTCATTGGGGTAGAATGACATCGCCATCGTTTTCCCACCGCCGGGAACATCCACGCCGAGTGCATCCCAGATAAACTTCGGGGAAGCCGCCCAGGCAAAGTCACGCACCATTTCCGCTTTGAAGACCCAGGTGCGTGTTTCTGTTGCGGTTAATTTTTCATTGGCGAGCGCTTCTTCCGGAGTGATCACAAACATCGGCTTTTCAGCGTTGGCCGATTGTTCGAGTCGTTCTCGCTGACGATCTGTGAGAACTTCTCCAGGATTAGCGAGTTCTCCCGTAGCACTGACCACGAAGGTATCCGGAACAGTGATGGCGACGGTGTAGTTACCAAATTCGAGAGTGAATTCACCGCTTCCTATGAACTGTTTGTTTTGCCAGCCGGTGTAGTCGGTGTAGGCACACATCCGCGGAAACCACTGCGCCATCTCGTAGATGGCGTTTTCCGCTTCCTCAAACCATTCGTATCCACCTCGAGCTCTGAGGACGTCGGCATTGACGATGTTGTGGTTCCAGTCCAAGGAATACTCAAAGACGCCGCCCGGAAGCAATGGTTCCGGAAGGTCGATGCGTAACATCGTGTCATTGATGATGTAATTGAGAGGTTCGTTATTTTTATGAGTGATGGAGGTGATATCAAATCCTCCAGAAAACTCCTGTTCAAACGCGACGCGCCTGAGCCAGCGAATGCTCTCTTCTTCATCAAGACCATCCGCTCGTGACATTGAACCTATCGATTCTTTTCGGAAACGATTTTGATCCAGTTGCATCCACAAGTAGGTCAGCGTGTGGGGTGACTTGTTGTGGTAGGTCACTCGCTCGACACCGACGAGACGATGGGCTTCTGCATCTAAAGTGACTTCGATATCCATATCCACTTGCTGTTGCCAATATCCTGGGCCAGGTGCTCCAGATGCTAAGCGTGCTTCATTGGGAGTTGGCAGAACATCATCGAGTTGTCGAAAGGGATCTTCGCGATCTATTTTTTCGACGACCAAGAAGGGAGGCGGAATATCATCGAAGGGGTCATGGGCCCAACAAAATGAAGAAGTCGTCAGCAAAACAAGCACGATGCCAAAAAAGGCTGCCATACGCATAAAGTACCTCGTCCTAATTTGTGGTTGAAGCCTTCAGCTTCAACAGATGAACTCTCGACAATTTCAGAGCAGATTCATGATAATTTGCGAAGAGTCCCACTACCACGAAGAAAAGATAGGCATGGGCTTCTTTTCTCAAAAAACCGAATAGTAGGCGTAGGGGTGCAGTTGGGACACTTCATGATCAGTCTCCCATTCGGCAAAAAAGAGTGAATAATCATAGCTTTGCTCCGTCTATTCTTGTGGATCCCAAAGTGGGCTCCTAGATGGGAGGGAAGATGTCTTCTCGATTGCTCTCCATGGCAGTGGGCTTGTTGTTATTGACCAGTTCCGGCTGCATGAATCATGGCTGTGGAATTTGTGTCAACGAACCTCTGGTGACCAAGGAAAATCTATTCTTTTCCTATGAAGGCGAGTTCTCTAATTTCTACTCCTCGGAGTCATACCTCTGGTTTAGTGATTTACCGGATGCGTATGTGACTTTGGATGGATTGAACTTCGACGGCATCATGCGTGTTCGAATTTACGATGGAGTCAGCGCCAAGATTTTCGACGAGACCTTCTTTGGTAACGGTGGTGACGTCATCTATAAATCATTGTCAGATATCGCATTTCCCGGATTGTGGGAAGTAGAGATCGAATCAACAGCGGTCTACGGAAATGTACAACTCGTTCTCAACTAGCGACGTGAATCACGAGGGCCTCGAGAAGAACCTCGAGAAGAACCTCGAGAAGAGTCGTCAGAAGAGTCTCTTGATGAACTTCGAGATGAACTTCGAGATGAACTTCGAGACGAGTCTCGCCCTGATCTCGACGACCCCTCACGCTGATTTTGGTGTGAGGGGCGTTTTTTATCTTCCACGTCCGTATGAAGAAGCATGTCAAGATCACGATCTTTGAGCGTTCGGTGTTTGCCAGGTGCGAGGTCGCCGAGGTCGAGTTTGCCGATCGAAATTCGTTTCAGATATGTGACTTCCAAACCTTGTCCGGAAAACATTCTACGTATCTGTCGCTTCATTCCCTCGTGGATAACGATGTGAAGGGAAGCGGTTCCGTCTTTGCGCCGGCGAAGACGAGTGATTTGGGCAGGAGATGTTTCTTTTCCGACGTCCGGAAGGAAGACACCGCGTCGCAATGTTTCGAGGACTCTTTCGGAGGGTGCCCTTGAGAGAACGACAAAGTATTCCTTATGGCATCGGTAACGGGGGTGAGTAATTCTGTGGAGCAAATCCCCGTCATTGGTCATGATCAGAAGACCTTCGGTTTCCAAATCTAGGCGACCCGCAGGCAAGACACCCGCATCGACGACACGCTTAGGAAGCATGTCCATGACGGTTAATCGGTCGTGAGTGTCGTGGGTGCTGGTAATGGTGCCCGCTGTTTTGTGAAACATGACGGTCAATGAATTAGGGGGTTGTACCGTTTCTCCATGAAGGACGACTTCGTCCTTGACGGGATCGATACTGATGCCGAGTTCTGCGACCTCGCCGTTGACGCGGACTAAGCCCTTTTCAATGAGGAGTTCAGCCCGACGACGGGATCCATGGCCACAACGAGCCAGATATTTTTGAAGTCTTTCACGAGCCATATTGAGCAGGCTTATTAAGCCCCCTCCTTCTCAGCTCGGGCACGGAATTCAGAGCCACAGTTCATCTCGATTTCGTCGAGAAGGTCTGCTGCGTCTTCCGAGTTAGAGTTGGACAGGGCCTCTCGGTATTCACTGAGCAGGTCATTGTAGGTGTCGACTCGAATCTGATTCAGCTCAGTAATCTGGCCATCGATACGAGTCTTTTGAGCTTCAGGAAGATCATCTCCACCCAAGTCATTGCGAACAGTTTCTAATCTTTGGATCCCCTTGGCCAATTTTCCATCACGGAGAAATTGTCGGGCATCTGCAACCGCCTGATTGATGACGTTATCCATACCGCGAAGTTCTTCTTCGCTGAAGTCTGGTTTTTGAGCGGCCAATACTTCTGCGGCAGCTTTGGCTTGTGCTTCTTTTTTCGCTTTGTCTTCTGGAGATTCCTGGGTGACCACGGATTCTCTGACAGGGTCAGTTTTCTGGAATTGATACACCACATAAAAGACCATGCCGATGGCGATCACTGCACAGGATAGGTATATGGATGTTTGAACCGGATTTTTCTCGAAATCGATGCCGAGGCCTCCGCTCCCTTTTCTCTTACGGCGGGATGAGCGACCTTTTTTAGCTTTTCTTCCTGAAGTAGATCCTTGGGAGGCAGTTGAAGGTCGAGGTTTTGGGGGCCCCATCTTCTTCTCGATAGCGGCATCTATTCTTGTCGCCATCGCTGGGGGCACAGCACCTTGCTGTGAGGCCCAGTCTCCAAAGCGCCCAGGAGAGCCTTCAGAGATATATTGGTTCAAAAACAGAGTGGCTTCAGCCTCAGACCAGAGTCCTTGCTGAATGGCGATCTTGCAGAATATTTGGTCTCTTGAAGTATTCATGCCCAAATGCTGGAACAAAACAGGGCTATCGTCAAGAGAGCAGGACTTTACTTCTTGTCCTTCAGCGTAGATCCTCAGATCTGGAGGATCTCATTGAGCACCCATGACAGTATTTTTGGCGTCGTCGTTGGCACGGCGGGCCACATAGACCACGGTAAATCGTCTCTTGTACGCAGACTGACGGGAATTGACCCGGATCGACTGCCTGAGGAGAAGGATAGAGGATTGACGATTGATCTGGGTTTCGCCCCCATGAAATTGCCGGGGGGGGAGCTTGTAGGGATCATCGACGTTCCTGGGCACGAAAAATTTATCCGAAATATGGTGGCTGGGGCGAGTGGTATCGACCTGGTGGTTCTGGTGGTGGCCGCCGATGACTCGGTCATGCCCCAGACTTTAGAGCACCTCTCCATCATGACTCTCCTCGGAGTTCAGCGCGGCATTATTGCGATCAACAAGATAGATCTTGTGGATGAAGAGATGCTGGAACTGGTCGAGGAAGAGATTCGTGAAACCGTGGCAGATACTTTTCTCGCAGATGCACCGATTCTCAAAGTCAGTGCTGAAACTGGAGAAGGTATCGAAGTATTAAAAGAAGAAGTCATCTCGGCGATTGCTGAATTACCCGCAAAAGAATCTGGGGGAGTCTTCAGGTTGCCGATTCAACGTGTCTTTTCATCTAAAGGGCATGGAACTGTCATCACCGGTGTGCCTGTGAGTGGTGCTGTCGAAAAAGATGATCGTCTTGAAATTCTACCCGGAGATCACAAAGGACGAGTGCGAGGACTTCAGGCGTATCGCGTGACGGTGGATCGTGCTCGAGCGGGTCATTCGACCGCCATCAATCTTGCAGATGTGAATTACAAAGACCTGACGAGAGGAATGGTCGCTGCCACTCCCGGTTATTTTCGATCGACAGAAATGATCGAGGTCAGCTTGCGTGCGTTACCTGGATTGGCACAACCCCTATTGCATCGGATGTCAGTGCGCTTTCTTCAAGGAACGATGGAAGCCGTGGGGCGGTTATATCTTCTCGATTGCACACGACTCGAACCCGGAGATGAAGCTGTGGCACAGATCAGGTTGGAAGAACCTGTCGTGGTAGCACCGGGGGATCGTTTTGTTCTTCGGCAAACCTCACCGATGATCACTTTGGGAGGGGGAGAAATCCTCGACAGATCCCGTTGGAGATTGAAGACCGGCAAGGATTTCGTAGTCGAGTCGGTGAAACGCAAAATGTCAGCTCTGGACAGTCCTCTGGACTATTTGAGAAGTTTGCTCCGAGACGCATTATTAGAATTACATACCACTGAGGAGCTCTCTAGGAGGATGACGGTCACCCGCGATCAAGTCTCTGAATATCTCCAACAACTGGTAGAGGTCGAAGAAGTTTCAGCCTTGGGGGGTGATCGCTGGATGCTGAATGAGGGCACGCGAATGGCTGGCGAGCGCATCGGTGCTGCTATTGAGGATGCTTTTCGGAAAGACCCCTACAGAGTGTCGGTCAAGGCGTTGGAAATCCGAGATAAGGTTCATTTAGAAGAATCATTTCTTGATGCGGTTTTCGAAAAACTTATCTCGGAAAATCGGCTGCAGAAATTACCGGGAGGAAGATTAATTCTTCCGGGGTTTGTTCCTCCCATTCCAAAGGCAGAGAAAAAAGCTTTGGATAGTTATCGAGCATATCTGAAGGAACATTTCTTTGCGGCTGCAAGAAACGAAGACCTGGCGGAAGAATTAGGAACCTCAGTGAGTCTACTGACTAAGCTACAGTCTTTGTTGGTGGATCGTGGCGAGTTAGTGAGACTGACTCCGGATGTGGTTCTATTACAAGAAGCGATAGAAGAAGCGGTCAGAAGATTGGCTGCTCATCATGAAACCTCCGGCCCCTTTACTGCTGCAGAGGCCAAGGATCTACTCGGCACGACAAGAAAGTTCGCCATTCCGCTTCTGGAACATCTCGACAAGACCGGTTGGACTCGAAGAAGAGAAGACAAAAGGGAAGTTCTCATTGAGAAATTGGCGAATCTTCCTCCCGTGAGTTGATCTGTATTCTTTTACTCTTCAGGGTCTGTATACGATGTCAGCGTTGATGCCAATACCACCTTCTTCGCCGTCTGCTCCGAGGCAGATGATTTCTATCCCGTTGCTATCTGAAGCGATGATGTAGTTTTTCCCCCAGGGGTCTCGTACCAGGTTTTTACTGGTGATGTATCGATCCAATAACGCTTCGGGTGAAGACGGCCATACCTGTTCATCAATTCTGTACAACTGGGCTGCACTGAGCAATGCTGCGAGATCCGAGAGGATTTGTACACGCAGAGAATTGCCCGGCTCGGATCCTCCGGAGGTCGCTTCGACGACCACCTCGTTGTCAAGAATTCTGAGCGATGCACCAAAGCCACCGCCTCCATTTTCAACCAAGAACAAAACGGGATTGGCACCTTTTTTCAAGTTCACCTGAATCAGATGATCAAGGGGGTCGACTCCTTGTTCGGCGTAATCTTCAACGATCGTCTCTCCATTCACCTGGACGAGACAGCCGTCGTCTGAGCCTAAAGCGAGAGTGACAGAGCGATCATCGGGGCTCAGAAGAGAGCATTGCATCGCAACTACGCAATCATCTGAACGACCTTTTTCACGCCCATACTGTCGAAGATCGAAGAGACCTTCTTCTGTCGAGAGGAGAACGTTGGCAGTGGGTCTTTCTTCGGGAGGTAATCCTAGGACACGGGTTAAACCCTCTTTGCCTCCTCCGGGAATGGGGTTCGAAACTTTCATACGACGGACAAACTGACCGGGAAGAAGTGAAGTCACTTCGCGAGTATGAACACCGAGAGCGGCCTTCCCCTTATCTCCCAAAAGTTTTGCGATAATAGGTCCGCTCTCTTCTAGAGGGAGGGCTCGCAGCATGACAACGGTGGCCCAGGGGTCAAGCTCGGGAGTGGAAAGTTGGCTTCTCAATGCATTCAGCAAAGATTCATCTGCAGTGATTTCTGCTCTCTCTATCAATCGACATGCTGCCAATCGAACCACTCTAGAAGGATCCTCCAGTCCCCAAAGGCTGAGAGTTCTGGAATGTATTGAATCGTCGAGGCATGCATTGAGGAGCGCCACTCGCTGGCGAGGTTGGCGTGCTTGCCACTCGGCGTGCAACCGCATCGAATCATTTCCATGTGATTCCAGCCAGCGACGGGCGACCTCTACAGGGGCCGTTGCAATTCCATCTCCATCTGCATCGATGTACACGGGGTTTGTGATTGCGATGGGAAGAACCGGTCGAACCTTGTCGGGAACGATGGGGGCAAGGCTTTCATCCCCTTCAACTCTCAGAGATATCCAACCGTCAGTCCGTACAGGTATTTTTCGGGTATCGACCAGTCGTACGATTTCTCGGCTATCTGGAACTGGAATGGTTTCGACCACATCGCCATCGACGATGACGAGTACTCGGTCGACGTCGATCCAGTCTGCCGCCTGTATTGTTGTTGTGAGTTGAACAGCAGCCCTCTCAGCGGTCACGGTCTCTCCCATTCCAGCACCGTTGACTGTAAATGTGACGAAGGGGCCGAAGGTTGTTACGACCTGTCCATTTTTGACAGTATCGCAGATCTCTTTGATGGGGATCTTTCCTGGCTGGTCATTTGATGTGGGAAAGTAATTTCGGGGCCAACCGGCCAGGTTGGTGTTGACCGCATGGCTGTCGGAATTTCCAACTGCGGTGATTCGTGCGCCATGATTGAGAAGCAGATGCCAGTCTTCAAGCACGGAGTGGCGGCTAGATCCTGTAGGGCGGTCTGTTATCTCTGCATCGTAGTAACCCCAGCCCGCGTTTTCATTGAAGATTTCGACGCTATCAAAATCGACAGACCAGTCAGGGTCAGTGGAGGACCCTGTGATGGGGTCGAGGCCTGCGATGCGGAAATAATCGATCGCTTCCCAGCGCGGATGGTTGACCTGGATGACGGGGACTTCTCCTATGCCCGTGTCCGGTTGGCTTCGCATCGCTCGAACCGCTCGAAACATCCGCGGGCCGTTTTCGGATCCAGGATCGATCACCTCGCCCCAGGGCTCGAGGGGGAAGGCATTAAAATGTCCGAGGGGAACTGAGATTTCATTTCCGACGATTCCCTGAAAATGTTCGCCGGCTGAGAGTTCTTCAATGGTCGGTGCGTAATCAGTGTGATGGTTGTGGTCTGTCGCTATGCCGACTTCGAGAGCTTCACTCGCGATACTGATAATACGCTCTGGCATGTTGCTGTCTCCGTGCCCTGAGTAAGTCAAAGTATGGAGATGGTAGTCTGCCGCAGCCCAGCCTTGGGTATCGACCTGATGTTCTAATTCGAAGGTGGTCTCGGTTCGCGTGTCTGAGGAGATGACCACTTCTTGTTTATGGATGCTCCATTCCGGTCCACGACTGGCGTAGATCACCCAGGTTCCGACAGGAAGAGTGATCAAACCCTTCCCTGAAATCGTGCAGATGACATCGTCTCTGATGGCGAGATCAGCAGGGTTTACTTGAGTGTTCCTAAAAAATTTCATTCGGCTGCCATCGGGCTTGCGAAAAGTCAGTCTAGAGGGGACCGCTTTTCCTTCGGTATTCAGAATTTCGAATGAAAATTGACCTCGTTCTCCATCTCCTCCGACCGGATCGAGGACATCTTCCATGGCCGTCGCATTGAGATTGAAGAGATTTAGCAGGAGAAGAAAGAACACAGGATTCATGGCGCGCCTTTCATGGCATGGCCGGAAATCGGAAACGACGCTGTCGTGCTTCAAGAATGTGATTCTAAGTCCACTCAGGGGTGTGACGAAATGCTCAAGCCCGGTAAATGTGAAGTCCGGGATGGTCATGAAGAATCGTTCCAGGGACAGAAAGATCCTTGGGGCCTCTGAGGCAGTGATCGAGGATCGATTTCTTTTCAGGTTGAGGGACCAGCAAAAAGACATCACGAGAGGCGTAGATCTGTTCAAGACTGATGGTCAGAGCCTTGAGCTGCGCTGGCGGAGATTCTTTGAAGTTAGCGCTGATGGTTTCTGGAGTGAGGTCTATTGCGGTGTAGCTGGAGAAGTTGGAGCCGGGTTCATTGAAGGCGATGTGTCCGTTGGATCCTAGGCCGAGAATACAGGCCCTTGGGGGGCCCCATTCAGAGATAACTGTATCCAAGCGTTGAGCCTCGGTTTTGGGATCACCCTGAGGATCGATGGTATGAAGTCGAGATTTATCGACGCCGAGGGGGTCAAAGATCTGTTGATGCAGGTAGTCCCGAAAACTGTCGATGTGGGCGGCAGGGGCAATATATTCGTCAAGTTGGAGAAATCGGAGGCTTCGCCACAGCCGGATAGAGGCCTCATCTTCCCGGATCTGCCGATATAGATCGAGGGGAGAACGCCCTGTGGGAATGCAGATCAGATCACCGGGATGAAGGGTATCGAGGAGATCCTGCCTCAATTGACAGGCCAGAGCCTCGGGGTCTGAGTTTTGGAACACAGATACAGGGCTCATTTTCCAAAATCTCCTTTTCTCCCGTAGGCGATGATTCAACGACTTGAGTGTCCTAAAGGGAACCTATCCGACGTATCCCCCTAGGCCAAGGACCTGAACTCCGTGAGGATCCGGAGAATTATTACTGGAATCGTATTCTTGAGCGTCTCGGGTATTATCATATTTCGTGTACCTTCTGAGGAGTCTGTCAGTCTCCGTCAAATCAGTAGGTGGACAGTTCTTCAGTGAAGCAGAGCTCCCTGAAGGCATGAAGAGAGTGAATAGATGAAAGTACATGATCATATCTTGGATACCATCGGAGGGACTCCGCTGGTTCGAATCAATCGCATCTCCCGAGGGCTCCCGGGAACGATGGTGGCGAAAGTTGAAGCCTTCAATCCAGGAGGCAGTATCAAGGATCGCATTGGTGTGCACATGATCGATGCTGCTGAGCGTGAGGGCCTCCTCAAGCCAGGCGGAACCATCGTGGAGTGTACTTCTGGAAACACAGGTTTAGGCTTGGCGTTGACAGCCTCGGTGCGTGGATACAAGGCGATTTTTACCATGCCAGATAAGGTTGCGGAGGAGAAATCAAAACTCCTGAGAGCCTTTGGTGCTGAAGTCATTATTTGTCCTACAGCCGTCGAGCCCGATGATCCACGTTCATACTATTCCGTGGCGAAACGTCTGACGGAAGAAGATCCGGATGCGTTCAATCCCAACCAATACTTTAATGAGTGGAACCCGCATGCTCACTACGTATCTACAGGTCCTGAGATTTGGGATGACACCGATGGGAAAATAACTCACTTCGTTTGTGGGTTAGGTACCGGTGGAACTGTGAGTGGAATCGCTCGTTACCTGAAAGAGAAAAACCCGGACTTAAAAGTCATCGGTGGGGATCCCGTTGGATCTCTGTACAAAGAATATTTTGAGACAGGGAAATTAGGCGAAGCCAATACTTATAAAACTGAGGGTATCGGCGAAGACATGATTCCCGGAACCATCGATTTTTCTCTGATCGATGAAGTGATCCAAGTGAATGACAAGGACGCTTTTTCAATGGCTCAAAGATTGGCCAGAGAAGAAGGTCTCCTGAGTGGTTCTTCCGCAGGAACGGCCATGTGCACAGCTGTTGAAGCGGCCAAAAGTATGGGCCCAGACGATCTCATGGTTGTGATCATTCCTGATACGGGGGAAAGATACCTCAGTAAGGTTTATGACGACGATTGGTTGAGGACGAACGGTTTACTCGATAGTTCTCTTCACTTGAGTGCGGGAGAAATTCTCAACAAAAGAGGAACTCGAAAGAGTCCCTTAATAGAGATGTCGCCTTCAGACTCTTTGCGAACCGCTGTAGAGAAAATGCAAAGTGAAGAGATCAGCCAGATTCCTGTTTTTGAAAATGGCGTTCCTGTAGGCAGTGTTCGAGAAGCTGTTGTTCTAGAAAAAATGCTCGCAGGGACTGAAATGTTGGAATGCGAAATAAGGGAAATCATGGAAGAGTCATTTCCCGTTGTGAGCGAAGGTGCTAGCGCTGATGCCATCTTTGCACATCTTGCTAGTAAGCCATCCGCTGCAGTTCTTGTCGAGACTCCAGAGGGATTCCGGATTATTACTAAATACGACATGATTCACTCCATGAGTGGAAGAAGGTCCTGATCGTGAAATTTTCAACACGCGCCATTCATGCCGGCCAGCATCCTGATCCATCAACCGGAGCTGTGATGACACCCGTTTACCTGACTTCCACCTATGTGCAAGAAGCACCGGGTGTACACAAAGGATATGAATACTCCAGAACGGGTAATCCAACGAGAGCTGCCCTCGAAGCAAATCTAGCTTCATTAGAGGGAGGGGATTACGGACTCTGCTTTGCGAGTGGTCTCGCGGCTACAGACGCGGTTCTTAAACTATTAGGAACCGGTGACCACGTTGTTGCTGGTAATGATCTCTATGGAGGCACGCACCGAATCTTCACTCAGATATACCAGCCCATGGGGATCGGATTTGACTTCGTTAATACCGGAGACTTGGATCAGGTGAGAGATGCCATCAAGGAAGAGACTCGGATGGTATGGCTGGAGACTCCTACTAATCCGTTGCTGAAAATCACTGACATCGCTGAGGTGGCAAAAATTTGTAAGGAAAAAGAAGTATTACTCGTAGTCGATAATACTTTTGCGACTCCTTACTTACAGCAACCACTGGCATTGGGCGCAGATATCGTAGTTCACTCGGTGACTAAATATCTGGGTGGACACTCAGACGTTGTAGGGGGTGCATTGATCACTTCCAGTTCCGATCTTCGGGATAAATTAGCGTTCATTCAAAATTCTGTGGGAGGTATTCCTGGACCTCTCGATTGCTTTTTGACTCTCAGGGGAACCAAGACACTAGCCGTTCGTATGGAGCGGCATTGCAGTAATGCCGAGAAAATAGCTCATTGGCTCGATTCAGATGAGCGTATCGGCAAGGTGTTTTTTCCAGGGCTAGAAAGCCATGAGGGTTATGAGATTGCTTCTCGGCAAATGAGTGCACCCGGTGGGATGATCTCGTTTGAACTTGCTGGAGCTTCTGAGGAGCGTGCCAGAGAGGTCGTATCCAATACCCATATATTCGCATTGGCAGAAAGCCTCGGTGGCGTGGAAAGCCTGATTGAGCACCCTCCAACGATGACTCATGGTGCCATTCCTGTGGAAGTCCGTCATGCAGAGGGGCTCTCCGACGGTTTGATCAGAATTTCGGTGGGGATTGAGGATGTGGGCGATTTGCTTGAGGATTTAGATCAGGCGATCGGTCGCTGATATCTGAGTTCTGGTCGCTGATATATAAATTCTACAGTGTTATATAAATTCTACAGTGTTATTTAAGCTCTACAGTGCCAAAAAAAGAGAACTCAGGGGCGGTTGAACGGCTATTTACCTACCCCCGAGCCTCAGGCATTTTATGTGAAGACAAGGAAGGTATTCCTGTCCTTACCTTACTAGCGAGCCCCGATGCGAGAGTGTGACAACTATTTTGAAAATTACCTCTTCTCGGATATAGTTTTTATTCGGTGTTTATGACCTAGCGATTATTGTGTCCCAATGCTCGCAGGTTGATTTTGCAGATAAGACTTCACTGAAAACGACACATTTTCTTCTCGAAGGATGCCTTTTGAATAGCGGAAACACCTTTCAAGATATTTTGACGAACGCGATGCTAGGGGTAGATTCCGCACGTAGTGAGTTGTTTGAAAAAGTGCATCCGGAGATCGAAAGATACTTGTCTCAGCAAGCGAGCATTTCTCTGAAAAGAAAAATCCAGGTGGATGACCTTTGCCAGGAGGTATTTCTCAGGGCATTGAAAGTTATCGATGTATTGGGAATCGATTCAGATTACGACGACTTTCTCAAACTCGTTCTTCAAAATGCTAAGTGGACTGTATTGGATGCGGTGAAGTCGCTCCAAAAATTTGAGGGCGAATCCAATATTCCCGGGGGCATCGTTTCAATCCCGGTTGATATCGATTTGGTCGGCGGTGAAGTTCTTGCTATTCAGAGAGAGGAATCTGAATGGCTGCATTCGTTGATCGACGAACTTGATGACGATTATTCCAGCGTCATGTGGTTAAAACTCGATGGGAAATCAACCCAGCAGATTTCTGAGCAACTATCTATCTCTACTGAGTTAGTGCGAAAGAGATATCAAAGAGCCGTCGAAAAGATCCAATCGAGATCCTGATCTTTTTCAACAGAGCTCTTTCTTCAGTCTTCGATCCCATCAAATAGAGTCAGCCCCAATGCTCCAAAAAACAATACGGGCAACCATGCTGATAACATCGGATTGAGCCCGCCTTTATTTCCTAAATGTGAACATATCTCGGTAAAGATTAGATATCCGGTGCCCAGAGCGAGTGATATCGACAATCCCAAAACGATGGATTGGCTCTCTGTCCTCATGATAAAGGGGAGTCCCAATAGAAGCAGAATGAAGTTGGCCAATGGGAATGCGAACCTGCGATGGATCTTGACTTCCAAGTGGGCGAGGTGAGGCCTTCGCTTGTACTGGTCTCTCAACTCTGTGAAAGAGAGATACTCGATTTCCCGGTCGCTTGATTCCAAATCGACGGGGCGCATATCGGTTTCAAGTTTGAGTTCGTCAAATGAAAGACTCAAGCTGACAGTGCCATCGGGTTGGGGAACTGGGATTTTGAGACCTTCTTGATCAAACTGTTCTTTTTTGCCCTCTCGCAAAAGCCAGTAAGGTTCACCTGCTGGAGGAACCTTCCAGATGAGTTCTCTCGCCACGATGATGGATTTGGGCGTTGAAGAGTCTGGATGAGTAGAAGTGATGCGTACCTTTTGCCCACGCTTCTCGTGGGGAAGATAACTGCCGACTTGAATCAAGTTACTCAAACTATCGGAGACCATGTCGGGCTTGATGTTGTTTTTTGATCTGCCATAAGAGTCAGCAAGGCGAATGCGGTCTTTCAGTGACGGGATTACAGCTTCCTGGACGACGATCATCATCGTTGCCATCACCAAGGCCATCAGGAAAAAGGAAGCCAGAATTCTTGGTAACGGCAGCCCTGAGGCTCTGAGTGGAATCAGTTCATGACCCTTATTAATTTGAGTCGCGGTGAACATGGCTGCGAAGAGTGTCAGGATGGGCCCTAGATACTGAGTGAAGTAGATGGGAACCATGGCTGAAAAATACTGGAACATGACAAGAGGAAGCGGCTGATCATGACGCAAGAATCGGTCAAGTCTGGAAACTCCATCGATGACGCAAAACAGCGAAAGAATGGCAAATGAGACGATCGACCACGAGATCAGGTATTGCCGGATCAGGTATCGATCGATGGTTTTCAATGGCAGCCATTTGAGAGGAGGTCGATTCCAGAAGTTTTTCATCGCAGCCTCAATCGGAAAATAAGGCCAAGCGAAACCAGGATGAGAGCGTAGTTTCCTGAAAGCACAGTGATCCATGCTGGAGCACCGGTCGCTCTACTCAGTTGAATCCCGCCGTAGGTCAATGGGTAAAACACTGCGAGAACCGCCAAGACTGCGAAAAAGAAGGGGACCAAACGTTGATTAGTTCGCAAGAGAAGTGCTAACGGAGAGCCCAGTAGCGCAAATGATAATACAGCAAGCGCCATCGCTCTTCGCCGCCAGATCTCTGTATCGCCCCGCCTCAAGGATCTGGTTAATGCTTTTTTCTCTGATTGAAGTGCTCTTTTTGTATCCGGATCTGATGGCACATTGAGCATCGCTTCGACAGTGTCCAGCTCAGATTTTTTCCCATCCATTAAAGAAATCAAATCCGCTGTGGGGAGGTCGTTTTGCCTGCGTTTGCTGGAGTTGATCGGGAAATCCACATTGAATTGGTCGAAGTTAATTTTTTCATGATCCCAGTTCAATAAATCTCTGGTGCCATCCTCGGATCGATTTACAGGGTACATCACTTGAACGTCTCTTAAGGTGAGACGAATCACCGCTTTGTTCTCCGCAATGCTGAGTTTTGCTCTATCTGCCAATATCGTCGTTGGGGGTTTTTCGTCGATATCTGCGAGAGAGGGAATAGCGCTTCCACCTTGGGCATCCAATTGTTTTTCGATGTAGACCATACTCATATCGGTCCCTTTGCGGATCTCTTCCCAGTAGATGACTCCGCCCTGTTCGTCCAATGGGATCTGCCCTTTTCGACCGTCTCCGATATTTTCGAGCTGCTTGATAAAGAAGCGGCTGAGATCCTGCTTGCGATGTTGAAGCTCCGGCAAGAGTGTCGATTGGGTCAAAAGTAGACCGAGCATCACTGGAGCGACAAGAAGAAACATCGGTAGGAACAGTCGTATCGGACTGATACCGCTAGCGACTGAAGCGGTGTACTCACGATCGGCCACGAATCTTCCGTAACTGAGAGTACACCCCGCCATCACAGAAAGTGGAACCGTGAAGTAAAGACTGTAAAGCAAGCTGTCCCCTAGCCAGGGGATGACGATACCTAGCGAGTATCCAGAGCTGACCGCCTTCATGGAGAAGACGATGCTGACAAGAATACTGAGGACCATCTGGCAAAAGATGGACGACACAGTGAGATCCTTTAGGAGATATCGATCGAGAACGCCGAATTTTTTCATG
Organism: Planctomycetota bacterium; assembly: GCA_016776905.1. GTDB lineage: Bacteria > Planctomycetota > UBA8108 > UBA1146 > UBA1146 > UBA12191. Next base: position 217,053 of record JADHSM010000003.1, on the reverse strand, counting down.
AACTCGCCGGGATGTCCTCTCGGTGTTGACAATTACAGGGCTTACTCTGGCATCTGGGGCAGCCAGCCCCATATTTCTCGTGGACGCATGTTGCCAAATCCACACCTCTGAGTGAGGCAATGCTGGCGAGCCATGCTAAGACGTCAGCAAACTCAGCACGTTCTTCAGGACAGTTGGCTTCAGAAGAATTAAGACTTCGCGCCAATTCCCCGACCTCCTCGACGAGCCACATGAAGGATCCCTCGACACCTCTGTTGGAATCCTTATCAAAATAGATCTGCTCGATGGTCTTCTGGAAATTTCTAAGACCTAGATCTTCGACTTCATCTGCGGACATCGTGGCCCCTCCTGTCTCATGGTCATCATGAGGTCTTTCGGGGGGGAGAACTAGTCACATCAATCGCTGAATCCAAAGTGTTCAAGTGCCCGATTTTTAACGGCTTTGAGGTCTAGTTTCCCTGATCCCAGTCGAGGGACTTCATCTACTGGAACAAAAGCTTCAGGGCGTGGGATCCATAGGTTTGGTAGATCTCCACGACCGCGCAGGTTCTCGATGATCTCTTTTGCTTCTACGGGGAGCTTCCCGTGAATCACGACCAGTTTCTCTCCTTTGGCGTCGTCTGGTACAGACGTCACAGCAACCATGGCCTCGCCCCCGGACTCTTCTTCGTCGGGGATTTGCTGGTCGATGTATTCTTGAATCGCCTCCTCGATGAGTACGTGAGGCACCATTTCGCCCCCCAATTTCGAGAATCTCGACAATCTGTCCGTAATGATCAGGAAGCCGTCATCGTCAACTTTGGCGATGTCGCCGGTCTTATACCATTCGCCATCGAAGGCTTCTTTGGTCAGATCATCTCTCCCCAAGTATCCAGTCATGACGCTGGGTCCCTTGATGAGTAGAAGTCCGGGTTCGCCGTGGGCTAAATCTTCCCCACTTTCCGGATCGACGATTCGAGTGACTACGCCGGGAACAGGAAGCCCGATGGTTCCTAATTTTCTGGTTTTCTGGCGGAATCCTGGGACGTCCAGATCTGGAAGATTGACAGAGACCACGGGGCTTAATTCTGTACAGCCGTAACCTTCGAGGAGGGGAGACCCAAATTTTTCTTCCCAAGCTTCAGCCAAGCTGGCTTTCAGTTTTTCTGCTCCTGCGCCAGCGATGCGAACCGATTTGAAATCTTCAGGATTGAATTTACGAAGATAGGTTCTGTAGAAGGTGGGGGTAGAGAGGAAAATAGTCCCTTTTTGTTCTCGTGTGAGCTCTGCGATAGCATCGGTGTCCATGGGGTTTGGATGGTAGATCGCTCCAATGGCATTTCCTAAGGGGAACCAAAGAGTGATGGTGTATCCAAAGACATGGAAAAAGGGCAGAGAGCCCACAACTCTATCATTGTGGTCTACGTCGAAAATCTGCGAGACGCTTCTCACGTTGGAAAGAATATTGTGGTGAGAGAGTCTGACTCCCTTTGGAGTTCCGGTCGATCCACTGGAGAACATCACCGAGACATCAGAGTCAGGATCATGGGGAACGTCCGGAAGAGATCTGAGGAAGGTGGATGGAAGCAGAGCGGTAAGAAGAGCGATGACTTTGTCTTTGGTAGTGACTTCTCTGGTCAAGAGCGATGGCAAATCAATCACTTCGACATCCGGTGCGAATTCCGAAATGTCGAGATTGATTTTTTGTGTAAAGAGGTTGGCCGAGATGATGGTTTTTAACTCAAGCTGTTCACAGGCAGATTTCAAGGGTCCAGTTCCGGCAGTGAAGTTGAGATTGCTGGTCGTTTTTCCTAATACAGCCAATGCCAGGTTTGTGGCAGCTCCACCGATACCAGCGGGCAAAATTACACCTATGTTTTGTTGTCCCTTAAGGCGGTGTCTCAATTTTCTTCGGAGTACCAAAACAAGAATCAATAGTTTCCTGAAGTTGAGTGACTTCCCTTGTTCAATCACTGCCGTTCTTCCACTCGATTTTCTGGCGACAGTCAGGAATCGAGTGGCCAAAGTTATTCCGGGTTGTTTTCTAGAGTCGAGTGCCTGTGCGCTCAACTCTTCGACCTTGTCACGGACTTCACGAGAGGTAGCAGTGGAGGGAAGTGGCTCACCGATGGTGACGGTGACAGGGTAAGGCAATCGCAGTGGACGCTTGAAGAAGAACTTTTTTCCGCGGAAGGAAAAGATGCTTCCCCAGACTCTGTCCAGATACATCGGGATAATAGGCACATCCGCTTTGCGAGCGATTTTCTCGAGCCCTTTTGAGAACGGAAGCAGATTGCCGGTGCGGGAGATTCCACCCTCAGCAAAGATGCAGACGATGTTACCTTTGCGTGCTCTTTCAGCGGCCTCTTCTAGAGACTTAATGATGGCTCTGGGCCCATCTTCACTAGAGACGGGAATCGCTCGCATGAGATGACTGGCCCAGCCGATCATGCCCATATCTTTGAATTGTCGATGCATCAGGAAGTGAACAAATCGAGGGACGCTGGCTCCCACGAGGAATGGATCCGCATATGAGAGGTGATTGACCACGAGGAGTGCTCCACCACGGCGAGGAATATTCTCCATTCCCATGATGCGGATTTTGTAAAGTGTATTGACCAGAATCCAGACCGGGAATCGTACGGCAATGTGAGGAACTGTGAAAAAGACACCTAGGGTTCCTGCGAGAGTTAAAGCTGCGATAGCAAGGAGTGTTCCTTCAGGGCTGAGTGCTAAAGCATTGCTGTTGACCAGAAGGTTCCAGACGACCGCGGACATGAATATGAAAATAAAAGTGACCAGTTCCTGAGCACCTTGAACTCGACCTTTTTCTTCTCCCTTTGATCGTTCCTGAATATAGGAAACGAGGGGCACCAAAAACAGTCCTCCTCCGATTCCGGCGAGGGTCAGAGTGGTGCCGTAACCGAGCAGGGTTTCATCGACGATGGTTGTTAAGGCGAATCCTGAGCTCATCAGCAAGCCGCCGATGGGAACGATGCCGATTTCTACTTTCTCTCCGGACAACTTACTGGCCAGCAAACTTCCGATGGCAATACCACCTGCAACGAAGAAGAAGAGGCGGGATCCTCCGTCATCCATCTTGAGGATTTTGATTCCGCACTCATTCAGTGAGACCATCGTCAGGCCTCCGATGAGATAGAACCAGCCTGTGGACAGGATCGCTCCCAGAAGAGGCTTGTCTTTTGCGAGAGCCTTCAATTCGGTAATCGGATTCCACTCCAATCTTCTCTCTGGCGCGCTGGGCTTTTTTCCTGATTCAATAAATTGCGCAGAAATCCATCCGATGAGGCCGATGGAAATGAAGAGGATACCGCTCCACCAATTCGGACTTCCTTTGGAGAGGTCGCCTCCAGGATTGAGGTAGAGGAACATAAAACCAGCAAAGGCGGTTCCTAGAATGATCGCCATATTGGTGGTCATGCTGATGATGGCATTGGCTCGGGTGAGGTCGGCTTCCTTGACCATCTCTGGGATAATTCCGTACTTGGAAGGGCCGAAGAATGCGCTCTGTGTTCCCATGAGGAAAAGCACGCCCATCATCGCCATGACGCTCAGGTCCTGATCCACAGAAGCGAGGGCAAATGCGAGCATCCCGAGTGTCATGATCAGGACTTCTCCCAGTTTTGCCATGATGATGACGGTCCTCTTCGGGAATCGATCACCAATAGATCCACCGATGACGGCAAAGATGACGAATGGAAGAGCAAAGAGGCCCATGGCCATGCTCTGTGAATCTATGGGAAGCCAATCGAGGGAGAGTGACATGGCGATCAAGAGAACGAATTGCTTAAAGACATTGTCGTTGAACGCACCCAAGAATTGGGTGCATGTCAGTGCTGAGAAGGAACGGGTCTTGAGCATTAAGATTCACCTTCACTATTGGACGAGGATCAAATCTGATCGCTGAATGATATCCGCTATTCTCAAACTCTTCATATAAATCCAATCGGCTCTGGTTTTGGCATGGCAGTTGCTTGTGTTATTTCAGCCTGATTAAGAATGTGACGAAATGTGACAAATAGCCCTGAGGGGGTATCGCTTTGAAAAGAATAAACTTGGACGAATGGAACTTGTTCGGCAACTGGGAGATCGAGACTGAAGAGGAGGATGCCTTCAATGAAGAGGTGTTGCCTCATATCGATTCATTGAGAGCCTTTGCCATCTCATTGACAGGAGATCGCAATAGAGCGGATGATCTGGTCCAGGACACGCTATTGAGAGCTCTGCGTGCCTTCGATTCATTTTCCAGAGGAACAGATTGCCGCTCCTGGTTATTCCGGATCTGCAAAAATCGTTTTTACGATATTTGCCGCAAAAAGATGAGGCGTCCTCTTCATGAAGATGTGGACTTATCTCAGCCAATGGCCCCGGAAAGGTCATGGGAGGTCGATAAGGAGCTCAAGAGAATCGAAGCGGGAGCCGATCCCAGTCTTGAGTTAGTGGGAGATCGGGTCCGTCATGCGGTCCAGCAGTTGGCAAAGGAGTTTCGTGTTCCATTGCTGATGTGTGACCTCGACGGCTTGGCCTACCACGAGATTTCCCGAGAATTGGATGTACCATTGGGGACGGTCAGATCACGGATCTCGAGAGCACGTAAAAAGTTACGGAAAGAACTCATGGAGTACGCCCAAGAGAATGGATTCGCGGATAGACAACTCTCTGCTGCTTGAATCCTGACATCACAGCCCATCCCTGCACCCCTCTGGACTCCAAGTTCAGAGGGGTGCTTTATTTTGACGCATATGGGGCATTGCTTCATTATGAAGCATCTGGTTCTGCTTCATAATGAAGCAATGCCGGACGAGGCCTTGGGGTTGGCGGCGGGGGCGTGGGGGTTATCCTCTTTTTTTCACAATGAAAAGAGGCGCTTTATGTTTGGGGACAATTCCCGGGCTCAGCTGGAAACTCCGAATCGATCCTTCGGACCTGGTTTACCCAAAACCCTTCTGGGTTGTCTTGCCGCTTTGACTCTTTGGATTTCTCCCGCTCTCATCGAGGGACAAGACCCGGAGAAAATGCAGAAAAACTATGATGAGAAATTGGCGAAAGCTTTTGCCAAAGCGGTGCCTTGGCAGAGCTCGTTGGAAGCCGCCCAGAAATTGGCGGCGGAAAAAAACTTACCGATCATTGCATATTTCACTCGCTCCTACGCTCCCTGACCGCCTTGTGAATACATGGAGGGGGGCCCTCTCCTATCAGCATGGTGGAAGAATTCGACTCAGCGATTTATTCCATACCTGAACATCAGTGCATCTCTGGAAGACAAACCGGATCAGAAAATGATGGATCGGTATGGGTTGCGTGGATTTCCGAGTTTTTTGATTCTCGACGCCGAAGGTGCGATGTTGTTTGGCAAGGAACCCTATTGGCGTCCCGACACTCCGGAGAATCTGGACTACGGGATCGCTCAGGTCGAACCGTTGTTGAAACTTAAGAAACGAGTGTTGGAACATCCCGAAGATCGAGTGGCCAAAGCGCACTTGACGTTGCTCATGGGTCTGCTTGACCCGGGGCAAGCGAACTTCAAAGAGATGGAAGCCGCAACGCAGATGAAGGGCGTTCCAGCTGAAGTGATCGGCCGTTGGTTGCGCGAGAGAGTCAGCATCAAATTCCTGGAAGTCTTTGGTCCGTATCGAATGGCATTTTCAGACAGGGAGTCTAAAGAGGTCGTCCTTCATCTTCGCCAAAAGGCGATGGATCGTGCGCACCAGATGGTGGTGGCGGGTGAGCGGCTCGATGCTGAAGACATCAATTTCAGAGCTTTTTGGGTACTCGCATTCGATGGAGCGATTCATGCCGAGAATGTGGAATCAGCAGGCGTATGCTTAAAGGTCTATACTGAGACCTTTGGTGCTCAGGATCGATTCCTGAAAGAGATGAGAGAGAAGTATCGGAAGTTAGGCGAAAAGAAAGAGGAGTCCTCCAAGAAGGTTCCTGTTTCTGGCAGTTGAGTTGAGACTGAGAGAAGTTTCGGACGCAGAATATTCAGTCTCAGTCCGATTCAGTTTCAGTCTGATTCAGTCTCAGTCTGATTCAGTCTCAGTCTGATTCAGTCTCAGTCTGATTCAGGAGTACCTGAAAGTCCGGCATCTCTGAGTGCGCTCTCCCAGCGTGCTTTCATGCCGGGCTTGAATCTGACATCCAGATGAATGCCGTCTTCTGCGAACTCTTCACTGACCACCTGTGCCAAATCATGTAATTTTGCCGCCAAGTCCGCACGAGCATGGGGCACCTGATAAAGCCCCGAATCCTGCCGTTGTTTTCCCAGATCGAGAATTTTTTCTACGAGAAGGTCGACCCCTGATCCTGTGCCAGCACTGATGGCATAAGAGTTCTCATTTTCGGCGAGCATGTGCTGAAGATCGATCCGTCGTTCCTCGGGAATTTTGTCGAGTTTATTGAGGATCATCCAACACGGGTGTTCATCGCAGCCAACGCGCTTCAAGGTTCTGGTGACCGACTCCATGTCAAATTCGATAGTCTTGGAAGAGGCGTCGATCACGTGGAGCAACAGATCTGCTTCCCTCGCCTCCATCAACGTTGCTTGGAAAGAGGCGACCAGATCATGAGGAAGTTTACGAATGAACCCGACCGTATCTGACAGCAGGACATCGAAGGGGAGATCTAACTCCCATTGGCGCGTACTCGTGTCCAGAGTGGAGAAGAGCCGATCCTCGACAAGGATGTCTGCTCCGGTCAATCTTTTCATCAATGTGGATTTTCCTGCATTGGTATAGCCGACTAGGGCGATTCTGAAGGACTCTTCTCGCGACTTGTGTTGTGTTCGCGATTGTTTTTCTATTTCTTGGAGGCGACTGTTCAGCACCGATATTTTTTTCCTGACGATACGGCGATCTGTTTCCAATTGGGTTTCACCCGGTCCCCGTGTTCCGACGGCTCCTCCCTCCATGCGGGAGAGGTGAGTCCACATCCGGGTCAGTCTCGATTGAGAATATTTTAACTGTGCGAGTTCGATTTGAATCTTGGCTTGGTGCGTTCGCGCATTTCGAGCAAAGATATCCATGATCAGTTCTGATCTATCGACAACTCGAAGCTCAGTGACTTCTTCGATATTTCTGCCCTGAGCTGGAGTGATAGGGTCGTCAACGATGATGAGTTGAGCATTCGCCAGTTCAGCGGCTTCCTTCAGTTCTGTTAATTTCCCTTTTCCAACATACGTGGCGGTATGAGGCTTGGATCTCTTTTGAAGAACAGAGGAGACAACCTGAACCCCTGCGGTATCGGCCAAAGCTGTGATTTCCCCAACGGGATCGACGTCTCCGACATTTTCGGAGGGATCTCCAGGGGTCAATACTTTCAGCACAACAGCCACTTCTCGGTCATCTTGTGAAGGAGAGGGCGCCTGAAAGGGCAGATCGAAGGATTGTTTTGCCATTCGGAAATAGGCTCCAGGGTGAGAGAAGTACGATGCGTCTCTGGGGATTCCCATCGGGGACTCCCACCTTTGATAGAGCATATCAAACTCTGCTGGACTGAACCACCAGACGAATTAAATGTAGAGCCTTGTCATCCTCGGCTTTATTCTTAAAACGAGCCGATTTCATTAGGGGTCTGTTGGGCGGTACGATGATGATCGTGGGAGACCTGAGTTTGAGAGTTGTGTTTGTCGTAACGGTAGAAATGTATTCGATGGGGAAGAGGCGGAGTGTCATCAAGGGGTCGTGTGATACTGGCTACGAGTCAGGAGAATGGCAAGCGTGAGGTCGTCTCCCGAAGGGGAGACTGGCTTGCAGGAATCCCGACCGAAGCAGATGCACTCTTGGATTTCAAGGGCGTTCGATTACTGCATTCAAACAGAGATCGAAAAGTGCTCTGGATTCCCCCTTCGCCTTCCCGGCCGACTTTGATTGCGAAAATCCATCGTGAGAAGGACACCGCTGCCCGCTGGCGAAGAAGGTTAGGATGGGGAAGAGCCTTCATGGAGTGGCGTCATCTGAGACACGCCGAGAGGGTGGGCATTCCTGTTCCGCGTCCTGTCGGGTGGCAAACTTCAGCCAGTGGCGATGTTGTATTTACCGAATATCTGCTGGATACCGAGGAGTTCCCCAACTTCATTCAAAAATTTCATGGAACCGAGAGAGCCGCAATATTGAGGCACTTGGGTGCACTCGTGGCGCGTTTGGTTCGCAGTGGCATGGAGGCGAGAGATCTTCATACCGGCAATATTATGGCTCGGGGTACCGATTCTTCAAATCTGCAATTGTGGGTGGTCGATCTTCATGATGCCCGCATCTGCGAGAATGTATTAGAGCATCGCCAGGAAGCGATGTTGGTACAGGTCGCTCAGTCATTGGGCGGAATCCGCGCGGGGCAGGATGTGGGATTCATGCTGCAAGGTTGGGCTGCCCAGGCTCGTAACTTGGGCATCAACACGGGCTGGGGAACAGGACCTGTCCAAGTTGAAGACGGGGTGTCTTGGATGCGGGTGATCCCCGAACGAAAAAAACGGATCGAACAACGCGTCGAGAAAAAAGAAATGCGACGCCGTCGACGGAGGATTCGGAGACTTCTTGTCTGCAAGGTGGGCGACCGAAAAGGTGTCGCTCGAACTTATTGGCGAGATCCTAAAGGGAGTGAAACCATTTTTCCTCGGCGAGTTCGCGTGCGTTCTTGCCAGTTACCCGCAAAAAAGAAAATCGATGGTGTTCCATTTCGTTCATGGCGAGGAAGCCTGATCGAGTCCACATTGATGCAGCGACAGGCCACCGCACACTTGCTGAGATTAGAAACACGGGGGCCATCCGTGAGTCAGCATGTGGTCGAATCTGTGCCCGCAGGTGTGTCGCTGCTGAAATATGGGGGTCAAGAACCCTCGATGTATAACGAAACCGCGATGAACCCAGAACGTCATGAAAACTCAGCGACCATCGTTGAAACTATGAAACCCGTGGCCGTGGCGTTGCAGCATTGGCATCTTCAGGGAATACGGGTATTGAATGGCTTGCCCTCCTTCTGGCACATGGACACCAAAGAGGGCAAGACTATAGCGACGGTGGATTCGGCGTGCCTTCATTATCAAGGTCGAATTTCTCTGAATGATCGCCTCGAAGACGCCGCTGCAGTCAGTGCTCTGTATCAAGATGAGATGACACATGATGATCGCTGGCAGCTGATCATGAGTTGTTGTGGCTTAGGTCGTCTCGAAGAAGATCAAAAGAGAATCGTACTGGAACGGTTGGCAGTACTCTTGAGCTGGAAACCGGAGGCGTTTTCCTCGTTAGAGGTCTCATGTATTTTTGAGCATGAGCGTCAAAGGGATCTTTTATTGTCTGAGGAGATGTATGCAAGATTACATGCGCTCAATGAAGAGAATGCTCCAGAGGTTGGATCTTTAGAGGTTTCTGCGTTTCAGAAATTACTGGGAAGTGCACACAGGGTTTGGCAGTCTGAACCGGTCGCCAATACGGGGGACGACCCTTCTGGAATGCTCGTTGTGATGACCCGAAATTCTGATTACGACAGCCCCAACTTTCAGTGGTTTCAAAACGGCTTCGAGCACTTTGGTTACATCGATCGTATTGCTGTAGATGCACGTGCCAGAAAACAAGGCGTTGGAGCGGCTCTCTATCTGACTTTGGAGGCCTGGGCACGCTCCCGAAACTTGAAGCGGTTGGTATGCGAAGTCAATTTGGAACCGCGAAATGAAGTCAGCCTCGCCTTTCACCGCTCTCTGGGATTCAGAGAAGTCGGTCAATATGTCGGCAGGGGTAAGCCTGTCGCGATGCTGGAGAAGCCTCTTTAGGATGTGTGGAATCTGAATTTTTGTGCGATGCTGATGAATAATTAGCACAGTCGAATTCGCGAGAGATCGAAGAGTCGTTTCATTTCTTTTGTTGAGAAGAGGTCTCTATTTACATTTTAGTCATCAATTTTAATCTGGATGGAATTGATCATGATCAGTTCAGTGAAGCCTGTGATGGTCTTGCAGATACCTTTGCTGCGATCCCGGGATTGATCGATAAAGTGTGGCTCTCTGATCCGTCGAGTAATACCTATGGAGGTGTTTACACCTTTGAAGACAAGGCAGCGGTTGAAGCCTACAAGGCGGGCGAGGTGTACGCCGCAGTCGCGGGGAATCCGAACTTTATCAATGTGACCGCTAAAGACTTCGGAATTCTCGAAGGACCCACACGTGTGACGCGGGGCAGCCGATAGGAACTTCTATTCTGTAAAGAATCACTCGTGGTCTCTGCTGAAGAATATAGAGCTTACGTTCAGCAGGTTTTTTTTACCCAGCGTAGTTCTGCTGTGATGCCTTCGACTAGTTTTTTTTGTTGCTCAGTTTTCTTGAGTCCTTTTGTGAGTAATGGCCAAGTGTATGTTTCTACAGCGATATGAGGTGGATTCTTTTTTCGAGATAGCGCTTCACCTAAGAGAGTTTTCGCATCATCGCGTGTGGTGAGCAGCTTGCCATGCCGTGCTTTCGATAGTGGAACGTGGAAGTGGGTTCTTACTTCGGCGACAGAAGACAGATCCTGCTTTTTGATTTTCGAAAGATCGGGCAGCCGTACGATGCTTCCATCTTTCATTTTGATGGCACTCTGATGAAGATAACGAGGCTCGATGTGTTGCAGTAATTCTGCGAAGGCCTCGGGATTTTGTTCTGGCTTAGGGCAACGGATGGCACTGGTGATGTGCGCTTTTCCGACGGAAATCCCCGCCTTATCCAAGCGCTTCCAGTCTTCAACAGGTGATCGATAGAGGACAGCGGAATGACATGCGTCCAGATTTACGGTCCAGTGGCGGCGGAGCATTTTGTCGGCTTTGTTGCGGCTACAGCCGAGAGTCATGGCCAGTTCTGGAATTCCTGACAAGAGGTGATTCTCCCAAAAATGGATCACGTCCTCAGCACATTCGAAGGTGGTATCCGGTTCCGGTTCCGCATTCAGAGTGATGCGGATGCCGGTTTCATGTTCTAAGCGAACCAGGTGAGCGACCACCTTCAGATATTGGAGCGCCATTTTTTGATGATCGGCAGGGGTGTTCCCTGCGGATCGGTAGCCTCCACCCAAAGTCGAGATGCTTAAATTTTTTGCCTGCGGTGTCATACGAATGAAAACATCTGCAATCCGGCAGGTGACAGAAGCCCTCTCGGTGTGAGCCCAAGATGGGAGGTAGACCTGTTCTTTCACTCGTCGGGCGTGGAAATCCTTGAGTGGAAATGCATTCACGGTATAGGGGTGGAGATCCAAATCTCGTAACCGGTCCCCGACGGATTCTGCGACTCCTTTTTTACGAAGTTCGCTAGCGAGTTTTTGTCCGATATGCGGAGCGATCGCAAAGGGCTCACCAGGACAAACCTTGTCACGGACGGGAACCACGAAGGTATCGATCGCCCGGTTGAGGTCGACCACCGTTGAGGCCGGGTGAGCGTTCATTTCGTAACCGAGAGGAACCTGACGTTTTCCTTGGAGGAGGTACATGTGACCGACGTGCCCTAGGGGGCGCCCGTCTTATAGATGACTGATCCGGAGACACCCTCTACATTGCACCGAGAAGGGTCAAAGCCATAAAGGGTAACATCGCCTTCGATACTCTGAATCACGGCACCATCGCGGCCATCGATGAGGAACACGTTTCCAGTGATGTAGCGCACTTCCAGAGATCCTTCACGGCCCCAAATTTCTACGTCACCTGTAATCTCGCTCACGTTGCAATTTTGGTTTCCGTCTCTGATTTTCAGAGAGCCTTCCAGTCCGACAACTTCACAGGTTCCATCTCCAGAAGAGATATCAACCTTGCCTTTGGATTGGAGAACTTCAATTGAGCCTTTGATACTTGTGATGGAAAGATTTCCGCGAAATCCGTCGACAACAATCGAGCCGTCGCTGTCTTGGATGTCCAAGTCAAAATCAAGGTTCTCGTCTACAGGCAATGTCACTGTCATCGTGATGTCGCATGTTTCTAGATCGACGAGTTGAGGTTCAATCAGACGAACCCGGTATCTTCCTTTGGCAGTATCGTCGATGGCAATACTGACAGCCGAGGCCAATTCACGCGCACGATCGAGTCCACTTGCCTTGCTCACGACTTCTGCGGTAAAGGAAATTGTCTGGGTGTTGGAGTCGCGTTCGATCAACAAAGGGCCTGAACCACACATGAGGACGAGAGTCTCCAAGTTTGAAGTGTCAAGGCTCACGGATGTCATGGAATCTTTTTCGGACAAAGCGGTTGGAGCCAGGTTTACAGCTTGGACTTCTGCTGTCACAGGAGCCGTATCACTTTGTGTCCCATCGGGAATGGCGGGAATGATGTCACCTGCCACAATGGGGGGTTCTACTTGAGGAGCATTTTTAAGAGGATCTTGTACAGGATTATTTACTTTTTCGGATCGAGCGCGTGGACTCGTACCACAGCCAGACACAAGAGTGATGGCTATTAACATCAGGAGACAGATCTTTGGGTACATCGGCTTTCCTCTTCAATCCAAATTAGGCCAGACCGGGAGTGTATCACGAAGCAGAGCTCACAGAACCAGTCCTCTCACAGGAATTTAATGATCAATACGAAGATGGTTAACTTGCTCTTGAGAGTGACTTCGGAGATGCTTGAAAGTTGAGATGGGGTACAGATGTCAGATCTGGAAAAAGACCTTGTGGCACTGCAATCGGACTTCAAAAAGGTTCGGGAGGAAGTGGGCAAGATTCTTGTCGGCCAAGACGAAGTCGTGGAGACGGTTCTGATCTCACTATTTTCAGGTGGGCATTGTCTGCTTGAGGGAGTTCCAGGACTGGGCAAAACGCTTCTTGTTCGAACTTTGAGCGATTGTCTCGATCTCGATTATTCTCGAATCCAGTTCACCCCCGATTTGATGCCTGCAGATATCACCGGAACACGAATCGTGGTGGAAGACGAAAAAGGACGTAAGTCTTTCGAATTTCAACCGGGTCCCATCTTCGCCCAAATTGTATTGGCAGACGAAGTGAACCGGGCGACACCCAAGACTCAATCCGCCTTGTTGGAAGCGATGCAAGAGAGCGAAGTGACAGCCGGTGGGGAAACCCACACGCTGGAACAACCCTTCATTGTATTGGCCACCCAAAATCCTCTCGAGATGGATGGAACATATCCTCTTCCAGAGGCTCAGCTGGATCGATTTTTGTTCAAAATCCAAGTGCCATTTCCAAAACGTGAAGAACTGAACGAGGTTCTCGTCAGAACGACGGGGTCCAAGTCGCATGAGGTTCAGTCTGTTCTTACGGGTGCCGAAATCCTGAAACACAGAAGTGCGATTCGTATGATTGAGGCCGCTCCTCATGTTCAAGATTATGCAGTGAGATTACTTCTTGCCACGCACCCGAGTTCTCCCATGGCGACAGAACAGGTGAAGAGATGGGTTCGATTTGGAGCAAGTCCGAGAGGTGTTCAATCGATACTACTCGGAGCAAAAGTGAGAGCCGCTCTTGCTGGAAGATTACATTTGGGATTTGACGACATTCGGAAAACTGCCCCTGCTGCCTTACGACATCGAATACTGTTGGGCTTTGAGGGTGAAGCCGAAGGGATTTCTGTCGATAATATCGTGACTGACATTTTGGAATCCACACCCGAATTGCTTGAAGCTGGGCTAGATAACTCTGGGCTGGATAACTCTGGGCTGGATAATTCTGGGCTGGATAAGTAATGAGTAACTCTGAGCCTAGTGCGGCACCGTTGCTAGACGAGGACTTCCTCGCGAGGTGTGCCAAACTGGTTCTGGTTTCTCGAAACGTGCTCCAAGGGAAGGTTCGTGGAGAAAAGCGATCGAAGCGACGTGGAATGTCGACAGAATTCGCTGACCACAGAGATTATATTCCCGGCGACGATCTTCGCCATCTGGACTGGAACATCTTCGGTCGTTTAGAAAAGTTGTTCATCAAATTATTTGAAGAAGAAGAAGAGCGAAGCGTCTTCTTGATTCTCGACGCGTCTGCCTCGATGAGTTCAGGTGAACCTGATAAATGGAGGCATGCACGTCAGGTCACAGCAGCACTCGGTGCTATTGCATTGTCTTCTGGCGATAGAGTGCATCTCAGAGTTTTCGATGAACAACTTCGGACACCAGTTCCGCCACTGAGGGGATCACGATCGATTCTGAAACTCGTAGACGTGCTCGAAAAACTAAAACCGGAGTCTGAAACTTCTCTGGATAAATCTTTACGAGCTCATTCGGCAACATGTCCTTCAGGGGCGATCCAGATATTGATATCTGATCTGATGGATCCTGAAGGTGTGGAATCAGCATTCCGGCAAATTCCAGGAGTGAGAGGTGAAAGTTGGTTAATCCATCTACTTTCGCAATCTGAAGCTCAACCTGATCTGCAAGGAGATCTCCGTCTTGTTGATTCAGAACGTCAAGAACATGTCGATGTCACGATGACCAACTCTGTGTTGAAAGCCTATCAAAGTGCTTTGTCTCAATTTCGAGAAGAGATTCGAAGTCATTGTCGCAGATATAAAATCCAACCTGTTGAAGTGAGTACAGCAGTCCCCTTTGATCAGGTGGTCCTTGATGTTCTTCGCCAAAAAAGATGGTTGTCATGAATATTGCTGCTCCACAATTCATAGGTTGGGCGATTCTCATTCCACTGTTGTTGGTGATGTGGTTCTTGAAAATCCGGAGACGGAAATCGGAAGTCTCTAGCGTTCTGCTCTGGAAAAAAGCTTTGGAAGATCAGAGAGTAAAATCTCCATTTCAGAGATTGGTGAAAAACCTTCTTCTGTTGTTTCAGCTGCTTTGTTTGTTGTTCCTGATTCTCGGGCTCCTCAGGCCCGAATCGGGTTCTATTATTTACGCATCAAGGCTCAATGTGATCATGTTGGATCGTTCTGCAAGCATGAGCAGCCTTGAAGAAGATGGACGAACCCGATTTGAAATCGCGAAGGAAAAAGCACTCGATCGAATCGAGGAAGTTGATGGTGAAAGAGCTGTTCTCATCTCATTTGGAGAGAACGCTGAAGTTTTGACTCCTGTGACGACAGATGGTTCTTTGCTCGCTCGTATGGTCAATGAAGTCAGCCCCGGTTCTGGAGTTACAAATTTCGAAGACGCCTTGGAGTTGGCTTTGTCTGTTGTGCGCCAAGACGAGTTGATTCCCGCTGCTGGGGCAGGAAGTGCTGGAACAGACGGAAGCGATGGCTCTGAAGAGCTCTTATCGAATCAGCCGGACGCTCGAATATTTTTGATATCGGATGGAGTCGTTCCCGAATGGAAAGGTGACTCCATAGAGGTTCCAGTCATTGTTGATAGCGTTGGTTTTTCCTCATCTAATGTCGGAATCATTGCATTTGCAGCTCGAAGAGAATTCACTGAAGAAGGTGATTTAAAAGTTCTGTTGGAGTTGAAAAATACAGGAGACGATCCTCTAGAAGGCGTCTTACGTTTGCTCGGGGATGGTGAAGTTCTTAAAGAAACAGAACCAAAGACTCTTGAGGGAAAAGAAAGTTGGATTCTTTCATTTGAAACAATTTCGGGGCCTTCTCTTCAGTTAGAAGCTCGATGGATTCCTACCAATTCTGACGCACTCGCTCTCGATGACAGCGCATGGTTGGTACTGGAAAACATGCGAAAACTTCGCGTTGTTCAGGTGGGTCGCCCAAATTTACTACTCGAAAATGCATTGTTGGTCATAGAGAGTGTGGAACTTTTCCAAATCGAATATGACGAAGTCGATCCAGAAACTTTAGCTTCTGAATTTGATGTCGCTGTCTGGGATGGAGAAGTTCCAGACGAACTCCCCACAGGGTTGGGACATTTAATCTTCAATGCGGTTCCGAAACAGTTTTGGAAGGAAGAGCCTCCGTTAGTTGAAGCGCCACGTCTCGTCAGTTGGAAAAAAGAAGACCCGGTTCTGCGGTTTTCATCATTAGCGCCCCTCGATGGACGAATCTTAAAAACCTTTCCTCTGCCAAAAAGACCCGGCACGTCCGGCCTCGTCGAATGCAGAGAAGGATCGATTATTTCAAGGTTTTCGACGAAGAACCTTCGAGGGTTAGTGGTCTCATTCGATATTTTTGAGTCGAGTTGGCCTTTGTCTCCTTCATTTCCATTTTTTGTAGATGCAGCATTGCGTGATCTGGGGCGATTGAACAATGGAATCAATAGTGGGCTTCGATCGGGAGATCTTCTTGAGATAGAGCCGGGTGTTGGAATCGATCGTCTTGACCATAAATGGCCCAGTGGAAAAATAACGGGTTTGTCGTTGGAAGACGCAGGATTTGCACGACTTCGATTGATTGACGAACTGGGTGTCCATCATTTCCATGGACTTTCTCAGCGCAAAGAATCCGCAGAAGATGAAGACAGCAATGATTTTCAATTCAACATGTATGTTCCGTTGAATCTATTGTCTTTGGAGGAAAGTAGAATCGAACCTAGGCCAGATCTCGATTTGGGAGGGGCTGAAGTTGATTCCTCTATAAGCGGGTGGGGTGAGTCTCGTCGTGAGTATTGGAGAATCCTGCTCGCATTGGGACTGATTTGTTTATTGGGAGAGTGGGCGGTATTCCATCGCCGTTAAGAATGCTGATTTGCTGTTGGAGGAAAATTGAGCTTAACCGTATATCTTGCCGGTCAAATTCACGATGACTGGCGTGGGCGATTAATTGAACAAGCCTCTGACCGAGGAGTCGATGTTAATTTTGTCAGCCCTCAGGATGATCATCCCCTTTCCGATGCCATCGGAGTCAATGTTCTCGGTGAAGAATCCAAAGCACGTTGGAAAGACGAACTCGCATCCCAGTTTAATAATTTAAGAACTCGGGTATTGATGCAGAAAAGCGACGTGGTTGTTGCTCAGTTCGGAGAAGAATACCGACAATGGAATGCCGCAATGGACGCGGGGATCGCCATCGCTCTCGATAAACCGTTGATTTTGGTGCGTGACCCCAAACTTCATCATGCGCTCAAAGAGATTTCCCAGCGCGCCCAGGTGACTGTCGATCATCCTGATCAAGTCCTGGACGCACTGGAATATATCTTGAAATAGATCAGTCGGTCGCCTGGAAGATTTGTATTCCGTCTTTCGCATTATCGACTTGGCTGCGCCAGGCTCGATCTCGGGCGTCAATGTTACTGCCATTAAATTGAATGACATTATCGAGATAGTCGTTCAGCTGAAGTTGCTGGCGAGCATCATTTTGACCTTGTCTTTTACCGGGGAACGGTTGTCGAGGGTCTCTGACCTTACTGCGGAAAAATGCATAATCACCTTGGTCCCGCCTCGCTATTACCGTTGAACCCCATTGGCTACCCGCGGAGAAGAACAAGCCTCTTCGATCAGTGGTTCCGGAAATCACACCGTTATTGGTGGCACTCATTACACGAATTTGAACATCAGGTAACAATTCATCTGTGAGTGGGTCAACGATCTGAATACGTAAATCTTCATCAACGTTATTGACGACCATCTGCATTTGATTCACGAGAATCAATCCAGAGGTATGAACGTCACCACCCCTCACGATAATGAGATATGCACCTACATCTTCAATGGGGATTTCGACGGATTGTTTCGCATGAAGAGTTCCTCCTGCAGCTCCCTGTTCTCCTAGTGAGACTGTTCTTGAGAGAGTCGGTGAAATTCCGCTGAGGTTAACCTCGGTGACTCTTGATAGGTCTTGTTCTCTTAGAGCAAGAGTCATGAGGTTGACTTTGTAGGCTAAGACTTCCGCACTATCGATATTGCGGTACCTCAATTCGATTTTTACAGGCTGGCCGGGACGGAATTCTGAAATCTCATTCAAGTCTAATTCGCGTGCATTCAATTGGCGCAAAGATTCTCGGGCATCCGTAAACAGGTCTTTGACTTTTTCATAGTATCGAGCGGCATTGGCGGGGTCATTTGCAGCATGGTGAATTTGACCAATGATGAATGTTGCGAGATCTCGGTTTTCACTTGGACGAGTTCCGCCGGATGACGTGACATATTTTGCCTCAGCTATTTCTTCTAGTAAGTTTTGAGCTTTTTCGTCATCTCCCATGGCCCATAGTGCGACCGCGCCTGTGTATCGGAAAGAATCAAAGTATCGCGGTTCTGTATATTTCTCCGCTAAAACAGATGCAACTTTGGTGGCCAACTTCCAATTGCGCTGATCGATCAAAGCGCTGACGAGATTCAATCCAGCATCGGGTGCTGTTGGGTCGTTTCCATAAAGGATCAGGAATCTGTCTAGGGTGTTTCTCCCCAAGAGAGCCATTTGCACAATGTCCAACCCCTTCTTTCTTTGAGAAGGGTTATCCATCGAGCCGAACTTTAAAGCCATATCGGCCAACTTTTGTTCTGCCGCAAGGACTACTGGTATAGGAGGGTTCTCCATAGTTAAGCGAATCAACAGATTCATCGCAGGGCCTGGATCGTTGTTTGCAAGTACGTCACTCACTTTGAGGTCACGTGAAAAAGTTGTTTCAATCACAGCCATGAAGATTTGTAACGATCTGGCAGACTCTCCTAATGTTCGGTATGCCTCTCCAATTCTAATAAAGTTATCCAGACTTAAGCTCAGTTGTGGATCGCTCTCTTTCAGAATCTCGAAGTACGAAACCATGGCGGAATTGTCTCCCGCCTCAACAGCTGCGAGCATTAATATTCTTGCAACGTTCTTAGCAACATTGTTTCGCAATTCACTGGAGTGGTCATCCCATAAGTTTTGAAGAGTAGAACGAGCGTCACGCCAACGATCCGCTTTCCAGTGCCGTGTCCCAATGTCGTAAATCTCGTCAGGAGTGGCCTTGTATACGTCGGTATCTTCCTCTTCTGGAAGTCTGACCTTGAGTGTCATGGCCTTTCCTACCGTAGTTCTGCCAGGCTCTGTGACGCTGCGAATAATGGGAGGTGGAATGAAGTAGGTTCCTGGACATGATCCGATGACCGAAAAGTTGATATTCAGAGAGTTTAAGAATGGAGACCAAATACTCAGGCGTTTTCCGCGGATGTCGTGTGATGAAAAGTTGCCTTTTATAGAGTTCGTGTCGATGTGAACACCAGCCGGAATTTGAATATCGACGCGCAAATATTCTCGCTGAAGGAACTTTGGTTTCCCTTTGATGGTCAGTTGATATTCAGCCTGTTCTCCAATTGAGATATTACGAGCTCGATTTTTCCAAAGCGTGTCGGACTTTTTCAGGATATCGAAACCGGAATCAAGTTGCATGCCATCCATTCGAGGAGACATCGAAAGATAATCAACTCGCTGAATTCTGAAGTATTCGTCTTCAATGTTGGGGTAGTCTGAATTTTTGCCTGTGAATTCAATTATTGCGTGAGATCCCAAATCTCCAGTGACTTTTAATTGCACGTCAATCGCTGAAGGACCATCGCCGAGATAATAATTTACCGCTTGCTGCGATTGATCCCCTGATAGTTGGAGAGATCCTGTCGATTCTCCGTTGACGAAGATGATGACTTCACAGTTTTTATCTGCTGGAGACGAATCTCCCTGATACTGAGCCAATGCCGCAATTGAAGCGCTCGAAGCTCGATCCAGATACATCGGAAGCTTATTTTGAATCCACTTCGCACTCGTCTCTAGTTCTGTCGATGAAGTACTGGAGACGGCGAGTGAGTATAGACATATCGCTGTAATGTATCGTGAATCTCCACAAAGAGAGCTGTGAGAGTTGCTCTTGGGTTGGGCATTCCAAGAGCCATCTGCGTTCCGCCTATTGAGCAACGATTGAGAAACGTCACGAGCCATCGCTGCTTTATCAAGCCTTGAGAGTGACCTTGCGAGTGCGGCAAGGCCGTAATTTGTCAGTTGATCACGATTTCTATGTAATCGATTTACTGAGCCAAAGTCGCCGGCATCACATGCGACAAGTGCGCTCAGGAAAACAGATTTAAGATCTTGTTGTCCCTGATTGGTCGATCTGAATTGTGCTTCGAGATAAGGAACCGCTTTTGAGAAAACCGATGAGGGAACTATGAATCCTGATTTTTGAGCGACTGCCAGTGCCTCTAGTACCTCTGCCGTGACCTCATTAGAGATCAAGCGTGAGTTCTTCGAATTAGATTTGGCCCATGCCCAACCACCTTCACGGAACTGGTTCATGACAAGTTTCGAAACAAGACCACGAACTTTATTACGAATTGATTCGATAAGACCCGACTCAGATTGTAATGAAGAATTCGAAACGCGACCGAGTAGTTCTGAAAGACCTAATAATTGAGCTGCCGTGGTCGAGTTGTCGTGAGACCGTCTTGGTTCAATGAATGAACTCGTTCCACTCGCGAGGTATACAAGATTTGAATCAAGGGATGATCCCAAAGTGATACTGAGATTTCTATCTTGGGCTGAATCGGCACCCGGTAGTTTTAAACTTCGGACGATGCTTCCTGAATCGATGAGGATATTTTCAGAGACGATAGATTCTAGGCCTCGGCGATTTACTGAGATTGAGCCCTGCTGTGAAAACTCAAGATTTCCGATCTCGATAGAAACCGTATAAGGAACAACAGGGGTAGGGCCTAACGGCGGTATAGGATCGAGAATCACTTCTTGAATGCCAGGTAGAAGTGCAAACGATTTCTCTATTTCTTCGACGCCATCTTTCATAGGGATCGATATCTTTAGTTTTGCTATCGATTCCGATCCAAGATCGTTGAATAGGCGAATCCGAGGTGAAATGGTATCACCCTCCATCGCTCGTTTTGGAATCATCGATTCGATAATGAAGACATCCTTAGAAATGAATTCTTCTTTTGCTTCACCGAATAGATCGTTTTCTGTCAATCCTCGAATTCGAGCTCTCCATTGAGTGTTTCGTTCTGGAACTTTTATTGTGATCGAAGTTTTACCATCAATGCCTGTTTGAAGTGACCCTGACCAATAAGCCAAATAGTTTTCGCGTTGTGTTTCTGGGTTTTCACTTCCGGATTCGTTTCCGAGCGCACCGCGACCACGACGAAAGCCGTACTCGCCACTGGCTTGACCGGCTAGAATCAAACCCATGTCTTGACCGGGTGCTTGAGCATCACGGGAAACCATTTTTCGTTGCGGAATCCCTCTGCCACTCGATTCCATTTCTAGATTTGGGAGGCCTTCTGCAATAGTTAATGAGTTGAATACTTCGCCCATGGCACCCAACTCTATTTCACGAAGTTCTTCATCGAGAATGTCTTGGCTGATTTCGGTCGTGACCCCTGCGTAGTTAAACTCGCATGAACTACTTAATGACATCAGCCTTGCGGGATCATGGTTGAAATTGCCTGTTTGGGACAAACTTGGAAACCAGTTTGGGTAAAGATCATCCACTGCGGAGTCGAGAACCGACATTGCAATTTCTGCTGGAACGGGTTTGCCTAATAGATCCGTTGTGTAAATTTCAAGTTCAATCTCTTCACCGGGTAATGGAATCCTTTCCGGTGTGCGCGTCACTGATATCTTTAACTCTCTCTTAATTTTAAAGAACGCATCTGCAGTGTGAAGTCCATTCGTATCCATTCGCGCTAATCGGATTGTTGCCTTATTACGAATGGAATTGTCGGCGGTAAATTCGAGTTGATTCGTTCCTTTATTAAGTTCAACGATTCGGTGTTCTACCAGTCGATCTCCAAGAATCGTAAGAAGCGCGGGTCCACTCTCTCCATTCAAGTTGATTCGTAGAGATTTTGTTTCGCCAGATACGATAGAAGAATCTTCAAGTAGCCAAATAAGTCCGCGACTGTCTTCGTCGTCGGAAACGCGAAGAGAGATTTCTTCTGAAATTCTGTTACCTAAACGGTCTTCACCTTCAGCGATGATGCGTAAATTTCCTGATTCATTGAGAGGAATTCGTAATTCCCCTTTGCCGTCAGAATCTGTTTTCAGAGAGAATTCCGAAATGGTTTTCTCTGCCCAGCGATCCTGCTGACGCAGGCGCTTTACAAGCCGAATTTCAAGATCTCGTTCGATGGGAGATCCAGATAAGTCTCGGGTAGAAATTTGTAGGGGTGCTGATTCATCTCGCAAGTACTGTCCATTGAGACGAGGAACATCGAGAGAGATTTCCCAGATACGCTGCCGTACTGGAATGCTGATTTCTTTCCCAATTCCTTCTGTCACCAATATCGCAGTCACGGATATCTGATTTTGCTGTGTAGTTCTTGTATCGATAGTCACTGACCCTTGGCCATTCTCGTCGATGGTGAGCTGTTGAAAAAATTGATCAGAACTATTCGGTACCTCGATGTTCACGAGTGCGCCAGAGAGAGGTTCTCCGTACCACGTTCTGGCATCGACAGTGAGAAGAATTTTTTCTCCTCTGACATACACAGTCTTATCTGTTTCAATTTTCAATTGAGCAGCCAGGGGTGCCGTTTCGTCAACCATGAATGATTGGGTATGGCTCGCCTTGCCTTTTGAAGTTATTTGAACTTTCCAGTCACCAAAGGGCGCTGCAGGTGGGAGCAAGAATTCTCCATCTGTGGTGCCTGCTGAACGATAGACAAATTCTTCCTGATATATCATTGTTCCATCAGGAGAAAAGAGGGACATCTTGCCTGTTTGTCCCGCAGGGTTTTGCCAACGTCCGTCTTCGACTTCTCTGACGGCGGCATGCCAGTGGATCTTATCGCCAGGTCTATAAGTGGCTTTGTCCATCAGGATTCGACCGAAGGGAGTGAGTCCCGTAGCGACTACTGTTCTTCTAAGGTTTAAACCAGTAACAGCGGTATCTTCATTTCGTATTGCCATGACCCGAACATCGTCATCTCTGACAAGATCTTCATAACTGATCAGAACAGATCCGTCTGTTCCTGTGACGACTTCCCTAATCACGGGCTGGTTATCTGGGCCGGGCGTTGCTACCAGAATCCGCACTTCTTCAGCGGGTGTGTCATTTAGCATATCTTGGGCATAGATGAGGACTTCTTTACGCCCTGCTTGAACGATGACGTCAAGGTCGGTCCTTACGACCAATGTCGTTGCCCTGAATCTATCAGCAGAGACAACCACTGCCCAAGTGCCTGAACCTTCTACTGGAAGCTCTATCTCTTGTGAACACTGTCGATACCTGGAGTAGTTTTCGACTTCTATTTCAAATGACTTCCATGGATCAATGAGATCAAGGTCGAGTTGAGCAATATTTTTCCTGCTTTGGTATTTCCGAAAGTAGGTTTCCAAGTCGATAGGAAATAGGTCGATAGTTACGGATTCAATATTTCGCGTATCGAGATGGAAAACGGCGGCTTCAGAAGATCGGTGTAGTTTTTTTGTTTCAACAGCGATGGAGACTTGGGTGAGGGCCTCCAGCCTTAGCCTTGCGTCAAATTCTCTAACTCCACCAAAGCAATCCCTGTAGGCAACCACTGCTTCTTCTGGTTTAAGAAGATTCTGTTCCAAGATATTACCGATAGTGAAGAGTGCTTCTTGGCCCAAAATGGATTTTGGATATTTGCCATGAATTTTTCTGAGCTCAGAGATGCAACTTTCATAGAGTTGCTGAACAGTTGTCGAATCAGTCAGCTGGTCAATCGTCAATCCTGTGAGTCGCTCTTCTGCTTGAGCAGAAAAAGACATTGCTGAGAGTTTGAGCAATGGAAGAGTTCTGTGATCGATGGGGTACTTCTGTGAGAACTTTACGATGGATGCGCGGCATTCCTCGAAACTCTTATTTCTGTAAAGGCGTTCACAGAATTCGGATTCGATTTGGATGATGTTATCTTGTGCGGCTGCCCAATCGGGCCCATCCGGATAATCGGCTCCATACTTTTTTAGGGCAGCAATGGCTTCGTCGTATTTTTCTAAAGTCCAAAGTATGCGCCCAATCTTGTATTGGGCTTTCGCGGGAAGATTCTCGGGATTTTTAGATAGTGAATTTGGTACCCGGCCTAAGAAACCGATCCAGTGTTGCAAAGCATCTTCTGTGAGCTGTTCCTGAAGAAGTATGTTTCCAATTTGGAAATCAATCTCCCAATACTCTTCGTGATCTGTTGCGGTCGCTACAAATCGTTTCATTGCCGTCAGGATAAGGTCAGGAGTGTTGTAAGTGCTTATGATTCTTCTAAGACATTCGTTTCGAGTTTTTGACACCGAATCTTTTGATTGATTCGCAAAGAAACGAGCGAGCCAGGGATGGTCGATGATCTCGGAATCGATGCGTTGGATAAGGTCATTTAGAGCTTGTCGCTTCTCACGTTTTGGCATTGATTTTGTCTGCGCCAATAGAACTGAAAGGAGACTTTTGCCGACATAGTTTTCTCCATTCCCTTCGTCCCAGGGTGCGTTTTTATAGTCAAAGTTTTCAAGATATCTTTTGCAATCCGAAAACAGATTTCTACTGTTTTGCTCCTCCGAGCACCGCACCATATTGCTCATGGCGCGTTCAAGAACCTCTGTTGGGGGTAGTAAATCTGCCGCTTGACTGTAAACCTGATGGGCTTTATCGAGAGACCTTGGTGTGGGGTTGATCTGATTAGGATCGGGTTCTTCAGAAAGCTTGTCGCCTACCTTTATAAGAATCAGGGCGAGTTCTTTTCGCCGTTCATTCGAGTGAAGCCTCTTTGTTTCTGACTCAATGATACGTTGCGCTTCACCAAATCGACCTAACTCGATCAGTATTTCTGCTCGTTCAAAACGAACGCGGTGTTTCCATGTTTCACTGGAATCAGCGGCTTCCATTTCTTCAAGGATTGAAAGAGCTTCCGTAGTTCTATCTTTCTGTTTTAGAAATATTGCCCTGTACATTTGCAATGCAGTTTTAGATTTCGGATTTTCTTTTTCTAATCGATCTAATAATTCGAGCGTCTGTTCGACATTATTTTCATTGCTCAGGAATGCTTCCGTGAGTTCGACAGGAATGGGTGTTCCTGGAAGAATGAAAATCGGAGGTTTTTCAGAGTTCGCGCTTTGAGCATGAAGAGATATGGGTTGAAGGCTTATGGTTCCATGCATCAGTATGAAAAAGCCCAATAGGGAAATTTTTCGAATCATGGTTACTCCTGTGGCTATGCCGGAAAAGTTACGGGCATGATCTGTGGGCTGAGGGTCAGGCATTGCGTCTCCTTTGGAAGGGGAAAGATCTCATAGAAGACATGAAATCCAACCATTTGCCGGGTCCTGACTAGGATCTGATTATTGTAAGTGATGAAAACATATTGGGTAGCATAGGAAATGGTCATGCTTCAAATGAGGCGTCTCGTTCACGCTCCACGGTTGTTTTGTCTCAAATGAGTTCTGTCGTTTAGGAAGAAGCAGTTCTGTATGAAGTACAATTCATGAAGTCAACGTTGATAAGGGCTTTAGCAATCCAAGATTTGTAGAATTTTTCCACGGACGCCAATCACACACGTAGCCTCGACGAGAGTATCCCGACGTGGTTCGATGGCGTAACCCCTCCATTCGAAATCAAAACTGCTACCGATCCTTCTCAGGAAAGATCCGGTGTGCCAAGGTTCTGTGGGAGGGTCTCTGCGACTTGGGCCCAGCAATAAATGGGTGAGGCCTCGTGGCTCTAAGGCTCTTCTTACGGCTTCGCCCAATACGCCCAAAGGAATGTGGCCACTATGTTGACCGACATTAGGAGTCCCCGTGAGCCTTACGATCCAACGTCCCAGATCTGAATCTGGATTTACTTGTAACTTCCAGGGGTATTGCCCTCGGTTCTTCACCGTCTCATGCAGTGAGTCCCTGTTTTCATTGAGGTTTTCAACAGGCTCCCATGCTTCCGACCCAGGGATGACATCGGCCACGATGGCAAATGCGATGCGCCTGGTTTTGCCATCGCAGTTCGCGAGCCAGACGCCACCGAAGAAAGAGGGATCATCGGGATCGTCCGGATTTTGTTTCACTTGACCAAATGTGAAGCGGCGATCTTTCCCTTTTCTGGATACATCATTGACCGACTCCAGATTCCAACTCGAACCCCCTTTTTCTTGGCAATGACGATCTAATTCTTTTTGGAGAATGGGAGTTACAAAGCCGGTTCGTGGTGGTTCTTTTTCGTAGAGGCATGCTTGAATCAGTTGAATAGTGGTGTGAATAAACTGTTCTGCTTGATCAGCTTGAAGGCCGCAATTTTCTGTTTCTGGAATCGAGCTGAGACATTCAGAGAGATAGGAGTGCTCCTGAGTGTCAATGATTCCAGAATCCATAGCCGATTTTAGAAATATTCGGGTGGTTTCAAGGAGCTGATCTCTTCCCTTCAACATAGATTGCCTGCCATGCCCTTTCGTTCCGGTTGCTGTGCTGTGTTTCCGATTGCTGTGCTGTGTTTCCGATTGCTGTGCTGTGTTTCCGATTGCTGTAATGTGTGTCGTTCATCCCGACCGTCAATCCCGGCCGTTATTTTATATGAGAGTCTCTTCTCACATGAAGCACTTTGCTTTTCTGCATGTGGTTGTCCAGGTGCAGAAGAGCGGTGACACTCAGTGTAGAACAACGGGATCCCCATGTCATGTGTCAGATCTAAGAGTGACGTCGTAGGAGGGGCCGCGAACCGAGGATGAACCGAGGATGAACCGATGACACCTAATGATATGGATGCCTTTCCAGAAGAACTTTCTCCGCAGCAGGTGGAGGAGTGGCTTCGAAAAAACCCGGGTTCTGTCGCCTTAGATGTCAGGGAAGAATTTGAGCTTGCCGACGGGATATTGCCGGGTGCTTTACATCTACCCCTCTCTCGGGTTCCAGAAGTGACAGAATCAATGTCGCATCCCGATCAGCCGCTGATCGTATATTGTCAACACGGTATTCGTTCGTTACAGGCCACTCGGTACCTCC
The DNA here is from genome assembly GCA_016776905.1 of Planctomycetota bacterium. Taxonomy (GTDB): domain Bacteria; phylum Planctomycetota; class UBA8108; order UBA1146; family UBA1146; genus UBA12191. The sequence continues at coordinate 190,356 of JADHSM010000003.1, read as the reverse complement.
GTCAACAAGGTTGGGGGCGGGCGACTTCGATGTCTGGAGGATTTGTCGAATGGATCTCGAATGGTCATCCTATTCAGATTCCTGAGACGGCTTCAGAATTGGACGATGAACAGCGGGAGAGATATGCCAGTCAGTTGGTTCTCCCTGAATTTGGCATGACGGGGCAGCAACGTTTGTTAAAAAGTAGAGTCATGATTGTGGGTGTCGGTGGATTGGGGTGCCCCGCAGCCATGTACCTTGCTTCTGGGGGAGTGGGGACGCTGCGACTCGTGGATGATGACGTTGTGAGCCGATCCAATCTCCCTCGACAAATTATTTATAAATCGAGGGACGTGGGCGAGTTAAAAGTCCCTTTGGCAGCGAGTCAGCTCCGTGCCATGAATCCTGGAGTCACAGTGGAGGAGCACGTTCTTCGACTGGACACTTCGAACGTGATGGATCTCATCGAAGACGTCGATGTCATCGTGGATGCCAGTGACAATTTTCCGACCCGTTTTTTGGTCAGCGATGCTGCCAGAAATCGCGGTATCCCGGTGGTTCATGGCTCCGTTCACCGATTTGAGGGCATGGTGACGGTGTTTGATCCTCAAAAGGGAGGTCCCTGTCTCCGTTGTTTACATCCCACCGTACCGGACCCTGATTTATGTCAGGGCTGTGCTGAAACGGGTGTATTGGGAGTCTTGCCCGGAATGGTCGGAATGTACCAATCGACAGAAGTACTGAAAATTCTCGCTCAGATGGGGGATCCACTGCTGGGGCGATTATTAACAATAGATGCCATAGGCGGGACATCCCGCGAATATCGCCTAAATAAGGCACAGGACTGCGTTTGTAATCATTAGTTACCCTTGTTAGTTTTGTAGTTAATAATCGCAAGTTACGATATTTTTTTAAGACCGGATATTGTCAATGTACACATTAGGCAGTTTACTTCGGGTGTAGATTATTAATAAGTGAAGATTATTCTCGTGAGTTCGAAGACTTCAATATTTGTCTGCTCGCCGTCAATAGATAGTTATTTATAGGATCTGGAAGAGTTTATGAGAAAGTCACCCGCCAAGCCTGTCGGGGTCATCCAGTTTTCCCTGGTGATCATCGGGCTGTTACTCATGGGCACACCGTTGTTCGCATTAGATGACACCATTTATCTAGGTGGAAAAACGGGGACAGCTATTTATGATCCTCAGGTTCGTATTCAGCCTGGGGGAGTGGAGAAGTTTTCATTCTTCTTCATTGATCCTTCCAGCAATATACAAGGCTTCACTATTACAGCCTGTTTTGAAGCACCCCTCATTGCATTGCCGGGATCTTTCACCATAGAAGATACGGTGGTTGAAGATGTCGGTGCCGAATACGTCAACCAACAAATGGATAATGATGATGAGGATGGAGACGGCCGAGAGATCCTTATTGGAATTCTAGTAGACTTTTTACCGCCTTTTGCAGGACAAACAATTCCTCCAAGTTTTCTTCCTCAAGAGATCGGCAACTTTGAGTTTTTTGCACCTGAGGAAGTCGACTGTTTCGAATGTTACACAGTGAGCTTTTGCGATCAGATCAACGGGACCGGAAATGTTGTTCTTTCGAATCGTGCTGTTATCAATAACGAATCGATCGCTCCATCTTTGACTTATCCTGGCCAGGTGTGTGTGCCAGCGACGGCGCTCTTCATTAGGGGTGACGCGAACAACGATGCTATTGTTGATGTTGCTGATCCAATCTTTTCTCTTCATTATCTATTTTTAGACGGAATAGGACCGAGTTGTCTCGATGCAGCAGATGCAGATGACGACGGGCTCTACAACATTACTGATGTTGTTTTTACACTCTATTATGTGTTTGGTATTGGAGTCGCTCCGCCGTACCCATTCCCAGAGTGTGGACTTGAAGAGTATCCTGGAGATGACGATTTCAATTGCGTTACTCCCTCACCAGCGTGTCCAACATGCCCGTGAGATACGCAATGAATAAACAACCCCGCTATCTCTTAGCATTGGCGATTTTTTGCTCTGTGTTGTTACAGGGTAGAGATTCGCAAGCATTGGATAGGCAAGTTCCAGGACAATATCCCACCATTAATGCGGCGATAGCCATCGCCAATGACGGCGACCGTATTTTAGTATCCCCAGGGACGTATCAAGAGTTTGTCGACTACGAAGGAAAATCTCTGGAGATCATCGGCGTCGATGGCCCTGAGTTTACGTTTTTGGATGGAGCTGGAAGTTTTCTATCTGTCGTGAAGATGGAATCAATATCCACAAGTTGCAGACTTTCTGGATTCACTGTTCAAAACGGATTTGGCGTCAGTTGCGGCGAGCCTCTATCTCTTTGTGGAGGCGGATTGATCGTGATCGATAGTGTCTCCACGATCGATAACTGTATGTTTTTAGAAAACAGTTCTTCCAGAGGCGGCGGAGTCCACTCGGAGAACTCCAATATTACGATCAGTGATTGCGTCTTCCTGAATAACTTCGCCAGTCAAGGTGGTGGACTTTCTGTTGAAGGTGGTAGTTGCACGATTTCCCAGAGTCAATTTTTGGAAAACTTGTCATATGGCTGGGGTGGTGGATTTTTTGCAGGTGGGGAATCACAGATCAATGTGCTCGACTGCGATTTCCTTCAAAACAGTGGAGAATCTGGAGGCGGGTTCTTTATGTCTATGGCCAATGGATCCTTCAGCCAGTGTTTGGTCGAAGGTAATTTTGCCACAGATGAAGGAGGGGGAGGGCTTTTTGAGCAGTTCTCCAACTTCGAAGTTTCAGGCCTTCAGGTGTTGGGCAATATCGCCAATGATGGAGGGGGTCTGGGAGTCACTCACTTCTCGGATCTCAATATTGTCGATAGCACAATTTCCGGAAACACTGCGAATCACGATGGTGGAGGAATCTATAACTTTGAGACCTTCTCGACTTTTGCCCGTCTCAGAGTGACAGATAACAGTGCGGCTCATCAGGGTGGAGGCTTGTTCCTGAGAATCCTCGGAGATCCTCGCGTCGAAAATTGCCTGATCTTGAATAACCATGCTTCTGACTCCGGGGGAGGAGTAGCGTGCGTCGAGGGTGTCTCTGCATTATTTCTCCATTGCACCATCGACAGCAATTCGACATACGGTAAGGGCGGGGGTATTCGAGCTGAATTACTCGCGAACCCTACCATCGTTAATTCTATTATCTGGAGAAATGATGCGACAAGAGAGGCCGGATTATCTGAGGGGCCCTTAGCAGATTTCAATCTGATTCACGTGTTGATGCAGGGTGCGGATCCCGAAGAACCTCTCGTCTTTCAGAAAGATGCAGAACTGGATGATTTCGGTTATCCGGGGGAGTGTTCGGCTGCGATAGATGAAGGCACCGACGATTATCCTGGATTACCCGTCACCGATATCGATGGGGTGCTACGGCCACAAGGATTACGTCGTGATCTGGGTGCTCATGAAGCCCTCGGTTATGGTCATTGTTTCTTAAGGGGAGACTGTAACGGAAATCTGAGCATAGATATTTCCGATGCGTTGACAGTACTGGGTTACCTCTTCAACTCCGAAGATACTGAAGGCTGCGTCGATGCTTGTGACTTCCAAGATGATGGTTTTGTCACTATCACGGATGCCATTCAGATCATCTCCCTACTCTTTCAGGATGGACCTTCACCGGCTGCCCCATATCCGTTGCCGGGCCCTGATGTGAATCTGAACAACTCTCAACCTGATTCGTGCTGGATTTTGGGAGATTGATCAGGCTGGTTCACGGTTCTTTATGAGATCAAATCCTGAATCACCTTTCCGTGGACATCTGTGAGACGGAAATCTCTTCCCTGATAGGGATAAGTTAACTGTTCATGATGGAATCCCATCAGGTGGAGCACCGTGGCTTGAAGATCATGAACATGAACGGGATCCTTGGTGATGGAATAACCGAATTCATCGGTTTCACCGTGTACATATCCCCCTTTGACTCCTCCTCCGGCCATCCACATGGTGTAACTATGGGGGTGGTGGTCTCTTCCCAGATATTGAGATCCTCCCCGTTCTTCATTCATGGCCGTTCGTCCAAATTCCCCAGTCCAGAGTATCAAGGTGTCATCGAGAAGGCCTCTTTGGCGTAGGTCTTTAATGAGTGCTGCGACCGGGCGATCTGTTTGTTTACACTTCAAAGGTAATTGATGGATGATGTCATCGCTGGGATTGGTACCGTGAGTATCCCAACCCCAATCAAAGAGCTGAACAAAGCGGACGTCTTTTTCCACGAGCCTTCTCGCGAGGAGACAATTTCTGGCGAAGCTTGCTTGCGAGGCATCTGCTCCATACATATCCAAGGTTTCTTGGCTTTCCTGGGAGACGTCCATGACCTCTGGAACTGAGGTTTGCATGCGGAAGGCCAGCTCGTATTGTTCGATGCGTGTCAAAGTTTCAGGATCTGAGTCTCTCTCTGCGGCAATTCGATCCAAGGCTTGAATTGCATCGATGGAATCTCTGCGAGTGACACCGTCTACCCCAGGAGGGTTTCCAAGATAGAGAACGGGGTCCCCAGAAGTTCGACATTGAACACCCTGGTGAACTGAGGGAAGAAAGCCTGATCCCCAAACACTTTTCCCTGAACTGGGAGTTTTTCCTCCCGAGACTAACACCACATATGAAGGCAGATCCGTATTGCCACTTCCAAGGCCCCATGTCAGCCAAGAGCCCATTGAAGGGCGACCGAAGCGGGGTGAACCGGTGTAGATAAACATCTGTGCCGGAGCATGATTAAATTGTTCCGTGTGCATCGAACGGATCATGCAGATTTCGTTGGAGACCTTGCGAAGTTCGGGCATCAGTTCTGAGATTTCCATCCCGGACTGAGGATCACGTTCAAATTCGTAGGGGCTGGCTAATATTTTGGGGTGTCCTTTGATAAAGGGGAATATTTCGTCCTTCATCAGGTGATCAGGGCAGGGTTGACCATCCATTTCCTTCAACAGTGGTTTTGGATCAAAGAGATCCTGTTGCGGAGGAGACCCTGCCATATGTATAGCGATCACTCTCTTCGCTCTGGGTGCGAAGTGAGGCGCCCTGATGATGCCCTCGACAGGAGCGGGTTTTGCACCAAGGCCACCCGGAGAGATGGAAGACAGAGCCAAGCCGCCAATTCCCAAGCCCATCCGGCCAAGGAACCAGCGACGGGTGATCTCTCGGTGATGTTCTAGAAAAAACTGTTGATCGGAATCCATGATGTTCACCCCCTGACGAGAAATTCATCGAGGTTTAGAATTACATTTGCCAAAATAATCAAAGCGGCCGCTTCCAGAGGATCTTGCTCGGTTGAAATATCCCAGTTTGCTCCTTCGATGAGTGCTTGAGCATTTTCTGGAGATTCAGAGAAGTGATCGATTTGTTGCGATACCAATGACATCAGTGTTTCTAATTCTGCTGATTCAGGTTTTCTTGAGAGCGCGCGCCGAAAAGCGAAGGTGACAGCGTCAAGGACAGTGTCGTTCTCTGATAAAGCCAGCTTTGCCAATCCGGCCGCGGCTTCGATGTAGACAGGATCATTGAGTGTGACCAAGGCTTGAAGAGGTGTATTCGTTCGAATGCGCCGAGATTGGCATACTTGACGATCGGGAGAATCAAAAATTAGCATAGCCGGATAAGGTGCAGTTCTTCGCCAATAGGTATAGAGGCTTCGGCGTACTCTATTTTCGCCGACGCTCGTGGGCCAATTAGAGCCATTGTAGACCACTTGCCAAACACCATCGGGTTGTGGGGGATAGACGGGTGGACCGTACAGTTTTCGAGACAGGAGCCCACCGACTGCTAGAGCCTGATCACGGATCATTTCTGCAGTGAGTCTTGTTCTCGGTGCCCTTGCGAGCCAAACATTATCAGGATCTGTCCGTAAATGTTCAGGTGTCTGACGGCTGCTTTGGCGATAGGTATCACTCAGCATGATCCTGCGAATCAATGCCTTAAAACTCCATTGGTCACTTTCCTGCCAGGTGACAGCCAGGTGATCCAGTAACTCCGGGTGGCTCGGCAGTTCGCCCTGAGTGCCGAGGTCCTCGACAGTTCTCACTAACCCTTTTCCGAAAAGTTGCTCCCATATGCGATTGACCTGAACTCTTGCTGTTAAAGGGTTGTCGGGGTGAACAAGCCACTTCGCCAATTCCAATCGATTCATGGGAGTGTCGCTGGACGGTGAGTGCAGAAACTCGGGGACATTTCCCGTTACGATTTCGCCCGGTTGAAGATATGAGCCTCTCTGAAGTAGACGTGTTTCCCGTTTCATTTCTGCAGAAAGAGAGGCGAGTATCGGAACCGAAACGGCCCTGGATTGAATAGACTCAAGGAGTTTTCGAGTCTGTGCGATCTCTTGTTTTCTTGAAAAGAGAATCATTCGACCGTACAGCGAAACATCGCTCTTCCACCAATCGAATAGATTTTGATAAGAGTCAGATCCTAGTTCGGGATTTTGTTCGATCAGAGAGCGTATTTCAGCGGGCAATAGTTGGGATTGAAACTGAGGATACAGATTGAGGAAGTCGTCAAAATTCGACAATGGGCGCGGAGCTTCTTCACGGATTCCACGAAGCCTTACACCACCCCATTCGACGAGGCCTCCGATTTGAGACAGTGCAACTCCAGTAATTTTTTTGTCGGGTGTGATCGCGATAGTTGAAATGGGGATTTCGAGATGGAGCCACTCCCCAGTGACTTCTAGGTTTGTGGAATCGCCGATTTGCCAGCGAGATGGCGTGCCAGAGATTCCCCATGTGAACAGGTCTTCACCCCAAAACGCACGATGTTCCCATGCGGTTTCATCCGCAGAGTGAACCTGAAGCATCAAAGTTTGCGGAGACTCCAGGATCTTTACTTGAATAGAAAGGGTATCCCCATTTCGAACCGAAATCGGGATTAGGCTTTGATCAAAAAAGACCTGTCGAGTTTGTTGGGGAGGAGCTTTCTGACGGATGATCCGGGTCAACCCTTCGGGTGAACCCACCGGTGCGAGGGACCAAATCCATGGAGTCACTGTTTGATCGATGGTTTCTGTGGCGAGAGGAAGTGTGACTCCCGAGTAAGCGAGATCGATCATCACCTCTGCTGTCGCAGGATCAGGTAGCGACTCTTGTTTTATGGGATCTGGTATTTGAAGTTTTTCTTCAGATAGAGTTTGGAGTTGTTGAGAGAGAAGTTCTCCAGTTTTAACGAATTCGAACTCGTCATCATCTTTGAGAACGGGAAGAGTGGGGAACTCGTCATTTCGGTCGGCATCTTGTGTCTGATTAAAGACATCGTAGAGCTGATAATATTCCTTTTGGGATATCGGATCATATTTGTGGTCGTGACATTGAGCACAGGCAGCAGTCAGGCCCATCCAGACTTCCATGGTGGTATTGACCCTGTCGACGACTGCCGCGACCCGAAATTCTTCGTCCTGAGTTCCTCCCTCGTCATTCGTAAGAGTATTTCTATGAAATGCAGTTGCGATACGAGTCTGATCTGTGGCGTCGGAAAGGAGGTCTCCTGCGAGCTGTTCTTGTGTGAATCGGTCAAAAGGCATATCAGAATTTAGGGATCGAATGAGCCAATCACGCCAAGGCCAAATGTTTCGATGTCCGTCTTGTTCATAACCCTTCGTATCCGCGTATCTGGATAAATCCAGCCAAAGGCTTGCCCAGCGTTCTCCATATGCGGGAGAGGATAATAAGTCATCGACCCACTTCGCCCATGCTTCATTCGGCTGGGATGCATACTCAAGAAGGAAGGCGTCGACTCGCTCCGGTTCAGGTGGAAGGCCAGTGATATCCAATGAAGATCTTCTGGCCAACGTTTCTGGCATCGCACTCTCGGATGGTGAAAGCCCTTGTTGCTTTAGTTTTTCATGGATAAAGAAATCGATGCCAGAATCACTAGAGCTCGATGGCCATGTAGGATGAGTAAGAGGCTCGAAACTCCAGTGCTCTTCCCAAGGGGCTCCGGCATTGACCCAGCGGATCAGTGTTTCTCTCTCCTCTTTGTCCAAAGATTCAATGAAGTCAGGCGGCGGCATTTGATCATCTTGATCTGAGCTAAGAATTCTTCGAGAGAACTCTCCATCACCCGGAGAACTGGGATCGAGAACGTCTAGAGCCAACTCGTGTATATCCAGCCTGAGGTCCGCTTTTCGTGTATTTCCATCGGGACCGTGACACGGAAGGCAGTGTCGAGACAGGATGGGGCGAATCACTGAAGAGAAATCAGGGACGTTGTCTTCATTCTTCTCGTCGTTGACAGGAGTCGCTAAGGCGGACAAACCCAGAGATAGGGTCAGAAGCAGTAGTACTGACTTCAGCAATGGCGGAGTTGATTTTCTGGTCAATGTCATGGCGCTCCCTCCAGGACGATTATTCCAGAAAATCACTCGAGATAAACGAGCCAGCCTGAAGGCTTATGCCATCGATTTGGTCAATATCGATTCAGGCGAACAATTCGTCATTGTTTTTATGCCAGCAAAAGAGTTTGTAAGCCGGCAAGAGACGACTCCACTCATCGAGTAGGCGCTCTTGGAATCCGCCTGAGCTGACAAAAAGAGAATCTCCATCGATATGTTTCTCGATGTGCATCCAGTGTTCACCGGGAGTGAAATGTTTACGAACCGTCATCCACTCGATGTCGTCCACCGTTTCACAAGCCCTTGAAGTTTTATTGTCATCGATTCTTAGGCGAAATCCCTTCAACGGCTTGACCGCAGCCGCAAGGTTTTCTCGGCCTTCTTGACGTCCCATTTGTCGCCTGAGGTTTTCTCCATCCCACCAGGCTCTGGGGTGAATCCTCAATGCAAGGGTCAAACCGGAGTGCTGAATTTCCAATACGAGGACAGCATGATTGTAGTCACTGCCTAAATCTTCTCCGATTTCCTGACCTAGCCGGCCTTGAAGTTCCTTACGTTCAGATTCGGCCCGAGAGAGATAGACCCATTGCTTGTCAACTTTGAACGAGTTCACTTTGTGAGGATGGTGGAGGCTGGCTCTGGAGACGAAATCATGGACACCGTCCGACAATTTTTCGCCTCCTGCTTTACCCAATAAATCGAGTTTTCTTCGAACTTCGAGGCGAGCGTCGTTGAATTCAGCATTGTCTTGTACGGAGTCTGCAAACTTTTCGAAATCGGTGGGTAGAAACTTGATCTCCTCGGTACCCATGGGCAGTCCTCCAATCCCTAATGTTGCTTCTTGCTTCTCTGGTTTGCGCTTCTATCGATCTGGAGTTTATTCTCTCCAATAGAGCGAGTTTACCTGCTGGGTCTTCGTTGCCGAGGAACCGTAGAAGGATTACTGTATAACGGTATCCGTGGGGTATTCAAGCGGAGACACCAGAGTAGATCCTAGGAAAGGACATGATCATGTCTACACTTTCGGCATTTTCCCTTAAAGAGTGGATTGACGAGCATCGACACCTTCTCAAGCCTCCTGTGGGAAATCAGGTAGTTTGGAAAAATACCGATTTCATCGTCATGATCGTGGGTGGTCCGAATCTGCGAAAAGATTATCACATCAATGAGACCGAAGAATTCTTCCACCAGCTTGAAGGAGACATGGTCCTCAAGGTGAAAGAAGACGGAAAAGAACGGGATATTGTGATTAGGGAGGGCGATGTCATGTTGCTCCCCCCCGGGATTCCCCATTCTCCTCAGCGAGGAGAAGGCACCATCGGAATGGTGGTCGAAAGAAAAAGACCTGAGGGCGTAGAGGATCAATTCGTCGTCTACTGCGATCAGTGCGACCACAAGGTACTGAATGCCCAGTTTGTGTTGACGGACATCGTGGGTCAGCTGAAACCGCTCTTGGGAAATTTCTGGGAAAATGAAGATCAACGGACTTGCAGTAAGTGTGGGGCAGTTGTCCAACCGGTAAGCCAGACACCATAAACTTCTTCTTTTTTTCAGAGGTGGGTCGTTCCCTGTCAGGTCGTTCCCTGTCAGTTCGATCCCCTGGAGGCTGTCATGTCGCTCAATATCGATCTTCATACACACATTCTGCCTGAGCAGTGGCCTGATCTGTCAAAAAGATATGGCTACGACGGCTTCGTCTCCATCGAGCATCATGCACCTTGTTGTGCAAAGCTTTGGAAGGATGGGAAGTTTTTCAGAGAAGTGGATGACCGCTGCTGGAATCCTGAGAAGAGAATCGAGGATTGCGATCGACAGGGTATCGACGTTCAGGCACTTTCGACGGTCCCCATCATGTTTAGTTACTGGGCTCAGGCGGCTGACGCTCATGATTTATCTCGCCTACTCAACGATCACATTGCAGAAGTGGTCAAGGACACTCCTTCTAGGTTTGTAGGCCTCGGAACGGTCCCGCTCCAAGATCCTGAGTTGGCATGCCTCGAAATGGACCGTTGTGTCGACGAACTGGGATTTCCAGGCTTACAGATAGGAACTCACTGCAATGAGTGGAATCTGGACGCTCCAGAGTTGTTTCCTGTCCTTGAGCATGCGGCGAAAAGAGATGTCTCCATCTTTGTTCATCCGTGGGACATGCTCGGTGCCGATCGATTGGGATCTTACTTTTTACCTTGGTTGGTAGGGATGCCGGCGGAGACTAGCCTAGCGATCTGTTCGATGATCTTCGGTGGAATCTTCGATCGGTTACCAGAGCTCAAAATTTGTTTCGCCCACGGTGGGGGATCTTTCCCAGGCACCCTGGCGAGAATCGACAAAGGTTACAAGGCTCGTCCGGATCTTTGTGGAGTCAATGGGTGCAAGACTCCCAGTGAGTATTTGGGCCAGTTTTATCTCGATACTTTAGTCCATGACCCTAACAACCTGGAACAACTGATGGCGTTGGTGGGGGTGGACAAATTAGCGCTAGGGAGTGACTACCCATTCCCTCTCGGAGAAGATCATCCCGGAGCGATGATCACAGCGATGAAGAGTTTGTCAGAAACCCAGAAAGACCGGATGCTGGGAGGTACTGCATGGGAGTTTCTGGGATTGGATCCCGGATCATTTCCTGAACAGCGTGGAGGAGATTCTCGATGACATTGCTGGACAGGGCGCGACAACTTGAAGATCAAGACCCCGTAAAAACCCGAAGAGATCAATTTCATATCCCCCAAAGAAAAGACGGTGGGGATATGGTCTACTTTTGCGGGAATTCACTGGGGCTCATGCCCAAGGCGGTTTTTGTAGACGTGCAAGCAGAGCTTGAGGACTGGAGAGATCTGGCTGTAGACGGGCATCATCATGCCCGCAGGCCTTGGTATCCCTATCATGAGTCCTTCCGGGAAAGTGGGGCTCGTCTCGTCGGTGCTCGTCCCGGTGAAGTGGTATTTATGAATACCCTGACTGCAAATCTCCATTTCCTGATGGCCTCCTTCTATCGCCCCAAAGGTCGTAAGACTCGTATCCTTTCAGATGCGCCCACCTTCCCCTCTGATATCTACGCATTGCAAGCCCAGATTCGTTGGCACAATGGCGATGTGAATCGGGATATGCTGGTTCTGGAGCCAAAAGAAGACCGCCACTGTCTTGAAACTCAAGATATTGTCGCGTCGATCGAAGAGCATCATTCAGAGTTGGCGATGGTGATGTTGGCGGGAGTCAATTTTTTCACGGGTCAAGCCTATGACCTCGCTGCTATTTCAGCGGCGTGTGCTGCACATGATGTTCCATTTGGGGTCGATCTTGCACATGCTGCGGGAAATATTGACCTCAACTTACATGACGACGGCGTCGATTTTGCGGCCTGGTGTAGTTACAAGTACATCAATTGTGGACCAGGAGCAGTCGGGGGAGCATTCGTTCACGAGCGACATGCGACAAACGAAGATCTTGTTCGACTCGCAGGTTGGTGGGGGAATGACCCTGCAACGAGATTTCAGATGGACGAGATGACAGATTTCGTACCTCACCCGGGTGCTGAAGGTTGGCAAGTTTCTAATCCGCCGATCTTGTCGATGGCACCGCTACACGCATCTTTGGCGATCTTCGATGAGGTAGGAATCAGTTCACTCAGAGAGCGTTCAAAAAGAATGACTGGATTTTTGGAAGAGTGCATTAGTGCCATAGGTGAGGATCATTATTCGATCATCACGCCTGCTGACGAAGACAGCAGAGGAGCACAGATTTCCATAAAAGTTCATGGAAGTGCTCAAGAATTGAGAGAGTTTCTTCAGGCCACTGGAATCGTCACAGATTTCCGTCCTCCGGATGTCATCCGGATTGCTCCGACTCCTTTGTATAATACCTATGAAGAGATCGCTCGATTCTCCCAGGTATTGGGAGAACAAGTGGGGGCGACGAACTGATATGTCGAAAAAATCCATCGTCATCGTTGGGGGAGGTTTGACTGGCGCACTCGCTGCGTTGGCATTGTCCCGCGATGGTCATAAGGTCTCGGTATATGAACGCCGTGGAGATATTCGTGATGCGAGAATAGTTCATGGCCGAAGTATTAATCTTGCGATTTCAACGCGAGGTCTCACTGCCTTAGAAAGAGTAGGCCTACGTGAGCATGCATTGGAGATGGCCGTTCCTATGCGAGGTCGTAGAATGCATGGAAAAGATTCCACAACGACCTTTCAGCCTTATTCACCCAACGCTGACGACAATATCTACAGCATCTCACGGGGTGGATTAAATAAGTTTTTGATTGAAAAGGCAGCAGAGGAAAAAGAAGTAGAACTTCACTTTCAGCAACGCTGCATTGGAGTAGATGCCAGAGCGGGCGTGGTTCGCTTTGAACATGAAGATACAGGTGAAATCGTTGAGGTGAATGGCGACTTAGTTATTGGTGCAGACGGCGCATATTCAGCGGTACGCCAAAACTTAATGGTGGGTGATCGCTTCAACTATTCGCAGGATTATCTCACGCATGGATATACCGAGTTGTATATCCCGCCCGCAGAAGATGGCGAATTTCGAATAGAGAAAAATGCCCTGCATATTTGGCCACGTGGAAAGTTCATGATGATTGCCCTGCCAAATGGCGATGGTTCTTTTACTGGGACTCTCTTCTGGCCCCTCGAAGGTGAGAACTCATTTTCGCAGTTGAAAGATCCCAGCCAGGTGAAGAGATATTTCGAAGAATGGTTCCCGGACGTTCCTGCTCTGGTTCCTGATTTGGAAGAGCAGTACTTAGCTTCTTCTCCTTCGTCTCTCGTGACGATTCGATGCAAGCCTTGGGTGGTGGGGAAAATCGCTCTTGTCGGTGATTCTGCGCATGCCATCGTGCCATTTTATGGTCAGGGTATGAATGCTGGCTTTGAAGATGTCCGAATTCTTTGTGAGAGAATAGAATCGAATCCAGAAGATCTCGACCAAGCCCTCGTGGAGTATCAGGAGGAGCGGATTGTAAATGGTAATGCCATTGCAGATCTTGCCCTGCAAAACTTCTATGAAATGCAAGATCATGTGGCTAAGCCGCTGTTTTTGCTCTCTAAGAAGTTTTCAAACCTTCTACAGAAATGTCTCCCCGGGTGGTACCGTTCTCTTTACTCGATGGTTAGTTTCTCAAACACTCCGTATGCTGACGCGATTAGCATTTCGAAGTCACAGGAAAAGACTATTCGATTCGTAGTTGTTCTAGTGGTCGCCATTGTTGTGATGGCCTTTCTCTGGAGTCTGAAATGACCTTGACGTATCACGATTATCTTGGGATCTCTCAACTTCTGGATATTCAAACGCCCAGATCAGAGCCCGCCGAACATGACGAGACTCTTTTCATCATCATCCATCAAACGTACGAGCTTTGGTTTAAACAGTTTCTTCATGAAATGGACAGAGCCGAGTACTGCTTGAATGAAGATGATCTATGGGGATGCGTGGCGACTCTCAAAAGAATGAGAATGATTCTTAAGACACTTGTTCAACAAGTCGACATTCTTGAAACGATGACTCCACTCAGTTTCGTTTCTTTTCGAGATAGACTCGACACTGCGAGCGGATTTCAGTCTGTACAATTCCGGATAATGGAGTTCAGGCTGGGTTACAAAAGGCAGCGCGTTCTCGATATGACACCCGAAGGCGTTCCGCTGAGAGATGAACTGGAGCAATCGCTAAATGCGCCTTGCCTGATGGATGTGTTGAACTCATATCTTTCCCGGAGCGGATGCAATATTCCGCAAGAAATTCTCGAGAGGGATGTCACACAAGCGATCACTGAAAACGAAGGAGTTCAAAAAGAACTTCTTCGAATGTACAGAGAGAAGCCGGATGTCTCTGTGCTTTTGGAACTGCTCACCGATATCGACGAAGGTATTCAGGAGTGGCGTTATCGCCATGTGAAGTTAGCAGAGCGAACCATCGGCACGAAAATTGGTACTGGAGGAAGTGATGGGGTTGAGTTCTTAAAAAGGACCCTCTTTACGCCGCTTTTCCCGGACCTCTGGGCTATTCGCTCCGAGATGTAAGGAGAACATTGGATCTCATCGATATCTCTCCTCTTCTCAAACCAGAGACAGCGGTCTTTCCAGGAGACTCGCCTCTGAGCCGTGAGGTCTTACTAGATCTGTCTCAAGGTGACAACTTGACCCTCTCCACTTTGCGGTCGACGGTTCACCTTGGAAGTCATCTGGATGCGCCGAGTCACTATGATGTAGATGGAGCCACCATCGAGTCGGTCGATTTATCTCGGTGTATTGGTGAGTGCCAGGTAATTTCAGTCACAGCTAAAGAAGGCGAAGAGATCACTTTGGAGCATCTCGTCGCGCAACCGAAGAGTTCTCGTGTACTCCTCAACACAGGTTCACATCCCGATCCGGATCACTGGGGTGGAAACTTTTCAGCAATCTCGCCGGCATTGATCCGCTATTTTTCTAAAAACGGTGTGACTCTATTGGGTGTTGATACTCCAAGCGTTGACCACGCAGATTCAAAAGATCTTCCTTCTCATGCTGCTTGCAAGGATGGGGACATTCTTATCCTTGAAGGTTTGGTATTGAATGGAGTTGAGGACGGTGCGTACGAGTTATTAGCATTGCCATTAAAGTTGCAAGGCTTCGATGCATCGCCGGTGAGAGCGGTTTTGAGATCTCTCCCTCTCTGAAAAGGTGTCATGGAATCATCAGTAGGTGGAGTCTTCGATTCTCCAGAAACCGTGGCATTTCTAGTCTGGATAACTCGGCAACATGACGAGGCTTTGGTGATGCTATGTGGATTCGTCGCTGATAACTCGACCCAGAAGGTGGGTCACCTCATCGAAGAATTTCAACGTGATCAGGTAAAGTGGAATCTTGCTCATGAATTTCACGAAACCATCGAGCCTGGCTCGACCGAAGAATCTGAGTTTATCATTGAAGGTTTTCGTCAACTTTTAGGATTTGATCGAGAGTCTTCTCTCGTGATTCGAAAAAAACTCCGCATATAACTCGACGAATAATAGTGAAGAGTTAAGGCAAGCGCAGCCGAATCGATTCCTTAGGTGTAATGAAAATCGACTTCGCGGCAGGACCACTATCTAAGTGAGATCGGATTTCATATTGGCCCGGAGATAATGTGACCCGACTGGATCCACGGGGACCTGTTTTCCTGTTGGCCCAAGAATGAGGGATTTCTGGAGCAGACAAAGGAATGATTTCGAAGGGATGGTTTGACAGAACTTCTCCATCGTATCCAACGAGCGTTACCGTGACTTCTCCCGCAGGTTGAAGTGTCGCTTTGATGGGTAATGGGAAATCAGAAGGACCTGTTGAAAAGAAGTACGGTGTCCAACCACGTTGGTAGACGACGCCGACTCCACCGTTACGAGGCCAGAGAAACTGTTCCGGTTGGTCAGTGCGTTTCAACGGAGAAAGAGAGCCACTTTCATCGAGAAGGTAGACCGGAACTGTTGTTAGTTTAGGTTGGATGTACTCACTCTCGGCTCGGAACACTGTGACATTCAGCTCCGTCGCTCCGCTGAACTGAAACTCTTCGTATTGATCCCCTGAGACCTCGAAGTTCCTGCTCTGAGCGAAGACTCGTTCAGGAAGCTGCAAGAATACCCATTTATATGTACCGTAAGGGACGTCGTCTAAAAGGAATCTACCGTCTTCATCGGTTGTGAATGAAAAGGGTCGGGGTCCAAAGAGGCTTCCCTGAAGTCCGACTACAGATTCTCCTCTAGGGCCGACGACGCGACCATCAATGCGACCCGTGTTGAGGCTGAGTACCACTTCTGAATCAGTTTGTAAGTTTTGTTCGAGGGTGGTTCCTTCGCCATTACCTAGGGATGAAGTCCAAATGAATCTCCACAGCCCAGGACTGGGTAAAAGTGCTTCAAACTGACCGTTGAAGTCGACAGGGATCGTCGCTGAGGCCTGAGTTTCTCTACACCATGTTTGGACGGTGCCTCCCTCAACAGCGATTTCATTTCTCAGAACCAATCCTGATACACGAATAGAAGGTCCTAATCTGAAAACCAGATCTCTTTCTTCACCTTCTCCGATTTCGATTTCGCTACGAGCGAGAACTTTTGATCCTGAGCGAATGCTGACACTGTGTCGTCCTGCGATTAATCCGCCTAGGCGTTGTGCCCTTTCGGACATGGAGACAGGCGGGACCGGAACAGTTGCTCCCATTTCGTTGGATGTCCGCGCCTCAAGAAGTCTGCTTTCGACGAGAATGTCAGTAGGAAGGTCAGAGGGGGGAGCTTCGACGCTGACCCATATGACACTTTCAGGAGCGATGGCTAAGAGAAGTTCTTCTGAAGGGTTGTTCGTATTGGAACCCCCACTCATGGAAGATTCGGAATCCCATAACCAACGTGCAGGAGCGTAGCCCTCAGCACGGACAGTGACGCTGGCTCGGTTCACTTCAGGAACTTCAACATTGAAATATCCGCCGGAACGGGTTCTTGAATGGCCTAGGGGAATCGATCCCTTGTAGTTTCGAAGTGCAACAGTCGCTTCCGGAACAGGAAGTCCGGTTGTTACATCGATAACTTGTCCGGCAAATCGGGTTTGAGGACCATCTGGAACTTTCGAGTCAGTGGAACCCGTGTAAAGATCTGAAGAGCCGGAAGCCTTTGGATTACTTGGAGATCCTTGTTGGCCTTCTTGAGACAAAGGAAACTTCGGAAGGGGCGATTCATTATCATCGAGAATGAAGCGACCCACGAAGATGGCAAGGCCGCCAACAACGACAAGTACGACTGCGAGTAAGCGCTTGTCGATGCTGATCAAGGGCCGATCTCCTTAGCCTCTCGGGGCATAAACGATGACTTTTAGTTCAACTGCAATGGGAGTGGGTAGTGCCCCGACTTCCACGGTTGTTCGACATGGTCTAATTTCACCAAAGTATTCTTCATAGACACGGTTAAAGGCTGCAAAGTCTTTTTTCATGTCTGTGAGATACACCGCAACGTCGACGACTTCATCCCAACGAGCCCCTGAATCTTCGACCACATTCTGGACGTTTTCAAAGCAGGACCGACATTGGGTTTCGATACAGTAGTCTACGATGTTTCCCTCATCGGAGAGGGTGACACCCGGAATTTCACGTGTACCCCTCGATCTGGGGCCTACACCGCTCAAAAAAATGTAATCCCCAGCTCGACGGGCGTGGGGGTATGGCCCCACAGGCTCAGGGGCTCTTTGGCTATCGGTGACATGGTCGCTCATCGATGTTCCTTTCGCTATTCTTTGGAGTTCGATTCGAAACGAATACAAACATTGGTAGGTTCTTGGAAAAACCGGAGGGAATCAGTGCCGCCCTCTCTTCCCAATCCACTGTCTTTGACACCACCAAAGACTGTTCTCAAGTCCCGCTTCATCCAGCAATTGACCCAAACGGTTCCCGCTTCAATCTTTTCGGAAACTCTGATAGCTCGATCAAGATTTTCTGTCCAGACACTCGCAGCCAGTCCGTAACGAACACCGTTTGCAATTTGGATCGCTTCCTCTTCATCATCAAATGTGATGATAGATGCGACAGGTCCGAAGATTTCATCCTGATTCGTTGCTGATTTTGAATCCAGACCGCGAATGACAGCAGGAGATAGGAAAAATCCGTCTTTACAGCGCCCCTCGGGCTGGATTCGTTTTCCACCGGTTAGGATTTCTCCGCCATCATTTTTAGCGGCAACAAGACAGGCCTCTACCTTTTCAAGATGAGATGAAGAAACAAGAGATCCCATCATGGTGTTGTTTTCCAAGGGGTCACCAATGGTCATCTCGCGAGTTCGTTCGACCAATCGTTCTGTAAATCTATCGGCGATACTGGAATGGACCAAGATTCTGGAACCACAAAGGCAAATCTGCCCTTGGTTCGAGAATGCCGCTCGGAATGCTCCCTCGACGGCGGAATCGAAATTCGCATCGTCAAAGACAAGAGTTGGATTTTTACCACCGAGTTCCAGCAGTGTCTTTTTGAAAGAGGGGGCGGCCTGGCTGGCGATCACCGCTCCCGTGGAAGTACCCCCAGTGAAAGAAATGGCGGGTATTTGCGGGTGCTCGACGATGGGGGACCCCGCATCCGGTCCACTCCCTTGGATAATATTTAAGACGCCTGGCGGGAATCCTGTTTCCGAAGCGATTCTTCCGAGAAGGTCAGCAGTCACCGGCGTGACTTCTGATGGTTTGCCCACAACTGTACAGCCGGCGGCCAATGCCGGAGCGATCTTCCAAGTGAAGAGGTACAACGGCAGGTTCCATGGGGAGATGCATCCTGAAATTCCTATGGGGCGAGTCACTGAAACGTTCCATAATTGGTCCCCTGGGAGCCGTGTGCGAAAGGCATCTTCATGTTGATATCGGGCCGCTCCCGCAAAGAACCTTAAGTTCGCAGCGGCTCTTGGGATGTCCAGACTTCGAGCGACTGAGACCGGTTTTCCATTATCAATACTTTCGGCCATCGCCAGATCTTCGATGCGGTTTTCGATCCCTTGAGCTAGTTTTTCGAGATGATATCCACGAACTTCAGGAGGGCTCTCCGCCCAACTCTGAGCAGCGCGTGAAGCGGCTTCGACAGCTCGATCGACATCCGAGGACTTTCCTGCTGCGATAGAGCCGAGCGATTTACCAGTTGCCGGCTCAATATTTTCCAATGTCTCACCATCGAGTGACGGAACACGTTCACCGTCGATGTAATGAAGAACTTCGGAAATGGTTGAACGGTCCATCGTTGTTCCTTCCGCAGAAGCGTGACGAGTTTAGATCAGGTTGAGACGTCCACCGTCGACAGGCAAGCATACTCCTGTGATATAGGCAGCGGCAGGTGAGCACAAAAATGCGACAGCAGAGCCGATTTCAGAAGCACTCGCCAATCTTCCCAACGGGATAGATCCCAACCAAGTATCCTTGACCTCGTTTGGAGTTTTTCCTTCATTCGAGGCCTTCTTTTCCATCAACTGACTCAGTCGACTGGTATCGGTGAAACCGGGAAGAACACTGTTGATCGTTATTCCATTGGGACCCAATTCCTTGGACAGAGTCTTCGCCCATGAAGCCACGGCTCCCCGGGTGGTATTGGACACTCCTAAACCTTGAATGGGCTCTCTGACCGAGGTGGAGATGATGTTAACAATTCTCCCGTAGTCTAACTCGATCATTCCCGGCACAAGAGTTTGCACCAGTCTATGGTTACAGGAGAGATGTCTTCTCATCGAAACGAAGAACTCTTCTGTATCGGCTTTGAAGAGGGGTCCTCCTGGAGGACCCCCTGAGTTATTGATCAGGATATTAAAAGCACCGTTGGAATCGATGTGAGATTGAACTTTTTGAACAAGATCATCTGGATCATCGAAATTAGCTACGAGAGTTGAATGACCATCTCCCGAGAGTTGCTGAAGGGCTTTGTTCAGGTCCGCTTCGTTTCTGGCACAAAGAGTAATTTTTGAACCGAGTTCCGAAAGCTCGATAGCGCTGGCAAGACCGATCCCTTGACTGCTTCCGCAAACGAGGGCCGATTTTCCATCGAGTTGTATCTGCATATTGTTTCCTTTCGAGGCTGTCCATGTCTTTTATACGACATGAGCTCGAAGGAGAGAAATCGATAATCAGGAGGAGTGACAGATAGAGTGAATTTTCTATGAAGATCACTCTTTTAAAGAGTGTTGAGACCCGAAAAATTTAGGGGCAATCGGAGTATTCACATGTGATATGGGCAGAGTGGCTTCCACAATTTGGAAATGGCGCTGCTGGAGCTGGACCTTGCGAAAATAGATAATTTGATAACATTGAAAAATCTGCAACATTCAAAGTTATATCGCCGTTTAAATCGGCGGCAGCCTGACAATCTAGAGATTGGTTATTGAATAGAAATCCTAAAAAGAGGGTGCTGTCATTGACATCGACGACCCTGTCTCCCGAGACGTCACCTCTGACAAAATCGAAGTCGCACTCGTCGAGCACAGCATCTTGATCTGCGTCTAGGCCTGTACCTTGGAATAAATCAAGAAGATCATTTTCCATATTCATATTGCAATCTTTTTGAGGTAAATCAGATCGATTAAGGAAAGAGATACAGTCCGCTTCATCGATGATGAAATTCCCGTCGAAGTCGAAGAATTCACATCCGGGTTGGAATGGATTCAAAATTGTAGTACGTAGATTTAAGAGTAAGAAAAAGTCATCGATATTGATTTGGCCATCTCTGTTTCCATCTCCCAATATTTCAGGTGCTGGAAGGTCCCATTCTGTCCTAGTGGGTACGTTTGTAAAAACCCTGATTTGTGAATTAGGATAATGAACATGGACTTCGGGTATGGATTCACCCTCGGTGAATCCATGGTGAAAAATCCACTCTGAATGACATTTGAAATTCCTGCCTGAGACTCGCTGATCGCTGAATAGTAGATCGCCGTTAGCAGAAAATATCTCTATACGGCAACCTACAGCGAAGTGATTTGGTGGAGCCCCAACGGGGTTGAGTCGAAAGAAAGTAGATGGGGTGTCTGGGTGTAAAAATATCTTCAAGTATGAAAAAGAACTTTGATTAATGAGATCAATATCTCCATCCATGTCGATGTCGCCCTTGACCCAACAGTTACTGAAGGAGGGAACATCAAGGCCGACCTCTGGGGCGATATCTTCCCAAGGTAAGACTCCGTCGTTTTCATATAAGCGATCAGATACTGAAGAGTCGGCAACGAGGAGGTCGAGGTCTCCATCCAATCCGATATCTAGAAAGACAGTCCCCCAGCCTACAGAGCCATTTTCGACACCATATAAAGAGGCTTTATCGGTGAAGGTGTTGTTTCCTTTATTCAGGAGTAATGGATAACTGGGAACACTGTTAGTGACGTAGATGTCGGGAAGGCCGTCTCTGTTGATGTCCGCAGCATTCATTCCCATGGAGTCAATCGCAACATTCACAGATGAACTGGTGATATCGACGAGTCTACCGGGTGTGTTCATGAACAATCGATTAAAGAATCCCAAGTTGTAGCCCCGGTCATTAGAAACGAAGAGATCTAGATCACCATCGAGGTCGAAATCATGAGGCAGAATTTGGAATGTAGGTTCAGGGATATTAAATTCTGGAATGTCGCCCAGTTCGAAAGCCCCAAACCCAGTGTTGAAATAGATTTTGTTCCAAGAATCTACGCCATTGAATGAACCACACGAGATAATTAAGTCGAGCCATTGATCTCCGTTGATATCAACAAAGGAGGCGCCTGTGGTTCTAGTGGTTCCTTGTGGAGTTAATGTCCATATGAGTTCTGAAAATTCGAAATTGCCTTCATTGATCAAAATACGGTCTGGTGAATTAAAGCAACCTACGAAAATGTCCAGATCTCTATCCCCATCGATGTCTCCTGCCGCAATACAACCCGGATTGATAAAGCCACTTGCCGCAGCAGTGATGGTTCGGTCTGTAAAGTAGCCCTGCCCGTCATTTTCAAAAAATCGAATATCTGATCCACCTGAGCAGGCGACGATGTCCGGATCTCCATCTCCATCGAGATCGAGTAATCCCAATCCGACTCCAGAGGTTCCAGCTGGAGAGGTGAAGACATTCACTCCTCTTATAAGAGCTTCTTCGGAAAAAGTGGGAGACTGCCCCGCAACGGGAAGGTGTAGAGAAATAAAGATGAGGATATAGGTGAACACGACAGGATGCCGTGGCACACCCGATGCGATGTGAGGTCGCATATTCCACCTGATTTTCGTTTTGGGTCTCGGACCAGAGTGAACCGAAAACCGTAAGAGCCTTAACGGTGACAATTGTCACCTTCATCTATTCTACCTGTTTTGGTCTATATCTCAATAAGGTGAGTGTTCTATCAATATGTTGTGAAGATACAGAGCAATAGTGACCGAGTACTTGCCATTTAGGGTTCAAATTTGAAACAACAGTAATCCTTTAAATGATAGGGATTACTGAAGCACAGAGATCGTCGTCAAGGCGATGCCTAAATGGTCAGTAGGATTACCATTTCATAGCAGCTGGCGGAGGTGGATATCTTCTGTAGTCAGGATGTAAATAAAACTCACTGTGAATATCGCTATAAGTGTATCGCGGTTCCACAGGACCGAGGTAACCAAACCGAAGCAGAATCCAATCGGAGATAAGGTTCATGACTTCGGGTGACATCGTTTCTTCGATTTCTCCGTACTCACTGACATGACCACTGTCGCAATTTTGAAAGAGGTGGTTCAAGTTTTCAAAAGTATGGAGTTCTACATCTCTAGGCGGGTAGAACGAACTCTCAGTATTAAACCATTGAATCGCATCGGGTTTCGCAGGTCGTGACAGCAGTTCTTTGGCTAAAGTTACGTTCGGTTCCCAAGGAACTTGAAGATCTTTTTTTCCGAATACAAAAAGTTGCGGGATACGAATTTTTTCCAATCCCCATGCTGGGTCATAACGTAGAAACCAGCGAATCCAGGGGATCGACATTTGGTTTCGGATAGACGTTCGTTCCGATTCGGGAATCGTCGATTCTTGAGAGAGGATTTCTAGGATCTGTTGATCTGTCCAGGTCTCATCTCGGACTTGAACTCGTTTTATTGGTTTGAGGGATTCCAGCTTTGCTGGTGTTGTAGCGGGAGCGTTGAGCACCGCATTGAACAGTTTTCGATTGAGGACCAATGCTTTGGAGATCTCAGCCGGTTCGAGCCCTGCAATCATGGAGAGAGCTCGATTTTGATCGATCAGTAATTTGTCCCCACGAGTGATGGGGCTGGCGAGACTGATGGCAAAGTCTCCAGCACCTTGGCAGCCAACAGTTGGGCCTGCTATCGGAGCATGATTTGCTGCAACCAACTGTGCGACGAGGGCCCCTTCGCTATGTCCGATGAATCCTCGTCTCATGCCAATGAGATTTTTCGTGAGATTTCCTTTTTCGTCTCTGATATCGAAGATGTGAATAGCTTCTTTGGCTGTTTCCCAGAGATTTAACGCAATTTCCACCTGATCGGCAGTCGTCACCGAAGCGGCTTGGGTATCTCCGATCGACAGTTCTCTCCACGGTGGTGATTCACCGATGCCAGGTTCATCGTAGCGGAGGGACGCAATGCCTTTTCGGGCGAGGTGATCTGCTAAAACCAGAAACGGTTTGTGTCCGAAGAGGGTGCTATTCCGATCTTGGCTTCCAGATCCAGAAAGAAGGATGGCAATGGGAAATGGCCCGTCTCCATGAGGGACCAAGAGTGTTGTCGCCAGAACTCCAGGTCCTGAATTTCTGAATTCGCGATAGGGGAAGGGCGGCTGTGGAGTTTGAGGGCGCAGAGGTGAAGTGATCTGCTTTGTCCGTTGAAGTTTCAGGGGGAATTGGCCGGGTCCTTGCAGCATCATCCCTGCGAGTTCATTGCCATCTTCAGAAAGAATGAGATCCATGGTCAGGAAAATGGAAGGGGCGCACAGTCGCATGCGCCGATCTCCAAGTTGGTCGAATCGTGAGATGGGGATCTCTTCAAGGCTCTGATCAGGACTGACAATAAATCCGCGAAAGCCACCCCCGGTCACTGCTTTCAGATTCAGCGACATCTTCAATTTCAGAAGCTGGATGATGGCATGGCCTTCGTAAAGGCCTATCGCTTGCTTCGCCAATTCGGCGGACAGCGGGATCCTAGATGTGGTCCGATTCAATTTCAGCGGTATCTCGATGCCGCGTTGACTCCAGATTCCTTGTAGAGTCTCCGATTCGGGATCGTAACGCGCTTCACAGGATGCTTGTGTCGCTGGGACCGAAAAGGTCAACGTTCCATCCTGCGCCACGGAAACCGTTGCGGGTAAACCAAAAGAGTATTGTTGAGGGGTATCGACGCTTCCGGTCCAACCCGTTTCGGTTTTTTCTTCGAAATGGAAGATCAATTCGATGGGACCGAGCGAACCCTTCCACGATCCCTCGAGTTCGAGGGTCGTGGAAGAATATATCGTCGCTGGAAGTAAAACTATCAGGACGGAAAAAAGAGTGCGTGTTGGAAAGGTTCTACAGATCCAGCCCAGCATTCTATTTCCCTTCGCTCACTCGGTTGTTTTTTTAGTCGTTTTCTTTTTAGCAGTTTTCTTTTTAGTCGTTTTCTTTTTAGTCGTTTTCTTCTTAGTGGTTTTCTTTTTAGCAGTCTTCTTCTTGGTAGTTTTCTTCTTTTTACCCTTTTTGGCGTCGCGTTCCCGCTTTGCCAAAATGCGCTGTGCGGCTTCGGAAGAACTGACCTTGGTGGGATCCATACCCGTGGCTAGGGTAGCGTTCGTTTCACCATCGGTGGCGTAAGGACCGAATCGTCCATCTTTGATCTGGATGGTCGCTCCTTCGAGTTCCACCACATTCTCAAAAGTCTGAATCGGTGGC
This sequence comes from Planctomycetota bacterium, assembly GCA_016776905.1. Taxonomy (GTDB): domain Bacteria; phylum Planctomycetota; class UBA8108; order UBA1146; family UBA1146; genus UBA12191. Next base: position 165,684 of record JADHSM010000003.1, on the reverse strand, counting down.
TTGGCGGCTGCCCGGCCTCTTCTTTTGGGCTGAGCGAGAAGGAAACGACAGCGTTCTTCGTTCACTGTGAAGGGATCATCACCCTCTTCTAGGCTGCGAGTTTCTTTCCCGGACTTTAGGTAAAGTCCATAGCGTCCATTGTAGATGCGAATCTCATCTCCCTCGGGAGTCGTTCCCGCTGGACGCCCCTCTTTGAGAATCAACAACTGAATGGCGATTTCTACGGTTATGGATTCAGGCTCCATATTAGGCAGCAGAGATGCGAACTCTGGTTTTTCTTCGCTCTCGTTATCTCCACGTTGGACATAAGGTCCAAAGCGCCCGCTCTTGAGGAAGATGGGTTTCCCTGTGGCACTGCATTGTCCAAGCGGTTCATCCTTGCGAGCTCCAGCTTGCATGATCTCGTCGATTTTTGACGCGGTGAGTTCATCGGGGGGGAGTTCCTCCGGAACGTTGCCTCGAACCTCACCTGCTTCAAGGTATGGGCCATAACGACCTACTCGAAGAACGACGTCTTCGTCCTGGAATCGAATCGGATCAGATCCAGCGTACGGCATGGGGAAGCGACAAATCGTGGCGGGGTCGATCACTTCCAGTCCGGTTGCGAGGAGCCCCTCGAGTCCGGAATCTCCGTTGCCGGACCAAAACTTTTTCAGATATCCCTGACGATCGATTTGTCCTTGGGCGATGCCATCGAGATCGTCTTCCATCTTCTTTGTGAAATCATAACTAACGATGCTGGCAAAGTGCTCTTCCATCAATCGGACCACGGCGAAGGCCGTCCAGGTTGGAACTAGAGCTTTGTTTCTGCGGAAGGAATACTGCGCAGATTGGATTCTTTCGATGATCGCTGCGTAGGTACTGGGTCGTCCAATTCCACGCTTCTCCATCTCCTTGACCAGTCCCGCTTCAGTGTATCGTCCGATGGCTTGGGTCCGGTGTTCTTCCGGGTCCAAATCCGCCAAGTTGACGGTCTCGTCGACTGAGACGGAGGGCAAAATAGTTTCCTTCGTCCCTGCAGGGTCAACTCGCATGAATCCTGGATTGTCGATCACTGTTCCACGGGATTGATAGCGAGCGGGTTCTGAATGTTCTTCTTGGACTTCAAGAATGACAGTGCGTCCTGTGGCCGGCTTCATCTGACTTGCGACAGTTCTTTTCCAGATGAGATCGTATAGACGTCCCTCATCGTCTCCTACTTTTGACGAGACCTCTGCAGGATCGACAAAATCAGAGGGGCGAATCGGTTCGTGTTCACCCGCTGCATTCTTGGAGAGGTGTTCAAAGTTTTTAGGTGCGTGTTCTTCGGATCCGAATCGTTTTTCAATCAGGCCTTGTATCGCCTGCATCGCTTCTGGAGCGAGAACATAGTTGTCTGTACGGACGTAAGTGATGTAGCCCTTTTGGAAGAGAGCATTGGCGGAGCGCATCGTCCGAGACGGGGAAAAACCGAGGCGGTTACTCGCTTCCTGCTGCAATCCACTGGTAATGAATGGAACAGGAGTCTTGCGTGAATACGGTTTTTCTTCCAAAGAGGAGATCTTGAATGATCCATCTGTGAAGCGTTGTTTGAGAGTGGCAGCAGAGTCTGCGTCGAGAACTTTGCATTTGGCGGATTCGGGTTTCAATTTTCCGTCGTCACCAAAATCTTTACTTTGAGCAATAGGTTGTCCACCTAAGGTCAGTAGCTTCGCTGAAAAAGTTTCGTCGGATTTCGTTTTGAAATCAGCATCCATATCCCAATAAACGGCAGGGATAAAAATGAGACGTTCTTTTTCTCTTTCAACGAGGAGTCGGATTGCGACCGTTTGAACTCGTCCTGCCGAAAGTCCCTGAGCAACTTTTCTCCATAACAAATTGGAAACAGGATATCCGTACAGGCGATCAACCATCCTCCGTGCTTCCTGAGCATCCACCAACTGAGAGTCGAGTTCCTCGGGTTCAGCGATGGCTTTTTCAAGAGCAGTTTTGGTGATCTGTCCCAACCTCAAGCGTTTGACAGGAATACCTTTTTTGGGTTTGAGTACTTGGAGGAGATGCCAAGAGATCGCTTCTCCCTCGCGGTCCGCGTCAGTTGCGAGGAATAATTCATCAGCATCTTTCATCTGTTTCCGGATGTCGCTGACCGTTGATTTTTTGTCGTCATCGAGAACGTATATCGCTTGGAATTCGTCAGTGATACCAGTGACCACCTGTGACTTTTTGAACTCTTCGGGGACCTGACTCGCCTTTGAGGGCAAGTCTCTAATGTGGCCCACACTGGCTTCCACTACGAAATCTCCACCGAGGTACTTTTCAATGGTTTTAGCTTTGGTTGGGGATTCGACAATCACGAGCCTTTTTGCCATGGAATACCGGCCATCCTTTCGTAACTGGGTCGCCAAAAAAGCGACGTTTAATTACGGGTACCTTGTAGAGGCCTATGGGTGCAAGACATCTTTTTTTTCAAATGAGGCTCTAGAGTGACGAATTTGGCCTTAAAATACCGCCTGAATGGCCATATATAGTATTTTAAGGAATCCGGGGAAGAGTCCGGATCTGACCCAGAATTGGAGCTCCATGCCAGAACTTCCAGAAGTGGAGACCACTCGACGGGGAATCGCGGATCGCATCCGTGGGTTGACGGTGGAGTCGGTGGAAGTCCGTCAATTCCGATTGCGATTACCGGTCCCTGAGGACTTTTCAGCGCGACTCGAGGGTGCCATTTTGGGGGATACCCTTCGGCGGGCAAAGTATCTGCTGGTGGAGAGCTCTTCCGGACGATTATTGATCCATCTCGGCATGTCCGGAAGTCTCCGAATCGCAGATCCCACTCAGGAACTTCGCAAGCACGATCATGTTATTTGGAATCTGGAAGGTGATCGTCAACTGAGATACCACGATCCGAGACGATTCGGCATCGTGACCTGGGCGGGAACCGAGGCAGAACCGCACTCCTTGATTCAGGGGTTGGGTCCCGAGCCCATCGGCAATGAAGACTTTGACGGAGACGCTCTGGGAGACCACCTCTACGCATATTCCAGAAAAAAAACGAGAAGATTGAGGGACTTTCTCCTCGATGGTCGGGTGGTGGCCGGGGTCGGAAACATTTATGCCAATGAAGCCGCTTGGCGTGCGGGTATACGTCCCGATCGATCCTGTGGACGGATTGCCCGTCTGCGATACAGAAAACTGGCTCATGATCTGCAGGACGTGCTTCAAAGTGCCGTCGACAAGGGTGGGAGTACTCTCAGGGACTTTGTCGATCCTGAGGGGCAAACAGGTTACTTCCAGCATGTCTTCAATGTCTACGGACGTGAGGGTGAGCCCTGCCACAGCTGTGAAAGTGAAATCGTCAGGGAAGTTCTCTCTAACAGATCCCTTTTCTATTGCCGTCAGTGCCAACGCTGAGCATTTCAGGATGTTTAGGGTGCATCCCGGCTCGGGTCTGCTTTCGTCGAGCCCAGACTCGATCTAGAATCAGTATTCACGTCGAGATCAGACGCTGATAAAAGAGCCCCGATTCCCCCTGTGGGGATAATAATCAAGGAGACCCATCGTGGAAAAGATCAAGGTTGATCATCCTGTTGTCGAACTCGACGGCGACGAGATGACCCGCATCATTTGGCAGTTTATTAAAGATCGTTTAATTCTTCCTTACGTCGATGTCGAGCTGAAGTACTTCGACCTGAGTGTTCAAAAGCGAGATGAAACAGACGATCAGATTACGATTGATGCAGCAGAAGCGATCAAGAAATACGGCGTGGGCGTGAAGTGCGCAACGATCACTCCAGATGAAGAGCGAGTTGAGGAGTTTGGTCTCAAGAAGATGTGGCGTTCCCCGAATGGAACGATCCGCAACATTTTGGGCGGCACGGTGTTCCGTGAACCGATCACTTGTGAAAATGTACCGAGGCTTGTTCCTGGATGGACGCAACCCATCGTGATTGGACGTCATGCACACGGCGACCAATACAGAGCCACGGATTTCCTTGTACCTGGAGCGGGCAAATTGACGATGACTTTCACCCCAGAAGATGGGGGAGAGACCATGAACTTCGATGTGATGCAGTTCGAAGAAGCGGGCATCGCCATGGGAATGTACAACCTTGATGAATCGATTCGAGGTTTTGCTCGCGCATGCATGAACTACGGCCTTCAGAGAAAGTGGCCCGTCTATCTTTCTACGAAGAACACAATTCTTAAAGCATATGACGGTCGGTTTAAGGATCTATTCCAAGAAGTCTTTGATGCAGAATTTAAAGCTGCATTCGAAGATGCCGGCATCATATACGAGCACCGTTTGATCGATGACATGGTCGCATGTGCCATGAAGTGGTCAGGTGGATTTGTTTGGGCATGTAAAAACTACGATGGTGACGTTCAGTCCGACACCGTGGCTCAGGGCTTCGGCTCTTTGGGCTTGATGACGAGTGTCTTGATGACTCCCGACGGTAATACCGTAGAGGCTGAAGCCGCTCACGGAACGGTGACGAGGCATTATCGCCAACACCAAAAGGGACTTCCGACCTCCACCAATCCCATCGCGAGCATTTTTGCCTGGACGCGAGGATTCGCCCACAGGGCAAGGATGGATGGGAATGAAGCTCTGAAGCAGTTTGCAGATGATCTTGAAGCCGTCTGTATCGAAACGGTGGAATCTGGGCACATGACTAAAGATCTCGCACTGCTCGTCAGTGGAGATACGCCCTTCATGACGACAGAAGAGTTTCTTGCGAAGTTGGATGAAAATCTTCAAGCCAAGCGTCAGTAGTCAGAAATCTGGCGGTCAATAAGCCAGTGGTAGATACTCCCCGGTCTTCTTTTTCAGGAGACCGGGGACTCTCACCTCAATAGTGTCTCGGCAGGAGCGTCGATGATTGAATTTCATGATCTCCATACCGCAGGCGAACCCACCCGAGTCATCGTCAGTGGATTTCCGGATCTTGGAAATGGAACGATCTCAGAGAGATGCCAAAGATTGGCATCGGAGCACCAAGAGTTGTGCGCTGGAATTGTTCGCGAACCTAGAGGCCACGAAGCTATCGTTGCAGCGCTCCTGTTGGATTCTTCTGATCCTCAGTGCGACGCAGGAGTTATCTTTTTCAACAATGTTGGGCCATTGGGTATGTGTGGGCATGGAACTATCGGTGTGGTGCGTGCACTTTCAGAAATGGGCCGAGTTCAGGGAAAGATTTGTTCCCTTGAAACTCCTGCAGGAATTGTTCGAGCAAAACTTCATGACGATGGAGATATCTCGGTAGAGAATGTAGAGAGTTTTCTGTACCAAGAAGATGTAGAGATCACTCTTGATAATGGAACCGTTGTCTGTGGTGACATCGCATGGGGCGGGAATTGGTTTTTCATTACAGGGGCTGCTGGAATACCGCTTCAACGCGAAGGTTTACCGCGACTCGTAGAATATTCTTCAGCGATTCGGATCGCGTTGGATTTGCAGGGTCGTACTGGTATGGGAGGGGCTCCTATCGATCATGTCGAACTGCATGAGGATTTGCCAGATGGGCCGCTTGGAGTGCGTTGTTTTGTTCTTTGCCCAGGAATGGAATGGGATAGATCACCCTGCGGGACGGGCACGAGTGCGACACTCGCTTTGAAGGCGGCCAAAGGAAAAATTCAGGAGGGTCAAACCTGGATTCAGGAGAGTATTTTGGGGAGTCGCTTTTCGGCGACATATGAGAATGGATCCCAAGGAATATTGCCGACGATTAGAGGAAGGGCTTATCACAGCTCAAGAGGGCAATTGATTTTCGAAGACGATGATCCCTTCCGTTCAGGATTTCCCACGTAGAGAGTGCGCTAGCTTGAGGATAACCTCAGTTGCAGAGTTTCATTTATGGAGGGGGGAATTATCGTGCTCAGCATCGCTATTGATGCCACCGCATCTTGTACCCCTCGACCTACCGGTATTGGGCGATACACAGAAGCTCTCGCAGAAGCCTTGATGAATAAAGGAATCTCTTTGTCTTTGGGGACAAGATATTCTCATTTTCATTTAAGAAAGCATCGTCTTCATGTTGAATCCGCAAATCAGTTTTGGATTCAGGAACCGATTTGGCCACTTTGTAAAAATCCGGATGTGATTCATGTGACGGATGCGCGAGTCCCTCGTTGGCCCTTGGCTTCTCGGAGACTTCCAAAAGTGGCGACCTTGCATGACGTGTTTCATATTTTGCCGGGGTTAGATTCCGGCCATCGTTTTTCGACGCCGGAGTTTCAGCGGAAAAAAATTGATAGGTATCGAAAGATGGCGCGTGATTGCGACATGATTATCGCCGTTAGTGAAGCGACTCGTAGCGACTTTCTTAAATATGTAGAGTGTGATCCGGCAAAAGTCTCTGTCGTTCACCATGGGGTAGATCCCATCTTCTCTGCGTCTCCTGAAGAAGTCGATGATTCTTGTAAGATCCTTCAGGAAGCGGGTATTCCAGAGGGAGGAATCTTGTATGTCGGTGATATTTCTAGCAGGAAAAATTTGGATGGAATCATCGATGGCTTTTTGAAAGCAGATCTTGGGCCGGAGATCCCGTTGGTGATTGCGGGTGAAAGTACCTTTGGTTCAAAAGAGCTGGAGCAAAAGATTCTCGATCATTCTCCGGGTCAAATTGTCAAAGTGGGTTGGCGTGGACATGACATCTTGCCGGCGTTGTATCGGTCTTCTAAAGCACTTCTATTCTGTACCCATTACGAAGGTTTTGGATTACCTGTGCTAGAGGCATTGGCCAGTGAGACTCCTGTGGTCATATCCAGAAGAGGAGCGACATCAGAAATTGCGGGTGATCACGGCGATCAGTGTGATCCTGAAGATGCGGAGACAATTGCTTCTGCCCTGCACTCCGCTTTAGCGAGGTCTCCTCAAGCTTTGCGTATGGCAGCCGATCATGCAGGGTCCTTCACATGGGGTAGATGCGCAGAAAAGACCCTTGAAGTTTATCAGCACGCAATGGAGGTGGCTTGATGGCAATCCCTCACTTCTTGGTCGTTGGAGCCGGCATCGTTGGAGCCGCTTGCGCCAGAGAATTAGCGCGAGAAGGGAATCGCGTTACCGTCATCGATTCTGGGCCAGGAGCAGGCTTACAGGGCGGGACCGCAGCAGGAATGGGTCACGTGGTCGTCAATGAAGGAGATCCCGATACTCTGAAACTATGTCTTAGGGGGCGAGAGCTTTGGAGATCGGATGCTCCACCGATGTCAGAGAGAGATAGTTATTGGGAAACAGGAACTCTCTGGATTGCAGAAGATGAAGAGACACTTCTTCAACTTGAGGGCGCACAAAAAAAGCTGGAGAGCGTGGGAGTTGTGTCGGAACGCATCGATGGAAGGCAATTGATTAAACTGGAACCTGCCTTGGCTCCCGATTTGGCGGGGGGACTTCGAGTTCCTCATGATGGTGTTATCTATGCACCTACTGCTGCCAGAGAATTCCTGAACGCTTCTCCGAAGGTGACATGTCACTTTGGAGTGAGTGTGAAAAATATCGGTGATGGGATGGTGGAACTCACAGATGGTCGAATTTTTGAAGGTGAAGCAGTGATCGTCGCCACGGGTATTAGTGTACTTACGATATTGGGAGAAGCGGGAGCAAGATTGGCAGAGAAAGTTTCTCTATATCCAAGGGAAGGGCATCTCGCCATTACTGCTAGGGGCACACGAATACTCGATCATCACATTGTTGAAGCGGGATACCAGAAGGCTGCTCATAGTACTTCAAATCACAGTATTTCAAATCACAGTACTTCACATCACAGTACTTCACATGCGGGCTCGAAATCGGGTTCGGTCGCATGCGCAATTCTTCCTCGGCAAACAGATCAACTATGTCTGGGGTCTTCGCGCAGACCGGGTGAACCTGGGCCCGTCGATCCCAATATGATGATGAGAGTGATCGACCGGTGTGAACGATTCGTCCCTTCAGTAAAGACATTACCGATTCTCAGGACATGGACGGGAGCGCGGGCTGCCACCAGTGATGGCAAACCTTTACTCGGTCCGGTGCCTGGACTCCAAAGAACTTGGATCGCTGCAGGATTTGAGGGTTTGGGAATCACCCAAGCTCCGGCAGCTGCAGAGTTGATCCGACAGAGAATTATGGGGGAGTCATGCACATTGGATCCTTGGCCATGGGATCCTGCTAGGCCTTATAAAAACAATTCTGCTTTGACGAAACGAGAGAGCGATCATGCGTGATTCCATATGCATCCATGTCGATGGCGCATCTCTCCGGGTGGAGTCTCATCAAACTGTGACCTCCGCATTGATGAGATCTGGTATTTCTGCTGTAAGGAAATCGCCTTCTGGGGAGCCGCGGGGCGCTTTATGTGCCATGGGCTCATGCCATGAATGCCGGGCGACAGTGAATGGAGTTCGAGGAGTCAGAACCTGTCTCGTGAACGTCGAGGAGGGGATGACAATCGAACGAGAACAACCTGTTCTGAAAACTTCGATGGGAGTGAGCGTAGTTCATGAAACCATGAGTTTCGAAACAGACGTCGCTGTCATCGGTTCTGGCCCCGCTGGCTTGGCTGCGGCTTGTGCTGCTGCAGAACTGGGCAAAACTGTGACGATCATCGACGAATCCCCAGGGCCAGGAGGGCGAATTTGGAGTCATCGGGGATCACCACCTGTCGAAGCTCGCCCCTGGATTGAACGGGCAAGAATTGCAGGAGTTCAAAGACTTCAGGGATATTCAGTGATCGATGGAAAACCAGAAGAACTGAAGGTCGCAAGTGTCAAGGATGGTACTCGCCACCGGGTTCTTTGTTCATCGGTCATCATTGCGACAGGGGCACGAGAAAGGTTTTTACCCTTCCCGGGTTGGACTCTTCCCGGTGTGGTTGGAGCGGGTGCCTTGCAATCATTGATCAAGGGAGGTCTACCGGTCTCTGGTCGACGTCTCGTTGTCGCAGGTACCGGCCCCTTGCTCTTGGCGGTTGCTAAACTTGCTGTGAGCGAAGGAGCAAAAGTGGTGGTTGTCGAGCAGGCTTCATTCGCCGACAGAAGTGCTTTGGCGATTCCCCTCCTGTTGTCGCCATCTCGTTGGAGGCCAGCGAGAGAACTTTGGAACTCACTTCGTGGCGTCGAAATGTATACATCCAGTTGGGTGACAGCTGCGCGGGGTCAGCAGCATGTTCAGGAAGTCAGCATCCGGACTCCGCAAGGAATCAAAACTCTGAAGGTCGATGGACTTGCCGTGGGTTATGGCCTTATTCCAGAATCGAGAGTGGCAGCAGGGTTGGGTTGCGAGATAGATGAAGATGGCTTTGTCAGAGTAGATGAACACCAACAGACCCGAGTTCCTGGCGTTCTTTGTGCGGGTGAGTCTACGGGTATTGCAGGAAGTGAATCGGCTCTAGATGAAGGGCTCGTCGCAGGAATAGTCTCAGCGGGTCGAAATCCGAGATCGAGGTTGTTGGCCAGAGTCCGACGTCACCGATTCTGGGGGCAGGCGATAGAGAAAGCGCATCCATTGCGAGATGAGGTCTTGCAGCTTGCAGGGGCTGAGGATGTCATCTGCCGATGCGAAGATGTGAGGGCTGGAGAAATAGCGGGATGTGTCAGTCGTAGAGAAGCCCGTTTAATCCATCGATGGGGTATGGGTCATTGCCAAGGCAGAGTGTGTGAGGGAAGTTCGATGTGCGCTGCTCTGGAGGGAAGTGACTCGGTGCGACCTCCCTGGACGGTCGCGCCTCCGGAAGCTCGAATCGAAACCAGCCGATAGGGAGTCTTCCCTGTCTGAATCGGTTATCTTGAAGGTTGAACTTGTCGAGGCCGTTGCATGGAAGGGAGGAAGTCATCGATCGAATCGCATTGGTCACCGTGACCATCCTCGTACTGACTGCAACATTGTTGGCAGGTTGGTTGTCGGAGCCTATTTCTCAAGACACTTTAGTTTCGCAAGACGCTTCAAGCCCAGCCGCCGACCCATTGGGATCATTGGCACCTTGTATCACCTCTACACTCAAAGTCATCGGTGCCACCTCCAACTTGGCGGTCGTGAGTGACTATTGTCATATCGAGAGCGATCTTCCTCGTGGGGGAACAGCGCTGCTTCCCGATTTGGAAAGAATCATTCGGTCTGGAGCGAGGGTTCTACTGGTGCGAGCGGCAGCGGGAGTACCTATCGACTCTTTGAGACGCATTGGATTGCCGGTGATTCTTCCTTGGTCGAGCGTGGATCAGATGTGCACCAGTGTGGAGAAGCTTGGAAAGATCAGTGGAAATCTAGAAGCGGCTCTGTCTCTCTCTGAACAGTTAAGAACCTCGCTCGCATCGAGAGTCACTCCAGATGCTCCCCGTGTTCTTCTCGTTATAGGAGGAGAGATGGACAGAAGCGGTGGCCCTTGGGTGATTCGTGAATCTTCTCTTCATGGGCAAGTACTTCATGCCGCAGGATTCAGGCATCCGTTCGAGGTGCCCTTACAAGGTGCTCCGCAGTTATCACTGGAATCTCTTGTAGAAATCGATCCCGATTACATCGTGCATTTGGTGCCTTCGAATGAAGATGCTGGACCCTCCCGTGAACAAATCGCCTCTGCATATATTGGAATCCCAGGTTTGTCGGCACTCGAAAAAGGAACCATCGGAGCGATCTACCATCCTCAAGCTCTCGATGAAGGTCCGGAACTCATCACCCTCGTTGAGATTCTTCGGAGAGAGATTTCTCGATTGAGTCGAAGGAATGTGCAGGAGAGGGTTGTTGATGAAAACTGAACCCTGGCTTCGTCTCGACCAACTCACAGTAAAGCGGGGCGGGAAAACGGTTCTCGAGAACGTCGATCTAGAGATCGATCATGGAGAATTCGTTGTCATTCTAGGAGCGAATGGATCGGGGAAATCGACTCTTCTTGCGGCATTACTGGGACAAGTTCCCATAGCGAGTGGAGAGATCCATGTGGAGGGGGAAAACCTAGAATCGATGAGCGTGCGTGAACGGGCTCATTGGTTTGCATGGTTACCTCAGGAATCTCACTCTCCCGAAGCGATCCTCGTTGAAGAAGTTGTGGCTGCTGCCCGTTATCACTTGGACGAACCTCGCCCCGTTTCTCTGGAAAAATCGAGAGAAGCCTTGGAAGAATCCGGAGCTGGAGATCTAGCTCGGAGATGGTGGACGGAACTCTCTGGCGGGGAACGTCAAAGAGTGGAGATAGCGACCTTGCGAGCGCAGTCGACTCCGGCTTGGTTGCTGGATGAACCGGTGAATCATTTGGATCCATTGTGGCGTGAGAGACTCCTTGTGGATTTACAAGAAAAAGCCATCTCGGGTCAAACCGTCATCGTTGTTCTTCACGATATGCATTTGATTAAAGAAATCTCGAAGATACAAACCCGGGTGATTGCTCTCTCAGAAGGCAAAGTCATCTTGGATTCTCCGGATGCATCTGCATTAGAGGATGACGCAAGAGATAAAATCTACGGGGAGGCTCATTCAGTAAAACCTGCACTACAGACAGAAAATGTGGAAGGGGCTCCTCGAAAAAGTTGGAGTTTCTTGCAGATGTTTCTCTGGTGCGTCGTGACGCTCTGCGCAGGTTTCGCTTCAGCCTGGATTGGCCCGACCCTCGAGGGGGAGTTGGGCGACAAGATTTTTTCTGACTTGAGAGTTCCAAGAGCACTCGTCGGGTTATCGATGGGAGCCGTTTTGGCGGGTGCTGGAGCGGTCCTACAAATCCTGCTCCAAAATCCGTTGGCGACACCGGGAACAGTCGGAACGACTGCCGGTGCATCTTTGGGAGTTATTATTGCGTTGCTCTCTGGAACGGTTTTGCAATTGGGGGGATTCCCACTGCTTCCGTTGGCAGCATTTGTTGGAGCCATGGGAGTAACGGCGCTGGTCGCTACAGTGGCGGCTCGATCTCGAACCCGTACAGAAGATGTGCTCCTAGCAGGAATTGCTCTGACCTTGATGACCGGAGCGATCTCTTCGGCCCTGCGACTGGGATTTGATCAAGTGATGGCTCTCGATGCCTTGCGCTGGTCTTTGGGGAGCTTGTCGCTGATCAGTTACGATCGCTGGATCTTGGCGGCTCCTTTCTTTGGCATATCGCTCGTGGGAATGCTGACTTTGTTGAGACCCCTAGATGTTTTGGCCACAGGATCTGAACGTGCCGCAAGTAGAGGTGTCAATGTTCCAAGAATACGAACTTTGGGAGTAGGATTGTCCTCTCTGGGTGTTGCTGCGGGGGTGGCCACCTGTGGCCCCATCGCATTTGTCGGATTGATCTGCCCTCATGTCATGAGAATACTTGGAGGGGGACAGCCCCGTTTTCTAGTTCCAGCATCGATGATGTTTGGGGCTGCATTTCTTCCGCTTTGCGATGGCTTGGGCAGAATAATGTTGCAAAACAGGGATGTGCCTGTGGGTGTGATTACGGCGTCACTGGGAGCACCGGTTTTGTTTCTGTTGGTGCTGCGAAGATCGCGAAGAGTTTGAAGAATATTTTTCAATACTGAAAGTCGTTTCGACACGGGTTCCCGTGGATCAATTGGCGTAGAATCATGAAATCAAAGTCCCCAAGGTGGATGCCGTCATTGGGGTGGAAACATGACTCAAGTGTGGTGCCTTATTGCCGGGCATGTGATCTGGAAGGATCGATATGAGTTCCGAATTAAAGTGGGAATGGGCTGGGGTCATGCCCGCCATTACGACTCCGTTCGACGAGATAGGTGAAGTGGATTACGCATTTCTCTCTGAGCATGCAGTGTGGTTGGTTGATAACGGTGCCACGGGAATCATTCCATGTGGTTCATTGGGAGAGGGAGCCACCCTCTCATTTGAGGAGAAACAACGAGTTATCGACACCCTTGTTCGAGCTGTCGGACATCGTGTTCCCGTCATACCCGGGATTGCGGCAGCATCTACGCAAGAAGCCGGGAGACTGGCGGCGACGGCCTCGGTGATGGGTGCAAAAGGATTGATGGTATTGCCGCCCTATATCCATAAGGGCCCATTCCATGAAATGGAGTCTCACGTGGAAGCGGTGATGGCTGCTACGGATCTTCCATGCATGCTCTACAACAACCCTGCCGCATATGGAGTCGACTTCCCTCCAGGTTGGATAGCGGATCTTGCTGACCGTCAAGAAAGACTTAAAGCAGTGAAGGATTCAAGTGGAGATGCGCGCCGTATCACCGCCGTGAAATCCTTGGTAGGAGATCGCTTAGCCCTCTTTGCCGGTTTGGATGACATGGTTGTCGAGGCTGTTCGACAAGGCGCGGTCGGCTGGGTTGCGGGTTTGGTGAATGCTTTTCCAGAAGAATCGGTTTCCCTCTTCGAAAATGCACTTCATGGAATTCATGATCCCGTCGCAGCTAAGAAAGCAGATGAAATTTATCGTTGGTTCTTGCCGATGCTCAGACTCGATTGTGTACCGGAGTTTGTTCAATTGATCAAACTCGTACAGCAGGAGGTGGACAGAGGATCGGAGATGGTTCGATCGCCTCGCATGCCAGCGGTAGGGTCATTGCGAGAGAGCGCTTTGAACATCATCCGTGCAGCGATGGAGTGTCGACCTGAGCTACAGGGAAGTGGAGAGACTTCATGACCACTGGAGTACATTTCATTGCAGGAGAAAAAGTTTCGGGGAAAGACGGTTTTCAGGCTCGTAACCCTGAAGATGGTTCAGACCTAAAGCCCTTTTTTCCGGAAGTGAATCTTGAGCAGGTGAATACTGCTGTTCAGAAAGCACAAGAAATACATGACCAGCGTCTGCTCTTTCCCAAAGAGATTCGAATAAAACTCTTGGAGTCGATTGCGAGTCATCTCGAATCAGCGCTCCCTGAAATCCAGACCCGGGGCGTCCAAGAGACAGGGCTTCCTGCAGGTCGATTCGAAGCGGAGATGGGGAGAACTTGTCAGCAATTAAGGCAGTTCGCAGCAACCATCGGGACCGGTGCTTTTAGCGAAGCAGTACTTCAGAGTTCTGATCCCGATCGTCAGCCGATTCCAAGGCCAGATTTACGTCGACGTATGATTCCCTTGGGGCCCGTGGCAGTTTTTGGTGCCAGTAACTTTCCTCTCGCATTTGGGGTGGCGGGAGGAGATACGGCGAGTGCTCTGGCTGCCGGTTGTCCTGTCATCGTGAAGGGACACCCGGCTCATCCCGGTGTCTCCGAACTGGTTGCTGCTGCCATCTCTACTGCGGTATCGGAGACAGGATTACCAGGGGGAGTCTTCAGTATGCTACATGGTGAATCTCATCAGGCGGGGGCATGGTTGACGGAGCATCCAAGAATTTCTGCTGTGGGATTTACCGGATCCAAAGCCGGAGGTATGGCGCTGTGGAAGTTAGCCACTCAACGAGATTGCCCGATTCCTGTTTTCGCAGAGATGGGGAGCACCAATCCAGTGTTTATATTCCCTGAAGCGCTCTCTGAAAGAAGTGAAGCCATCGCAGAGGGATTGGCAGGAAGTGTACTTTTAGGCGTGGGGCAGTTTTGTACCAGTCCGGGCTTGTTAGTGATTGAAAAAAGTTCTCAATCGGAACTTTTCAAGGAGCAACTCGCGGCGCACCTATTGAAAAACCCTGCTGGAACGATGCTTCATTTTGGAATCCATCAGGCATATCAGGAAGGACTTCTTCTGCAGTCTCAGAAATCAGATGTTGAGCTGATTGGCCAAGGTCCCAGTGGTGATAGTCCTTGTTCTGCTCAATCGGGATTGCTCGTCACTTCAGCTTCTCGTTTTCTAGAAGACGGATCTTTGCAGGAGGAAAACTTTGGACCGAGCACTCTTCTTGTTGAGTGTGAAGATGCGGATCAAATGAAAAGTGTAGCCAACGCTCTTGAGGGGCAGTTAACGGCAACTATCCATGCTACCGAGAGAGAACTTTCTGGAAACATGGATCTGGTCCACCGATTGGAAGATAAGGTTGGGCGGATCGTCCTGAATGGATTCCCCACAGGCGTGGAGGTGGGTGAGGCGATGCAACATGGCGGACCTTGGCCTGCAACGACCGATTCACGTTGGACATCTGTAGGAATGACGGCCTTGGAAAGATTTCAAAGACCTGTTTGTTGGCAAGGGTTTTCAGAGTCTTTGCTCCCAGATGACTTATCAATAAATTCTTCGAATCCACACCGGCTTGATAGTGAGTGGCACATGGGTGGGAGCGCTTGAAGAGATCTGTTGGAACCTGGGTATTACTGGTTACCGGTATTCTTGGGATTTCTACGTCTACGCTATGGATTCGACTGGCGGAAATGGAAGAAGTGCAATTGGCATTTCTCCGTTTGGCGCTTTCGATCCCGGTTCTTCTCGCTTTTGCACTCAGGGAAAAGCATGTGCCCTTCAAACAAGGTGGGGCCGCTATTCTCGTTTCCGGTGCGTGCCTTGCACTTCATTTTGGCGCTTGGATGGCTTCATTGGCATATCTCTCTGTCGCCACTTCTGTTGTGTTGGTCTATCTCCATCCGGTCATCGTTTATGGGATCGAGGTTTGGAGAGGGCGGGCTAAGCCAGATGCCCTGCGCATCACTGGAGTTTTGATCACTCTTGTGGGGACATCTACTCTTGCACTCTTTTCGGGAGAATCGGGAAGTGCAGATGAAGCTGAGGCTAAGCTGATAGGGATGACTCTCTCTGTGATCGGTTCTTTGGCCTTTGTCGGATATCTTCTTGCGGGTAGAAGTGCCACGGCAAAGATGTCGACAGCGGTATATACATCCCGGGCTTATTCCGTGGCGGCGTTGGCATTGTTGGTCTATTTATGGATTCAAGACTTGCCCGTTTTACCGATAGGGGAAAAAGAGTGGGGATACGCCTTCTTGCTCGCCTTGTTTCCCACTCTGCTAGGCCATACTCCCCTCAATGCGGCATTGAAAAGGTTACCTCCTACAGTGGTCTCAACCTCTTACTTGGGAGAGATGGCGGGAGCCCCGCTCTTGGTGTGGCTTGTTATAAAAGAAGCTCCTCCAGAATCTTTTTGGATAGGAGGGCCACTCGTTATTTTGGGAATCACGGCTGTGGCATGGAAGGGTGATCAGGGCAATGTTGAAAATAGTTCTGAGAGCCTAGGATCAGACCCAGGAATAACTGAGCACTAATTCTCGTCGCTTCTCTTTAAGGTGAGGACCGCAGAGGTGAAGAGAACTGCCAATATCACATTCCCTAAGTCCCAGCCTCTGACACCTAATTGATGAAGAATGGGAATGCAGATAAATCCCAGAATAAGCAAGATCACTATATTTTTCTGGAAGGTTTTTTTGATCACTGTGTTTTCAACAGGGTCATCTCCAAGATCGACTGATAAATAGTCGATATCGGTGGAATCTTGCCAACCGGTGTCGAGGTCGCTGCCGCATTCACGGCACGCCAATCGGCCCTCTGATACTTCTGCTCCACAATGGGGACAATCTTGCATCCGCGTACCTGTTCCAAAAAAAACCGTGGTCATCGATTCTCGATGACCACGGTCAAGGTATCAAATCATAGCTTTAGTACAATCTCGAAGAATCGACTACTGAACTTCATTCGTTGCAGTGACATTGACGATCAGGTTTCCGTCTTCGGGGAGGGAGACATTGACGACTCCTCCTCGAGTCAGGTTTCCGTCGATGATCAGGTCAGCAATCTTGTCCTGTAACTTGTCCTCAAGAACTCTTCGTAGACCACGGGCACCCGTTGAGGGGCCTGCACTTTCGTTTACGAGGTACCTCTTTGCGCTGTCATCGATTTGAATCGACAACTGAAGTTGAGAGATACGATTCTCGAGTTTAGCAACTTCCAAATCGAGAATCTCAGTCAGATCAGTCGTGTCTAACTCGTCGAAGACTACAACTTCGTCAACCCTGTTGAGGAACTCGGGGCGGAAGTAGGACTGAACTGCCTCTAAGACCGCATTCCGTGATGCCTCATTGCTTTCGGAGTCTGATTCAAGAAAGCCCAGAGAAGACTTGTTCTCTGCTTCACGAACTCCAAGGTTTGAAGTGAAGATCACAATCGTATTTTTGAAATCGACTTTTCTGCCAAAGGCATCTGTCAATCGTCCTTCTTCGAGTACCTGAAGAAGAGTATTGGTGATGTCGGCATGTGCCTTTTCAATCTCATCAAAGAGAACGACCAGGTAGGGCTTACGGCGTACCTTCTCGGTCAGCAGTCCACCCTCATCGTATCCGACGTATCCAGGAGGAGATCCAATCAAGCGGGAGACGGAGTGCTTTTCAGAGTACTCCGACATGTCGATGCTCAATATGGCGTCTTCGGTTCCGAAGAGAAACTTCGCTAGGGACTTTGCCACAAGAGTTTTTCCAACACCGGTGGGGCCTACGAATACGAACGATCCCATGGGGCGTTGTGGATCACGGAGACCTGCACGAGCTCTTCGGATTGCGCGACTGATCGAATGAACGGCATGGTTTTGACTGACTACATCTTCATGCAGTGTCTCTTCCATTTTACGCAAGCGAGAAGCTTCTTCTTCTTGAAGATTCTGGATGGGAACGCCTGTCATTTCGGCGACAGTCTTCGCGATGCTTGAAGCATCTACCTGGCCATCCACTTCCTTTGAACTGGCTTTCCAATCAAAAATGATTTGCTCTTTGTAGTTTTTCCTACTTTCGAGGTTGTCTCGAATTTGAGCAGCCAGTTCGAAGTCTTGTGCAAACACAGATTCATTTTTATCCTGTTGCAACTGATCGATTTCTTCCTCGATCTCTGTCAGGTCTGGCGGACGAGTGGTGCGCTGCAATCGTTCACAGGAGCAGGCCTCATCGAGTACGTCGATAGCCTTATCGGGAAGGAACCTGTTAGAGATATAGCGAATCGACATGTCGACACTCGCTTCGAGAGCTTCATCTGTTATTTGAACCCTGTGATGAGCCTCAAATGTATCTCGAAGTCCTGTGAGAATCTCAAGTGCGTCATCACGACTGGGCGGATCGACGATGATGGGCTGGAAGCGACGCTCCATGGCTCCATCTTTTTCGATGTGCTTACGGTATTCATCGAGGGTCGTCGCTCCGATGCACTGAATCTCGCCGCGCGAGAGTGCTGGCTTGAGGATGTTTGACGCATCCAAGCTCGACTCGGAAGCTCCCGCACCCATGATGGTGTGCAATTCGTCGACAAAGAGGATCACGTTTCCGGATTCAGAAATCTCTTTAATGATCGCCTTGATACGCTTCTCGAATTCTCCGCGATATTTAGTACCTGCCAAGAGAGAAGCGAGATCGAGTGATACCACGCGCTTTCGTGAAAGCGTTTCTGGAACAGCACTCTGTGCAATGCGTTGTGCGAGACCCTCAACGATGGCTGTTTTACCAACACCAGGCTCTCCCATGACAACAGGGTTGTTCTTTGTTTTTCTGGAGAGGATCTGAATGATGCGATCAATCTCCTTTTGACGACCGATCACAGGATCGAGTCTGTTTTGTGCTGCGATAGCAGTGAGATCCACACCGTTTGAGTCCAGCGTGGGTGTTGCTATTCCAGATCGTTTAACGGCGGCTCCCTGAGAACTGTCCACATCTCCTCCAAGCATTCTCTGAATCACATTTTGTAGTCTGTCTTTACCGAGATCTCTTTCCGCAAGAATTCTCGAAGCTTCCCCTTCGTCTTCCTTACTCAATCCGATCAGTAGGTGTTCTGTACCGATATAATATTGATCAAGGACGACAGCTTGTTCTCTTGCGAGTTCAAGGCAGCGTTTTGCGTGGGGTGTATATGGGGTGTCTTCGATATGGTTCCCTTTACTGGAGGGGATACGATCGAGACTTTTCCTAAGTGAGCGAAGCAATTCATCTGTGGTGCGATCACATTTTTGTATCGCTTGCACAGCCACAGAGTCAGGCTGATGCAGTAAGGCCCACAAGATATGTTCTGTACCGATATAGCCATGGCCAAGGCGGTTCGCCTCGTTACCTGCGAGCTGCAGGACCTTTTCGGCCTTTTCGGTGAATTTGACGGCCAAGAGCGGGACTCCCTCCCTGAGTTACGAAATGAGGCACAACGCCTACATAGGAGAATAGGATGGTCAGGCCAAACACGACAAATCGCCGGGAAACTGTTCAGGGAGATATTGCAGTATCAGTCGAATAATGTCCCTGAGGAGCAACTGGTGTAGGATATGAAAACTTCGCCCCCGAGAAGTCGGGTGCAAATTGAACTTCATCCAGAGAATGCGGTGTGGAGAGAAGCAATGCCCATGACCTTGTCCCAGGTGATCAAAATCAATAGCGTTTTACTCAGTATGTTGGCACTCATTTTTGTTCCTGGATTTGGCTGGGCCCAGTCCAGCGAAGATGCAGAAGAACTTCGGCTGCTCCTTGAGACGGGTCAGTATCAAGAAGCACTCGATTGGGTAGAGGAAGAGCCCGGTGAGTTTCCATTACTCGAAGCACGACTATTTTTTGAAAAAGGTCGAGGTGCCGATGCCATAGAGGTTCTCGAAAAAGTGATCGAGAAAGAAGGAGCTGGCGCAGATCTCTATTCGCTATTGGGCGAGATAAAGATGAGCTTGGGACGTTATAAAGGTGCTACTGAAAACTTTGAAAAAGCATTATTAATCGACCCCGGAAATTTCGAAGCGATGTCGAAGCTCGGAATGTTGAAGATCAATGAGGGAAAAAGAAAAGAAGGTGAAGATCTTCTGAGGGCAGTTGTTGATGTTTATAAAAAGATGCCAAAGTCAGAAGCACAGGGATTAAGCGCTGATAAATTCGTTTGGTTTGGAAAAGCTTGTGAGGGGTTGCAGAGATTTAGAGATGCATACGAAGTGATGTATGATAGTGCTCTATATCTTGATCCAAAATCAGTATCAGCACATGTGGCCAGCGGCCAGGCGCTCTTCTCTAAATACAATTACCCCGATTCTAGAAGTCACTTTAAAGATGCTTTGAGTACGAATCCCAAAAGCGCAGCTGCGTTGGTGGGTTTAGCGCGAGCCATTTGGACCGACTACGCATACCCGGGTGAACGGGGTCAAGAGGTCACGGAGTTATTGGCCAGATCTCATGCGGTATGGCCTGACCATCCGGAGGCACTCTTGCTAGAGGGTGATATCGCCTTTTCTAGCGAGAATTGGCCCCAGGCAGAGAAGTACTACAGAAGAGTTCTCGCCATTCAGCCGCAAAATGAAGAGGCTCAGGGGTTATTGGCAGCGGTGTATTACGCCACTGCAAAGCTCGATGAGTTTGCCGCTTTGCGGGATTCTGTTGAAGCCTCTCGACCTCAGCCAGGCCTCTTTTACGCAACCCTTGCGGAAAGACTTGTCGATAGATTTTTCTATCGGGAATCTGCTGAATTTGCCCTGAAGGCGATGGAACTAGATCCGGGTATCCCCAAGTCATATGCCATCTTTTCCATCAACGCCTTGAGAAGCGGATTAGAAGAGAAGGGGCGTGAAGTTCTTGAAGAAGCGTGGCAAAAAGATCGATTTAATGTCTGGGTAAAAAATACTCGAACCTTGATGAAGCATATCGATGAGAATTTCATCACTCGAGAAGAAGACGGTTTAATCATTCGAATGAAATCGGATGAGGGGCCCTTCCTTATGCCGTACCTGATGCCATTGATGAAAGATTCCAGAACTGCACTAGAGTCAGACTATGGTCTTGAAGTTTTGCGTCCGTTGACGATAGAAGATTTTTCTAGTCATTCATATTTCTCTGCAAGGTCGATCGGGCTTCCGGGTTTGGCTGCGAGTGGAGTTTGTTTTGGACGACTCGTTACCTTGACAACACCAAATGCATTGCCGGGTAATTGGGGTGCGGTGGCTGTCCATGAGTTGGCTCATGTCGTGACGTTACAAAAAGCAAAACACAGAATCCCAAGATGGTTCGGAGAGGGGTTGTCTGTATTAGAAGAAGGCCGAACGCGACCCCGCTGGAAGAGGCACGAACCCTTGATGGTTTCCTCGGAGTTCTACGCAGGGACTCTTCGACCCATAGACGCCCTCCAAGGTGCGTTTATGAGCCCCAAATGGCCTGGAGAGATTCTTGTCGGCTATGTTCAGGGTGGACTTATCTGCGAGATGATCGTCGAGAAAAAAGGTATTTCGGCCATCAGGGAGATGTTGAAAGCCTACTCCAGTGGAGGAGCCACACCTTCAGTGATCCAGAATATTCTGGGAGTTTCCACTCGTGAATTTGATCAACAGTTTAAAGAGTGGTTGGCGATCAGAGTTCAGAGAGCAGGAGTGGGGCCCAGCTTTGAGGGGCGTCATATTGATGTATTGAGAGAAAAAGCCGAAGACGATCCTGAAGACGCCCGCCATTGGATTTGGCTCGCCTCTGCATATCTCTCGGCAAAAAAAAT
The DNA here is from genome assembly GCA_016776905.1 of Planctomycetota bacterium. GTDB lineage: Bacteria > Planctomycetota > UBA8108 > UBA1146 > UBA1146 > UBA12191. The sequence continues at coordinate 144,437 of JADHSM010000003.1, read as the reverse complement.
CGCCGATGCCGAATTGGTTTTGGGCAAGGCTGAAAAACTTCAGGCAGACCATCCAGATTTAGCAGCGGTCAAAGCATTGATGCAATTGAATGAAGGTTTGAAGGAGAAGAGCATCGCTTCATTGAGGCAGGCGATCGAAGGAGATTCGATTTGGAGTTGGCGTTGTCGATTGCTCCTTGCGGATCAACTCAGAAAGAGGGGTGAAACCGAAGAACCTCTGAAGCTCTTAACTGAAGCCACCTCACAAGCGCCCACCGCGACAGGTTCTCCGGTATCAAGCGGAAGCCCATGGGCCCAACTGGCGACTCTACAAAAAGATCTGGATATGGAAGATGCCGCGATCCAGTCGCTCCAATCACAAGTGCTCTACAATCGGGATGATGCTCCGACCCGGCTCCTTTTGGCGAAGACGCTTTCCAAAAGGGAAGATTGGAGTGGAGTTGTCGAAGCCGCCTGGGATCTGCCTTATATCTCACCTTATGGAGATGAAGGTCATGCCCTCCTTTCCCGTGCATTTTTAGAACTTCAGGATTGGCCCAATGCTAAAAGAGAATTGAATCTTCGTTTGGCCATGGGAGAGCCCGTTCTCGGCGAGATCTATCCGGATCTCTGTTGGGTTCTGTGGAAACTTGGAGAAAATTCTGAAGCCCTCAAAATCGCAAATCGGGCATTGTTGATCGATCCTGCGTCAGTCAGGGCTCAGCAAGTGGTGGACGCACTGGGTTCTTGATCCGGCAGGAGTGTGCTGAAGAGGTCTCGAATACCCCATCTGGGCTTCAGATCGGTCTCAGAAGCGGATATTCCAGATCGGCTCATTCTGGATAAAACCCGGGATGGGATTTTTCTTCTCTGCAGCCAGTTCGGGGAGGGGTCTGTGAATTGCTTGACCCCCTTTGTCAGGGTGGACTATCCTCGCCACACGTGAACGTTTTCATGAGATTCGAACCCAATAATTCGGGGATCTCTCACGGGGGAAAAGGGTTGTTTTCCTTGTTGAGCCGATTCTGGAGTGGGGATAGATGACAGAGGAAAACGCTGAGCAAAAACGATCGAAAGACTCCGCTGATTCAGCGAAAGATCCTTCAGGAGTTGAGCTCAAGAGATCTGCGGGTTGGAGCACCATAGGATTGCAAATGGTGTTGGCATTCGTGATCTTCGTATGGGTCGGTCAATGGATCGACGGTCGGTATGAAACAGATCCGTGGGGTGTTCTGGGAGGATGTCTCCTGGGTTTCATTTCCGTGATCGTTCAAGCCCTGAAGGAATCCGGACGGGGTTGAAGTGCAAGTACTGACTTGAGACAGGTCAACGAAATATCGAGAAACCGGAGGTCCCCTTGAGCGGACTCTCGCGATTGACGCTGAGATTTCTGCTGAGGACTTGTGGTCTTCTTTTGATCATTGGAGCCCTAGTGTATTCGCCGGTCTCTTCTCTTTGGGAAGAGGACACGCTGGCTATCCTTGGATACGGGATGCTGGTGGCCGCCTTGCTGGGCGTGCTCGGGATACGCAACCTTTTGGCTGTGCTTCGGTCTGAGTCGGACCGGGCGATCGGCAAGGTTTTTCTGGGGATGGGATTGAGGGCATTGGTTCTGGCGGTGAGTCAGGTGCCAGTGTTTGAGATGTACGGCCGCGAGACTGGCGGTAGAACACTGATCGCGACGGTTTCTTTTTACCTCGTGGTTCTTGGTGTAGAGATTTTCTCCCTGCAACAGTATCTGCAGGAGGAAACGGTGAGAAAACGAAAAGACGTTCCCGCTTCGAGTGGGGATTTGAAACAGAACAAGGAAACGCAACCAGAATGATACCTTACAGGTCATTGGATTCAGGTTGCGGACAGAAAGGTGCGGGATGCTGACTTTTGCTGCCGGTGATCCACTCAGCCACGTTCTTGATAAGTCTCTTCACCCCGCTCTTGATGAAATCGGGCTGACGAAGCATGTCTTGATGATGTTGATTGCCACCGCCATCTGCGTCTTCCTCTTCAGTCGGGTGGCCAAGGGGCTGGCGAAGCAGATTGAGACCGGCGAATCCAAAGGCACTCTTTCGAGCATGCTTGAAGCAATGCTCGTCTTTCTCCGTGACGATATGGTCAAGCCGAGCCTCGGAGCCGATACTTATCGCTTCCTGCCTTTACTTTGGACCTACTTTTTCTTCATCGTTACCTGCAACCTACTTGGTCTTATTCCCTTCTCTGCAACAGCCACCGGAAACATTAGTGTGACTGCGGCTCTCGCGGGAATTGCCTTCGTGACTTACCACTTCTTCGGTATGAAGCAGAATGGTGTTGTCTCCTACTGGAAAGACAACCTACTCGTTGGACCTGCTCCACTTTGGCCCTTGATGATTATCATCGAGGCGGCGGGGCACTTGATCAAACCTGCTGCTTTGGCGATTCGACTTTTCGCCAACATGATGGGCGGGCACATTCTTCTCGCCGTGATCATGTCCGGAACGGCAGTCGCAACCATGGACAATCTCTTCCTGGGGGGCGGCATATCGCTGATCTCTGCGACGGGTGCAGTAATGTTGACATTTCTTGAACTTCTGGTCGCGATGATTCAGGCGTTCATTTTTACTAATTTGACCACCGTCTTCCTGGGAGCGGCTCTGCATCCGGAGCATTAGGAAGATTTTAACAAATCAATAAATAACGATTCACGGGGAAGTGAATCGTGGATCACCCAGAGGGTGATCAAGAAAGGAAACTATGGAAATTCTGAGTTTCATCACCCTTGCGGTTGCAGATAGTTCTGTACTTAACTACGGCATTCTGGGCGCAGGTATCGGTGCTGGTCTTGCAGCGATTGGCGCTGGCATTGGAATCGGTCGCTTGGCCGGATCCGCCATGGAAGGCATTGCCCGCAACCCTGAGGCTGCCGGTGACATTCGTGCGAACATGATTCTGACCGCAGCATTCATCGAGGGTGTCGCTCTCTTTGCTGCCGTGATTTGCTTCCTGATCCAGTCCGGAATCATCAACGCCACCAAGGCTGCTGCCTAATGCAGAAACTGACCAGCAAGCTCTCCTTCCTGATCGTTGGAGTGGCTCTGATCTTCTACCCCGCAGTGACTTTCGCTGCGGACACCAGTGGCAAAGGACCGATGGACTTTGATTTCAAGACGGCCGGTTGGACCGTTGGAATCTTCCTGACCGCTCTTCTTATTTTGAAGAAGGCGGCTTGGGGACCGATCGTTCAGGCCATGGAAGAACGTGAGCACAAGATCAAGGAATCTCTAGAGGCTGCCGATCGTATGCAGGCCGAAATGGCGAAGACCAACGCGGAGAATGAAGAAATTCTTCGTGAGGCTCGTCGTGAAGCCAGCGAGATTGTCGCCGAAGGAAAAAGAGATGCGCAGGCTGTTGCCGAGCAAGTTAAAGCTTCTGCTGCAAAAGAAGCGGAAGCGATGACCGACAAAGCGCTCACAGAAATCAGTCGAGCCAAGGATACGGCGATCGACGAGGTCCACAAACTTTCTGTGGATCTGTCGTTGACCATTTCCGAGCGTTTGATCGGCCGGTCCCTGGAGGGATCGGATCACCAGCGCATCGCCCAGGAAGCGATTGAGCAGTACCAGAAAATCGACTAGCAATCGACGAGGAGTAGCCCATGGCGGCTTCGACAAAACAGCGACACCCGGCAGCTTTGGCCTATGCATCAGCGATGCTTCAGGTCGGTAGTGCCCTTGGGGAAGCTTCGGCATTCGGTGAACAACTGACAGTCGTTGCGCATGCCATCTCGGATGACCCTCAGATGAGAGTGTTTATCGAGAGCCCTAAGATCAGCAGGGAAAACAAAAAAGCTGTACTCTCGTCTGCTTTGACGGGGAAGGTGGCTGAGCAGGTTCTTAACTTGCTCAAGTTGCTGATTGACCGGGGACGTCAGTTCTTGGTGCAGGACATCGCCGACACCTATACGGAGTTGGAAGATGTGGCTGCGGGCCGAGTCAAGGCTACGATCACGAGTGCCGTCGAGATGCCCGCTGAACAGCGGGATTCTTTGGTGGCGAGTATTCAGACAAAAACGGGCAGGGAGGTTGTGGCTACCGAAGTGGTAGACCCCGAACTCCTCGCAGGATTGACGATTCAGGTCGGTGACCTGGTCGTTGACGGATCTTTGCGCAGTCATTTGCACAGAGTTCGTCAAGAAGTGTTACAAACCCGATTCGGGAAAGACCTGATCGATGAAAATTAATGCCGACGAAATCTCCTCTGTCCTCAAGAAGGAGATCGAGAATTACCAGTCTGACTTGGCCGTCGACGAGGTGGGCACCGTACTCGAGGTGGGGGACGGAATCGCCCGCATCTATGGTATCTCCAACTGCATGGCAGGTGAGATGCTCGAGTTTGCAAACGGTGCCAACGGCCTGGCATTCAATCTGGAAGAGAACTCAATCGGAGCTGTGATCCTTGGAGACTTTTCGACCTTGAAAGAGGGCGATGCAGTCAAGAGGACCGGTACCGTCATGCAGGTTCCCTGCGGAGAGGCCTTGCTCGGAAGAGTGGTCGATCCTCTCGGTAATCCCCTTGACGGTAAGGGCCCCATCAAGACGGATACTTACCGTCCTGTGGAGTCTCCTGCACCGGGAATCGCTGACAGAAAGTCTGTGCACGAGCCGCTTCAAACCGGTATCAAGGCGATCGACTCCACGATTCCTATCGGCCGTGGTCAGCGAGAGCTGATCATCGGTGACCGTGGAATCGGTAAGACCGCCATCGCGATCGATACCATCATCAACCAGAAGGACAGTGGCGTTATTTGCGTCTATGTCGCAGTCGGACAAAAAGGTTCGACGATCGCTGGTGTTGTGGATCGTCTCGAGCGCGAAGGAGCCTTGGCCTACACCATCGTGGTGAGTGCTCCCGCTTCTGCTCCCGCACCGTTGCAGTACATCGCACCGTACTCCGGATGTGCCATGGCAGAACATTTCATGTACAACGGTGGACATACTCTTTGTGTGTATGACGACTTGTCCAAGCAGGCTGCTGCCTATCGTCAGCTTTCTTTGCTTTTGCGTCGTCCACCAGGCCGTGAGGCATACCCCGGTGACGTGTTCTACTTGCACTCCCGTCTTCTTGAGCGTTCGGCGAAACTTTCCGATGACCTCGGAGGAGGATCGCTGACAGCGCTTCCCGTCATTGAGACGCAAGAAGGTGAAGTCTCCGCGTACATCCCCACGAACGTGATTTCGATCACTGATGGTCAGGTCTACCTGGAGCCCAACCTGTTCTTCGCCGGGCAAAGACCTGCGGTGAACGTGGGTATCTCCGTCTCACGAGTCGGAGGAAGTGCACAGATCAAAGCGATGAAGAAAATCTCAGGATCCTTGCGACTGGACCTGTCAGCTTTCCGTGAGTTGGAAGCTTTCGCCCAGTTGGGAACCGAATTGGACAAGGCCACTCAGGCGCAGCTGGATCGTGGATTCCGAATGGTGGAGATCCTCAAGCAGCCTCAGTACAAGCCGATGCCGATTTCTGAGCAGGTCGTCATCATTTGGTGTGGTTCCAGCGGAAACTTGGATGCGTTGCCCGTGAATTCACTGGCTGATTTCGAGGATAAGTTCCTTGAGCACATCCGTACTGAATTCCCGGAGATTCTCGAGTCGATCACTTCGACGGGTGAGATCTCTGGCGACATGGAGACAAAGTTGACCTCGGCAGTGACGAACTTCCGTAAAGATTTCGCTGCCAAGTTGCCCCAGTAAACAGACTCATGAAGGTCTCGTTAGAGGCCGACTGAACAAGAGGAGAAACTCGTGGCCAATGCCAGAGAGTTGAAAAATAAGATTCGCTCGGTGAGTAACACCAAGAAGATCACACGGACGATGGAGATGATCTCCACCGCTAAGGCCGTGGTCTGTCAAAAGCGAATTGAAAAGACCCAGCCATATGGCGACAAGCTCAGCGAGATTCTGAAGGATCTCGGTGGTGCAGGAGGCGATGCCGAATCCGGTGAGTTTCCTCTTCTGAGAGTCCCCGAGACTTCTCGACGTGAAGCGTTGTTAGTGGTGACCGCGAACCGAGGGCTTTGCGGGGGTTACAACACCAATGTACTGAAGTTGGCAGAGAATTTTATCAAGGAGAAAAACAACGAAGGTATCGAAGTCGATGTCTACGTTGCTGGTAAAAAGGGCATCGCCCGATTCCGTTACCTTGATATGGAAGTTGCTGGCAAGTTCACGCAGTTTGAGGATCGACCCACCTTTGACGAGGCGGAAGAAGTCTTCGAGCCCGTGATTAATGATTTTGAGAAGGGAAAGATTGACGGAATCAGTTTGGTCTTTACCCATTACGAAAGTTCGAGTCGACAGTCTCCTAAACTTCGTCAGCTTTTGCCGCTCGAGGTTTCGGAGGAAGAAGGGGGTGGGGGCACAGACTTCATCCTCGAACCAGATCCAGAAATGATATTGGGAAGGCTCCTTCCGCTTTCCTTGAAAATGCAGTTTTTCCAGGCATTGGTAGAGGCGGCAGCTAGCGAGCAAATTGCTCGAAGGATTGCTATGAAAAACGCCACTGACAATGCTGAGGAAATGGCCAAAACATACACCCAGCTTTATAACCGTACGCGTCAGGCAAGTATCACCCAGGAGATCCTGGAAGTGATCGGTGGCGTTGAGGTCATGGGCTGATTTAAACATGTACTCCGGTGATTCGATCACTGGGTAGAGAGACGGGAGTCACACCCGTGAGTGAAAATGAAAACGTCGGCAAGGTAGTTCAGGTGATCGGGGCAACGATTGATGCCGAGTACCCCGAAGGACACCTTCCTCCGATATACAACGCGTTGAAGATTGACCAGGGAGATATTCAGTTAACTCTTGAGGTGCAACAGCATCTCGGAGGGAACAGAGTTCGAGCTGTCGCCATGGCCTCGACGGATGGTGTCGTTCGTAATATGGAAATCTCCGATACTGGTTCTCCCATTAAGGTACCTGTGGGTGAAGAAGTTTTGGGTCGAGTGTTCAATCTCCTTGGGGAACCGGTGGACAAGTTGCCACCCGCTGAGGTGAGTGAGTATCGTCCGATCCATAAAGAGGCCATCCCATTCGATGAACTCGAAGCTTCAACACAGGTTTTTGAGACGGGAATCAAGGTCATCGATCTTTTGACACCCTACTCCAAGGGTGGAAAAACAGGTCTCTTCGGGGGAGCAGGACTGGGTAAGACCGTTCTGATCCAAGAACTCATCAACAACGTCGCGACGAAGCATGGTGGATACTCCTGCTTTGCCGGTGTCGGTGAGAGAACCCGAGAGGGTAATGACCTCTGGAATGAGATGAAGGAGGCCGTTGTTAAAACAGATGACGGCAAAGAATTCAGCGTTCTGGATCGTACTGTTCTGGTCTTTGGTCAAATGAACGAGCCGCCGGGTGCGAGACTACGTGTCGCCCTGTCTGCTCTGACAATGGCCGAGCATTTCAGAGATACCTCAGGGTCTGACGTTCTCGTCTTCGTCGATAACATCTTCCGCTTCTCGCAAGCGGGATCTGAAGTATCAGCACTTCTGGGGCGTATGCCCAGTGCTGTGGGATATCAGCCGACTCTGGCGACAGAGATGGGAATGCTTCAGGAACGTATTACTTCTACGAAGAAAGGTTCCATCACTTCGGTGCAGGCTATCTATGTTCCTGCTGACGATTTGACGGACCCCGCTCCGGCAACAGCTTTCGCTCACTTGGATGCGACGACAGTTCTTGACCGTAAGATTTCGGGTAAGGGAATCTATCCCGCCATCGATCCGTTGTCCTCGACGTCAAGAATTCTTGATCCACAAATCGTGGGTGAGGAGCACTACAGGGTTGCTCGTGAAGTACAGCAAATCCTGCAGCGTTACCGTGACCTTCAAGACATCATCGCCATTCTTGGAATGGACGAACTGTCCGAGGACGACAAAATTCTGGTGGGTCGTGCCCGTCGAATCGAAAGATTCTTCTCACAGCCGTTCAGTGTTGCAGAAGTCTTCACCGGATTCACAGGTAAGTATGTTGAAGTGGCGGACACAGTTCGTTCCTGCAAGGAGTTGGTCGAGGGTAAACACGACCATCTTCCAGAGCAGGCCTTCATGTATGTCGGAACGATTGAAGAAGCAGTCGAGAAGGCTGACAAGATGAAAGCCGAGGGCTAGATTCATGGCTGGGAGTCTTCACTGTCAGTTACTCTCGCCCGAGGGTTCCGTCTTCGACGGGCAGGTCTCTTTCGTAGAGGCTCATGCTCTGGATGGGCGTGTGGGGATATTACCAAACCATGCACCTTTGATCACCGCTCTTGGCGACGGTCCTCTCATGTTGAGAACCGAGTCTGAGGGGGAGAAGAGATGGACCATACGGGGTGGGTTCATGGAAGTTCTCGATAATCACATTTCGATTCTGGCAGAGGGTCTTCAGGAATCTTGATTCAGGTTTTATCGAAATATGATCGGGTCGAGGCGAGAGATCGCCTCGACCCGATTTTTTTTTGGAAAACAAGTCACCCGATTTCATGCAATATCCAACGAGTTTCTTCTTTTTAAGTCCTTAATATAGAACCCTTTATCGAGAAGTGGCATGTCAGGAATGTCGGAAATGGTCGCTGTTAGGGTGTCAGGTGAGTCAGAGTTTTATTGATCGGGCTCAATACTACGGAATAATAAATTGTAGAGGCTCTGTAATTGTTACATTAGAAACTGATTTATTCTCATTGAGGAGGACTCATGAACAAATTTACCATTTTGATAGCTGCTCTATTTATTGCGGCCGGACAATTTATTTGTGGCGCAGTGGCGCAAGCAGATCACACTCGCCCTGCCTTTGTGGCAACGAGTCAAGAAGTCACTGGCGGAATATTGGGATCGAATCCCCTTTTGGCAGATGGACTCAATGTTCTGTTGGCCAGTAACCTTGCGAGCTCCCCATTCTTGCTTGAGGTTGCAAACTTGGACGACCCTACTTACACCAATGACCCCGACATTGTTCTGAATGCATTTTCCGGTGTCGACAGAGATGGTGACGTCACCAATAACGGCTCTGGCACCAACATGTTTATCGTAACTCCAGATTCAATGGATCCGGTAACCGGAGGCTTTGTCTCTTCATTCCCGGGCGGAAACATTACTAACGGTCTTCTGACTGCTGGACCAGGAACGATCATCATTTCTGGTATTCCGCTCAATGATCTCACCGTAAGTGCTGATTTCTCTGAGACCGCAACTCCTGGAATATTCGAGTTTACGAGTACTCCAACAGCAGCTTTTTTGACGGAATCCTTTTTGGTCACACTCCCAGCGCCTGATCCGTTTACCGGAACCCTTGTTGATGTGTTGAACCAGTTTGGAATTTTCCCTGATACAGATGCCGACGGAGATGGAACGAACGATGCATACTCTGCGGAGTTCGTATTCTCTGGAATTTCCTGTGAGATCACGCCTGTTGATCCGACTCCCCTCGATGGATTTGTCGCAACAAGCCAAGTCGTCACTGGAGGAATTCTCGGAAGTAATCCTCTTCTTGCAGACGGACTGAATGCGCTTCTTGAAGCCAATCTGATTTCTGATCCATTTCTTCTACAAGTGGATGATCTTGACGATCCTACCTACTTCAATGATCCGGATATCACGTTGAAGACTTGGGACGGTGTCGATGAAGACGGCGATCCGACTAATAACTTCGATGGAACAAATTCATTCCTGCTCTCTTCTGATTCATACGACGATAATGGAAACCCGGTTTCGGCGTTTCCTGGTGGTAGTATCACCGACGGTTTCTTGAGTGCTGGACCGGGAACCATCGTGATTTCCGGCATTCCGCTCAACAACTTGACCGTAGAAGCCGATTTCAGTGAAACGGCTATTCCTGGAATATTTGAGTTCACAAGCACCCCGACAGCCGCTTTCCTTACCGAGTCATTCTTGGTCACTCTTCCTGCGCCAGATCCTTTTTCTGGAACCTTGGTCGATGTGCTCAGCCAGTTTGGAATCTTTCCAGATGTGGATGGTGACGGGGATGGAACGAATGAATCTTACTCAGCAGAGTTTGTTTTCACTGGTATCTCCTGCACCTTGTATGGAAATGACTTCGGACCGGGTGGCCCCACTCCAGTTGAAGATTGTTCAAATGGATTGGACGACGACGGCGATTCATTAGCGGATTGTGATGACCCGGACTGCTTTAGTGCGCCTGGATGTGTTACGGGGATTCAATTCCGAAGAGGTGACATCAACTCAGACGCTGCGATCAATATTGCAGATGCTGTGGCTCTTCTCGGATTCCTCTTCAGTGGAGCCGCCGCACCTGGCTGTTCCGATTCTGGGGACACCAATGATGACGGTAGCCTCAACATTGCGGATGCAGTTTCACTACTGGGTTTCCTCTTTAGTGGTGCTGCTGAGCCTCCAGCGCCAGGTGTTAACTGTGGAGTCGATCCCACCGATACCGATCCATTGGATTGCCAGTCTGCGACGAGCGGCTGCTAACCTGCCTCTCAATCATTGAGATCAAATTTCTCCCTGTCCGGTATATTTCCGGACAGGGAGATTTTTTTGTCTGAAAATAAATACAGGCCAATGGGGTCTGGCTCTTTTTCCAAACCAGATGGGTGGAAATGTCTGATTGCTCCCCTTGCGAGTGCACTCGTGGGGATGATGATGTCCTTCTTGCGTTGGATTCATTTTTGAATGCCGATCCAGGATCGAAAGGTGACAACTTGGGGAAGACCGAGGGCCTGAATACCAAAAATCTGATGTCCGCTGGAATCAGAGAACGGTTTGCTCGAGCTATCGAGGAAGCAGGATTCAACGAAGTGTTCTTTTTAGGAACACTGGACGAATCCGGGACTATTGATGGCTTTGAAGTGGTAGCCCGTGGAACGGCAAATGCTGTTCCTGTATTCCTTTCTAGGGCAGACGAAGGCTTTCATGTCCTCATCCATAATCATCCGGGTGGAGATCTCACTCCAAGCCCTGCGGATCTATCGATCGCTTCTGAAGCGGGGGCCCGACGTTTGGGTTTCTTCATTATCAATAATGACGCCACTCGCCTGAACCGGGTTGTTGAACCGTTTCCTGAAAGAAAAGAAGTACCGGTCGAAGCATCTGAGATCGAAGAGATTCTCGGGAAATCCGGAGCATTCAGTAAGATGCTTCCGGACTTCGAAGAAAGATCAGGCCAACTTCGAATGGCGCTTTCTGTCACTCGCTCGCTGAATAATGGAGACGTCGCTGCACTCGAAGCAGGGACCGGAATTGGAAAGTCGTTCGCATATCTCGTTCCTTCGATTCTTTGGGCAGTGAAGAACCGTGGCCGGGTTGTGATCTCTACGGCTACAATTCCTTTAGGTGAACAATTAGCCCACAGGGACTTGCCGACCTTACAGAGAATTTTAGGGATAGATTTCAAGTTTGCTCTGATTCAAGGTCGAGGGAATTATGCCTGTAAAAGAAAAACAGAACAGGTCTCTTCTGAGCCAGAATTATTCACCGGAGATGATGAACGAGAAGGCTGGATTGCAGACATTATCGATAGGCTTGCAGAGCCGACTCTGGGGACTCGCCAAGAAATGCCAGGAGAGGTCCCGGAAGAGATATGGGCTGATTTCCAATCGACTTCTGATCAATCGTTAAAAGCAAGATGTCCGCACTATAGAGAATGTTTCTATTACGAGGCTCGAAGAAAAGCGTTTGGTGCACATGTCGTTATCGTCAATCACCATCTTTTCTTTGCAGACCTGAAGTTGAGAAGAGCACGTGGCGATTACGAGTCAGATCTTGTCATTCCTGGATACCAAAAGGTGGTATTCGACGAAGCGCATCATCTGGAGGATGTCGCCAGTCATCACCTGGGTGCTGAGGTGTCACGAAGAGGGCTTCTCAAAGTTCTCGGTCGGCTTCTCTCGCCAAGAAAGCGGCGCGGCAAAGCAGGAGGGCGATTACCGTGGCTCCAATCACATCTGGCCCGTCATAAACAGAGCGAAGCTTTGGAACTTTTGGCCATGAAGATTATTCCTAGAGTAGGAATAGTACGAACGGAAGTTGAAGCGTCACTAGATCGTCTGGAGATACGTTTAAATGACTCTCGACATCTGGCAGGGGATTCAGGGAGACGCGATGGATCGCTGATGGCACGCTTGGGAGAGAGAGAGGGTCACATGCCTATGACCGTCATCTCTCCACCCCTCATGGACGCCAGAGATAGCCTTGAAGGGCTGAGGGGACTATTACAGACATGTGCTGATCTCCTTGAAGATGATTCGTTTGAGCCAGAGGTCGAATATCAGGCGGGTCTGGCAGAGATCAAGTCAGCCCTGAGGGCGGTTCGTGAACAGATTCAATCTGTTGACTTTGTTCTTGGAGCGGGTGGTGGCATACAACCTTGGGTTGAGATGACGACGAAGCCACAAAAACAGCTTCTCGTTCGAGCGGCTCCCTTAAAAGTGGATGAACTTCTCGCTGAGCATCTTTACCGCCCACTTTCAACAGTGATCCAAACCAGTGCCACTTTGAGAGTCGGAGAATCTTGGTCATTTTTAGCGGATCGATTGGGCTGGGATCAGGTCGAGAAGGAACGTCTCAAGCAGGAAGATTTTGAATCACCATTCCTCTGGGATGAGCAAGTTTTGTTGGGGTTACCTGAAGATGTTCCGGAACCCGATCGGTCTGGATATGCCACGAAGGTGAATGAGATCATTATTGACTCGGTAAGAGGTGCAAAAGGACGGACATTTGTTCTGTTTACATCACATCGGGCATTACGTGATTGTGCAACCAAGATTCGCCCAGTGCTGCAGTCTTTGGGAATGCCTCTTCTTGTTCAAGGAGAAGCCCCACGCACAGAATTGTTAAGACAATTTGTGGATTCTGGAAGAGCTGTTCTATTGGGAAATCAGTCTTATTGGGAAGGTATTGATGTACCCGGGGCTGCTCTTTCTTGTGTTGTGATTCCTCGTCTTCCCTTCAAGATTCCGAATCATCCTCTAGAGCAGGGTCGTGCAGAAGAACTTGAATCGAGAGGGAAAAGCCCATTTGCTCACTTAGCACTGCCCCGAGCTGTCCTCGGTTTGAGGCAAGGGTTTGGTCGGTTGATTCGGACGGTAGAAGATCGTGGTGTTGTTGTCATAGCAGATACTCGAATGATTCAGCGCCCTTATGGTAAAAGATTCCTGAATAGCCTTCCCGATTGTCGAAGGGTACAGGGACCATGGAATCAGGTCAGGACTGCCATCGAATCATTCTTCGCCATCGATGAAGTGGGAGAGACCCTATAGTGAAAATAAGAGGAGTCATTACTGCTGCGGGTGACTCTATACGCTTAGGCCGGCCCAAGGCACTTTTAAGTATTGCCGGAGAATCTGTATTGTTGAGGCTGCAAAGAGCACTCCGTATGGGGGGTTGCGATGAAGTCTTCATTGTTGAAGGTGGTCGTCATTCGGACCTAATCGTAGAAGAAGCCCAGCGTCGAGAACTGAAACATCTAAAGAATGAAGACCCATCTGCAGGGCCCGTCTCCAGTATTATTCGAGCGATAGAAGAACCTGGTGAATGGGATTCTTTGCTGATTCATCCGGTCGATGTCATCGGCATTGGGTCGAAAGATGTAGAGGCTCTTATCGAGCAGTCCGAGGTGAACACTCTTGCGGATGTTTGGGTTCCTTCATACCAGTTCAAGCGGGGTCACCCAGTGTTGATTCGACGCGAGGTCGTATCACGACTTGTTCGTGAAGACGGTCCCCCGCACCTCAGAGCATTGATTGCGAGTGAGGGCGTCAATATTGATCATGTTGAAACAGATAATCCTCTGGTCCTCGAAGACGTGGACGATGAGCAGGATTGGAAAAGGATCTCCTCAAAGCTGGGTCAATGATCGACCCAGCCCGAGGTGTTCAGGAATTTCGACGTGCCCATTCCAGTAACGCTTCCCATGTCTCAGGATTTGTTCCTTTTGATTTGAGAACTCTGAAGTGTTCCGAGGCGACATCGAAATTGCCCCTATAGATAGCCAGAATCCCCATAGGTATTCGGTATTCCTGTGAAGACTTCCCAAATTTTTCAGCGACTTGCTGGAAAATGAATGCGTCTTTCAGCTCATTTATTCGGAATGGCATATCAGCATTTTGATCAGAGAGGCGTAGCCAGACATTTTCGGTGTCGACTCGTTCGACGACTCCTCGATCTTTTCTGTCTCTGGTACTTCCCTTTAAGGGGACTCTTACGAGTTCGATTTCTTTTTTGTCTTCACCCTTTTCGACCATGGCTTGAAGTGAGTTCTTGATAAAGCCGTCGAGTATCTGAAAAGCTTCGAGATCTGTGTTGATCCGTGATTTGAACTCCTCGATCGCAAGTTCACTGTCTAGGCCTACTGCCAGACTGATCATCTCTTTGATGTCTCTGTTATTTGCGAGCTCACGGTACTGAGGCCAAATCGCTTTGTAACTGGCGAACTCTTCTCCCCTTCGTTTTTCTCCTTCTTGTTTCACGAAGGTGGCTTTCTCGATGAGGATTTGTTCTTGGATTTTTTCAGCTTCTGCGATCAGGTCAGGATCTGCATAGGATTTAATGTTTTCAATCAGCGTAAGAGAAGTATCGAATTCTCTTCTGCTGCGGTGGAATTCAACTTTTTGGCTGTCGGATTCGTAGAGGTCATCAATCTGATCTTCCCACACGGAGAGCAGTTTTTCGATTTCAGAGTTGAGCTCCCGATCCTGACGTGCCGATCTGGGACGTTCGTCCAAGGTTTCAATAGCGTTCCATAGGCGACCCTCCCCTGCGAGGGAGCGTGCTTGAGCAAGGATTATGCGACCATCTGCTTGACGATCTTCAACGATTTTTCCTTGGAGAAAATCGAGTTGCTCAACCATTCGGACTGAGGACTTCGTATTACCATAGGATCTCAGCGCTGCTTTGAGTGCACGAATTTGGAGATCTTGATCCTGAGCGAGAATGGATGTCAGGCTAGTGCTACCACTCTCTTCATGACGCAAATAATCTTTTTCGTCAGCGCTCATACGTCGCTCGATCTTGAGCTTGCTGACTTCAGACCTTCTCTCCTCTCGAATGACTTCGAAATCCGGTTTTCCTTTGGAGGCTTGAGAGAGTGCAGAGAAAATCATGAACACAGATAGGAGCAATCCTATTCCGGTCCCGATCTTGGTGATCATGGTTTTGTTACTTCTCAGGTCTGCCCGCGAGGAGCCTCCTACCTGTCTGTTGGAAGGGGCAGTGACTTTAGGAGCAGCAGGATTCCGTCTTCTTTTTCTACCATCAGATCTTTGTGATCCTTTTGCGGTGTTATCCAGATTATTGAGTGTTTCTATCAACTCATCTGCACTCGCATATCGATCGTCAGGATTCTTAGAAAGCAACTTCTCTGTAACTGCATCCAGAAAGGTTTCTTTTCCAGAAATTGTGACAACAGGGATGACTTCTTCTTTGACGTGTTTCTTGAGTATTTCTTTATTGCTCGCGGCCTCAAAGGGGGGCTTCCCAGTTAGACAGTGATAGAGAGTTGCTCCGAGTGAATAAAGATCACTTTTTTCATCGACTCGCTCACCCTTGATTTGTTCTGGTGAAATATAATGAGGAGTTCCTTTGAGCAATTCGGAATGCTCAAGCTGTTTTCCTTTGTCGGTCGAAACGGCGAGGCCCAAATCTGTAATTTTTGGGGTTCCCTCGTCTGAGATAAGAATGTTTGCAGGCTTCAGGTCTCTGTGAAGAAGTCCAGCCTTGTGAGCATGTGAAAGTGCTTGGGAAATACAAAGGGCTAACTCGCTGACTTCTCTATCAGACAGTGTTCCTCGGCGTTTCAACTTTTGTTGAAGTGTTTCACCTTCAACATATTCCATGGAAAACCAGCAGACGTCTCCCGTCATTCCTGCATCTAATGCATGAACGATATGCGGATGATTCAGACGGGCAGCATTCCGTGCTTCTGAGATGAGACTTTTAAAGTGATCTTCTGAACCTGAGTTAGAAAAGACCTTGATAGCAATAGTCTTACTCAGAGAGATTTGTTCGGCTTTCCAAACAACACTGGTCGTTCCAGTTCCGAGGGGATTCAGGAATTTATAACCAGGAATCTCGGGTGGGAGAGCAGTTCTGACAGCTCGGGCAATTCTGTTGGCCTGATCAGCCGTCATGTGTCCACCCGCAACAACCTTGTCCTGAATGCTTTTATCGCTTTCAGAATCTTCCGCAATCGATCGAACTGCATTCTCATCAAGCAGTCCTTGTTTGTGAGCCTGTTTGATAAAGGCTTGATCAAACTTATTCATCATCACTCCGCTAGTGCTGTTTTGGGCTATGGATCAGCGCATCGATGGGGGGGCCTCCGAAGGGGAAACCAGTATTGGGACTCAACGATGACGTGTCTCGCTCCCCGATGTGAATATGATCAGGTCTCCGAGTCAAGGTTCACTGTCAAGATGGACTCCAGGAGCTCCTGACGATAGGATCCGGGTGAAAGGCGGCGATTTCTTGATATACCCCTGGATATTCACTCTGTCATGCCTCATATCGGGCTCTGGAGGCACTCGTCCCGAGTGTACCGGAGAGGTGCGTCTTTCCCCTCAAAAAGGCCACATCTCATGGAGTATTAGCCTTGGCTATCCTGAGGCTGATGATTTGAATCATGGCTTCGCTGAGCCGGTTGAATTTGACCTTCATAAGGCCCTGAAGGTGCGCTGTACCGGTGAAGGAATTCTCGAACTGATTTCCAGTGGACCTCGAGTTTACGATCCGGGGATCGATCCACGTCCTGAAATCATTAAAAACCAATGGCGCTGGACTCCCCCGAAGGAGGGCGCAGTACTTCAACTTTCAGCAGAGGGAATCATCCGGGAGCCTCGCCGTGAAATCGGTGCGGGATCTAGCCGGTCTTTTTCATCTACTGCAGGGACCATCGAAGAAGAGGGTGTATTTCTTGCGGGGTCAACGGCTTGGATACCACAGCCCAGAAATTCGATGCTGACATTCGATTTGTCTGTGATCTTGCCTGCCGATTGGGATGCCGTCTCGCAGGGGAGACGAGTGGATCATCAAAAAGGCGAAACTGAAACTCGTGTCCGGTGGGAATGTTCAACACCACAGGAAGAGATTTACCTCGTCGCCGGAAAGTACTTTGACTTCTACTCTGAAATCGATGGTATCGACTTGATGGCGTTTCTTCGTCAGGACGATTCAGGATTGGCTGCCAAGTATCTTGAGGCGACTCAGCAATACATCGAAATGTATAGCGGGATGTTGGGCCCTTATCCTCAACCCAAGTTTGCTCTGGTAGAAAATTTCTGGGAGACCGGTTATGGAATGCCATCATTCACTCTGTTGGGACCAAAAGTAATAAGGCTTCCTTTTATTATTCGATCGTCATATCCCCATGAAATTCTCCACGATTACTGGGGGAACTCTGTCTATGTAGATGTGGACTCAGGAAACTGGTGTGAGGGGCTGACCGCTTACCTCGCTGACCATCTGATGAAAGAAGTTTCAGGGCAGGGTGCAGAGTATCGAAGAGATGTCCTTAAAAAATACGCTTCATATGTTCAGAGCTCGGAAGATTTCCCTCTGGAAAAGTTCAGAAGTCGACATTCGGGTGCTACTGAAGCGATAGGTTACGGAAAATGCCTGATGCTCTGGCACATGTTGCGTTTGGAGATGGGGGATGACCGCTTCATTTCGGGATTAGGCCGCTTCTATCGAGATAACATTTACTCCAAAGCTTCTTTTCAAGACATTGCGAATGCCTTGCAGGCAGAGGTTCGTGCCTCCGGCATGGATGTGACTACTTTTGTAGATGCCTGGGTGACCACAATAGGGGCTCCTGAATTGGAACTTAAAGTCGAAGGGGACGAATTTACCCAGATTGAAATTTCTCAGGCCTCAACCGGTAATAGTTTTCCGTTACGAGTTCCAGTGTATTGGCTTCGATCATCTTCGAATCAATGGGAGCAAGATTTTGCTTCTTTTGGAAAGGGAGAGAGAGTCGCTTCAATGCGATTGGGATCGGATGTTGAGAGTATTCGGGTAGATCCTTTTTTTGACGTGTTCCGAAGACTTGATAGTGCAGAATCACCGCCAACACTGGGAGATATTTTTGGTGCTGATCGAGGCATCATCGTTCTGCCAAAAGAGAGTCGCCCTGGGCAGCCGTGGCATGAGCTGGCCTCGACGTGGGCTGAGTCCGGTGATTTTGAGATCGTCTCATGGGATGATTATTACGAGAATTCCGATATTGGAAATTCTACCGAAATCTGGTTCCTCTCAGGGGATCACGTTGGGCTCAATGATCTATTTCTTGAAGAGAGTCCGTTTTCCTCTCTAAAGGGGGATACAGATGTTTCGACGATTCAGGTCCGCAGAAAAGGGGACCAGACTTTAGGGTGGATCCAAGCCCCTATGGAGTCTGCGATTCCGGGCCTCGCACGGAAGTTGCCGCATTACGGAAAATATTCATACTTGGCTTTTCGGGGAGAAGAGCCTGCCAATTTCATGAAAGGCCAGTGGTCTGCAGTGGGCTCGCCACTCTTTTGGGACAGCCCAGGATCGAGGCAATTACTGCCCTCTGAAAAGCGATCCCCACTGGCTCGTCCAGGAGAGGTGATCGATCCTCGTCAGGTGATGAAGCATGTTGAATGGTTAGCAGACCCTGAGAGAGAGGGCCGTGGAGTTGGCTCGGAAGGCTTGCAGTCTGCGACTCTATTCGTCGCTGGTGAGTTTGAAAAAGCGGGTCTTATACCCGCGGCTCCAGACGGATCATTCATCGATTCATGGCAAGAGGTGAAGGATGGAAATGACATCAAGTTGGAGAATGTTTTGGGAATCATCCCCGGGTCAAATCCGGAGTTGAATCAAAAGCCGGTTGTCGTGATGGCTCATGTCGATCATTTGGGAAATGGTTGGCCCGATGTCAGAGCAGGGAATGAGGGAAAGATTCATCCCGGTGCAGATGATAATGCTTCAGGTGTCGCGGTCTTGATCGAAACCGCACGTTGGCTTAAGCGTGTGAGCAAACCGGAGCGACCGATTCTATTTGTTGCCACAAGTGGCGAAGAGTGGGGGTTGAAAGGTTCAAGGAGACTGGTCTCCGGAGGGAACGCATACCCACTGACAAATGCTCTTGCAGCGATCAGTATCGATGCGGTGGGTCGATTTGGAGAAAATCAACTCTTGGCTCTTGGAACCGGAACGGCAACCGAATGGGTTCATATTGTGAGGGGTGTAGGTTTCACAACAGGCGTTGAGGCCATATCGGTCAATGATGATCCTGGTGGTTCAGATCATGTCACATTCCATCAGATGGGGATCTCTGGAATCCAGCTGACGACAGGACCTCATGCTGATTATCACCGACCGAGTGATACTGCAGAAAAGGTGAATGCCGAAGGTCTCGTCAAAGTTTGCAAGTGGCTCAAAGAAACTTTGGCTTACCTAGGAGATCGAAAAGAACCACTGACTTCGACCTTGAAACAAGGCAGTGAGAATGGTGCAGAGAGAACTGTGCCGACCGGTGCCAGAAAGATCTATCTGGGAACAGTCCCCGATTTTACAGACCCAGGTCCTGGAGTTCGCTTTGATAGTGTGATGCCGGATTCTCCTGCAGAGAAAGCAGGCCTTCGCACAGGAGATCGATTGATGGCCTTGAACGGGAAATCCGTGATTGATTTACGAATGTATTCACAATTGTTGAAGAAATTAGAGCCAGGTATTGAAGTCTTGCTTGAAATTGAGCGCGAAGGAGAAAGAAAAATAATATCTATCCTCCCCACCAAAAGGTAGTTTGTACTGAGAATCGATAAATAGCGGTGTGTCAATTTTAGCGTCAATCAAATTGTAGCGTCAGTTGTAGAGTAAAATCGGAATTCATCTAACAGGCCTTGTTCTTCTTTTCAGGAGAAAACTATGGTGAGTGTTTATGACGTAAAACCAGGGTTCCAGAAATTGCTGCGTCCTCTGGTGAAGCTCTTGGCTCGTTCAGGTGTAACGGCTAATCAGGTCACAATCGCTGCGGTACTGCTCTCCTTCGGAGCTGGAACTTGGTTGGCGATCGATCGTGGTACCGGTTCTACACTCCCTGGATATGTTTCAGGACAAGCTGAAACAGTTCCTCAAATTTTATTGATGATTCCTGGAGTTCTCTTCATCCGTATGGCACTGAATGCTATCGATGGGATGTTGGCCCGGGAACATCATATGAAATCTCGATTAGGTGCGATTCTCAATGAGATGGGCGATGTCGTCTCCGATGCGGCCCTTTACCTTCCTTTAGCATGGGTTCCAGTCTTTGATCCTCTGGCCGTGGTTCTTGTCGTCTTATTGGGCATCGTTGTCGAAATGGCCGGTGTCGTATCGGTTCAGATTGGATCTAGTCGCCGATATGACGGTCCCATGGGTAAGAGTGACCGTGCATTTATATTGGGAGGCCTATCCTTGCTGCTGGGATTGGGAGTACCACTTGGAGATGGGGTAGAGCTGATACTGTGGGGAATCGTGTTGCTAGAAATTTTGACAATAGTTCAGCGATCACGTAAAGGACTAGCCGAGTGCAACTGATGGATTTTCTTTCTCAGCATCCGAAGCCTGTCACTCAGGCATTTTTGATAATATTTAGTCTCCTAGTGTTAGGAGGTCTCTACGTATTAATACAGAGAAAGACAAATCCCGATAAAGACCTGGGAGATGTTCCACCACGTTTGAAGACATGGTTCTATATTGTGTCATTTCTTTTTATTGCATTGGCAGTGGAAGATCACATCGCATTGTGGTTTTTTGGATTTATCAGTTTCCTAGCGATCAAAGAATTCTATTCAATGATTTCGACGAGGCGTGCTGATCGCCGAATGCTCTTTTGGGCTTATCTTTCCCTTCCTGTTCAGTACTACTGGGTCCACATTGGTTGGTATGAAGTTTTCATTATTTTCATTCCGGTCTATATGTTTCTCCTGCTACCAGTGCGCTTGGTTCTTGTTGGAGAGACTGAAGGATTTTTGAGATCTGTCAGCACTACGCAATGGGGTTTGATGACTTGTGTCTTTGGCTTCAGTCATCTTGCATATCTGGGAAGACTCTCCGGTGATATCTGTGGTCCAGCCGGAGGAAGTGGATTGATCATGTTCCTATTGATATTGACCGAGGGGAATGATGTCGCCCAGTATGTTTGGGGGAAGTCGCTGGGGAGACACAAGATCATCCCCAAAATCAGCCCTAATAAGACGACAGAAGGATTTCTTGGCGGCCTGCTGACGACGATGGTGATGGCATATTTATTGGGGCCGATTTTTACGGGGTTTAGTCTGGCCCAAACCCTGATGGCCGGATTCCTCATCGCCACTTGTGGCTTTTTTGGTGATCTCGTGATGTCCGCGATCAAGAGAGATATGCAGGTGAAGGACACAGGGACTTTCTTGCCCGGGCACGGTGGAGTTCTCGATCGTATCGATAGTTTGCTTTACACCGCTCCACTCTTTTTTCACTTCACTTACTACATAATGCCTTAATCAATGACCAAGATTCTCAAGCTCTTATTCCATCTGCTGATTGTGCGCCCACTGGTATTGGTGGTGATTGGTATGAATGTACGAGGGCGGATGAATCTGCCTAAAAAGGGTCCTGCTATTTTGGCGGCTAATCATAACAGCCATTTGGACACATTGATTTTGCAGTCACTCTTTCCACTCAGTATGCAAAGTAATATTCGACCAGTTGCAGCCGCGGATTATTTTATGCGATACCGTTGGTTAGCGTGGTTCTCTGTGAATGTGATGGGGATTCTTCCGATCCAAAGAAAGCTATCCGCTTCAAGTGGAGATCCACTCAGTGGCTGTATTGACGCTCTCGGTGACGGTCAAATATTGATCGTTTTTCCAGAGGGAAGTAGGGGTGAAGCAGAGAAGGTCAGTGATTTCAAAAATGGCGTGGCTCATCTTGCAAAAAAACTACCTGAAACACCGGTCTATCCCATCTTTCTTCATGGTTGTGGAAAAGCGCTCCCCAAAGGAGAAGCGATCTTCGTACCGTTTTTTGTAGATGCCGTCATCGGTGAACCACGCTATTGGAGTGGAAACAAAACAGAGTTGACCGAGATTCTACGCACGGATATTGAAACGTTGTCGGAGCAGTGTGATCTCAAAGCCTGGGAATAAAAGTATCTAAACTTCTCGTCCGCCGACTCCGAAGTAGTTGGCATCCGGATGATGGAACGCCAATGCGGAGACGCTCGCTTCCGGATCCATCATGAATCCTTCCGTCAACTCGACTCCCAAATGCTCCTCGGGCTTGAGGAGTCTCCAGATCGATTCCTGACAGGATAAATCTGGACAGGCTGGGTAGCCAAATGAGTACCTTTTACCGCGATATCGTGCACGGAAGAGATCCAACGGAGCCATGTCTTCTGCGTCAGGGAATCCCCAACTGGCCCGAATCTTTTTATGGATTCTCTCTGCAAGGCCCTCTGCGAGTTCTACTGCCAACGCTTGAATCGCATGGGATTTAAGATATTCACCCTCGTGAAGCCAGACTCGTGATTGGTCCCTGACCCCAGATCCAGAAGTGGTCACGAGCATCGCGAGATGATCTCTGGCAGTTCCATCTTCCGCGGCAGGAAGAATGTAGTCACAGATGGATTGAAATGGTGGCTTGGGTTGTCGCGGCAAACTGATGGTTTCAATGATCTGCCCATTCTCAGGACAGTGAATGAAGAGGGAATCAGAACTCGAACTGGCAGGGAAATGTCTCCACATCGCACGTGGAAGTAGCAGATCTCTCTGAGTGACCTCGTCCAGTAAGTTGTCCATCAACTCTTTGAGTTGAACTGCCTTGGCATCACCTGCAGAGATTTTCTTTGTGAAATTCCCCCGAAGCCCCATATGTCTGCCGTAAAGCATTTGAGGATTGATCAGTGGATAAATCTCTCTGGGATCGATACTGGTCTCAAATTTCATTTCGAAATCAATGAGTGCAGGAACCTCTTCCAAAATAGAGATCTCAGGAGATCGTTCAGGAAGTGTAATCTCTGCTACCGATACAGTAGATGAAGCGGATCCACCGACAGTAATTCGTTGTTGATCTCTTTTTACGGAAGCGATGAAGTCATCTCGTTTTTCGTCGTCGAGAATCTCATTTACGATTCGAAGTCCATCCATAGCGTCTTTGGAATAGATCACTGTTGAATCAGTAACACGCTGAATTTTTGTCGCAGTAAATTTTTCTGAAAGAGCCGCTCCGCCGACAAGGATAGGTAAATTGATTCCGTTACTCTGGAGATCTTCTGCAGTCACAACCATTTGCTGCGCAGATTTCACGAGGAGTCCCGATAACCCGATCGCGTCTGGATTGTGCTCTTTGACGGCATCGATCAGTTGTGCAGGTGGAACTTTTATCCCCAGATCGACGACTTCGAATCCATTATTGGAAAGAATGATTTGAACTAGATTCTTCCCGATGTCGTGAACATCCCCTTTAACAGTCGCAAGGAGAACTTTTCCTCTTGAGATGATCTCTGATTTCTCCATGTGCGGTTCAAGGAATGCGACAGCAGCTTTCATGGCTTCTGCGCTTTGAAGGACCTCGGCGACGATCAGTTCATTGTCGTTGAAGAGTCGCCCCACCTCGGCCATTCCGTTCATGAGGGGACCATTAATGATGGCGAGTGGGCTGTCATATGTCTCTAGAGCGATGGCCAATGCATCCTCAAGGCCCTCTTTCGTTCCCTCGATGATGTTTTGTGAAAGTCTTTCAGGGATGGGGAGCTCAAGAAGAGGGGACTGGCCTTCCGCTGCAATCTTTTTGCCGCGATAGAACTCGGTGAATTCCGCGATGGGGTCTGCGGTGCGTTGCCATATGAGATTCTCTGAAAGAGCACGTTCGTTTTCCGGGATGCTAGCGTACCGTTCCATGCGTTCAGAATTGACGATGGCCATCGAGAGGCCCGCTTGAACACAGTGGTATAGGAAGACCGAATTTAAAACTTCTCTTCCTGCTGGAGGAAGTCCAAATGAAACGTTACTGATACCAAGGACAGTGCTGCAATTTGGGAATCGCTCCTGGATCGCCCGAACTCCATCAATAGTTGCAGATGCTGAGGCGGTGTATTTTTGGTCGCCTGTTCCGACAGGGAAGACTAAGGGATCAAAGATGATGTCTTGTTCTGGGATCCCGTATTTACGAGTCAAGAGATCATGAGATCGCTCCGCGATGGCCAGTTTTCTTTCGACAGTTACCGCCATGCCGTCATCTGGGTCCTCATCGATGCAACCTACGACCAATGCTGCACCATAGCGTCGTGCTATCGGCACTACAGATTCGAATCTCTCTTCGCCATCTTCCAAGTTAATGGAGTTGATGACTGATTTCCCTTGGCAGAGCTTTAGCGATTGCTCGATGACATTGGAATCGGTCGAGTCGATCATGAGAGGGGCTTTGGTCATCCTTGTGAGTACCGGAAGAAACTTCAGTATGTCGTCTAGTTCTTCTCGATCAGGATCTGCCATGCACACATCGATGATGTGCGCTCCTCCGCGAGCTTGTTTTCTTCCTAGTTCGGCGGCTTTTTCAAACTCATCCTTAGCGATCAGTTTCTTGAACTTACGGCTACCGATGACATTCGTTCTCTCTCCTACGATGAGCGGAACGGTATCCTCAGTAACGTCGACGGATTCTATTCCTGAGAGAGTGAGTGTCTTAAATGGCTTGATCACTCTTGGGGTCGCATTTTTCGCAATAGCGGATATGGCGCGTATGTGATCAGGTGTTGTCCCGCAGCATCCTCCAACAACATTGACCCAACCTTGATCTAGGAAGGGCTGTAGATTCGCTGACAATATCTCGGGAGTCTCTTCGTAGAGTCCATCAGAGTTGGGTAATCCTGCATTCGGGTAAATGGAGACCGGGAATGAGGAGATGGCAGAGAGAGACCGCAAGTGATCGGTCATGAAGCGTGGGCCGGTCGCACAATTCATACCGATGAAAACTGGCTCAAAATGTTCGACGCTTGAGTAGAAAGCCTCAATGGTTTGACCCGCGAGCATCGTCCCCATCGGTTCAATGGTGCATGAAATAGCGACGGGTCTTGAGTAGCCGAGTTCTTTTCCTGCTTCTTCAATTCCGATTTGTGCTGCCTTTAGATTCAATCCATCTTGAACTGTTTCCAAAAGAAGAATATCCACGCCACCTTTGAGAAGCCCTAGTGTTTGAACTCGGAAATTATCGACGAGTTCATCAAATGAAATTCCACCCGTCACTGAAAGTGTTTTTGTAGTAGGACCCATCGAACCTAATACCCAACGGGGACGTTCAGGAGTTGAAAAAGCATCCGCTTCTTCGCGAGCAAGCCGCGCTCCCTTTTCATTGATTTCATATGCTTGGGATCCCAGGTCATATTCATCTAGAACAATGGGAGTCGCTCCAAAGGTATTGGTTTCGATGCAGTCTGCACCCGCTTCCAAATATTTCCTGTGGACTGAGCGAATCACGTTGGGGCGGGTCAGGATGAGATTTTCGTTACATCCTGCGAGATCTTCACCGCCAAAGTCTTCGGCTGTTAGATCGAGCTCTTGCAGCGCAGTTCCGGTTGCACCATCGATGATGAGAATCTGTTGAGCCAACTGATCCATGAATCGAGCTCTGATTTCTGATTTTGTAAATTTCGACGGATCAAAAGTCATCGAGGTTACTCCTGAATCAGTTAAATCGGGATAGTCTGAATAATAAGAGTGAAGAGGGCTAGGGGGAAGTGTTCTCGTCTATAATCTGGTCTTATCGTGACTCTGGAATCGGTAATGGTTTCAGTCTTTCGAGCTCATATTGGAGATCCTCTTGTGAACGAATGAGGTCTTCTAAGAGTTTTTGCATCTGTCCTTGGCGGACTACCATATCGACCCGATCTTCATGGGCAGATTTGAGTTGCTGTTCCAAATCTCTCATGCGCGCACTCATCGCTACTTCATGTTCTTTACGTTCAGATTGTAGCGATTGAGAGACGGAATCCATTTCACTCTTCAGGGCTTCAAACTCTTCTTTGAGTTTCGAAAATTCCGCAGAGTGACTTTCTTCTAGCTTGGAAAGTTGGCCCTCCAAGAGTTTTTTTTGCTGAGCGAGGTCTTCCAACTGTGTCGATAGTTCTTGAGAAACCGTTTCGACGCGTGAAGCTATTTCCTGATGGGAAGATTCCAATTCAGTAACTGTATCTTCCAGTTCTTGATGCTCTTGTTGGGTGGAGAGAATCTGTTGCTGGTTTTTGAGACTCGCATCGGTATTGCTTTGGACTCTGGTGTCTATCGACTGGACGTCTGTCACCGTCGACTTGAGAAGCAGCAACGTATTCTTGTGTTCTTCTTCCACGGTATTCAAGCGGGATGAGATTCTTGAATCACCTAGAATCATGAAAGCTGCACATATGATCAGGGCTAGAGTACCTGTGATCGCAGCAGTCTTCATCGATACCCCCTAGAGGTCAGTGAGTTGGCGTTCGTGAGCTGGCGTTCGTGAGCTGGCGTTCGTGAGCTGGCGTTCGTGAGCTGGCGTTAGTAAGTTGGCGGTGGGGGTGGGATTCGAACCCACGGGAGCTGTTACACCCCACTGGTTTTCAAAACCAGCGCAATCGACCACTCTGCCACCCCACCACATTGTGCTTCTGTTTCGGAGACTCAGGTTACTGTATGTCTCGTTACTTTTCACCATTGTCATCGGCTTGAGCCCGAAAACTTCTTTCGCCTTTAAGGCGATCGATCCTTTTCTCTCTCAGAGTTTTGGCAAAGTCTCTTAGATCTGTGACCTGGTCCAGTTCATCTACAACTTCGATACCGAGAATTGTCTCAAATAGGTCCTCTGTGGAGATCAGCCCACATGTGCCCCCATGCTCATCTGCCACCATAGCGATAGGATCTTTACCGCTGGTGAGATCATGGAGAGCTTGTCTCAAGGTGGCCACTTCTGGCACAAACCGGACTTCCCGGCGAAATTCCGTGAGTGGGATCTTGTGTTGAGTTTTATCGAGAGCTGCTGTGAGGACTTCTCGCAGAAGTATGTAACCGGTAATCCCATCACGGGTTGAACCATAAATCGGGATTCTGCTGGGGAGTTTACCCCTTTTGTTTTCAGCGATCAGGTCTTGCATTGTCGAGTTTTCCCAGAGGTCGACCATGACAGTTCTGGGGGTCATCACGTCGCCCACCCGAATCTCGTCGAGACGCAAAATGTTGCGATAGAGCGCCTTTTCATGGCTGGCGAGGGTGCCTTCATTTCCGGCCATGTCGATCATGGCTTCGACTTCACCTCTGGAGACGATCTCTCCGCCGCTTCCACCAAAGAAACGAGTCATCTTGCCGGTGAAGGCGAGGATCGGCTTGAGTAAAAACGTCATCAGTTGAAGGATGTAACCGACCGATGAGGATAATTTGCGGGAGTGAATCGCCCCTAAGGTTTTCGGAATGATTTCAGAAGTGGTCAGGATCAAAAAGGTCAGAACCGCCGAGAAAAAACCCACCCAGGCGGGGTAGGACTGACCGACCAGATACCCGGCATAAGAAGCACCAGCCGTGTGTGAAATGGTGTTGAGTATCAAAATGGCACCCAACGCGTCTTCCAAGCGCTCCTTCTTCAATATATAGAGCAGAGAGACTCCACGGCTCGATTCCCGTCTCTCTTCGAGACTGGGTAAAGAGACCGACAGCAGAACTGCCTCTAGAAGAGAACACAGAAAAGAAATCGACAGCGTTAATGCAATGACGACCAAAAGTTCGGTCACGGGTCTCCAATTTTCAATCTGAGAGAGCAATTCAGGATACCCAATTTCGGACTCGGGGCGATGAGAACTCGCCAGCACGGGCCTAAAAGACATTACCGGAACAACTACCCCTCTATTGCGCTTTACACTTTATAAACTATATGTCACCCTTTCACAGGGAAGAGCACTCGATGTGCGTTTCCGAGCAAGGTTGTGTCATGTCAGGGCATCAGGATTGCCTGAACGTGAACACAATGAGGAGGAAAGTAAGGTCAGTTCGGGTTCAGAGTACCAAGAGCGAATCTTTCGACCTTGGCATGAGAACTGCTTGGTGAACTAGGCCCCTTTTCTTGATTTGAGAAAAAAGCATTCAGGGGGACAGTCTCCTTCTTCGGAGGAGCATGATCGGGAAAGAGGATCGGGATGGAACAGCAGAACAGTGAATCAGGTCGTCAGTCTCAGCCAACGGCAGAGAAGACCAATGAATTCACGAAAATGTGGGAAGAGTTGGGACAGGGCGGAAAATTAATTTTCAGCCTGTTTATATTCTTTCTCGCCTACAACATTTTCGGAGGCACTTCTTCCGGAACCTGGATTGATGTGAATGAAGCGAGAGCGAGTGATGCATCGCACGAAAAAGTTGTTTCGGAAATTTCGAACGACAGCATTGAATACAAGTACAACAAAGATGGAGTGTTGCAAGTACGTCAAAAAGACGTCGCTGCAGTCCTCAGTATTCTGGATCAGTATGTCCCACGCGAAAAAGAAGCTGTGGATACTGCCAAAATACTACCGCCATTGAATAACTTTTTCCTCCCACAAAGAACTCGAAAAGTAACAGGGATAAAAGAGATTGTTCTGGAAACAGAGCAAGATGTTTCCCAGTTTGAGGGGGTCACGGCGGTTAACATTGTTCCCAATAGAAAGTCCATTGGGAAGCAAGGTATAGGGCTGTCTCAAGCCGTTAGTCGCGTAAATGTGACGTTGACCCTAGATTCGGATGCTCAATCACTAGGGCTCTCTAGCAACATCACTAAAGCGATATCTAAACTCATCAGCGTTGCGTTTGATGTTCCAGAGCGAAACATAGACATATTCGACACCGTAGGTCGGTCATACGACATCGCGATAAACACTCCTACGAGTGCTGATATTCAAGAAAAATCGAAGTTGATCACTGACCAGGTATCTAGGTACATGGGGCAGATTCTTGAGCCGGGGAATTTTAAAGTCCAAGTTGATATTGGATACTCCGAAATCGAATCAGTGAGTGTCGAATCAGCCATTACGTTGGAGCCGGGTATCTTGAATATTCGAGATGCCATCATTAATTTTGCTCCAGTAACAGGACCATTGCCCCCATCGGTGGTCAATCGTCAGTCGATTCAGAATGCAAAAGCTCAACTGGTGAATCAAAGAAATCGTCAAATGGGAGATATCGCAGTCACCGTTTTTGTCGATAGAGAGATTACCAAATCGATTTTGGATCCCGGTCAATACGATGATCCCTTGAACTTTAGCCCTGTCATAGCAGTGCCTCATGCAGATAGTTTTCAGTCTGTAATGCAGGATATCTCTGTGAACTTGGAAGAGCACTTGAATGCAACTTTTGCTGAATCCGCTCATGTGACAGCAAAGTTGATCCCGGTCAATCTGATCGGTGCACAAGGGAAATGGGTAGGCTCTTCGTTCCAATTTGCTGATACGAATTTCGCTGCTAGCGTTCCGGTTGAAAATAATCAGAACTCAACAATATTCTTCTTCACATTTTTCTCAATTCTCATGGTCGTCTTGATGTTCAAAGAAGGACCCAAGAATAAAGAAAAACGATTCTCCGTTGCAGGATTTCACGGCGGGTACATTGAAAAAGACGATTTCGCTTCGTCTGGAAGTTTCGCCGGTTTCGTAAGCCAACTGAGTTCCGATGAAGAACCCCCAGTGATTCAGCAGATATTGAAAAAGTCGTTCTTCGAGCGCATTGAAATTCTGAAGGCGATAGCAAAGAACATCGACGAGCTTCCTGGTACAGGTGTTTTGGCGTTGATGATTTTTGATCTAGCGGAAAGTCGTCAAGAAATCTTTAAAGAACTTGAGGAATCGGAATGTGAAGTTCTCTTTTCTCTCGTCGACAAAATTGAAACAAGAATTGACGAAGATGACATCGAGGATGCTTTTGCGGCATTTGAGTTATTGAGTGCCGCTTCTTTTGTCGAATCAGAATCGCCGGTTCTCGTCACAACAGTAGAAACACGACCCGAGATTGATGATCGAGTCATGGAAGATATTCGTTCGACGAATCCTGCACTCGCTGACCTGATCAAAAAGAACCGAAGTAACAATAAATCAGGAGAGGTTTCCTGAAATGACCATTGATCGATCTGAACCTGGGACGGAGGGGCGCATGGAAGAAATTATCGAGGCCCGTATGGAGCTCGAAGCTCTTCGTGAAGCCTATGGCGACCTCAGGGAGAGGTTGGTCACAGAAGGTGAAGAACGCCGGAGAAAACTGAAGGCCGAACTTTCAGCAAAATACGAAATGGTGACTAAAGAGATTCAGGAATCGAAAATCTCTGCCACCAAAGATCTGGATGAGTTGAGACAGCGAGCGATCAAGGATGGTTACGAGCAGGGCTTGAAAAGTGGAATAGAAGAAGGCCGGCAAAGAGGGCTCGAAGAGAGTCGTCGTCTTGCTCAAGAAAAAGCTGAGTTATTAGCGAGAGGCCTCCTTGAGTCTGCTTGTGAAAAGTTCCCAGGTCTTTTGGAACGGTGTATTGAAGATTTTGAACGTTGCTGGCACGAAACTGTGGGCGAAATGCGCAGAGATACGGTCGCGTTATCTCGTGGAATCGCAGAACGAATTCTACGAAGAGAACTTCCTGAGTTACCAAATCTTGTCATTGAAAACATTGATATCGCTGTTCAGAGAATCTCTGACCAGCGACAGCTTAGAATCGAAGTCCATCCGGCAGACCTTGCACTTGTTGTTCAATTCCTTCCGGACTTGAATAGAAAAATTAAGGGTGCTGAAGCTGCTGAAGTCGTAGGTGAAGATTCAATCCGTAGAGGCGGTTGCAGAGTTCGAAGCGAAACCGGTTTTGTCGATATGAGTATCGACACGCAACTGGACCTTATCGAATCTGCACTGGTAAAGAATTCTCAGGTGGCTGGATGAGCCTGATCTCTGCACTGGAATCTCTAGACTCAAACAATCTTGTTCGAGTACAGGGAAGAGTTGTTGCCGTGACAGGTGTCCTCGTTGAGGCAGAGGGGCTGTCACTGCCAGTCGGCGCAGAGTGCACGATAGAAATGCGATCGGGCGAG
The DNA here is from genome assembly GCA_016776905.1 of Planctomycetota bacterium. GTDB lineage: Bacteria > Planctomycetota > UBA8108 > UBA1146 > UBA1146 > UBA12191. Next base: position 113,439 of record JADHSM010000003.1, on the reverse strand, counting down.
AAAGTTCTCGCTGAAGTTGTCGGTTTCTCCGGTGATAGAACTCACATCTTGCCAGAGTCGGGAATCGACGGCATCGGACCTCGGGACGTTGTTGTTCATGATGGAGAAGTTCCAAACATTCCGGTATCTCAGCATTTGTTGGGTCGGGTGATCGATGCACGGGGGAACCCCATCGACGGTCTCGGTCCAATTCCAGGGACTGTACGGGTTCCTATCAATAATGAGCCTATTCATGCCCTGAAGCGGCAACTCATTGAGGATTCAGTGGCGACAGGTGTGAGAGCGATCGATGGAGTCTTGACCGCCGGTAGGGGTCAAAGAATGGGCATCTTTTCGGGAAGTGGTGTTGGAAAATCAACATTGCTGGGAATGATTGCCAGAAATACTGAGCTTCCTATTCGAGTGATTGCATTAATTGGTGAACGAGGAAGAGAAGTTCGTGAATTTGTAGAACGTGATCTTGGACCAGAAGGCCTTGCTAACAGCGTCGTGGTCGTTGCAACCAGTGATGAGGCTGCAGTATTGCGCCTGCGTGCCGCAAGAGTCGCAACAGCGATTGCGGAGTGGTTTAGGGATCAGCAAAAAGATGTCCTACTCATGGTCGACTCTCTGACCAGAGTTGCCCTTGCTCAAAGAGAAGTCGGGCTCAGTGCAGGAGAACCTCCCACTACAAAAGGCTACACACCCAGTGTTTTTGCCATGCTTCCCAAATTGTTGGAGAGAACAGGGCCGGGAACTGTTGGCAGTATCACTGCGTTCTACTCAGTCCTGGTAGAGGCAGACGATCAAAATGATCCTATTGGAGATGCGGTGAGAGGAATCCTGGACGGCCAGATATGGCTTTCAAGAGATCTCGCCAGTAAGGGCTGGTTCCCACCTATAGATCCTTGTGCAAGTCGAAGCAGAACCATGCCAGCAGTGACAACTGAAGAACACTTAAAAGCTGCACGTGCCATGACTGCTTCAATTTCTGTTTACTCTGAGATCGAAGACATGATTCGTTTGGGTGCTTACAAAAAAGGACATGATCTTCGGTCTGACAGGTCGGTGGAACTTCGACCATTGATTGAGAGTTTTCTCAAGCAGACACCCGAGGAAAAGTCTGATTTCCATACCACGGTATCCGCACTCGAGGCGCTTGTCGCTGAAGATAGTTCGGAGAACACGCTATGAAATCCTCTTCAGACAGATTGAGCACGCTGTTGTCTCTAAAGAAAAAAAAATTAGACAAAGCCATAAATGCTCTCAGCGAAAAAAAAGCAGGCCTAGAGATAGGCATTAAGAAACTAGACGAGAAGAAAGAAGAACAGCGAAGAGTTACGAATGAGCTTCGAGGTTCAGACCTGACGGATGAGGGAGAAGACGACTTAATCCTTTATGGCAGATATCTCTCCCGAATGCGTAAAGAGTTAACCCAGTTGTCTCGAGAAGTAACGGGTCTTCAGGAACACGTAGAGCAAGCGATGAACGAAGTGAAAGCAGCCTTTGGAATTCATGGGTCTGTTGAGTTGCTTAGAGATCGAAGAGTTGAGAGTGAAATAAAAGAACAAGTCCTTGAAGAGCAGCGACAAATAGATGGCGATTCTTGTCAAAGATTTTCAGGAAGAAACGCAAACAGGGACATTTTTTGAGGATTGTTAGAGCAACAATCGAAGCAGTGTTGAGTAGGGGAAATGGAGTCGAGGAAATGAAAAACAAGGGAATCAGATCAGTCGTGGCAGTGTTACTTGTCGCATTTCTGTGCACTGGAAATCTCATGGCACAACAGATCCCATTTGGTGGAGAATCAGGCGCGCAGCCTGATGCGCGTACCTTTAATGGAGGCATTGTTGGAGGAAGTGCAGGAGCAAATCCAGCTTCGCTCGAGGGGCTTCTCGAAGCCATCGGGTTCATTCTGATAATTTCTGGAATCAGTGTCGCTGTTGTGCTTCTGGCGAGAAAGTTTTTCCCAGGTGTCATTCCTGGTACTGACGCTCGGATGAAGGTGCTGACTCGATTGGCGATTGGTAATCGTCAAAACCTTGTTGTGTTCCGAGTCGGAGATCGTGTCCTCGTGGTTGCGCAGTCTTCCAATAGAGTTGATTTGTTAACCGAGATTTCGGATCCCGAAGAGGTACAAGCCCTCAGTTATGGGACTGATTTTTCGAGAGAGATCGAGCGCGTCCACGTAGAGACACAGAACGAAGCGTTTCCTGAGCAATCAGATTCAAATGAGAACGATTCGGACGTCCGGGATGAAATCCAATGGCTCAGAGATCGCCTCGATGGCTACGGTGATCGGGTGGAAGAAGAAGTACGAAGTTGATGAATCTTAAAAGGCGAATCCTTCTCTGCATGTTGTCCACATTGATCATCTTGGTGATCAATGCACCGATCGTACATGCTGGAGAAGCTACCACTGATATCGTAGATCGTGTTCTCGGGGGAGAGCCTGAGAATGTCGGAGTATCATTGCGTTTGTTACTGGTAACAACAGTCGTTGCCATTGCTCCCGCCTTGCTTCTGCTGACGACGAGTTTTACGAGGATCATTGTAGTTCTGGGATTCGTCAGGCGTGCGATCGGTACCCAAGATGCTCCGCCAAATACGGTACTCGTAGGCCTGTCGTTGTTGTTGACGATGGCTGTGATGGGGCCCACCTGGAACGATATTTACACAAACGCGATTCAGCCTTACTCCGAACAAGTACCCTCTCCTGTAACGGGGGATGTCCCAGATGGCCAACAAACGATGGCCTACGCAGAGCAACGAATGCGGGAGTTTATGTATCCTGCAATTTATGAATCAGATCTACTCCTGCTAGCACAAGTCGGAGCTCCTCAAGAATTCGCTACTCTTTACGATGGTAACGGAATCATCACGAAGAATTTCGTAGATGCATTACCTGCGACGGTAGTGGTTCCTGCATTTGTATTGAGTGAGTTGAAAAGAGCATTCGAGATGGGAGTGATGATATTCATCCCATTCTTGATCATCGATCTGGTGGTGTCTGCCATTCTCGTATCAATGGGAATGTTCATGTTGCCACCCATTCTTGTCTCGCTTCCATTCAAGATCTTGGTTTTTGTCCTCGTTGACGGCTGGAGTCTTGTTGTTCAACAACTGTTGATTTCTTCAGGGTCGGCGGTGGCAGGATGATCGACTTTGACAGAGTTGTCGAATTCCTAGGGTCAGGTTTGTTGCTGGCGATCCAGATGTCGGTACCAGTACTCATAGCGGTTGTCGTTGTTGGGGTTGTTACGAACCTCATTCAGTCGATCTTCCAGATCCAAGATCAAAGTCTTTCAATAGTTCCTCGACTTTTAGCTGCTGCAGTCATCATGGGATTGGTTTTTCCTACGCTCCTTGATTGGATAGTGAACTTCACGCGGGAATCTATCTCGTCCTCGACATGGTTTTTGTCGGGGGGGTAATCATTGGAAGAATTGATAGAGATCACCACTGCTTCATGGTCCCAATGGTTATTTGTCAGTACCCGAATATTGGGCGCTTTGATGATTTTACCATTCTTCTCTGTTGCACAGATCCCTGTCAGGTTCCGAATCGCATTCGCGGTGCTCTTGGCTCTTGTCGTTGCACCAATGGGTGTGACTGAGACTCCCTCACCTCACCTCATAGGATCTCCAATAACCGCCATTGTCGGATTATTAGGTGAGTTCACATTGGGTTGGGTACTGGGAGGGGTGATTGCACTTTTGATCTGGGGCACGCGATTAGCGGCCACATGGATCGGTGCCATGATCGGTTCTCCTGGATTAGAATCCGGGATTGAGAACTCTGAACAAGAATCTCCACTCACAACACTGTTTACCTTGATGGCAACATTGATCTTCATTGCTCTCGATGGTCACCGCTTGATCATGCTTACTCTGTTGAGTTCATTTCAGAAAGTTCCTGCGGGATTATTTTCCTCGGTCGTATTGGGAACCCATGAAACTGCTACTGGAGCCATAGATCCTGTAAGTGGATTTGTTTCTGTCGCGGGAAGTCAAAGTTGGTTGATCGGTCTGGAGTTGGCTTTACCAGCAGTGTTGGCGATTCTACTCATCACGTTGATTCTTGGTATAGCTGCGAGAACGATTCCCGAATTAGATATCTTCTTTACGGGCTTCGCTCTCAGGACAAGTGTTGGGTTTATTACCATCTTTCTCACATTGCCATTCATTGCTGATGCATTCGCGTTGGTCGTGGAGATGGGACTTCAAGGGACAGACCTCATCCTCAATGGATTGGTGGGTGGGTAAATATGTCTAGTGGAGCAGAGAGAACAGTGAATCCCTCGCGCAGTCGATTACAGAAAGCAGCCGAAGAGGGTTACTTTGCACACAGTTCTGATTTTGTGTTATCAGCAGTGATGTTGAGTAGCTTTGCGACCTTGTACATATACGCAGATACCCTCATGGCAAAATTTAGTGAAATAATGAGATCCGCATTCGATTTCCAGATTCTTCTTGGTACAGAAAATCAAAAAATTGGCAGCGGTGTGATGTTAGAAGAAATATTCGGATCCTTGCCCATGATCATTGTTCAGATTGTCGGACCCGTTCTCTTGATAATCCTCCTGACTTCTGTGGCATGTTCATGGTTGCAGTCTCCCAGAGGAATCCGAGTGGACGTCTTTCCGATGAGGTCTGGGACGTGGAATCCTCTTCACCAGTGGAGGAATCTGTTCTCACTAAAAACGACAGGAAGGCTTTGCTTCCAAGTGGTGAGGCTATGCATGGTCGTTTGGGTATTCATGAATGGTTTTCAGAGCCTTGTCGCCGAGGTTGGCGATAAAGCAGTGTTTGGTCTCGAGCGTAAGTTTGAACTGATTCATGTGGCCACAACCACAATTTTTCAGGTGTGCCTCGTCATCCTTACATTCGCAGTCCTCGATGGAATCTATCGCAGATGGAGCTGGTGGAATTCAATGAAGATGACTCCTCAGGAAGCGAAGGACGAATATCGAGAAAAATATGGAGATCCTCGTCTTCGTCATCGCCGTCGGAGATTCCAGCATGTACTCAGAGATAGCTTGATTCGAAAAAGTCAGTATTCCCAGACTTCACTAGAGAGAGGTTCACAATGAACCCAACCCCATTGAATAATTTGAGCGCTCCGAATGACTGGAAGGGCTCCGTTCAAAAAAATCGGGATTTAGTTCTCGTTCTCGCCTTGGGCGGAATATTGATGGCGATTTTGGTTCCTTTACCGGGGCCAGTGATGGATGTGTTGCTTGGAGTCAACATTGCCATCTCGGTGTTGATATTGCTCACGGTGGTTTACCTTAAAAGTCCTCTGGAGTTTGCGGCCTTCCCTTCGATGTTATTGATTGCCACTCTGTATCGACTGGCATTGAACATTGCGACAACTCGATTGATTCTCAGTAAAGCGGGGCAAGAAGGTGGCTTCGCGGCTGGAAAAGTTGTGAATTTCTTTGGTGAGTTCGTTTCGGCATCTAATGCCGTTGTTGGATTTATCATTTTTGCTGTATTGGCTGTTATTCAGTTTGTTGTTGTCACCAAAGGAGCTTCTCGAATAGCAGAAGTCGCTGCTAGGTTTACGCTCGATCGTATGCCTGGTGCACAAATGGCGATCGATGCCGACCTCACAGCGGGAAACATCAGCGCCTCAGAGGCACGATTAGCGAGAGAAGATTTAGCCCATCAAGCGGACTTTTACGGAGCGATGGACGGCGCCAGTAAATTTGTTCGAGGAGATGCCATTGCGGCGGTGTTAATCACATCGATTAATATTTTCGGAGGCATCGCGATCGGAGTTTTCCAGTCTGGGATGTCGATAGGGGAATCCGTATCAGTATTCTCGGTCTTAGCCATTGGCGATGGAATCGCCACGCAACTTCCAGCATTGTTCATCAGCGTGGCGGCAGGACTCATGGTGACACGAGCTTCATCAAAGGGGCAAATCGGGCACGTCATGGTGGGGCAGGTCTTCGCCAATCCAAGAGCGTTGTTGATCACTGCGATGGTGCTGTTATCTCTGGCCTCCGTTGGTTTGTCTCCTATGGCACTGGGATCATTGTCTTTAGTGTTGGTTTACCTGGCTTACAGTCTTTCCCCGAGCAGGAAAAAATCGCACGAGAATTCTGTGAGTACCGTTCCAGCGGAACAAGTTCACGACCATGAAGTAGAGCCTTCCAGCGCAGCGATATCCCATGAGGGACAAAACGCATTTCAGCGACCCCTCGTCATCGAGTTGGGTCCAGGCCTGAGAGGACTGATCTCTTCCAAAGAAGAATCTTCTCTCTCGGCCTCGATTGAAAATTTAAGAAATGAAATCCGAGAGGAACTCGGTATAGATCTTCCTCCTGTGAAGGTTTCAATTCAGCGAAATTTGGGTAGGCAAGAATATCGAATATTGTTGAGAGAAATCCCCACCTGCTTAACGGAGCTTAAAAGGGGAAAGTATTTCGTCACCGAAACAGATCGCTCTTTGAATACTGTTCCGGGTGATCCTGCGCCTCATCCCGTCAGCGGTAAATCCGGTAAGTGGATAGATGAAGACGAAGCGACGATGAGGAGAAGCCTGGGATATCACTGTGAAAGTGGCCAGGAGATTTTGATCGGACAGCTTCGCCAGATGACAATTGACTATGCTCAAGATCTCCTGACTCGTAATGAGACGAAAATTCTCTTGGAGGAAATCCATCCTGGGGCTCGCCCACTGGTCGCGGAATTGATTCCAGAGGTGTTCAGCGTCGCCGAGGTTCAGAGGGTTTTTCAGGCCCTTCTTTCCGAGAAAGTCTCACTGAGGGATCTCGAAAAAATTCTGGAAGCTCTCGGAGAGGTGGCTATCGAGTGGCCAGAGGCCTCTCGGCGCCCGGTCGAAGCGGTGGTGGAAAAGGTCAGAAACAGGGTTTCTCGGTCGATTTGTGGGCCTTTGGCCGATTCTGAGGGAGTGATTCGGGTGGTGACTCTCGATCCCGAAAGTGAGCAGTGTCTCTTTGAAGCTCGCAATCAGGGGATTCCGGGAGCTGTTCCGGAATTGGCTCCCGAGCGCTACCGGGCCATCCTGCAATCTGTCAGCCACCAGGTGGATCAACTGGAGCGGGGTGGATATCCGGCAGTGGTTCTGTGTCCGCCTGAGCTGAGAGTATCAATTAAGAAGTTACTGGAGAAGGAAGTGCCAAAGGCGTCTGTCCTCTCCTACAATGAGATCGCACACGGGTTCTCCGTGGTATCCGGGGGGATGGCGAGGGCTGATTTCTGTTCAACAGAATCGACCCTCTCAGGGGAAAGGGAATCGACCTTTGAATGACAATAAGGATCTTATCGATGCGGAGCACACCCGTGTCGTGGCACCGGACTATGCGACTGCAGTTCGAATCCTCCAAGAGAGATTCGGAAGTGACTGGACAGTCGTTCATTCTCGAAAAGTCAGAAGGTCTGGGCTATTAGGCTGGATCGGTTTTTCTGATGTTGTCGTGATCGTAAGAACACAAAAATCTAGCCATGACATCCTTCCTCTACCTGTAGTCGTCGAATCTTCGGTCAACAAATCTCCGGTCAACAATCAGACGTCGGTCGAGGTTCCTGTCTTGGCTGGAGAGATGGCTTCCGATGAAGACGAAGTCGATAGCACCCCAGTAGATGCCAATTACGGTAGTGATTTCTCAACAGAACCGATGGCTTCTGTCGAATCAGATAATTTTGAAAATAGCACTCGTCACGAATCTCATGCTTCAAAGCATGAGTCAGGAATTGAATTGGAGCAGGATTCAATGGCGGAAGAAAATTCATTCATTTCCGGTATAGAGGCGCGTGAGATGAATAAAACAACTGACAATGTGTCCAAGGGTTCCATCTTGAAAGACTTGTCTTCAAGACTTGAGGGATCTCGCCAGAGAATCGCAGATGAACTGAGAGACTTTAACTCGTCTTCTCCTTTTCATAGGCAGCCGGACTCTTGGCAAACAGACAGTGATCTAAAGGTGGCGACAGACGTCTTTGATCACCCGTCGATTTCACAGATCAACGATACAGTGAGCAGTTATTCCGAAGAGATTACTCAGACAAGTACGACTTATGACGATCCTGCATTCTTCGGTAGAGTCGCCACTTTCCTTGAGAAATGTGGGATTCCCGAGCATGCCAAGAATGGGATTCTGTCCGCGGTGATCTCGTCTGAAGTTCCAAGCAACTTAAGTCCTGAGCAGTTGGACGATCTGATTAAATCGCGAGTGGGCGCATGTATCTATGGAAGAATCCCAGCTCCTGGAGCGATCGATCTTGGGAAAACTAAAGGTAAAACTCGCATCATTGCGCTGGTCGGGCCGACTGGAGTTGGAAAAACAACGACGCTTGCCAAGCTTGCTGCACATTTCCACGTCGTCGAGAAAAAGAGAGTCGGCTTGATCACTCTCGATTCGTATCGACTGGGGGCCATCGAGCAACTGCGTAGATTCGCTGACATCATTGGCTTGTCCTTTAAGACCATCAGTGAGCCAGGGAAGATTACTGAGGAAATCAATTCCTTCGATAACCACGACGTTGTCTTCATCGATACCGCTGGTCGTAGCCAAAAAGACGTGGATCGAATCACCGAAGTTCGGGATTGTCTCGCTAATGTCGAAGACCTTGAGGTCCATCTCTGTTTGTCACTGGGTGCTTCACCAGAAGCACTCATGGCGACGGCCGATGCGTTCCGACTTGTGGGATATGACAAGGTGATCTTTACCAAGAAAGATGAGTCCTACAGAAAAGGATTCCTCTGGGATCTCTTTGGCGTCATGCCGGTTCCTGTTTCCTATGTGACGTGTGGTCAGGAAGTTCCAGAAGACATTGAAGTGGCGTCTCGCGAAAAAATCAGAGATATGATCCTCGGAGTTGAATGAGAGATCAGGCCTGGAAACTGCGATCATTGATCGAGGAGAAAGCCTCCCCTGTTGAAGGTAGGGGGCGAGTTCTCGCTGTAACCAGTGGCAAGGGCGGGGTCGGTAAAACCAACATCTCTGTGGGGCTCGCACTGAGTGCCGCAAGATCTGGTATCCGAACTGCCTTGATCGACGGTGATTTAGGTCTCGCCAATATTGACGTTCTCCTCGATTTGCATCCGGGTAAAAATTTGGGGCATCTTGTCGACGGGGAAGCATCGCTGAGAGAGGTCCTGATCACGGGGCCGGAAGGAATCCAGATTCTTCCCGGAGCCAGTGGCCTCAGCCGTATCGCTGATATGGGACACTCCCGTCAACAGAGATTACTGGACGCTCTTGGAGAATTGGTCAGTGATCACGATCTCGTGATCATTGATACAGGAGCGGGTATCTCAAGGTCGGTCGTTGATCTCTGTCATGCCGCTGGAGAAGTATTGGTTGTGACGACACCAGAGCCGACAGCCATCGTGGATGCTTATGCGATGTTGAAAGTCTTTTCATGTGAAGTGAGAATCCCGAACTGTTGGTTGACCGTCAATCAAGCGCAGTCGAGGGGAGAAGCTCAGCAGGTAACCAGCCGAATAAAAAGTTTGGCGAAGAAGTTCTTATCGATGGATTTACAAGATGGCGGCGCAGTGTTGTACGACCCAAGGGTCTCTGCTTCAGTCCGTAAGCGTCAACATTTCACTATGGCCTATCCCACCTCTCCCGCTGCGAGAAGCATTAGGGAATTGTCGGATGGCCTTGGAATGAAGCAGCCCCGTCCGGTGGATAGGGGATTCCTGCATAGGTTAAAAGAAGTGTTTGTAGGGGATCTCGGAAGGGGTCGTGAGCGTTCTCCATAATGGAAACAATAGTGTTCTTTGGAGAACTCAAGATTCCGGCCCAATACTTGCCATAGGGAAACGACTGGGCTGACTTCAAAAAAAATGGATAGCCCGGATCCTAACTAAGAGCAGCTATTACAGGAACAGGAGACTGATTTGACTCAGGTTGAGAACAGCGATACCCGGGAAGATCTTCACGGAATGAAATCCCTAGTCGGCAAAACCCGACTGAGTGACGACCCCGATCTAGAGAAGCAGTGGATCTCATTCAAGGAAACAAGGTCCACTGATATAAAAAATGATTTGTTAGAGAGATATCTCCCCATCGTGAGATATGCCGCAGATCGCCTTCATAGGAAACTGCCACAGCAGGTCGACGTTGATGACTTGTATGGTGCGGGCGTCTTTGGATTGATGGACGCCATTGAAAACTATGATCTAGAACGTGGCGTGAAATTCGAGACCTACTGCAATACACGGGTGAAAGGATCGATCATCGATTCTCTCCGTGCTCAGGATTGGGTTCCCCGATTGGTCAGAAGTACTGCCAGTCGATTGGATAAAGCCTACAAGGAACTCGAATTGTCTTCTGGTAGAGAGCCTACTGATCTCGAGATGGCCAATTATCTCGGTGTGACGGAGTCGGAGTTTGACCAGCTGCAGAGAGAAGCTTCTGCTGCATCTATCGTCTCTCTTACTGATCACGTCTCAGAAGAAACCGATTCCAGATCACTTCGAAAAATCGATATGTTGAATGATGCGAAGACTCCTGCTCCTGAGGCCAATCTTCAGATGGAAACCATCATGGAAGCGCTCAACGAAAAACTAGATGAGAGAGAGCGCGAGATTTTTACCCGGTATTACTGGGCGGGTGAGACGATGAAAGAAATCGGATCGCGTATGGGACTCTCTGAATCCCGTGTGTGCCAACTGCACAGTAGAACTGTACTGAAACTAAGACAGTTGTTTGGACACCGGGAGATGGATTTTTCCACAGATTGAGTTTTGTTGAGTCCTCGATTATAAAGGTACCCCAGAGCCATTAGATTTTTTTGGGGAGTATGCCTTGTCGAGTGATACAAAATCTAATGACGATCATTCGCAGGGTCCGATGATTACATTTTTTTCGCGTGTGATGATCGCTCCACTCATCGTCCTGCGAGAAACCTCCTGTATGCCCGGGTTTTACTTCAGCCTTATCCTGATCAGTTTGTCGGTAGGGCAGTATTTACCCAGAGCGATAGAATTCGCCTCTTTCCCTCATGAACTTCGATATGGGGAAGCGGTGGTTATGGATCAGGCCCGCAGGGTCTCTGAGGATCCAGGCCTGTATCCCGAAATCGGGAAAGAGCCTTGGCTCTTCGACCAATATGCACCCGGGTATCCGATTGTCGTCAACCTTGTCAAAGATATCTTCGAGTCTCCCTATGGAGGGGGGCGCTGGGTCTCTGTGATCTCCACGCTACTCGCCGCACTTTGTCTGGCAGGCATCGTTTATCGAGCACGTGATGCTCTCGATCCGGAAGAAGCGGCCGAGGCATTACAAAAAGAGTCAGTCGCTAAAGAGGAGAACCACGTCGTCGGAAGGCAATCTCGTATTGCACCGATTCTTGCCGTTGGAGTCTTTTTCTCACTGCTGGAAATAATGCAGTTTGGAATGATGGCGCGCGTCGATGCCTTTGCATTGATGTTCACATTGGCCGGTGCGTATCTGACTCTTCGCCCGGAATCGAAGTTTCGTCTTGTCGGAGCGCTCTGTTTTTTCTGTGCTGTATATACTCGCCAAACCATGCTCGCGATCATGCTACTGACTTATGTAGAATTGTTCATGCGAGAAGGGAAGACGACTCTCAGATGGCCTTTGGGCTTATTAGCAACAGGGCTCATCTTCGCAGGGCTCTTGAATTATGGGACAGATGGAAGATTCTTGACCCATGCTGTGACTTCCAATTTATTTCCGATGAACTGGGATTATGGAGCACAGAAATACTTGGGTTCATTCACTCAAGGGAAGTTGTTTCTTTTCTTAGCGATGTTCATAACTTTGATCGCTCACATTCGTAAGGGAGCATTCGCCAAGCCGTTAGGGGCGACTCTTATTGGAACGATGCTATTGACGATTTATAGACCTGTGCAATCCGTGATTGTTCAGGGGAGGATCAACATAGAATGGGATATTGATTCATTGCTGATTGCGCATGGGGTGCTATTGTTTGCCGCACTTTTCTTGTTGGTCTTCAGCAGTTCCCGGAATGCACGCCTCGATGCCATAAAAGTGATCGTGTTGTTGGCTTTCACAAGTTTGATTGCCAGAGATGGTTCAGATCTGAACTACCTCTTCGAGCCGAGTCTGTTGATGATACTTGTCCCGACTTGCTTTCTCGTGAGGGAAGGTCGTCAGACTTGGTTCTTTAGTGGGCTGATCATCTTATTATTGATGGGACAGATTTCAGTTTGTGTTTATCAGAATACGGGGCAGAAAGAGTTTCCTGCTGACAGGATTCAGGAGATCAGTGAGAGAACCAGAGTTCTCAAGAATCTCGAAGCATTCGGCGATCCTATTTTGAGTGAAGAGCCTTGGGTATTGGTCGAATCGGGTAGGCCGCTTGTGATTGAGCCTTACACGGCGAGGCAAATGTATGAAAAAGATCTCTGGCAAGCTGAGGAACTGAGAAAAGCGATCATGGAGCATCGATTTCCTGCTGTTATTCGCTCCAAGCAAAGAGTCTTCGCAGGGATCGATCCGACTACAAAATTGCCCTACTTTGGACCTTGGACTTTCAACAATGTTCGCTCGTTCCCTCCGAAGATCCAATCTCTATTAGACAAGCACTACAAGATGGTGAAGGGGTCTGAGTTTATAGAAAAGGTCACGGATTATTATCTCGTGGGGCGCCAAGTTTGGATTCCACGAAAGCTCTAACGGAGAGCTGAATTCAGAAAAACTGTATCTAGAAAAGCTGAATTCAGAAAAACTGTATCTAGAAAAGCTGAATTTAGAAAAGCTGAGTTCAGAAAAACTGTATCTAGAAAAACTGAGTTCAGAAAAGCTGAGTTCAGAGAAACTGTATCTAGAAAAACTGAGTTCAGGAAAACTGAGTTCAGGAAAAATGGCGGGGGTGCATCGGAATCGAACCGACCTACGACGTTGTTCGCGCCGCACCATGGGTTTGAAACCCAGGAGGCCCACCAGGTACCCATTCACCCCCTCAGTGGATGATTAAGTTTGGCACAGCATTCCGGTTTGGCAAGATACACATTCAATTATCGGCCAGATTGGACACTGGGAAGACGCCCTCTAGGTGTCAATTCAGAATCGATACTCTCGGGGTGCCTGTCGATGTTTTGACTTCGCCGATCACCTCATGGGTTGCCACCCCTGCGGAGTCTTGAAGGTCTGACAACAATCCATCGACTCGATCTTCTGGAATGGCGATCAATAAGCCTCCTGAAGTTTCAGAATCTAGGCAGAGCGAAACGAGAGATTCTTCGATGCCCTGTTCGACGGAGAGTCGATCACCCAAATGAGCTCTATTTCTCCCCGAGCCTCCAGAGCAAAATCCTGCTTTCGCAAGATCTGCGACACCTGGGAGAAGGGGAAGCTTTGAAGCGTGAAAATAGATGTCGACGTTGCTGGCGAGAGCCATTTCAGATCCATGTCCGCACAACCCGAAGCCCGTAACATCTGTCGCAGATTTTACGCCATGATTCATGGCGATCTGAGCCGCAGCAGCATTCAATGTAGACATGGATGTCGTGGCTGTTGCAAGAATGTCTGCGTCAACTTCTGATTTGTTGAGAGCGGTGCTGACGGTTCCTGTTCCCAGAGATTTGGTGAGGACGAGAACATCTCCTGCCCGGGCTCCACCATTGGTCAGCATATGATCAGGATCGATGGTCCCGGTGACTGCAAGACCGTATTTGATCTCAGCATCCCTGACGCTATGACCGCCGAGAAGGGCACAATTTGCTTCTTCCATTTTCTCTGCTCCTCCGGAAAGTATTTCTCCGAGGATGGTCATCGGTAATTCCTCTGGGAATCCCACGATGTTGAGAGCGCTGAGAGGTAATCCTCCCATGGCATAGATATCTGAAAGACTATTGGCGGCTGCGATGCGTCCGAACTCTCGGGGGTCATCGACGATAGGCGGAAAGAAATCGACAGTTTGAACGATGGCTTTGTCGGTTCCCGGGATGCGAACTACGCCAGCATCATCGAGAGTACCGGGGCCATGTAGGACTTCTTCCCGACTGGGCATCTTAAAGTTAGAGAGGACCTCGACCAGGTCCCCGGGGGAGAGCTTGGCCGCTCAGCCCGCACACGAAGCGTAATTTGTCAGGCGAATCGGTGTATCAGACATCTTGGCCTCCTCTCTTTCAAAGTGAAAGATCACCCCGCGGCACTCTCTGGTCAAGAGTTCAGAGTCGATCTGGTTCAGATTGTTGATCTGATCAGGAAGCGAGGATCTCGGAGAATCGGGCGACGATCACGTCCAGTTCTTCATCCTCAAGGGTGCGAACATCCAGAATGATGGCGTCATCCTGAACTGTCGGCAATATGGAGGGCTCCCCAGTGCGCAGTTTTCGAGCTAACTCAGCAGTGGCCAGAAGGGGAGAGGTGATCTTTAGGCCCAGAGATTTAATGGGCTGTGCGGGCAATGAGCCGCTTCCTGCGTATCCGTCATGGTCTAGGAGGTGAACTTGAAGGTCGGATAAGCGGGATAAATCATGGTGAAGTTTTTCCTGTCGCTCTTTCAGCGTTTCGGGAGTATCCAAAACCCTTCTCAAGGAAGGAATACTCTGGATCGACTCTTCTTCGCCTCGGAGGTAAATACGCAATGTTTGCTCAAGGGCAATATAGGTCATGCGACCGGGTCTCATCGCTCTGTATAGAGGGTGCTTTCTGCACTTTTGAACAAGATCAGCACTACCCGCAATAATACCCGCTTGAGGTCCACCTAAGAGTTTGTCTCCGCTGAAACAGACAAGGGCACAGCCACTCTCTAGGCTGTCACGAACCCAAGATTCTCCACGTAATCCCCGGGATGCCAGATCGACCATGCAGCCAGAGCCCATGTCATGTACGACGGGGACTCCATGAGTTTTTCCAACGGTGCACAATTCGGATATCTCAGCTTCTTCAGTAAAGCCGACGACTTTGTAATTTGAAGTGTGAACTTTCAGGATCATTCCCGAGTCACTGGAACAGGCTTCATCGTAATCACGGGCTCGGGTTCTATTGGTAGTTCCCACTGCTTTCAAGCGCGCTCCACCTTGTTCCATGATGTCTGGAATACGGAATGAACCGCCGATCTCTACGAGTTCCCCATGAGAGACGAGGACTTCCTGATCCTTGGCAAGGGCAGATAATAGAAGCAGTGTTGCTCCGGCATTATTATTGACCACGGTGGCATCTTCAGCACCCGTCAGCTCCCTGATCAAATCCACACAGCCTTCATCGCGATTTCCGCGAAGTCCAGATTCTAGATCTATTTCTACCCGGACCGGATGCCTCAGTTGCTCGACGAGAGAATCTGCGACCTCCGATGCCAGAGGTGCTCTTCCAAGCCCGGTGTGGAGCACGATTCCTGTCCCGTTGATGACTCTGCGATAGAAGGGTGTTTGTCTTTCTGAAAGACGATCAGACAGTCGCTGGATGATGATGTCTTCTGAAAAGTCCTCTTCCCCAGCATCTCCAGCGAGTGCCCGGGCACGCAGTGAATCCAGCAATGACCGACATTCTGCGAGAACGAGTGATCTTGAGTGCTGTTGGCTGAGAGATTCCATCTTGTCGAACTTCATCAGTCGATCGACTTGTGGAAGTTTTCTGAGCAATGCACCGATTTCGGTGGGGGTCATCGAGGCCTTTCGGCAGATTTCTCTAAAAGGGCCTTCTGTGTTGAGGCCCTACGTAGCTTAACGATCTCGGCGTCCCCAGTAGAGATCAGTTCAATTCTGGCCTTCAGGTCGAGAACCGAGACCGGAAGTGTACCCTGAATGAGGAGTGGTTTGCGAGAGATAGAGTCGATCCAAACCCGGAGAGTGCCATGGATTCCAAAAAGCCCCTTGAAGCGTTTCTTTTCATTCCCATCGGAAGATAGGGGAGAGAGGCTGAGTTCGATGGCTTCGTACGTGCCCTCTTTAACAGTGATCTCTTTCGTCTGCAGTTTCTTCACTTCGACAAACCAGCGTGAGTCGTCATTGATCGCTGGAATGATGATGGTTTCATCATCGCTCGGAAATTTGGCTGTTCTTGCAACAAAGATAGAGGTGAGCAAGTCAACATAAGGCTCATCGACTTGATGGACCTTTTTTACGACCCATGACTCATGAGTAGGATTTCCACATTTCTTGTCGTCGCAATGTTGATCCTTTGTCCCCCAAGGAATGGGACCTTTCCAAGAGACCTCCGCAATGTTGTGTTTTGGATGAGAACAATCTGATTTCCTACAGTGCTCTCGTTTTTTGTAGCTGATAGAGCCATTCTCAAAGAGCAACTTTTTCGTGTGATATTCTGAGCCTCTTTGGACATTGATGTACTCGATGGGTTGCCCGGTCATGCGATCAAGTCGGGAAGTAATTTGTTGATCGATCAAGTAACCGAATCTCTCACCTTTTCCTCGGGCATGAAGAATGGTGGTTTCGAGGTCCTCTTGAAATGAGGCCAATTCCAAATGACCGACGAGGACTTGGGCCCCTTTCCACTCGACAGTGGCTTCGAAGACCAGGCGTTCTCCTAGTGGTAATGAAGCTGGAACGATTCCGGAGAATGATTCCACAGCCACGCCTTTTTCAAGGCGTCCGAGGTCATCGCGACCATCGTCCTCATCGATCTTCCCCTCCGCTGGATTTTGAGGCGCCTGATCCGTGATAGGGATAGGCGATAAATCGGCAAGGGGAATTTGGGCAATCAGTGAGTCTTTCATCAAAAGAATCACGGATGCCACTATGAGCAGGTGGGGCCAACACCTGAACCTTAGGCTTTCCAAGAGTACTCCGCATCTAACTAGGTCAACTTATAATAGGAGGGAGAATACTTGCTGATCTCCCCCAAGATCGTGTTACAGAGGATGTTATACCCAAAGACACATATTTGCCAACGCTGGAACGGTGTCTTTTGGTTCCCAGAAGACTAACTTGTCTCTCTGAAGCAGTAATTCTTGTCAGGATGTGTTTGCAGGATCGAATCGGGGCAACATACTAGGGCTCAGCCCAGTCCCTGAGCCGATCTCAGGAGTTTGGGTCTGATCAGGATCGAGGGGCGACGTTGCCGGTTTGGCACGTCGTAAAGAAGTGTTCAGATATTAATTCTCGAAGGAAGGAGAGCCTCATGAACAAAGGCGAACTCATTGCATTCGTGCAAAAGGAACTAGACGAGACCAAAGCGGGAGCAGAGCGCTGCGTTAACGCTGTCATCGATGGTATCAAAAAGGGAGTAAAGAAGGACAAGACCGTTCAAATGGTCGGCTTCGGAACCTTTAGCATCCGCAAGCGTGCGGCTCGTACGGGTCGTAACCCACAGACGGGTGAGAGCATCAAGATCAAGGCTTCAAAGAGCGTTGCCTTTAAGCCTTCGAAGACTTTCAAGGACATGGTCTAAATCTACGAAGCAACTTTGTAAAAAGGGTGAGTGCTCCTAGTGGGCGCTCACCCTTTTTTTATTGCAAGTTCTGGGGATCAATATCAAGAGTGATGCGAGTCGAAGACCAGCGTGCCTTTTCGGTCTGTGCGATTTTCCCCAACTCTCGGAGCGCATCTCGAGAAGTGCTCTTCAACAAAACATGAAGTCGATACCTGTTTCGTAACTTTTCGAATGGGGCAGGAGCGGGTCCAAGTATCTGCGAATCTTCTCGGGCAGCAGCTTTGATCACATGTGCGATTTCATCCGCTGTTTGTCTCACACGGGATTCATCTTCATCTTCAAAAACGATGCGAGCCAGAAATCCATGCGGAGGATAACGCAGCATTTTTCTGACAGTTGTTTCTTGTTCCAGAAGAAGTTCGAGATCTTGTCGAACAGCACAGGCGATGGCGTAGTGTTCAGGTTGTCGGGTTTGAAGTGCCACGTGTCCCGGCAAATCGCCTCTTCCTGCGCGACCTGCAACCTGACACAGTAACTGCGCTGTTTTTTCTGCAGAGCGGAAATCGGGCAATCCCAAGGCTACATCTGCATCCAGAACCCCGACCAGGGTGACTCCCGGAATATCATGGCCTTTAGCCACCATTTGGGTGCCTACCAGAATACGGGTTTCTCCATCCCTAAATTTCTGAAGGATGCGCTGCATACGACTGGCGCTAGTGACTGTATCCCTGTCGAGACGATCGATTTCGACATTTGGAAAGAGTGTCACCAGAGTTTCCTCAATATTCTCTGTGCCCGGTGAGCGTTGGCGAAAACCTGTGAATTCACACTGAGGGCACCGGTCTGGGATACCTCTTTTTTCATCGCAATAATGGCACTGTGCCAAGTCTTTCGCTTTGTGATAGGTCATAGGGATATCACAACTGGCACAACGAAATGAATATCCGCATTGTCTGCATTGGACATCTCGTGCGAATCCGCGACGATTGAGAAAGAGTAAGACTTGTTCGCCCCGGTCGATGGTTTCACGAATCAAGTCGATCAATCGACGTGATAGAAGCCCATGAGAGGCCCCCGCGCCTTTTTCGTGACGACGATCAATAACTTCAATGGTCGCCAGTTCGCGCTGATTCACACGGTGATTCAAAGAGATTTTTTCAAATCGTCCCTGACGTGCATTTTCGAGTGACTCCATCGATGGTGTCGCTGAACCGAGAACGCATGGAATGTCATTTTGATGAGCACGCATGACTGCAACATCGCGGGCATGATATCGGGGACTGTTTTCCTGCTTGTAGGAACTCTCATGGCACTCGTCGACGATAATCAGGCCTAAATCCTGAACAGGTGCGAAGACCGCACTTCGGGCTCCCAGAGCCAGTTTGACCTCTCCTGATCGTAGACGTTCATGATGAACAGCACGCTCCGTATCAGAAAGCATCGAGTGGAGAACTGCTACTGGGCCTAAGCGCTCAGTGAATCTCTCGATGGCTTGAGGCGTCAAAGCGATCTCTGGCAGTAAGACGAGTACTCCTTGTCCCTTTGCCAAAGCGTTTTGAGCGCTGCGAATATAAACTTCCGTCTTCCCACTGCCCGTGACTCCGTGGAGTAAGAAAGTTTTATAACTGTCTGTATCCATCTGTTTACAGATGAGTTCGATCGCAACTTTTTGTTCCTCATTGGGTTCGAAGGGGGGAGGTGCTTCCCAGGGAGGAGAGTCGGGTTTTTTCTGTCCAGGAACACCGAACTCCGGCGGAAGACCATCAAAGATTTCGAGTTGGCCTCGCTTGTGGAGAGTTTTGACAGGGCTATCACTGACTTCGCAGTCTTCGAGAAGGCGTCGCATCGGTACCGGGTCCGGGGATTGATTCAAATATTCGAGAACCTTTTTTCGGGTTGCAGCGCCGCCGCCTTTTTCGGGAGAGTGGTCTCCGGATTCGATAGTTTTCACCCAACGGACTTGGCGAATCTTTCTTTCTCTCACCGGTTTTGGAAGGGCGGACTCGATCGTTTCCCCGATACCCGCGACATAGTAATGGGAGGTCCATTGCAATAGTTTGAGCAGATCTGACGAGAGTTCTGCACCTTCGGGGACTCTGGAGAGGATCTTTCTCAAACGAGGATGCGGAGAAGTATCTGTGATCTCGACGACCCAGCCATATCGCTGAGTTCTGCCAAATGGGACGAGAACTGGGACTCCCGGAACGATTTCACTCAGAAGTTCGTCTGGGATCCGATAATCAAAGGGTTCATGCAAAGGAACTGGGATGGCGACGCGAGCGACGTTTTTCAACCGGGTTTCCCTTCCATGGACTTCTCTGAGCATCGGTATTCCTGCAGACCCCCCTGAGTAACTCGAACAGCGGGGGCAGGCAAGTGGCAAGAAAACGTCAGAAGAAGGCCAATCGGTTCCCTTGTGGAGGGGCCTCATCAGCGGGATGATAGGAAATGGCCCCATTCAGCAAATCTGGAGAATATGGATCGTCAAGATACGGAACACGAGTACTGGTTCGAGAAGGCTTTCGTCGCCGACTATCTCGAAGTCTATCCGGCCAGAACGGTCGAGTCGGCTCGAAATGAAGCTCTCGCTGCTCTGAAATGGCTCTCGCCTGCTCCCGGTCAAAAGTTGTTAGATCTTTGTTGTGGTGCCGGCCGACACTCCTTTTGGCTCCAGGAGTCACAGTGTCAGTTGTATGGCGTGGACTTGTCCAAAGATCTTCTCACCGAAGCACGTCGCCATTTGAGTGAAGATGTTTCCCTCTCTAGGGCAGATATGCGTGACCTGCCCTTCGAACAAGATTTCTTTGACCACGTGATGATGTTTTTCACCTCCTTTGGCTATTTTGCTGGGGACGAAGAAAATCGTCGAGTTTTGGCTGAAGTGGCCCGGGTTTGTTCTCCCGGAGGGCTTTTTCTACTCGACCTCCCTGATCGTGCAACGACGATCGAACAATTGATTCCGAGCAGTGAAAGACGTGTGGGTGACCGGACTATCCGTGAAGAGAGATCCATGACAGCGGATAAAATGAGGGTCGAAAAAACAGTGACCATCACGGGACCTGGCGAAAATCGAAACTACACGGAATCGGTGCGTCTCTTTTCGCGCGAAGAAATTGAGACCCTACTGCAGGCGAGTGGTTGGGAATCGAAGTTTTGTTATGGAGACTGGGACGGCAATGGGCACGAGGATGGAATCTCTCCTCGAATGATATTTGTTTCGTCTCGAGTGGGGGGGAATTCATGACCATGAAGAAATCACCTCAAAATGCCCTCGACTTGAGATTACGAGGAGGTGCCGTTGCTGAAGATCTGTTTGGCAAGTTGGCTTTGGGATCTGAAGATGTCGCACGTGATGTCGGGGATCACCACTCTGACCCCGAAACCCGAGAACGATTGATTCAAGCGCTTCGCCCGCTGTGGGCGACGCTTGATTTGCCGGAGTCTTCACGGCTGGCACAGGAACGACTCAATGACCCTGAGTGCCGTATTATCGTTACAGGGCAACAACCGGCTCTTTGGGGAGGTCCTCTTCTTTGTACGACAAAGTTATTGGCGGCCACAAGGCTCGCTGCTGACTTGAATAGTCAGGGTATCCCTGCCGTACCATTGTTCTGGGTGGCTGACGATGATCATGATGTGAGTGAGTTGGACCCTGGGGAATTTGTATCAAACAAATCGATCCCCGCCGAGTTTGAACCGGGACTTCGTCCTTTCTACTCATTGACCCCTGCCTCATCAGCAAGTGAGCGACTCGAAGCGTTGAAGGTGAGCCTCGGCGCTGCTCCTCATGCTGAAAGCGTTCTTCAAAAATGTGAGAAACTCATCTCTGAAGAGGTCGATCCGGGCCGGGAATTTGTCGAGTTGCTGCTGGAGTTGTTGCCCGATGAAGGCTGGTTACCCGTTTTCCCACGAGCTCTTCGTGAACTTCAAATGCCGTTGATGAAAATGGCCCATGAGAAAGCCGAAGAATTCCAAGCAGAGATTCAGCAGGCTTCGATGGATCAGGAAGCTCTCGGAATTCCTGCCCCCGTCAGAGTGCGGTCGGGTTCACCTTTCTTTTGGCATGATGAGAATGGGGACAGGGTTCGACTCGAAAAGACGGCAACCCGATCCACTGCTCAACTTCTAGGAGATCCAGAAGCATTCTCGCCGGATGCATTATTTCGGGGAATCGTTCAGGATGTTCTGCTGGATCCTGCGGCTGTCATAGTGGGTCCCACCGAGTTGTGTTACACACTTCAGACGCGCCGTCTTCGTCAACTTTGGAACTTGCCAAGGCCTCTATTGCTCCCTCGTCCTGCTGTCAGGCCTGTTCAAAGAGATCATTTGGACCGACTGGAGGAACTCGGAATAGGTCTCGATCGACTCGGTCCAAAACTCGATCCGATCGAAGTGGTTCCTTCTCCCAAAGCAGAGTTGCGTGGGCAAGAATTAAGTCTGGCGGCGGATCCGTTATTACAGATCCTTGATTCTTTAGCCCATGAGCAACACTCCAATCCGACTTTGAACCGTAAAGCGGCAAGGATGTCGCTTCGGTGGCGGCAACAATTGAACGCGTTGAAGCGTTCTGTCGAAGAGGGACTGGATCGAGACGTGGAAGCCCGACGGCAAAAAGTGTTGGCCGTGCTGGAAGATATCTTTCCCGGAGGTTTGGAACCGGAAAGGTCTCGAAACCTTTTGGATTTGATCAGCTGGCAAGGTTTCAACTGTTTGAGCGAAGTCGCGGCAGTTTTAGACACTGCAATTCGTCGTTGGGATGGTTGTGTTTGTCCGTGGATCATTTCTGAGAATTGTACGCATCCGAGGGCGAACGCCCCGCAAAAGAGCCCCAAAGAGAAGGATTCCGATGTCTCATCTTGCTGAACCTCTCGATCTTCTGGTTGTTGCAGCACACCCTGACGATGCAGAAATTTCCATCGGCGGGACGATTTTGGCAACCATCGCTGCCGGTAAACGAGTGGGTATCGTTGATTTAACCCGTGGAGAACTCTCGAGTCGGGGTACCCCCGAATTGCGTGCGGAAGAAACGAAGGCGGCAACTGAACTTCTCGGAGTACATTTTCGAACATGCCTGAATCTTCCAGATGGTTCTGTGAGGGATACGGATGATGCTCGAGAAGCACTCGTAGGTGTGATTCGAAAAACAAGACCCCGAGTGTTGCTGGCTCCATGGAGAGATGACCTTCATCCCGATCATGCGGGAGCGGGTCTCCTTGCCTATAGAAGTCTTTATCTCGGTGGTGTGAAGATGTATCCCCATGGGAAACCTGCTTCCGTACAGCATCGTCCCGCCACGTTAGGTTATTACATGTGTCATACTCCGTTCGAGCCGAGTGTGATTGTCGATGTCTCAGATCATTGGAGCCAAAAGGTGGAAGTTGTGAAGTGTTACGCGTCGCAATTTTTCGACCCTGAAAACGATGGTCCGCCTACGAAAATTTCGAAGCCTGGATTTATGGCTGCTGTTGAAGGCAGAGCTCGAGATCTGGGAGGACGTGGCGGCGTTGAGTTGGGGGAGGCCATCGTTTGGCAAGATCCTCCTGCAGTGGCGAATCCGGTGGACATGATCGCTGGTTCAGGTCTCTCAGCTGTTGACCCAAAGGGGATATCTTCATGAAGATCGCCATGGTCTGCCATCCCACACATGGAGGAAGCGGAGTGATCGCTTCAGAATTGGGAATGCGATTGGCAAAAAGAGGACACGAAGTTCACTTCGTTTCCCATGAACGTCCCTTCCGTTTGGATCCTCTGACTTTTGGAGTTCGCTTTCACAAGGTCCATGTCAGTTCATATCCGCTGTTTAGATATCCTCCTTACGCATTGGCACTTGCGAATCAATTGTCGCAAGTGATTCAGGATCACGACATCCAGGTGATCCATGCTCACTACGCCATTCCCCATTCACTTGCAGGTATTTTGGCGAGAAACATGAATGCCGATCGCAACGTCAAGGTGATGACTACCCTGCATGGAACCGATATCACTCTCATTGGATCCGATCCTTCCTACACCGATATCACACGATGGGCGATGCAGGAGAGTGACTATGTCACTGGAGTGAGTGATTGGCTTGCAGAGGTTACGCGCAAAGAACTCGGTGACGATCTCTTCGTCAATACGATTCCCAATGCCGTCGATGCTGAGGTGTTCTCTCGAGATCAGGCGTGTTCTGAGTTGCGGGAACGCTTTGCTTCCGGAGGAGAATTGTTGATCTCCCATGTCAGTAACTTCCGCCCGGTGAAAAGAACTAAAGACGTACTGAAGACTTTTGCTCTCGCAGCACAGGATATTCCTGCACGGTTGTTGATGATCGGAGACGGTCCTGAGTTGATTTCCGCACAAGCTGAAGCACGTGAACTGGGAATTCAGGATCGGGTGGAGTGGCTCGGGATCATCGATGACACAGCACCGTTGCTCGCCGGTACTGATCTGTTTTTACTTCCGAGCGAGAGCGAATCATTCGGACTGGCAGCCCTAGAGGCGATGGCATCAGGGTTACCCGTGATAGCCACAGACTCGGGGGGGATCCCAGAAGTGGTCGTGGATGGTGAGACCGGATTTTTATCCCCTGTGGGCGATATCGAATCTCTGGCTCGGGGCACACGCGAACTGTTGCTCAATTCTGAAAAACGAAATCAGTTTTCAGAGCAGGGACGACAACGGGTGATGGATCTGTTCCGTTGGGCCCCAGTGATCGAAAGATATGAGCAGGCTTACGAAGGACTTTTCTCCGGCGGATCATGAGGAGCAGGAGCGGCATCTTCCGCTTCCAGATCGGGCCCTCCAGCGGTCTCGATGGCATGCGGAATGGCGGTCCAAATCACGTCGAGGCACTCCGAGATCGCTTTTGGATTTCCAGGAAGATTGATCACGAGGCAGGTCCCTCTTCGCCCGGCGGTGGCTCGGGAGAGAATGGCCGTGGGCACCTGATCCCAGGTTTTGGCTCTCATCTTCTCGCCAAAACCGGGAATGAGCACTTCGCAGGCATCCGCAGTGGCTTCGGGGGTGATATCTCGGGGGCCGAAGCCAGTTCCTCCTGTCGTGATGATCAGGCAGCATTCAGCGGCCATTTCCTCGATGGCGGCCGCGATCAACGAGCGGTCATCCGAGACAATTCGCATCTCAAAGGGAGGGCAATTGGGAATTCGGGGGGTGAGCCAATTTCGCACTTCGGGGCCTCCCCGATCTTCATAAACACCCCTAAAAGCCCTGTCAGAGACTGTTAAGACACCAATTTTGGTAGAGAGAGCCTGATTCATCGGTGATTTCCTCATTTCAAAAGTCACCATATCCTGCAGGGTCACTTCGAGAAAGGGCTACAAATTCGATCGAATCTGCATGACAATGGGAATTCAGGAAAAGAAGAAAAAGTTCAAAATCCCGCGAGGGATTCACACTTTCTCTGCGTCTTCCTGATGACGTGCAGATTGATCTGCAGAAGTGGAACAGGTCTTGGTTTCAAGATCTTGTTCAGAGCCCCAAGAGATACCGGTTGGTCCCAAACTGACCTGTTTTGAGAGGATGGCCATGCGCATCTTGACCCTCATGATTGCCTTTCTTTTTGTAATGAGCACAGCTGGCTGGCTCGTCGGTCAGTCCGATGAAGTTTCTCGTCGTCCACTGGATCTCCCATCCGGAGGTGCCGGAGACGGAGATGAGGAAGAAGACGCTCCTGAAACGATCAGTTTCTGGGGTGGCGAGTACGAAGGTGATGCCTTCTTCTGGTGTCTCGACAAGTCCTGCTCTATGAGTTGGAACGGTGAGATCGAAGATTTGAAGCAAGAGTTCACGCAAACATTGAACTCTCTTTCCTCACAAGCCGAGTTCGGTGTCGTGGCTTTCTCTGAAGGTCACTCTGTTTGGAATCCGATGCCGCAGCGTGCGAACCCCGCCAATAAGGGTTCCGCTACCGCATGGGTGCTCAACCTGAATGCTGCCGGGTGGACCTGTCTGGGCCCTGCCGCAGTGGAGACACTCAACATTGCGAACCAGTGCTCGAAAGCCATGAAGCAGGTTCTCATCCTCTCGGACGGTGAGCCTTACTGCAACGGGACCAATACCGCCTCCCAGTGTCTGACCGACGTGGCGGCCGCCAACTGGCAACAGATTCCCGTGAACACGATTTACATCGCCAGTGACACCGGCGGAATCTCGTTCATGCAGCAACTGGCCGCACAAAACAATGGAACATTCTTCCAGCCCAACTAGGGACGGAACAAGACGTTCAGGCGAAGGGTCGAAGTCCAATCCGGATTTCGGCCCTTCTTCCATTTTACAACAAGCGTTGATAGACATTTGTTGATAGACATTTGTTGGTAGACATTTGTTGGTAAACATTTGTTGGTAAACATTGAGAGTTGAGGTGGAGTCATGGGAGGGAAAGTGATCTGCGCCGGTGCGATCGTGGCGGATATGGTGGCTCGCTCCATTCCGGCGATTCCTGCTGCGGGTGCTTCTGCAAAAACCCCTGAGATCTCACTCAACATTGGAGGTTGCGCTGCAAATGCGGCGACGGGCCTGGCGCGACTCGGCAGAGACGTTCAGTTGTGTGGCGCGGTCGGGGAAGACGATCTCGGAAACTACCTCGCGAGAGCCCTTGCCGCCGAAGGTGTTGGACTAGACCTGTTTCAGCAGAAGATAGGGCAGAGAACTGGAACGACTTTTGTGATTAATACGGATGGTGAAGATCGTCGATTTATCTCAGATACAGGCGCTAATGACTGCGCGTGGCCCGAAGAAGTGCCCTCAGAAGCCCTCGCCGACGTTGCTGTATTGTCGGTTCATGCTCATGGTCTCTCTGAAAGACCTCATGTCGAAGACCTTCTACGCTGGTTCAAAGATGCCCGTGACCAAGGAACTCTCACCGTTCTCGATGTGATTTATATCCCAGGTAGAAATCTCCTCAAAGAATTAGAAGAGCTCCTTCCATATGTCGACGTGTTCACTCCCAACGATGAAGAGATTCGAAAGTTGTTCGGAGAAATGGCTCCGGATCGTGCTTTGCAACGCTGTCTCGATATGGGTGTCGGAACAGCGGTGATCACTCGGGGCGAAAACGGAGTGATCTGGCAAGACTCCGATGGGGTAGGAGACCTTCAAGCTCCTGAGGTGGACGAGGTGGATGGCACTGGCTGTGGAGATGCGTTTGTCGCCGGATGGATAGATGCTCATCTGGATGGTCTAACGATCCGTGAAAAAATGTTGCGAGGATCCCTCATGGGGGCATCTGCAGCGTTGAAACCGGGAGCGATAGCGGGGCTCCCCGACAGGTCACAGCTCAATTCGATGTTCCGCAATAATTCTTCCTTACTGGTAGATCCTTCCTGATCCCCGGATAATTTTTCCGGAGGGCAAATCCCATACCCGCTAAAACCCTTATCAGCAGGCCTAATTCCTGTTGATGGGGGATCCTTCTCTGGCGGAGACTCCGCCGAAATTCCCGGATGTGCAAGATCTAGAGAAGAGTTCTCTGAGACACACACATCCCGTGTCGGATTGCTGTGTGAGAGGAGTGGGAATCGTAATGCCCATGAATGAAACAAAGATGAAGGACCCTGAATCCAAAGACTTCTTCGCTGTCATAATGAGTATGGTCTTCGTGGCTCTGTTGCTGGGTGGGCTGAATCCATTCGAAGCAGAAGCCGCATCTGGAGAGCGAAAGCCTCTCGATATGCCCTCGGGCGGAAGAGGGGCCGATGACGACGAAGAAGATGCCCCTGAAACGATCATTTTTTACGGGAATGATTATGAAGGGGATGCCTTCTTTTGGTGCCTCGATAAGTCCGGCTCTATGGAATGGGGCGGGGCGATGGAGGATTTACAACAAGAGGTGACAGAGGCGGTCAATTCGCTGAGCCCACAAGCAGAATTCAGTATTGTGGCTTTCAGTTCCAATACAGTGACCTGGTCGACCACGCCGAAAGCGGCGACGACGGCGCAAAAAGCAGCAGCGATTGCTTGGGTCAATAGTCTCGTGCCTGACGGTTGGACTTGTTTGGCGCCTGCAGCAATTACGACGTTACAAATTTGTAATCAGTCCAGTAAGCCTGCACGACAAATGTTGATATTGAGTGATGGAGTACCGACCTGTGATGGTGTGGATACGACCAATCAGACATTGTCTGAGATCACTGCTGCGAACTGGCAGCAAGTACCGATTCACACTATTTACATCAACAATGACAGCGAAGGCATCAGTTTTATGCAATTGCTCGCTGCACAGAATTTTGGATCGTTCTATATTTTCAATAATTGAGAACAGATCTAATTTCTACTGATCATGAAGAAGATCTCCAGGTCCCTTTGCTTCACCGCATGGGGATCTGTTTTTTTAAGTACTCGACATCAGTCCATTGGATCGAGGAGTGATTGCGCTTCGAGGCGGCATCGGGTCGCTTGCATGGGTTTGTTCTGCATGCGGTAGATTTCTGCCAGATTGAGAAGGACCCAGCGCATATCTTTCTGTTGATTTTGAATTCCTCGCAACTGAACGAGCGAGCTCGTCAGGGCGGCTTCGGTCGAAGCGAGAAGACTTTGGATTCGTTCCGGCGGCGACCCTGATCTCTGGGTTCGCTGTTGAAGCGCCAGCAAGAGGTTAGAAGACCGAGAGAGGCCTTCACTCCAAGCAGGGGCCGGAATAGCTTGTTGGTCTAGAACAATCACGAGGGCCAGTCCCAGAAGCCATGAGATACCCGTGACGGCACGGATCCGTTGGCTCTTCTTATCGAAGCGTTGACGGAAATCAATGTCTTCTTGATAGCGGTGAAGCACCTGAATCCGATCGATGATGGAAGGGTGTCTCCAGCTGCCCTTCTCTTTGAAATGACGCCCACCCCGACGTAATTGTAGTAATGCTTGCGCGATGGCGCCCTTCTTTTGCGTCAGATTTTCACTGAAGAGATCCGCCTCATGTTCCATGTGATGAGAGACGATTCGAAACAGAAAATAGAAACTGACGATAGCGATGAGAGAGGGCCAGAGGGGGTTCTCTATAGAGTCAAGAGCGATAAGTAACCAGAAGGCGACAGACAATGTGACTGTGATAAAGAGCCACAGATGATATCGACGGGCGTGAGCCAACTCATGGGCGATGACGGCATCCAGTTCGTCCTCCGACATATTTTGGATGAGAACATCTGTGATAAAAACACGCCTCTGAAATGGAAACAGTCCGGTCATCATGGCATTTCCGACCGGTCGAGTTCCGGTCTGCCAGATTCTCAAAGAGATGTCTCGAAGACCAGATTTTTGGCACAGCTGATTAAACCGGTCTTTGAGAACTCCAGCTGGAAGTCTTTTGCTGGAGAGGATCACTTCAAAGAGAAACGGAGCGAAGAGGATCAGTAAGACTGCAGGAATCACGGTGAAGCTTAATTGCGCTGTAGGATGAAGTAATGCGAAGGTATCGGGATTCAGAGAAATCCACTCTTCGATGGTACCGATGAGTAAAAAAGGTACGGCAAGAAAGAAATTGGGACGAAGGCTTTGCCAGAACTCACCTCGCAAGCTGATCCAAGATCGATGACCGACTGCGATGGCTAAAGGAATTGCAGAGAGTGCGATGCCGAGAATGAGTGGAAATATGGCGAGGAGTAACGCTGCGCCTGGGAATAGAACTGACGTGTTTGCACGTGATACTTCTGCCCAGCCCAATGGGCCGAGAAGCAGTATCCAAAGCAAGAGCGTGGTCAGAGATCCTGCCATGTGAGCACGTCGGAGGAGCGCACGTGGCAACGGCATTTTTTGGCGAAAGCGTCGCCCTCCCGCCAAGAGTAAAAGGCACCACTCAATGAAAGGTGGCAATAAGGACAACATGATAAACGGCAGCAGCAGATCAAATGGAGCTGGAAAGGTATGCAGTTGTTGATATTCGTCTGGAAGAAATTCCGGAAGAACATTCCAAAGAATCAAAGCTAGAAAAAAGGTACCGAGTGCGGGCAAAATTTTCCCTCTGAGTCGAAGCGGGTCATGATTGAGAGCCAGCTGACGTAAGGGTCTGATTGTTCACGAAAAAACCCCTCCGAGCCACTGGCACGGAGGGGTTTTCTTTTTCGTGTTGAATCGAGGAATCAGGACTTTCGAACCTGCGAGCGAATGAGGTACTTCATGACCAGGTCCTGATCTTCCTTGGCGATCTCGATAAAGCGGAGTCCCATGCTGCAGCGATCCTTATTTTCTGGGATTTCTTCGATCCATGCGACCTGACACAAACCTTTGATGGCGGTGTCGAGGGAAGGGATCAGCAGATTGACGCCGATGTGGATCTTTCCCATCAACAGGGCAGGGATCCAGTTGAAGCTGGGAATCTTGCCGTGCAGCAGCAAGCCGTCGCCACCCATGCGAGCGGTGACACCCTCGAAGATATTCTCTTCGGGAATCTCCACCTCATTGGATAGAAATTTGTAACGCACAGGGAATTCCGCATGAAGGCGGACAAATTCTTTTCGCTGGGTAAAACTCTCGGTCATGGTGTTCAAGTGAGGTCCTCCTGTTTAATCACGGATCCGGGCGGGCTCCGTTAGTGATATCGCTGGCGATACCACTCCATCAAGAGAATAGGATGCTGAAAGGAATTCGGCGAATTGCTGGACCGCGCTGGGGCGATTTCAGGTTAATCCTGTGTCGATTCGGAGTCGGTTTCTAGAGGAGGGTCTTCTGTCTCCGGCTCTTCCGTCTTCTCGGGCTCAGCCTTGCCCCACCACGTTGAGCGGCGCAGGGCGACCTCTTCCGGAGCCTCAGAGTCGATCTGGAGGTTCCACAGGTCTTTTGGTTTCGTCGAAAACTCGACGTTGAGCGTTACGAGGCGACCCCGGCGAGCAATCGTCAAGGTTGCGCTAGATCCCGGCAAATACTGCCGACAGATGTTGGACCAACTTTTGGCGGAAGCACGGTAGGCATCGAGAGCGATGATTTCATCGCCGACATTGAGTCCGACTTCATAGGCGGGAGTTCCCCGAGGAACAGCACGCACGACCCAGCGACCGGATGAATCTCGGGCGTCGATGCCGAGCCAGCCTGCGTCGGGCTTTTTATCCTCGTCATCGTCTTTCTTTGGCGATTTGAATTTTAAGCCAAATGTTTTGAGAACGACGTCGTAGTCGAGGTCCATTGTTCCATCGAGGTAATTGCTGAAGAATTCGTCGAGGGATTTACCCGCCACCTCTTCGAAAACTTCACGCAACTGTTCCGGTGTGTATCCAGCGGTTCCTGAATAGCGTTCATAAGCGAGACGCATGGCGTCGTCGAGGCTGCGTTGATGGTCACTCGCTTCGCGGATGGTGCCATCGAGAAGCCAGGCGACCAGTGCTCCTTTGGTGTAATAGGAGATCTGACTATTGACTGAGTTTTCATCACTCTGGTAATAGCGAATCCAAGCATCGGTACTGGCTTCTGAAAGAGGCCTCACCTGACGGCCAGGAGTCGTACGGATGTCTTCGATCTGATCGGAGAGACGCTTGAGGTACTGATCGCTGTTCATGAGACCGGCACGCGCGACGATCAGGTCGTCGTAGTAACTGGTGAAGCCTTCGACCATCCACAAATCTGGAGTCAGTACTTCTCGTTCGTAGTCGAAAGGGCCGAGGGCCACGGGACGTAGTCGTTTCCCATTCCAGGCATGGAATAATTCGTGGCTCACAAGGCCGTACCAGCCGCGGCGACGATCCTCATCGTTCCAACTCCAGCGGCTGGTGAGCATCAGAGTGCAATCCTTATGTTCAAGTCCGCCTCCTGCTTCGGCGATGACATTCATGAATTGGTAGCGGGAATAAGGGATCTGTCCCCAAAAGGAGACCATCTCTTTTGTTAAGGATTCGATGGCTTCGCGGCTACCTTCCATATCCCAAGTCGAAGTATCACCGAGATGGATCAGATCGTGGGGGATCTCCTCGACGACAAAGGGCAGCACTTTCGGCTGGCCGATGAGAATGGGGGAGTCGCAGAGAGTGTCGACATCCGCAGCGCGCCAGCTGTTGCCGATGCGAGGGAGTGTACAGATTTTCTGAAAACCAGATTCCTGCTGGAGGTCGGCGAAGGCGAAATCGAAGGGGCCTGTTGTTCCTCTGGGAATCAGGAAAGTGGGGGCACCATTGAGAAATCCTCCGTCTTTTTCGACAAAGTTGGTGCGGACCGTCAACAGCCTGCAGTAGAGGGTGTAGCTGACACGAACCTTCCCTGTCCCGGCAGAGATGTTCCAAGTGTTTTTGCGAACTTTTGTGATGGGGATTTCTGTCCCAGTCTCATCTGTCGCCGAGATGGTTTCGATGTGACGGGCGTAATCACGAACCTTATAAGAGCCCGGAGTCCACACCGGCATCCAGATTTCGAGATCTTCATTCGCTTTGCGTGGGCAGGCCAGCTCGACGTGGATGCGATGTCGGGATATATCTTTCAGATCGATGACGTAGCTCGCCGCTGGAGGTCCGAGGAGGTCGCTGGCAGGCTTTGTCGGAGCCGCTACCAGAAAGGTTGCCAGAATCAGTCCGATGATCCCCATCGATTAATATGCCTTCGAGATGATGACCCGGCGTGCGCTGGGTTGGCCGGTGACCATACACTTCCCGACTTCGTCGGGAGAATCGAAGGGGATATTACGAATGGTGGCTTTCGTCTCTTGTTGAATTTTTTCCTCTGTTGCTGTGGTTCCATCCCAATGACACATGAAGAATCCACCATCATTGACGCGTTCTTTGAACTCGTCATAGGTGTCGACCTCGAAGGTCCGTTCTTCTCGCTTCTTGAGAGCTTTTTGGAAAAGTCCCTTCTGAGCTTCATCGAGAACGTTCATGACTTCCGAGGCGACTGCTTCTAATGGGAGCGTCTTCTTTTCGCCACTGTGACGGAAGGCGAGGACCACTTCACCCTTTTCAAGATCACGGGGACCGACTTCGATGCGAACTGGGACTCCTTTGAGTTCCCATTCATTGAATTTGTATCCCGGACGATAATGATCTCGATTGTCGAGGTGTGTTCTGGAGCCCGCGTCCTTCAAGGCTTTTTCTAGTTTGGAACAAGCTTCGAGAACAGGAACCATCTGCTCGTCATTTCGATAGATAGGGACGATCACCGTTTGGATCGGAGCGAGTTTGGGTGGAAGAACTAATCCTTGGTCATCTCCGTGAGCCATGACCAGAGCGCCAACGAGACGGGTAGAGACTCCCCATGAGGTGGCCCATACAAATTCTTCTTTGCCTTCAGCACTTTGGTATTTCACATCAAACGCCTTGGCAAAGTTTTGACCTAAGTCGTGACTCGTTCCTGCCTGCAACGCTTTTCCATCGCCCATCATTGCTTCGATGGAATAGGTCTTCACTGCACCCGCAAATTTTTCACGCTCTGATTTTTCACCCTGGATGACAGGCATCGCCATGTAATCTTCTGCAAATCGGGCGTACACCTCAAGCATGCGAAGTGTTTCTTCGTGAGATTCTTCTTGTGTGGCATGAGCGGTATGACCTTCTTGCCAGAGGAACTCCGTAGTGCGAAGGAACAGTCGGGGACGCATTTCCCAGCGCATGACATTGGCCCACTGATTAATCAGCAGTGGAAGATCACGATAGGACTGGATCCAATTTCTGTAGGTATCCCAAATGATGGTCTCTGAAGTGGGGCGGATCACGTAGGGTTCTTCCAATTTCTTACCCCCGGCGTGAGTCACCACCGCGAGTTCGGGAGAGAATCCTTCGACGTGTTCGGCTTCCTTCTTGAGAAAGCTTTCTGGAATCAATACTGGGAAGTAAGCATTGACGTGCCCTGTGTCTTTGAACATGCCATCGAGGACTGACTGCATCTGTTCCCAGATACCGTATCCATAAGGTTTGATGATCATGGATCCACGGACAGGAGCATTCTCGGCCAGCTCTGCTCGCTGAACGACTTCTTGGTACCACCGAGGGTAATCATCGGATTGTGAGGTCAATTTCGCAGCCATGGGATCCTCCCGTTCATCGGTTGAAACAGCGAGATTAGCCCATGGAGGTAGAAACGGCAACGTGAGCCGCTTCCACTCGGCAAAGAGTTAGTCCAGAATCGGGGAACAAGACCCCCCAAGGAGGCCCCATGGCAACGATTCGTGAAATTGACGTTCAGCAGCTGACAGACGAGGTGATCGGCGGTGTCGTCGATCTGCAACGAGATATCCATATGCATCCGGAGATCGGCTTCGATACGGTTCGAACTGCGGCTCTTGTGGCGGAACAACTGCGAGCCGCAGGAATCGAGACACGGGAAGGGATCGGGAAAACCGGGGTTGTCGGCGACATCGACGTTCCTGGCGCGACCCGTCGGATTGCCTTCAGGGCCGACATGGACGCGTTACCGATGGATGAAGAAGCTGATCTTCCTCACAAGAGTACGATCCCCGGTGCGGCTCATATGTGTGGTCATGATGCTCATACCTCGATGCTGGTGGGAGCGGCACGTGCTCTCGCAGGCATCCGGGATCGATTGCCCTGTTCGATTCGCTTTATCTTTCAACCCAATGAAGAAGCGCTCCCCGGAGGAGCGCCAGCAATGATCGCAGATGGATGCCTAGATGGCGTCGATCGTATCTTTGGCATGCATGTGTGGCCTGCATTTGATACAGGCAAGGTCGGTATTGTGGAGGGGCCAACGATGGCTCAGCCCGATACCTTTAATATTGAAGTTCAGGGAGTCGGTGGTCATGCTGCCGGTCCTGATATGACGAGGGATCCCATCGTTGCTGCGAGTCAGATCATCAATGTTGCTCAGCAGATTGTCTCGAGAAATACCGATCCGATGAAATCCTGTGTGGTCAGCTTCACTCAATTCCATGGCGGCAGTGCCGACAATGTGATTCCTGAAAAGGTAAAATTGAATGGCACCATTCGTTCTTTTGAAAAAGAAGTCGGCGATGTTGCTAGAAAAAGACTCAAAGACATTGCTACCTCAGTGGCAGAGTCCCATGAGTGTTCAGCGAAGGTTGAGATTATCGAAGGTTATCCCGTGACCTTCAATCATCCGGATGCTTGCAGAGAAGCAGAGAGATCTCTCGCTCGCGAGGTTCCTTTAACAGATGAGGGTTACCCGGTCCTCGGAGGCGAAGATTTCGCATACTACGGAGAAAAAGTCTCAGCAGCGTTCCTCTTCCTCGGAAATCGGGACGAGGATCAGGGCATCGTTTACTTCTGTCACCATCCCAAATTTCAGGTCGACGATCAGGCGATGTCGGTGGGAGTGAGATCTTGGATTGCCTTGGCATTGGGCGCTGATCAGGCATGAATTCCCTGACCTGAAAAGGTTCTTGAGGAAACCCTCAATATGTGTCGCTCAGCGGCCGATCACATCCTTTGGCCCGCCATGATCCACCTGGGATCTTCGAGGGCCGGAAAGGTGTGAGTTTTGGCCCCCGTAGAAGCACTGATTCAAAACCTGAGATTTCAGGCGATGATCCGAGGATTCCGGTATGTGACGCATGCCTGGGTCTCAGCGGGGCATTATGGGCCCATCCCCCCAGAACAGCTCAAAATCGTTCTAGAACAGCGATTACAGGGTGAACTGTTCGAAAATTGCTCTTTGACCGTCGAGGGATTCGACGGCGAGGAGATTAAACTGGATCGTATTGAAGGAATTCTGGTCCTTCCAAACCACTCTTCCTGAAGGACTGGACACTCCCCCTCCTCAGAGTCAGCATCATTGGATCAAGACCACAATGTGTCTGGGAGTCCAACATGCATCGCAACCTTCGTACATTTCTTGAAGACCTTCGCAAATCGGGAGATCTCATCGAGGTCGACGCTCCTGTCGATCCTCGCCTCGAAGCCGCAGAGATTCACCGTCGTGTGATCGCCGCTGGTGGGCCCGCTATTCTGTTCCGGAATCCGGTGGGATCGCGTTTTCCATTAGTGATGAATTTATTTGGTACCCAAAAACGGGTCGATATGGGATTTGGTCGGCATGGACAAGATTTTCTGCGCCGATTAGTTCACATCGTCGAGACCATCGTGCCACCGACACCCAGTAAACTTTGGGCTGCCAGAGATGTGGCGGGTGCCGCTTTCAAAGTGGGAATGCGAAGAAGAAAAAATGGACCGGTGATGGAGGTCCGCAATAGAAATGCGGATCTTGGAGATTTGCCCATCATCACCAGTTGGCCTGAAGACGGTGGACCATTTATCACATGGCCACTCGTTTACACGCAACACCCTGAAGACGGGCGACATAATTTGGGCATGTATCGAATGCAAGCCCACGACTCCGATCACTTGGGGCTTCACTTTCAGATTCACAAGGGAAGTGGCTATCATCTGATGGAGTCAGAGAGATTAGAAAAACCATTTCCTGTGACGTGTTTCTTGGGAGGCCCGCCTGCTCTGATCGCTAGTGCTATAGCGCCGCTGCCGGAGAATGTTCCTGAATTGTTACTGGCTTCGCTACTTCAGGATGCTCCATTAAAGTTGTCAGAATCTAGTGACCTAGATCATCCCTTTGTCTCGGAGTGTGAGTTCGCGATTCACGGACACGCCTTGCCTGGTGAGCGTTGGCCTGAGGGCCCCTTCGGTGATCACTATGGATACTATTCTTTGCAACATGATTATCCCGTCATGAAGATTAAGGAGATCGCCCATAGGCGCGATGCCATCTACCCTGCCACAGTGGTTGGAAAGCCGAGGCAGGAAGACTTTTTCCTCGGCGACTTTTTACAGGAGTTGCTCTCTCCCTTATTCCCTCTTGTGATGCCCACAATAAAAGATCTCTGGTCTTATGGGGAAACGGGATATCACTCTTTGGCGGGTGCTGTGGTAAAGGATCGGTATCCGAGAGAAGCGATGGTCTCGGCGTTCCGAATTTTAGGAGAAGGACAACTCTCGCTGACAAAATTTTTGCTGATGACGGATGGTGCTGTCGACCTCAAAGATTTTACGGGCACATTGGAATATGTACTGGCGAGAACAAACTTCGCCACCGATCTCCATGTGATCGGCTGTACCAGCATGGACACTCTTGATTATGCCGGGCCCTCTGTGAATGAAGGATCGAAGGGATTCCTTATGGGAATAGGCGATCCTATCCGTGATCTTCCGGGGCAATTCCAAGGCCAACTGCCCCAGGGTTTTCATCATGCAGAAGTTTTCTGTAGAGGTTGCTTGGTGGTCGAAGCACCGAAATACAGTCAGGAACCCGGTGCTGCAAAAAGGCTGTTAGAGTCCTCGGCGTTCAATGATTGGCCATTAGTCGTCCTTGTCGACGATGCCCGTACTGCGACTGCGACAGAAGCTCGATTCCTTTGGTCAACCTTTACACGCTTTGAGCCTGCTGCAGATATTCATGCCAAGTCGAGTGAAGTTCGCAGGAATCACATCGCTTATTCGGGGCCCGTTGCTATCGATTCAAGAATGAAGCCGGGGTATCCGGATGAACTTTTCTGTGATGACGATACAGCACGACGTGTCACTCAAAGATGGAATGAGTATTTCCCGAATGAGAAAGTCGAGATGGGTGACAGTGACGTGGGGCATCTCGACAACTAGTCTTTGAGGTCGGGATACCAGTGATGATGAGGTGTGTTATGCTTTCGCCTATGATCACACATTTCTCGAACCTCCAGGCAATCACGATTGTCGTCCTGATTGTCATTTCTCACTCAGTATTCGGACAGGATTCTCAGATCCCGCCGAGCTCTGAGGCACCTCATGAATCGGACTCGGCGAGCTCGACGAATGAGATCATAAAGATTGATGATGTTCCCAATGTAGTGTCCAGGATCCATAGAAGAATTGGAGATCGAGTTCTCCGAATGAGCAGGGATCTGGATGAGTTTTTTGGCGATGAAGATCTGGATGACGATAGTGAGAAGACCCGATTTAAAGTGCGCTCCGAATTTCGGGTTTTGGAAAAATCCGAATCTGAATTCCAAGTTAAAATCAGAGGGCATGCTGTTCTTCCTCGAACAGAAAAGCGCCTGGGGTTGTATTTGGAATCGATGCGTGAGGATTTTCTGACTAATTTCGACGAAGTATTGGGCTCAGAGGGAACGGACTCTGAGTTGAACAATTTGTTGGAAGACGAAAATGTCTCGGGAATTCGATTATCGTTGTTTCGGAATTTGCCGGGGAGTTGGAATCTGGATGGAGGCATCAAGCTTTCTTCTAATCCCAAGACGCGAGTGAGAATACGCTGGAAGTATGGGGCTCCGGTTTTCGAGCAGTGGAATTTCCTCTCGATTCAAAGCCTAGAGTACCGGGAGGAATTGGGTACAGGTCAGAGAACCCAGTTTCGACTTGAGCGGTTATTCATTGACCACCTATTGCGATTTTCACTGGAAGGTGTGCGATTCGAAAAAGAACCTCTCCAGTCTGTATTTTCGACAGAAGTCTTCATCCCATTGAATGATGAAGCGAACCTCCGACTTTCAACGAGTTTGGCGGGTTTTTTGGGAACTGAGCCTGCTATTAAGGGCGTCACGCTGGAGGCCGCACTACGCAAGAAAATTTACTTTGATTGGCTCTATGGAGAAATCGCTCCCAGGCTGTTTTGGCCGGGGAAACCATCGGAAGAAAGAGATGTTTCAACCCTGTTTGTGTTAGAGATCGTTTTTCAGTAAACCGGGTTGAAATCAGGGTAGATAAACTCACAAGAGAGTGCACAGGAAGAAGGGGTCGGTCGAGATGCTCAGAGGAGAATTCGAGCGAAGTCGTTTTATAAAAGGATTATTGGCGATGCTTGTCGTCGGTGTCAGTTGCGGAACACTCGTCGCTTTTGGAAATCCAGGCAACATGGGGATCTGTGGAGCTTGTTTCCTGCGCGATAGTGCAGGAGCCTTGAACCTCTTTGGCGAACCCGCCAAGTTGAAATACTTTCGGCCAGAAATTCTGGGTGTTGTCTTTGGAGCGATGGTCTGGCTGCTGTCTCGAGGCAAGTGGCAAGCAAGATCGGGTTCTCATGCTTCGACCCGCTTTTTCTTTGGTGTCTGGATGGGCATCTCCAGTCTCGTTTTTCTCGGTTGCCCATTTCGGATGATTCAGCGGTTGGCTGGAGGAGATCTCTCAGCCTGGGTCGGTCTTCCTGGGTTTGTTGTCGGAGTCGCCTTTGGATTATTTCTAGAGAAAAGGGGATATAACGTCGGCAAAACCTCAGAGGCTCCAGCAGCAGTAGGACTATTAGGTCCTCTCTTATTATTGGGGGGTGGCGTTCTCTGGGGATTTGGGCTGCTTTCTGGTCCGGGGCCTGGAGGGGATGGAAGTCCAGCTCATGCACCCTGGCTGATCTCATTGGGAATCGGCTTGGTGGGAGGAGCGTTGCTCTCAGCCACACGATTCTGTGCGGTGACCGCTGCTCGACAGATATTCCAAAAAGACCGCCGCATGTTGCTGGCGACACTCGTGATGATGATCGGTTATGCCGTCGTCGTCTTTGGTGCCGGTAAAGGGCAACTCTCCTTTGCTGGGCAACCCGCCGCCCATGGAGACTATCTGTGGTCCGCCCTTGCCTTGGCTCTTGTCGGGCTTTGTGGATGTCTTGCCGGAGGATGCCCGGTGCGACAACTAGTGATGACCGGTGAGGGAAATGGAGATGCGGCGATGGCAGTGATGGGAATCCTTTTCGGAGGGGCCCTCAGTCATGGTTTAGGTTTGGCGTCAAGTGGAGCCGGGACGACTGAAGCAGGTCGAGTCGCCATCGTCATCGGGCTTGTGATCGCTGCAGGATACGGATGGCTAAGGTCAACTCCGGCAACAGACTAAGAGGCGATAGATGTTTAAGTACTACGTAGCATTTGTAGGGGTGATCTTTTCGGGTCTGTGCGGCATTGTCGTGAGTTCTTTTGCTAGTCCGATAGATACTCACATCAGTGGAGATCTTCCGCCTGTTTCACGTGGATATTCTATTCCTGTTATCGATCTGAATGGTGTCGAAGATGTGATCACTGTGGATCGTCAGAAGGGGCAATATTTGGGACACCCGACTGCGGTATTGCTGGAAGATGATAAAACCATCTTGTGTGTTTACCCCAAAGGGCACGGTAAAGGCGGCATCGTCTACAAAAAGAGTACCGATGGCGGAGCGACCTGGAGCGAGCGATTGGCCACTCCGGAGAACTGGAAGTCCTCATTGGAAGTTCCTACGATTCACAGGGTGATGGATAAAAATGGAACTGAACGATTGATCATGTGGTCAGGGCTTTATCCTGCGAGGCTGGCAGTGAGTGAGGACGCCGGAGATACCTGGAGTGATTTGAATCCTGTAGGAGATTGGGGTGGCATCGTGGTCATGGGGGCGCTGGCTCGTCTGTCCGATGGAACACATGCCGCTTGGTTTCATGACGATGGTCGCTTTCTCAGTGCTTCAAAAGGAAGTTCTCGCTTTGATGTATTTCAAACACATTCGGGCGACGGAGGTTTGACCTGGTCGAATCCTGTGGCGATTGCCCATATGCCAGCTGTTCATCTTTGTGAACCCGGTGTTGTGAGATCGCCCGATGGGAAAACGCTGGCTCTACTGTTGCGTGAAAATAGTCGCAGAAAAAATTCTTATGTGATTTTCAGTGAGAACGAGGGCAAGACGTGGTCTGAACCACGCGAGTTACCGGGCTCATTGACGGGGGACCGACATACTGCGGTCTACACCGACGATGGGAGGCTCTTCATATCCTTCAGGGATACGACTCATGAGAGCTCCACGAAAGGCGATTGGGTGGCCTGGGTAGGTTCTTGGGATGACATCGTGAAGGGGCGCGAAGGACAGTATCGCATCCGCTTACTGGATAACCATGTTCGGGGTGATTGTGCATACCCTGCTGTGCTGAAGCAGAAGGATGGGACAATTGTGACCATTACCTATGGGCATTGGACACCAGGAGAATCTCCGTGGATCGCTTGTCGCCGCATGACGATGGATGACCTGGATCAGCGATTCGAAAAGCTCCGCTAAGAATGAACTCAGGATTTGTTCAGGTGTGAAGCCAGGCGGGTCCCGCGTTTGAGGAAACGTTCGATGTCCTTGAATGAAAATAGTTCTTTTTGTGAGTTGAAATACAGGAGCGTATTCTTGGAAACTGCCCAGAAGATTCCCGGACGCGCTTCGAAAAACTCGAGGATCTGTGGAGTCATGAAATCTTCGATCAACTCGAGCTGCCGCCCTTTGACCGTATATTTTCTGGAAAAGTCCGGGTGGGTCGGAAAAGACAGCGACTTTGAGCCGAACAGTTTTCCGAGTCCGTGAAGCACATTTTTTGGAGTGATGATCATTTTCGGAACAGATCGGTTCAGGGGAATCATGCCGACCGATTGTCGAACGGTTATCACGGCATTTCCGGTGTACATGATCGATTCCAGATTCAGGATCTGGACGGGGTGATCACGGTAGACACCGCTCGCCAGAGATTTTTTTGAATGACTTTGTAATTTCTGGATCTAAAGAACCGAGTCCAGCTGCTTCGATTTTTCGGCATCGATTTTGGTCGTAAACTTGAAGTTCAGTTTGTTTAAAGCTTCCAGTCGTTCATTCGTTTTCGCCTGAGTCTGTCGGGCAATTGCCTTGAGAATCACGATCCCGGCAATGACGAATGATACGCTCAGGCCTACCGAAAAGACGATCCACTCCCATGAATCCATGGTTCGCACCTTTTACTTTCTGCATTGATAGGCAAAGGCGGGCGGCAGGTTTCTCCAGACGGTACGAGTCTTGCTGATATTTGAGAAGTGCTTTTCCAACTGCTTGCGAAAGGCTCGGGCTTTGGGAAGCAGATGAATCCCGCCATAAGCGAAGGTTACAAAACAACCATCGGGGGAAAGACGTTGAGACACTTGGCTCAGTACCTGTTCCTGCAGTGGT
This sequence comes from Planctomycetota bacterium, assembly GCA_016776905.1. Taxonomy (GTDB): domain Bacteria; phylum Planctomycetota; class UBA8108; order UBA1146; family UBA1146; genus UBA12191. The sequence goes on along the minus strand of JADHSM010000003.1, from coordinate 72,368 downwards.
CCCGGAAAAGCAGCCCAGGGCAACCCGGAGATGACGAAGTCCACTTCTTCCAGATTTCGCTCATCGAGCATGGAGCCCAGCATACCGGCGTCACCATCGATAACTTCCACAGAGTGAAGTTCTGATTGCAGTCTTTTTGCGAAGGTAGAGTTCTTTTCGACGGCCATGAATCGACAAGAATCAGAGATACGGCTCAAGATCTCTCTCGTGAAGACTCCCGTACCCGGTCCTAACTCCATCACTGTTTTCGCTTGAGTGAGCGAAATTCCATCCAGCATTCGCGCTGCCAAGGCAGGGCCGCTCGGAGCGACAGCTCCTATCAATGCAGGGTTTGAGAGATATTCTCTAAGGAAGTTCACTTTGGAAGCCAGCATGAAGTCCTTTCGGGGGACACAGCGAATCAGTCACCAGCGAATCAGTCGACAGCGAATCAGTCGACAGCGAATCAGTCAATGGACGAGGTGAGTCAAGAATCGCAAAGGTCGATCATGCCATAGGGATGGACATAAGTCGAGCCTTGGGGCGTACTGTATTGACCGAAACTAAGGTGTAGACTGCACTTCCAGAAAACATTTCCGGAAATTGTAATATTTGAAGAGTTTGGGGGAATGATGAAACCCAGCGTCGGCTGGATTGGAACGGGAGTCATGGGAGAGTCCATGGCACGTCACTTGTTATCCGAAGGTTACCCCATGGGTATTTATACACGCACTCCTGCAAAGGCAGAGCCTCTCTTGAAAGATGGCGCAGAGTGGTTTGAAAATCCAAGGGACTTGGCACGCCACCATGACGTCATCATCTCTATTGTGGGATATCCCCATGATGTCGAAGAGATTTATAGAGGTGAAAGTGGTGTGCTGAGCTGTCCAGCCGAAGAAAGACAATGCCAAATTGCGATCGACATGACGACGAGTCGTCCTTCTCTTGCGGCATCACTTTTTCAAGAGGGGAGCCAGCAGGGACTTTCTTTTTTAGATGCACCTGTTTCTGGTGGAGATGTCGGTGCCAAAAATGGTTCCTTGAGCATCATGGTTGGAGGAGCTGAAGAAACCTTTCATAAGGTCGCTCCCATCTTTGAAGTGCTCGGTAGTCAGATCAAATTCCAAGGAGCAGCAGGATCGGGACAGCACACAAAAATGGTCAACCAAACCATCATTGCGAGCACGATGATCGGAATGTGCGAGGGTTTGGTTTACGCAAATCGATCAGGCTTGAATCCGGAAGTCGTTCTTGAAAGTGTGTCAGGAGGAGCTGCCGGATCATGGTCTTTAACAAATCTTGCACCACGCATATTGCGTGGAGATATGGATCCAGGTTTTTTCGTTGAGCACTTTGTCAAAGATATGGAGATCGCACTAGAAGAGTGCGAGCGCATGGGAATCCAACTTCAAGGGCTGACATTGGCGAAAGAACTCTACGACGCAGTGATGCAGTCTGGCGGTGGCAAGTTAGGAACTCAGGCGTTGTTCGATGCTGTGGATAAGATGAGTAGGAGAGATTCCGTTGAGTGAGGCCTCCTCTTGTATGACTGAGCTTGAATCTGAAGCAAAACTGATCTTTGACGAACTGTATGAGCAATTTCCTAAATACAGAAGTCGCTTGATCGGAACTGACATCAGGCTGAGTCGACGATTGACCAGTAGTGCTGGAAATGCCTGTCCTAAGCGTAAGCAGGTGGGGCTGAGTCTTCCCATATTCAGCCTGAAGGAAAACCGCGACCAGTATCGAAACACTGTTCTTCATGAGTTAGCCCACATCATTGCGGGGTCGGATGTGAAATCTCATGGTGAGGAGTGGAGAAGCATTTTTCTCGAAATCGGCGGTAATGGGGAACGAACACATCAGATGCGTGCCCAAGGTCGACACCGAAGAGAAATGGTCTATTGCGAATCATGCCGCGAAGAGCTTGAAGTGGGCATTCGAGTGTCTCGACGTATTGCCAAAGGGCAGAGGAATTATCAACACGTAGGATGCGGGGGAATCCTTGTGGAGGTGATCGAAGATTCTGTCGATTCTATAAAAACGCCAAAGTCGGAGCTCGGTTGGTTCAGTAAGATGTCTCAACGCTTGAAGCAGGGGATTCTCTTCGGATTTTCAGAGAAAGATTAAAAAGGCAGATCGTCGTCGTCTTTATCGTCGCCTTCTTTTTTCCTTTTCTTCGGGAGTCTTTTCGCAAGATTATGAGTGGATTCATATTTCTTCCACCGTGGCGCGAGTTGCAAGATTTCGACAGCTTCCAGAGTTCTATTTTTTCGATCTGAATCGTCGAGGTACCCACCAAGGAAAACTTTCTTTCGCTTTTTCAAGGTGTTTGCTTTTACCCTTTTAATCCGCAATGTTTCTGTTCCGAGAGAGGTGCCTAGCCGGTGTTCTGCAACTTCGCGCTCGGTACCGTTGTTGACAGACTTGAGAGTTCCGCTGATCCAAATCAGTCCATTTCCTCGGAGTTTTTCTGGAAGAGCCGGCGGCCTCAGGGAACCCGATACGATGGCATGAATCTGAATAATCATGGGGGGGTAACGTGCACCGCCCGCTCCAAGCTGTTCTCCTTGCTTTTTGCCGAGCACATGAATCGAGGAGCCTAGTTCGAGCTCTTTGATCGACACGATTTCATGAAGTTCGATCACTGTTTTGCCAGTGATCTTGACCTCCACGTCACCTTTCTTCTCCTTCACCTTCAGAAGGGTCTCTGATTCAGGTCCCTTCTTGATCTCTTTGATGGTCGCTGAACCCACGAAGGGACGCTCTTCTCCAAGGATGGAACTGGTAGGGACCAGCAATAATCCTGGGAGACATAAAAGAAAAAGGATGCCGTAACTCAGGTGAGGAAGGGGGCAATCGAAGGAGGTGGATCGGTGAACTTTCATATTAGAAGAGACCTGCAGGGAGACCTTGCTCATCCAGATCAATGTTGAGCAACGCAGGTTTTGAACCCAGCCCCGGCATCGTCATGATGTCTCCCGTCAGTGCGTATAGAAAACCAGCGCCGGCAGAGAGACGAACATCCCTGACAGTCATTTGGAAGTTGTCAGGGGCACCAATCTTTTTGGGATCGTCAGAAAATGAGTATTGAGTTTTGGCCATGCAGATCGGCAGATGACCCAAGCCCATTTTCTCAAATTTGCGTATGGATTTACGGGCCGCCGGAAGTAGCTTCACTCCATCCGCCCTGTATATCTCTTTACAGATCGTTGAGATCTTTTCTTTCACCGGCATGTCATCGGGGTACAGCACAGAGAATTTTGAGGGTACTTCTTCACATGCTCTGACGACGGCTTCTGCAAGTTCAGCTCCACCTTCTCCTCCACGTGCATGCACGTCGGAGATCACGGCGTCGAACGCTCCAAAACTGCGAGCCATATTCAGTACAACTTCTACTTCGCCATCGCTATCAGTGGGGAATCTGTTCAAAGCGACAATAACTGGTACGCCGAATTTGCCGACGTTTTCGATATGACGCTTGAGATTCACAATCCCTTCTTCAACTGCCGGAATGTTCTCCTTCAGCATTTCTTCAGGAAGTGGCTTTCCTGGTGAAATCTTGAAGCGTCCACTATGGACCTTCAATGCTCGAATCGTTGCCACGACGACGGCGGCATCTGGCTTTAGTCCGCTCACGCGGCATTTGATGTTGAAGAACTTCTCAGCACCCATATCCGCGCCAAATCCGCTTTCTGTAACGACGTAGTCACAGAGTTTAAGAGCGATTTTGTCGGCGACGATGGAGGAATTACCATGGGCGATGTTTGCAAATGGCCCGGTGTGAACGAAGCAGCCCGTGCCTTCCAGGGTTTGCATGAATGTGGGATGAATGGCGTCTTTGAGGACGACAGCCATTGCCCCTGCTGCGCCTAAAGCTTCGGCTGTGACAGGCTGACCATCGGTATCAGTTGCGACTACGATGTCGCCCAAGCGTTTTCTGAGGTCTTTCGCATCCATCGAGAGGCCGAGAATCGCCATCACTTCGCTGGCACTGGTGATGTCAAATCCTGTTTCTCTGGGGACTCCATTTTTTGAGCCACCTAAACCGGATATGACCTGACGCAGAGTTCTGTCATTCACATCGATGCAGCGTCGCCAGGTGACAGTCGCAGGATCAATTTTCTGAGGATTCCCCATCAATATGGAAGTATCGACCCACGCTGCGAGAAGGTTATTGGCCAACCCGATGGCATGAGTGTCCCCAGTGAGGTGAAGATTGAAGTCTTCCATAGGGATCACTTGGCTATTTCCACCGCCAGCTGCTCCTCCTTTAATACCAAACACTGGACCCATCGATGGTTGGCGGATCGTTGACACCGCTTTTTTACCGATGTGATTGAGTCCCAATCCTAGTCCTATCGTCGTTACCGTTTTTCCTTCACCCAGAGGGGTAGGATTGATGGCGGTCACATCGATGTACTTTCCATCTGGTTTATCTTGGAGTCGGTCGAGGATGGAGAGAGGGACTTTTGCCATGTAGCGACCATGAGGAGTTAATTCAGACTCATGAATACCGTATTTCTCAGCGATCTCACGGATCTCTTTGAGCGGTACCGAGCGTGCAATGTCCAGATCGGAGGAGGGTTTATTATCAGCCACGAAGTGCTCCTTAATTAGTAGATGTCGATCTGAGAAATTAGCCGAGAGGCGATTCAGGATCAACTTCGGCCTTATATGAAGCCCATTGAGGGATTCAGCGGCTCCTGATCAAGATTTGTTTTTCGATTCCTAAGTGTTCTCTGGCTTCTTCAACTTCTGCGATAAACCGTCTAGCATCCTGTGGATAACCCGCAGTGGGCTTCAATTCTGGGATTTTCTCTGCCCACCAACGGTTGAGCAACACCATGTGAAGCTCTCGAAGGTACTTCGCTGTCATCGATGCTAGAGCTGTACAAAAACTGTGATCTTCACATTCTTTTCTGAAATGTACTTCGACATTTTTTCCGTCAGCCCGAGATGCACGATAGGACTGTGAGTCTTTATCTTGTTCAAGAATCTTAAACTGACATCCCGGAAACAGGGGGTAGAGAAGAGGACCATATCGTTCTCGCCCTCCGAGGCGGTCGGTCCAAACTTCAACACTCGGACGATGATCTTGATTCCATAGCCAGTGAAGGAATCTTCCCATGGCCCAAGCATCGACCGCTCCCTTTCCTCCTCTCGCTTTGACTTCAGAATTGAACTCAAGCACTTCGAGGGGAATCGCACGGATTTCTTGAAATTGAAGTTGGGCGGCTTCCAGTCCTCTCGCGAGCTTTCGTGTCTTGCCAGAAAGTTCGAGTGAGTCTACTGAGTAGGGAAGTTGGAGATCCTGATCGCGATACCAAGGATACTTTTCCAAGTATTCCGAGCGACCTGCTGTCAGATGATTGACGAGCTCTCTGAAGGAGCGAGGGGTCTCCCCTTTTTCCAATGTGACAAATGCGAGGACTGCTTCTTCTAAGCGAGTGAGATCTCCAGTTCCGGATCGGTGTAGTTTTTTGGAGTCTGCAACAGAGATCACTCCCTTTTCGCGCCGGCCAGCACGGCCGAGGGCTGGCACTTCGTCCCAAGGAGCACTGGGAGAGGTGCCGGGGGGGGCTTCAAAAGCTGAGAATCCAATGACCATGGGACCCAACCAAGGCCCATAACCCGCTTCATCGAGACCTGCGATGTAATGAGTCATGCTTGATCTCCAAAAAAGTGAGTCATGCTTGATCTCCAAAAAAGTGAGTCATGCTTGACCTCCAGAGGTATCTGAGGGTGTTAACCAGGGAGGAGAATCTCCAAGTCCCAGCCAATGTCTTCGAACCTCAGAGAGAAGGATTCCACACGACGTCGCCACATTATGAGAGTGCTTCGATCCAAACATGGGAATCTCAATACTCCCATCGCCGAGAAACAGAATCTGCTCATCTACTCCCACGACCTCATGACCGAGGACGATGGCGAGGGGATGTGGGTATTGATAGTCGTATATAGACTCGGATTCTTTTGTTTGTTCTAGAGACAACACTGTATATCCGTCGTTTTGAAGTTTTCGAACGGCGACAGCAGGATCCTCCAGATGTTGCCATTCGATAGTGTCCTCTGCTCCCAATGAGATCTTGGCAATCTCGGGGCGGGGCGGAGTCGGAGTAATACCGCAAAGATATATTTTTCGTACGCCAAAGCCGTCGGCCGCTCTGAAGATGGATCCGACGTTTGTAAGGCTTCGAATATTATCGAGAATCAGCACCAATTCAGGGCGAGGACGTTGGGAACGGGAGTCGGCATCGGCACGATGCTGATCGATTCTTCGTTTCCTAGACACAGCACCTCCCTGTTGAGTTTCGATATGGGCTCAAAGGAACAGCCTATCCCCTGAATACGTGTTCATCGATCCCTGACTCTTCGTATCCGTAAAAGGATTTCATATCAGGGAGGGGAGGGAGAACTACGCTGAGACCCCATATGGAGTTTTGTACAGTCTCTCGAAAAAGGCTCCTTCGGGAAGTAACGTATGTCATTGACTTTGCGGCCTTGAAATAGGACCGCGAATCGCACTCATTGAAACCTGATTCTCTGCTGTCATGAATCATGAATAGGTCAGAAGAGTCGATGGAAAGCCCAAATCATGTCTGAGATCCCATTACTGGATGCACAAGAACAACGAGTCATCGGAGTCCTGATCGAGAAATCTCTGGCGACTCCCCAGTATTATCCACTCACCCTGAATCAGGTGGTGACCGCCTGTAATCAAAAATCCAACAGGGACCCTGTGGTTTCTATGATGGAAGATGAGGTCGATGCCATTCTTTCTCGATTGGCAAGACGGGCCATGACGACACAGGTTTTTGTTTCTGGATCACGAGCGGGGAAATGGCGTCAGGAATTGACGTCCGAATTGGAATTAGATGGTCCATCGATGGCTGTCTTGGCGGAGTTGTTGTTAAGAGGTGCGCAGACAGTTGGAGAGTTGCGAACCCGTGCTTCACGAATGAAGGCGATCGCTGACATGGGTGAACTGAATCGCGTACTGGAAGGATTGGCTCAACATCAACCCCCACTCGCGCGTCGATTGACTCCTCCTGGTATTCAGAGAGGAGTGCGTTGGGGACATCTGCTTCAATCGGATGAGCGCATCAAAAGTATGTCAGAGTTCGAACAGGAAGACCTAGATCCTGTAGCAGGGACCACCCCGGTGCCCAGGGTTGAACGGGGAAGCGTCGCTTCTGTTCCGGAGAATCAAAGTCTGGCAACAACGGTCAAAAATCTTGAATTACGTATTAATGAGTTAGCGGCACGAATCGACGATCTCGAAAAAAGGAGTTCATAGTATGCAGCAAGATCTGAATTATGAATGTCATGCACTGTTCCAAATCGACGAGAGCCAGAATCGTGCAATTGGTTTATTCAGTGCGTCACTATTACTGGCTTTGCTGTTGTTTTCCGCTCCTGCCATTGCGCAGGATCAAATGGAATCTGTTGGCACCATCACCTCCGTGACACTTTATCAAAGCAATGCACGGGTAGAGAGAACTCTGGCACTCCCGAACGGAGAAGCAGGACTGCGAAAGCTATTGGTCGGGCCACTTCCTGCTTCACTCGTTGATGGGGGAGTGCAGGTTGAAGCGACCGGGAATCTTGAGGTTTCCGCGGTTCAAATCAAAAGAATTAGCGGAGATCCCATTGAGCCAGAGAGAATAGAAGAACTTCGAAAAGAAAGTGATCGTCTAGAGCAACGCTGGAAAGAAATCGCCAGAAGAGAAAAAACGCTTCTTCAACTGCATGATCATTATGAAAACTTACTTCCCGCAGCTGTGGACGAAAAACAGATACCGGGAGTGAATCTAGATTCATGGAAATCCCTATCCACTCACGTCATGACAGGAATGACGACTGTTGCTCAACAAATTCTTGAACTGTTGCCTTCTCTTCGCCAAGCGAGAGCTGAATGGAATGAAGTCGCTCTGGAATTAAGGGAAGCGACCGGATCCCAGGCAAGAGTCCGGACCTATATTGAGGTGGATCTACTCGATGCAAGTGGAGAGGGGGGAGTCTTCACTGTGCAGTACCTTCTCCCAGATGCATTTTGGTATCCCTCATATGAGATAGATGTGGATACGAGTAATGAGACAATTCGAATTCGTTCATTCGCAAATGTTCAGCAACTGACAGGTGAAAATTGGCCACAGATTCCAGTTCAATTCTCGACCAGTATTCCAGAAATGGGAGCCGATATTCCGCAGCTCTCTGCACTGAAGATTCAACGTGATCGTTATGTGGACACTTCGATAGGGACACCGTTGGAGAGAGCTCGATACGGATTGAGGGGCCCGGGTTCCGAAGATGCCAATGGTCGTCGAGCTCCTCGTTCTGCGGCGGCTCCAAAAATGGGTCGACTCGTCGCGAAAAAAGAGAAAGAACTTCTGAAAAGAGATGTTCTTCATGAGCAACTTGAGGAGTTACGAGGTGAGTTGTCCTTTTACCTAGAAGAGGACAAATCAAGTGCATTGGTGGGTGGATTAGTCACCCAGTCCAAATCCGGTAGAGATCAGGGGATTTCACAATGGTGGAATTTTCCACGTCTTGACGATAGAGGTTTTCTCAGTGTGTTTAGGTCGATACGAGCAGAATCTATTCCCTCTGACGGAGAAACACATCGTCTTCTTTATTCGATAAAAAGTTTGTCATTCCGAAATGAACTTCGCTGTTTACCCGAAATCGATACGACTGTTTTTCGAAGGATTATTTCGGAGTTATCTGGAGATGCTCCATTACTGGCTGGAGACGTCTCTGTATTTGTTGGTGGAAACTATCTTGGCAAAACTCGTATGAAGAAAACTGTAGCACCCGGTGAAGAATTAGTCTTGGAACTGGGGACTTTTGACACGATTGCACTTAAACGGTCGGTTCAAGAAACAGAAGAGACTCGCGGCTTATTATCAAAAGTGATTCAGTATCGAACAGATCTGAAAATCAATCTGGAAAATTTTGGGAGCAATGCTGAGCTCGTTCAAATAGTGGAAAGAATTCCATTTACCGATGATGAGCGAGTTTCAATTCAGATGAATAAAAATGCTACTAATCCACTCCCTGTGAACACAGATCCAATAGATGGAATACTTCGTTGGAATGTAGAGGTTCCTCCTGGAGAAAAAATAGAAGTCCGCCTTTTATGGACACTGGAAACGCCTGAAGGCACGGGATTGGTGAAGCGCGATGCACCAGAAAGAAAAGGGGAGGAGAACTGATGATCCACTCAATGAAAATCTCCTTTATTTCTATCGTAGTATTGTGTTTCAGTGGCGTTGTCGGTGGACAGGCTGTCCTCTCCAAGCCGGAAAATGTACCATTCGCGGTCACTGTTTTTGAAGACAAAGCTCGAGTTCATCGGCAGAAAGAAGTTGAGGGTACCAAGGGGACCCGCGAAGTTGTTTTTTCGGGTCTTCCTGCATCATTAGATCCCGCAAGTCTTCGAGGCCGGCTCGTAAAGAGTGAAGATATCAAAGGCCTTGTTCTCGGTGTAAGGATGACAAGGGAAGGTCTCAATACTCCCCCGGTTGACGAGGTCATCACGCTCCAAGAGCAACTCGATAACATTAAAGATCAACTTCTCGAGGTCAGCTTCTCCCTCAATCGAATCGAACTGCAAAGCGAATTACTGAAAAGGTATAGAGCGATTCTCGAAACTTCCGTTTCGTTAACAGCGAGAGAGTTGGGGAAGAGTTTTGATTCTTCATTAGTCCATGAGATTCAACAGTGGCTCCTCGATTCTGATTTGAGTGTGGCGATTGAGGTTGATCGACTAAAGCAGGATCAGGAAAAATTGAATGATCGTAGAGGCGAGATTCTTTTTGATCTTAACTCATACAGTATTCAGGAATTTGATCGCGGTTGGACAGCGACCGTGATTTTTCAATTGGAGACCTCTGGGACGGTTTCTGTGGAACTGGCCTATGATGTTCCGACTGCGAGATGGACACCTTTCCATGATGCCCGATTAGACGAGTCGACGGGATTTGTCAGTTGGGAATATGGAGCAAAAGTGATTCAGTCATCGGGTGAGGATTGGAAAGATGTACAATTGACTTTATCGACTTTGCGATCTTCCTTAGGCCTTAGCTCCGGGCAGTTGATTCCACAAGAAGTCACTGCGATCGAAATTGAGTCAAAGAATAAGGCAGCTAGATCGCTGGATTCTGTAAATGAGAGTCCGACGGAAGACAGTATTCGAATGGACACCGAAGACTTTGATGATAGTTGGGGAGCGGCCCCTCTGGTCGAGAGTGATTCAGGTGGGGTTGTGACATACCAATTGAAAACTCCCAGCTCCATCCCTGCTGACGGGAGTGCTCATGCGGTGACGGTTGCTAAGTATAAAATGAAGGCGACCTTGGATTACCAATCGATCCCCCTTGTCAGTCCCAGAGTTTTCAGGCGCGCGAAGTTGGTCCATGAGGGCATCGGCGTTTTGTTGGCTGGGGAAGTTCAGTGTTATAGATCAGGGACTTTTGTGGGGACTGGAAGTGTTGGCACCATCTATGCTGGACAAAGCTTCGAACAGCATTTTGGAGTAGAAGGTCGTATCAATGTCCACGTTCAAGATTTGCAGTCATTCGACAAAGAGTCCTCCTCTTCGGTCTTTAGTAGAGCAAGAGTCGAGAGACGAACGGGCTATACCGTGAAGTCTTACCTTGAGGGAGAAGTGCCCCTTGAGCTTGTGAGTCGTATTCCCGTGAGTATGCTCGAAGAAGTGAAAGTTGAACTTGGTTCCGACACTGAACCGACTCCGCAAGTCAATGAAGACGGAATCTGCAGGTGGATTTTGAATTTGAAGAAGGGAAAGCCCCAAGAAGTTATTCTCCATTGGACTGCTGTTGCAGATAAAGGGAGTGAAGCCTTGTTGGACCTGCTGAAATGACCTTAGAAGGTTCTACCCCATCATCTGGGACGAAGAGTGATGAGACGATTCAGTCTTTTTTGGCGGCCACCGGTCGCGATAAAAAAGAGATTCTCAAATTGCTATTAGTGATGGAATTGACAAGAGACCAGGTAGCTCTGCTGGCACCTGCTGTCAGGGATAGAAGTCCACGTGTTTGTGCCCGTGTCACTTCGTTATTAGCTCGGAATGATTTGAGAGATCGATTTGAAGAGCAACTTGAAGGATTGAAGCCGGGTAAGGTGATGATCCTCAGGAGCCAGTTTGAAAAACTGCATCGGAATGATGACCAGAAGGACAAGGATTCGGACTAGTAGTTCTGGTCTCCAATGTCGCCGTTATTGTCTTCTCTGAGTTCTTCATTTTCATCAGAAAGAAAATCCTCTGTGATGAGGGCGGCCTCGACGTCAGCGGTTCCTAGCAGCTCTGTTCCGTCGTAAATGATTTCCCAGGTGTATCGGCCCGGTTCTGGAAACACCATCGGCGGAAGCTCGAAAATGCACTCATGATGTTCTCTTCTGTCATCATGATAGATTTCAAATTCTGGGCTCTCTTCAAGAACGCTATCATCTGTGATTCGCTTGAAGCGGAATGAGACCTTATGGAATCCTGAAAAGTCGCTGAGATTAATATAGAGGGTCGCAGGCGAATACTCCGCCGGGAATTCAGGAAGTCGGATCTTGTTAAAAGTTCCTGCGAGTACGCATTTGGTGGAGTCATCATCCTTGTAGACCCGGTCACATAACAGGATCGCTTGCACGAGAGGAACAAGAGGTTTGGTCAAAGCAGATCTTCTTTCTTCTCTTCAAGTCGGCAATACTGTTTTCCAAAAAACTGAGTTCTAAAAAACTGAGTTCCAAAATACTGAGTTCTAATGAATCGAGTCGATCACGGTCAGCAATCCAACAGATGTCTGGATTGAAAACACGACAGTTCGAATCGAATCACCCGAATGATCTTGAATATGCCTTTCTTTACCAACTTCTATTTTTACAGGAGAGGCCGGGAGATGTCACTATTTAGTCGGGAAATCGACCTCAGTTGCTGACCTTGACCCTTTCAGGTTCGGGTCACAGAATACCTAACGAAAAGACTCTTATGGAGGGTTCCCGGAACTCTCAGTCCGGTTAGGCTCTTTTGTACGCCTGAATGAATGGAATCACCCTTTGCGCATGGTCTCAGTGAGGGAAACATCATGGCTCAACTCCAATCCTGAGAGGGTCTGGAGCAGGCTGAACTTGGTAGAAGACTGGCAACTCTGGTGTGAGGATTTGACCGAATCTTCTTGGCTGACAGGGCGATCGGCCTCTCTGGGGAGTCGTTTTTCGCTCCAATGGAGCCAATCGGTGCCTTCTCCTTTACGGGGTGGTGAAATAATCCTGATTCAGGATCACCATGCCATTCGGGTGCTCGGCCAGAAGACAGTCTACGAAACGGTTTTGGGTGCTGGGAGAAACGCCATGGAGGGCGATTCACAACATTATGAATCGGTAGAAGGTGCATGCGAAGTATACAAGTTGGCCTGGAGCTCTGGTTGGGGGCCTCTAAAAAGCGAGGCATGCCTTTCCGTCGCTGCTGATGGTCAGGGGACTTGGGTAGAATTTTTAGTGAGTTGGCGTGGTCTCGGAACTTGGAGAATTGATCGTCATCTTGAAAATTGTGCAAATATGCAACGACGTTGGCTTGCAGGTCTGCAGGAAAACATGGAACGAATAGGAACCATTGGATGACAGTCCCCGAAACTCCCATGAGAACACTTTGGTATATGGGAGCGAAAACACGATTATGTGAAGAATTTATCGATGGAGCGGTGAGGGATTTAATCTCTCCCGGGGAGACTCTTCTCGATGCCTGTTCAGGTACAGGTGCAGTGGGCCGTTGGTTCGCCGGTGATTATCGAGTTCTCGCGAATGATGCGCAGTACTTTTCCTCGGTGATCGCCAGTGCTCACTTGGAGGTCGAAGCAGATTGGTTTTCTGCTCTCGACCTGCTAGAGCCTGAAGCTGACCTGGCTCAGATAAGAGACAAGAATTTTTCAGAACTCGAGAAACTTTTCGGTTCGAGTATCGAATTAGAGCGAAGATTTCTAAAAGAGATAAATACTGCGAGTACCGAGAGAAGTGATCTTTTCGAGCAATATCGGCAGTTTTGCGATCTGATGCCGGTCCCTTTTTCCGATTCGAAATCACTGCCTGAAGGGGTTCTTGATCCGTTTTCAGATATTCGTGGAGAGTTACCTCGACTCCTGAATAGTTGTCGATCTGGATCCCGATTTTCGCCTGCGATGATGTGTACGGTATATTGGGGACAGGTGTATTTCAGTATAGAGCAGTCGATGATGATTGATTCTATTCGTTGTGCCATCGAAGCTATTCCAGAGTCTTCTGATCACCACAAACAAAAAAAGGCTCTTTATCTTTCAGCATTACTGCATGCCGTATCCGTCAGTACTTCTGGGACAAGTCACTTTGCTCAGCCTCGATCAGTTGAAAAAGATAATGAACTTCTCGCGGTCGTGAAAAGAAGATCCACCGATATTCCAGAACAGTTTGAATTGGCTTTAGATGCAATTCGGAAAGAGGTCCTTGAGCGGCCACGACTTTCTGGAAACAAAGTCTTTTGCCATGACATTCTGGAATTGTTGGCGGAGGGGAATGCGCTCAAAGACGAGAATGTCGATCTTGTTTATTTGGATCCACCCTACACGTCTGATAATTACAGTCGCTTTTATCATGTCCTCGAAACTCTGGCTCGGTACGACTATCCCGATCTACAATTAAGAGGTGAGGAACTGACTAAAGGTAGATATCCGGTAAGAGAAATGAGATTCACTTCTGAATTTTGTAGTGGCCCCCATGTAGAAGACGCTTTTCGAAAAGTCGCTGAAGGATGCAAGAAGAAGGGCGCTAAGTTACTGATCTCTTATTCGGGCGATACAGGGCTATTGACGAAGAGATGGTTGGAACAAGGACACCCCAATCCTGCTGCCCGACTGAGAGAGTTGTTACTGGAATACTTTGCCACAGTTGAAATCAGGGAACAAAAGTTGATGCATTCTGGTCAAGGTGATTCCAATCGCCCAGTGCAGGAGTTGCTCCTGCTTTGTGAGGATTGACATTGAGGTGGCTGGGAAACAAAACTGCCCTCTTAGAAGAGATCTTGAATGCTGCAGTCTCTGCCGGTTATTCGGGAGGAACCGTTTGTGACCTGTTTGCCGGGAGTGGAACCGTAGGACGATTCTTTAGAGCTCAGGGTCACCGAGTGGTTTCCACGGATTTGATGAAATGTTCTGAAGTCTTTCAGAAAGCATATTTGGAAACAACGTCTCCTCCAACATTTGAAGCGCTCTCTGAATATTGGAAAAATCTGGAGCCGCTACCCGTCACACGCTTGTCGAATGTCGAGAACCCTGATTTGGAGAAGTGGCGACCATTTTTGTGTCTTTCCCGCTACTTGGAAGAGGAACTTCCTCCTAGGGAAGGTGTCTTGTTTCGACAGTTTTCCAATGCAGGGCAAGCACAGAGAAATTATCTGACGCCTGAAAATGCAGCTCGCCTAGATGCGATTCTCGGATTGCTGCGTTCTTGGATAAAAGATGCCCGGATCGAGGAACAAGAAGTCTGGGTATTGTTAGCCAGTTGTATCGATGCCGCTGACAGAGTGGCGAATATTTCTGGGACATACGGTGCGTATCTCAAGACCATCCAGAAAAGTGCATTACGTCCGATTCAGTTGAGAGCGCCAGCTTTGGTCTTTGGTCCGACAGGACAAGCAAATTCTAAAGACGCCATCGAGTGGGTCTCAGAGATTGATTGCGATCTTCTTTACATAGATCCTCCGTATAATCAGCGTCAGTATCCGGCTAATTATCATCTGCCAGAAATTCTTGCGACGCTTCCATTCGAGAATTCGGATGAGCGTATCGAATCTTCCGTCTACGGAAAGACAGGATTGATCCCATGGAAAGAAAAGGCTTCTCCACTTTGTAGCCGAAGGGGGAGTGATTGCTTTCATGCCATGCAGAGAATGATCGAGAATTCAAAAGCCAAAGTCATCGTTTTTTCGTATAGCGAAGAAGGGATACTCAATCGCTCTGAAATCGAAACTATTCTTTCAAATTGGTCAGGGGGAGATGGTCGTCGCACGCCGAAATTGATCGAGATCCCTCATCGAAGATTCAGAAGTGACTCTGATGAAAATCCTGCTACTGGAGAAACTCGAAGGAACTTTAAGCCAGCTCCCGGGCGGACCAGAGATCAGGTTCACGAATGGCTATTCGTTGCGAGTCAGGTTTCGGATGTCACAGGGGTAAAATGATGAGTACCACTGAAAGACTATTAGAGTGCGCAGCATTGTTGATGGCTGCATTTGCGGTTGCAGCGGCAGCAGTAGGATCTCATCTTTTAGAGCAGAGATGGCCAGAGGAGAACTCTTCTCAGCAGTTTGCAACGGCAACACGAATGTTGTTTTGGCATGCCATAGGACTATGGATTTGTTCGAGGCCTGGAAATGGCACCTATCGGCAGGGGATACTCATGGGGTTCTCCTGTTTCCTTTTTTGTTTCGCCGTCTTTTCGTCAGCATTGGGCATGTTTCCAACACTCATATTTCTCGCTCCTGTGGGTGGATCAGGTTTGATTTGTTCGTGGTTATGGCTGTTTGGCTCAAAAATTCTGGAAGTTAAAGCGCCCAAGGAAATAACATAAACCATTTAATAGTAATGGATTATGATCTAAATATATGAGGGTCCTGAGGTCGAGAATTGACCGATAATGTCGTGCATCCCGGTGAACTTTTGATACATTAGGCGTGATTTGCATTATTTGTATTTTAGGCATTGAGTGAATATTGACTGTGTGTGGAACTTAAGTTTATGGGAATGGCCAAGGTTTTAGCGTCTGCTGACTCAAGCGAATGCTCGAGAAAATTGTGAGACGTTATTGATCATGAGTTGGGACAATATCTAAGTGTCTTTGGCATTTCGGTTACCACTAACATGGGGCAATATTCTATCAACAAGTCCCTTGAGAAGAAGTCACACGCTTTGTGTATGGTTTCTGACTCTAGGGATCTTGAGTCTATTCATTATTCCAAATTTTGCCCTTTCTGCAGATATCAACATTCGTGATGGCCGATCGACGGGGCCTCTCGCTCAAGATGTTGAGAGCGCCGCAATGTTAGACGCTATTCGGGTTCTCGGTGAAACTACTGCGTTGAGCCTGACTCTTGATTGGGTTCGTGAAATTTCTGAAAATCAGGTTCAGTTGGCGTGGCGGCAAGAGCAAGATGGTATTCCTGTTCGTGGGGCTGTCGGCCGTTCATTGCTCAAGAAAACAGATGATGGATCTTGGTTTGTTCATTACAGGGCCTATTGCGGTACTTCCGAAGAACTGGTGAGTGAACCTCTGCTTCAAGACTCAGGAATGAAGGAACAGGCCGACCGTCTATTCCCGCAGAGATCCTGGAGCGCTGCCCGTCTGGAATTCGTCCCCAATGAAGAACAATCACCAGAGCTCGCATGGGTCTTCCATGGTTCAGCACTCGATGAATCTTTGCACAGTACCTTTCAGTTAGATTTCTCTGCCGTGGA
Source organism: Planctomycetota bacterium (assembly GCA_016776905.1). Lineage (GTDB taxonomy): Bacteria > Planctomycetota > UBA8108 > UBA1146 > UBA1146 > UBA12191. The sequence goes on along the minus strand of JADHSM010000003.1, from coordinate 55,893 downwards.
TGGACGATTGATCCAAGCAGAGGAAGTGGTTTGTTCTATCGATGCTTCCGGAACGGTCTCCGCTATCAGAACAGAGGGGCTTGGTCCTCAGGGCACTTCTTCGGTGGGTTTGTCGGCGCTCAGGGGATCCTTGGTCAGTGGTGGTGGCAACCAGACTTATAGCCAAGAGAACGGCGATTACTTACTGACCTCTGCTTCGAACAATTTTACTGTCCTCGCTGAGCTTCAGGGGGTTTGGGGAAATGTTTCTAGCCTTTCAGCCGCGAACATTACAGCTTCTGAACCATCGGGGTCAGGAAATGTTGATCTTGTTTTCGATGGCGGCGGAGATACCCATCTCATCGCTCAGTTGAATGCGTTTCATTTTATAGAGCAGTCCTACAGGCTTTTTGTAGATTCCCCAGGGGGATTTCCAGCGATGTCGACTCCGGTCAATGCGACCACAGGAATGTCGGGAACGTGCAATGCCTTTTACGATCCTAGCCAGCAACTGCTCAGGTTTCTTCGTGCAGGTGGGGGTTGCGTCGATAGCGCATATTCGACCGTTGTGATGCACGAGTTTGGTCATCACGTCGTGAACTCTCTCAATCTGGCTCAAGGAGCATTTGGAGAAGGATACGGAGATTCGTTAGCGATCGTATATCTCCAGACAGGAGTGATCGGACAAGATTTCCAAGGTCCTGGATTACATGTACGAAGCGTGGGCGCGTCCAATGTCACTGTACCTTGTTCAACAGGAATACATTTCTGTGGACAGGCACTGGGGAAGTTTTGGTTCAATCTTGGCATTAGTTTGCGGAATGATTTGGGCACAGTTGCTGGTCAAGAAGCACTGGAAACAATTTTTGTCGATTGGTCTGGGATGACCTTGGGTGGTGCTAATGGATATCCCATTCGAGATGAGATCGTTCTGGAAGTTTTGGTAGCCAGTGATGATGATGGAGATCTCTCAAACGGAGCTCCTTATTGGAATAACATTTGTTCAGCGGCTTCCGCAGGTGGATTGACATGTCCAGATTTAGCAACCTTGTCTCTCTCGCTGATTGAGGGACTTGGTGACTTGATCGAACCAGAAATTCCTCAGGCCGTAAGATTTTCGTATCAGACGATTTCTTCAACCCCAGCAGCGGGTCAGTGTGAGATTCGGTATAGAGAAGCTGGAAGTACGATTTGGCAGGTCGCAGCCCTTGAAGTCATATCCTCTACATTGTTAGAGGGCGAGATTCCCGGTCAGGCTTGTATGACTTCGCTGGAATGGTATGTACGAGTTCCTGACCAGGGAGGGTTTATCACTCAGTACCCTGCTGAAGGTCCTACGCAACCACTCACTTCTCTTGTCGCGACTTCAAGTGTGGTGGTCCTTGAGGATCCGCTGGCTTCCAATCCTAGTTGGAGTACTTCCCTTCCGTCTGACACGGCATTGGTCGGTCGATGGGAGTGGGGCGTCCCTGTCGGTTCTGGAGCACAAGCATCCGCAGGAGTACCTTCTCCCAGTGGAGATTCGAGTGGTTACTTCACCGGACTTGGTTCTGCAGGTGACACCATGGGTGCTCATGATGTTGATTTCGGAGATACCACTCTGACAAGTCCTGAATTTCCGATCGATAGTTCAGTTCGAAGCGAAGTGACATTCTGGCGTTGGTTCTGCAATAATGCGTCTGTCAGTACTCCAGATGATTTCCTGACCATCTCGAAAAGTCTGGACGGTGGCGCGTCTTGGATTGTCGTCGAGGAGTTGGGACCTGGCCATCCAGAAGCCGGGGGTGGTTGGTATCAGAGTGGATTCGCGATTGAAGCAGGAACTTCAGGCAATGGCACAGTTCGGATGAGATTTAATACCGGAGATCTTGCGGGCGGTAGTATTGTCGAAGCGGGTGTCGATCTGATTCAGATCTCGGCTGTTGAGTGTGAAGTTGTCAATCCTCCACCTCCGCCACCCGTAAATAACGAGTTTATTCGATCGGATTGTAACGGTGACGGCAACGACGATTTGAGCGACGCAGTTCAAATCTTGGAAGTTCTATTCGGAAATTCCGCAGGTTTTCAGTGCGAAGATGCTTGTGATATAGACGATGGTGGATCCGTCGATCTTTCCGACGTGATTCAACTTCTTCAGACTTTGTTTGGTGGAACAGGGGTGCCCAGCAATGGTATTTGTGAGGCCGACCCTACGACTGATGGTCTGGATTGCGTGAATTCGGGAAGCTGCCCCTAATCCACTCTAATGAACCTATGTGTCTCGATATGTCAATAAATTGTTGCTACCACACCTCCTACCTAGCCGATATGATCAAGTCTGGTACGTATATAACTTAACGACTTACTGAGATTACCCTCCATACGTACCTCTTGTTTATGTGGCAAATGCTCATCTGATAATAAACACAGCGAGGTGGGGGGAAGGAACGGCTATGAGATCCAATGGATCTTTGTACGAGAAGCAGCAATTTATTAGGAATGACCATATTTTTTCGGGGAGTGAAGGTCTGCAATCCAGATCCGAAATGAAGGAAAAGGGGTATAGGTCCCTTTCATTGTGGTTCGTGCTCGCCCTAATTTTTACCGGTTTTCAGAGCCTTCAATTAGATGCTCAGGACTGGGTGGAGCGTCCCTATGCAGGGGAGAGAGACTCCGCTCTTGAGCAGTTCATGGAAAGTTATCCCGATGTCTCGGTCCTAAAGGATGATCTGGGCAGGATTCAACTCTATGGATCACGGTTCACATCCGGGATCACAGATGATGAAGCGGTAGATGTGTTCCTTGAAAGACATGCCGTCGCTTTTGGCATCCAGCCTGGAGATCTGGAACTTTTATACGCGACTGACCTTCCCACTCAGGAAGCGACAGTTCGAGGATATCGTCAGGTGATAGATGGTATTCCCGTTGAGCATTCGGCATTTCGATTACTTTTGCGTCCTGACCCCGTTTCGGGTCGGTCGACTCTCGTTTACGCCGCGGGGCATTTGGCACATGAACCTGTTTCTGGATATTCGCCTGTTGAGATTTCTGCAGAAGAGGCTTTGAGATTGGCCCGCCAAGATTGGCGCGGAAGTGAACAGCTGAATTGGTCCAAGGCTGAACTCCTCATCGAACCGAGTGCCAGTTTAAGAAGCGAATCTCGACTTGTTTACCGCATTGTGGCGACGGGAAAGACTCCTGCGCAGCGAGAGGATTGGGCGATCAACGTCGATCCCTCTTCAGGCCGAACCCTCGAAGTGCGAAATCAAATACTTCATGTTGATATTGAAGGAGCTGTGGAAGCCAGAGTCACTACGGGTGGTTTTCCTGACACGCCTTCTAATCCCCCAGCTGCAACCCCGATCGGAGGGATTACGGTTTCTATTCCTGGAGGTGCATCCACTTCCTCGAATGATGCCGGTGAATTCGTTGTCCCTTATAGTGGCGTTGATCAGGTCGACCTTCAGACGAGTCTGTCGGGGCAATGGTCCACAGTTGTGAATGAGGGCGGAGCGAATTTGTCAAGAACGACACCCGTCGCTCCTCCTGGACCTGTGCTCATAGAGTTGAATGCTGTATACGATGCTCTCCAAGTGGCAGAAGTGAATGCATATCACTACACACACCTGACGCATGATTTTATTCGATCTAGAACCCCGGATGGTGTTCTCGGGATCGATGTTTCGATCACTACGAATGTGAATATTGTTGATACATGCAATGCTTTTTTCAGCCCAGGGGCTCAGAGCATCAATTTTTTCCAAGCGGGTGCTGGCTGTGTGAATACTAGTTACGCGAGTGTCGTTTCCCACGAATATGGACACTTCATCGTCGACAGGCTTGGATTAGCTCAAGGGGGCTTCGGGGAAGGATTCTCTGACGTCGTCAGTATGTTGCAGTTTGATGATCCCATCATTGGGCGAGATTTCCTCGGGCCAGGCACACAGGTGAGAGATCCGATTTCGGCAGGAATCCAGTATCCATGCCCGTCGACCTCCGTTCATACCTGCGGACAAATTTTAGGGTCCAGCTTTTGGTTGATACGAGAAGGGTTCGGAGCCGAATTGGGATCTGTGGAAGGTCTTGATCATACCCGGCAATTGTTTGTCGATTGGTTGTTGATCACCATCGGTGGAGTGGGCGAGTCTAGCGCTCATCCTGAAACTGCTATTGAAGTTCTCACGTTGGATGATGACGATGGAGAACTTGGCACGGGAACGCCCAATTTTAATCTGATCTGTTCCGCATTTGCGGCTCACTCTATCGATTGCCCAGTGCTTCCGGAACTCGTGATTAGCTTTCCAGAGGGACGTCCGCAGGAACTCCAGTCACAAATCGCAGCCTCTTTCAGAGTCGACGTGATAGCAGGGTTGAGTTCTGTGAATCCTGATTCTGGGGTGTTATTTCACCGACAAGGAAATACAGGGGCCTTCTCAGAGGAGCCCATCGTTCAGGTGTCGGGTGATATTTTCTCTGCGACCATTCCTGAGCAACTTTGTGGGGATGAGATTCAGTACTACATTCGCTTTCAGAATTCTGCAGGCGTAGAGTTCTTGCGGCCTGAATCGGGAGCGGCTGCTCCTTACACCGCACTGGTGTTCACTTCGATTCAGGTTGATTTCGCAGATGATATGGAGATTGATACGGGTTGGACGGTTGGAGAGCCTACAGATACCGCAACCACTGGAATCTGGGAGCGAGTCGATCCCATTGGAACCGCTGCTCAACCAGAATCCGGCCATGGATCCGGAGGGGCGGTGGCTTGGATTACCGGGCAAGGATCCATAGGAGGAGCGCTGGGAGAGAATGACATTGACGGAGGAGCCACGACACTGAAGTCGCCCGTCTTTGATCTTTCAGGATCGATTGGCGCAGCATGGGATACAGAAATCAGTTACTGGAGATGGTACTCCAATGGAGCGGGTGCAACGCCATTCACCGATACTGCCCAGGTGGAAATCACGAACGATTTGACCAACTGGGTTGTTGTTGAAGTGTTGGGTCCCAATAGTGGTCCCGATACTTTAGGAGGATGGGTACAGCACACATTCATTCCGCTCGACTTCATCAGTCTTTCCGATACCGTCCAATTGAGATTCATCGCTCAAGATGCGGGAACAGGATCCATCGTTGAAATGGCCATCGATGATCTGCAGGTTCAAAATAGATTCTGTAATATAGGTCCCATCTTCAGGCGTGGAGATCCCAATGGGGATGGAAGCGTAGATGTTTCTGATGCGGTCAGCATGCTTCAATACTTGTTCGAGGGATTGCCTATCTCCTGCGTAGACGCGGCTGATTTTGCAGATAACGGTAGTGTGAATATTGCCGATCCCGTAGGACTTGTTGGTTTTCTTTTTGGTGGAGAGTCTCCTCCAGCTCAGCCATACCCGAACTGTGGAACTGATATCAATGATACAGATGCACTTCCGGATTGTCAGACTCAAGTGAGTTGTCCCTGACGAGAGATCTTCGGATCGTAGTGAGAGTGACGACACTTGAAAAACAAATGCCCTCTCATGTCAGAAACATGAGAGGGCATTTTTTTGTTGTTGGAACCTCTGTTGCGGGAGAGATTTTATGTATTGTCAGAGAATGTCGTGCAGAGAATCAGGCTTCAGCGGCAGAGGAGATTCTTTGAGCCCAGTTCGGGAAGTCCGCCGGGTCAAAGTCGCAGGGATCAGGGAAAGCGACATCCTCTCCCGAATTGGTCGGGATCAAATGAACGTGAACATGGGGAACTTCCCAGCCGACAACCATCATTACGACACGTTCGCAGCCACTGGCCATTTTCAACTTTCTTGAAACGAGATGCACTGCTTTCCAAAGTTGTGCGTGGGCTTCGGGAGTCAGATCTGTAATGTGGCTGATCTCTTCTTTGGGGATGACCAGACAGTGACCCGGTTTGACAGGGCGAATGTCAAGAAATGCCAAATGTTGATCGTCTTGCCACACTTCGTGACAGGGAATCTTACCGTTAATTATTTGAGTGAAAATGCTGCTCATGTTTGAGACTTCCAGCCCTCATAGTTGGCAATAGTTGAGCGGAAGCTGGCAGGGACTTCGATGGGATTGAAATTTTCATCAATCGCACAATGGGTCGTCCACCCAGAAGCTATCAATCGATTTTCACTTTTGTGTCTAATTTTGACAGCGAAGGTGAAAGAGCTGTGACGTATCTCTTTGGTACAAACATCGATGGAGAGCACATCATGAAGTCGTGCGGGCGATTTGAAATCGAGGTGAGCATTGACCACGACATTTTCAAAATCGCGAATCGGGCGTAATCCTTCGGCGAGACCCAGGTTGAGAAGATACTCAACTCTGCCCACTTCCAGATATGTGAAATAATTACCATGAAAGACAATGCCCATGGCATCCGTCTCTGGTAGGCGAACCTTCACGGTTGTCGTAAAGTGGAAATCAAGATCCTCTATGAGATTATTTCTGGATGAGGAGTCAGGAGTTGACATTTATCCTCCTTGATTGAGTTTAAGACCCTGTTTGCTTGCCATGATTCACATGGCATCATCTTCGACGAGAGATGATTGTGATGACAGATGGCAATGATTTGCAATACTGTCGTCTTCTCTCTCACCCTATGACATCACAGGATGTCCTATACGGGTAGTCAATTTCGGATCCGGAGGGGAATTGCCGAGCGAATCAGAGGAAAACTATCTCAGAGCGATCTGGAAATTGACCGGGGAAGATTCTGACGAATGGATCTCTACGGGTCAGGTCGCAGATCGTGTGGGTGTTTCACCTCCATCAGCGACGAGTATGGTCCAGCAACTCTGTGAGAGAGGTTGGTTGCACCATAAGCGGTATCAAGGTGTTCGATTGACGGTCGAGGGAAGAGAGCTGGCGGTCCAAACGGTCAGGCGTCACAGGATTCTGGAGACTTATCTCGCCACAATATTGGGCATTTCATGGGACAGGGTAGATGCCGAAGTCGAAAGACTGGAGCACTCCGTCAGTGATGAAGTTATTTGTCGAATGGAAGAAGCGCTCGATTTCCCCGACAGGGATCCTCATGGTTCTCCGATTCCAGATAGGCAAGGCCGCCTTCCTGGTGGGGTTGATTTGAATCTTGCACAAGCCCCGCTATCAATAGAACTGAAAGTGGTCAGGGTCGTCGACGCTCTCCCTGAAGTTTTGAACTGGTTGGGTGAGCGAGGAATCAAACCGGGTGAAGTCGTCTTTTTAGAAGCAAGGGAACCTGCCGGCGGTCCTGTACTTTTGAGAGTTGTTAAGGAAGATCGCTCTTTGGCGATCAGTGGGGATCTATCCCGTTCGATCTGTGTCAAAGAGATCGCCTGATTTTTTCGCACCCAAGATATCAGAGCGCTGGACGGTCGGCAGACTCGTCTCCTTCTTCTAGAAGTTTCATGAGACTTTCATCGAGATGATGCTCAATCCTATGAGCAGGGCTTTCCAAGTGATCAGATGGTAAGCCAAGTCGATCAGCAGCAAATCTTTGCCACAAACTTCTCTTTCTGAGCAAGGTTTTGGCGATTCTTTCACCCCTTCCAACAGGACGACCACTTCTGAGTTGCCCAAAGATCACCAGTTGTAGATGGGCCAGTCCTGAGATTGAGAAGAAGGCTGGTGCATGGAACTGGTTTCCTTTTTTCGATAACTCCAGCGAATCAGCGAGTAGGTCTTCTTTTGCAACCCTTAGTCTCCAAGTGATCATTCGCAAAGCTACGGGAAGTATTCCCCTAGAAGGGGCAAGGAATACAGCGAGAAACAAAAAGCCTCCGGCTGTCACTGCGATCATTCCCGGCACGTTTGTGTCTATGATATAGATGGCACTATATGTTCCAAAGAAAGCAGAGAGCAACCCGACAATGCAGCTGACGATCATCATGTAACCGAACTGATTACAGAGTATTCCTGCAATAGTCGCTGGTACAGCAATCATGGCGACGACAAGAATCGATCCCACTGCTTCGAAGCAAGAGACTGCCGTGAGCGCAACAAGCATCAAGAGACTTCTCTCGAGAGCTTTGACGGGTAATCTCATCGATCGTGCGAGCGCTGGATCAAAGGCGCATACTTTCCATTCTTTCCAACAAAGCAGCATCGCGATGATATTGATCAGCAATGCTGCTGAAACTGAAACTAAAGATCTGGGAAGTGAAATTCCTACAATCTCTATACGTTGGAAATGTGTAAACTCAATCAGGCCGTATAGGACACAATTTGCATCGAGGTCGACTTCTCTGGTGAACATTTCGATGAGAACGATTCCTAGGGCGAAGAGAGTTGTGAATACAACTCCAAGGGCAGCGCCTCCATCTACTTCCGCTCGATCTCTCAGCCATTCAGCAAGAAATGACAACAAGAGTGCGGATACCATCGCTCCGATAAACATCGGAGCGACATCTCTCGAACCTGTAAAAATAAATCCTAATACCAAGCCAGGTACCACACCGTGGGCAATCGCATCACCGAGCATGGCTCTATTTCGCAAGGTCAAATGAACCCCGACCATCGAGCATGAGACGGTTGCCAAACAAGCCACGAGTAGTATTTCGAACATCGCAGGGTCGAGGAATATTTGCATCATGACGGCTTCTTATCTGGACTTGGTTGGTCCAAGAGTGGACGTGACGACAGAAGTTTTTCAATGTCTTCTTCATCAAGATCAATCAGGTTTCGGTCGATCTCTGCAGCGTCATCTAGCCATCTGATCCATTTCTTTCTTGCTTCTACGGACCGTTGAGCTCGTATTATTCCTTCGGAGGTTAACTGGAGGTGTGTACCCGCCTGTAAGACATACCCATTGCTTTGACACAACCGTAATGCCTCGGGTCGAGCTCTCATTGAGCCTGCAATGATTCTTTCTTTAGCAACAAAATCATTGCCTTCCTTCAAGTTCTCGAAGAGGTGAACGAGAATGCGCAGCATTTCTCTTCGTCGGCGCCTTCGCCTCCAGCGGAGTCGTTTTCCTACAAGCCCACGATGTGGGGCGAGAAGCATCGACAGGAAAAAAAAGACGGAAGAGCAGAGTATGACAACTGGGCCAGTGGGTAGATCGACACGAAGGGAGCTGAGAAGAGTTCCAGAAATACCTGATGCAGCGCCAATGAGGGCGCTGATGGCCATCATGATCGTGAAGCGGTCAGTCCAAAATCTGGCTGTCGCAGGTGGAATCACCACGAGAGCCGCTGTCAGGACAACTCCCACAGCAGGAAGCGAGATGACAATCGTCAAAGACAGAAGAATCATGACGATGAAATCGATGGTATTCATCCTCATCCCTGTACTGCTTCCAAATGCAGAATCGAAACAACTGGTCAGAAATTCCTTGTGTAAAAGAATGACGATCAAGCTCATGAGGGTCGCCGCGCCTGCGAGAATCAGCGATTCTTGTTGGAGCATTCCTGCAGCCTGACCCAAAAGAAAGTGATCGAGGCCGGCCGAGAAAGCACCCGGGCCGGATCTTTGTGCCAAGCTGAGCAAGGCGATGCCTGCTCCAAAAAATATTCCCAGAACTGAAGCCGTGGCGGAGTCAGGACGAATCCTAGAAACGACAGGTAGTCTGGAAACGAGACCTGCTCCCACCAGAGTCGTGATCAATGCACCCGTCCCCAATGCCCAATAGGATTGGCTTCCTGCGATCAGAAAACCAAGCACGATTCCGGGAAGGGTGGAATGGGCGAGGGCGTCAGCCAATAGCGCTCGCTTCCTCAGCAGAAGCAAGCTTCCAATGAGGCCGCAACAAATCCCTAGTGTCGAAGTGCCAACGAGCACAACTAGTGTATTTGGCAGTATCAACGTTAGCCTCTTTTACCGGTCGATCTTCCGGAGCGAATTCGTCTTACGGCCTCTGCAGCTTCATCGAGAAGTGTGAGTTTTCCTCCGTAGGTGCGTAGCAGATTCTCTCTGGTAAATGTAGTGGCTGTCGGGCCTGCCGCGACTAAGCGTAGATTTAAAAGTAATACGTGATCAAAAAAGTCTTCTACGGTTTGAAGATCGTGATGGACGATGACGACAGTTTTCTGAGCTTTTTTCAGGTCGATTAATATTTCTCTAATAGTCTCTTCTGTGGCAGCATCGACTCCTGCAAACGGCTCGTCCATGAGGATGATTTTTGTATCCTGAGCCAGTGCCCTTGCAATGAATACTCGCTGTTGCTGTCCTCCGGAGAGTTCTCCTATTTGTCTCGATTTAAAGTCTGCCATGCCTACAGCATCGAGGCACTGCATAGCCCAATCTCTCTGAGCTTTACCTGGCCAACGAAACCAACCCAAACTTCGATAGGTCCCCATCATCACCACATCGAGAACTTGAATAGGGAAATCCCAATCGACACTTTCTCTTTGCGGAACAAATCCGATTAATTCTTGGGATTGGTCACGGGGGACGTCGAAAATTTTGATCCATCCGTTTGCTGGTTTATAGGTTCCCAGAATACAACCGAGAAGAGTGCTTTTTCCGGCGCCATTGGGTCCGATGACAGAACATAGGGATCCCTTGGGAATTGATAAGTCGATGTCCCATAGCACAGGCTTTTCTCTATATGCCATAGTGAGGTCGTGTATTTCGATGGCGGGGTCTTTCATTTCAGGCCCTTTGCAATCGTGATGGCATTGTGCAAAACCATGTTTCTCCAAGATTCCGCTCCACTTCCGGGTGGCCCCGGAGCATCGCTATATAGAGTGCCTCCGACAGTGAGGAGATGTCCCAGTTTTTGGCACCCTTCTATCAAGGCCCGTACATTTCTTTCCGGAACGGTCGATTCAACAAAGATGGATGGAATCTTTTTGTCACTGAGTAGTCGAACGAGTTCATTGACTCTGAGAAGAGAAGGCTCTGACTCGGTGCTGATTCCTTGAATGCCGTAAACTTCGAGACCGTATCTCTTTCCGAAGTAACCGAATGCATCGTGCGCAGTGACGAGAATCCGATTTTCCTCAGGAATAGATTGAATGAGGGAGTGAACTTCCTTGTTGAGTTGCTGGAGATCCCTCTCGAGCTTGTTGAAAGAGAGATCGAGTTCAGTTTTTGAAAGTGTTGGAAATTCGGAGAGGGAATCTTTCAGAGTTTTACAAACTGAAATCCAGATCTCAACATCCAGCCAGAGATGCGGATCAGTGGCTCCTGATCGATCTTTGAGGAGTTGTTGTTCAGGAATTCCATCGCAAACAGAGATCGATCGTCGAGTTCTTCCCCCGGGAAAAGTCGCGTCTAGGTTGAGAAGTATTTCGGACATTCTGCCTTCGAGATGAAGGCCGTGGTGGAGAATCAGGTCTGCTCGCAACATCCGCCGGACGTCGGCGGGTGTCGGTTTATAAAGGTGGGGATCAACACCTGTTCCCATCAGATAGTCGACTTGAACATGGGGGGGAACCAGTTCACGGACTGGATCCGCCAACATTCGGGTGGTGCAGAGGACGCGAAGTTGCTGTTCTCCAGGCTTTTCAGTCTGTTGAACGCAACTGACGAGGAGCAACAGAGCAAAGAGCAGCGACCGCACAGGGAGTCGGGAATGGGAAGAATAGAAGAATCGAAATAACATGCCTCCAGTCTCAGGGATCAGAGTCTCCGATCAAGATTTAATCATGACAAAAAATAGGTTTAGTCCAGACTAAAAAAAGGAGAGGGCAACGAGGGCGATGATCGGCATGATTTGAAAACTTGTCGCAATAGTCACGTAGGGTGTTATATTTATCGGAATATCAAATATGTGACTCAGGCGTTCTATTTCGACACTATTCGCTCTTCAGCTCTATTTTGAGGATGTTTAAAGAAATGTTTGCTCATCGGCAATCTTCCAAGCACCAGATCAGTTTCTTGCCCTGTTTCATCTTCATGTTCTTCTGTGGTCCAGGAACTCTCCTCTTTGCGATTGAGATTCTGGTCCCTCAAGACGTTCCCAGCATCATCGAAGCCATCGACGCTGCACAAGATGGAGATGTCATTTGGGTTTCTCCGGGTGATTACGCTGGCCCCATCGATTTGATGGGCAAGTCCATTCAACTGATTTCCACAAGTGGACCCGAGTCGACATGGATTTCAGTCGTGGGTCAGTCTTCTGCCGTGAAATTCATTTCTGGGGAGTTCTCGAATACGATATTGGAAGGCTTCACCCTTCGTAACGGAACTGGAACAGTGATCTCTGGAAGATCATATGGCGGTGGAATATTGATCCAAAATTCAACGCCGACAATCCGAAATTGCATCATTGAGAATAACCAAGCAGTAGAAGGTGGCGGCATTCACATCGAAGGCCCGACCTTTGGTGAAGTCATTCTTGAATCAGTTATTCTTCAAAATAACAGTGCCTCTGATTTGGGAGGGGGCCTCTCGCTCGCGAGTCAGGCAGAAATCAACATGTCAGAGTGCTCGCTTATTTCAAACACTGCGAGCGTCGTCTCTGGTGCGATTTCATGCGATCAGAGTACGCTCATAGTCAGTGATTCATTGATCGCAAACAACTCTTCAAATCTTGCCGTCGGGGCTGTGTGGGTACATTGCGACTCTGAAGCTGTCATTACGGATAGCGTTATATCAGCGAACACTGCTCCACTATCAGGGGGTGGAATCGTCATCTCGGATCAGGGAAGAGCCACGCTTGATCGATGCCAGATTTCAGAAAACTCCGGCGGATCTTCAGGAGGGGGAATACTTCTCGATTCAGGATCTGATCAAGAACTGCAGATCATCAGAGATTGTGTTTTTCACAACAACTTCGCTCAAACCGGTGGCGCCCATCTGTCGGTCAGTTTTAACCCTATTAATCTTTTGATTGAAAGCTGTACCTTTGGATTGACGAGCAATAACAGCGGGGCAGCCATCAATATTAATAACTCCACACCTGATTCCATCATCATTGATTCTTCGATTGTTATGGGCTCGGCTAACGGCTCTGTGGTGGCATTGCCAGGTTCTACGTTTGCTCAATACAGTTGTATTGAGGGGATGCTCGGATCGGGAGTGACTCAATTGGATTCTTTTGATCTGGATCCGCTTTTTACTGATGCCGCAGCGGGAATTTATACTCTCGAGCCGGGCTCTCCATGCCTAGATAACGGAAACCCGTTACTTCCCTTAGATTCTGACGGAAGCATTACAGATGTAGGGGCCCTAGGACCACGAACCAATGTTTCGGAAGAATTTCGAAGAGGAGACGTGGATGGTTCTGGGACTGAGAATATTGCGGATGCCATTCAAGTCTTGGCATTTCTCTTTATACCCGGAGCGAGCACTCCTCCATGCGAAGATGCGGTAGATACCAATGATGACGGGGCTTTGAATCTCACGGATGCCATTGCGTTGCTCACAACCCTGTTTGTCCTTGGGGATCCCCTCCCGGTTCCTTTCGGAGAGTGTGGCTTGGATCCCACGGTCGATTCCTTGACCTGTTCGACGGGGTGCCCCTAGGGAGCCTCTACTTGACCCGGACCAATGCTCGAAGGACACTCACGAAAGTGAGATTTTCCTTTGGATGGATGACATCTTGGCAGGGGGCAACTTGGGCAAAGTACTGGATCTCAATGCGACTATCGTAAATCGCGAAGACCTCTCGGACGAATTGACCATTTTTAGAATCCGACCCGACGCTGACCTTCCCGAAGGCGATTGGTTTGTCCCTGGACAATACATGGTCATCGGCGTCAATAATGTGACTCAGGTCGAACTGGGGGGAGTTCAACGCCCCATGTCGATCGCTTCAGAGCCGTCATGTCGAGATTACATCGAGTTTTATATCCGTAGAGTGGCCAGGCCAGAATCTAACAATCCTTTGACGCATCATCTCTTTCCCTTGCCTGAAGGTGAGCGTGTATTCCTCCGACCGAAACCCAAGGGCCACTTCACGGTTCCCGGGACGGTGGGAGCGGATGATGATCGCTGGAAGATCTATGTCAGCGCAGGAACTGGATTGGCTCCCTTTGTCTCTATCGTGAGGGACGATTTGACCCAAGGGCGATCACTCAACAAGACCTGTATCATTCACGGAGCTTCCAGACCGGGAGATCTCGGTTACCAGTCTGAATTAGAGTCTCTCCAAAAAGAACATGGCCTGGTTTACATCCCGACGGTCAGTCGACCTGCAGATCATCCCGATTGGTCAGGGTGTCATGGACGGGCGGAGGATAGATTTCTTAAAAGCGAGATTCCTTGGCTAGAAGAGCGGATGGGGATGGATTCGGGATCACTGAGTCCGGAAAAGGCCGTGGTGCTCGTCTGCGGCCTACAGGGGACGATCGGTGATTCCATCATTCGGTTGGCTCAATTGGGATTTGTGCCTGCAGAGAAAAAAATCCGTAAGAAACTGGCGATTCCTGAGGAGCTGACCCCCTCCTTTTTCTTCGAGCAATACGACTCGGACCCGGTCATCGATCTGGAAAATTCCGATCTCGTTGAAGAGCTGAGGAAAAATCTGGGCCTCACTTGATGGATCTCCGCTGGATTCCGGGGCAAGGCTCCGTGAAGATATCCATCGAAAGAAGTGAATCCCATGCCCGAAAATTCTAAAGAGAAATTAGCCCTCTATCTCCACATTGATGGCAAAAGTGAGCCCATTAAGACTGAGGGGCTATCTGTCATTTCGATCGGTAGATCTGAAGAGTGCACTCTGAGTTTGGATATCCCCAAAATCAGTAGGACTCATGCTGAAATCCGAATCGATGGTTCATCCTTGAGGCTGATTGACAAGCGATCCGCCAATGGAACACTTCTGAACGGCGATCGGGTGGATACTGCCCGTCTCAGGCCGGGTGACAAGATCCAAATAGGGGAAGCCGTCATCGAGGTCAAGGATCGAACTGCAATCGCTTCAAGCCGCTCTCGACAGAGATCACAAAAGAAGGCTGGAGCAACTGCGGGAAATAAAAAGCCGAATGATAAAACTGTTTCACGTGGAGAAGAATCCTCTGAGAAGGCACCTCGTACTTCCCGGTCAAGTTCTGCAACTTTGACTTCCAAGTTTGCGGATGTTTCGCTTTTCATTCTTCTCTTTGTTCTCGTTGCTTTAGTGGTGAAGGAATATTCGGGTGGGCCAAAAAAAGTAGTCATCAACGCTCCTTCTCCAGGAGTGGAGACAGGTGTTACTAACGAAGAGGATGCCTTACCTCGACCTCTCGATGACGGCGAAGTTTCACTCAAATTACTGGAGCAGGAGATGGCCGATGGCGAGCTCAGCTGGGATGCCATTGAGTCATTAAGGTCGATTTCGCAGCTCGAACCCGATAGCAGGGTTGCGGAAACTTGCTTAGACCTCGCAAGCGCTTTGGAGGGAGTCAGAAAGGCGACTCTCGAAGAACGCACTCTAGTACTTGAAGAAGTTTTGACGCCGATGATTCTTGAGCAAAGACTTGGTGAAGCTGCGGTTGTTTCTAGATTCCTGTCGAGGGTGGATTCCACATCTGCAAGTCAGAAGTATTGGGTGAGCAGGTCTGACCAAATAGGAATCTTGGCGAGAAAAGAGATCCGTCAACTCGATGAAGAAGTTTCAGGACTCTTAAACCTACGCAGGCCCGGTGAAGCGCTGAGAGTCGTGGCAGCCGCAAGGATGCGATTTTCGGGTTTCGATGAGTTTGAAGGAATGCTTTCTGACCTTGTCGAAGGACTTGCAGATCTCAAATTGAAAGAACCTCCTCGTCGGCGAACACCACCTAGAGAATGGAATGAATTACTTTCCAAGGCGAGATTGTATATTGAGGAATGTCGTTACTCTGATTTGTCACCGGTTATCTACCGGGCACTTTCTCTGGACCTTCCTTCTTCTGATCATATCGAAGCTTTAGAGATGCTTGTGAAAGCGGGAGCCCTTGCGGTCATGTTTGACGAGTTCATCGAGGGTGCTTCCGGAGGTGATCTCAGCGTGACCTTGTTGGGAGAACAGCGACGTATTCTTCGAGCGACTCGAGAGGGAGTCGAACTCGAGAGGGAGATTGCTGGCGGAAAACAAGTGGTCAAAAAAACTTGGCTAGAGGTGACCTCAACAGACAAATCCAAGCTGTTCAGATCTGTCCCGCATTCCATTGAAGGAGTGATGGGCCTTGTCTTTCTCGCGGAGATTGCGGGTAATGATGAGGAATTCCATAGATCACTCGTGAATCTTCATCGACGAAAAAACGGAGATGCTCTCGCAGAGTCCATCTTGGAAAAAACCCGTGGAGGGATCCCTGCTGGATCTGAGTTTGTCGAATTCGATGGCCGACTCGTGACAAAGTTGGAGAAGGAGCAAATCCTTGAAGATCGACAACTTAAGCGAGAGCGAGAAAAAGAGGCTATCGCACAAGCTCGCAGACTTCAGAAATCTCAAAAGATCGATGTGATTGTCGATTATGTCCGACTTCTGAGGGAGCAAGGCTCATTCAGCCTTGCGGATCAGATGCTCAGGGAAGTGATTGCGAAGTCGGACGATGCAGAACAATCTGCAGAGGCTCGGAAACTCTTGGCAGATCCTTACCTAGCACAGGTCAAGTTGAGAGATCATGGCGATCCGGCGAATCGAATCGATATGTTTGTTCTTGGGGATGGCTACCAAGTGGACGATGCCCAACAGTCTCAATTTCTGAATCACGCAAAAACATGTGAACGATTACTCTTCGCCGTCGATCCCTACAGAGAATACGAACAGTACTTTAATTTCTCGGCAATCCACGTCCAAAGCGTAGACCAAGGAGTGACTCGTGAGCCTGGGGATATTATTCGGGATACTGCTCTGGGTTGTACAGTTCGGTATGACGTTTTGACCTCAAATGCTGGAAAAGTTTTCTCTATCACTGACCGGCTGGGTATCAGTGGTCAGGATCGTCAAACGGTTGTGATCGCCAATGATGCCGCAGGCGTAGCGACAGGGGGCGGCGGAGTTGCCAGTCTTCCAAAAGGGGCCATCGGTCTTGTGAATCATGAAGTGGGGCACTCCTTCGGCGGATTGAATGACGAATATGACAATGAGCCAGGATCCGATCCAGAGAAGGCTCCACCTCCTCCCAGAGACGCAGTCGTAGCAACAAGGGAGGCGCCTCCCAATCTGATGCATGGCAGCGACAAAGCTGATGTGGCTTCCAAAGTGATCTGGCAAGAGTGGATCGATGCCGAAGAACTATGGTGGAACAACAGCACTGTCGGTCTCTTTGAAGGTGGTGATAGAAAGCCGTTCCATGTCTGGCGACCACAACTTTCATGCATGATGAGAGATCTGAGCGGGTTCTGCGTTGTATGCATGGAGCACATGGTGAAACAAATCTATCGACGTGTGCGCCCGGTCGATAAGGTCGAGCCTGAACCCGGGGAATGGATCCTCGAAAAGAAGGATGAGGAAGAAGTCATCCTGAAAGTTTGGACACTTCAGCCGAGAACTCATGATCTGGATGTCACTTGGCGAGTCTTGTCATACGGATTACAGAAACCTGCTGCTGCGGGGGGTGATTCGGGGGGTGGATTAACAGCGGTCAAAGATGAAAGGCTTGGTGAAGTCTGGAGACGATCCCAGAGCGGGCTTGATCCTGAAGGTAAAACCGTTCGAGCGGCACAGTTACGTTCAAAAGACCTCGAGCCAGGTTGGCACCGTGTTCGCTGTACTGTTCATGATCCTACCCCTTGGGTAATTCGAGATGATGAAGGATTGCTGACTCAGGAACTGGAATGGTGGGTGGAAGTTCGTCCTTGATGACTTCATGATATTTCCTGCGCCCATAAGGAGACTTGAAGAGTCTCCGTATCTATCCGAATCGAGGTCCGTTCATGACAAATCCCAGAAGTATGCTGGTTACTAGCGGTAAAGGCGGTGTGGGTAAGACACATTTCTCCGTCTCCGCAAGTATTGAATGGGCGAGAATGGGCCAAAGGGTCATTCTGGTAGATGTCGACTACGGTACTCCAAACTCTCATATCTATCTCGATATCAAAAAGAGAGAAAACACTCTTAAAGAGGTGATACAGGGACGTTGTTCGCTGGAGAAAGCCCTCTGCGAAATCCCACGTGATTACTGGAGGGGAGAAAGTGATACAGAGGGGGGATCCCTTCACTTTCTGCCAGGATCTATCAATCGGTTTGTCATGGAAGATTTTTCAGCGAAAGAGCAACTCAAGTTACAGGATTCACTCAACCAACTGAAAAATGAAGCTGACATTTTCGTGTTTGATTCAGGCGCAGGTATTGACTCGAATTTATTGAAGTTCAGCGCATTTTGCGAAGAGATGATTCTCATCACAGATGTGGAACCTGCGAGTCGTGCGGATGCGCTTCGGTTATGGTTTTCGGTTCAAGAATTAGATTCTCCTCCCATTTGCTGGCTAGTTCCCAACTCGGTCAAAGACGAACTTGAAGGGAATGCTCTTTTCGTTCATCTGAAAGAAAAGATGGAGGATGCTCCTTTACGTTGGGCAGGTGCGATTCGTAATGATGAGAGACTGATGGAAGCGACGAGAGCGGGAGAAATATTCAATCTGAGGGAGCCGGGATCGATGGCTTCTATCGATCTTCGAGAGATTGCCAAAACCATGCTGGAGGAGTCTCCTTTCGGAGATGGCAGCGGCGCTGGGTTTGGTGAGATTATTAACGAGGCACTCGACTTTTAGAATTGTTCTATGAGGTGGAATGACCCTGTTGGCTGGCGAGCCTAGATTCGTCGTCAGCGGAGAGAATCGAGCAGCGAGTCGACACGAAAAAAGCCGGCCATGAAGGCCGGCTCATCAAAGTTGTCTGTGAAATCGCCAACACTCAACGACGCAGCACTCAACGATACAGTGCTTAACGATACACTGCTTCGAGCTAGCTCCAAGCAGTGAGACGAGTGGTGCCTTTACGGCGACGGGCGTTGATCTGCTTACGGCCGGCCTTGGTCTTCATGCGAGCACGAAAACTCTGACGCTTGCGCTTGATGCCGCTTTTTCTGATCTTGACCTTCATATTGTCCTCCGAGTATTTTCAACCGAACGGGAAGTCTATCTGTCTCGCTCCGGGGGTGCAATAGTTTCCGAAGAATCGGAGCGGGATTCAGGGCCTTCATCGACCTCCTGAGCGGCTTTTTCTGCTATTTGCGGCACGAGAGCCTCGAGTCTCCAATAAGAGCGCTCTGGAGGGCTAATTGTCATGTCCTGGCCGGGTGAGGGCTGCAATACAGCGGCAATGGACATTTGGCGAGTTGCTGGCAGACTCCGGCTTCCGATAATTTCGAATCCAGACCCCCAAGGTCCGTTGTGGAGATAGATCTGGATCTCTCCTTCTTGGGGGGAGGAACCTGCGCCAAATGGCCCCATTGTCAGAGGGTCACCTTGCACTGTGACGGGTGGAAATGTGTATTGATACTTTCTAGGGGAAATCATGGAAAAAGAGAAGTCTCCTTGCTCATACCGCCATTTTTCTGGGCCCTGAAGATCAAGTGTGACTCTGAGAGACTCCACTCCAGCGGGGAGTTTGAGATTCGTCAGCAGATTTTCTGGGGTGGTATCAGTGATTTCAACGCCGCTATTCTCCGCGTCAGGGTTCTCATCATCCCGATGATTTTTTTCGATAATCGTCAACCATTGATGTTTGCCGAGGTCTCTTAATTTCATGTCACGCCATTGGACCTGAAGAGGTTCTACTTGTCCTGAACCTACGCCGTGAACCTGTAGGCCAATGACCCCCTTGAGCCTTTGACCACAATAGGTGCCTGCGGCGGGGACTCCGTTGAGCCAGGTTTGAATCAAGGCACCTCGGGCGACTACCCGAACATGATTCCACTCTTCTAATTTGTGGGCTGCGCGAGCCTGGGGATTTTCTTTTAGATCGCAGAGCCAGCCACGATCTCCTTCTTCGAAAATTCCTGCACTCCAAAATCGCTGACGGTTTTTATCCATATCGATTTCGATTTGGCAGCCCTTCAGCACGCCATTATTGACTTCACTACGGATTTGAACTCCGGAGTTGAGTTTTCCATCGACCTTGAATTCGTATTCGAGTTCAAAATCTCCATACGATTTCTCAGTGATGAGGAAGGTATTGGGACTCCCTGCGACCGAAGTGCCCGTCACAACTTCTGCTTCGACAGAATATGTGGCCGGTCCACAGACGATTTTCCAGCCGTCGAGTTTTTCTGTGGGGGTAATGTTTTCCCAAATAGGATCGCTAGAAGGAGATCCGCTGGAAAAGGTCGATAATATAAAAATCGTAATCAGGTTTATGAATATGGCGATTTGGGTCTTCAAAAAGGACCTTTCTGGAGGCTTTGAATTGTCCAAGGTAGCTTTCGACCTCGTGTCGCTTCACGAATCGTGAGCACTTGCTGAGGTGAGATAGGATCCGCCTGATGGCCCCATTGTCTTCGAGCCCAGGTGAGCAACCCCGCAATATCTTCATCAGCCAATCGTGGATTTTCTCGATGCCCTGGCATCGTCAAGTCCCAGGTTTCGCCGTCGACCTCGATGGGGCCGGTCAGGCCATCTAATACGATACGAACAGGGACTTGGGCTTCATCTAATAACCAGGGACTGTCGATCAAGGAGGGCCCCAAACCTGACAGTCCTGATCCGCTCGAGCCATGGCAAGAAGCGCACGAAGAGGCGAAAGCCATCGCCCCTTTTCTTGCGAGACGTCTCTCTATCTCAGTCCACTCTTTGACTGAAATCTGAAGTTGAGGATCCACTTCCATACGTGCCAATATGGCCTGCGCTTCTCCTAGTGTTGTTCCGACAAGATCTTTTCGCTGAAGAACCAATGGTGTTCTTGGGAGAGCATGCCACTTCCAACGCTTATCGGTGATGGCGATGTTGATACCTGAGAGAATCGCAGCCAGACGAGGATCGGATGAGTCCAAAGAGTCCAGCATGTCGAGGAGTAAACCGAGTGCTAAGGAATCTTTTTGCAGTGCTGATAGAGTGAGCTCTCTCAATAGTTTTCCAAGACCAGAGAAACCTTGGATGTTCACGTCTGAGCGAATCAGGCGGGATATCTTTTCCACCTGATAGTCATCCCAGCCACTGATGGCTGCCATCCGTACATCGACATTTCTTCCATGTTCGCGAAGCATCGAGAATAGAGCTTCGGTGGCTACGTCATTCTCAGGGAATGCAGACAATGCCAATACCCGGTGAACGATGCCCACGATCGTTTCAGGTGTCGCTGAGGTCTTTTTCAAATGGGAGACGATTTGCTGAATGTCTTGTTCCTCTTTCAGAGGGTCGGTCGTCAGAATTTGGCAGGAGGCCCTCCGTAAATACTCGTCGTCTGAGCGAAGAGCGACGAGGTGATCTTGGACATCGAGCGCAGATAACCCTTGTAGAGTCCACATGGCATGTAGGCGCCCGAGTCCCGTCGAAGAATCTCGCAGTAGTTTTTTGAGATCTGGAGCTATTTTTTTTGTCCCTGATTCGACGAGCAATCTTTGACCGGTATCCCGAACCCAGCCGACGCTATGAGCGAGAGATTGAACCTGGTCTTTGGGTGTTGCGAAGAGCTTCTTGAAAGGGGCTTGTGAAAATGCCTGATCTGAATCTTTGACGACTTTCCAGATTCTTCCAAGACCAATAGGTGTTGCGAGTTTTCTTTCCTCAATTTGTTTTCGAAGATAGCTCGTTACAAACTGGCGGTGTTGGATGATGCCCCTGTACATATCGATGATGTATAGATTTCCATCTGGACCTAACTTTGCATCGACGGGTCGAAAGCGTTCGTCACGAGAAGCCAGAAACGCTTGCTGAATGAATTTTGAATGAGGCCAAGTGAGCTGTTCACCCAAAAGTCGCGTGCCATTTTCTTCAAAGCGAAATGCTGCGACAAGATTTCCTGCGGCTTCAGGAACAAAGGCTGTCCCATTCCATTCTTCACCCCATGTTTGACTGCGCAAAATAGCGATACCTGATGCGGCAGTATTTCTCTTCAGGCGCCCATCGGCATGAAGCATATGAGAGTGATATCCTCTGTTGATGCCGGAGTTGATCCTGATCGGATAGGTGGATTCATCAGGGATAACTCGGTGACCTGATCGTGCCGGCTGTCCGATCACTTTTCCACAGTGTGGGTTTCGTAGCAGAAGGTCTGCCGGGAGTGGATCCGCGTGGATCCAAGTTGAATTATAGTTGTAGTATTTTCGTCCGAGGTCGTCTTGAACCAGCCCCCATTGTCCTCTGAAAGCGGTATTACTCTCTTTCAGCTGAGGTTTGCCTTCGACGACATCGAATTTGAATCTACGAGAACTTTTGGCGTTGTAGATCCAGTTATCAAGAAAGTGAATCAGGCCATTGTCCGTATGCTCAACGTGATCAGGGTTATCAGTTCCATAATGAGTGACTTCAGATCTGCGATCACATTTCAGGTCCATATCCAGATCCTGACAGTACCAGAGGTGAGGAGGTTCTCCGATCAGGACGCCGCCTTCAACGATAGCGATGGCGCGAGGGTTGATCAGACCATCTAAAAAGACGGTACTTTTTTCAAAAACCCCGTCGTCGTCTTTATCTTCAAGGACAACGACTTGACCAACAGGGTCCATCTCTCCATCGCCATCTACTGTCCTCATGTATCCCCGAAGTTCGACAACCCAAAGGCGGCCTTTTTCATCCCAAGCCATAGCGACGGGATCGACGATCTCGGGTTCGCAGGCAACCAGTTCTATTCGGAAGCCAGGCGCAATTTCAAAAGCTTGGAGAGCCTCACTCGGCGATAAAACAGGAGCTTCAGGAATACTCCATTGGCGCCAGTTTTCTTTTTGAACTTCACCCTGACGATCACCCTTTTGTGCCCAAGATGAGGAAGGGGTGAGAAGGAAAATTAGAAAACTCATAATAGCGAGGGAAAGTCTGGCACGATTCATGAATGGGAACCCGGCCTCTTGGATCTTCCAGTGAGTTTTTGGAAACCCTGTTGAAGTATGAAGAGTGGGCCTACCAGAAGGAATCGTGGGTCTTTCATGAAGGAGGGTTTATTTCCCTCTATTCCATGTCCGATGAACTGAAGTATCCAGCCGCCGACAAAGAGTCCGACTCCCCAGCGCCAATCGATAAAGAAGACAAAGAGGGAGATCACAATCGCAGGTATTCCTATGAAGTGGGTGGCATGATTCAAGGGATGATTGTGGTCCGCGTGATAGCGATCAATCCAATTTTGAACAGGCCCCTGATTCTCTGTAGGGGTGTTTTCTGCTTCAGAAACGTCTCCGGATTCAGGGGACGAAACGTCCTGTGGTGTTTCATTCATCCAAACCTCCTCTGAGTAGTCTCTATCCTAACCGGATACTGTTCCATCATCACTTTCCCTGTGACTAAACTGATTCTGCTCTGTCGCCCTTGCCTCGGAGCGATTGGCAGTCGATGCTGTTATCTCTCCCGCAACTTCTTCGGTGGGAGTGCTGTTGTCCTTTGAAGTACGTGTGTTTGTTACAGGGAGGTCTCTTTGACCAGAGAGTTATTCGCAGGACTGGATCTTGGGGGGACCGAGGTCAAGGTGGGTATCTGTGGTTCCGATGGTCAGGAGATCTGGTCAGACCGTTTTCCCAGTTACGCTGATCAAGGCCAAGACGCTATCTTGGATGCTTTGGGGAAAGCCGGAAAAACTGCCATCGATCTCGCCTCAGAACATGATGGAGAAGTAAAAGCTCTCGGATTAGGGACCCCAGGAGTGGTGGATCCCAAAGAAGGCAAGATTCGTTTTCCCGTAGCGAATCTGGGAGGGTGGCACGGCACCGACATCATCGGATTTTTCCAAGACCGATTCGATATTCCCGCAGTCGTCGAAAATGATGCGAATGCCGCTGCTTGGGGTGAGTACCGAGTCGGAGCAGGGCGAGGGGCGCACAGTTTATTGGCGGCAACGGTGGGGACAGGCATTGGTGGTGGTGCCATCATCGAGGGAGAGTTGCTAAAAGGTGCGACGGGTGGATCTATGGAGTTGGGGCACATTACATATCAACCCGAAGGTCGATCCTGTAACTGTGGATTGATCGGTTGTGTGGAATCGTACTCCGGAGGTTGGGGAATGGCTGCCGAATGGGGCAGGCGAAGCGGAGCACAAATTGCACCCGGAGTTTCCGATTTAATAAAAGCCGGCTTAAAAGGCGATGAACTTGCAAATGAGGTCTTAGATGAGGGCGCGCGTATTCTAGGTGAAGGAATGATGAGTGCTGTTCACCTTCTGAATCCGGATGTCATCGTCGTGGGAGGAGGCATCGTGGATGCCAGACCTCAACATCTGGGATTGATTGAATCTTCCTTGCGAGATCGGCTTCTACCCAAAGCCTTAGCAGACCTGAGAGTGGTCAAAGCTGAAAAGGGAAATCAGGCTGGCTGGATCGGTGCCGCGCTTCGTGCAGAACATTTTTTTAGATCAGGATCTTGAGGAGATAAGTTGAGCAACCCAGAAGTGTCCGATATTCGAGTAGTTTTAAGGGATGGCCAATTGGCCCTGCCGGACCGTGTCGTGAATGCCGATATGGTTCTCGAAGGTGCTGTGATTGTGGGACTGGCTCCTGTGGGGACGGCAAATGGGGATGAAGTCTGGGACCTCGGTGGACGCAGGGTCACTCCTGGCTTTATCGATACCCATATTCATGGGGCCAATGGTGTGGATTTTAATCAAGCCGATGCAGAAACCTTGGCATCTTGTGCAGAGGATCTTGCAAGAACAGGGATCACGAGCATCTATCCCACAATTGTTCCAGGACCCGAAGACGCGATGAAGGATGCGCTTGCCAATTGCGCCAGAGCAGCAGAGCTGAGCCCTTCCATCATGGGGATTCACCTTGAAGGTCCCTTTGTTTCTGCGGGCCGCAGGGGAGCATTGCCTGAATCAGGTGTACTCTCTTGGGATGACGAGTTGATGAATAGATTGTTGGAAGCTGCTGGAGGCAAACTACGGATCATGACATTTGCGCCCGAAGAAGTTCCATTCGCTTCCCAGAAAAAGTTTTCGATGGTGGGAGTCAAAGGATCTATTGGGCATACGTGTGCTACAGCAGAAGAAACGCGATTAGCAATTGAATCCGGCGCGAGGCGCTGCACCCATCTGTGCAATGCCATGCCAGCGATGCATCATAGGGATCCTGGTCCTGTTGGAGTCTTGCTTCTTGACGAGCGAGTTCGTTGTGAAGTGATTCTTGATGGGCATCATCTTTCGAATGATCTCGTAAAACTTGCTCTTAAATTGAAAGGTGCGCATGGATTAATCGCCGTAAGTGATGCCATGCCACTTGCTGGAATGGGAGTTTCAACAGGAGTCTTTTGTGGTCAAGAAGTTTGCTCAGATGGCCACAGGGCGACTTTGGTAGACGGGACTCTCGCCGGGAGTGTGACTCTTCTACCTGAGGCACTGTCGAGAACAGAAAAAGAATTGGGTTTGAGTGGAGTTGAGCTTCAGGCAATGGGTTCACTCAATGCTGCTGAAGATATTGGGCTACCAAGACGTGGCAGTATTCGTACGGATTACCGTGCGGACCTTGTCATACATGGAGCTGACGGGGTTGATGCTGTATTACGTGGAGGGCTATCGGTCGAAGATGCTGACGGACCTCGACTACCCGCTGTCGTGCAACGCGTACTTTGATCTGGAGGAATTTTAATGACACCTCAGGAGATTCAGGAATTATTAGGAAGAGTGGCCCCCCGGGGAACGTGGTGTTCCCTGAGAATCGTAGAAACTCATAATGAGTCCTATACGGTTCGCGACGATGCCCTTCTTCCGCCGAGGTCGACCACCGATCGCGGAGCCATGATTACGGTTGTCTCTGGCAACGGGCAAGGCATTGCTGCTACGTGTGATCTTTCCCCTGGTGGACTCTATCAGGCTGCCCGAGTCGCTCTCGATTGGGCTCACGCTGCTTCGGATCAAGGAGTGGTGGATTTTTCCAAGGCACCTCGTCCGCAGAGATCTGGAACTTGGAGCCATCCCGTTGAGAAACCATGGGAAGAAAGTACTCCCAAAGAAATTGTCGACAGACTGAGATCTTCCTGCCTCTCTATGGCGGGAGATGAAAGAGTTGTGCAACGTGTCGCTTCTCTTTCACGATCTTGTTCAGAGACAACTTTGGTGACGACGGATGAGGTCGTCATAAAGCAAAAGCATGATCGTATCATTCCATGGTTGCAGGTCCTCGCCTCTGATGGATCGGATGTTCAAACTCGAACCAATGGGGGACGCAGCGATGCCCAGTTGGGTGGTTTGGAAGTATTAGACAAGGTGAATTTCGATGGGTTGGGTTCTCAAATTAGAGAAGACGCTCTCGAAACTCTTCTCGCTCCGATATGTCCCAGTGGAATCATGGATGCGGTCATTGGCCCTGCCCAAATGGTTCTTCAAGTCCATGAATCGATCGGTCATGCGTTGGAATTAGATCGTATTCTTGGCGATGAACGAAACTATGGGGGGACTAGCTTTGTAAAAACTGAGGATTTGGGATCACTCAGATGGGGTCCAGAAATTCTGGATGTCGTGATCGATCCAGGAGTCGAAGGTGAAGTTTGTAGTACTGGCTTTGATGACGAAGGCCTTGAAGCAGAAAAGGTCAGCCTTATCGATAAGGGACGTCTTGTTCGAGGGATCGGAGGATCTCTCAGCGCACAAAGATTGGACATGGAGGATGAGGCGATCGCTGTAACCCGTGCATGTTCATGGAATAGGCCTCCCATCGATCGAATGGCAAATCTGAATATCGAGCCGGGTAAAACTCCCATGAAAGATCTTATTGGAGGAGTCGAAAACGGAATTTGGCTCGACGTCAATTCTTCTTGGTCTATCGACGATCGGCGTTGGAAATTCCAGTTTGGTGTGGAGGATGCTCGATTAATCGAAAATGGTGAACTGACAACTCGAGTCAAAGATGCGGGTTACCGTAGCACGACAATTCCCTTCTGGAATTCTCTCGATGCTGTTGGGGATGCAGACACTTGGCAAGTGCGGGGTACTCCTAATTGTGGCAAGGGTGAGCCGAACCAAATGGTGTTCGTGGGTCATGCCATGCCGGCTTGCCGCTTCAGGGACCTTGAAGTCTTCGGAAGGGAGGGATAATGCAGTCCTGGTTTTATGAGATTGCAGACTATTCCGAATCGCTTTTATCTCCTGGCGAGGAAATCTCTCTACACCTCAAGGGAGAGAGAACTGGGTTCTCCAGAATTTCAGCAGGTAAGATTCGCCAAGCGGGCTCCATCGAGCAGCGTAATTTAGAGTTGGCACTCCGCTCTTCAGGGCGAGAGGTTCGGATGAACCTGATGCTTTCGGGTGATATGTCTACTGACCGATCTCCTCTCCGTGCGGCATTGGACAAACTCTCTCGTACTCTCGAGTCGTTGTCAGAGGATCCTCATCTTCCGCCACTCCCTGATTCCGGGAGTAGTGAATCACGGTTCGAGGGAGAGCTCCCGAGCAAGAGTGAAATGATTCAAACATTGGCGGGTGAGATACCTCTCGCTGAATCGTGCGGTATTGCCATGACGGGAATCATGTACAGAGGTATGGCCACCTCTAATGCTGTGAGGAGATGGTACGAAGCTCCTCTTACTTTAATTGACGGGTCCATGCACCTGACGCAGCACTCTGGAGCTGCAAAGTGGACATGGTCTGGAAGAGATTGGAATCCTGAAGAAGCGCAACTGCGCAAAGATAGAGCACTCAGTTCGTTGGAACTTCTCTCCCGTCCTATGGACACTCCTGCGGCTGGTGAGTATCGAACATGGCTTGAACCTGCAGCGCTGCGTGATCTGTTGGGGCCGTTGCTATGGAACGGTGCTTTTTCAGCAAGAGCTCTTGCGAAAGGTTCCAGTCCATTTACATCACTACATAACGGTCGAGTGCTCGACTCTCGAGTGAGTATTCATGAACGTCCTCTTGCTGTCGGCGCGCCTTCATTTGGAGATCTTGGATTTTCTTTACCGGATACCATTCCATTAATTGATTCAGGAGTGGGGACAGGTCGACTGACCAGTCCAAGAACAGCGATGGAATTGGGTCTTAATTCCAATGGCGTTAATGGCGACGAACAGGTTTCAGCGATGGAGATGTCGACAGGTGATCTTTCATCGGATCAAACCTTCGAAGCGGTGGGGGATGGCCTGTGGTTATCTCATGTGCATTATTGCAATATGGCTGCTCGCGAAGGCGCGCGTGTTACTGGAGTCACCCGTTGGATTGCCCTAAGGGTTCGCAATGGAAAGCCGGTCGGCCCCGTGGGCACGGTTCGTATCGACGATTCAGTGCTGAGGCTCCTCGGAGAGGGGCTGCTACAAATCGGAGATCAATCGGAGATCCTTGCTGATACGCATTCATACGTCAGCCGTCATCCTAGAGGAAATTCATTACCCGGCATCCTTGTCGATGGTCTGAGAGTCGTCGCTTAAATCAGGTTAGATTCTGAAACTGTCGTTCATTTTCTGGAGAACTCCATTTACAGGTCTCAAGTCTCCCTGGACTTGATCCACCAATGGTTCCCGTGTCATACCCGTCGCTTCAACGAGTGAGGGTTGGTCGACATCCACATGAATCAATCCGGTGAGGATTTCTCCTCGCGCTCTTGTTTCGTGCAATAGATTCGTTGCAGATTCGATCTCAGCAGGGTTGTGGTCCTCGTCCAGTTTTCTCAAGACCAGTTTTGATCCGTCATGCAGAGTGACTTCTTGCAGATGGCCCTCTTCGTACTCGATGTCGATTTGCTCCTTCGGAGCAACAAAGTAGGGGTCGTGGTAACTGACACCATGCTCTTTTTGATGGGTGTAAGACTTCGTCGAACCTTCGTGATTATTGAAGGTGACGCAGGGTGAGATGACGTCAATGAATGCCAATCCGTCGAATGCAAATGCTGCCTTAAGGATAGGTACCAATTGTTTCTTATCACCACTGAAGGATCGTGCGACGAATGGCGCACCCAGTTCGAGCGCAAGGCC
The DNA here is from genome assembly GCA_016776905.1 of Planctomycetota bacterium. Classification (GTDB taxonomy): domain Bacteria; phylum Planctomycetota; class UBA8108; order UBA1146; family UBA1146; genus UBA12191. The sequence goes on along the minus strand of JADHSM010000003.1, from coordinate 27,123 downwards.
ACACAGGTCGATAGAGTCTTCGCGAGGAAACTTACCTCGTTTGGATGGGCTTTTACGATCAGCCGTAGCCGAGAATTGACCTTTGGTAAGTCCGTAGACTCCGTTGTTCTCAATGATGTAGACGATTTTGGGATTACGTCTGATCATATGAACCAATTGCCCCATCCCAATACTGGCAGAGTCACCGTCTCCACTGACTCCAATTGGCATCATCGAGGAATTGGCAAGATGTGCTCCGGTTGCAAAACTGGGCATACGACCATGAGTCGAATTTAGGCCCATGGATTGTCCCAAAAAGTATGCGGGTGTTTTTGAACTGCATCCGATACCACTCATTTTGAGCACGTTGCGTCCGTCTACGCCGAGGTCATAACAGGCCTGAATGATGGCTTCTGAGATGCGGTCGTGACCGCAACCCTTACACATGGTGGAGGCTCCGGCCTTGTATTCTGTTTTAGTCAAACCCAAAGAGTTGACTGCAGGTGCTTTTTCCTCGCTCATCGTGCCTCCACTTCTTGGCAGTTAAGGATGGCGTCGCTGACAAATTTTGCAGACAACGGAAGACCACCGTAATAGGTACGGGATTCGATTCTCGGTGCTAGATCAGGGAATTCCATACGCAGCAGGTGGGCCATTTGGCCCTGTTGATTCTGTTCGATGACCACGACTGTTTCGCAGTCTTGAATAAACTCACGGACTGATTCATGGAAAGGAAAACTTCTCAGTCGCATGTAACTGGGGACATTTTCCATTTCTGCGAAAGCTTCTCTCAGAGACCACTCGGTCGTTCCGAAGGCGATCACACCCATCGAGCCCGAACCCATTTCAATGATGGGCTTGGGAAGATCGACCACCATTCCAGCAATCTTGCGGGCGATTCGATCGAGGTTGTTGGAATAGACGGAAGGGTCTTCACTGTAGTTTGCATCTTCATCGTGTCCGGAGCCACGAGTCAAATGCGCCGCGTCCGGGTGTAAGGTTACTCCGGGAATAGTTCTGTATGGGATTCCGTCGCCATCCACGTCACGATAGCGGCCCCAATTTTCGAGACGACCGATCACTTCATCGGTGGCAATCTTGCCTCTGTCGAAATCTTCCTCGGGTTCTTCGAGTGGATCACAAACCCAGTTATTCATCCCAAGATCTAGATCAGACATGAAGATCACAGGAGTTTGGTACTTCTCTGCCAGATCGTAGGATTGGCAGGACATATCAAACGCCTCTTTTGGGGTTGCAGGCAAGAGTAATGGGAATCGGGTATCTCCATGAGAATGAAATACGACCTGCAAGAGATCGCTTTGTTGGGTTCGAGTTGGGAGGCCGGTGGAAGGGCCTACTCTCTGAACGTCATAGATGACTGTCGGGATTTCCGTAAAGTATCCCAGACCTAAATTTTCGGCCATCAATGAGATTCCCGGACCACTCGTGGAGGTCATGGATCGGACTCCAGCCCAGCCTGCCCCCAAAGCCATTCCGACTGCTGCGAGTTCGTCTTCAGCCTGGACAATGACAAACCGATTTCCTTTTTCAGGATCTTTTTCTCGAACTTTGCCAATGTGTTTTTCTAAAGCTTCCGCAAGTGAAGAGGCCGGCGTGATGGGATACCAAGAGACGAGTGAAACACCGCCCCAGATCGCTCCCAATGCTGCCGCTTCATTTCCATCGATGAGGATTTTCTCTCCCACTTGATCAGCAGGCTCAACTCGGAAGGGATCTTGTTTAGAAAAGTTTTCTAAAGCGTAATCAAACCCGATCATTGCGGCTTGTACGTTGAGATCGACGACTTCAGGTTTACCTGGGAATACTGTTTCGAGGGCTTCCTTTACGGACGCGATCGGAATGTCGAAGAGCCACGCAACGACTCCAACGTAGATAAGGTTCTTGAGTCGGGGTCTCAGTTTTGCATTGTCGATGGTTCTCGCCAGTTTGTCGAAAGGTACTGGATATCGCACCAGTCCTTTAAAAACACTTTCGGCTGTTTTCCAGTCACTATTATCGATGACGACAGTTCCCGGACGACTCTCCCGGAGGTCTTTACCAATCGTGGCTTGATTGAGCGGAAGAAGCACGTCCCAAGACTCGGCCATCGTTTGCCAACCTCCAGGGCTGACCCTGATTTGATACCAGGTCGGGAGTCCTGCGATGTTGGATGGGAACAGGTTTTTTGCATTTGCAGCGAGACCCATTCGCAATAGGGCGCGATGGATCACGATATTTGATGTTTGACTGCCGGTACCATTGGGTGTGGCAATGCGGATGGAAAAATCATTCACGATCGGTTCCATGCTGGCCTCCTGTCGGTCGGGTACCCGCCATGGGCCCTCGTCGATGCTTAGAGGATCGACTCCTGAGAGCTTCGAATCAAGTCTTCCCATAGGAGTGCCAAGCACGACTGGCTGTGGAGCCCATCCTGTGAGACCTTGCTGGGGAGTTCACGACCATCAAGGATCAAGGGGAGTGTGAGTTGGAATCGGACATGCTGACCGAAATTCTGAAGCCGCTCATGATGGAGCCCTCGTTTTGGGCACTGATTGTTCCTGTAGGTATTCTTGCCGGAGTGATCAACACCCTCGTTGGGGGTGGAACGCTTCTCGTGCTACCCATGCTCATTGAAGTGGTGGGGATCGATCCTCATACCGCAAATGGTACCAACAGACTCTGCGTAGCCTTCCAAGCTGCGGTGGCGGTCTGGGCTTTTTCCAGAAAGCCAGAGAAGGGCTCTCAGGCCGGATTTGGATTCAGGAATGTCTCTCATTCGGGGCTACCCACTTTGATCATTGGATTGTTCGCTCTGCCTGGGGCGTGGCTTGCAGGAATATTGGATCCCGAAATATTCCGTAAGTCCCTCGGTATCCTCGTGCTCTTTGCTGTGGGTTTCTTCATGCTCTCGGGGTCAAGGAATGAAGCGAAGACAGGTCAAGAATTTAAGACTGGAGATGCGCCAACAAAGTTGGGGTTCCCCATGATATTGGGATGTGTGGCTTGCGGCCTCTACGGAGGATTTATTGGTGCAGGCATAGGCGCATTCATCATTCTGATGTTTACCCGTTCGGGAATCCCTCTTGAAACGGCAGTCCGCTGGAAGGTGACGACGGTCTTGGTTCTCTCCGCAGTAGCAGGGATTTATTACGCTTATGAAGGGTATTTTTCCCTGTCATTGGCATTTCCGCTGTTGGTGGCGTACTCCATCGGAGGTTATCTCGGCGGTTTATGGATTGTGAAGGGGGGTGAGAAGTGGCTGAGGCCCGCTGTAGGCGTGATCAGCACCTCATTAGCCCTTATGATGCTCTTCAGGGATTGATCTCAGCACAATTGCCGACCCAGCACGCTTCGCTTTAGGGCTATGTAGACCTATGGATCAGGAGTACTATAGGTGAAGAGTCTATATGTGCCAGAGAGCCATCTCTAACGGCTCTATTTTGTGGTTTAGTGATTTGGAGTCCTTGCTCTTTCAGGAGCAAATCGACTCACGAGTTGAAGATATTGGATCATCGCTACTGACACATTTACTGACTCATGAAGAGTCGAAGTGGTATTTGACACTTACAGTCGATGACGATTGAGATTTAGTTTTCAAGGTGCCTTGATGGAGTAGGAGGCCTCAATGCAAAAATATCTAGTAGGACTGATGCTCATCAGTTCGCTGTGTTTCGCTCTGCCGACACAGTTGGAAGCTAGAGATTTTCTCCGAGGAGATGTGAATGAGGATGGCTCTGTCAATATTGCTGACGGCGTCAATATGCTCTCGTACATGTTTTCTGGAGGGTTTACATATTGCGAAGACTCCAATGACATCAATGATGATGGCGCGATCAATGTTGCAGATGCCGTCAATCTGTTTGGTTACCTTTTTAGTGGAGCTTCGGAGCCTGCAGCTCCTTTCACCCTGTGTGGACCTGATCCGACCAATGACTCCCTGACGTGTCTGAGTTACGCCACTTGCACCATTGGAGATGCAATTCCAGGACTCGATCAGCCCACTTTCGATTCCTTCATCCGTGGACGGGAGCTGTCCAAAAAACAGTTCACTCCGGAAGAAGGCCTCGGACCCTACTATAATGCGACCAGTTGTGTTTCATGTCATAGCACTCCTGTCGTCGGTGGATCTGCACCTCTCTACAGAAACTTTTTCTTTGCTGCGGTTGGGCAAGAGGGCAGTCAGGGACCGATTTGGGAACCCGATGATGTCCCCAGTATTGTGATGCCGAGTTACACCCTTCCCGGTGGGCCTCGTCCTTCATTTCCCACCCCAAGCCAAGTGGGAGGCCAGCCTGTCACGATCACCCAAAGAAATGCTCCTCCGGGATTAGGTGTCGGCCTTTTTGAGCAGGTCACCAATCAAGAGATTGCTTCTCGTTCTGATCCGAATGACAACGATGGAGACGGGATCAGCGGTCGATTTAATACCGATGGGCTCGGGAATATGGGCAGATTTGGCTTTAAAGCTCAGGCGAACTTCTTGGAGGCCTTCCTTCGCGGAGCCATCAATAACCAAATGGGAATCACGACGGATCCTTTTTTTGGTTCCTCAGGTATCGTCAGTAGCTCCTTTATGCAGGTTTCTTCAGGTTACGATCAGTCGACGACGGACGATGACGGCATTCCTGACCCTGAGATTTCGGTGACTGATTTCGGAGATATCGTTGTCTTCAGTCAGTTTCTTGCGCCTCCGCCGCGGGGTGAGATGGGCTCAGAAGAGATTCTCGGAGAGCAGATCTTCGCTGATCTGGGTTGTGTGAAATGCCACACTCCCGCGATTCAGTCCGGTTTCGGGCCTCTCGATGCTTACACCGATCTGTTATTGCATGACATGGGACCGGAACTCGCTGATGGGATATCGATGGGTATGCCCCAGTTTAGTTCCATCACTCCAAGTGTGACCGGGAGTGAATATCGGACACAGCCCCTTTGGGGAGTTCGATTGCATGGACCTTGGCTTCATGACGGGCGTGCGGACTCTCTTCATGACGCTATTCTTTTGCATGGCGGAGAATCTCAATCGATCAAGGAAGCCTACGAAGCACTCCCCGCTGTGGATCAGGAAGCTGTGATCCGTTTCTTGGAGGCTCTGTAATGACTCAAATAAAATACTTACTGATTTTCCTCATGGTCCTTCTGACTGCTGGAATGCTATCGGCAGAGATCATTGATGACGACACTCCGGTTCCAGCGGTAGGTGATTGGGGAGGACCCGACAGAGTTCTCTCCGCTGCTGAGCTCGAGCAATGGATTCGCGGACGTAAAGTTTTTGATAAGGATTGGCGTCAATCCGAGGGACTCGGTACCCCGGATATGAATGCAGATTCGTGTAGAGCTTGTCACCAGAAGCCTGTCATTGGTGCGGGTGGTTTACTCGACACGAATGTCACCCAGTTCGGAAATGATAATGGGGGACTCGGTCCCTTCGTTTCACTTCCGGGTGGCCCTGTCGCCAGTAAGTTACGTCGACCGGATACTCCTGGCCGCGAAGATGCCGACGCCAGCGCAGATATTTTTGAACAAAGACAGACGCCAGCGATTCTGGGTGCCGGTGCCATTGAGAGCATCTTCGAGGCCCAGATCCTTGCTAACGAGGACCCCATGGATGTCAATAATGACGGTGTCAGGGGTGTTGCAAGAATGGTCGATGTGGGTGGCGGAGTTCTTGAAATCGGTCGATTCGGTTGGAAGGGACAAATCTCCGCCGTATCTGACTTTGTCCGAGATGCCTTGGGTGGAGAACTCGGCCTGACCGTCTTTGATGATGGGCGTGGCTTTGGAATCCTTTCCGATGGAGATGCGATAGCAGATCCTGAGATGCCTATACAGGAATACAATGATCTCATTTTCTACAACCAGCATTTGGCACCTCCTCCACGAGGGGGCGGGCAAGTTGCGGCTGGAGAAGTACTGTTTGAAAGCGTTGGTTGTGCGACGTGCCATACTCCCGAACTCTCAGGGAGTAACGGTCCTGTGCCCCTGTACTCGAATCTCCTTCTTCATGACATTCATGAAGCGGATTTCCGCGGAATGGCAGAGCCGCAGGCACCCGTTGGTTTCTACATAACACCAACGCTTTGGGGCCTGAGAAAATCAGCGCCATATCTGCACGATGGTAGAGCTTCAACAATCGAGCAAGCGATCGAAATGCATTTTGACGAGGCTAATCTCTCAAGGCAGAACTATATGAATCTGACGGTTCAAGAACGTGAAGAGCTTCTTTTGTTCCTTAACGATCTGTAGGCTTTTTCGATAAAAATTAAGATATAATCCGCCCGTGATACGTGCCTTGCATTTGTATCACGGGCGGTTTTTCATCATGCTATGAGTTGGAATGAGTTTTCTCATCTCTCGTGGGCAGCCGACAGGTCTAGAATAGAGGTTGAGTGAAAAATGGCAGTCACTTCAACAGAATCAGCCTTCTCTTCACGGGGCTTCTCCTGTGTTTGATCTCATGTCAGACCCCACAGGATCGAGGTGTTGTTTCGCCTTCCCTTCTTGAGGAGGGTTATGTTTATCCTTTCTCCATCATTGGGCGTATGGAGGGAGTCGCTGACATTCGCTGGGTCCACGAATCTGAAGATTGCCCTGTCGAGATTGAACCCGCGACGGCGGTCATGAAGGCGGCTTTCAACAGTTGGACCCTATCGGGAACTTGTCAGTTTACCCAAATAGACGAAATCGCAGATGCTGATGTGGTGGTGACATGGCAGAGCCGAAGTGTCGATAAAGGAGCCAGATTTGGATCGACGGAATCAATTCTGGCTCAAGTTGTGAAAAGAGGCGCCGGGTCACCGACAAGAATTATTCTCAACAGTGCTCTTCAATGGAATTTGGGAGAGCCAGGTAACAAACCTGAAGTCTTGGCGACAAAACCCCGATTTCCAGAACTGCCGAACCCTCATCTCCATTCGGTGATCGTTCACGAAATGGGTCATGTTCTCGGATTGGGACATGTTTCCAAATCAGGATCAGTGATGAGACCTCTTCAAGGAAATGAAGCGAGTCTCCCTGGGCAGGGCGACATCGCAGGAGTTCATAGTCTTTATGGGAATAACCAGCCTGCGAGAACTTCTGACCTGATGATCAACTGTAGAGATCTTAAAGGTGAACTTCATTTAGCCGCTCCGATATTGAGGGCCTTGGCTCCAAAGAATAGCGTCGCTGTCTATGTTGTTGATTTTGACGGAGATCAAAAAGAAGAGATTTTGTTGGTTCAATCTGCTGCTTCTACAGACCCTGGAAGCGGCCTCCTACTGTTGACTTTTGATGAGCGTTCACTGCTCAAGAAAACATTGGGACCTCTTTCGGGCTTAATGGACGGTTGTGAGGCCATCGCCACAGGAAGAACCTCATCGGGGGATGCTGTTCTGGCGCAAGCTCTCGATGGTGAAAAGTATCATGCTCTGGTGTTTAAGGCGGGGCGATTGCCTGTGATCCCATGGAGTGTTGGGGTCTCTTGGGAATCATTAAAAGGGGGCGGTGGTGACAGAGACGGAGACGGAATTCTCGATTCACCGATTATTGGAATAGAGCAGTTGGGGAATATTGATATCGATGGGGATGGAATTTTCGAGGTGATCTCTCGCGGTAAAGACTGAGCGATCCGTCAAACAGTGCGATCCGTCAAACAGTGCGATCCGTCAAACAGTGCGATCAGTCAAACAGTGCCTCGATAAATTGTTCGGGATCAAAAGATTGAAGATCTTCGACGCCTTCACCCACTCCAATATATTTCACCGGTAGTCCGAGTTCTTCGAGAATAGGAAAGACGACTCCTCCGCGGGCCGTTCCATCCAGTTTTGTCAGTACGAGGCCGGTTACGGGCATCACTTCATTGAATGCTCTGGCTTGCATGATGCCATTTTGCCCGGTGGTGGCATCGAGAACCTGGAGAACCTCATGGGGCGCACCTTCCAGGTTGCGGCTGATCACTCGCCCGATTTTTCCCAGCTGATCCATCAGTGGTTTTTCTGTATGTAGACGTCCTGCAGTATCAATCATCAGGATATCTGCATTTTTTTCCTGAGCGACCTTCACAGCATCAAAGACAACAGAGGCCGGATCTGCGCCTTCTTTTCCGCGCACCATGTCAACGTCCAAGCGCTCACTCCAGATGCCGAGTTGGTCTGCCGCTGCCGCTCGGAATGTGTCTCCTGCCGCAAGAACGATGCTACGCCCTTCGGATCTCCACTGGTGGGCGAGCTTTGCTATAGAAGTGGTTTTCCCAACTCCGTTCACACCAGCGACAACGATGACGGTCGTGCCCTCTTCAGCCCAACGTATTCCATGCTCTTCGCCGATACGATCGCGGAGTTTCCCTTTTAGGAATGGAACGATTTCATCTGCTGAAAAATCCTTGTCTTTGTATGAGTTACGCAACTCATCGCAAAGATCCATCGAGAGTCCTGGACCAAAGTCAGATTCAATCAGGAGAGTTTCAACTTCTTCGAGAAGGTCATCGTCGAGTTTTCGACCGATTCCAAAAATGGATGTTAGGGCCTCCCGAGTTTTTCCAAGTCCTTTACGAAGCCTTTGAAACGCTCCCAGCTTTTCTTTTTCTGGGGTTTCTTTTTTATTAGATTTTCCAAAAAGCTTGTCAAAGATCACTTCGAATCTCCATCTCGGGCGACAGTCTCTTTCAGTAAGCGATCTAGAACTCCATTCACGAAACCTGCAGATTTCTCGGTGGAAAATCGCTTTACGATTTCTAGCGCTTCATCGATGGCGACTTTTGGAGGAATATCTTCCATGAATCGTAACTCTGTCGCTGCGATTCGGAGAGTGTTTCGATCGATCACTGCCATTCGAGTCAATGTCCATCTATCACTCGCAGAATCGATCCATTCATCTACTTCTGCAGAATTGTTCCAATAGGTCTCGACTAAATGGAGAGCAAAATCTCTGGAGTCTGGAAGGGCACCTAGATCATCTAGAGCCGATTCTGCAATCTCCCGAGTGGACTCATGTCTCTGTTGATCCCATTGAAATAAGCATTGAAGAGCCAACTCTCGGGCTCTTCGGCGAGGACCTGTATTTGTCGACATTAAAAGCCCCGCATTTCCTTGAGCAAGTTTGCCATCTCGACGGCTGCTTCAGCACAATCCGCACCTTTGTTTTCCTTTTCGCCACCGCTTCTGGCCATCGCTTGCTCCCGAGTATCAGTTGTTAGAACGCCAAAGATGACCGGCGTTGGGGGCATTTTATCGAGGACGCTTCCACCGGTTTGCAGTTTCATCAATGCATCCGCACAAGGACCTGCGACAAAATCGAAGTGAGGAGTCTCTCCTCGGATCACGCAACCCAGTGTTATCACCGCGTCATACCTCTGAGGCCTACCGAGCGACATTTCTTGGGCAATGATGGGAATCTCGAAAGCACCGGGGACAGAGACCACGTCGATTTGACCGGTTGAGGTCCCTAGCTCTTCCAGTTTTTGGATTGCACCGTCGAGTAATCTTTGACAGGGATCTCCACTGAAGCGGGACATCGCAATTCCGATGGTGAGACCTCTACCGTCAAGATTACCCTGGATTTGCCGTGCCATTCTCGCCTCGCTTCAACTTGAATCGAACTCGTGTCTCAGCCTCTTACGGAAACTTTAGTTATCGCTGGGATCAGATTTTAGGAAAAAAATGATGAGCAGAATTGCGATTAAGCAAACTGCTAGAACCAATAAAACTGAGAACGACATGCGTATCCCTTCATTCCCACTCGATGGTGGATGGTGGCTTGCTTGAAATATCGAGAACCACGCGATTGATTCCTTGAACTTCATTGCAGATCCGGTTGGAGATACGAGCGAGAATGTCTTGGGGAGGAAGCATCCAGTTGGCAGTCATTCCATCGACCGATTCGACGATTCTCAAAGCAGCAGTCGCCTCATAGGTTCGTTGATCTCCCTGAACTCCTACTGACCTTACCGGCAACAGAACGGCGAAGCCCTGCCAAATCTCTTTATGGCGAGACCAGGATTCAAGTTCTTTACGAACGATGGCATCTGCTGCGCGAAGAGTCTCCAGTCGATCTCGTGTGATTTCGCCGACGATACGAATGCCAAGCCCGGGGCCTGGGAACGGTTGGCGATTGACGATTTCATCCGGAAGGCCGAGTTCCTTGCCGATCAAGCGGGCCTCGTCCTTGAACAGGAATCGAAGAGGTTCGACCAATTCGAAATCAAGGTCGTCGGGCAAACCGCCCACATTGTGATGGCTTTTGATGGTGACTGAAGGTCCAGAGAATGGGCTTACGCTTTCGATAACATCTGGGTACAAGGTTCCTTGAGCAAGGAATTTTGCGTCTGTGAATTCCTTCGCAGCTTCCCTGAATTCTTCAATGAACTGATAACCGATTTGCTTTCGTTTGGTTTCTGGATCGGTGACATCGACGAGGCGTTCGAGGAACCGATCGGTCGCATCGATGAATCGGAAGTCCAATTGGAATTTCCCTTGGAAGACCTCGCAAACTTGCTCAGCTTCCCCTTCACGAAGTAATCCATTATCAACAAAGAAGCAGGTCAGGCGATCTCCGATGGCTCGGTGGATCAGAAGTGCTACTACGGAAGAATCGACTCCTCCGGATAGTCCACATACGACTCGGCCATCTCCCACTTGCTTACGAATCTCTTGAACAGCCCATTCGACGTAGTCTTTGATTTCCCAATCACCACTAAAGCGGCAAATCTTGTAGAGGAAATTGTTGAGTATCTTTCCTTCATCAAGCGTGTGGGTCACCTCAGGATGGAACTGTAATCCATAAAAGTTTCTGGAAGTATCGTGGACTGCAGCGAGGGGAGTATTTTCTGTGTGCGCGATGGCTGAAAAGGAATCGCCACTCTTGGAAACACGATCTCCATGGCTCATCCAGACCTGCAACTTGTCTCCGCAACCCGCAAAGATGGGATTGTCAGTAGAATCGATGAAGAGAGTTGTATCTCCGTATTCCCGTTCAGTTGAGGGAATCACTGCTCCGCCGGTGGATTGACATGCGACTTGCATTCCGTAACAGATTCCGAGTACTGGAACATCCAGGTCAAGGATGGCAGCATCTAGTTGAGGTGCACCTTCGTCATAAACACCGCAAGGCCCGCCGCTGAGAATGACTCCCTTGACTCCACGTTCCGCAAGTTCCTTTGCGGTTGTGGTACAAGGCAGGATTTCACAATACACACGGTTTTCGCGAACGCGTCTTGCGATCAACTGGCTGTATTGAGAACCGAAATCAAGAATCGCACAGAACTCGTTATCATTTTTCGAGGCCATGCTGGCCTCCTCTCAGCTGCAAATCACTGGGCTATTACTCGACACGCTCACGTGTTCCAAGGGCAGGTTTTTCGTAAGAGTACATGTCGTGAACTCCACCTTCACGTTGTGCTGACATGGTCCTCGTTTCAAAGTTGACCTGTCCAGCAGCTAGTGCTGAGTGAAGTGCATCGACGCTTTTGACACCAATGTCTTGGAACGCATGTTTGAGTCCCTGACATAGATAAGGCACGAGGTTTCTGACCGAGCCTTTGTCCAGAACCATTCCAGAGACACCCTGGGCGACACGGACTTGCTCATCTTCTGCGAAGTATCGTTTTCCTCCACCGGAGTCCATCGCTTCAATAGAAGCCATTCCACGGTACCGCTTCAGTCTCACACCATTTTGGTAGAAGTAATCACCAGGGGTTTCTGAGGTTCCAGAGAACATCAAGCCCATCATGACAGCAGAAGATCCGAGAGCGAGGGCCTTCACGATATGCCCAATGTCCCGAATGCCTCCGTCTGCAATGACGGGTACGCCACGGGAACGGCAGTAGTTCGCACAATGGAAGACCGCTGCGGCCTGTCCGCGCCCGACTGCCATGGTTTCTTGAGTTGTGCAAATAGATCCTGGACCCATTCCTACACGGATTCCGTCGGCACCGCTGTCGATGAGAGTTTCGCATTGGTCTTTAGTGACGACGTTTCCGGCAATCACCTGGAGGTCAGGGTAAGTCGCCTTGACCTCTCTGAGCAGTTCAACTTGGAAGACGGAATGGCCTTGCGCACTGTCAACGACAATGACATCCACTCCTGCTTCGACCAGTGCCTCGAGGCGAACTCTGTCGTCGGGGCGTGTTGATATTGCTGCGCCCACCATCAGTTGCTTGTCTGCACTCTTAGAAGCTTCTGGGAAGTCTCTGTTCTTTTTGATGTCATTTCTGGAGACCAACGCAGTCAACAATCCCTTCGAGTTCACGATGGGAAGTTTTCCTTTTTTGGATTCGCGAAGAATTCTGTTGGCTTCCTTGAGAGTGATGCCCTTCTTGGCAGTGATGGGATCCTTTGTCAGAACATTTTTCAGCGTGATCGAGCGATCTGATTCGAAATCGATATCCCTGTTGGTCACGATCCCTACGAGACGAGTTTGCAGGGTTCCGTCTTCGGTGATCGGTACACCTGAGAATCCATGACGTTCACGGATCTGATCAACGTCAGAAATTTTGTGATTGGGAGAGAGGACGATGGGCTCTGAGATGAAGCCATTCTCATAGCGCTTTACTCGTCTGACCATTCGAGCTTGTTCCTCGATGGAGTTGTTGTAATGGATGAAACCTATCCCACCCAGAAGGGCTAGATTTACAGCCATCTCCGTCTCTGTGACGGTGTCCATGGGTGAGGAGCACAGGGGAGCCTGAATGGCGATTTCCCGAGTGAGCTGAGTGTGGAGTTTGACATCTTGCACGCCGAAATCGATGAATCCGGGCATGATGATGAGATCGTCATAGGTCAGGCTACTGTGTGAATGAAAAACTTCACTGGCAGTCATGCCATCGGCCATGTGGCCCCCTCTGCTTGTTTACCCATTCCAAAGACGGGTCCTCTTTAAGTGCGTCTGTGTGTGCCGAAATTGACCCCGATGGGGTAGAGATATCGGCAACAGCCGATTCGTCAAAATTCCGGTGGAACCACCCCGTTGTGACGCATCGTTATGAGGGGCAGTTGGCAAAGTTTAGGGGAGGCCTGATCGAAGTCAACGAGACCGAACGAGACGAAAGGGAATCACTGGCCAGTAAGGACGGGGGATCTTGCTCGAAATTGGTCGATATTGTCCTCGATGAGGGCTTTTCAGCCCCTTGCAAGGTTTCAACGCTCAGTGACCTCGATTATCCTCTGAGGAGTTCTGCGGGGGATTTTTTTGGATCCGAATGGATTCCGCGTCCCAGCGGGCCCGGTGATGTCCTTTTTTGCATCTTCGGTAGTTTTCGAAAGTGGGCAGGCCTGCGGGGATCTCAGGTCAAAAGGGGGGTCTATTGCGGATCTTCCTTGCTGTCTCAGTCATCGGCCCCAAAAGGCCGATTCAATCGGGGATCATCGGAAAAGCCCTGATCTGAAAATCAAACTTGTGAGCCAAGCCTGATGAAAATTCTCCGGCGAGTGATATCCCGGGTGCATAAAATTAGAGGAACGAGGAATACCTGATGACCAGTGAAGATCTGAATTCAGAGGACAACCCATTCTCCCCATCCGACTCCGCTTCAGTAGGAGCGTTGGATGATGTCCAACAGGCCGTGGAATCTTTGAGAGAGCAATTAGCTCAGGTCATCGTCGGACAGGATGAAGTGATCGATCAGTTGCTTCTTTCTCTTCTTTCTTCCGGGCATTGCCTATTGGTGGGAGTTCCTGGATTGGCAAAGACTCTGCTGATTAGCACATTGGCCAGAGCTCTCAGTCTTAATTTTAATCGTATCCAGTTTACTCCTGATTTGATGCCCAGTGACATCACTGGTACGGAAGTCATTCAGGAAGACAAAGCCACTGGGGATAGAGTTTTCCGATTCGTTCCGGGTCCTATTTTTGCAAACATTGTGCTTGCTGACGAAATCAACAGAACGCCACCAAAAACACAGGCAGCACTTCTGGAAGCGATGCAAGAGAAGCAGGTCACCGTGGGCGGAAAACGGCATCCCATTTCCGAGCCGTTCTTCGTTCTTGCCACTCAGAATCCTATCGAGCAAGAGGGAACTTATCCGTTGCCCGAGGCACAGTTGGACAGATTCATGTTCAACATTCGGGTCGACTACCCGAGCTCTGAGGAAGAACTGGAAATTATGCAGAGAACTACGGGAGGGCATCAGTCAGAGGTTAACACCGTACTGGATGGCGAACGCATCATGCAACTTCAGGGCATGGTTCGTGAAGTCCCGATTGCGGATGATTTGATTCGGTATGCTCTCCGATTGACGAGGGCTACTCGTGTCAAAACCGAAGATGCTCCTGAATTTGTGAAGCGACATGTCGATTGGGGAGCCGGGCCCAGAGCGGGTCAGTATCTGGTATTGGGTGCCAAAGCGAGTGCGATCCTTGATGGACGCCCCCATGTTACCGCAGAGGACATTCGAAGAGTGGCTCTTCCTGTTCTCAGGCACCGTATTGTTACCAACTTTGCCGCGGAGGCAGAGGGTGTAACTTCGGATGACATCATTACCCGTCTACTCGAGGAAACGGCAGCGCATGTCGTCTGAGGAAGCGCAAAGGCTTCTCGATCCTGCCACGCTGGCCAGGATTTCCGGACTGATTGTCAGGGCACGGATGATTGTGGAGGGCTCTATCACGGGCTTGCACCGCAGTCCGTTCCATGGCTCTTCCGTGGAATTCGCAGAGCATCGTGAATACGTTCCGGGAGATGACATCCGTCATATCGACTGGAAGGTGTTTGGTCGTAGCGATCGATTTTACATCAAGCAGTTTGAAGAAGAGACGAACCTCAGAGTTCAGTTGGTGATGGATGCCAGTGAGTCGATGAATTATGGCTCTGGAGCGATGACGAAACTTGAATATGCGAGAACTTTGGCAGCCGCCCTCGCATACTTGATTTTGGGTCAGCAGGATGCCGTGGGTGCACTTGTTTTTGATGACAAGATTCGCGCTGACGCTCCTATTTCTCAGAGTCGAAGTCATCTTCAGGATTTGGTTTCTGTTCTGTCCCAAGAATCCGGGAAAGACACGACCGATATCGGAGAGGTTCTGGGGCGAGTCTCCGATCGACTCAAGCGGAGATGTCTCATCGTTCTCATGACCGATTTGTTTGATGAGCCCGAAGGAATCCTTCATGGATTGCGTCGGTTGCGTCATGCCGGGCATGACGTTTTGGTCCTGCATGTGATGGACCCCGATGAATTAGAATTCCCTTTTACTCGTATGACGATGTTTGAAGGCCTTGAAGGAATGCAGGACCAATTGGCTGACCCTGAAGCTGTCCGGGAAGCCTATCTGGCAGAAGTGAGAGAGTTTACTCGCACTATTCGTAGGGACTTTAGGAATAGCGGCATCCAATATCAGTTAGCAGATTGTTCTCGAAGTTTTGATCAGGTCTTGCGCGAAGCTCTGGTCAGGAGATCGGGGAGCCCACGATGAATTTCATCAATCCTGCTCTACTCGGGTTTTTGTCTCTGGGATTGATTCCCATCATCATTTATCTGATCAATCGGCAGCGATACCGCAGACGACCCTGGGCCGCGATGGAGTTCCTTCTCAAGGCGATGAAAAGGCACCAAAGAAGGCTACGATTAGAAAATCTCTTACTCCTTTTGATCAGGACATTGGCTGTACTGCTGTTTGTCATGGCGATGGCTCGCCCAAGCTTAGACGACGGAACACTTCCT
The DNA here is from genome assembly GCA_016776905.1 of Planctomycetota bacterium. Taxonomy (GTDB): domain Bacteria; phylum Planctomycetota; class UBA8108; order UBA1146; family UBA1146; genus UBA12191. The sequence continues at coordinate 11,516 of JADHSM010000003.1, read as the reverse complement.
GTCATAGGACGAACGGCGAGGCAAGAAGCCGTTATTATCGACGCTTCGGCGAGTACTGCGGCGACGTTGGCGAGTCGTACGACTCTTCAAGAAGCTCGGGAACAAGCTCGATCCTTACTTTTGGAACTTGAGACCGGTGATAGAACAGCACTTCTGGTGGGAGGATTACCTCCTGCTGATACTCCGACTCCGAGGTTGGAGTTGGTCGTCGCCGGAGGACCCGCAGACATCCTTGGGCAACTCGAACAAATCAGTCCGGGTTGGTTGCCATTGACGCCCGAGTTTTTGATCTCCGAGGCCGCTGCTTTTGCTGTTGAGGAGGGAGGAGACTGGGTCTTTCATCTGTTCTCTGATTTTCAGAAAGCAGATTGGTTTCAAGAAGATGGAACTGAGTTGCCATCCGTCAGGAAAGCTCTCGAATTGTTAGAGTCTTCGGGTGGTCAGTTACTCATTCATAATGTTGCTCCAACGAAGCCACGAAATGTAAGCCTGACCTCGCTTCGTCCCTCCAGTGGATTGATCAGTACAGATGTACCTCTTTCATTCCAGGTTGATCTGGTGAATAAGGGCACTGAAACCGTTCCGGGACTGGAAGTCGAACTTCTCGTGAATGGAGAAGTTCAAGGCACGAGAAGGATCGATGTTGAGGGCGGGCAAGAACTGACTCTCGGCTTTCCACACATCTTCCGTCTCCCGGGTGTTGCCAATGTCGAAGCACGCTTGAAGAGCGACGATCTTGATAGAGACGATGCACGGTGGTTTGCATGTGAGGTCGTGGAGTCCGTAAAAATATTGGTAGCTGACGGCGGCTGGAATCCAGATGACGAATCTTCTGAATCTGAGTGGCTCGTTGCGGCGATTGGTGAAGGCGAAAGTTCGAGTCGTGGAATCCGACTCTCGCCATACAACGTCGAGGTCATCCCCGATGACAGACTTCTTTCTGCTGACCTAGACGGCGCGAGGATTCTCGTTCTTGCAGATGTTTCACGAATGAATCCCGCCGAGTCAGAGAGAATCTCAAAATTTATCTCTGATGGAGGCGGTGTCCTCGTCTTCACTGGATCTCGTATGGATCCGGCGAGTTGGACTGCGAATGCTTGGCAGAATGGTGAAGGCTGGTTCCCATGGAAACCAGGAATCTCCATTTCTGATCCGAGAAGACAAGTCTTTTACCACTGGCTCATCAAGGATCCTGAGCATCCTGTGATGGAATATCTCGCTGGAGATCCCGAAACTGGACTCGGTGATGTCATCGTCCACGGTTTCCAAAAACCTGAAGTTTTTGCAGAGGGCATCGAAGTCCTTCTTGAGCTGGACGATTTCGATCAAACCCCGATATTGGTGCAATCCAGTTTTGGAAAAGGAACAGTTATCGTTCTTGGAACAGGTGCGGATCGGGAGTGGAGTAACTTCCCGGTAACGCCTGCGTATGTATGTTTCCTTCATGAATCATTACCATGGCTCACGGTACAAGATGGCAGTCGAAAAAATCTGGCATTGGGAGAACCGCTCGTTCAAGAGATATCATCTGCAGATTATGCTCCGAGAATTTCTTTGGTGACCCCTGAAGGAAGTGCCGTTCCCCTCGCATTGAAAGAATCTGAAGACCGAAAATCATTTCTTCTTTCAGTGGCAGGTTCTTGGTCTCCAGGTGTCTACGAGATTCGATTTGAGAAAGATTCCGGCGAGACGAGGAGCGATGCTTTTTCCGTCAACCCCATAAAAGGCGAGGGCGCACTGGTCTTTGCCGATCCAGATGGAATCGTAGAGATATATCCCGCAGTCCAAAGGGGAGATTTCTTGAATGAGAATGAAAGTGAATCAACCTCAGGTCGAAAAGGGGATCTTTGGTACCCCCTCTTCTCCTCAGTCTTGTTGCTTTTAGTTCTTGAGACGGGACTTGCGAGTTTCTTTAGCCGGGCAAGGAAGAGTTCACGATGATATTTGATCTTTCCTTGTTGATGTTTGCCGATACCCGGACAGAAACTCGTATCGAGTGGCTATCCGCACCGGAGACATGGATTATAGCCGTGATCATCATTCCGTTGCTCATAGCAGCCGCCGCATGGTGCTATCGCGGAGATCAGGGCAAGTTGGGACTCGGTTCCCGCTTTCTTCTCAGTTCGCTTCGGTTCGCCGTTCTATTGATATTAGTCCTGATTCTATTCAAGCCGACTCTGACGAAAGAACGAGTCCAAACTGAAAACTCAACTGTTGTGGTTCTCGTAGACGATTCCTTCTCGATGGGAATTCGCGATCGTTATGAGGATATTCAAGTTGATCAGCAGATAAGAAGTGTCGCTGGAGTGGAGGCGATAGCCGAACCCTCTCGACTTGAGGTGGCCAATGGAATTCTCAATGGAGGCCAATCGAACTTAATCGAACGCCTTCGTGAAAAAGCCGATATAAAAATAATGACGGGCTCAGATGGCGTGAGAGCCATCACGGAGATGTCCAGATTATCTGCGGATGATCCCATCTCCGAAATCACGGCGACAAAGGTAGAAGAGCTAGAACTGAGGGGACGGGTCAGTCGTATTGGAGACGCTATCTCGGATGCGGTAGATAGCGTTCGTGGAAAAAAGGTGTCCGCAGTCGTTCTGATCAGCGATGGACAGGACAGCGGAGGAGTCTCCACTCCGGAAGACGTTGCGAAAAGACTGAATCTTCGGGAGATTCCGGTTCATGTTATTGGAGTCGGTAATTCGGCAGATCCCAGGGATATTCGTATGGTCGATCTCGACTTGGCGGATGTGGTCCTTGAGGGGGACATGGTCCCGATTGATTTCCGAGTCGCTGCAGAAGGATTTGAAGGACAAGAAATTCGCGCTGGCTTGAAATTGATTCGAGAGGATGGCGGGGTCGAGCAAAGAATCGATTACTACGTCAGAATCGGAGAAGACGGCGAGGTCGTTCCTCATCGCTTGGAGTTTACTCCCAAATCTCCAGGTCAATATTTGTGCAAAATTGAACTTCCATATCAAAATGGAGAGTTGTTTAAAGAAAATAACGCACTCGAAAAACCGGTCACGGTTGTTGCTCAAAAAATTAAAGTTCTCTACGTTGAGGGGCCTCCCAGATATGATTACAGATATCTAAAGAACTCCCTCATACGAGATCCAACGATGGAGACGCACTGCCTGCTTCTGGAAGCTGATCCAGAGTTTCCGCAGGAGTCCTCCCCGGGTCTCAGGCCGATTCGATCTTTTCCCAGAAAACGGGAAACTCTTTTTGAATACGACGTCGTGATCCTTGGTGATATCAGACCCGATGCTCTCTCCACTCAGCAACTCGAGTGGTTGACGGAGTTCGTAGAGGACCAGGGAGGCGGTATCGTTTTCCTGTCTGGTCAATGGTTTATGCCGCGTCGTTTTCTCGGCTCGCCTCTTGAGAGATTGTTGCCGGTAGAGTTAGAAGATGCGGATGTTCGCGGAAGTGGATCTAGGGATCTTACTGAATCATTCCATGTACGACTGACTCCCGAGGGACTCGATCATCCTGTTATGCAGTTGACGGGAGACTCCGAGCGAAACGAGGAACTCTGGCAGTGGCAAGGTAGAAGTGACAGAACGATGCCCGGATTCTTCTGGTATCAAAAAGTCAAAAAGTTGAAGAAAGGGGCCGTTGCCCTCGCAGTTCATGAGACAGATGAACACTTCACGTATGGACCTCGACCTATCTTCGCTTTTCAGTACCAAGGACGAGGGAGATCTTTCATCTCCATGACCGATGACACATGGCGTTTGCGGAGACTTGTCGGGAATCGATGGTTTTATCGATTCTGGGGACAGGTCATTCGATTTGTAGGAGCTTCCCGTTTGCTGGGTCCGTCAAAGCGATACTCTGTCAGTGTTGATCCCCGAGAAGCGATATTGGGAAGTGAAGTTAACGTCCTTGCCCGATTGCTGGGACCCGATTTCAAACCCACCTCAGATGAAGAAGTTGAACTTCAATTGGAAAGAGTGGATCCCCCAGGGGGGAGCTCACTCAAGGTATCTGCACTCAGAAACCCAGCCCGCCAGGAGTACTACGGGGTGACGCTTGAAACCCGTGAATTGGGTGAGCATAGAATCGCCTTGATTGACCGTGAGAAGGAAGTGGCTTCAGCGACCTACAGAGTGGTGGTCCCGCAACTAGAATATGCGGATCCCAGAATGGACCAGCAGCGTTTAACTCGTATAGCCGAGTTTTCAGGTGGCAAGTATTACTTAGCTCAGGATGCTTCGAATGTGGCGGATTCAATCGAAGTACTGGAGCGAGAAGTCCCCATTTCTGCGGACCGAGAGCCTCTTTGGGATACTCGCTTGATTCTGGCACTCTTCACACTGTTATTGACTGTAGAATGGATACTGAGAAAGGTCTTCAGATTACCATGATGATCAGCACCCGGTTTTTGCCATTTAGGATGCTTCTTCAGCCAAAGGCACATCGTGACCTTATGGTTTTGGGGAACTCTGGGCAAAGTGCTGGTGACCATCTGAATTCTCAGAAATCCTCTTTCACGATCGCCCTCATCTTCTTGGTGAGTTTTCTTTCTATTGCAACTCCTCCAGTTCAGGCCGATGTCGGAAAGGCTTTGATCCCACTTGTTGTAAGTGCGGATGCTCAGTCTCAAAGATTCAGAGAGTCGATTCAGAAAATTCAAGATGGGGATGTGTCGGAGGGTCTTCGAAGATTGCAGGGCCTTCATGAGGAGATCTGGGGGAAAGATTTACTGATCGAATCGTATCGCGATGATCACTGGCTTCAGACCGTTCCGATTTCTCAAAAGATCAACCAGTACTTGATGAATCTTCCCGAAGATCAAAAAGCTTTTTATGTTTCAGAATTTTCAACTCGTGCGTTTTCAATACGAAAGAAAGCCATTTCTGAGAGAGATCCTTTCCAACTATTTAGAGTTGCTCAACTCTTCCCGTTGATGGATTTCAGGCGAGATGCACTTGTCCTTTCTGGCGAGTTGTTTTTTGAAATGGATGAGCCGGATGCTGCTATCAATGTCTGGCAACAAGCGTCAAGGATCCCAGTTGATGGCGATCTGTCGCCAGCATTAACTCGAGATCTTGCAGAGCGAATCTGGCTGGCGGCTCAACGAGCCGGCAGAGAAGAGTTGATTGCCGAAATCAAAAACTTATATGACGACCTTGATGAGATTGTTCAAGATTCTGCGCCCGTGAGTAAAAAGAGAAAGTTATCGACGATTCCTTCGTTGTCTTTCGAAGAGGGAGAGATTTCTTGGAAGACCAGTGACTACTCGCGGCACATCGCTTCCAACCCAAGGCAATACAGAAGTTATTTCTCTTCTGATTCAAACTCACTTGTTTCACCAGGGGTGGATAAGTCGAGGTTGGCAATCCCGACTTCAAGTAAGTTGCTTCGATATGACCTCCGCACAGGAAAGTTGATTTCCGATTTCAATCTTCGACCAGGAGATTCGACGTTCCAAGAGCAGGATCCCAATATGCGACTGTGGGCAGTTGAGGGAGAGAAATATATCCTCACCTCATATGTGTCCCGAGCCAGTCGCAGAGAAAACTATCTCGGTTATGACATTCAAGTGTCATTGCCTTGGAGAGGGATCAAATGTTGGGGTGTAGGTGGTCGGGGTGGAAGATTACTCTGGGATACATCAAGAAGAGATAGCACTGATGAGACTCTGAGAACGACGAGTTTTAATTCTCGACCCATTATTCAGGACGGCAAGATTTACGCTCTGGGTTGGAGAAAGAGTGGCTATATCGATGTCAGTCTCTGGTGTCTCGACGCCGAGACCGGCAAGAGAATCTGGATGCGACCACTCGTTGGTAATCAGGTGGAACTCACCATGTTTGGTGAACCATTGCGTGAGCCTATTCTCGGATCATTACTCATCGCCGATGATGTTGTTTATAGCTGTTCTAATCTGGGTGCGATCGCTGCAATGCGGGCCTGGGACGGAAAAGTTCTATGGATTTCAGAGTACGAGAGAGTGACGAAGCGGAATGGCCGCCGTCGGTACAATTCCAGAGGTAGCTCTTCTCAAGCTTGGAAACCGAATCCACTGATTCTGAAGGACGGTTATCTGTTCGCGACGCCACTGGATTCCTCCTACTTGTATTCGCTTTCAGCAAAAACAGGCGCGCTGAATGCGAAGGTTTTTAACAACGGAGGACTCGGCCCATACATGCTGGGTATTGTAGGCAACCGGTTGTTCCTTGCAGGGGACATGATCACCTCCATGATATATGTCGACATCGGCCGCGAAGAGTTATATCAACAATCGATCGTCAGGAATCCTTCCGAGTCGCGTCCGGCTTTGGTGGAGGAAGGTGTGCTTTACATCAACCAAGTCGATGGTTGTTTGTATTTGGAGGGGCTCAAACCGAGAACTCCTCAAAAGAAGATTGCTTCACTCGTATCTGATAGAGTTCGAAACCGAAATAATGGTTGGAATCAGGTCGTAGAGGTGGGGGGCGTTATCGAAGTGCTGGATGGTCAGATATTGATTACGAATCCATTTCAGGCAACTTGCATCACGCCCCAGAAAAAGTCGAGGGAGAACAAATGATACTTCGCTGGCTTACTGTTCTGATTTTGTTGGGAGCGTTGGCTCCGGCCTGTTCCGTTTCGGGTCAAGTTGTGGACGAGGGTCCAGAACGAGTTATCGATTTGGAACTCCAAGAGAGATCTCGTCTCGCTGTAGAGCGAGGCCTACAGTTTCTAAAAAGAACTCAAAACTCCGATGGTTCCTGGACGGACAAAATTGGACGTAAAGTTCATTACGAGTACCGCGGAAGACTTGGAAAACATATCGGTGTTACTGCCTTGGCTTGTATTGCTTTCTTGGCAGAGGGCAGTTTACCGGGAAGAGGCAAATACGGCGAACAAGTTGAAAAGGGACTCGACTTCATATTACGAAATGTTCAGACGAATGGGTTTGTCACTTCCGATGAGTCTCGAATGTACAGTCATGCATTTGCCACCCTGTTCTTAGCAGAGGTATACGGCATGACAGGCATGGAGCGCGTCAAAGAAAAGCTGAAACGCTCCGTGGGCTTGATCGTTCAAGCACAAAACGAAACAGGGGGCTGGCGATACCAGCCTGGAGCAGATGACGCAGACATGAGTATCACAGTTTGCCAAGTGATGGCTCTGAGGGCTGCGAGGAACGCTGGAATAAATGTGCCCAAAAAATCGATCGATAGTGCCATCGCCTATGTTCGAAAGTCAGCAAGCATTGAGAGTGGCGGATTCATGTACCAACATGAAATCGGTCCCAGCGGTAGAGTGCAGCGATCGAGAACGACTTTCCCTCTGACAGCAGCAGGTATCACTGCGCTCTATGGAGCGGGTATTTACGAAGATCGTTTGATCGTCGATGGGCTGCGTTATCTCTCTCGTCACAGACCTCGTCGATACGAAGCCCTCAATACCTTCGATTACTACTACGGTATGTACTACGCAACTTTGGCTGCGTTTCAGCGAGGCGGCGAATTTTGGACGAAATGGCATAGGGATACCTGGCGTGACATTTTGGCATTACAAAATGCGAGCGGGTCATGGAAAGATCTCGTTGGCGAGAACTACGCCACGGCAATGGCCTGCATCATTCTGGAAGTCCCATATCAATACCTTCCGATATTCGAGAGGTGATCGTGTCTGAATCTTCTGAAGGAATAACCATCAATAGACCCGTCATTGCGCTGAGGCGATTGCGTCAGTTACGGTCACGTCGTCGCCTGATGAGAGTGGTCACTGGAGTCCTACGCTGGTTAGCGTTGGCTTCCGTTGCGATGTGGGCTGCGTTCTTGTTGGACTGGGTCGCAGTATTGCCTCAGTTACTCAGAGGATTTCAGGGGGCTTTTTGGATAGTTCTTCTGGTCGTGGCATTTCGGGCAATATTGCTCGCAGTCAGACGCCCCGCCCGTGAGTCCGAGCTGGCTGCCATGGTTGAGGTCTCAACAAAAGAACTCGAAGATTCTTTGATCACCGCTATCCAGCTGACAGATCCTGAAAACCCTCGTCGTCACTATTACAATCCTGAGCTCATCCGTAGGACAGTTGAACTCGCCGAAGAAAAAATGGAAATTCTTCGACCGGGGAAGTTGCTCACTTGGAGTCGTGCAAGAACCACCTTTTTCATCTTGCTGTTACTTTTAGGTCCTGCGGTGGCAGGTCAGTGGTTACGACCTGATCTCGTTCGAAATTTCATCGACAGGAATGTCTTCTTGGAAGATAAACCTTGGCCGAGAAGTTATGACCTCGTTGTGTTGAGCCCTGTTGAGAATGAAATGATTCTCGCAAAGGGAACTTCATTAGTCGTCGAGGTTCGCAAAGATCGAGGGGGTAATGCTCGGGGATTTCTTGAAGTGAAATTCCCTGAAAGCGATGGTCGAAGAGCCATAAATGAAGAGATTTCCCTAGACCGAAAAGGGAATGAAGGATTTCGGCATGTCTTTCAAAATATGCAGAGAGACATCGAATTCAGAGTTCGCTGTGGGGATTTCACTAGTAACTGGTATGTCGTTCAGGTGAAGTCGCGTCCGCGTATCGAGGAAATGGAACTTTACTATGAGTTCCCGGAATACACCGGCTTGTTCTCAGATCTAGAAAACCCTTCTGTTCGCAGTGGGCATGTCAAAGCTCCGATGGGAACCTCGATTCGCTTTCGAGGACGAAGCAGCTTGCCGATTCAATCGGTGATTCGTGTCGAATCAAGACCCAGTGGAGATGGAGAAGAGTTGATACGGGGCGATGTGAAGCTTCTTGATGGAAACATCGTAGAAGGTGAGTTCATTGCTCAAGCGGATGCACGTTGGTGGTTTGAAATGACCAGTACCGAAGGATTCCAAAACGAAACACCTATTACTTGGCGAATTGCGGTCATACCCGATAGAGCCCCAGAAGTCTTGATTGAACAACCGGGCCAAAATATTGAGGTGACTCCGCGAGCGCTATTGGACGTGGCAGTTCTCTTGAGAGATGACTACGCCGTCCAATCGGGGACTTTAATTTTCGAACCCGAACTAAATGATCAGGAGTCCGTGGACGCTCGTGTGATCGAACTCCAGGATCTGATGGTTGACCCTGAAGAACCACAAAATTCGAAACAGTCTCTCAGTATCGATCTTGATCAATGGGATTTAGAGCCTGGGCAACGATGGAAGTATCGTGCCGAAGCGAAGGATGCTCTGGATCAAATTGGTGTCAGTCGAACTTGGATTCTCAGCGTATTGAGTGAGGAAGAGTTGGAGCGAGTGACTCAGGACGAACTCACATTGCTGCGTGAACGACTGGAAGAAACTCTGACTGTTCAAAGAGCTGTCCGAAGAGAGCTTGAAGACTTGTCAGAAGCTCTTGGAAAAGGTGAGAAGCCGGAGGAACTGGCTCCTCTCGCCCGTCAGGCACGGACAGGCCAAGACAGAGTTTCGACAAGAATCGAAGATGCTGCTGAGCGACTCGAAACCATCACAAGCCGATTGATGCGAAATCGAATGAGTGCCGCCGAAGAGTTGTCTTGGATTCAAGGACTTGCGAGCAACCTCGACAAAATTTCTTCGGAAACGATGGCACCCGTTCGGCAAAACCTTGACGAGCTTGCACAAAAAACCTCAAAGGGAGAGGTCGATCAAGAAGACGCAGAGGATGCGATTTTCGAAGTTCAACGAGTGGAAAGCCAACTTGGCGACGTCGTTTCCGATTTGCAAGAGTGGGGTGATATGAGGACGATGATTCGCAAGGTTGAAGAACTGATCAAGACCGAGCGAGAACTTGAAGAACGTGTTCAAGAGAGAGTTCGAGAGAGTCTTGGCGGAGAAGCCGCTCCGGGAGGAGATGACCGATGATCAGATGTTTTAGCCTGTTGTTGATCCTTTTATTCTTCATACCGAACGTCGATTCTTTAAATGGACAAACAGCGGATCGCTTAGCTCGTTTACAAGAAGAAGCTCGCAAGTACCTCAGGGACCTTCAGGGCCAAATGGAAACCTTGGCCAAGCGACTCGACGAAGACATTCCCGAAGATTCTCAGAGGTTGCGAAGTGCACGGCAAAAAATTATTCAGGATCTCATCGAAGATGATATGCGTGCTGTCACTGAGGCATTGAGTAGTGATGATTACGTAAAAGCGTTGGAGACAACCCGGAAAGTTCGAGCGAACCTCGAATTGGTGTTGTCGATTTTAGAATCATCTCGAATCGACCCTGAGGCGGTCGAATCTGATCTTCAGAAGGTGAATGATCGCCTGGGTAATATCAGTGAACTTGCTGATACTCAAAGATCGTTACTAGATGTTACGAAGAATGCGGACGAGGCAGAGCAGGATATGCGTGACCTCGAGGAAGTTCAGGATGATTTAGGATCACTGATCGATGCACAGGAGAATCTGTCTGATACTCCCGATAGCTCAGCCGATAACTCTCAGTTGGCGGATCAGGCGATGGATATCTCAAGAGGAGTCCAAAATCTTGCTGATCGGCTCACTCGAGAAGCGCGTCGGCAAAGAACTCTCTCAGCAGTTTCTCGGCAGATTCAAGACCTCCAACAGCAACTCGAACAAGATCTTCAAGAAGCACAGGAACAGGCCGCAGCAAACAATGGCCAACCCGCCGGGGATCTAGGAGAGCGCTCGAATCGTGCTCAATCGCAAGCGAGAGATGCTCGATCCTTGTCTGAGCGAATCAATTCTATTCGTAGAGAAGCCACTGCCGATGCTGACAACGGTGATACTGAAGCAGAAGAAATCTTGGAAGATCTTGAAGAGGCATCTCAAGCGCTACAGGAAGCCGCACAAGAAGCTGAAAAGGCGGCCTCAGCATTCAGTGGTGATCCCAGTGAAAGCGTCGATCGGTCTGATCAAAAGCAAGCGCTGTCAGAGGCACAAAGTGCAATTCAGAGGGCCGGGGATAGTAATAACGAAAGAACCGGTGGGCTGCGTGAACAACTTCAGGAAATGAAAGACCGATTGGGCGATTGGATTCAGAACGCCACCGGCAAACTTTCTGATGAGGTTCTCGAGGCTGGCGCATCTGCGCAAGAAGACCTGAAGGCCGCAGGCGATCAACTCGATCAAGCCATGGCTTCTGGCGAGCAAGGCCAACAAGGTCAACAAGGCCAACAAGGCCAGCAAGGCCAACAAGGCCAACAAGGTCAACAAGGCCAACAAGGCCAACAAGGTCAACAAGGCCAACAAGGCCAACAAGGCCAGCAAGGCCAACAAGGCCAACAAGGCCAACAAGGTCAACAAGGTCAACAAGGTGAGCAAGGCCAGCAAGGTCAACAAGGCCAACAAGGCCAACAAGGTGAGCAAGGCCAACAAGGCGAGCAAGGCCAACAAGGTCAGCAAGGTCAGCAAGGCCAACAAGGTCAACAAGGCGAGCAAGGTCAACAAGGCCAACAAGGTCAACAAGGCCAACAAGAGCAGAGAGAGAAAGTAGAAAGTCTTCAGGAAGCTGGAGAGCGTGCACAATCGGCTTCGGAAAAGTTATCCGGGGTCGCTGAGCAAGCGCTGGATCAAGGTCCTTCTCGTCAGCAGGACGAAC
>JADHSM010000025.1 GCA_016776905.1 Planctomycetota bacterium | reverse complement strand
AAGCGCACCATGAATCTGGGACCGGCGAAGTTCTGCTCGGTTTCGCGGTCACGCAGGATGTGGCAGGTGTCCTGACAGAGGAAGCACTCGATGCACTTGCGGAACTCCTGCACCCGATCGACATCCTCCTGCATCATGCGGTGCTCGCCGTCGGGGTCGCGTGGCCGCGGGGCGAAGGGGCGGATGCGCTTGTTCTGTTCGTAATTCCAAGACACGTCACAGGTCAGATCGCGGATCACCGGGAAGGTTTTCATCGGCTGCAGTGTGACGGTTTCTCCTTCTTCGAAGGTGTTCATACGCGTCATGCAGGAGAGCGCGGGCTTGCCGTTGATCTCCATGCTGCATGAACCACACTTGCCTGCCTTACAGTTCCAGCGGCAGGAGAGATCGGAGGCGTGCTCCTTCTGGATCTCATGAATGCAGTCGAGCACGACCATGCCGGGTTGAACTTCGACGCTGTAGTCGACGAACTCTCCACCATCTTCTTGATTGCCGCGCCAAACGCGGAATGTTCTCTCAGACACGGTTGCCCTCCAGTTCTTCCAGAGTCGAGTGGGCGATCTTTTGCAGATCTTCCGGAGCATCTTTGCGCATCTCTTTGCGCACTTTGAGTTCTCCAGATTCGGTGAGGTGGACCACGCCGTTGTAAGTCAGTCCTTCTTCACGTTCTCCTTCAAAGTCGAGACGAGTGTGCGCTCCACGGCTTTCCTCACGCTGTAAGGCGCAGAGGGCGGTGGCTTCCGCAGAAGTGATCATGTTGCGCAGGTCGATGCAGGTGTTCCAACCCGGGTTGTATTGGCTGGTGGGGTGCGCTTTGACCTTGGCGACGCGATCCTTGAGCTTGTGAAGCTCTTCGATGCCTTTTTCCAGTTCTTCGCCTTCGCGGACGATACCGACATTGAGTTCCATGATCTTCTGGAGGTCGTCGACAACCACGTAGGGGTTTTCACCATCTTCACGGTTGAGGAAGTCGGTGACTCCGCGCATGTGTTGGTGCACCTGTTCTTGCTGAACCGTGGGCGATCCAGAAAGATTGTCGAGGTATTCCTTGGCTCCGATACCGGCGCGGGCTCCGAAGACGATCAGGTCAGAGAGACTGTTACCGCCGAGTCGGTTAGCCCCGTGGAGTCCTGCGGAACATTCACCTGCGGCGAAGAGTCCAGGGACGTTGGTCATTTGACTGTGGGCGTTGACGCGAATACCACCCATGTAGTAGTGGAGGGTGGGTCCCACTTCCATCGGCTGGGCTGTGATGTCGACCTCTGCCAGTTCTTTGAACTGATGGTACATCGAAGGCAGCTTGCGCTTCACGAAGTCGGAATCGCGGTGACTGATGTCGAGGTAGGCCCCGCCATGCTCAGAGCCGCGGCCTGACTTGACTTCGCGCATGATGGCGCGGGCGACGACGTCACGGGTCAGCAGTTCAGGTGGTCGGCGTGCCTCGCGATCTCCGTCGAGCCAACGTTGACCTTCTTCTTTGGTATCAGCAGTCTCTGGAGCGAAACGCTCCGGGATATTGTCAAACATAAAGCGGACACCATCGGAGTTGGTGAGAATTCCGCCCTCTCCCCGAACACCTTCGGTGACGAGGATCCCGCGTACGGATGGGGGCCAGACCATGCCGGTGGGGTGGAACTGAGTGAACTCCATGTCCATCAGTTCGGCACCGGCCCGTGTGGCCATGCCGTATCCATCGCCGGTGTATTCCCAAGAGTTGGAGGTCACACGCCACGCCTTGCCGGCACCGCCCGTCGCGAAGATCACCACCGGAGCGCGGAAGACGACGAAGCGTCCTGTGTCTCGCCAGTATGCGAGCATGCCGCTGATTTTGCCGCCGTCCTTGAGCAGATCGACTCCGATGCATTCCGAGTGAACATCCATGCCTTGATGGATGCCGTGGTCTTGCAGAGTGCGGATCAACTCGAGACCTGTGCGGTCTCCGACGTGAGCCAGACGGGGGTAACGGTGGCCCCCGAAGTTGCGTTGGTTGATGAGGCCTGTACGGGTGCGATCAAAAACGGCACCCCAGTCTTCCAATTCACGGACTCGACCGGGCGCGTCTTGGGCGTGTACCGCAGCCATTTCCCAAACGTTGAGGAACTTGCCTCCGCGCATGGTGTCCCGGAAGTGAACCTTCCAGTTGTCACGGCTGTCGACATTGCCCATAGCAGCGGCCATGCCGCCTTCTGCCATCACGGTGTGTGCTTTGCCGAGGAGGCTCTTGGTGATGACACCTGTATTGAGACCTAAGTTAGACGTTTCGATGGCCGCGCGCAGTCCTGCGCCTCCGGCACCCACGACCAGTACGTCGTGTTCGATCGTCTGGATCTCGTTGAGATCAATCATATTGCCTCCTTCTTATTGACCACTCGTGGCGATGGACCACGTGTTGTAGTCAGTGATCCAGCCGTTACAGACGGACCAGACATAGAGATCAGTAAACATCACCCAGAACAGGCTGATCCATGCCAGGGGCATGTGCCGCTCATTGAGCCAGGTGCTTGCTTTCCATATCGCGTAGGTAATTCCGGTACTGCTCTCGTCGCCATTGGCAAAACGATTGAGGCGGCCTCCCACCATGTGACGCCAAGAGTGGCAGCCAAAGGTGTATCCCCCTAGGAAGAGCACATTGAGGCCCATGATGATGGACCCGACACCGATGCCGAATTGATAGGAAGTCGGATCGCCGCTCCCCGCACTCCAAGGCACTCCGGCTTCAGTCATCGGCATAAATAATGCGAGCCAGAAGTCGTAGGTCAGAATGAAGATGAAGGCGACCGCTCCGTACATGGCGTAACGGTGCAGATTCTGAATCAGCAAAAGTTTGGTTTCGCCTTGGTAAGTACCCTGAGCGATAGGACAAACAGTGCAGCCTGCAGGTGAACCGACAAGACTCCGGTAGTAAGCCTTACGGTAGTAGTAGCAGGTTCCGCGGAATGAAGCCGGGAAGATCAGAATGAAAAATGCCGGAGACAACGGCAATGCTAGGGGCATCCACGCGACCATCTGTTCCCAGAAGCTGAGAGCTCCTGCAGGAAGATTTCCAAGAAGGGCGTGGAAGGTGGGCGATCCCGCGTAGTACTCCGGGTTGGCATAGACCAATGGGGAGTAAAAAGGCGAGAGATACGGGGCGGCGTAGTAATCCATCCCCATGAAAGCTCGAAGGTGAACGTAGACGACAAAGGCGCCGAAGCCGAGCAGAGTCAGCATCGGTCCCTTTTGCCAAAAGTCATTACGTTGGGTCTTCAATACCTGGGTGACGTGGCCGCCCGCAGGTTTTTGACCTTGACGAGGTCCAAACTTCTTTTGTTCGCTAGTTGTGGTGCTCATGCTGAGCCATTCCTCTCCTCGATCGGAAACTCCAAATGGTCGGGAAGCCGTTTTGAGCCCCGAACTGGATTCATACAGAGGATAACTGGAGTGGGCTCAGAGATCACCCGATACGGGAAGGTGGATAGGGGTTTCCTGATCGGCTCAAAGCGGTCAGACTCGGTGCCGAGAAGTCCCGGATAGTGAAACATGGAAGAAGGCTGCATTGATCGACGAGGCTCCAGATTCTGAATCTGATGCCGTTTTACCACAGAAGGGCGAAAACGGCGCTTCTGATCGGGAGAGATTGGTCTCCTGTGCGGTAGCCTCTCTGGATCGAGCCCTCTGGAATTCCCGCAGTATCTTGAAGGCGATCGGTAATGTTCATAGAGATCGTCTTTTCGATGCGCTCAAAAAAGTGGCTGATCCGGATGCCGCTCTCGGGTGTCTCGAGAGAACTCTGACAGGTACCTATGGTTTTCCCGAAGAACTTTTGGAGGAGGGTCGGCTTGAAAGGCTGACTTTTATCTTCGGAGCGGGCGATCCGATGGCCGATCTCGCAGAGGGTCATCTGGTCGAAATGACGCGCCCTGAATTTGCAATGGCACGAGATCCCATTGTTGAGCCGCCTCGCATCGGCGGTGCGGATGAAACTGCGCGCTTACGTTCGCTTTCTCGTTGGCATCGCAGAGAGTTGCTGCGCATCGTTTGCTGCGAGTTGGATGGCAGTATCGACGTCGAGCAAACCGGTGATGCTCTCAGTGAGTTGGCAGATCACACCGTGCGTGCTGCTTTCGAAGTGGTCGGGGCGGAAGATCTTCCTATGGGTGTTGTCGCCCTCGGAAAATGGGGCGGACGTGAGCTCAACTTTTCCAGTGATATCGACCTCTATTTTCTCAGAGATGATGATTCAGATCCTGGGCCTTGCGAGATGGCTGCTCGTGGGATTCTTCGAGTGCTCTCCGGGCATGGAGGAACATTCCCCATTTATCGTACCGACTTGCGTTTGCGTCCTGGTGGAGTGACAGGTCCTTTGGTGCCGACTATCGGACAGGCTCGTGCCGAGTTCAAAGCGGTGGCCGGAACCTGGGAACGTATCGTGCACATTCGCAGCAGGTCTGTTCATGACGGAACTCAAGGGATGAAGCGACTTCTCAATGAAGTGGCTCATTTCGTCTTTCAGAGACCTTTTGACCTTGAAGAGATTCAAAAACTTCAGGGTTGGAAAGAGGTTTTGGAGAGCAGTCCTGCCGGTAGGGATGATTCCGAATTGAAAGTGGGCTGGGGCGGTATTCGAGATGTGGAATACCTCGTCCAGTTCCTGCAGCTCTTGCATGGACAAGTGCACCGATCGATTCGTGGGGGCAACATTTATCACTCGATTCGACGGTTGGGTGCTATCGGAGCATTGACCCCTTCCGAGTCGGCTCGAGTGCTCGATGGTTATCGCTTTCTTCGTAGGGTTGAGCATCACTGTATGCTTCAGCATCGTAGGCAGTCATTCCAAATCCCTGAAGATCCGGCTTTGCAAAAAGCACTCGCCAGATCATTGGGGCATGGCTCTGAAGATGAACTCTTCACTGCATTAGATCTGCGACGTGATCGTATTCGTGGAATATTGGAATCGCTCTTTCATACTTTGTTCAGAGATTACGGAGATGAAAGCTCAGGGGAAGTACATATTGTTCTGGCCTTTGAGCCTGAACCGGAAGTGATCGATCGGGTCTTCGGTCGGTATTCATTCCGGGATCCTCGTAAGGCGTATCAGTTACTTCGGAGACTCGCATTCCCTCGTCAAACAGGATTGAGATCTCCCCGAGCACGACATTACCTCGCTGCGTTATTCCCAGTACTTCTTGACGCCATACGGTCGACACCTGATCCGGATCAAGCAGCGTTGATGTTTGTTCAATGTGTCGAAACTTTGGGTGCACCGGCGGTGTTTTATCAGCAGCTGACGGAGCGACCAGAGACGTGTCGAATTTTTGTCGATCTGTTTGGCCGCAGTCGCTACTTGTCAGAATTGTTGTTGAACCATCCTGGAGTTCTTGACGATGTGGTCGACAGAGTTCGGACTTTGCGTCGGGCGACGGAAGAAAGTTTGATCGAAGAACTTCGATCGGTATTGATGGGCGTCAGTGATTCGCAAGAGTTTTCTCGCCGACTGCAGGAGTTTAGAGCACTCCATTTCATCCATATTGGAATTCTCGATTTGAGTGGTCGGTTGCCGCTTGACCGGGTCTTGACCTCTTTATCTGCGGTGGCCAGAGCCATTCTGAAAGTGATCGATGAGTACGCACTAGAGAGTACCCGTTCACGTTTGGGCGACTTGATTGTCCATGATGGAAAGTCACCCCGACACGCCATCCTGGCTTTGGGAAGGCTCGGCGGGAATGAGATGGGGTACGCCAGTGATCTCGATTTGGTTCTTGTTCATGATGGCTATGGCACTACAGCAGAAGGACATGCAGAGCGGATTTTCTGGACGGAGCATCTCAAGCATGTCACAGAGCTGCTCGGAAAACCGGGAACTGGGGGACCGCTTTACGAGGTCGATTTAAGGTTACGCCCGGATGGCGCTGGCGGTGCTCTGGTGACACGATTCGACGAGTTTAAGAAGTATTTTCTGGGAGAGCGGTCGCAACTCTGGGAGCATCAAGCGTTGGTTCGAAGCAGTTTTGCCTGCGGAGATTCCGATTTGGGCGAAGAGGTTCAAGTATGGATCCAGGGCAATCTGGGTCGCAACGTGGAAAAGGAATTGATCGCCGAAGAGTTGGGCCAGATGCACAAACGTAGGCGACAAGCCGGCAGCCAGAAAGGTATCAACTTCCGTACGGGCCCGGGAGGATTGATCGATATCGAGTTTCTGGTTCAGAGTATGATTTTGCGGCATAGGAAAGAACATCCCGGTATCCGGGTGCCTTCCACTGCGATGGCGATAGCGGCATTACACGAATCTCATTTATTGGACGAAGAAGAGTTTTTGACACTTCGGACGGCATATCATTTTTTACGCCTTGTCGAAAATCGACTCTCTATGATGCATAGGGCGAGTATTAAAGTGGTGTCGGAAGAAGATGCCAGCCTTCGCGAATTGGCGATCCGGATCGGCTTTGCGGGAACACTTGCGGGTACTCCGGAAGAACGTCTTCGTGTCGAAATGATGGTGCAAACCGAAAGAGTACAAGAGATCTTCCAGCGTATTCAGGGAGACTCTTTTCGTAGATAGCCGTTGTGTCTAGATCGGCTCTGCACCTAAGAGCCAGCCGCCGGCACGTTCCATAGCCTCTTTAGAAATCGAACTTCGGGGAACATCGTGCACACAGAGATCCTCATATTTTTGCAAGCGGTGTGGACGGTTCTTATCGAAGGAAGATTTCAAGCGTGTGGACCATTTCAACAAGCCGTGTGTATCGACGATGGGATCAAATCCCGGAACGATTGAGAATGTAGGGGTTCGTAGATTTTTAGCCTGGGAATGGGCACGCGACATCGCCGGTAAGAGGCGGGCAACAAAACAAAGAGGCAGAAAAAGGTGCTGTAAGGGGTCTTCTTGGTGAATGATTTTTTCATCTTCGAGATCGCTGACATGATCGGAAGCCCAGCGACTATCTGATTTCAGATCCAAGGCTCTCATGGCACCACGCTGAAGCATCGCGAAGGGTTTAAGGGGGAGGAATCCCGAAATGAGTTGAGCTTTTGCAGTAAGGATACGGGTCAAGAGGTCGTCTTTAAAAGGAGGAGGTGCGAGTGCTGGAGAAGTCAGCACCGCGCCGTTGGGCGCACTGGAAAGATCTCGATCGATGTTTCCGAGAGCGAGGATGGCGGCGAGTCCACCCATGCTGTGGGCCCAGACAAAGTGAGGGCGGCGAGATTCATTTCCATCGGCGGCACTCCACAGCATGCAACGCTCGACAGTTTCGACGCAGGATTGAAAGCAGGTGCTGTTGAGCTGTAGATTTTTCTCATCTCTGACGTGATGTAAATGCTGTTGATCTGCAGCGCTGAGATTCCGAATCGCATGAAGTACTTCTGCCGGACCTCCCTCTGTGAGGTAAGCACGCATCAGTCGATGATGAGATTCACTGCCATCACCTCCATGCCCTGGAAGGTCGAGTATCCTGACCGCGAACCCCTGATTTGCGAGAAAAGATGCCACCGAGAGCATGCGGCCTGCATGTTCTCCCAATCCGTGAACAAGGAGAATTTCCGAGTGAATAGCAGAGTTTCCCGGAGTTAATCTCCAGTGAGGTTCTGGAAAGACTCTGTATTCGAGGTGGTTTTGTTTCTTGTTGTTTGCAGTGTTACTAGACACGTAATTTTCTCCATAGTTTCAAACCGGAAAGAAATTGCTGCTGGAAGATCAGATCTGCCTTGATGAACTGACTTCAGGAACTGACCACGAAGATCTTACACTAGAATATCGCGGACAAGATTTCCGTGGACATCTGTCAGGCGAAAATCACGTCCCTGATAAGGGAATACAAGACGCTCGTGGTCGATACCCAAGAGATGCAAAATTGTGGCATTCAGGTCATGCACATGTACTGGGTCACGGGTGATGTTGTACGAGAAGTCGTCTGTTTCCCCGTGGACGTAACCCCCTTTGATGCCTCCTCCTGCAAGCCACATACTAAAACATCGTGGGTGATGATCGCGACCGTAGTTTTCTCGGGTCAATTGGCCCTGGCAGTAGATGGTTCTTCCAAACTCTCCACCCCAGATCACCAGCGTGTCATCCAGTAATCCTCGTTGTTCCAAGTCTTTGACGAGGGCTGCACTGGGTTGGTCCACATCTGAACATTGTCTCTTGATCGTTTCTGGAAGTAGTTCGTGTTGATCCCAGCCGCGATGATAGATCTGTATGAAGCGAACATCCCTCTCCACCATTCTTCTGGCCAAGAGGCAGCATGAAGCGAAGGTGCCGGGCTTGTCGACGTCGGGACCGTATAGATCCTTCACGTGTTGAGGCTCTTTGCTGGTATCGACCAATTCAGGAACCGACGTTTGCATTCGGTAAGCCATCTCGTACTGGGCAATGCGGGCAACAGTTTCAGGATCACCAATAGAGCTGACCAATTTGCCATTCAGGCGGGCGAGGTGGTCGAGCATTTGTCTTCGAGTGGTCCGTTCAACACCTGGAGGATCGGAAAGATAGAGCACAGGATCTCCGATGGATCGTAACGAGACGCCTTGATATTCAGAGGGCAACATCCCCGATCCCCAGAGACGTTCAAAGAGCGCTTGGGCAGATCGTCGCCCGGTCCATGTGGCTTGCATCACCATGAAAGCGGGCAAGCTGGAGTTGAGAGACCCTAGCCCATAGTTGAGCCATGATCCGAGGCTCGGTCTTCCGGGCTGTTGACTTCCTGTCTGCATGAATGTCATCGCAGGGTCATGATTGATCGCTTCAGTAAACATCGATTTGATGATGCAGATGCGATCAGCGATGGAGGCGGTGTGGGGAAGAAGTTCGCTGATCTCTGCACCGGCGGGGCCGTGTCGATCAAACTCAAATCGACTAGGGGCCACCGGGAATCGAGCTTGCCCACTGGTCATCGTAGTGAGACGTTGTCCGTTGATGATCGACTCGGGAAGATCTTTGTCGAATAGGTCATTCATCTTTGGCTTATGATCGAAGAGATCGATCTGTGAGGGTGCACCAGACATAAACAATGAGATGACACGTTTGATTTTGGGTTTGCGATGCGGTGCGGTCAGGCTTCCTGCAGTGCCAAGAGTGTGAAGGGGATCAGCACTCGCTCCTGCCGAAGCGAGCAAGGGAGAACCCTGCAACTGTGACAGAGCGGCCATCCCTAAAGTAGATCCCACTGTGGCGAGGGATTTGCCAAAGAACTGGCGACGTGTCTCCTGGATGTTCATTTCTAGTTCAGGATCCATGTTTCAACCCTTCATCACAACTTCGTCGAGGTTCATGACCAAACTGCATACGAGCATCCATGCAGCATGTTCTGTTTCGTTGAGGTTCATATCTCTCGGCATTTCGCCTGTAGAGAGTAACTCTTTTGCGGCAGTCGGATCTGACAAAAATCTGTCACGCATGGAGTTCAAAAATATAGCGAGTTCGTCGAGTTCATCATCTGCGGGCGTTCTGCTGGTAGCGATCCTCCACAGTCGTTGCAGTTTGTCTCGGTCGGAAAGTTCGGAGACATCGGTCAAAAGATTTTCTGCTAGGACGCGTGCGCACTCTAAATATTGCACATCATTCATTAAGAGGAGCGCTTGCATGGGGGTGTTGGTGCGTTCCCGTTTGACGACACACGTTTCTCTGTTGGGAGCATTAAAGATGGCAAGGTAAGGAGGAGGGCTGGTACGTTTCCAAAAGGTGTAAACACTTCTCCTGTAAAGGCTTTCTCCTTTGTCCTGGACGAATTTGACGGTGTTACTGTCGACGTATCCGACCGCCTTCCACAGCCCATCTGGTTGATAGGGTTTGACTCCCGGGCCGCCCATTTTTTCAACGAGTAATCCTGATAAAAATAGAGCCTGATCGCGAATCATTTCAGCGTCGAGACGGAATCTGGGCCCGCGTGCGAGGTAACGATTTCGAGGATCCTTGTCGAGGCTTTCGGGAGTGATGACGGTTTCCATACAGTAGGTGTCGGTCAGCATCAGTGAGCGAATGAATTGTTTTAAGTTCCAGTCCCGGTCGATGAAATCAGTCGCTAGGAAATCGAGCAGTTCTGGATGGCTAGGCCATTCACCTTGCGCTCCAAAATCTTCCGAAGTGGAAACGAGTCCAGTTCCAAAGAGTTGTTGCCAAATGCGATTAACGGTAACGCGCGAGAAGAGTGGGTGATCAGAACTGGTCAGCCATTGGGCGAGTCCGAGCCTGTTGGCGGGGGCTCCTTCTGGCAATGGTGGCAGAAAAGAAGGCACCTTGGGAGGAATCGGCTCTCCTAGAGGTTGGTCGTACTGTCCTCTCGCAAGTAATCTTGCCGGACGCATGTCCATCCGCTCTGAGGCGACGAGGGTCGTGGGAATCTTTCCGTTCAGTTGTTCCAGAGCTTTCTGTTGCTCTGCTATTTCCTGAAGCATGACTTTGTATTCAGGGCTGTGTCGAGCGCGATAGAGATCTCGCAAAAGAGAAGAGGTTCGTTCGTCTTGGAGTGTCGTGGGTCCTGTGAGTAGGGTTTCCAACTCGAGCGTCTGGCCATAACCGCTGATGCCATAATCATCCCAGTAGCAGTGTCCGCCAAATTGGGTGAATGCATAACCATCGATGACGTTACCGGGAGTGAATCCGATCTGATCTGCGGAAACTTGAAGGCGAACCCATTCCCCCGTTTTGGGAAGATCACCCATCGGGCGGTGACCCGGAGTATCGACTCCAAGAGTGCCAAAATTGATCAGGTCTTCACCCCAATACGCTCTGTGCTCCCAAGACCCTGCAGAGTGCACTTGCAGCATGACGGTCTTTGGAGGGTTTTCCGGATCGAGCCAAGCCCAGATATAGAATTGATCGTCCTTGTTCACGGTGATGGGGTCGTGAGCCTCATTGAAATAGTGCTGAACGATGCGGTCGGTGGTGCTTTTCTGGAGACGACTGCGTTTCCCAGAGTGAATCGGGTGATCATCTCCGCTGACCCAGTTCCAGTCTTTATCACTCCCATTGTTGACGAGCTTTTTTGCCGGATGGGATGCGTCGTCACCCCATACCGTATCGAAATGTGGAGGCATGAAATCATGAGCAAGGCTGAGGCGAACACGCCCTAGGCCGTGTTCGATGTAGCGGCTGGCGAAGTGAAGATTCAGGGTGAGTTTCACCTGGCCCGTTGTTCCGAAAGGAGTGTCACTGGCGAATATCGCGACGCGTCGTTCTTTGCGTTGGATTCCTTCGACCGCCCAGCCGTCGTCGAGGGTGATGTTGCCGTCGATAGCCGCCGTCACCGGCCAGTTCGGTTGTTGATGATCTGCGTAGGCGTGTTTCCAGTCAACTGCAACAGCTTCACCCTGAGCGAGTCCTTCTGCATCGAGAGACTCTACCGTCCCTTCGATTTCAGTCAGGACGATATTGGAATTGCCGGCACGACCAGGGCCTCCTCCGGGAAGGCTCTCATGAAGCAAGCCTTCGATGCGAAGAGCCTTATAGACTCCCGCGTCGATCACGGTGCTGAAAGTATAGATGTCTTGGGCAGGGTTTTCGCCGGCTGCTAAGTAGGAGCCATCCCCTAGAGGCTCCAGTGTGGAGGCGCTGGATGTTTCAAAGGTATCTACTTCAAAGTCATGCCAACGATTTTCTTCAGCGAGCCACTTTGTTTCAAACTTCTTTTGGGCAGCGTCTAATTCTTGCTGAGGTGCACTCTGTTGTTTTTTCATTTCTTCGACTTGTTGAGTCAAAGCTGTTTGTCGCAGTTTTTGTTCTTCTGTTGGAACCTTGACCACCGGTGGATGGGCTTTGGCGTTTCCGTCCATTTCGGCTTCGGCTGTATTATTGAAGAAACTATAGAGACCGAAATAATCTTCTTGAGTCACAGGATCAAACTTGTGGTCATGACACTGGGCGCAACCCACTGTCAGCCCTAAGAAAACGGTTCCAAATGTATTGGTGCGATCGACCGAATAGATCATTCGGTACTCTTCGTTGATGGCCCCACCTTCACTCGTAGTCGGATGCGCTCGAACAAATCCGCTCGCGATCTGGTCTTCCAAAGATGCTTCGGGAAGAAGATCTCCCGCCAACTGTCCTTTGACAAATTCGTCGTAGGGGATGTTCTCGTTGAAGAGTTCTATCACCTTGTCTCTGTAGGGCCACATCTCCCTGTAGTTATCGAGATGTAAGCCATGAGTATCTGCATAACGGGCGGCGTCGAGCCAGATACGCCCCCAGTGTTCGCCGAATCTGGATGACTCCAGAAGTCGGTCGAGAACTTTATTCCAAGCATCGGCTTCAGTGTCGGAAAGGAAGTCATCGATTTCTTTAAGGGTGGGTGGAAGCCCCGTCAAATCAAAGGTCGCTCTTCTGATGAGTGCTTCTTTGGAAGCGCGTTCTCGCCAAGAAAGAGGCCATGACTGAAGTTCACTGCGGATCAAGGCATCGATAGGAGTGCTCGCCACTTGAGGAGCGATGTCGGGAACGCGAGGTTGCTGTGGAGTCTGAAAAGACCAGTGGGCTTCATATTGTGCGCCTTCTTCGATCCACCGGCGAATCACTGCAATCTGATCCTGAGTCATCTCTTTATGGATTTCGGGAGGCGGCATCCGCTCTTGTTCATCGGAACTGGTGATGCGTTGGAAGAGGAGACTGAGTTCGGCATCTCCAGGTGTGATGGCCGCCCCTGCAGTTCGTTTTCGTGTGGAGTCTTCGAAACTGTCTAGGCGTAGCTCTGCCTTACGGGCGGCAGAGTCGGGACCATGACAAGGGAAGCAATGGTTGGAAAGGATGGGGCGAACTTGTTGATTGTAGGACAGCGGAGTTTCTTCGCGGGCAGATTTTTCTGCAAAGCTTGCTGTGTAAGCAGCTTGGACTCCGGAAGCCAATATGAGCAACAACAGAAGTGGAAGGGTGATGTGATAACCGAGAAGGGAGTTCTGATTTTCTGAGAAGTGATTTCGTTCCATGCGATCCTCTCCAATGGGTCTGGATTGTCGCATGAGTGCCGGTGAGGTCCAAGTGCGACCCGGCGAGTAAGATCCTCTCCCCATTCTTTCCGGCTGGTTTCAGAGAAGGAAACCACGAGATATCATTCTTCCCGTATTGCAGAAGATTTGAACGGTCAAATCTCCACGTATTGCAGAAGAATCGAACAGTAGGAGCAACATTGATATTCATAAGAATCATGGTGCTGATAGGAACCGTATTACTTCTATTGAACGTTCCTTTGGGAATGTTGAACGCTGCCGATGACAAGCCGGGGTATACCGATACTCCAGTGATTCCAGGTCAGAAATGGAAGGTTCATGATGCAGAGAGGCCCCGCCCCAAGGTGGTGGCCCCCAATGCGGTCCACCTGACTTCTCGGTCAAAAGACGCAAAGGTGCTTCTTGAAACGGAGAAAGATCTCGCAAACTGGAGAAACGGTTCAGCAGATGCAAAGTGGAAGTTTGTCGACGATGCCATGCAGGTGAGTCCTGGTACCGGCGATATTTTTTCTAGAGATGAATTTGGTGATATGCACCTGCATTTGGAGTTTCAAACTCCTTCTGTTGTGATCGGTGTTTCCCAGGGTAGAGGGAACTCAGGTGTGTTTCTCATGGGTGTCTATGAAGTTCAAATATTAGATTCCTTTGAAAATCCTAGTTATGCCGACGGCCAATGTGGGTCGATTTACGGACAGTGGCCACCGCTGGTCAATGCTTCGAGACCTCCGGGGGATTGGCAAAGTTACGACATCATTTTTTATCGACCTCGTTGGAATTCAAAGGGTTTGGTTTCTCCTGCGAGAGTGACGGTGATACACAATGGTATCGTCATTCATAATAACAGGGAGATCATGGGCCCGACTCGTCATCGAACGACCACTTCGTATAAGAATCATGGGGGCATGGATTTTATCAAAGGCCCAATTAAAATTCAGGATCATGGGAACCCGTTAAGATTCAGAAACATTTGGGTTCGGGATCTTGAAAACGGAAATGACATGGGAAGCTAGGTTCAGTTGTCCGGAGATATCAATCTCGACCAATGGTGGAGAATCGTTGAGGAATCGGTCATCAGGGGTGAGTTGCAGCCCGTCGGATTTGAAGACTCAGTTCCAGAAGAGTTGGTGAACCTGGCTCGCGCAGCGGTCTGCGAGGTTCGTATGGACCTCGAGCCCGTGGAGAAGTATTTGGAGAAATCGGAGTCATTGAAATCGCCATGGGATGCGGTTCATTCACTCATTCAACTTCGAACCCGCTTGCGACTGGCTCGTGGAGATCAAAAAGTGCTCAGTGATCTGCGGGAGTCTGCGGAAGCATTAATTCAAAATCATCCGGAACTCCCGACGCGTGCTCGGCTCCATCATTTCCTAGGTATTATCGACTTACAGGTCAACAAGCCCGGAGTGGCCCTTGGGCAATTGACCCAAGCGCTCGAGTGTGTCGGCTCAGCGGCCTGTCGCCCGTGGATTATGGATGGGATCAGTCAGTCTTATCTCTACTTGGGAGCGAGGACAGAAGGTCGAAGATCACTCCGTAGATCGATCGTCGACAAGAATTTGGTAGACGACCATCTGGGTATCGCCATCTCTTCGGGATCTTTGGCTTTGGCAGAACTGCAATCGGGAGAGCCGGAAGCGGCACTCTCTGTTCTCGATGAGACTTTGAATCGTCGAGGAGAACACCTCGAGACTCTTTCGAAACTGCGTCTCCATACGTTTTGTTTGCAAGCGGCTCTCGAATTGGGAGATGAAGAACAGCTTCAGAAGAGTCATGAGGAACTGGATCAATGTCTTGCAGAGTGTGGCGAAGTAGAAGTCCCTCCCATCGGCTTTGCGTGCATTGCTAGGGCGAGAGTCTTTTCGCATGAAGGAAATCACGATGCCGCAATGGCAGAGTTGGATCATGCTGCACGGTTATTGCAGCATCCAGAATTGCTAATGCTGATCGATTACTGGCGTGTGCAATTAACGGGCAAAGAAAAACGCACTGAACTTCAGTTGAAAAATCTTGAAGAGCGCATCGATAGTCTCGACAAAGTGATGGAGGGAGAAATCCTCTCTCGTTTGCTCTTGGCGGATATCGCTATGGAAAAAGGGTGCAAAGAAGAGGCGATCGATCGTCTTGAGGTCGCCTATTCAAGAGTGGTTCAGACCAATCAGCCTCATTGGTTAGAGTTGGTCGATGGCGCTTTCCGAAAGATTGATCCGGCAAGACAGGCGGCGAGAAGTATTGAACGATTCAGTGGGCGCCCTGCAGAGCAGATGGCTCTGACCACCACAGAAGATGCGACCATTATCTTCGCTGACTTGGCCGGGTTTACCCAGAGGTCGACCGAGTTGTCTGCGGAAGAGGTGATGGAGACGGTGAGAAGTGTCTTTGAACTCGCAGTGCCTTTGTTGGCGCAACACCAAGTTCGGCCGCTGCAACACCTAGGAGACGGATTGTTGGCCGCATGCCAAGGCGATGACCACGAAAAACGGGGCTTGGATTTCGCACTCGATTTTGTGGAAAGAACATCGCTCGCTTCCCGAATCCGCCGAGAAATGGGTGAGTCGTGGGGGTTGGATTTACGCGCTGGAGTGAATTCCGGCCCGGTGGTCTTTGGAATGTTGGGATCGAGTTATAAACAGGAATGGTTGGCGATCGGCAAGACCACGAACTTGGCGGCTCGATTGCAATCGAAGGGCGAAATTGGGGAAGTCGTCACGCTGCCAGAATTGGCGAAAAAGGTCGGCTACGAGAATCCAGAGGCGATCATCAAGCCTTATGATATGAAAGGCTTCGACGCTCCAGTCTCTGTCATGAAGATACCTATTCACGTGATAGAAGAATAATTTCAATCGGTCGGTGTCCGATTCGATTCCGGAGTGGATTACAGTTCGAAGTCTTCTTCTCGGAAACTCACTTCGCTGATTTCTTCTTTGTCATCTCTGGCGAGCACGAGGATGGCACCGTGAGGAACGATGAGATAACCCTCTCCTGCAAACTGTATTTCGATGGCTGCTTTACGTAAGAACAGCACCTGATCTCCCACTTTCGCTTCGAGCGGAAGGTAAATAGGAGAGGGCGGTTCTGTGATCTTCCAGGGCTCTTCGCCCACTTCGGTGGGAGGGGTCATCGGAGTTCCGGGGCCCACTTCTACGACTTTTCCGCTTTGGACCTCGTTTTTCTCGACGGCACTGGCAGGGAGAATCAACCCCTCACGAGTGCGCTCTTCGCCCTGAGAGGGAGAGACGAGGACTCGATCCCCGACAACGATCAGCTTGCTACCATCTCCGAACATGGGACCTCCTGGGAACTTTCATCTTTCTTGAGTTTGGATCTCCGATCTTGTGGGTCAAGAGGATATCATGTGGTTTCAGTTGAGAGCCTTCGAGCCGCCATACAGATGGGAAAGCTTCGGAGCCACTTAGACCTACTCCACTGGAGGATTCGGTGTCAGAAACGTCCGCCAATGTTTCCGAAAACCATCTCCCTCAACCTCTCGCACGGATATTGCCGGTGCTGGAGGCTGCGAGGGGCGATGCCCGTTCATTGCACGCAGCGGCTTTCGCAAGTCTTGAAGCTGTGGTGCGCTGGCAGGGTTTGTTGCTGCTGACCGCAAGGTCTCGCCTCTCGTTGCCCGTGGACCGCGAAAAGCGAGTGCAGAATTTCCTCAAGCGTCCTTCCTTCGGATCATGGGTTGAGGTGCTTCTCAGGCACGGTGCGCGCGAGCAAGACTCGGATCCAACGCAGGGTGCCATCGGCGTATTAGAAGATTTGCGCCAGGTATTAGAGACGCCCCGCGAAGAGTACACGGCGATGGTCAAGGCGATCACCGGCCGTGGTGGCAACAAGCCACAGCGTTGGATCGATGCCCTAGAGCATTTGCCTCCCTACCGAAATGACTTCATCGGGCACGCCGGTTTTCTGACAGACGAACACTATGAGAATAAATCGCCGCTCTTTGATGGCGTCGTCAAGGCGGTCATCGAGTCGATGAGCCAGCTTGACCAACATCTCAAGGTGCATGCTCTTGAAAATGCAGGGACGAGTCTCGATCTTCAAGGCAGTGCTGCGATCTCCAGTGAACAGGAAGTACCTGAAGGTATTCAACCGGGAGAATGTTTTCTGACGCGCAGCAGCGGCGAACTTCTCGTGGGGATGGGAGAGTTGACCCATTTCGATAATGGAGCAGTCTATCTCTTCGACCGTACTCCCCGGGAACGTCGTACCGAATTCATCGATTTTGCTTCTGGCGAGAGAAGTCGCCGAGATGGCATTGCTCTGCTCGAATCCAAATTCACTGAAAACCTATCGATGGATAAGGTGGAAGGCGGCAAAGGCAAAGAGGTGGTCACCGGACGCCTCTCGCTCACAACCCATGCCTTGCGTCATACGATGACCACTCAGGATCGGATATGGGTGCGTGTGGTGTTGGAGAATCAGTCACCGATTCCAGCCACGTTCAGTCTTCAAGGAGAAGAATCCAAGGGTTGGAACTGGTGCGAAGAGACCTTTGTTGCTGATCAAGAAGTCGGGGCCAACGAGAGTTTGGCCTGCCTGATCGCGGCTGTCCCTGATCATGCGGGAACGGTGTCTCCTCCGGGAGTCAGTGTCTCTTCTAGCTTTGATTCCAAGCCACAGAAGTTGGAGCCGGAAGGTCCTATTCGTGTGACCGATCCCGACCCCCTCTCTTTGGTGGGGCGCGCCGATCAGGTTCAGAAGATTTTGAATCGTCTGGCTCAAGAAGACAGCCCCATCGCGGCAACTCTGATCGGTGGCGCAATGGGGCAAAGAACCGGTGCATTGATCAGTGAAGTCGCGCGCAAAGTTCGAGAAGAAGGCCAGCGAGATTTGCAGGGCACCTTTCGGGGTGCAGCGGGACAACCTCTCAAAGGGTTTCAGGATTTGTTGAGGGATCTGGTTTCGATGCAGGCCTCCGATGAGGATCCTGAACAGATGCGCGAAACGGCCGCTGTTCTTTTGGAACAGTGGCTAGGAGCCGATGCCGCCGCGATCTCTTATTTTCTCGACGAACTGACAGGGGAAGGATCACTCGATAAAAGCGCGGAACAGATGCGTTCATTCTGGTGGTTCAAACTCTTTTCGGCAGTGTCTCGGGAAGCGCCCCTCCTTCTCGTGCTCGACGACTTGGAAGCTGCCGATCCCGACTCTCTGGGGCTGCTCAAGGGATTGTTAGAACGATTCTCTCAGGAAGAGATCCCCGTGAAGGCCATCGCTGCGATCGAGCGAGATGAAAATATAAAAACTCAGCCACCCGAAGGGTGGGGTGATGGCATCTCCATCCAGTTGGTCGAAGTGGAACGCATCGATCTCAAAGCGATGGAAGAGATGCTTTCTCTCGCTTATGTGGGGGCTCCATTTCTAGATGATCTTCCCTGGTTGGCAAAAGAGTTAGATGAACGTTCTGCCGGCAACATTGGATTCGCCATCGATCTGGTTCGTTCCTTAGGTCCAACGGGGCAAACCGTCTTTGAGCCGTCCAGCGAGAAAAAATGGGGGCTAAAAACACCCCTCCCCGAGAGAGAAGCCTTTGTCGAAAACTTGCCGGCTCGACGTGGCGATCTTTACAGTGGTTTATTGGAAAAGATGCCCCCTGAGCAGGTAGAGATTTTTGAATCGGCAGCCTTGATCGAAGGCGAGATTCCGGTCGAGATTCTGGAGAGACTGCATGAAGATGCGGACGCTCTCGATGATGCGCTCGATCGTTTTGAAACGGATGGATTCGGTGAAGCGGTCGATACCGACCTGACCATCTATCGCTTTAAGACGGAGACATCGCGCGATGCTGTATTAGAGCACTTTGGCAAAAGTGGTCGCCGTGCCGCGATGCGTCGCCGCAGAAAACTCGCCTCCGCACTAGTGGATATTTACGGTGCCGAAGGAGAGCAATCGAGGGCGATCGGAAAGTTGTATCTGGATGCGGGGCAGCCCCAGGAAGCGATCCCCTGTTTGTTGACGGCGATGCAGCGCAGGAAAAATCAGGGACGCAATGTCGAAGCGCTTGAGATTCATCAGATGATTCAACAGGCCGTGGAGGCGGACGGAGAAATTCCAAAAGAAGCCGTTGCTGCCTATCGTCTCAATCTTGCGAATGTTCAGCTGGATCTTGGCGATCGGGATGAGGCTAAGAAAACCCTTGAAGAGAGTCGTTTTGAGAAGGGTTCACTTGAATACGTGCAGTCAGGAATTATTCACACCAATATTCATTTTAGATCGGGAGAACTGAAGGAGTGCCAAGATTGGTTGGACACTATTCGCGAGAGCATGGAGGCGTTGGGAGATGCCAAGATGGAGCAAAGTTTTCGAACGGTCCGATATGCTCTTCACATCCAGTTCCATGAGTACCAAGAAGCATTACATGAATCGGCAAGAGTTCTTGAACTTGAGCAGCAGTCGAAGGATGAGTTTGGCATCGCTCGGTGCAGGGCAAATCGTTGTGCTATTCTCATTTCGGTGGAGAAATTTGAAGAGGCCAAGCAAGAAGCTTCTGAAGCCATTGAGTTGTTCAAAAAACTAGGCCGACTTGACCTCGAGTTGATTGCACGTGTGTATAAGTCGTCGACTGATTATTATATGGGGCATTTGGTAAATGCGGGTGATGGATTTGAAGAAGCGATCGTGGGATTCCGGTTACTCCAAAATCGCCACGCCTTGTCACGAAATTATTTCAATCTAGGAAGAGTTTATTATCTTCAAGGTAAATTTGATCTGGCGTTAGACAATATCGAGCGGTCCGCAGAAGTGCGTCAAGAAGTCGGAGATCAGGTAGGTCTGACCCAATCCAAATTTCGCCTCGCTGAGATCTACGCGACATTGGGGAACTGGTCAGGTGCTGATCAGTCAGTGACTGAGGGCTTAGACATCGCTAAAAAATTAGATCAGGACTTGTTGATCAAAGAAGGGGAAATTAGAGCCCTCTTGAACCAGTTGTCCAAAGGTGAACAAATTGAAGCGGATGTTGTGGATCGACTCGAGCCGGAAGACAATGATTCCAGTGATGTGAAGGGACTTTCGTTCGTCTTGCTCTGTCGCTTCAGTCAAATCTCGGAACGACCTTTGACTGGGGAGCAAGTGGAGAATATCCAGGCGTTGATCGAAGAGTTGAAGACCATCAATCTTGCTCATATGAAATGTCTTCTCACGGCTTCACTGGCGCAGGTTTTGGATGACAAGGAAAAGTCGATCGCCCTGCTTCATGGAGTGATCGAGGATGACGAGATGCCTCCGGGGGCCCCTGTCGATATGGTGATCTCTGCACGGGCGAACCTAGAAGAATCGGGATCTTCTGAGCGGGAAAAATGGGAGGCCAAAGCGATGGCCGCAGTCGAGGAGCGGGCAAAGTTGATCGAGCGCCCCGCTGATCGCCGACGCTTCCTCAAGGCCCGATTGGGCCGTCTCGAGGACTGAGACCTCTGAAGACCCCTGAAGACGGTTGAATTTGGGGCCTAAATTATAAAAAGGAACATGTCCGGCCGGTTTCCGGAAGCGGATGCAATGGTTAATATAGGTTCGTGAGGGAGTGTGTGTTTGTTGCACTATACGCTCGATGCATGATCCAAAGCCGAGAGTGTCCTTTTGTTACTCTTTGCTGATGATTTCCCGCCCCTCTATCGAGCCATTTTTGAACCAAGAAGACGGGGCCCAAGGTCCCGGGAGGACTCCGATGCGGAAGACGACTCTGTCTATCCTGTCACTACTGTCCATCGTTATCGGTCACACCCTGTGGGGCAGTTCCGCAGTGAGGGCTGCTGATCGCATAGCGGTCAGTTCCACTGCGGCTGCTCAAGGGAGTGCTGTGACGTTGGCGGTGACGATTGAAAACGACGTTCCTATCGTCGCTTTTTCTTTTGGACTGTTGCACGATGCGAGCAGTTTAACCGCCACTTTGATCGAGTATGCCGGGCCGGTGGCACCTGATTTTATCGCAACCTCTAGCGGCTCCGATGGTCATTCCATCGGTGTGGTGCTCGATTATGAATTGGCCCATCTGATTCCTGCGGGGGGAGCACGCCTCGCGGCGATCGCTCACTACGCGGTCTCTCCGTCTGCGGCGAGTGGCAGCTTTTCGGCTGTGACGCCGGGAACTGTTGGTAATCCTCCCATCGATCCCGAGTTCAGTGATGGCCAGGGCAATGCGATCTCGCCTCTCGTGTCTGCGGGCGGCGTGGGCGTGCTCGGACCTCTATCGACAGATAACCCCGCCACATTAGGAAATCGTCTGCGGACAGTGCGCCATGAAACAGGCGGGGGTAGCATTTTCGAAACCTACCTGCCGGGAGATGGCACCGTGGATCTCAACGTTCCACTCTCGAGTGGTGCGCCGGTCGACCTGATGGTCGACCTTCTCGGACAGACCTGGATCCTTTTAGGAGGAGGCAACCCGGCTTTGGCCCACATCGATGCACTCGGAAACTTGGTGGGTGAAACGGCCACCGGCAGTGATCCGCTCGCTCTCGTCGGTCTCGCCGGAAACCGGATCGGCGTCACTCACGCTGATGGGACCGTCCAGATCGTATACCCCGATGGCACGGTCCTCTTTGGTGGGGACGGGGTCGGTGATTCTTCAGAAGACGGATTGATCGGTCCTGCTCAGCTGTTGCCGGGCGCGGGCACTTTCAGTCATTATGCACCGGGACCCGGAAACAGCAGTTGGCTCGCCGGCGGGGAGCGTTTGATCCGTTTATTGCCCAATGGCAATGTCGTGTCGGACCGTTTGACGGGACCGGGCCAGACGATTCTTGATTTGGCACAAGGCAGCGGGGGCAGCATCTTTGTTTTGACCCCGACACGATTGGAGCATCGGGCGACCGACGGCTCCGTGATCGCCAGTACAGATCTGTTGGCGGCTCGTCTGCCTTTAGCGTTGGCGACGATCCCGACAAGTTCTACAGGAAGTGAAGAAACGCTCATCGCGGTCCTTGCCGATGGCACTGCGACCTCATCGCTCTTGACGACATATACGACGTCGACATTCGCGATCGATTTTGTCTCAGATACGGAGTTGCCGACGAGCGCGGATCTCAATGCGCAATTGACAGTGGTTTCTGCGGGGATCAATGCACCCACTGTGGTGGTGAGCGGAACTGATGCCAACAATGATCTGCTGATCACAGCTGTGGGGCCTTCTGGCATCGAGTGGTCTTTGGGGTATCCCGGAGCGGGTACCGACGCGTTGTTGTGCAATGCCGCCTCGTCAGGGATTCCGACAGCGACTTTCCTGAGTGATCCCGATTTCGATGGAGATGGCTACAGTAACAATGATGAGTTACTCACAGGCTCTAGCCCCTTCGACATTTTGGATGACCCCACCGATGTGGTGCCCGACTATGTGGCGCCGATGGAAACATTGAGCAGCGCTTTGATCGACGATATGAATGCCAATGAGTTTTCTGAAGTGCAGTTGGACTGGACTTGGAGTTCGCCGACGGCGAATGACCCGGACAGTTTTGAGATCACTCGCTATACCGATGGAGTGGCGGGCGTGCCGGTGTCTTTGCCCGGGACTGATCGCAGCTGGGTCGATATGGATCCTCCTCCGGGAGTTCATCGATACGAGAGTCTCGCGACTCTAGGGGGTGGCGTTTCAGATGTCTTAGAGACCACCATCGTTGTGGGGACCGGTGAGGTGGAGCAGGAAGTGCCCATCGACGTGCCCTTCGAATTTACAGAGATCTACGACATCACGTCGCGGCCCGATGCGGAGTTGGGCGGGGTGCGTTATTACGTGACCGATGCCGCCAACGGCCAGGTGTATGGCCTGGACGAAGATTTCAATCCGCTTGCAGTGATTCCCAGTCCCTTTGGTGAGGGCGTCCCCTGCACCGGGATCGCCTATGTGCCCTCTGGAGATGCCGGCAACGGTTCTCTGGTGATCGGAAATGGTCAATCCGGGGTGCAGATCCATCTGATCGAGATCACGCTGACAGGGGAGTTCCTTCGGGATTACTTCCTGTTTGTGCCGGTGCCCTTTGGCAGCAAATCGCTGTTGCCGGGAGCGGTGGAAGGCTCGACCGGAGGAATGGGTTACGACGAAGGCAGTGGCTCTGTTTTCTCAACAGATGTAACGAGTTGCATCATTCTCGGCATGGCCCATGGCGGCAGTGGCGCGATCGATCCGAGTAAATCTTTCACCCACCCCAATGAGGGCTCTTCGCAGAAGGGGTGCACCACCAAGGCGTGCCAGCTGGCGAATGGCGGATTTATCGGTTGTGTGTCGAACCTGTATCTCACCAGTTCGAGACCCGACGGGACTTTGGAAATCATCGAAGTGTCGGTGAACGACGGTGAAGCGACCCAGGTGGGCGAAGGCATCAGCCTCGCTGGCATCGAAGATCCCGGCGGCATCGTCTTTGAAGGTGACTCCTTCACGATCACCGGAAACAGCGATGGTGCGGTTTATCAGGTGCAATCGACGGGAACCTTCATTCGTGCAGATGCCAATGAAGATTTCATGGTGGATATCGGCGATACCATCACAACTCTGGACTACCTATTCACCAATGGAACCGGTCCTGAATGTCTGGCACGTTTGGATGTCAATGACGACGACATCATCGATATTGGCGATGCGATCTACTTGTTGAATGCGTTGTTTGTCAGTGGATCAGCAGATCCACCCCCTCCATTCGGCAGTTTCCTAGACCTCGTTCCGGGTCCGGATCCGACACCCTCGGCCGTGACACCGTGTCCATAATGAAGGAGGTTCAAATGATAGGAGCACATACGATGTGGCTTAAAAAATTACTGAGAGTCTCGACAAGAATGATCTGTATGGTTCTCTGTGGCACGCTCTGGGTGAGCTCCGGTGGAGTGCTGGCCCAAGATCCGGTCTTTGATCTGACCATCGGTCTTCCGGCAGAGGTGGTCTACAACTCGGCGGCTCCAGAAGTCGCTAGTTTCTCCGCTTCGATTCAACTTCAAGAGACGACGACGACAAATGGTGGAGCGGATCCCCATGCTCAACTTCAAGGGTATTCTCTGGGAGTCGGCCATGATGGGGCTTTGCTGGAAGTGACGTCTGCCATCGTCACGACCACCGGTCCGAGTGGTGAATCTGTCGATTTTGATGACGTGAGTCTTTATGCCGATGGCTTCACTTTTGGAGTGGTCTACTCCTTCGTAGGTTCATGGACGCTCTCCTATGAGACGGCGACAGAACTAGGAGTGGCTCAGTACCAATTGTTGGCGGGACCTCTAACAAATGCTGCCGATTCAACAGTGACTTCGATCGCGAAGT
>JADHSM010000024.1 GCA_016776905.1 Planctomycetota bacterium | reverse complement strand
CAAGGATAGATCCGTTGAACTCCCAGGAATCCTCATGAATGGTGAGGTCACAGTCGTAACAGACGGTAAGGGTGAAACCCTGAATGTAATCGTCGTCGTCTTTGTAGTAGAAGCAAAGATCACCCGTCTGACCGAGGTAGGCGTAGTTGCCCTCATCCGTATCAAACTCCGTCTCCATCCAGAGGATGGTGTCTTCTGCGGGAACTCCAATAGGTTCACAAGTGAAGGTGCCTGAAGAGAGTAGCGGAGGAAGTGAGAGTCCTCCGATGACGAGAACGTTATCGAGGGGGGGTGATCCGAGAGCACCGCTGTCCAGAGTCAATTCACTGGTTGCAGCTGCAGGCTCAGGTTCTCCAAGGACGTAGATGTTCTCATCGTTGCAGGAGTATGTGTAGGTGGCGATGTGAAGTCCTGTGCCGAGTGGAATCGTCTGCCCATCGAAGGGAGAGTTGAAATCCATGACCACTCCAAGAGTTCCACCATTCTCATAGATGTTGGAAATCTCAAATTCAGCACTGTTGTCTGTAGCAGTCGCACCCAGAGAGATGCTCTCAAGGGTGATCACTGTCGAATCGTGAGTCACAGCTGTGACATAACCTTGGACCGCACCCAAAGAGTTATCGATGGTAATGTGCGCATCTCCGGTGGTGCCATTTCCATCTGCAGGTGCAGATGCGTCCATGCTGTACATGGTGGCAGGAGGAGCTTCTTCAAGAGTGACGGTTCCACTGTTCAGACCGAGTCCGTCTGTCGCACCGAGGCTGAGGCCACCCTGGACTAAAATATTGTCCAGTGTCGGTGAGTTCAGAGACCCATCGAGGAAAGTCACCTGGGTGTCGGTGTCTTCGTCTGCGACGATCAGTGCCGCAACAGACATCGTTGCGATCAGTTGACCCGATCCTGCTCCGATGGTTTGACCATCAAATGGAGACTGCGCATCGAGAACGACTCCGAGAGTCGCGCCGTTTGAGAAGACCTCAGGTACGACAAGCTCGGCAGAGGCACTTAAGGTACTTCCCGCAGCCGCAATATCTGAGATTGAAAGAAGGCTATCATCGACGCCGATAGCGAGGACGAACCCTTCAGTCGGTGCCGTTGAATCCATAGTGATATCGAGTGAAGTTTCACTGATCCCTAGGATAGAAGCGTCTGATAGTGTTAGTTGCTGACCTCCGCCTGCATGGGCGAGGGTGCTTATTAACAATAAGACTACAAAAGTTAACTTATTTAGCATACAGGATTGCATACCTAATACCTCCGTGTTTTGAAGAGCGTCTTCAAAGTGCCGTTGTTTCCCCCTGATTGAGGTTCCCGTTGAATATAAAACGAATCTGCCCGATTTAGCCTTCATATTGAATGCTCGATTAAAAGACGAGCCTGGCTTGAAATCTGGTTAACTAAAACGAATGTTAGCGTAAGTAAATATTACTTGCAAAGGGAAGTAGGGGTGACTTAACTGACTGATGTGAAATATGAGACGATGTGGATTAAAAGGAAGCGCCGCCTCCACGTGGATCGCTGATTCCTGTCCATCCACGGCTGTTTAGATGAGTAATAAGCTGAAAGTCGCCAATATTGCTTCTTGTGACAATCTTGTGTTTTAAGGCCTTCAATTGCTGAAGAACTGATTCTGAGTGGCCTTGTTCGACATAGATTTGATCTGGCAAGCATTGATGATGCATCTTTGGCATAGAAACGGCCAATTCTGGAGAGAGCCCTAGGCGGTCTAGTGCAAAGAGGACTTGAAACACATTCGTGATAATGGTGGGGCCTCCTGGGGTTCCGAGAACTCCGCGGACGCTTCCGTCTGAATAGTGCCAAACGGTGGGGCTCATCGAGGAGAGAGGCCTTTTACCCGGAGCGATGCCATTGAGTTCTCCTTCGATCAATCCAAACAGATTTGGAACGCCGGGTCGGGTGGTGAAGTCATCCATTTCGTTATTGAGCAAGAAACCTGTTCCGGGAACGACCACTTTAGAACCGAAGGAACCATTCAGTGTTGTTGTGACTGCGACTCCGTTCCCTGCCGGGTCAACGATGGAATAGTGTGTTGTTTGCTCGGACTCTTTTACGCCTTGAGGAGAAGAGGTGAAATTTGATGAGGGAGTGGCGACATCTTCAGAGATAGAGCTTCTCAATTTGTTCAAATGGTCGGTGGAGAGCAACAATTGAGTTTGGCAGTCTACGAAATCAGGATCCCCCAAAAACTGATTTCTATCGGCGAAGGATCGCCTCATCGCCTCTGCAAGGAGATGGAGGTGTCTTGCCGATCCTGCTTCAGTCGTCGAGAAGGGATAGCCCTCAAGAAGACTGGATATTTGAGCCAGACAAATCCCGCCGGACGAAGGAGGAGGCATGCTGATGGCGAAGCCGTCTGAGGTGGGAAACTTGATGGGCGTTCTCTCGACGGAACGATACTCCTTCAAATCCTTGAGAGAGATGAGTCCTCCACCTCTTTTCATTTCGAGCGCTAAATGATCCGCCACGTCACCCGAGTAAAAGCCCTCACGCCCTTTTTGACGGATTAGGTCTAGAGTTCTTGCTAAGTCCGGCTGTTTAAAAAGGGTGCCTGTGGGAACCGGTTTTCCTCCGGGATAAAACAAATCAGCAGAAGCCCGGTACTTCAGCATCGCATTCATAGTGCTTTTTCTTGCCAACATGGAATGTGTGCGCTGAGTCATGGGGAAACCATCTTTGGCGAGCCGGATGGCAGGAGCTAGTACCTGGTCTCTCGACATGGATCCCCAGGAATCTAAAGCATGGAGTAGGCCATCCACCGATCCGGGAACACCCGAGGCGAGATGTCCGAGAAGTGAGGACGATTCTTTCGCTTTGACATACATATCGCTCGTAGATTGAAGAGGAGCGACTTCTCGGAAATCCAATGCGACAGAACTCAAATTTTCCTGTGGGGTCTCCGACGTTTCTTTCTCCCGCCCGATCGAACCCACCAGAAATCCGCCCCCGCCGAGGTTTCCTGCGGCGGGATATGTCACCGCGAGTGCGAAGCCCACGGCTACAGCAGCATCGATAGCATTTCCGCCTGCTGACAAAATGTCACGGCCTACTTTTGCGGCTTCCGGTTCGGCAGCTGCAACGATTCCTTTTTCAGATCTCATTTTCGAGTGCTTTCAATATGAGCTGGAACAGCGATTACTTTTGTTTCTTTTGAACGAGTGACCGCTTGGTGAAATCCCTGACGCATCGACCCTGCACCAGAAACTCCATCTGCGCGGATGGCGACAAATGAGGCGTGAACATTTGATCCCTTGGGAGAACGCTGTGCAATACGGTCGAGCGTGTCCGAGATAGCTTCTTCAGGGGTGGCTCCCTGTCGCATTTTTTCGACCACCAAAAAGCTGCCACATACGCGGGTGATTTCTTCTCCGTCCCCAGTGGCAACGCAGCCTCCCGCTTGGTCATCAGCATATAGTCCATGTCCCAGAAGTGGAGAATCACCGACTCGTCCGGGATGTTTCCATGCCATGCCACTCGTGGTGCATGCGGCACAAATATGTCCGGTGGAGTCGAGGGCGACGAGTCCCAAGGTGTCATGACCTTCTGCAGGCCCGTCTTTGCCGGGATTTTTTTTCACCCAGCGTTCATAGGCTTCCTTTGCTTTGTCAGAAAGGGTTTCTTCGACGCCGAATCCTCTTGCGGTTGCAAATTCTCTCGCACCTTCACCGACGATGACCAGATGTGGGGAGTGATTCAGTACTGCTCGAGCCACTTGAATGGGGTGACGGACGCCTTGAAGAGCACAGACGGCTCCACTTTCAAAGCTTCGTCCGTCCTGAATCGCGGCGTCTAGTTCGACCACGCCCGAGCGATTGGGGAGACCGCCAAAACCGACGCTTTGGATGGCAGGATTCGCTTCTGCGGTCATGACGCCCTTTTCGACGGCGTCGAGACAAGATCCTCCGGAGGATAGGATTTCCAACGCGGCTAGATTGGCATCTTTACCAAAGGGCCATGTGGAAATGATGACGACTTCACCAGGATTTGAACTTCCGCTTCCTTCTTGACCCTGAAGGCCCGTGGAGGCCAGAAATCCTGCACCCGCGGTAGCCCCTTTGAGGAGGAATTCTCTTCGATGCATTCAGGCATCCTTTCACACTGGAAAATCGGTCGACATTCAGACTCGAGTCTCGTTGATGCCGGTCTTTCCGGCAACCCTCGCCTCAAGGTCTTCCTGCGGCTAGGATCATTCGCCTAAGGAGTTCCATGCGTCTCGATCTGTCTCTCTTAAATCCTCAGCAACTCGAAGCCGTCGAATATGGCGAAGGCCCATTATTGGTCCTCGCAGGTGCTGGAACGGGGAAAACCCGAGTCATCACCTACAGAATGGCCCACCTCATGGCCCGGAGAAATGTACCCGGGGACCGAATACTAGGATTCACCTTTACGAATAAAGCGGCCCGAGAAATGAGGGATCGTCTCAACAGGATGTATCCCGATCTGGATCCGAGTCCGTTGGTC
Source organism: Planctomycetota bacterium (assembly GCA_016776905.1). Classification (GTDB taxonomy): domain Bacteria; phylum Planctomycetota; class UBA8108; order UBA1146; family UBA1146; genus UBA12191. The sequence continues at coordinate 20,250 of JADHSM010000024.1, read as the reverse complement.
TCTACATTTCATAGCTTTGGTCTGCAATTTCTCCGTGAGGAGTACAAGTCCTACGGTATTCGGTCGAGATTCCCCATCTACGATGATTCTGATACTCGTTCTGTATTGACCGAAATCCTCAGGGAAATCGGCGGACTCACGCAGGCGGAAAAAGACGTCGATGGGATTCGCCGTCAAATCTCTCGCTGGAAGATGAACTTTATTTCTCCGGAAAAGGCTCTGGATGGATCCGTGGATGACACTGAAGAGTTACAAGCCCGGGCCTACTTGAGATACAAGGATCGGATGAAAGGATTCAACGCCGTCGATTTCGATGATTTGATCCATCTTCCTGTCCTGCTTTTGGAGTCGGATTCTGAGGTTCGTGATCGATGGCAGAAACGCTTTGATCATCTTCTTATCGATGAGTACCAAGATACAAATTCTGCTCAATACCGATTTGCCAGAGCACTTGTCGATCAGAGGGAAAATTTATGTGTCGTCGGAGATGACGATCAGTCGATCTACGCTTTCAGGGGTGCCGAAGTTGAGAAAATATTGTATTTCAACAAGGACTTTCCAAAAGCGCATGTCGTGACTCTCGAAAAAAATTATCGCTCGGTGGCATCCATACTTGAGCCTGCCAACGCCGTGATCTCGAAAAACCCTAAGCGACATCCCAAGAAGTTGATCTCGATGAGGGGCGCGGGAGAGACGATCAGATTTTCGAGTTATGACGGTGATCAGGAAGAGGCTTCCGCTGTCGTAATTTCGATCCACAAGATGAGTCAGATGGGTTTGCCTCTATCGAAGCAGGCCATCTTGTTGAGGTCTGCGATTCAAGCGCGACCCTTTGAAGAGAAACTCCGGTTTTTTGAAATCCCCTATACCATCGTAGGGGGGAGAAGTTTCTTCGACAGAAGAGAGATCAAAGACGCCATCGCCTTTTTAAGAGCGATGGTCTTTTCTGAGGATGACATCGCATTGCTCCGGGTTTTAAACGTGCCCAAGAGGGGCTTCGGGAAAGCGGCTCGGGAGACCATCGACGAGATTTCTAGAACTCGGAGAATCTCAGTTCAAGAGGTCCTGGAAGACGATGAATGTATGTCTAAGGTTTCGTCGCTGGGGCAAAAAGGCGGGCGAAAATTGATGGAAGCACTCTCTCGTGCACGGAAAGAAATGAACCACGATGGCCGTAAAGCTCTTGAGCAACTACTTGAGGATGTGAGATACGACTCACATCTGATTGAGATCTCAAATCGAGATCCTTTAGATCTTGAAGCACGAAGATCTGCGGTCGATGGCCTACTCGAATCGTTGTCTCGCTTTGAAGAAAAGAAGGGGACTGGGAAAATAGATCGCTGGATCAGGGACATCACTCTTGAGCCCAATGCCGATGATCACGAAGGTGGAGAAGTTCTTACGTTGATGACTTTCCATGGTGCCAAGGGACTGGAGTTCCCAGTGGTGTATCTCGTGGGTGTCGAAGAAGGACTTATTCCCCATAGAAGAGCGATCGCTGAAGATCCTGAAGCAGGTGAAGAAGAAGAGCGTCGATTACTTTACGTGGCGATGACTCGTGCCATGGACCAACTCCATCTTTCGATGGCGAGAACTCGTCGGAGGGTGGGTAGGGACATGGATTGTACTGAGAGTCGATTCCTGCTGGACATTCCTGAGGATTTATTGAAACGAGAAGAAGTCAGAGAAGAAGACAGACCTCCCGTCACCGGAGGAGAAGCACGCAACAGATTAGCGAAATTACGTGAAATGCTATCTGAGGAAGAGTCCGAGCCGACTCCGTAAATTAGTGCTCAAGGACCTGCTGGATGCGACTGGAATTGATGGGGCTTCCGGAGTTTAGACCCGTATCTCCAACGACCTCTTGCCACAATATGAGGAAGGTCGCAGTGAGTAGCAGAATGGCAATCCCACGACGGAGAGTGAGTTCCTGAGGGGTGCCCTCAAATTCGAAGAGAGAATCTGTGTGAGCAGAGTTTGAGGTTTCTTCAGGCTTCTCAAGGGGGGCCCATTCAGGAGCGGTCGATTCAGGAGCGGTCGATTCAGGAACGGTCGTTTCTGGTATGAGATGTCGAGGGGGAAGCGACTCTGGAGGGTTTGTGACAATCTCACGCCATTGCTGTTCACGACTGGGAATGACCTCATCGCTCTGGATGCCCTCTATAGGGGGCGATTTCGGCTTTTTTGAACTTTCTGACGCCATGAATCCTCCATGGGGAGTTTCTCCCCACAATAATGATCGGCAGAAGGATCCTCTGACTTGAGACTCTTTTTCTGTCTGGGATGGGGTCATAGACGCTATCCTGATCATGAATGAAGGAATGGCGGGGTCGATCCTTGCCTCGGCACGAATGAAATGAGGGAAACCTTGTCGGACAGCCTGCGCATCGGACGCGAGGTCATCGAGCAGGAAGCGAAAGCGCTCGAGGTTCTCGCTTCTTCTCTAGGCGAGAGTTTTGAGAAAGCCGTTCAGCTACTTTCAAAGGTAAATGGGCGGGTTCTTGTCTCTGGTGTGGGGAAGAGCGGCAGCATTGCTCAAAAAGTTGCGGGTACTCTCGCCAGCACCGGGACTCCGGCTCTTTTCATCCATCCTATTGAAGCTTTGCACGGCGACCTAGGTGTCGTTGGATCCGAGGATGTCTTGCTCGCTCTTTCCAAGAGTGGTCATACCGAAGAGTTGGTCAGATTTCTTAAACATTTCAAACGACTGGGCGCGTCCATCATTTCAGTGTGCGAATCTTTGGATTCGCCGGTGGCGAAGTTGAGCGAAGTGGTGGTTTTGATTCCAGAAATCAATGAAGCAGGCCCCCTCTCTCTCGCTCCTACAACCAGTGCGGTATTGCAACTCGCAGTCGCCGATGCACTGGCGATGAGCCTTCTGGATTCTCGAGGATTCACAGAGGAGCAATTTGCGAGATTCCATCCTGAGGGAGCTCTCGGTCGTCGATTGCTGGTTCGGTGTGAAGATCTATTAAGAGAAGGCAGTGAATTACCGGTGATCTCAGACGAGGAGACGGTTCCCCAACTCCTTGTGGAGATGAATGGCAAGGGCTTGGGCTTAGCGTGCATCGTTGATTCGAGCGGAGTATTTCGAGGAGTCTTTACCGATGGTGATCTTCGTAGATTATTGACACAGTGCCCTTCTCCACTGGAATTGACGGTGAACGAGGCATGGGTCAACAGTCGGAGAGAGAACGGAACGACTTCTGTTCCGATCACTGTCGAAGCGGACTGTCTTGCCGTGGACGCGTTGGGCTTGATGCGGGATCACCAGATCACTTCGCTGGTCATTCTTTCGGAAAAAGGCCAGCCCCGGGGCGTTGTTCGCATGGAAGATCTACTTCGGGAGGGGATCCAGGAGTCTTCTACTGGGAAGTGATTTGGCACAGCGTGAAAACTACAGCGTGAAAACTACAGCGTGATAATTACAGCGTGATAATTACAGCGTGATAATTACAGCGTGCGAATCACAGCGTGAAAGATACAGCGCGAAAGTTCCGTGAGAGAATGCGAAGATCACTCTTCAGGTCTTCGAAGAGAAGTCGAGACGGGTAAAACGAAAAGAAGGCCCGACAGATCAGACCCCTTTTCGTTTTACCGCACTAGTTCCTCGGCAAGTAACGACGACCTTTTTCCTCATCAGGGGCTTCTTTATCTTCCAGAGCCTGAATCGTCGTCACAGAGTTGGTGCTTTCGGACTGAATACGATCTGTTCCGTCCCAACCCTTGATCAAATCAGCGACGGTTGTTTTCACCAACAGCTGCTCTGAAAGATCCCAGATCTCTGTCCAGCGTTTGTCCAGAAGGGCTGGCGCACTGCCACCGAGGAGACAGTACTTCTTGCGAGTCTTGCCTTCGATGCCTTCGACTACATTTTTGAGGGTGATCTTCTCAGGCGGAACTGCGAAAAGAAAACCTCCACCAGGGCCGCGATTACTTTTGAGGTAGCCGGCTCTTACCAAGGGCTGCAGCATTTTCCGAGTGAAGTGCTCTGGAAGTTGAGCTTCTTCGCAAAGTTCCACAACAGTCCGGGGAATCGCAGGGTTTTGCGCCATCAGCTGAAGGCACCTGAGAGCGTATTCGATACCTCTAGAATAGAGATGTGTCATAGGTTTCCTTAACAAGCAGGTATGTTGGACGGATCAATGAATCCGATCACGATTACTGTACTGATGGATTTAACCCCAGGACTGGATGAGCGTCGCGAGAATCTGGAGGTTCGGGTCCGACTACCATGTAAAAAAGTAGATTCTCGTGTCCGGAATTGCGACCCCACATGACTCAGCGGCCTATATACGGCGGTTCAGGACATGTGTGGATAGGTGTGATCCTTTGGCGGCATCAAGTTTTCTTTTACGGTCCTAGGGGCAATCCAGCGGAGTAGATTTAAAGCAGAGCCGGCTTTGTCATCGGTCCCTGAGGCTCGAGCACCCCCAAAGGGTTGTTGTCCGACCACCGCACCGGTGGGCTTGTCGTTGATGTAGAAATTTCCAGCGCTGTAACGAAGTCTTGCAGATATTTTATCCGCGGCGACCCGGTCAGATGAGAACACCGCACCCGTGAGGGCGTAAGGACTGGTGGTGTCGACTAAGTCCAACGCTTCTTCCATTTGTTCATCTTTGTAGACATGTACAGATAGGACGGGGCCGAAGAGTTCCGTTTCCATAGTTTCTGCTTTGGGATCTTGGCATTCGATAATTGTCGGACTGACAAACCAGCCTTGGGAGCTGTCGCATTCTCCTCCACAAATGATTTCAGAGTCCTGATGATCACGAGCTCTCTCGATGGCGGATTGATTTCTTTGGAACGCACCTTCATGGATGACGGCGCCCATGAAATTTTTGAAGTCAGAAACGTCGCCCATGTCGAGTGACCGGGTTGTTTCAACTAAGGACTCTTTCAATTCTGGCCAGAGGCTTTTGGGTACATAGAGTCTGCTGGCTGCAGAACACTTTTGTCCCTGATATTCAAACGCTCCACGTATGGCAGCAGTGGATAGTTCAGCAACGGAAGCACTGGGATGAGCAAAGATGAAATCTTTTCCACCCGTTTCTCCAACGATCCTCGGATAGTTCTTGTAGCTTTCTAACTGATTTCCTATTTGCTGCCAGAGTTGCCGGAAGATCGTTGTTGAGCCTGTGTAGTGGATTCCTGCAAAACTAGGTCTCGAAAGAACCTCTTGCGTGATGCCGACAGGATCTCCCGGAACGAAGTTGATGACTCCAGGTGGAAGTCCGGCTTCTTCAAGTAATTTGTATGCAACCCAGTTCGAAAGAACCGAGTGTTCTGATGGTTTCCATACGACGGTGTTTCCCATCAATACGGGGGCGGTACAAAGATTTGCGGCAATCGAGGTGAAGTTGAAAGGGGTCACCGCATAAACAAATCCTTCGAGAGGTCGATGATCCACGTGATTCCATACCCCAGGTGGGTTGATGGGTGGCTGCTCTTTTGGGATTTGCTGAAGTGCATAGTAGTTATTAAATTTGAAGAAATCGATGAGCTCGCAAGCGGCATCAATCTCCGACTGAAGAACTGTTTTTGACTGGCCGAGCATCGTGGAGGCATTGATTTCATCTCGCCATGAGGACTGCAATAGATTCGCAGCCCTTTCCATGACAGCAGCTCTGACTTGTTGTGAAGTATTGGACCACTCAACCCAGGCAGACTCGGCAGAATCTACGGCTTTTTGGACAACCTCAGGTGTGGCGCAATGCCAGCGAGCCAGAACCAGTGAGTGATCATGGGGACATCTCTGCTCACGGATTTCTCCTGTAAAGATCGGTTGGCCTCCGACAATGCAGGGGATTTCTGGAGTCTCTGAAGCCATGGAAGCAAGACGTGCTTCGAGAGAGACTCTCTCTGCAGAACCTGGGGCATAATTCAAGATAGGTTCGTTCTCGGGTATTCCGGGATTAAAGGTGTAGTTTTCCATCGAGTGTCCTCCTTGAGATCTGCCGGTATTGTCATGGACCCATGGCTAGATTTTTCGTATCGATCGGGCATTAAAGCCTTCTCTGGTCACAGATGCCACCGTTCAAGGTGCGGTTCGGTTGCTGGGCTCTATCGGACTGTTATCCTATACACGTGGTGTTGTGGGGCCCTTAGAGGCTCCAGCCCGTAGCGATTTCGTATCGATTGAATCGGAGGACTTCCATGAAAGACGATGCTTCCAGCCTTTTGGATTCCGGAGATGTATTCAGGGACCGACACGTAGGACCCCGCCAAGAAGACATCTCTGCGATGTTGAAGAAGATTGGTTTAGATTCTCTCGAATCACTGATCGACCAGGCTGTCCCCTCTACTATTCGCTTCCGAGAATCTCTTTCCCTCTCTCCTGCGGCGACCGAGGCTGAAGTTCTTCAAGAACTGCAAGATCTCGCTGGCCGAAATGAGCAGCATCGTTCACATATTGGAACGGGATACCACGACTGCATCACGCCTCCGGCGATTCAGCGGGGCATCCTCGAATCTCCAGGCTGGTACACAGCGTACACGCCATACCAACCAGAGATCAGCCAAGGTCGACTCGAAGCGCTCCTGAATTTCCAAACGATGGTTTGTGATCTCACAGGCATGGAGGTTTCTAACGCCTCAATGCTGGACGAAGGAACTGCAGCAGCAGAAGCGATGACCATGTGTCATCGGATTCAAGATAAGGCGAGAAGGGGAGAGAGTTGTGATCTTTTCTTTGTCTCCGAAAAGTGTCATCCCCAGACGATAGACATCGTTCAGTCGCGTGCAGAGCCTCTTGGTATCGAGATAGTGATCGGTGATCACGAAGATTTTACTTTCCCTACGCGATGTTTCGGAATGCTGCTTCAGTATCCCGACACGGATGGATGTGTCGTCGATCTTGAAGGCATCAGCCAAAGAGCTCATGAAGTCGGAGCTATGGTCGTTGTTGCAACTGATCCATTATCTCTGACGTTGTTACGTCCCCCAGGTGAAATGGGAGCAGATGTTGCGGTGGGTTCCTCTCAACGCTTTGGAATCCCCATGGGATTCGGAGGCCCACATGCGGCGTTTTTGGCCACACTCGAAAAGCACCAACGACAATTGCCGGGTCGGCTTGTCGGCATCTCTAGAGATGCGGAAGGCAAGAACGCACTACGCTTAGCTCTGCAAACAAGGGAGCAGCATATTCGTAGAGACAAGGCGACCAGCAATATCTGTACAGCACAGGTGTTGTTGGCGGTGTGTGCGGGTATGTATGCGGTTCATCACGGCCCGGAAGGGCTGAGGAGGATTGCCAGGAAGGTTCGACTCCAGACGGAGATACTTGCCAAGGGGCTGAGCGATCTGGGTCATCATGTGATGGAGGCCGTTCGTTTCGATACGGTCAAGGTTCTCCCGGTGGGGGTGAGCGATGGTGAAATTCGTAATCGAAGCCTCGCTGCACATCGGAACTTCCGTTACTACCCTGACGGAAGCATCGGAATCTCTGTAGACGAAACCACCTTGCGTGCTGATCTCCTTTCTATCTTTGAAGTGTTTGGAGCATCTGCGGGTTCGAGTGATCTTGACGCACTCGCAAGAAGTGTCGAAGTCGATCTTCCTCAGGGCCATGCGAGAACAACCTCATATCTGGATCACCCTGTCTTCCACTCCTACAGGAGTGAGACCGAATTGATGCGATACATGCACAATCTTGAGACGCGTGATCTCGCCTTGAACGCAGCGATGATTCCATTGGGATCCTGCACCATGAAATTGAATGCAGCGGCAGAGATGTTCCCGATTCTCTATCCGGGATTTGCGGGAATACATCCGTTTGCACCCGAAGAGCAAACCAAGGGGTATCAGATCCTCATCGATCGGCTGGATCAGTGGTTATCAGAAATCACGGGCTTCAGTAAAGTCACAATGATGCCGAATGCGGGTTCTCAGGGAGAATACTCTGGGTTGATGGTGATTCGAGCATTCCATACCGCAAATGGAGATGAGCACAGAAACGTGTGCATCATTCCCCAATCCGCTCATGGGACGAATCCAGCGAGCGCGATCATGGCAGGAATGAAGGTCGTCGTCGTTGGCTGCGACGATGCCGGAAACATCGACATTGAGGATTTGAGAGCCAAGATCGAGAAACATCGCGAAAACCTTGCCGCTTTGATGGTGACCTACCCTTCTACGCATGGAGTTTTCGAAACAGAGATCCGCAACATCTGTGATCTGATCCACGACGCAGGCGGGCAGGTGTATCTCGACGGAGCGAACATGAATGCCATGGTGGGTATCTGTCGACCGGGTGACTTCGGTGCGGATGTCTGTCACCTCAATCTACACAAGACTTTTTGCATTCCACATGGAGGCGGAGGCCCAGGTGTGGGTCCCATTGGTGTCGGAGAACATCTTGCGCCCTTCCTGCCAGGACACCCTTTGCGTAAGACAGGTGGTGATCAGGCGATCGGCCCGATTTCCGCAGCGCCCTTCGGAAGTGCCACCATATTGCCGATCAGTTACGCCTACATTCGAATGATGGGATCTGCCGGTTTAGTACATGCTACGCAGGTCGCTATTCTTTCTGCGAATTACCTTGCCGCTTGTCTGGGTGATGTCTATCCGATCCTGTTTAAAGGAGAGAATGGACTCGTTGCTCATGAGTGCATTATCGATACCCGAGTTCTTAAACAAGATGCCGGGATTTCTGTCGATGATGTTGCCAAGCGATTGATCGATTATGGATTCCACGCGCCGACGATGTCTTGGCCTGTGGCGGGAACCTTGATGGTCGAGCCGACAGAAAGTGAACCTCTGGTTGAGTTGGATCGGTTTGTTGAAGCGATGAGGGGTATTCACTCAGAAGCGATGGCTGTCAAAGCTGGGGAATACCCTGCAGAGGACAATCCGCTCTGTAATGCTCCACATACCGCAGCAGGAGTCATTGCAGACGATTGGGATCGATCATATTCCAGAGAGTTGGCCGCCTTCCCCAGTGAGCATGCAAAGATGCACAAGTTCTGGCCTTCGGTGGGACGCATCGACCAAGCCTATGGAGATCGCAACCTGGTGTGCTCTTGTCCGCCCGTGGAGGAATACTCAGATACGCCCTGATCTATTCGGGATCAGAGTGAAGTCGTCGTTTAGGCGTCGGTCTCGATAAGACCTTCGTGGAGCGCTCTCGTTCCGCGGACAAGATCGCCTTCAGGTACGACGCAGGTGATCACCAGATTTGAACTGGATATCAAATCCAGGTTTATCTTCTGGTCTGCAAGAATCCTGAAGATGGTTCCCGCGATACCGGGTGCTCTAGAGATGCCCTCTCCGATGATATTCAGGAGAGCAATCTGTTCGTCAATAATCCAGTTTTCTCCACCGACTTCTGTCACCAGTTGTTCAAGTCTTTTGTCGTCTAGGGGAGTATCTCCAGGAACTACAAAGGTAATGTCGTTGTGCCCAGCATGGCTTTGAGCCTGAACGATCAGTCGAACATTGACTCCGAATTCTCCCAGGGATCCAAAGATGCGTGCTGCGACTCCGGGTGTATCCGGAACCGAGAGCAAGGAGATCTTTTTGACATTTCGATCATCGGTGACGGCTCGTATTTCTACTTTTTCCATGGAGTCATCCTTTCTGGAGATGCGGGTTCCAGCGGTGTCAGCGGTTGCGGAAGCCACAATCAAGGGAACCTCGAATCTGCGAGCGAGTTCTACAGATCTTCCGTGGAGAACTCTGGCGCCAAGATTGGCCATTTCGAGCATCTCGTCATAACCGAGTGCAGAGATTTGGCGTGCACCTTCAACGATGCGTGGGTCTGCTGTGAAGACACCACTGACATCGGTCAATATCTCACACCGTTCTGCTTCGAGAGCGGCAGCCATGGCGACGGCACTGGTGTCTGAGCCACCTCTTCCGAGGGTCGTGATTTCATCGCGATCGTCGTGTCCCTGAAAACCTGCGAGGACAACGACTTCGTCCCGGTTCAGAGCTTCTAGAACTCTGTCGGGATCAATGCTCAAGATCTTCGCTTCTGAATGTTGAGCGTCGGTACGAATACCGCCTTGTTGTCCAGTGTACGAACGGGCGGCGATTCCCAGTTCGTTGAGAGCCATGGAGAGAAGGGCCATCGACTGAACTTCTCCTGCAGAGAGAAGGACGTCGAGTTCTCGGCTGGGAGGGCGAGTTGAGATTTCTCTCGCAAGCGAGAGTAGGCGATCTGTCGTGTCTCCCATTGCTGAAACTACGCATACGACATGAACGCCCGAATCACGCCTTCGTGCGATTCGCTGGGCAGCGTTGCGGATCAACTCAGGGTTCGCCACGCTTGTTCCACCAAATTTGAGAACGTGGATCGGTTTGTTTAAATCCTGAGGTGTCATGGCAATACTTCCCAACGCATTCCCTCGAAATCTACCTGCATATGTCGTGCGATAGAATCGATTTCATGAATTGCGAGATGTGACATGGCTTGCTCCACACCGGAAATGGAGTGAAGGTCCCCTGGAATCAAGTCGTCGGAGTTCAAAAAACTTGCGAGAGTAGGTCCTGCACCTGAGAGCCATGCTCCATGAAGTAGCGGTTCTTTTTCTAAAGCGAGCAAGGCGTCTTCTAACCCGGGTACTAGAGGTAATCGATAGGGCTGGTGTAGGTGGTCCTGACAACCCCGCGAGATGTTTTCGATCTCTCCAGAGTGAAGACCTTCGATGAGGCAAGTGATGGCGGCAAGGTTATTGCTGACAGCTTCTGTGGAGTGTTGATTTGGAAGAACTTCCCGTGCACTGGCAGTGGATAGTTCAGTCGCAGGAATCAACGCCAATACAGAAAGATGTTGGGGGAATGGAAGTGGCAGATGTCCAACGGCGTTTTCCGCATTCTGGAAGCCGGCTTGCAGGCCACCAAAGATGGCTGCTGCAGCATTGTCTGCATGTCCTTCTCTTCGGGATAATTCCTGAAACATCTCAGTCTTGTCATCGATGGTGCCGTTTTTTAGAAGGAATCCTGCAGCGAGACCTGCTCCACATGCGGCAGCGCTCGATCCGAGTCCTCGAGTCATAGGAATATCACTGTGAATCTTCCAGCGACAATTGAGAACTGCGTCAGAAGCAATGGACCGGGCGGTATCGATGACGAGATGGCTTTCATCGAGTGGTACCTGACCTTCTCCGGCTCCGCTGACTTCTACGGAGAATACCTGATCCTGTTCACATTCCACCGTGAGATGGGCATCGAGAGCGAGCCCTAAGACATCGAATCCTGGACCCAGATTGGCACTGGAGGCTGGAACTGTCACTTTCCAACCCGGCATCAGAGTTCCATTCGTTGGCGCAGTGATTCCAGATTGGACTGCGCAGGGGCTGGTATATCGAGTCCGTCGACAGCTCTGTCAGGATCTTTGAGTCCGTGACCTGTCAGCGTGCACACGACCTTGCCTCCTTCTGGGCAGATTTCGCTCCCTGATCTATGGCGCGCGAGTAATCCTGCGACGCTGGCCGCGCTGGCCGGTTCACAGAAAACACCTTCCCGAGATGCCAAATGATGATAGGCCTCAAGAATTTTTTCGTCGGTCGCTGCGCTGATTTCACCTTCGGACTGTTCGATGGCATCGAGGGCTCCCTGCCATGAAGCAGGATTTCCTATGCGAATCGCAGTGGCGATGGTTTCTGGAGCCTCGATGGGTTTTCCATGGACGATGGGCGCTGCTCCTGCTGCTTGGCAACCGTACATGCGAGGGGTGGAGTCGATGACTCCTTCGTCATGGTATTGGCGATAGCCACGCCAAGAGGCGGTGATATTCCCTGCATTTCCTACGGGTAGGAAGTGTGCATCCGGAGTTGATCCCAGTTCATCGACGATTTCAAAGGCTACAGTTTTTTGTCCTTCAATACGGTAGGGATTGAGAGAATTGACGAGGGTGATGCCCTCACTCTCAGCAATCTCGACGACTAACTGGAGGGCTTGATCAAAGTTTCCTTCGATGGGGATCACTCGTGCTCCATGGACGAGGGCCTGAGCCAGTTTTCCGGCGGCCACTTTTCCAGCAGGTAAAACGACCCAGCATGGCACACCTGCTCGGGCTGCATATGCGGCCGCTGCTGCGGAGGTGTTTCCTGTCGAAGCGCAAATGACACCCTTGCAACCGGTTTCCATCGCCTTGGAAACGGCCAGTGTCATTCCTCGGTCTTTGAATGAGCAAGTAGGGTTGAGGCCTTCAAATTTAAGAAAGACCTGACGGTCGCCACCAATGATAGTGCTCAGTTCAGGTGCAGGAATTAGGGGGGTCGAACCTTCTTCGAGGCTGATTACCGGGGTCTCGGCAGTCACGGGAAGTCTATCCCTGTACCGATCGATGATTCCTGCCATCTGGTCCTCGTTTCTTTTTTCTTATTCCTCTATCCGGATTCGTACCGGAGAGGTCGTTCTCTTTAAATCTTCGTCTAGACGTTCCAGTGCTTTGTCTAATTGAATCGTAGAGACCGGGTGAGTCAGAATTTGAACGGGAACGATGTTGGACTCTGTGCTGAGATTTTCCGATTGTTCCAAAGCAGCGATTCCCACTTCTTCTGAGGCGAGGGCTCCCGCAACTCTTGCCAGAACTCCCGGACGATCAGGAACATCCAAGCGAAGGTAATGACGCATGGGGATTGCTCCAGGGTCTAAGATGTCTTGTCGCTTTTCGACGAAAGGAGTCGCGAAAGTATCTCCTCTAGCCGCTCTGAGAATGTCTGCGACGACACTTCCGGCTGTAGGTTTTCCGCCTGCACCTTTACCTTGAAGCACGAGAGATCCGAATGGATCGGCTTCGAGCAATATGGCGTTATCTTCTTGGCGAATGTTGGACAAGGGATGATCAGCGGGAAGGAAGCAGGGCATGACACCCATGGAAGTTCCTTTGCCATTGCGGGCGAGAACTCCAACTAATTTCAGGCGAAGATCGTGTGACCAGCCGAATGAGAGATCGATGGGGTCGATACCAACGATGCCTTCTACGCGCATGTCCTCTACCGAAACGGTGTAGCCGAGCAGTATTCTTGCGAGTAGTGCCAGCTTGTGTGCCGAGTCCATTCCAGAAACGTCCAGTGTCGGATCTGCTTCTGCCAGGCCGGCTTTTTGTGCGAGTTCCACGGAGTGTTCAAATGAGTTTTCTTCAAGACTGTCGAGAATGTAGTTACACGTTCCGTTGAGAATCCCCATCAATCGATCAACAGGGCCGGCAGGGATACCTTGCTGGATCACCTGAAGAACTGGGACGGCTGCAGCGACAGAGGCTTCGTAGTAGAGACCTTTTTTCTGTTCGAGAGCAATATTGAAGAGTTCTTCTCCGTGGATCGCCAGAACCGCTTTGTTGGCGGTGATGACATTTTTGCCACTCTCTAGAGCTTCTTTGATCCAGATTCGGGGATGATCTTCACCGCCGACCAGTTCGACGATGGCATCGATCTCCGGATCGTGAACAGCATCCATGGGATCACTGGAAAGGACTTTCTTCCCAGGGAGATCCTCGGGAATAGATCGGGGACGATCGAGATTTCGCACGATGATGCGATCGACCACAACGGGCCGCTCAGCACGAGCGAGACATTCGTCTCGCGTCGTCGCTAGCAGTTCCGCAACGGCTGTGCCGACGGTTCCCAATCCCAGTAGGGCGATTCTGAAATCATTCATCTCTGGAAAGATCGGATTTTTAGGGGCCTGACTGCAATGAAAAAACCAGAAGTCCCATTATTTCTTTGGGAGTTGATCGAGAATGAAGACGTAGGGCTGTCCATCGAGCTTCAATCGCTGGTTGACGATAACGAGGGGAAAACGGCTAGAACGGTAGGTTCCGAGGCTTTTACCCTTTTCATCGACGAAGCGAACGGTCGCCACTTTCTTGGCATCGACCGATATGATGGCCTGACCTATTTTTCCGGGAAGTGACACTCGCTGAGTCTTTGTGCCCTTGAGTGTGACTGTTTTTTCAGACAGCAGCTTCCAGTGCTGGGTACCCGCTCGACGAAGGTATCTTTTGTACTTGTTGAGTTTCTCTGGAATATCTCCACTGTCGTTGCCACGGACGTGCAGGACTCTGAGTTTCTTTTCTGCGACCTGACGGAGCTTAATTTCCTGACGGTGCTTAATTTCAGGAGTCTGACTCAGTGATAGGTCGTGGGCGGCTAGCAACGGTGGTGCTGTCGTGAGGCCTGGCACGAAGGCGAACATCATCAACAGGAAACCGGATAACAATAATTTCCGCATATAGACTCCCTGTAAAAGGATGAGGTGATTCACTTTTTTTCCGTACATAAAATTCACCATTCGATCCTATCCATTCGAGAAGATGATCATCAGGACTCCGTCGTCGTCACCTTCTTCTTCGTGAAGGATGAAACTTCCATCGCCCTCTGGCAAGTCTAGAACTTCAAAGACAACCTCATCTGGATTAAGGGAGGTGTTCTTTGAGAGACCGTCTTCGAGGATTGAGTAAATCACACTGGTACAAATCAACAATGCTGCTGCCGTCGCAAGGAGTGGGAATCCACGTTTCATTTTCGAATCGGGAGTGGGAAGAGCTCCGGCTCTGCGCAGACCGGTGTCGACGCGCGCCCAATCCAGCGAACTGGGAGAGGTGACCTGAGCCAGATCGTCCTGATGAATCAGTTCGTCGACGTGAGTCGAATCCTCTTCAAGCCAATCTCTGCACTCCGAAGACTGAAATCCCATGCGCCCTACGAAAGCGATTTCTGTTTCGGAGAGCTCCCGTGATGCTGAGGCTTCTATCAGTTCTTGGAAGCGTTGGAGGTCGGAGTCATGACTCATGATGGCTCTCCTTCATCTTGCTGCTGCTTCCCTTTGCGGGGTCCGCCTGGATCCCAATCGTCGGGGAGTGAATCGCGCACTTTTCTGCGTGCGTGGTAAAGCCTCGACATGACAGTCCCCACGGGGATCTCCATGACTGCTGCAATCTCTCCGTAGGAAAGTCCCTCGTAGCAGTAAAGAGTGAATACCATTCGGTGAGCGTCTCCCAACTGATCGACAGCACGAGAAACGGCTTCGGATATTTCTGCTTGTTCCAAGTGTTTCTGAGGAGAGTTTTCTCCCGATCGTCCGGTGCGAAGATCTTGTCGATCACTGACCGCTTCTTCGACGATGGATTGTTCTTTCCGCACTTTTCTGCGACGAATCCGATCGATCGCATGATTCGTAGAAATGCGATAGGCCCAAGTCAGGAAGCGCCCGGAGGGGTCGAATCCGTCTAAAGCCTTGTGAATCCGAATGAAAACTTCTTGGGTGGCATCGAGTGCATCTTCCCTGTTTCTTAACATACGCATCAGCACTGCGAAGATCCTTTCCCGATGCCGGAGGTACAACTGTTCAAAACCCTGGGTATCCCCAGAGTGATGCAGCCGGACCAGACGACGATCTTCGCCATCTTGCTCATTATTCGCCGATCCCCCTTTTTGGGGGGAGTCAGGAATCTCCGGCGATCGGGATGACGCAGAACCGGGGATATCATTCATTTCTGATTCCCCAAATTCCGTAATTTCTCGGGGATCTCAGACAGCGAAGAGGTGGAGAGCCCTGTTTTCCCAAGGAGAGCCTCTATATGGCCAGCCAGTTGCCTTTTGATTTCGCTTCGGGAGAGACCGGACGTTTGAGATAGTTTCTCCACGTCGTCTTGTTCTGGTCTCGCAGAAATCAGTTCATTTCCGAGCCAAGCCAATTTGATTTGGAGAGAGACGCCTGAGAATTCCAACGTCTTGAACTCCCGACGCAGGGTGCTTCTTTGTCGAGTTGAAATACGAATGCCCAGTGATCCTGTCCAGCGATGGATCGCTTCACAGAGGGGCTGAACCGATTCGTTTTTGACGAGCACCGTCAATTGCTGTCCGGGACGGGATTTCTTCATTTGAACAGGGACTAGAAATGCGTCGAGTGCTCCCTCGGTGAGACACCTGTCGACCAGTCCGCCGAGTTCTTCTCCTGAAAGGTGATCGACCAGAGTTTCCAATTGGGTGATTTCTGTCGCGGTATTGTCCGACGAAAAGGTGTGCACATTTGAAGCGTGGGTCTGCAGGATTCGAACGACGTTGAGAGGATCCTCAGAAGGAGCAATCCGCTGTCCATAGCCCCAGCCCTGAGCACGCAACTCCCCTGTGGGGGCAGAACAATATTCTTTTGCGAGTGTGACGACGAGTGCGGCACCGGTGGGGGTTGTCAACTCTCGCCCTTCCGGTCCAGGAATGACCGGAACTTTTTTGAGCAACTCCACGACGGCGGGTGCCGGAACCGGGATCAATCCATGAGCCGCTTTCACCTGTCCATTGCCAAGAGGGATGTGTGAAGCAGAAATTCGACGGGGGGCTAAGTGATGGATAGCGAGCAAGACTCCCAGAATGTCGACCTGTGCATCGATGGCGCCCACTTCGTGAAAGTGAACCTTGTTGAGGGGAATGCCATGAACCTGGGATTCCGCGACCGCGAGGCAATTATAAACAGAGGTCGCTGATTGGCGGACCGAGTCAGGGAGAGCGGGATGCTCGAGAGCGGCCAATAGATCCGGAAGAGTTCGATGAGGAGGGGATTTTTCGAGAGGTGTGACCCTTACCCCCAGACCGACGATTCCCCGCCTATTTTCGGGCACAATTTCCAGACGATGGGGGGGGAGAACCTCGCTCAGGGTTTCCGAAATTTTTTCCAGAGGGGCTCCGAGATCGATCAAGGAGGCGAGCAACATATCCCCAGCCACACCCCTGCTGGCATCAATAAAGAGCTCACAGGGTGAGTCAAGGACGGGTTCGTAGTTGCTTAAGTCATTGTCTGACATTGGTTTATGTCTATTCCTTTTCTGGCGATAGACCCTCCGGGAAGCGACAGATCCGGGAATCTGATGGCCACCATATTACGGGGAGTCTTCTCGGCCAACGGGGTGAGGCCGTTTCCAGTTCCGGCGATGGCTCGACAGAGGCAGAGACCTGTGAGACAACATGGACTGCTCTCGAGGGTTGTGGGAGGTCCGAAGCCGATTCGGATCTTCAGCAAATCTTGTTTAAATATGTTTCCATGAGCCCTTGGAATCGTATTTGAGTTAAGTTTTGTGAGGGATCACTCGGATTACTAGGATCACTAGAATCGCTAGAATCGCTAGAATCGCTCGGATCGCTCGAGTGCGGAAAGAAATGAAATTTCCAATTTAGTGTTGGGGATCACAGCCGTAATTCAGGACATGACAAGTTCAGAATGACGTGCTGTATTCCTGAACTCGATTGTGAATTTAACTGAGTACCAAACGAGTTAACTGAAAACTACTGACGTGACTTGCACGGAGGAATATGTCCTCAGGGCGAGACACAGGAGGGATAGAGGAGCATGAACGAGGTGGTCATGAAGCACCGGAATCGTTGGGGTCTGAACTGGATCCTAGTGGTGACATTCGTCGCAGTGCTGGGATTTGTTCCAAGTTTCACTGAAACAGTTGAAGCCCAGGTTCGACCCGATGTCAGAATTCTTCTCGACGAGGGAATCAATCTCTTCCAACAAGGAAAGCTGGGTGAGGCTCGTCAGAGTTTCGAAAGAGCTTTGCTGTTGGATATCACTTCTGAGGAGGCCCTCAATTGGGTCGACAAGGTTGGATATGGAGAACTGATTCGCGTCATTCGTACTGGAGATGACACATTGAGTGGGCAGATGGGAACTCTTCTGCGCCTCACTTCTCTAGAGACGAAGCGTCGCTCGATGGACGAAAGTGCCATCAATGATGTTCTCGACACCTATTTTGGTGACGAAGATCTTCTCGAGCGTACGAAACTTCTCTACAGAGCTATCAGCGATCACGGTGTCTACTTGTTGCCGGGGCTCGTCGAAAGACTGGGACAGCCGGAACAAAAGCTGAGAGTTCTCGCTATTCAGGCGATCACTCGTATCAGCGACGATGCTGTGTTGCCGTTATGCCGCTGTCTTCACGCTTCCGAGCAGGGAGTCGTGATGGGCGCCGTGGGTGCTCTTCAGAAAATAGGACACCCCGCTGCAGTTCCTTCCTTGCGTTGGTTGGCGCAGTCCACCGGTGATCCACTGGTGAAGGCTGCTGCTAATGATGCAGCGGACGGTATTCTTCCTGGGAGCAGCAGTCGTGAAGCCTACGGTCTTTTGACCGACCAAGCTCACGCCTTCAGCACCGACGGCGGAATGCTCGTTCGTACCTACCACGATCCCGTGGTTTGGCAGGTCGACGGTGGTTCCTTGAATTGGACTGCTGTTGAAGGTTGGGAACTGAACGAGTTGCGTGCAGAGCAATTCCTTATGGATGCCCTTTCACTCAAGCCGGGTGGTGCTGCTGCATTGGCTCTTCACGCTTGTAACCAAATGGCACGTTGGAGTGAGTACCGTGACGTCACGGCTGTGATCTCCAATCAGGTGGATGCCGGCGATGCGGACGAGTCTCAAATCTCAAATCTGCGAGGACGTGAACTGGAGATGGAAAAGGTGAGGGCGTCTGCTTTCGCTATGTCTCCAGCTGTCGTCGATGCCGCTGTTGAAGTGGCTCTTACAGATCGTCGTCCACAGGCGGCTATCGAGTTGATCGATACATTGAGCTACTTCAATAAAGATAGCGGCTCCTCAGACGTTCCTGCATCAGTGGTGCGCGCGCTGGCCTACGACCACAGGGGCGTTCGTTTCTCTGCTGCTAATTGTGTCGCACACATGGGTGGTGGAACCGGATTCCAGAACTCTGATCAAGTGGTTCCAAACTTGACGGAGGGACTCGCTGAGGCGAGCCGTAAAGTGGCCCTGACGATTTTCCCAAATCAGGACGACGCTCTTCGTGTAGGGGCTTTGTTGGCCCGTGCAAACATTGAGCCGTTCAACGATGAGGATCCGTTGAGAGGGCTCGAAAGAGCGGTTTCTTTCCCCAAGCATTTGATTGCGATCTCCTCTGATACGGGTGCGATGCCAGCTGCAGAGTTGATCAGCAGATTACGCAAAGATTACCGCACGAGCAGAACACCGATATTGGTGTTCGCCAGTGACGACAACTTCACTCAGGCACAGCAAGTGTATGGAGATGAAGAAACAGGAGTCTTTGTCGTCAATCGTTCCATCGATGCACTTCGCCTAAGAAATGACCTCTTAGTCGGACTCTTGGCAGATTCGGATGCCTCCGTCGGGCAAAGCGTGGCAGAAAAAGCGGCTGTCGCTTTGGACGTCATGGCTTCCCCTGGTAGAGCTTTTGACCTCAATGGGTGTGTCTCGGGTGCGATTCGTGCTCTTGATGATCCTGCAGATGCGGTCAGGATTCCATGCTGTCAGTTGTTGGCCAAGTTGGCTCCCCAAGGGGCCAGTGATGCTCTGGTACGTATCGTCGCTGAAGGTGACGCCGCCAGTGTCGACTTGCGTTACGCAGCACTTTTGGCATTGGGTAACATTCACAGAGGCGCAGGGACTTCCCAAGTCGCACCGAGCGTGATGGAGGTCATCAACTCTGCCATGGATACCGGTGAAGTGGCTTTGATTCAGGCGGCTTCAAGAGCTTCAGGACTGATCGGCAACTAGTCGCGGATCAGTTTCTGGAAATATAAAGCAGAGCGAGAACACGGAGGTGTTCTCGCTCTGCTTTCTTTTTGGGTGATAAAGGACCCAGGCGGCCACAATTGGAGTCACTCAGAAAGGTGTCCGGTATGCGTAATTTGTTGTTGCTTGGAGTGCTTAGCATTCTATTTCTCTGTGGTTGTCAGTTCATGGGGGGTTCTCGGGACTTACCCACCGGCGATGATCGTCCGCTCGTGGGAATTCACGATCTGGCCCTCAGGGAGGGTGTGACCGAGGAGCAGTTTGAGGCCTTTGTGGCCGGCCCCTTGCGTGAAGCCTTCCGCGAGCCGGTCAATGGGGTGTCGGTCGGAGTCTCCAAGTGCGATCGCGGAGAATCTTTGGGCCAGTACCAAATGGGTTGGTTCTTCGAGAGTGTGGCCCAGCGCGATTCCTACTTCCCAGAGGGAGAAGGGATGACCGACCTGTACCGGGAAGAGGTGGGTCAACATGTGGGCGAGGTCATGAGTCAGCTCTTCAGCCTGTGCCAGTCCACAGGTTTCACTGACTACGTCATCGTCTTTGCCACCCCGGATCCTTCAGAAGATCCGGTGCCGGCGATGTACGGTGCCCACAAACTGGAACTGCGCGACGGGGTCACCGAGGAAGCGTTCGAGGAGTTCATCACCGGGGACTATGCCAAAGCCTGGTCAAAAGAGATCAAGGGTTGCGGCAACATCATTCTCAAGGGAGACCGGGGTGAACGCGCCGGTAAATACACCATCGTGCATCGTTTCCGTCCGTGGA
>JADHSM010000013.1 GCA_016776905.1 Planctomycetota bacterium | reverse complement strand
AGCTGTCTTCTTTACCGTCTGAGTTGCAGTCGGTGCCTTCTACGGTGCCGTCGTTGTAGTCGTCGGCGTCGCAGTCGTTCAGAAGTCCGTCACCGTCGATATCGGTATCGGTGAGGTCACAAGTACCGTCACTATCGGTATCGGTTCCATCATTGGCCGGATCGTAACTACCACCGGAGCAGTCGTCACAACTGTCACCGTCAGTATCGGAGCAAACATTGGCGTTGGTGTCGTCGCTGTCGGAAGCGTTATCAGATCCGTCACCGTCAATATCGGTGTCGGTCACATCGCAGGTTCCGTCACCATCGGTGTCAGTTCCGTCATTCGCCGGATCATAACTACCATTGGAACAGTCGTCACAGCCGTCCATGTCGGTATCGGAGCAGACATTGGCGTTGTTGTCGTCGCTATCTGCACCGTCTAGGGCACCGTCGTCGTCGTCGTCGGTGTCTCCCAGATCACAAAGACCGTCTCCGTCGAAGTCGGTTCCGTCATTGGCCGGATCGTAACTTCCATTGGAGCAGTCCTCACAACCATCCATATCAGTATCGGAGCAAACATTGACGTTGTTGTCGTCGCTGTCGACATCGTCAAGGGCACCGTCGTTATCGTCGTCGGTATCACCCACGTCACAGAGACCGTCTCCGTCAAAGTCGGTTCCGTCGTTGGCCGGAGCGTAGGATCCGTTGGTGCAGTCGTCGCAGCCGTCCATGTCGGTATCGGAACAGACATTGGCGTTGTTGTCGTCGCTGTCTGCACCGTCTAGGGCACCGTCGTCGTCGTCGTCGGTGTCTCCCAGATCACAAAGACCGTCACCGTCGTAGTCGAAGCCGTCATTCGCTGGAGCGTAGGTATTGGCTACGCTGCAGTCGTCACAGCCATCACCGTCGGTGTCAGAACAACTGGAAGAGTCTAACGGAGCGTTGTCGGCGCCGTCGGCAACTCCGTCGCCGTCGTCGTCGGTGTCGGATGCATCACAGGTTCCATCGCCGTCGGTATCGGTGCCGTCATTGCTGGCGTCGTTATCCGCAAGGGGACCGAAGCCATCGACTCCTACAGCACAGTCATCACAGCCGTCTCCATCCGCATCGGCGCAGATGTTCGGATCAAGGCTATTGGTGTCTGCCCCGTCGAGGATGCCGTCATTGTCATCGTCGACGTCACCGGCGTCGCACTGACCGTCACCATCGGTGTCGGTTCCGTCGCTGGCAGGGTTGTCGGTTCCGCTGGAGCAGTCGTCACAGCCGTCAGCGTCCGCGTCACGACACTCGGTGTTGTCGAGTGGCGCACTGTCATCGCCGTTTGCCACCCCGTCACCGTCGGAATCGGTATCGGTCAAATCACAGATTCCGTCACCATCAGTGTCGGTTCCGTCGTTGGCCGGATCGGAGGAGCCGCTTACGCAGTCTTCACAACCGTCCATATCCGTGTCACCACAGATGAACTTATCGAGCGGAGCACTATCAGCGCCGTCGAGCACACCGTCGTTATCGTCGTCGGTATCGCAATCATCGATGGTTCCGTCAAGATCTGTATCTGTTTCACAGGAATCGATGTTTCCATCAATATCACAGTCAATACTTGGATCTGCGTTAATCTGACACTCGTCAGGAGTATTGTTTGAATCGCAATCTAAACTGGTTCCATCTTGAAGATCACAAGAATCGAGTGCTCCGTTGTTATTACAATCGAGAGCGGCATTTCCACCTAACTCCGCGCTGTACTCACAAAGGTCGAGGATTCCATCAACATCACAGTCCTTCGAAGGATCCGCTGTGATCTCGCAATCATCGGGAGTGCCGTTGGAATCACAGTCCGTGTCACATTCGTCAGGGACCTGGTTACCGTTGCAGTCAGGTGCGCCGAGCGTCACTTCACAGGGGTCCAAGATTCCATTGTTATTGCAATCGAATCCGCTCACGAATTGGCAAGCATCGGGAACCCCGTTGCCGTCACAATCCTTCGCAGTCCCTGCAGAAATATCACACTCATCGGGAACTCCGTTGGTGTTACAGTCAGCGGAAGATCCGCAACCGATACAACCACTGTTATCGACGTCACACTCATCGGGAAGCCCGTTGAGGTTACAATCGAGACTGGTCCCATTTGAAATATCGATGGTGTCATCGATTCCGTTGTTGTTGCAGTCGCTTCCCATTGGGAAAACGGGCAGCATCGGAATCAGGAAACTTGCCTGAGCCTGAGAACTCATTCCCAGAACAAAACAGATAACCAAAACTGGCACACCGGTGCGCGCCAAAGACTTGAGCGAACTCATAAACACTCCTCACAAAAAGCTAGCAAGAAATCAAAACGACGATCGTTGATTTCCGTGAATGCTGGACTGTGACTAATTCTTAATTTCTAAAATCATTACACAAACGAGATCAGAAAACCGACCCCCCTTTTAGAACCACTCGTATTCAAATGGTTCCCCAAAATCTGGAGATAGATTTCTGATACACCATATATTTATCGAAGAGGAGAAAACGAAACCCATGAAACACGGAAAGAGAAAGCACTAAAGCCCAGCGTTGGAAAACAAATTGCTATATGCTTTTGCTGCCCCACACACATCCCAATACACGAATAACGAGATCACACACACACACTCTCACTCAATCAAATATAAGGCATAACGTCGGGCTTCAAACAAAAAAACATCCTGAAGGCAGCGAATCAAATACCGAGAACCTCAATCCGTTCACGCAATAATGACTTGCATATTCATGGCGACAAAACAGTTCGCAATGTCAATCATGTCTTTCTATGACCTCGTCGAAGAAGGGGTCGCTGCTCATCCAAGGTGGAAAACATAAACCCTTAAAATTTTGTCGCTTACATGAATGAAACCCAGCGGGCTGTACCCCACAATATTTACTAAAAACGAATACCTTTGTATTTCGCATATCCACTTCTCTAAGTGCATACGAAGTGACCACTATTAGCCACAGGCAATACAAGCCTCGTAGCAAACAGGAAGCGATTAAAGAAAATAATCGAACTATCGAGACATGAAGGGAATTTTTGCCAACTGTTTCAGGTCATATAGGAATGAAAGAGCTTCCTTCGGAGTGGTCTCGTCGACATCCATTTCAAGTAACTTCGTCAGAACTTCACTCTCCGCTTTATCGAAGAGACCCTGTTGAGTCAGGACCACTGATGCCTTTTCTGATTCAGATTCAGAAACACTCGCACTCAATACCTTGCCACTTTTCGATTCGAGGTCTGCCAGTATGAGTCTCGCCTTTTCCAGAACAGCGAAGGGTATTCCTGCCAATCGTGCCACGTGAATCCCGTATGACTTGTCGGCGGACCCCTTTTGAATCTTATGCAAAAAGACGATTTCGTCTTTCCACTCTTTGACTTCCACCCTTAAATTCACCACCTGTCCTGGAAGCAGATCCTCGAGAGCGACTAACTCATGGTAATGAGTCGCAAAGAACGTTCGACACTTCACCCTCTTGGCCAAGTCTTCGGCGATAGCCCATGCAATAGAGACACCATCATGAGTACTGGTCCCTCGCCCGACCTCGTCTAATATCACCAAGGATCTCTCGGTGGCATTGTGAAGGATCCGTGCCGTTTCAACCATTTCGACCATAAAGGTGGATTGACCATGTATCAGATCGTCTGCAGCCCCTACTCGCGTGAAAATCCTGTCGGCGATTCCGATTCGAGCCTTTGCTGCAGGAACAAAGGATCCCATTTGACTCAAGATACTGATCAACGCCGCCTGACGAATATATGTCGATTTTCCGGCCATGTTAGGGCCCGTTATCATCGCCAATGATTCCTGACGACCGATTTGAATATCATTGGGCGTGAAAGAGGCTCTGGCTGGGCCGGCACCCACAACGGGGTGGAATCCCTCTTCAACCTCCATGATCGGCTCATCGAGGATTTCAGGCTGACACCACTGCTCTTCCGATGCGATCAACGCCAGAGAATGATAAACATCTACCTCTGCAACCAGAGCTGAAACAGACTGAAACAAACCGATATGACGCGTCAATTCGGAACGCAGTTGCTGGAATAGTTCTTGTTCTAGCTGATCGGCACGCTCTCGCGACCCCAACACCTTCTCTTCCATCTCTTTAAGTTCAGGTGTGATATATCTTTCAGCATTCTTCAGAGTCTGTTTTCGAATATATGATTCTGGAATGCGATCAGAATGTGAATGAGTCACTTCAATGAAGTAGCCAAAAACCCGGTTGTAGCCTACTTTGAGTGTGGGAATGCCGGTCTTTTTGGACTCCTCTGCTTCGAACCTTGCCATCCACGAGACACCGTCATTTGAGATCGACCTCAACTCATCTAACCCTGGATCAAATCCATCTTTGATCACGCCACCTTCAGATAAAGTGAGCGGTGGTGTTTCGATGATGGTTTCTTCGATACGCTCGACGACCGCTTGAGCAAGATCGGCATCGAGGTCTTTTTCTAACTCCTTGAACCGGAGAGGTTCGAGATCCCTAAGAGTATCTTTCAGCTCAGGAATCGCCTTCAATGACAACGCTAATGCGCGCAGATCGCGTCCGTGAATTCTCCCCATGGGTAATCGAGATGCCAATCTTTCGACATCCCTGATCTCTGCGAGCACCGATCGAAGCCTGACGGTCACTTCCCGATCACGGACCAGGCACGCCACAGCTGTTTGCCTTAAACGAATTAAATCAGATTCCGCAAGCGGAGATTGAAGCCACTCCCTCAGGAGCCTTGCCCCCATCGCCGTCCGAGTTCTATCAAGAAGTCCCAGCAATGACCCTTGGCGTTCACCCGTTCTCGCCACTTCCAGAAGATCCAGTGCTCGATGCGTGGAAGCATCCAGTCCCAAACGCTTTTGTTCGCCCGTTGATCTGAGAGTCGTAACATGAGCGAGAGACTGCCTTTGAGTTTGATTGAGGTATTCAAGAAGTGCCCCTGCTGTCCCCAATCCTCCGCGTAAATGTTCAACACCAAACCCGTCCAAAGTCGAGACGGAGAAATGGGCGAGCAGTCTCTGCCGGGCAGATTCATGCTCAAAGTGCCATTCTGGCCATCGAGTCGTTGTGCATGCAGGGAGATAGGCCTTTAACCAGTTGAGTAATGGGTCATCAGAAATATCGAAGCCTTCTGGAACCAGAATCTCCTTCGGCTGTATGGCAAGAAGACTCTCTGTTCCTTGACCCTCCTCCAGGTTCTGGCAATGGAATTTACCTGTCGACAAATCGATCCAGGCCAGTCCGCCCAGCCCCTGTAAAGCCGGACGATAAGCAGCAAGATGAATAGGAGAATGATTTTCGAGACTCTCTTCCGGAACAAATGTTCCAGGAGTCACGACTTTTACGACCTTACGATCCACGATCCCTTTGGCTTCCGCCGCATCTTCTACTTGTTCACAAATCGCAACCCGATGCCCTGCCTCGACGAGTCTCTGGATATAAGAATCAACGCTTCTCACGGGAATACCCGCCATGGGAATCTTATGGCCACTGCGGTCCTTGGATCTGGAGGTCAAAGTGATGCCCAGCAGCTCTGATACGAGACGAGCATCGTCAAAGAACATCTCATAAAAATCACCCATACGAAAAAAGAGTACTTCTTCCGGATGATCTTTCTTAGCGGCATGAAACTGACGCATCATGGGTGTTTCAGTGCTAGACACCGTTGATCCTCCCCTATATTCATCGCAAAAATACTGATCTGTGGCATTCTAACGACTTCCTCCACTCAGGCGAGAAGCCTCCTGAAGAGATTTTCAGACAATTTTTCCGCCCTACGATCTATTCCAAAATATCCAATTCCAACGTTATTATAGTATTGATGGAGAATCTCTGTTGAGATGGGGTTCTCTCGACTGAGCCAGATATGTATGACGAATAGGCTCTGTTTCAACCAATCGGAGAGGTATACCTCCTATGTGCACTTCGAAATCAATTTTGAGATTCGCCCTCATTGGCCTTTACATTGCCTTCGGGCCAAAGATCCATGCGGACATCACACAGTGTACAAATTTACCTGCTGCGATCCCGATATCTGAAGATCCTGCTGCTCCAACAGAACTCATCATCAATGTCACCATCGATGAACCGGTCGTAGACGTAGATGTTCTTGTAGATATTGCTCATGACTACATCGACGACGTCGTCGCAGAGATTATCTCTCCCAATGGAACTTTGGTCAGACTTCATGACCAAGGGGGAGGCTCCAACGACTTCATCAATATTATCTTCGATGATGGTGGTGCTCCGAATAACACCATCCCTTGGGACTCCGGCTGTCGAATGCAACCTTCGGGTCCAGGCTCCCTGTCAGATCTTGCTTCTGGAAGTTCTATCGGCGACTGGACTCTTCGTTGCCAAGATATTTTTCCTGGTGGAGCAACCGGAGCCTTGTCGGGTTGGTGCCTGAATACCTTTAACCTAAACGCCTCCGGGGCAGTTCTTGCACCCCAAAACTTCCTTTGTCGCGACCTTGGAGGAACAGGCACCATCGAAATGTCCTGGTCAAACCCTCAGGTCTACGATGACATTCAGGTTCTCTCGGGAGGGAATCTGATCGATGTACTCGCTGGAGACGCCACCACCTATAACCTCCCCACAGGAACTGTCGGAACAAGCCAAACTCTCTGCCTTCTTCCTTCCCTCGGTGGAGCTATACCCTGCACGACGACTTGCTACTCCCTCACGACACAAGCCGTCACTCCTTCTCTTGAATTTTGTAGTACTTCAGGTGCCGTCGTAGGAAACACGGTCCCAGAAACCCTCGATGTCATTTCGATCACAGATGATTTGGAGATCGGGGACCTTCAAGTACAGGTCGATATCCAACACCCGTTTGTCGGAGATCTCGTCGTCGACCTGATCCATGCAGGGACGACTGTCCGATTGCATGATGAGAACGGTGGAGCGGCCACAAGGATCGAGGCCACCTTTTGGGATTTAGGAGCGGCTCAGGGAACAACAGGCATCAATTGTGGTTGCCCACTACAACCCACCGGCCCCGGTGTCTTAGGTGACTTCAACGGATCCAACACCCTCGGCGACTGGACTCTTCGAGTGGATGACGTCTTCTCCGGTGGAGGACCCAGAATCGGCTCCTTGAATTCTTGGTGCCTCAGGGCATTTGAACTTGGCAGTGTGTCAAATCTTGTCTGCGACACGCCATCGGGTTCCAGTACGTCAACTTTGACATGGAACAACCCTCAAACTTATGACGGATTCGAAATCTACGCGAATGGCATTCTGGAGACCACTCTTCCAGGTGGAACAACGTCCAGTTACGTGACGGACCCTCAGACGATTCCTTCTCAGGTGATCTACTGCATCACACCTCTTCTGACAGGTGAACTGGTTCCACAAAATTGCTGCGAATCCAACTACCTCGTCGAACCGGTTTCTGAACTTCGTGCAAGTGCAGAACCTGGAACGGGTGTGGTGACTGCGAGCTGGGTCAGCACAACGATTTACGACCAAATCAACATCTACATAGGTGGAAATTTTGAAGCGACGATTCCTGGCAGTTCCACCACATGGACCGGTGGATCTCCTCAGGTTCCTGGAACATCTGAAGTCTGTATCGAAGGAATACAAAACGGCAATGTCTCAGATTTAACCTGTAAAAACTTGGTATTGCTTCAAGCGAGAGATTACTCCGCTTGCAGAGAACCGGGCTCAGTCATCAACCAGGCCGTCAGCCCGATCACAGACATCATTTTTGTAGCGAACAATAGTCTCATCGGTGATATCGACGTACTCGTGGATATTCGTCACCCCTTCATTGGAAACCTCTCCCTCGATCTAGCGTCACCTGGCGGAGTAGGAATACGACTTCACGATTTCCTAGGTGGATCCGACGCGGACATCAATCTTGTCTATGCGAATGGAGCGCCTGCCAATGCTGGCCCCTATAACTGCGGGTGCGCCATGGAAGCCAGCGGTCCGGGCTCAATGCAAGATTTCATTAATACGTCCAGTTTGGGTCCATGGATCATGTCTATTGAAGATGATTACCCAGGAAACATCGCCACCTTCGATCGCTGGTGCCTCCAGTTCGATGCCGGCTGTCAGGTGTTCCCTCCACAGAACCCCAATGCAGTCTCAAATGGCACAGACATCACTCTCAGTTGGACGAGCCCCTCTGCTTATGATGAGATTCAGTTAATTAGAAATGGCGTGCTGATCGCAACTGGAATCCCCGGTGGATCAACGAGTTTCGTAGATACTCCTCCTGCGGGATCTCATACCTATGAGATTATTGGATTCGACTTCGCCCAAGGTTGCAGCAACACCAGTTTGCCCATCACAGCGGGGGCAGGAATCACAGACGTTATTTGGATAGGAGAAACAGGAGGCAATATCCTCAGTGGTGAAATCCTTGCTGATTCACTTTCCCAATTAGGGCGGGTCGTTATCACTGTTTCGGAATTCACTCCGGACCTTCTCGATCGCACTGGCATTCCCGAAGTACTCTGGGCATGCCTTGGCACCTACCCTGAAAGATATGAACTCACAGCGGCAGACGGATTATTGCTTTCCGAAATTCACACCGGAGATATCGGTCTCAATGGTTCTCAAGATCGCCCACCAGTATCCATCTATATCGAGAGTAATGATGCCTGGGGATACGACCCTCAGACCATTTTTGCGAACTATGACGGCGTTGAAAATACAACTTTCGGAAATGTCGAAAATGGAGATGACTCACTCGTCAACCTAGTGGGAGCGGACTCTGGATTTGGATTGGATATGAGTCTTTTTGATTCTGTCTATCCGCAAGACTCGGCAGGAAACGACTACACCGACAGACTTATTCCGTGTGACATCAATCCCGATCTCGGTGGAGATCGCTCAGGAGTCATCTGGTTGGGATCGGATCTGTTTGGGCCCTATAACGTAGGTACTTACTACGATAGTGATATTGCGCCCGTCATCTGTCAGACATGGGAAATCGGCGGTTACTCCAACGATTTGTTCCAGATCCTTCCCCTGTACCTGACAGCTCTTGCCAACAGTACAAATCCACCGCTCGACCCACAGTTTATTCGTGGAGACGTCAACAATGATGGCGGAAGAAACGTAGCAGACGCCGTATACCAATTAGCCAGTTTGTTCGTGCCTGGTAGTCCTGCGATTTCTTGCCGTGATGCAGGAGACTGTAATGATGATGGAGGAGTCAACGTGGCGGATGCGGTCTTCCTCTTGTCAAATCTGTTCATTCCCGGAAGTCTTCCAATACCTGCTCCTGGAACAACCCTCGAATGCGGCTTAGATCCCACTGACGATGCTCTCGATTGCAACAGCACAGGTAGCAGTTGCCCTTGAAGGTTCGCCCAAAGATGACTTGAGGACTGATAGCCCGTCTTCAGTCTTACGGCAACTTCTTGAGGAGTTGACTGATCAATAGAACTCCAAGAGCACCGAGAAGTGCTCCCAGAATGATCTCTCTGTACGAGTTCCCTGAACCCACAGGAGATTCAGTCAGAGATTCATTCAGAGATTCGTCCTTTGCCGGAGCGGAAAGCACAGGCTCCTTCGTCTTCTTCTTGGAAGAACTGCCTGATCGTTCAGATTTGCGTGTGGGCTTTCTATCAAAACGTGAAGACTCTGGGTCGGCATTCACACTACGAGTCACTCCCACTTCATCTTCGAGAGCACGAACAGGCACTACATCAACGGCAGGCTTGCTCCCCTTCGCTCGTGTAGTTTTATTCACAGTCCTTTGGCGAGACTTCTGGGAACTGATCTCTGAATCTTGCTTCGCTAATATGACCGGACTTCCCAGTGCTAGGATTCCGTCGGCACATGCCCACTGCAAAGATTCTAGAGCCCCCAGTTTCTGGTCAATCTTGAGTACTCTGAGTCGGATTCGATCCAACACTTCCGGCATATCCCGAATTTGAAAGAACCCTTGCTGTAGCTGCTCACGGGTACGCTGTATTTCACGGATACGAGACGAAAGACTTCTTTTAATGTCTTCGGCACTTTCGACGATCGTCAGAGATTCGGATTTGAGGGCATGAAACACTCTCGGCTTACTTTCGCTCTCTTCAGACCATTCCGCTAGACCGGCAAGAGCACTCGTTCCTTCCGACAATACTGTGCCATTTCTGGAACTCATTTCGGACAAGAGACTTCCGTACTCGTCGAGCCAATCCATACACTCTTCGCGAGACATACCTTTTTCTATCGTTTCACTGAGCGGCTTGAAAGAAACTTCACTCTTCTTGTTTCCCGATTTCCTGCGGTCGCTGCCGGAACTTGCGGATTGATCTCGTGAGTTGCTGGAACGCTCCGCCTTTTTCGCAGCTCTGCGCTCCCTGCGAACCTGTTCTCGCTGCTCCATTTTCAACGATCTCTGTGATTGGATTTCAGCAGAAATTTTCATTCCTAGCGGTTGGCTCGAAATAAGATCACTCAAGGCAATGACGACAGAATAATGAGAAGCTAATTTCTCATTGAACAGTGTGATTCTATAACCCGCATCTTCGAGAGAAACTTCAGCGATCTCTTCGCGTTCTTGGCCAAAGAGAACAAAAGTCACCCTTTCGAGCATCTCCTCAGAAATCATGACAGAAGTGGAAGCATCCCGATTCACGGATAAACCACCATCAGCGAGATTCTGGACGCATAAGGTCAAGAAGAAACATCCGAATATGCTGAGCACTGCTCCGGATGGATTCCGGGGAAATCGGGTCTTATTGACAGAAAATGAATCCGTCTGAAAAATTTCTGAAACAGGCATAAAACGGGGATTCTCCTGAGATCTCTTGGTCAGGGCCAAGACTCTCCAATAGCTAGATTTTGCGACCAATTTCTTTCCGGGAATCCATTTTACTTCACCCGGAACAATTTTTCCTCATCGTTTCTTGAACATGCTCCCATGTTAAAATTCGGAACGTCTCGCAGCAAAGAGAAGAGTACAGCCCAATGTATTTGTTCATGGTTTCACATCCCACCTCAGGAGCGACCTCATTCGCTGAGGATCTTATCGATAACAGCCTCGCAGCGTGTGTTCATGCACTACCTGCTGGGACTTCGATCTACTGCTGGGATGGGGAAAAGAAACGGGAATCTGAAACTCTTCTATTGGTAAAGACTGCTGTTGATATAGACGTATTCAGTCAACGTGCTCTAGAAATGCACCCATATGACTGTCCCGAAATTATTGCCCTTGAAGTCACTGGCGGTCTTTCGGGATATCTTGAGTGGGTCCACAACATGACGAGAGGTACTTCATGATTTCTCTTGAAAAAGTTCGCGATACGATCCTCTTAAGAATTCAAAGACTTCCAGAGGAGCAGATTGCAATAGAACGCGCCACTGGAAGAACATTAGCTCATCCGGTTATGACGAGAGATGCGATTCCGCCTTTTGATAACACCGCCATGGATGGCTTTGTTATCCAGAGTCAGGACTTAAAAAATGCCTCCTCAGAAAATCCTGTGACTTTACCCGTGGCCGGTATCATCGAAGCGGGAATGCCAGGGAACATCCCCCTACTTCCAGGACAAGCCATGCGTATTTATACGGGGGCAGTCGTCCCACCCGGTGGAGAAGCCATCGTTCCCTTTGAACTTTGCGAGCAAGTGGGCAGAGACTCTGTCACCTTTACTCAAGAAGCCCCAAGGGGTGCGCACATCCGTAAAAAAGGTGAAGACGTTGAAGAAGGGGGTGAAGTTTTAACAACGGGCTCGAAACTGACCCCAGCCGCCATCGGTCTCCTTGCGAGTGTGGGTGCCACAGAGGTCTCTGTTTTCAAAAAGCCCGTCGTCGCAGTCCATTCCAGTGGAAATGAACTTGTCCCCGTGGGCTCCAGTTTAGAACCGGGAAAAATCCGTAATTCAAACCTCTATTCACTTTGCTCAAGAATAGAGCGTTGGGGAGCCACCGCACTCCCCAGACCCGTTTTGATGGATGATCTCGACTCCATTCGAACCGGTTTGCTTGAAACGATTGCTCAAAAACCAGATGTCATTCTCACGACTGGGGGCATCAGCGCTGGAGATCTTGATTTCATACGTGACGTCGCTAAAGAGATGGGCGAGGACGTCGAAATCAGGAAGGTAGCGATGAAACCGGGCAAACCTCTCGTAGATGGCACTTTAGGAGGCATTCCATTCTTTGGCCTTCCTGGAAATCCTGCAGCCTGTCTCGTTTCCTTTGAGATGTTTGTGCGTCCAGCTTTAGCGGTTCTAGAAGGTCGACAAGATGGAATACCACCCCAGAGAAACGGGGTTCTCAAGGAAGGTTGCCGTCTCCCAGCGGGTCAAAGATTACGTTGGCTGAGAGGGCGAGTACAACCCGATCCCTCTGGAGGATTGGACAAGATTGAATTACCCGGAGGTCAGGGCTCTCATCTTCTGACCGGATTCGCGACAGCGAATTGTCTGGTTCAGGTTCCGGCGAGCGAGACCGATCTTGCCCCTGGATCACCCGTGACTTATTGGTCATTGACCGAGGAAGACGCATGAACAAAGAAAACAGTTTGCTGCTCAACATCAGAGATAAAAACGGAGCCCGGCAACATCGATTAAAGGGCGTCGGCCCATGGCTGATAGGTAGAGGAGAACTCCCAGAAATCGGCCTCGAAGAAACTCTGTGTTCACGGCGACACGCAGAGATCTTTTTGAGCAATAATAAATTCTTCATTAAAGATCTCGGCAGCACCAATGGTACACGAGTGAATGAAAATCTTCTTGAGAAGGAAATGCCTTTTCAACAAGGAGATGTCATCGTGATCGGTCAAGCTCGATTAAGTTGGGCCAATAACCGAAAAAAACCAGCAGTCACTACGAGTCCACAAACCTCTGATAAAAAACCACTGAAGACGTCCAAAAAATCTACCAAGAAAAAGGCTCAACCCTCGATAAGTTCCACGAGGCGCACCAGTCGTCCGCAACGATCCCCAGCAGGATCGATATTGCTCATCATAGGAGCCCTCTCGATCGCAGGTTTCCTGATCTTTGATTCGACGGACTCTGCTATTCCTCAAGAGTCCACCACTTTGGGCCTATCGAGTGAAGCGACAAATAAAGACAACACTCCCGACTTCAAGCCCATCAGCATTCCTATCCCCAAGCCTCTCGATATCACCCCACCACCCGTCAATACAGAAGACGAGAACACAGAATCAAAAGCGATTTTGATTCAGCAACGTAAGTCTTCATTTGATGAAAAATCTCGATTTGACTTCGACTTCGAAGATTCTGAATCTGACACTGAAGAGTCGATTACCGATTCAAGCATCAACGAAATCTCTCCTCCTACAGAACTCGCAGAGACTTTGAGTTTTAAGATTATTGACGAGGCATGGCCGCCATCAGAAAGAGTGATTGCGTACGAGTATCATCAAAAGGATCACCATGGTGGTCCCGATTTCATCGATCGCCGTGGAGGTCAAATCACTCGACGCGGATCCGGTAACCGGAAGGCATTTCGAGTCATTGCCTTGGAGGTATCGAACAAAGACAAGTCTGAACGCCTTGTTCAATTGACCACCCCATTACGAAAAGACCTGGAAATGAGATTCCGGGTTCCTGCCGGAGATAGCCTTCGTAGATACATCGCCATCGAAGACCCAGGAGACACTGCCATTCGGGTGGAGATGTTGGACGAAGAAGGCGAGATTTTACAATCCATTGAGAGAGTAATCGCATCTGGTCATCGGACAGAAAACCTTCGTGAAGCTCTTGCAGTTGCCAAAGAGCGAGAGCGTGAAGAATGGATACGGGAACAATTCAAATTGCGTCCTATCGAAGTTCAAGTGCTCGATGAAGGACGGAATCCAGTCGCAGGTGCCCAACTGATACTACTGAACAAGGAAAGCCTCGCCGTCGTTGAAGGAAAAACCAATGCGAATGGCTTCTGGAGCTCAATGGTCGTTCCGGGTGCATGGACTGTCGTTGCACACGGAGAGATTGAAGATGACATCGATCCAGATGCGACGACTGCAGTCTTCCGATTGCCCAGAGTATTCCTACTACAGAGCACTCTTGCTGAAAATGCGGATTCCTTGATCCTCGTGCCCCAAAAAGATACCGAGATTTCGGTCATGGACGAGAATGACAAACCCCTCTCTGTCGAGAAGGTCTGGATCACTCCTGAAAGTGTTGCGCAGGCCTTCACAACTGAAAGAGTCGCCAGGGAGGTAGGCTCCAGAGCACGACTCGAAACTCAGAAAGAGGTCCCTTCTGGACGATTCAGGCTATTGCTTTCAGGCATCGCTGTAGAACTGTGCGTCCTAGGGAGAACCTCGGATGGAGAACCCGTACTCCTTCGTCAGAGAACAGCGGGCGACCGCCAGGTTGTCCCGATCAGGTTCAGTAAATCCGTGATGGGTCGCCTCGAGTATTCCTCTGCCAGCGCATTCGGTGGAGCGAGTGATGGACGCATCGATATAGTATCGATCGATGGTTTCAGAGAACGTTTCTCACTCGAGACAAAGGACGCCAGAAGAGCATGGGTGTTTCCTGGAACCTATCGTCTAGAAGTGAGAAGTCAGTTACCCGGCGGAAAAAGTGCAAGGTTTCTTCCCTATAGGGTTTCTGTAGCGAATGCTGGAAAGATTGACCTAGAACCACGCGGTCCATGGAAATCAATCCTTCATTACGAACGCAAAGACGGCACTCTTCAAATGAGACTTTCCCTGAGCGATGCGAATGGAAGAGTACTGGATTCCGTCCCCAGTGGAGTGGGTTCACTGGCGGCAGTGGATAGCAAAGGCACAGTGCTCATCGAACGCGAACTGGGATCGATGCGCTGGCAGGAACCCAGAACCCTTGACCGGGTCGACCTCTCAAAAATAAGGATTCAGGTCGATGTGCCTTACGGAGATTCGGCCATTCAGGGAATCGCCATTGCAGAACCTCCCATCACCGTCAATGACGCTGGATCCAGTGCCTCTGGTCCTAGCGTTTTCCGACAGCGCATGACAGACATGATGCCTGAAGTCTCAAGAAGCCTAGAGGGTTGCAGAGTCCATCTCGGATGTGCTGACGGAGTACAAAGACTGTTTATGGATTTCGACATCTTTATGCCTCCCGGCGTTGGAGGGCTCGGTGGCGGTGGAGTTATCGTTCTCGATGCTGCAGTTCTTCATGAATATACCGGTATCGGAGACATCTTGCCGGGTCCATACACTCATGAACTCGGACATAACATTGGTTTTGGTCATGATCCATATATGCTGCTCGCCGATAGCGGAGTGGACGAAGGTATATATGGAGAACTCGGCTATCGCCTCCTAAATATGTCTGCTTTCCAGCACACCATGGATTGGTTGCTCAACCGCTCTAGTGACCGAATGCAGCCTTGGCAGCCCAATGCTTCCGTGTTTGCCGCCATGCGATTCCTCCATGGCCTTGGAGTTCATCACAAAATGTTCACGGAGAGAAGAGCCTCAGAAGTAACACTGTTACTGCATGGCCTCTCCAGTATAGAAAGAATTGCAGCTCTATATTCACTGGCCCTTGGACAGAATGTGGCATGGATATTCAGAGCGAATGGTTGGCCTGTATTCGATGATCGTATCGATCTTGGCGGATCGTCAGTAAAGTTCATCAAAAGCCACCCCAAGAAACTCAACTATAATCGAATCGATGGAACCATTATCAATGGTTGGTGGGTTCGGGGTCCTGTCGAAGGAAAAACAGACGAGGCCAACTCTTCATGGAAACGCACTGTTTGGCCCACTCCGTTTACAGACCTCGCCTCAGATCTGGATCCAGCAACGAAAACCCGGCAATGGATTCTCTTCAGAAGAATCGCAGTCAATAAAGATATGGAAGCCCGCTTGGCAGTGGCAACAGATGTCAAACTACAAATCAGGGTAAACGGAAGCCCTGTTGGGTTTGTCGATGCGAGCGCTCAAATGTTCCAACCCATGCATGACGAACTCATGCTCAACCAAAAAAAGCCATTCCCTGTCACTCTCCTAAAAGGTGAAAACGTCATCGAAATCGCAGCCACCCAAATTCGAGGAACGCGTGGATTTCGAATCGAGTTAATGACTCCTGATGGTACTCCAGTTCCGATGGGCGTTCTCGACGAAGGCCCCCCCGGTGAACCTCTTCTGGATGATGTGGTTCGAGTCGAAAATCACACTCCCTTACTCAATGGTGATTTTGAGGCCCCTGAATATCTTGATGGCTGGATCAACGGAGAGGTTGATCCCGTTGGATCTATCCAGTTTCGTCCAGAAACAGAAGTTATTGGAACGGGAACCTGCGCGCTGAGAGCTGAAGTTCGTGAACCTGGTGCTGGAGGCATCATTCAAAGAATTGTCGTCACTCCTGGAAAGAAATACGAGATCAGTGCGATCATGCGCTCAGAAGGTTTTAGAGGAGAAGCTCATCTGGGATTCTTCACTGGAAGACTAGGGTCCTGGACAGGCCGTTCTAAACCACTGCGCACAGATTCCGACTGGCGTCGAGTGAAATTTGAATGGTCACCCGGCCAAAGTAGGACAACTTATCTGGCATGTTTCGTACAAGGCCTTGAAGGAACTGTTTGGTTTGACGAAATTGAGTTCAAGGAGTTGCCATGAACATACAACAAAATCCATTTGAAGATCGCTGGCCCGATCTACAAGACATCTTCACTGCTTCAGGAGCCGAAGGCTTAGTCTCCTATATTCATGATCGAGAGGAATCGATTGAGAGACGAGCGCTCTTCCTCATGTCGAGTCAGCGAATTTCAAGGGGACAGAACATCACTCGGAATCTCGATGACGTCGTCACGACTTCACGAGCAGCCATCGATGAGTTTTTCCAACAATCCCAATCAGAGCAAGATCCGGAACAATCTCGACTCCGGCTTGAGGGAGCAAATATTCTCTCTTATAACCTCGCAGCCGATTTAGCTCCTTGCTGGGTTGACGATGACGAAACCAGAGAACCCAGACATCATGAAGAAGGTATTCGGTGCGCCACCGATTGCCTTCAGTGGAGAGAGCAACTCGAAAAGGGTTCAGTGGCATTGAGTATGGCTTGGTGGGCCCTTGGTGTTCATCAGGCTGGGCTCGGAAAATGGGACAACTCATGTGAATCTTTTCAAGGAGCACTTGAGACAGCGATGGAAGATGCCAAAGACAACGCCACTCCAGAATTGGCAGGCCCCGAGTCTAGTTTTTCTGTCAATATTGCGACAGGCTGGCTCGAGTTCGCAAAATGGCGCAGTGGTGACGCTTCCTCGTATGACCGCTTCCTTGAAGTCATGAGCGCATTTTCCCTGCAGTTAGATAGGCAAGACGAAGGTCGAGAGGAAGCCCTCGCTGGCATTCAGCAACTTGAGATTGCAGCCCAAAGACTACCAAAGAAAGAAATCTCTTCGTGAAGCCAGGTCGCCTCCCCCGCATAGAAACACTTTTTTCAGATGATGATTTCGTTGCCGTGTCTAAACCTGCGGGATTTAGCACTGTCAGTGAACGCTGGGATAAAGATAAAAAATGTCTTATCGACCTGCTCTGGGATGAGTGGAAGAAAAAAGACCCAGAGGCTCCCAAACCCCATGTCGTCCATCGTCTTGATAAAGAAACTACGGGAGTGATTTTGTTTGCTCGAAATGGGCAAGCGCAGTCTTCACTTCGAAAACAGTTCATGGACCGAACAACCTCAAAAGTATACCTCGCCCTTGTCGAAGGATTTCCTGAGCCCGCAGAAGCGGAACTCACTTTCCATGTCGAGGAAAACCCAAGCCGTCCTGGAAGTATGCGAATTCGAAAGCAGGGCAAGGAGTGTCAATCCAGCTACTCATTACTTGAATCCTACGATCAGCATTCATGGGTAGAAGTACGACCACTCACAGGGAGAACTCATCAAGTCAGGCTGACGATGAGCCAAGCAGGTTCTCCTTGTAGTTGTGACCCTATATACGGATCAGGGAAACCTGTTCTTCTTTCTGATTATAAACGATCTTATAGCCCCGGAAGAGGAAAGCAGGAGCGCCCACTACTCTCTAGGCTGGGACTACACGCTTTTCAGTTGACGATCTCCCACCCGACTACCGGCGAGTCGATGACGATCGAATCTCCACTTCCTAAAGATCTCCGCACCAGTCTTCGCCAAATCAAACGTTGGTCCAAAAGATAGTACGTCGATCTCATTAAGTTGAGTTTCTCGCCATTATATCTTCCTTAACCTGTAGACTGAGTTGAAGGGAGGAGGCCTATGAATTCACCATTTGAAGACGAGAATCACAATCCGATTCAGGAAGTTTCAGATTGCGTGGTTCTTGCAGGAGGAGCCGGTCGCCGAATGGGTGGACCGAAGGCCTTTTTGGAATACGAAGGCCATCTTCTCATCGAGCGAATCCACTCCAAGGTTTCACCGCTCTTCGATCGGGCCTGCGTTTCTGTAAAAACCTCTTCAGCTCTGGATCAAATCCCACATTTAAAGTGGCATGCTGTCATCGAAGATCCACCTGAATGTTCTTCTCTTCACGAGGCTCTTGGAAATATCATCGAAACTGTTCAAGCTCCTGTATTCATTGTCGCAGTCGACCTCCCTGAATTGACCGCATCAATGATAAGAAAAATCTGTTCCGCTTATACACCGGGCACATCCGTTATTGTCGAAGCAGATGACCGTCCGCAACCACTAGCAGCTGTCTGGGATACCACTGCATTGGATTTCTCATCTCCTCAGGATGGAGATCTAGCTCTACTCGCCTGGGTTCGACGTGCACCATTCCAAACACTCATATGGCCTCAGGATTTCCCGGGGGCGGTTGAAAGTTCTCCATTCAGAAATCTTAATGAGCCTGGAGATATCCCGGGGAAAGGCACAGACCTTTGAGTTCCTCCAATGAATCAACACGAACTCGATTACTACGCATTCAGAAGGATCTAGCGGAGAATTCCAGAGAAGAAATCTCTTGGAATAGTGGATCTATCAAAGATATAGAATCCGTCTATAAAAAAAGCACTCACCAACCTTTTGAACCCGCTGAGTTCACAGAACTCGTCCAAGCCGCCCTTGAATCCCGAATCATATTCATTGGTGATTATCACACCCTGAGGGAATCTCAAAAAACACCCCTTCGACTTGCTAACCGTCTGTTGTCTAAAAACAAAGAACTCGTTTTTTGCACCGAAGCGTTCCACATCGATGACCAACCTCATCTTCAGCGTTGGCTAGAAGATGAAATAGATGACAACGCGTTACTCAAAGAAACCGACTGGAAGAGCAAATGGGGTTTTCCTTGGAGAAACTTTGGAATGCAATTGCAGTACTTCAAAGATCGGTCAATACCTGTAGTCGCACTCAACTCTCATGAAAAAATTGTTGGAGAATCTTTTGCTGCGAGAGATCGCATTGCAGCGATGCGCCTTGTAGAGATTCTCAAAGAACGTCCCAATGCTATCCTACTCGTTTCATTTGGTGATCTGCACATGGCTCCAGATCATCTTCCATCTGAGGTCAGCAACGTCTTAGCATCCCTTGGACATAAAGCAGTCCAACACACTATTCTTTTCCAGAATGTCGATGAGATTTATTGGGAGCTGGCGCAACAAGAACTAGAACAGACTGTATCTCTTGTTCGACTGGAGGACGGAAACTTTTGTTTCCTAGGAACGACTCCACTGGTCAAAGTTCAATCGGCACTCAACTGGTATTCCAATGAACTCGAACTTGAAGAATCTGTAGGACTCGAACAACCTCCGACTATCTCATCATCGGTAATGAATGACCAAATCTGGCTGATCATTGAAACGCTTTGTGAATTCCTTGAAATAGAACCTGAGGGCTTCCAAGACTTCAGCGTGTATACCAGCAGAAACCTAGGTCTCCTCGACGACTTGACTGGAACTCGAAAATTAACCGAAGCCGAGATCAATCGTATTCAGGAGCAATACGAACGAGAAGAATCATGCTACCTTCCACGACCAAGAATCATCTTCTTAGGTAACCTCTCCATGCGACATGCTGCAGAAGAAGCCAGTCACCACATCAACTTCGTTCTGTGCAAGGACACTTCTAGCCCCAAGAGCCCCATTGAAAACTTCTACGAAACAACGATTCGAGAATGCCTTGGATATTTGGGGACAAAAATCGTCGACCACAACAGAAGGCCTTTAGGACTAAAAGATATCGATCGAATCCTAGTGGATCTTGAAGAAGGATATTCTCACCCATTTCATGATGAAACCCGAGAGTCACTTCTTGCGACTCGACGCTTCCTAAAACTACTCTCGTCTGAGAAAGTTCCTTCAGCGATGGACTTCCTCCCAGCAGAAACGAATGCCGAAATCATATCTGGTTCAGCCCATCTCATCGGGTACCTGTTGGGCGACGGAATTTATAACCGCCTGATGGAAGGTCAAATATTACGATCAGAGGTCTGCCAATTATTTTCTGAATCGTTAGCAAAGCCAAACTCAGGTTCTCAACTATTCAAGGCTTGGATCCTCAGAGCCAAACCTCAAGCCTGATCAGAGCCGTCTTCCGGAAGTTCAAGGCGTGGGAATATAATACCGGGAGGATGGAGATCGCAGCCCGTACGGAGAATATTCTCAGTCCCCAACAACTCAAGAGCATCTGACGCTGAGGGTGCGCAAGAAACGAAAGTACTTAATAGTTTCTCGCTGGAGGTCGGCAAATAAGGCTTCAAGAGAACACCCAAAGCAAAGACCAGCTCCAAAAGCACGGCGAGATCAGCACCACAGCGTGACAAATCTGATTTCCTGCTCTTCCAGGGCTCAGCCTGATCGAAGAGTCGATTTCCCTGACGCGTCATCTTCAAAACCTTCTCAAGTCCTTCTCGGAATTTTTGGCGATCGAGGGCATCGTCCCAGTCTTCTTTGGCTTCTCGAATTACCTGAAGAACTTCATCTTGAAACTCCGAGTTCTCGGCTCCCTCTGGGACTTTCGATTCGAAATTCTTTGCGGTGAACGTCAACATCCTATGCGCGAAATTGCCCACCACGTCAGAAAGCTCGTCATTGTTTCTTTGAATAAAATCTTCCCACGTAAATGAAGTATCACGGCCTTCGGGCGCGACTGTTGTCAGATAATACCGCACTCTATCAGCATCAAATGACTCAAGGATCTCTTCCGCAGTAACACCTACTCCGCGGGACTTGGAGAACTTTTGGCCCATGAAGTTGAGATACTCATTTGCAGGAATAGAAGTCGGTAAATTAAATTCACCTTGCCCCATCAACATTGCCGGCCAAATCACGGCATGGAAAATGATGTTGTCCTTGCCCAGAAAATGAACCAACTCAACATCTTTATCACTCCACCACTCACGCCATTCCTCCGGGTTATCCGTCCCTTTGAAATGTTCTTTGGTGAATGATATGTATCCGATGGGAGCGTCGAACCAGACGTAAAGAACCTTGTCTTTAGCCTCTTCGAGTGGGACGGGGACTCCCCATTCAAGGTCACGGGTGATAGATCTAGCTGGCAGACCCTCTCGGACTATTCCTCGTGCGAAGTTCCGAACGTTGTCACGCCAGCCTTCGCACCCCTTTAACCATTCCTCAAGCCGCTCTTCATATCGATCTAACCGAAAGAACCAGTGCTTAGTAGGAACGATCCTCGGCGTCGATTCACAAATCGCACAATGTGGCTTATCTAATTCGGATTGCTCGTAGGATTGTCCACAAGCATCACATTGGTCACCCCGTGCGCCCTCTGCTTCACAGTGTGGGCAAGTTCCTTCGACATATCGATCGGGGAGAAACATATCGCATGACTCACAGTAAAACTGATCGGTGACATTTTCTTCAATGTCTCCAGATTCAAGAATTTTTGAGAAGAACTCCTGCGATAACTCTGCATGACCCTCACAAGTGGAGGTTCCACTGTAGTGATCAAATTCAACTCCGAGTGAGGAAAATACCTTTTCTTGAATTCCTCGGTAACGTGCAACCACTTCAGTCGGTGTGCAATTTTCTTTCTGAGCAGAAATCGTTACAGGAACTCCATGATCATCGCTACCACAGATGAATACGGTCTCGACTCCTTTGAGACGTAAGTATCTGTTGTAGGTATCAGCAGGGAGATAAACACCTGCGACATGGCCCAGGTGCGGATGATTATTTGCGTAAGGTAGCGCAGCGGTGATCAGAACCCGTCGAGGCGAGGTCATGAGTTAGTCCACATCATTCTGAAGGAGAATCGGCCTCTGAATCCATGGCCGCCTGATTCTCAGCGGCAGCAACCTGCGTGTAGGCGACATGGAGATCTCTCAGAAGGTTCTTGATCATTTCATCTTCCTCATTTGAGAGATTGCCTTCGGTCTTTGCATCGAGGACTCCCAGAAGGTCGATGGTGTCTCTTGCTAGATTCAGGTCGAGCATTCGCTCACCTGTTCTTGGGTCAGGAATTTGTCCCAAAGCCATCAATGCCGGGTATGCAATCTGTTGAACTAATCCAGGAAAACGCGGGTCGCTTTCAATGGGAGCTCTCTCCTCTGAATCAGCTGAATCAGCAGTCTCCTCAACAATCCCACCCATTTGAGAGGCGAGCTTTTGCTTCTCCTCAAATGCACGTTTCTTCCAATCGTCGTCAATACGCTTGTTATCAGACACTCTGGTCTCTCCTCTCAAGAGCCGCTTTTACAAGACCACTAAAGAGAGGGTGTGCATCAAACGGCTTAGATT
Organism: Planctomycetota bacterium; assembly: GCA_016776905.1. Classification (GTDB taxonomy): domain Bacteria; phylum Planctomycetota; class UBA8108; order UBA1146; family UBA1146; genus UBA12191. The sequence continues at coordinate 85,410 of JADHSM010000013.1, read as the reverse complement.
GGAACTCGGGATGATACTGGCAAGCAACGAACCACGGATGATTCTCTACTTCGACAACTTCAACGAGATTTCCATCTGGAGAAGTACCTGAAATACTTAATCCCGCTTCGATCAACCGGTCACGGTAGTCATTGTTGAACTCATATCTGTGACGATGTCTCTCGGACACATCTGAAACACCGTACTCTTTTTCGCAAATAGATCCTTCTTTGAATTTACAGGGCCAACCACCCAGCCGCATCGTTCCACCTTTTTCAGAAACATCATGCTGGTCCTGGAGAAGAGTAATAACGGGGTGTGGGGTGTCCTTGTGAAGCTCGGTCGAAGACGCCTCTTTGATGTTCAATACATTTCTGCAGTACTCGATGACTGCTGCATGCATTCCGTAACAAATCCCGAGGAATGGGATATTGTTCTCACGAGCATACTGAATGGTATTCACTTTGCCCTCAAGGCCACGCTCTCCGAAACCACCGGGAACCAAAACGGCATCCACTCCGCCGAGAACAGACTCAGGATCTCCATTTGCCAGATCCTCTGCTTGAACTCTCCGGAATCGAACGCGCGTATTATTGTGAATACCACCGTGAGTCAGGGCTTCGTAAATCGATTTGTAAGAATCGGTCAATTCGATGTATTTACCGACCACAGCGACTTCGATTTCATGCTTCGGATGACGCAATGACTCGACCACTTCGATCCAGTTGTCCATATTCCCAGATCCTGGTTCCCTGCGGAAATGATTAAGGATTTGAGTATCGAGCTGCTGTTGCCGAAGCACGAGGGGAAGCTCATAGATGGAAGTCTCGACGTCTTTTTCAATGAACACTGATTCGGCAGGGACATTACAGAAAAGTGCCAACTTCTCAGTGACTTCTTTCTCCACATCCATCTCAGTTCGACAAACTAGGAGATCAGGAAGAATCCCGATCTCGCGGAGTCGTCCGACTGAATGCTGAGTAGGCTTGGTTTTGATCTCGCCACTGGCTTTGATAAATGGCAGCAACGTGAGATGAATGAAAAGAACATTCTCACGACCATGCTGATGACCGAACTGACGTAATGCCTCAAGGAATGGAAGACTCTCAATGTCTCCTACAGTTCCACCGATCTCGGTGATCACAACATCGACATCTGTCGACCCAACCTTTGCGATACTATCCTTGATCTCATCGGTGATATGAGGAATCACTTGAACCGTTTTACCGAGGTAATCTCCACGACGTTCTCTTTGAATGACTGCGGAATAAATTTTTCCGGTCGTGTAGTTTGAATGAGCGCTGATCTCACAAGAGGTGAATCTCTCATAATGACCAAGATCCAGATCAGCCTCTGCCCCGTCCGGGGTCACATAAACTTCACCATGCTGGAAAGGGCTCATCGTTCCAGGATCAACATTGATATAGGGATCAAATTTCTGTAGAGCGATCTTGAGCCCGTGGCTCTCGAGCAGCGTACCGATCGCCGCACTCGTGAGACCTTTTCCCAGTCCAGAAACAACACCACCTGTGACAAAGATGTACTGCGTCATAACCTTCAGTCCGTTCCCCCTCGAGTAATCTGAATTACTCGCACACCCAATTTCGCCCATCAGTAAAATCCGGACTCAACGAAAAGCCCGGATTCTTCCGCTTCAACAATTTATTCACTCCGTGCATCTTCCCGCATCTGGAGTGTCTTCTCCACGAATCGTTCATAATCTTCTTCAGTATCGATGCCCGGCATGGCTCCCGAAACCTCCCCAACCCTGATTTCCAGCCCGGATTCGAGCAATCTGAGCTGTTCCAGGCGTTCTTGAGATTCGAGGCCCCCTACCGGTAATCGCGTAAATTGCCGGAGAGAATCGGGTCTAAATCCGTAAATTCCCAGATGTTGGAGCCAGCCAGCGTCCGGGATCTGCCCCACAGGACTTGAGGGGACGGGTTCTCTGGTGAACAAAAGTGCTCGCCCCAGCTCATCGAGAATCACTTTGACCCTGTTCCTGTCTCTGAAAGAACTCTCAGAATCAACATGGACATGTCGTGTCGCCAATGTCGCAGCGGCACAATCGGGGTGATTCTCAAGCAATTCGAAGAGTTGAGAGACATGCCCAGGATCCAGTTCGGGTTCGTCACCCTGCACATTCACAATGTGGTGATCATCCGATAGCCCTAATCGCTCGCATGCAGCAGCGACCCTGTCGGTTCCACTCGGCAATTCAGGAGAAGTTTCAATCACCTCTCCACCGAATGATTTCACCGCTGCACCGATTTCAGCGCCATCTGTCGCCACAACCACTCTCGACACGCCCGGCACCTGAAGGCAACGGTCATGCACATGCTGGATGAGAGTCCAGCCCGTTCGGTCGAGAAGCATCTTCCCGGGAAGTCTCCGGGAGGCTAATCGTGCAGGAATGATGATTACGCGCGGCATCCCAATAAGTTAAAGCTATAGATGCCGATTGTCCAGCCTGCGAAAACTGTGACATTTATTGAACTGACAGAGGCTCAACAAGATGTGCCAAATTCTCAGGAGAGCACCTGATTACAAATGTTTTCATGAAGAGCTTCCAGATTGTCCAACATGGTTCTCATTGGGAAATGGTCCCTGACATGATCGATCCCTTTTTGAACCTGCTGACGAGCTCTCTCCGAATCAGAAAGCAATCCTTGCCCCGCTTCTGCTAAAGCCTCAGGATCCCCCGGCTTCACGAGAGTACAAATGCCATCCTCACCCAGAAGGGAAAGAATTTCTCCCCCTCCTGTGGCAATCGTCGGAACCCCTCTGGCCAGCCCTTCCAGAAGATGAAGACCTGATCCTCCCCAGTCGCTCACCAGCATCAGCATATCAACAGCACGATAGACCGAAGCCAGATCTGCTGGCGGTGCAGCAAAGGTCAGTGAACCATCTAAATCCAAGGACTTACTCACCGCTCGGAGACGATTCTCGTCGGGGCCTTCTCCCAAAATGGTAAACATTTTCTCTCCGGGAGCTTTCCTCATCAGGCTAGCAGCGTGAATGAAATCATCCAATCGCCGCCCCTTCTCCAACCGACCCACAGTTCCGATCACCGGAATCCCTGAGAAATCATTACGATCCCGGTCGATGACTTCTTGTTCGATTCCGTAGGGAATAACCCTGATCTTATCCTTAGGAATACGCAACTCATTGACCAGATGCTCGCGAAGGTCCTCGTTCACGACGACCACCGCTGCAGCAGATCGGGTAGATCGAGCAGACCTCTCCGACTTTAGCCATGAATGAACAGTATGGATCAATGGACGATCGAGGACTGCAGACAATCGGTGGCCGATTCGTAAGGAGCCCGCTCCCCCCGTGGCATGGATAAATTGGGGGTCGAAATCTGTGAGGTAACTACACATTCGACGCCGGGCGAGCCAAGAGGCAGGATCCTCATAAACCTCAATCCCCAATGATCTGAACAAGGGTAGAAAAACTCCTCCCCGACAGACCATCTGGACCTTGTATCCACGCTTCAGCAGACCCTTTACCATGCCAAGGGCATAAGTTGTGGGTACCGACCAATCTAGTCGTCCAGAAACCACCAGCATTCGCATGAATTCCCCCTCACCCTTTCGGGGTCCAGAAACTGGGACTTGTTGTCCTCGAGGTGTCAGGATATACGACAGAACACTGATCGACCAACAGGAGAAAGATATGCCTGAAAATACAAATCATTTCGAATGTGATTCGATCGCTCTCGCCAGTGGTGGGCTCGATTCGAGCACCGTGCTCGGGATCGCGGTATCAAAGGGGTACAAGCCTCTGCCTCTCGCTTTCCGCTATGGCCAGCGTCATGAAATTGAACTGGAATGCCTTGAACGCGTCGCCCGATCGCTCGATCTTCCCGCACCTTTGATTCTGGACCTTCCATATCGTCAAATTGGAGGATCCTCCCTCTTGGGGACTGAGGAAGTTCCTGTTGAGCCTGAAAAAGGCGCTCAGGAGAGGGATCAAATCCCGTCTACGTACGTCCCAGCTCGCAATTTGGTCTTTCTCTCCATCGCCACTGCAGTTGCTGAAGCCCGAGGAGTCCGCGATATTTGGATAGGCGTGAACGCACTCGATTACAGCGGATATCCCGATTGTCGCCCCGAATTTCTGACCTCCTTTCTCGAGACGATTCACCGGGGAACACGGGATGGATCGAGTCATGAGGCCGATGGAGAACCTTTTTGGCGAATCCATGCCCCCCTCTCCGACATGTCCAAGGCGGACATCGTCAAAACGGCAAACACTCTCGGGGTAGACCTCGCTCTGACACATTCCTGCTACAACCCGGATCAAAAGGGCCTGGCCTGTGGAATTTGCGATTCTTGTGGCTTACGCAGACGAGGATTTGAAGAAGCAGGAGTCGAAGACCCCACCCGCTACACCTGATTCGTCAAAAAAACTGCAAGATCCTGCCAAATACACCTGCTGAATTTCCTCTTGTCGAGTTAGCATCCACTCGGAACTATCAGACTCAACAGGTCGGGATCGTCTGCGGAACCGATCGAGTGAGAATCAACAAGGAGAGGAAGAAGCCTTGTCAAGAAGCGTACTCGTGACAGGTGGAGCGGGCTTTATTGGAAGTCATGTCTGTGAGAGGCTTCTCTCACGGGGTGACGAAGTCATCTGCCTTGATAATCTCGACGATTATTACGACCCGGCCATCAAAAGATCTCACCTTCATCATCTCTCGGCACTGGAAGGATTCACTTCTGTTACCGGAGACATCAGAGATCCTCAACTTTTGGAACGCATCGCCCGCAATCATCGCATTGATGGAATTATTCATCTCGCAGCGAGAGCAGGTGTTCGTCCATCCATCCAAGAGCCGGCTCTCTACGTGGACGTCAATCTCAACGGAACAACACAACTTTTAGAGATGGCCAGAAATCATTCGATTGATCACTTTGTTTTCGCCTCCTCTTCTTCCGTCTATGGCGACCGCAACGAAGTACCATTTAGGGAAACTGATCCTGTTGACCAACCTGTTTCTCCCTACGCGGCAACGAAAAAAGCGGGAGAGGTGATATGCCATGCATTCCATCATCTTCACGACATCAACATCTTCTGTCTCAGATACTTCACCGTATACGGACCACGTCAACGTCCTGAAATGGCGATCCACCGATTCACTTCGATGATCCAGCAAGGACAAGCGATCCCCATGTTTGGCGATGGATCTATGGAACGGGATTTCACTTACATCGATGACATCGTGACAGGAACAATTTCAGCTTTAGATCGAGTTTCTGGTTTCGAAATACTCAATCTAGGAAATCACCGTAGCATCCGTCTGGATGGGCTGATTGAACTGATCGGAAAGTCATGCGGACTTCCAGTCGAAATCGATCGTCTCCCCGCACCTGCAGGGGACGTATCCCGAACATGCGCTTCCATCGATAAAGCGAACCAACTTCTGGGCTACTCACCACAAACCCCCATCGAAGATGGCGTCGAAAAATTTGTCTCTTGGTTTAATGCCCAGCAACAGAAGAACAAATGCTAGAAGAAAGCTCTCCATGAACGAAGATCAGAGAATACGAATGGTAGCAGTCGGGCCAGACGATGCGGCAGAGAAGGCCGCCTGGCTTTCAGCGGTCGAAGCGGTCATCGATCAAAATGGCTATTGTCTGGGCTCAGCAGTTGAGACATTTGAAAACTCCTGCAAAGAGCAATTAGATGTCGAGCATGCGTTCGGGGTCTCAAACGGAACCGATGGACTTAAGATTTGCCTCAAGGCCTCCGGAGTCCAACCCGGCGATGAAGTGATTCTTCCTGCCTACAGTTTCTTCTCCACCGCTTCCGTAATTCGCCAGCTGGGAGCCCACCCGGTTTTCGTTGATCTCGATCCGGGAACCTTATGCATCGACACCGCTCTCATTGAGAGCGCCATCACCGACCGAACTCGAGCCATCATGCCTGTTCAACTCTACGGACAGACGTCTGACATGGATTCGATCATGAAGATTTCTTCCGATCGAAACATTCCAGTTGTCGAGGATGCCGCACAGTCATTTGGTGTTCGCTACAAAGGGAATTCTTCAGGTGCGATTGGATCTGCGGGAGCTTTCTCATTTTACCCCACCAAGAATTTGGCGGCTGCAGGTGATGCGGGAATGGTCGTTACCAACGACGATAAGATTGCGACACAAATCCGTCAGTTACGAGTTCACGGAGATACGGGTGGTTACTGTCATGAAAGTTTAGGCTGGAATGCCCGCATGGATGGTTTCCAGGGCGCCATACTTTCCGTGAAATTAGGAAGACTGAAGCAGCAACAAGATATTAGGGAACGAAATGCCACAGAGTATCTGCGAGCATTGAGTGAAAATAATCTGCTCGATCGTATCAAACCCCTCGAGCGTACTCCGGGGTCGGAACACTGCTGGCACCAGTTTATTATTCAAACAGATGCCAGAGATCTCCTTCGAGAGCAGCTTGCTTCCCGTGGTATCGATAGTGGGATTTACTATCCTGGCACCCTTCCTTCTCAGCCCTGTTTCGCAGATCTACCTTCTGCTCAAAAACACTTCCCTGTCGCCGACAACGCGGCCCTCAGCGTATTGGCACTCCCGGTCCATCACCGTCTCAACGAGGGAGATCCCTCACGAGTGATAAAGGCCATGGCTGATATTATGGAAGCCGCGCCGCACTGAAATGTGTGGGGCAAAAAAATTTGGGAGGTGATTCCGGCGATATAGAGTGCCGAACTCACACTCCCAAACAGCGAGGAAGAGTCTGATTAATCCCGAGGTCACATTGAAGACAACCTCGTTCCTTTGTTAACTCTTAAAGCAAGGTCGGGGCCAATTGCCGGAAAACTTTTCCTTAATGCCCTGAATTGCCTCCAATAGGTACATCTAAGGCAATTAAAATTATTGATCGAGATACATCGGAGTGACAAAGGTGACATTCATTAAATACAAACGTACAGGAAATCCACGACAGGGCCGCATTTAGCCGGACCTATCGGCTTTTCTTGGCCAAATCCAACTCTTGGAGATCCCGGAGTCGGGAATAGAGGCCTCCCGCTTTTCTCAAATCGGCGTCGCACCCCTGCTCAACGATTTGACCATCCTGAAGAACAAGGACTCTGTCAGCGTCCTGAACCGTCGACAGGCGATGGGCTATCACCAATACAGTTCTATCCCTCATCAGTCTCTCTAAAGCCACCTGGACCAGCTGCTCGCTTTCTGAATCCAATGCAGCAGTGGCTTCGTCGAGAAGCAGTATCGGCGCATCCCTGAGGAATGCTCTCGCAATCGTCAATCTCTGACGCTGCCCACCTGACAAACGATCGCCTCTCTCGCCCAAGGACGTTTCGTACCCTTCAGGAAGGGCGAGAATATCCTCATGAATCGCAGCAGATCGTGCAGCTTCAATAATTTGCTCCCGAGAGGCTCCGAGTTCAGCCCCCCTGATATTTTCCTCGACAGTCGAATTGAAGAGGAAAGGATCCTGGCCCACAAAAGCAATCTGGCGAAGTATCGAACTCTGGGTAAACCCTCTTGAGTCCTCTCCATCCAAAAGAATCGATCCTTTTTCTTGCTCTCGCAGTCGCGCAAGGAGATCAAACAATGTTGATTTTCCGGCACCCGAGGGCCCGACGAGCGCCACCTTCTCTCCTCTAGATACAGAGAAGTTCATAGCAGAGATGGCGTATTCTTCCTGATGAGCATATCGATAACAAACATCCCTAAACTCGATACCACTTTTCAGGCCAGGAAATGACTTCGCATCGACATTGTCTTTCAGCAATACAGGAGCATCGATGATGTCGAAAATACGATCGGTCGCCGCAGAAGACTCCGCTAAAGTCGTGACCATTCTCGCCAAATTTTTGATCGGTGTATAACAGGAGATAATCGCAGCCATGAATATGGCAAAGTCTCCAAAACTGATCGACACTTCCCCTCTTAGTAAAAACCAGCCGCCTCCTGCAACGACTCCCGCCGACAAAAGGTTATAGAGCCCTTCCACCATGCTTCGGCCTTTGGCACGAGCGACTTCAGTTTTTACCTGTGCTGCCTGCAAAGACTTGGCAGTCTGATCGAATTGCTTCTCTCTCTGCTCTTCAAGACCAAAGGTTTTAATAACCCTGATTCCTGAAAGCAATTGAGAAAGGCCTTCTGTCGTTTCGCCAGCGTGCGACAAGGCCCCCTTCGCCCCTCTGCGAACTTTCCTCGCCTGCCGGAAAACCGGAAACACCAGAAGAAGAAGAAATGGAATTGTAATGAGAGTTAATTCCCAAGAAGCAAAGAATGCCAGTCCCAGAGAAAAGAGAACCGTCAGCGGGCTTTGGAGGAACTCTCCGAAGAGCAATTGTATTGAAGAGGAGAGAGTACTGACATCTCCCACTGTACGAGAAACAACGTCTCCATGTTTTCGTGATTCAAAGAAATCCAAGGACTGCCGCGACAAGCTACCAAAGAGTCGTTGTCGAATATCAATGATGACCTGAATGCGGACACCTTGTCCCATGATGGCACGATAGAAACCAGAGAATGCCACTACGAGCGAAATCGCAGCGATCAATCCTGCACAAAACCACAACAAGGTCATCGTTCCGGTTCCTGGCGTTCCCGAAATAATGGATACGACCAGTGGCCCTGCGAGCTGAGCTTTTTGAAGTTTACTTTGGCTCTCGCCTGAGGAAGCCGACTCCCATGTAAACGGATCTGTCGGGCGGAATCTGAGAGTGACAGGACTGCCCTCGCTCCTCAGCACACCTCCACCGGTCATGAGTGCATGAGTCAACCGGGCTTCCCTCACGAGAATTGTTCCATCGCTCTCTGGGTTCTCCGGAATTCCAAGAATCTCCACCTCAGTGAGGTGAAGAGTTGAAACTTCTTCACTGGGAAGAGCAATCTCTCCAGGCAAAAGTGGCAATAACTCATCTTCGAAGAATCGACTCGCTCTTCCTCTATCTTCTTTGGACCCCGAGGTCACGACCCCATCGATCACTAATCCCATAGCAGCTATTCTTAAACTGTTCGCCCCTGAATAAAGAGCCATCAGCAATACAATGCCTGCAATAGTTGTTTTATAAGGCCTTACATGACCGAGAAGCCGCCACAAGCCGCTAGCAGCAGTTCTCTGTTCGGGAGCTGTCATGACTGAGTCTCCAATGAATACTCCCAAGCCTTTGACTGCTCTACAAACAAGTAGGCAGAAAGCATGACAGCGATGACAAACCCGGCCATTCCATCACGAAAGCCGCGATGAGTGATGTATCGAGTCCAAAAGAAAGATGCGCTCGCTTGCAACCATCTCCAACGAGATGCTGGGAGCATCACCCGCTTGCGTAATCCACCGGGCTCTCCACTCGCCAGAAGTGGAGCACTTTGAGTGGTATAGCGATTCATGCGCATGACAAAATCGTGCAAAGTGGGATGGGCAAAGTGAAGAATACTCGACTGGAGATTCTCAACTTCTCCCTCTACAACGGCGTCAGCGTGGATACGACCTGGGACGTAGCTTCCATGTCCTGCACGAAAAAGCCTCAAGTGCAGATCATCCCAGCCTCCATGCTTGAGCCAGCGCCCGAAGACATAGTGACGAAAAGGTATTCGGTATCCGCAGACTGTAGAGTCCGACTCGACCAGCGCTTCAATCTCTGACTTCAACTCGCCAGAGACTCTTTCGTCGAGATCCATGATCAGAACCCAACCCTCTGAAACTTCGGCAATACCCAACCTCCGAATATCTTCGATGAGACCTTCGCCGGGGGTGGCCGAGATGCAATGGCAATTGGGTTGAAGACGAGCCTGCTCTAAAGATCCATCGACACTTCCGTGATCGACGAGAATGATCTGGTCTGCCCATTCAAGATTCTCTAGCCAAGGCTTGAGATTCTCTTTCTCGTTGAGCATCGCTGCGACCACTGTCAGGGGCTGTCTTAGCCCATGAGCGGGTGCACCGGGATTCCCGTTCGATACTTCTGTGGAACTCAATTGACCTCCGGCGACGCGATTCCGATCACTCTGCGACACGACTATGGATGTTGAGCACTCGAGCGGTCAGCGTCAACCGAGGTTGTCCGGATTCTCAGAATCCCCAGAGGAGGATTGTCGGCGATTCTTACGTCTTACACGGAGTAGAGCCTTCAGGTCCTCGCTCTCCTCATTTTCAAGTTCCCCAGTTTTTTTGGCGGAACTGTCGGGATCAGGATTTTGATCTCCCGCTCCAGACCGTGCTGACCTTCCAAATCGCCTCCCGGGAGAAGCCGCGACGGTGGCGGTCTCCTCTTCGCTCATTTCAGCAACATTTGCTTTCTGCTTCTTTGAACGGAAAAACGGTTCCAGCTGAATTCTGCGAATCGCGGCATCAAAGAAGAAAAGACAAAGAGCCAACATTGTCAACTGGGGCCACAGAAGAGACTGGCTATTAGTATTGGGACCAGACTTGTCCAATAAATCGGACTCATCGTCGATCACTCTACCCCCCGAAACATCCGCAATTTTTCCGAGGAATTCTTCATTCGATTTCAAAGAGCGAAACTCTGCGGGATAACCCACTGTGAAATATCTTGAGAGACCTTCCACTTCGCCTTCCTTATACGTAGCTTCTACGCGAACAAGGTAATCCCCACGCTCCCTCACAGGAAAGTGCCCGATATATCTTCCGGGCCCCTCTTGTTTGATTTCAAGATCTTTGGAGGTCAATTCAGGATTCAAAACAGATCCGTCAAACTGAAGGCCATCCACAAAGCGACCCTCTGCATCGATGGCATCGATGATCAGTACTCCGCCTCGGCCATCGACTCTAGTTGTCGCTTGTAAATATTTATTTTCTTCTACTTTAGAAATCGAACGCAGCAGTTGAGCCCAAAAGGTTCGATTGCCTTCCCAACTCACCCAATCTCCCGACCAACGATCTCCTGAATCTGATGAAAATGCAGCAGTCACTCCTATACCGTGCCGCCGAGTCGAGAGAAGTGGGTCGTCCTCATCGTTCACCAGTATCGCTCTAGCCAAAGGTTTCAATGTTGTGAGGACAATGCCATCGATGGGCGGGATGTCTGTCTCATTCAACCCACCGACAATCTCCGAGGATTCTCTGAGGATAGGTTGAAAACGTTTCTCTAAAATCAGGTTCTTCCTAACCCTAAGAGCTTCCCTAAAGAAGATTCTAGGAAGCTGACTCGGATCGTCCATTCGGTAGAAGCGACCTCCTGTACTATCGGAGATCTTCCTAAGAGCCAATTCTGGAAACTCACCAGAATGCGGTTGAATACAAATTGTCGAAATCTTGATGGAGTTATTGGCGAACCCCATCAACAACTCATTACTGGGAGGGGTAGGATCTCCATCTGAAATGATGACGACATGCTTAGAGAATGTGGCGGGTGATTCAGATCCAGTCAATGCAGTAAAAGCCATCGACATCGAGGGTTCGAATTGAAGCATATCCTCGGGGCTCAAACTGGATATGACAGCGTTCAAATTTGCAATATCATCGACCGGACTCAGGGGAATCCCCCACCCATCGACCCCATTTTTATAGATCAAAACTCCAAAGTAATCCTTCGCAGTTAATCCCCTGATAGAACTCTTGGTGATCTGACGCGCCCATAGATTGCCTTGGTTAAATTCACAAGTGTGAAGAATGACGACCAATGCACCGTTGGGAACAACTTTTCGTTGACGAATATCCATACTGACGGGCAAGGCGGTCTCGACCGGGGTACCACCCCACCCCCCCGGACCAAACGAATTCGGCCCCCCCACCATCAGTAGACCCAAACCGTTATCGTGCACTAATCTCTCCAGCAGTTGGGTCTGCTGTTTCTCGAACAAAAATGAAGAGACATCATCCAGCACAACTGCAGAGTATTCTGAATAATCAAAAGCACTGACTGTGAGTTGCGAAGGCGACATTTGATCTACAAGTATTTTAGATCCTGCCAGATGGTCGACGATTCTTGAATCTTGGTTCTCTGAAACGACGAGCACTCTTGAAGGCTTTCTCATACGAACTAACGTCGCGCCGCTATTATTCACAAAGGTCGAATCAGCGCCCGTTGCTGGTATGACCGAAACTGTAAATTTCCTGTTACTTTTTTCGGACGGGTCTAAAGAAAATGAAACTCTGTTCTTGCCAACACCAAGATCAACTTCTCTTTCAGCAATGACTGTATCTGATTCCCTTAGAATCACTTGAGCCTTTGAGTTGGAAGAAGAATCAATGACAGCATCGACTCCAAAGACTTGTCCAGGTGCGACCATTTCTGGCGCAGTGACGGACTCGACTAATATTTCATTTAATCTGTCATAGGAAATCGGCCACACATCGATGGGTATCCCCGAAACAGCCAGATTCCTCGCCTCTCTCAGCGCATCTCCCTCAGTGGTGTTTCCATCACTGATCAAAATGATGCGCTTGAGACCTCCTCCAGAATTCGAATTTAGAAAACTCGCTGAATATCTCAGCGCAGAGGCGATATCTGTGGAACTGTTATCCAGAGAAGTCGCCTTTCCGTTACCGAGATTCAGGGACATACCTTGCTCTAAGCGCGAGTCTCTTCCAAAAGAAATGAGACCCACTTGGTCAGGAGCTTTCAGGTCGCCGATACGATTTGATATTTGAGACAGAGCAGAATCGCTCTCAAGCCTTGGAACTGATTGAGAGAGGTCTCTGAGAACAACTATTGAAAGGCCTTTACCTTCCTTGTACTCAGAGACGCCTGCGAGCCCGAAAATCAAAATCCACGTGCACAGTAATCGCAAAATAAGAGATGCTTGATTCACGGCAACTGGAGTTCGAGCTCTGCTGGTTTTCCAAAGGTAGACGACGAAAATCGTTACTGGAATTAATAAAAGAAGGAGTAGAGGTTGTTCAAATCCGAATGACATCATCTCAGCTCCTTCCAATCCAATACACTGTGACTGATCCGATGATTCCCAGTATCAGCAATATATATCTTCAGTAGATCACCCGACAAAGTAACCGCAACACCCCGTGGTTCATGAAGCCTTCCAGGCTGACGCCCGATGCCTCCAAAGCTATGGAGCGATTCTCCTGTTGAAGAGAATAGATTCAATCTACAGCCACTCCTGTCGACGACAAACAGTGTACCGTCAGCCAGAACATCTACATCAAATGGTGTACTCAATTGCCCGCTGGGGAGTCCGGCACTTTCAATCGTCTGTATCCAAGTTCCATCCGGAGTAAATCGTAACACTCTCTGGTGGCCACAATCGATCACCCACAGCGTCCCATCAGGAGCCACAGCCAAACCCTCCGGCCTGAGGAAATCTGCGAAGCCATCACCTCTCTGTCCCCAGAAATCGATGAGAACTCCTTCACGAGTAAACCTAAAAATTCGATCATGCTCTCCGTATGAAGCGACATAAATAGTGCCGTCAGCTCCCACATCTATTCCCCGCACCAATTCGAGTCCTGCTTCTCGACCAAATCGGCGAATTTCTTCACCGTCCTCAGTGAACTCGATCACTCTCATGTAATGAGTATCGGCAACCAGAAGAGTTCCCTCAGCGGTCATACAGAGATCAATCGGATGGCCCGAGGACCATTCAGGAAGTGTCCATACCCTTATCACTTGATGATCGTTATCAAAAACCTGAGCCCGCCCACTGCGATCGATGATGATACAACCACCGTCGTTTCGAGTGACAATGGCTCTGGGCTGGAACAACTTTCCGACACCCCGGCCAGGCTCGCCAATCACTTCAACATTGGGAATTGCAGGAAGTGCAGAACTGAAAGTTCCGCTCTGGCATGAAGATAAAAGAAGGAATCCCAGCAACCCGCTGAAGAGAAATCCACCGGTACGACAGAACGAAGCACGCCTCATGATGCGAGATACTCCTCAATTATCAGAGGAATTCCCCTGCAGGCGATCAAAGTAATCCTTGGCCACTTTTTGTAATGCCGAAGGTAAGCGCTGCTGCTCGATTTTAGATTCGGAGAGTCTTCCACTCGCCTCTACAGCTTTAGAAAATTCTTTCTTGGCTTCACCAGAGGGAGCCTCCCCCCGAACAAGCATCGTAGAAACGATTTGCCCCCCACTGCCTCCACTCGGCAGTTGACGATCAACAAGCTGGCCAGGATCTCCCCCGATTCCGGGGTTGCCTCCACCCATACCTTTACCAGTGGGCTGGCCAACGCCTTTTCCACCGGCCTCACTCGCCGCTGAAGATTTCTGCGATTTGAGATGGACGAGACCTCGTCCACTTTTTCCGCCACTTCATGTTCCACCTGATTTGGCATTACATTTCCCAGCAAGACAGTCCGGACAAATATCAGGTGGTGGGCTCTTTGGCCAATCTTTCGCGAGCTCTGCGAGTTCCGCTTCGGTAAACTCAATCTGATTCTGAACTTGATCCAACAAAGCCAAGTCTTTCATCCATTGTGAAAGTTTCTCCAGTGACTCTGGATCAATTTGAGAATCGGAGTCTGATAAATTTTTTCCCAACGACTTCAGGGACTGCTTTCCCAAGAGGTCCTCTAGCTGCTTCTGGAGATCCTTCATATCCATAGAAGGGTCTCCAAATTTACTCAAGAGGGCGTCCAGTGCAGTAGAGGCTTGGCCTAAATCGCCTTCCTCAAGCGCCTTCTTTAACTGTTTCATTTCAGGAGATTTCTGACCCAGAGATTTCATGGCATCTTCACGCATTTTTTCGTAGATCCCCTTCATCTCCGGGGTCGCCTGCGCTCTCTGCTTTGCAATCTCAGACCGTTGAATCTTCAGTTCTTTTCTTAGATCAGCGGCATCCAGCTTTTTCTCCGGCTCACTGAGGGAGCGTTTAATACTCTCACGACGCTCCTGGACCACCTTCTCAATCGTCTTCTTCACTTCTTTGGAAACAGTGTGCTTCTTGGAAATGTCTGATACTTTTTCAAGCCTCCGTGTCAGCGCTTTTTCTTTGCGCATGACCCTCGCACTTTCCTGTCGTTGATTTTCGAGGGCTTCGCCCTTCCCCAACAGATCCATCTGAGGAATAGCCAACGAAATGACGAAGAATGAAACGGAAACAAGAGTCGGAAGTCCAAGCTTTGGTTTCCCGAGCGGAATAACATCCTTAGGAGTCACACCCCGGGTAATCCGAGAAGCATCTTCCAATACTGTCCGAGAAACTTCTTCTCCCATGCCCCCTTGCCGTGCATAGAGCGCAGTGGAAATCGTTTGTGGGATATCCACTTCTCGCTCCACCGTCACAGCAGCGCTGATCGCGGAACTTTTCACTCGGAGAATATTCACAATAATGACCAGAAGAGATAACCCGACAAAAGAGATCACCTTGATCAAGTTCGATGTCACTTCGCCGAACATTTGATCAACGAGGGTCAACATGGCCAAACCGCACAGGCCTAGGCTGATGGCCAACTCCAAAGAATCCACGGCGGCCTTGAGATGAAGCCGTAATGAAATCCTTTTCAGGAGTTTATCAATGTCATCTGACTTTAGATCTGCCATTAGAATATCTCTCAACGTTCAAGAATCTGACGACCATGCTCGCACCCTTAAACACTGGGGAGCGTTTAACTATGCAGGTTTGAGTATACAGGATAATGACGTCATGAATGTCAGCGATTCTGCCCAAATGCGCTATTCTTGCCTCGGAGGCATCCAGGTCTCCAAATCCACTCCTGTAGCTTCCGCAACTCTATTGATATGAGAGAAAAAGCCGACGACATGGATCAATTCGAGAATTTCCACTTCGGACAATCCTGCATTACGAAGTTCGTCCATTTCTTCTTTAGAAACTTCTCGCTCCAAGCTGGCGAGTCGAATGGCGTATTTTTGAATCGCTCGTTGGCGATGGTTCAGGGCTTCTTCGCAATCCGACCGGATCGCTTCAGCGAGAACCTCTCCCCCTTCAAGGGATTTCAGGTCCGCCAAATGAGAGTGGATTCAGTAATGACAATCATTGACCTGACTCGTCAATACTGCGACCCACTCTTTCTCAGCACAGGAAAGGCCAGAGCCTTCCTTCATTAAACTGACGTAGAATCGCATGAATAGTTCCAACAAATCCGGACGCAAAGACATGACTTTGAGGATTTGTGCTACCGACCCCACCCTGCCACTCGCTGCAGAATAGACTCTCTCCAATATTCCTGAATCATCTTCGTTAGGATTCAATTCCGTTATCCAAGACATCTCATCACTCTTTCGAAGGAGGAGTGGCATTTCGAGCTAACATGCGATCAGCAAGAACTAATGCCAACATTGATTCAACCACTGCAACAGCTCTTGGGAGAACACACGGGTCGTGCCTTCCAGTCCCTGAGAATTGAACCTCTTGCCTCGATTGATTGACCGAGTCTTGCGTTTTCAGAATCGTAGAAGTCGGCTTGAAACCAACCCTGAACCATATCGGCTCACCGTTGGATATTCCGCCTTGAATACCGCCACTACGATTAGTACGGGTTTTTACCTCACCTGAAGTCGTCGCTGTGAATGAATCGTTATTTTCACTCCCCATACGACGTGTCGCAGCGATTCCGTCACCCATCTCTATTGCCACTGTTGCGGGAATGGAAAGCATCGCTTGGCCCAACAGAGCTTTGAGTTTCCCAAAAACAGGATCCCCCCAACCTGCAGGAACATTTCGAGCTACCGCCGCGACCCAGCCACCTAAACTTTCTCCTTCATCTTTCGCTTGCGAGATTCGATTCACGAAAAGTTCAGAAGAAGAAGCATCGGGGCAACGAACGATCGACTTATCGACCGCCTCTGTGGAAACTTCCAGAGGATCAACCTCGCTAGCGATACCTGACACCTCTGAGACCCAGCCGACGATTTCGATACCATGTTCGATTCGAAGAAGTGCCTTTGCCACAGCACCCGCTGCTACACGAGCGGCTGTTTCACGAGCACTAGCACGTCCACCTCCTCTGGGATCCCGATGTCCGTACCTCGCTTCAGTGGTGTAATCAGCATGCCCAGGACGATAGATCTTCCCCAGCTCGTCGTAATCTTCAGATCGAGCATCGACGGACTCTATCCATATCGAAAGGGGTGTTCCTAGAGAGCGACCTTCATGAACTCCAGATAATATTCGAGGCTGATCAGGCTCTTTTCTGGGAGAGGTCAGAACCGCCCCTGGGCGTCTTCTTTCCAGCTCCTTCACCAACATTGCCTCGTCCACGGGGATTCCTGCAGGCAGGCCATCGATCACGACCCCGATGCCCGGGCCGTGGGATTCTCCCCAGGTGGTGATTCTTAGGTACTCGCCGAAGGTATTGCTCATACCCTGAAATGTAGTCATTCTTGAAACAGATGCCACCTACCATAGAGAGGACTGGAGAGTTTGATGAGCGAATCCCGCACCCAAAATTCGATTTCAAAACGTCTTCTGGGCTGGTTTCAGCAGGATCCGGAGCCGATGCCCTGGCGTGGATCCACCGATCCTTACGCCATATGGCTCAGCGAAGTCATGCTCCAACAGACACAAATTCGAACCGTCATCCCATACTGGAACAACTTCATGGTCCGATATCCTGACCCTCAGAGCCTTGCAGATGCCACAGAGGATGAAGTCCTCTCCGATTGGGCCGGATTGGGATATTACTCTCGAGGACGAAATCTACATCGCGCAGCAAAGCAAATCGTCCAGGATCACAACGGTCAATTCCCAAAGAAACCCGAAGATGTCAGAAATCTTCCTGGGGTCGGAGAATACACAACCGCTGCGGTATGCAGTATCGCCTTTGGTGAACCTCTTGCAGTCGTCGATGGAAATGTTGAAAGAGTCATCTGCAGACATCGGGCCTTGTCAGGGGATTCTCGAAAAGGAGAAACCAAAGTCCTTATTCGAAAATGGGCTCAAGAGTGGATCGACCCCGAACAAGCGGGAGACCATAACCAAGCAGTCATGGATCTCGGGCGTAAGGTTTGTACACCAAAAAATCCAAACTGTTCGGCCTGCCCCATTTCCGCAGATTGCCTGGCCTTTGAATCGGGTGAACCGGAACGTTGGCCAACCCCTAGAAATAGGCGCGCAACAGAGAAGCAACGTTGGTGCAGCGCGATCCTTCTGATCGGTGAAGATGTGTTACTGTTACCGGGCAACACTGAACTACTACCCCGACATTCAGGGCCTGTTCTCGCCCGTTGGGATAAAGAAAACGATTCTCCGGCTGACGTTCTCAAAGAAGAGTTTATGAAACGTGGACTTCCAGTTCCGCAACTCATTGGGCATGGCGATGTCTACAAACATGCCATCACTCATCGTCAACTCGAAATTCAACCTCTGCTCTATCGGTGGGAAAAAGAAGTTCCCCATGACAGCAAAAGAATTCCTTTGAGCGAACCCGACCGACTTCCTGCCCTACACAGGAAGGCGATCATCGCTATCCAGCCATTCATCTCAGGAACCAGCAAGGGAGTGGACCTTGTACATGATTCATAATCGCGAAGAGTGGCTTCGCACCCCTCCCGTTAAAGCAGCACCGCTTCCACCCACTTCAGGTGTGCTCGTCTGTTCTCCACAGTTCTTTGACATCATCGATGTTCGAAACGAACACATGAAAGGTCAAGAAGGGAATGTGGATAAAGAAAAAGCACTTCAGCAATGGGAAACTTATGTTGAACTCATCTCCTCTCTTGGAATTCAAATCCACAAAATCACGCCACAAAAAGACCGCGTGGATGCCGTCTTCACTGCGAACCCTTCTCTATGCACGATCGATTCACAAGGCAAGACCCGTGCATTCCTAGCTCAGATGGACCACCCCAATCGGATTCCAGAAAGTCTTCTCCATGCAGAGCAATATTCCTCGATCGGATTCGACGCCGAATCTCTCCCTCCTATCCCCAGCTCTTGGGAAGGTAATGGGGACATGTTGAGGGATCAGGAAAGAGCGTTACTCTGGTGCGGCCTCGGTTCCCGAAGTTGCCGCGAAGGGCACATCGCCAGCGCAGAACTGCTCGGCTTAGATATCGCCTTTCTGGATCTTCCGGATCCTCGTTACTATCACCTTGATACAGCTCTCGCGATCTTAGAACCCAATACGGTTGCCGTCGTTAAAGAGGCTTTTTCAAAGGATGGACTAGATCTAATTCAGGGAGCCTTCGAAAGAGTCATCGAAGTCGACCCCGATGAAGCCGAAGAACGATTAGCGGGCAACATGTGGTCACCGGATGGTATTCATGTCTTTATCACCAGTGGTTCTCCTGTGACAATAACTCGTCTTGAGGCCGCAGGTTTCCGAACGATTCCTGTGGATACTGGAGAGTTTCTCAAATCTGGGGGCAGTGTTTTCTGCATGAGACAGGAGATCCGTGGGGAAATCTGAATTTGAATTATCTGTCGATCGCTTTCTCAGATTGATCGCAAAAGACTCTCCAAAAACTCTCTTCAATCCATGGAAAGACGTCAATGCTCAATTCGATATGAAATCGGCACCTTCCATTCGTAAAAGCAACCTACGCCAGTATCTCTTCGCTCATGAAAATGCACGGGCAATCCTGGTCGGAGAAGCAGCAGGCTGGGCAGGATGCCGATTTACGGGGATACCTTTTACTGGCGAAAATTTGATCACCGGTGACGAGAAACTCGAATGGGCCTCTGGTAGACCTATGAAACGCTCTTCGTTGGCAGAAAAACCTTACAAGGAAAGATCTGCAACGATTGTTTGGGGTGAGATCGCCGGCGATTCAAGGCTCGTATTGTGGAATGCTGTGCCATGGCATCCCTACAAACCCGGAGAGCCCTTGTCGAACAGAAAGCCTCGTCGGGGAGAGCAGGACGCTGGAAAAACCATCCTCTCCGCTTTTCTCCAACTGTTCCCTCAAGCGTCGGCATATGCGATCGGGCGCGTATCTCAGGAAACTCTGGAACAACTAGGACACACCGCAGGCTACATTCGCCATCCTTCTATGGGAGGGCAGAAAAAGTTCTGTGAGGGGATGAGGAGTTTAAGAAAAACCCTCGACAGGTCGTTCACGACCTGACGAGGGTTCTTGGTGAGTCGAAAATCTAAACCTAAATCTAAATCTAAATCTAAACCTTGACGCGCTCGATGAAGTCTCCCGAATCGGTAGAGACTTTCACCATATCACCTTCATTGACATGATTTGGAATCTTGATCTGCAGTCCAGTCTCCAGTGTCGCCGGCTTAAACACGTTATTCACGCTATCGCCTTTGAACCCAGGCTCGGTCTCTTTTATCTGTAAAACCACTGACGGTGGAAGATCAACAGAAACCGGCTTTTCTTCATAGAAGGTCACGGTGACATGCTCATTGTGTTTCACAAAGGGCATGAGATCGCCGACGAAATCTTGGTGAAGTTGATACTGCTCGTAATCGCCTGTATCCATAAACACGAAGCTCTCCCCCTCTGGGTAAAGATATTCGCAGTTCTTTTTATCAAGGAAGGCTGTTTCCACTTTATCCGCGGATCTGAATCTGTGGGTAATATGATCCCCGCGCTGAAGGTTTTTCAACTTGGCTTGAACAGCACCACCACCCTTGGATAGTTTCTTCTGTTCGAGCTTGATGCACACCCAGAGGGCATCCTCGAAATTGATAACCTGTCCGACTCTTAATTGCGTTGCAGGAACTCCCATGGTGTCGCCCTTTCGTCACCTCAAATTATCTGGCTTCCAGATTTCCAGCGCTGGAAAATAGAGCATTCAAAGGAATACCCACCCGCTGAAAGTCTGCCTGTACCTGAGCATACCACGTAGCACCCAGATGTATCGACCGATTGGGTCAGGCAGCTTCCCCAGTAGCAGAATCCTTGAACTCCCCTAGGCCTGTTTCACCTTCCTTAGAGGCAACAATCGCTGAACCCACGGTATCACTCCAGACATTGACCATCGTTCGACACATGTCCAAAGGCCTGTCAACAGCCAAGAGTAGAGCAGCTCCCTCTAGAGGCAATTTGAGGGCACTCAGAATTGTAAGCATCATGATCAATCCCGCAGAGGGGATTCCAGCCGCACCGATCGAAGCCAAGAATGCAGCCATGACCACCGTGACTTGGGATCCAAATGTCAGATCAAAGTCACCGGTACTCGCGTAATACTGGGCGAGGAAGACCACCCCGATGCACTCATACAAAGCAGTACCATCCATATTCACTGTCGCTCCAAGGGGAGCAACGAATGAACTCGTCTTTGTAGAAACTCGGCCACGTTTTTTCAGAGTATTCAGAGTTGTCGGTAATGTCAGCGAGGAAGATGAAGTTGAAAAGGCTGTCATCAAAACCGGACTCATGGCCCGGAACCACTTCAATGGAGAGACTCCCCCCACTACCCTCAACAGGATCGGCAAGACCACACCAGCATGAATCACGAGGGCCAAGAATACCGTCAACATATAGGTACTCAGCGGGATAAAGATGTCGAATCCGGTCTCTCCAACAACTTTTACCAAAAGACAGAAGACACCATACGGAACCAGCTTCATGACCCAAGAAGCCATCAACATGACCACTTGGAATGCTGAATCGAGAAGTTCAGTAAGGAACTTTCGAGGCTTCTCTGGAGCTCGCGTAATAAAGAACCCAAATAGAAGCGCGAAGAAGATCACCTGGAGCATATTGCCATTTCCGGTGAAGGCTTCGAAGACGTTCTCAGGAACCATCCGGCGCAGAATATCCAACCAGTTCTCAGATGCTTGCCCAAACTCTGCTTGAGTCGACAATCCCAACTGCGCTCCCTCTCCTGGACGGATGAGGTTCACCAGAACAAGGCCCAACCCCACCGCGAGAAAAGAAGTCGTCACATAGTAGCCAAAGGTCCTGCGCCCTAATCTGCCAAAATCTTCACCGCCTCCAAGCCCGGCAACACCCGTGACTATGGATGTGAAAACCAGCGGCATGATGAGCATTTTCAGTAATCTCATAAAAATATCGGCAAGGAAGACAAACGGATACAACCAACGAGATCTGTCCGATTGCGGATCAAGAATCACTTGGGAACTTCTTACAGTTCCGTCCTCCAAAATGATGGAGACGACTCCACCAGCACCGACTTCACTGAGGAAATCTGTCAAAGAGGACAAGTTCTCGATCTTGTCGAGACGTACTTCATCTTCCATACCCGCGTTGAGAATCACACGAGAGATGACGTCGCCTTTTTGAAGAGCTTCTGAATCCGAACGGCCTTTAGGTTTCAGATTGCGGGATACATTACCGACGACCACTGTTGCGGTTCCGGCTTCACCCTCACTAAAACTTGAGCCTATATACCCAGGCGCTGCGGTCAGTTGTTGAAAAGCGATTCCCAGAATCACTCCACCCAACAACCAAACAAGAATTTTCCAATGTTGCTGCATTTTACCCCCATGCTCTGTAGATCAGATTCTCAGAATAGTTCCAAATCTGATCGCGATCAAATCAGACCATGACGAGCGAGGATCGAAACGACAACTCAGGCAGGCGAAATAATCGAACAAACCATCCGATCGGGATGAATATGCTCCCTGAGTCTCTCTACCACCTCTTCTGACTGAATCTTGTTGACCAGATCGACAACCTCGAAGGGATTCGACCCTAAGAATCTAGCACTACAGTAACTGCCAGCAATGTTCTCAAGCGAATTGAAACTTCGAAGAAGTTGCCCTGTCGCAGCTCGCCTCTGGCGATCGATGTCTTCAGTACAAATGCCTTTGGC
This sequence comes from Planctomycetota bacterium, assembly GCA_016776905.1. GTDB lineage: Bacteria > Planctomycetota > UBA8108 > UBA1146 > UBA1146 > UBA12191. The sequence continues at coordinate 62,827 of JADHSM010000013.1, read as the reverse complement.
CAATATCGCGGGCAGTTCTTCCAAAATGAAATCTCGGACCTGATCGGGTTCTGCGACATCTCCGCCAATGGCAGAGTGCCCCACATCGCCATAAATCATGTAACTGGCACCAAAGGAATCGTCGACGAGATTTGCAGTCTGGAGTTTCTCGAAGAGCTCTCCGCTCTGCCCGAAGACGCACTCAAGGACCAAATCCGTCAGCAACTCCTTATGCATCATTTCCTTACCGCTCAGACCGGGATGAACATCCTTCCATCCCATGAGCAGCTTCGATCGACCCACATGCATCTCTTGTCGGATCTCTGTTTTCGCAGGAGCGAGTTCTTCACTTGTTGCAATTTTTTCTAAAAGAGGTGCCGGGCCTAAGTCTTTTTCTGAAAGAAGACGATCTGCCTGTTCAAAGAACTCTTCTTCAGATTCGTCTCCCACAGCAAACAAGATCATGTTGGACGGGTGATAAAACGCCGACCAGCAATCGTCTAGCAATGGGGATGTGATTCCAGAGATGCTTTCTTCGGTTCCAGCGATGTCTTTTGACACCGGATGGTTTGCATACATGGCCTCAAGCAAATTAAAGTAAACGCGCCAACCCGGCATATCTTCGTACATCCGGATTTCTTGACCAATGATCCCCTTCTCTTTCTCCACATTCTCGGGAGTGAAATGAGGAGACTGAACAAAGCGCACCAAGTGAGATAAGCATGAATAGAACTGATCAGTACAAGAGAAGAGATATGAAGTTCCATTGAAACCAGTGAAGGCATTTGCACTCGCACCCAGTCGACTGAACTCTTGGAACGCATCCTCTTTTTCACCCTCAAACATTTTATGCTCAAGGAAGTGTGCCACACCATCAGGTAAAGAGACTTCTGAGCCTCCACCTATTCGGAAGCGATCGTCAACGCTCCCAAAGTTCGTGGTAAAGCAGGCATATTTTCTGAGATACCCGGGCTTATGACAAAAAGCGACGGTGGCTCCGCTCGAATGAACTCGCTCGACCACGCGCTCTTGAAGTGTTGAATTCTCTAATACTGTGGGATCACCGGTCCAACTCAATTTGTCTCCTCGGGGGCAAGAAGGTAAGTCATATCCAAGTGAAGCAACTCCATGGCTTCCACCACATCTTCACGCTTTACTCCTGCTATTCGGCTGCGAAGAGCCTCAATAGAAGGATCTCGCTTTGATATCCTCGACCTCAAATCAAAATCTGCAAGCGCTCCAGGAGAATCCTGCACCATTCGAAGTCGAGAATCCCATGCACTCATTGTCATGCCGAATTCTTCGTCACTAAACTTTCCGGCTTTCACGAATTCGACCTGCTCCAGAATACTCTCACGAGCGCGATCGGCCGCATCTCCATCTACGCCAGAACCAATCGTCATCAATCCCGTATTGTTGTCGACGTTGGAATGGATGGAATAACAGAGACTTTCTTTTTCTCGAACCTGAGTAAACAACCTGGAATGAGCAAATCCGCCCAAGATTCCGTTGGCGATCATCAGGGGTTCCTCCAAGTGGTGTCCCCGAGAGACCATCGTCCTAAGGGCCATAATAAGATTGGCCTGCTGAACCTTAGCGTACTCGGTCAACTCACGAGGATTCTCTGACGCACGAATGGCGCATGGTTCCGTAAGCGCATCCTTGGAAGCTTTGTTTCCTGAGAACAATCTCTCAAGGCGTCCAAAAACTTCTTCCGGATCAAGATTCCCGCTGAAATGAACATGCAGAGGATTATTCTCCACCACATCACGCCAGCGACGAGTCATCTCAATATTATCGAGACCTTCAAGGTCGTCTGTTTTTCCAAGATGATGAAAGCGCCATGGCTCATCAAAGCATGCTTCTTCCATACATCTTTGCTGTGCCCATGCTGCCTTGTTGTCGATGGCTCCTTCGATCAATCGACGATGCTGAAGAATTTCAGACTCGACGATATCGGAAGGGAACACTTCATTAACAAGATGGGGTTCATGAATCAGCTGCCAAAGGAAATCAATCGCATCTTCAAGGACCGCTTCTCCCTCAGGAAGATTAGCGTCGTCTGGGAACTCAGCAGTGATGGAAAAAAGGTGCCTTTGACCGGAACGATGCGTCGAGCTGGAAGTTGATAACCCCCAGAGCTGTTCACTTCTCCGATTCAATTCCCGCTGAGAAGGATGTTGTTGAGTTCCTCTCAGCAAACATGCCGGAATCAAACAGCGACGAGCATTGTGAGGGCCCAGATCAGCAACCCATGTCAAATTGAGATGACTGGTTTTGCGACGATTTTCTGAACGAACGTGCAACTGGCCACTTTCTCCGACCTGTCTGGTTTCGAATCCAGAGATCAGATTCGCTGCTGAATCGGTCAAATGTCCTCCCCGCCGGGAGCACTGATCAGGCCTTCCTGCGTCACGTGCTGCCCCCCCGATACGATTTGATGAATAGATTTCAACTCTGGAACCAGATTTCTAAACTCTTCCGGTGAAAGAGCCTGTCGTCCATCTGACAACGCTTCTTCAGGTTGATCATGAACCTCAACAAGTAAACCGTCTGCGCCGACAGCCACTGCTGCTTTTGCGAGTGCAGGAACCCTGTAGGATTCCGCCGATCCGTGAGACGGATCAACGATCACAGGCAGATGAGTCTTTTTCTTCAGTTCTGGAATAATGCCGAGGTCGAGAACGACTTGTCGAGAAGCCGCCGCACAGCGGATGCCTCTCTCGCACAGAATCACATTTGGATTGCCTCCGGAGAGAATGTACTCAGCGGCAAGCAAAAATTCCTCTGAAGTCGAAGAGAACCCACGCTTGAGAAGCACCGGCAATCGAGTCATTCCCAATTCCTTGAGCAAGGAATAGTTGTGCATATTCCGACTCCCTACTTGAAGTAGGTCTGCCGTTTCTGACATCTTCTCGACATCTCTAGGATCCATTATTTCTGTGACAACCCCGAGTCCAGTTTCCTCTCGAGCTCTGGAGAGAATCTGTAGTGCTTTGTCACCGAGTCCCTGAAATGCGTAAGGAGATGTTCTTGGTTTGAATGCTCCGCCACGAAAAAGATGCGCACCCGATGCGGCAACACTCGCGGCCAAGCGAAGTGTTCTTTCTTCTTCCTCAACAGCGCAGGGACCTGCGATGATGACAAACTCTCCTGCACCGAGCGTTACGTCCCCTACGGATACACGTGAATGGGTTTTCGAATCAACACGGGTACCATGTCGATGAGCCTCGCCGATAAAGACGGATTTCTCTACGCCTTTCCAGGAGTCTAGGGCAAGAGTACGGAGAGGTTCGATATCCCCCTCAACTTGGAGATAGTTCCTGCCTTGCCCATCCAGAACGGAAACCTGAGTCCCTAAAGATTCGAGTCGGTCCCGAATCCTTCTACGGAATGTCGAGGCCAGGCCGGCCTCCAAAACTATGAGCAAGGACGGGGCGTCAACAGGGCGATCCATGGAGACCTCTCGTCAGCGGATACATGTGATTCCAACCCGTAACTTACAGATTCCGGGATTCAGGATCACTACATATAGAAATTACCACGTTCCCCATATATCAGGAAGCCAAGTGACTCATTTACGATCGAATCGTCGCTGTAATTCCAGCCAAGAAATAAACAATTCGGAAGGTCGGCCATGTGGGCAGTTTTCAGGCTGAAAGGCTCCCTCTCTTGCACGGACCAAGTCCTCTTGGGCCTCTCTGGACAATGGCTGGCCAGCCTTGACGGCTGCCTTGCAGGCCATGGTTTGCAAAAGCCTCTCCCTAATGTCTGGCAAGGGGGCTCCTGAAGAGACCACAGGCTCCATTTGAGCCAATAAATCACGAAGTAGATTTGCGGGAGATCGATTTTCAAATCCGTGTGGAACCGCCCTCACCAGGGCGATGCCATCACCGAATTCCTCGGCGACCAGACCCAACTCACTCAGCGATTCTTGTGTTTCTACAAAAATCGTCCAAGCACGGGGGTCGAGTGGAACAGTTTCAGGAACCAACAGTCCTTGTGAAGCTCCTCCCGATTCCCGACGGGCAAGGATTTCTTCATAGAGCACTTTTTCATGAAGGGCATGTTGATCGATAACCCTCAGCCCATCTTCTTCCTCAAGAATGAGGAATGCATCATTCACCTGAAAAACACGCACCGAATCTGCCACCAGACTGGATTCGGCCGATTGAACAGAGCGTCCTTCTTGATAGTTTTCGCTGACGTTTTCTGAATGAGAAATTCCGCTCATCGTCATCCCTAACGATTCCAGCATTGAATTTCCAGAAGCAGCGACATCAGCTCTCTCACCCGATTCTGAATGATAGGGGTTCAACGTTTGTGTCTCAGAGGAAGCACCCCCTGAAGAAGCTGTGCCGCCTGCGGCGGCTCCGCTTGCCCCACCCGGCAAGTCGAGAAGCGGAACGGACCCGGTCTCTTCAAGTGTCTTACGAATAGATCTACGAATCTTCCGGTGGATCGATTCTTTATCACGAAAACGAACCTCGAGTTTCGACGGGTGAACATTGACGTCCACTTCGCCAGGATCCACATCGATACCGATAACAGCTACCGGGAAAAACCCGGGGATCTGATATCCCTTAAATCCTTGTCGAACTCCATGTTGAAGAACGGAATCCTTGAGTGGTCGGCCATTGAGGAAAGTCCAGATCCCATCAGAATTTCTGCGCTGAACATCTGGACGAGCGATCCAACCTGTCACTCCATTCTCCCCGGAAAGCGGAATCATTCTGTCTTGAATACCTTCTCCAAGAACTTCAGCGATTCTCTCAGGAAGCGATTGGTCTGCAGGATATTTCAGTACCGTTCGGCCATCGTGCGTGAGACAAAAAGCCACCGTCGGATGAGCCATTGCAGCGGCTTTAACAACAGCAGAACAACGAGCCACCTCTGCCGAACTAGCACGCAGAAACCTTCTTCTTGCCGGAACAGATGAGAAAAGGTCGATCACCCTCACACGTGTTCCTGGCCTGAGTGCCACTGGCGAGAGATTTTCTATCTCTCCGTGACGACCAGAGATCCTAAAGGCCATCTCTGTCCCCGATGTTCGAGAGGAGATTTCGACGGTAGCGACCGCAGACATACTGGAAAGCGCCTCGCCCCTAAATCCGAGAGTCAAAATACGATCCAGATCTGCCACTTCTTTCAATTTGGAAGTGGCGTGACTCGCGAGCGCCAAAGGCAATTGATCCTCAGAGATACCCTGGCCATCGTCGGTCACTTGAATCAGCCGCTTGCCTCCGTCCTCAAGGTCAACTTCGATAGAAGAAGAACCTGCGTCGAGACAATTCTCGATCAACTCTTTCACCACAGATGCCGGACGTTCGATCACTTCGCCAGCAGCGATTTGATCGACGAGTAACTGTGGCAATTTATTGATCTTTCGACTCATGATATTTCCTCATCACCTTCGGATACTCGAGCCGGACAACTATCAAACAGTCTGTTGTTTTTCCGCCTCTTGACGAATCGCACCGTCTAAAGTGTTCTCCAATAACTTGGCGACAGTCATCGGGCCCACTCCACCCGGGACCGGCGTGATGCCGCCCGCGCGTTGCTTTGCCGATTCAAATTCGACATCCCCCACAAGACGACCATCGTCTAATCGATTGATTCCAACGTCAATCACCGCGGCACCCTCTTTGATCCATTCGCCCTTGATCATTTCAGGGACGCCGACTGCCGCCACGACAATATCGGCACGACCTACATGGGAAGCCAAATCTTTGGTTTTAGAGTGACAGATCGTCACCGTTGCACCTTCAGCAAGAAGTAACTGAGCTGCAGGCTTACCAACGATGTTGGATCGTCCAACGACGACAGCCTCTGCTCCCTGAATTTCGACTCCAGCCCACTTCAATAAATCGACACAGCCCAACGGTGTGCATGGAACAAATCGAGGCTGACCGACGGCGAGAAGACCTGCGTTGACGGGATGAAATCCGTCCGCATCCTTCTCTGGCAGGATTCTTAATAGGAGAGGCTCGGCATCCAGATGTTCGGGCAGTGGCAACTGAAGAAGAATCCCATGGACCTGAGCATCCGCGTTGAGTTGATCAATCACCGCCTCAACCTGCTCTTGAGTCGCCTCTCTTGGCAACTGGTGATGGAATGATTGGATTCCTACTTTGGCGCAGGCCCGTTCCTTGTTTCGAACATAGACCGCACTAGCAGGGTCTTCTCCGACAAGTAAGACTCCGAGGCCGGGAGGGTAGCCCGACTGTTCGACAAAAGCGCTGACGCGGCCTTTGAGTTCCTTGCGAAGTTCTTTGGCTCTTGCTTTTCCGTCAATGATTTGCGTCATCACCGAATTCCTTCCGTAGCCCTAAGGCCACTTTCTTCAGTCTGCACGTGTCCAGTGACCCGAACGCCCACCTGATTTCTCTAGTAACCGGATCTGATCCAGCTCCATATGACGATCCACAGCTTTACACATGTCATAGATCGTCAACAAACCCGCACTCACGGCGACCATCGCTTCCATTTCAACTCCGGTTCTTGCCTGAACTCTGGACTGAACTCTGATCATGACCCAAGCGCGATCTCCCTCGACTCCGTTTTCAATCTCCACCTCGACATGGTCGAGAGGCAGAGGATGACACATCGGAATAAGACGAGAAGTTTCTTTGGCACCTTGGATAGCAGCGATTCTAGCAACCGCGAGAACGTCTCCCTTTTCGACTTCACCTTCACTGATCAGTTCCAGTGTCGACGGATTCATCAGGATGCGGCCCTCCGCAACAGCACGGCGATCAGAGATTTTCTTATCTCCGACGTCAACCATTCTCGATTCGCCATCCTCATTAGTGTGAGAAAGACCTTCGGAAGGTGACACATCTTCAGCAGGCGACATGAAACTCCCTACAATTCTCTTTGAATGATATACTCAGCGAGATCTTCCAGACGCTGCCTGGAAGGTGATTCAGGTGCCGCCCCTCGTAGGTCCGACAATGCAGACTCAATCGCATCTTTAGCCCGCCCACGAACACGCTGCATGATCCCATGATTGGCCAAAAGGGTTGCCATCTCTACTCTGGAACTCTCGGAAGCCTCTGATTGGTAACAATCTGCTAACAACTGCATCAACTGTTCCCGCTCTGCCCCCTCGAGGGAATCACGCAACAAGAGCAGTGGCAAGGTCAGCTTCCCATTCGCTAGATCTGTACCCAATGATTTCCCAACGACTTCCGGGTCCCCCACAAGGTCGAGAGAATCATCGATGATTTGAAAAGCTTCACCCATTCTGTTCCCGAAAGATTCGAGAGCGGCGACCTGCTCGGAAGTGGCTCCAGAGAGCATCGATCCGAGCTTGCAGGACAGTCCATACAGAATCGCAGTTTTCCGATGAATGATTTCCTGATATTGCTGAAGAGTCAGTTCCAGGTTTCCGGCATTGCCCACCTGAAGAATCTCTCCTATGCAGATTTCTCGAGTACATTCAGCCAAGAGGCTAGCAGCACCTTCAACCTCGGTCGAGATGACAAATCCACGAGCATAGATAATGTCACCCAACAAAATGGCAGCGCGATCGCCATATCGTTGATGAATAGTTTCGACTCTGCGACGCACGTCAGCCTGATCGAGAAGATCGTCATGAACGAGCGTTGCAGTATGAATCAATTCAACAACTGCAGCGCAACGGACATGATCCGAATTCACTTCACCAAAGCATCGAGCTGCCAGAAAAACGCACGCAGGACGAATCTGTTTTCCCCGAAACTGCGCCAAATGATCCAACAGTTCATGCACGTATGGCTCACTCGAAACAAACTCTGCCGAGAGGAACTCTCGGAGGTGTTCCATGTCATCCGCAATGGGCCCGTAAAGGTGTGCTAGGACTTTCGATCGTTCGATCGGGCTCTCCTCAGCAGCGAGTCCTTCCGAATTCACCGGACAGGCCCTCCTATTGCAGGAAGATCATCGATGGGGTGAAGAGGCAATTCGAACGCCTTACTCACACCACGATGGAAGACTTTCCCAGAGAAGATATTCAGTCCCTGAGCCTGCAATGGATTTCTACGGACAAAGGATCCCAACCCATCATTAGCGAGCTCCATGAGAAACGGGAAAGTGGCATTGGTCAGTGCAAATGTTGAAGTTCTGGAAACCGCACCCGGCATGTTTGCGACACAGTAATGAACCACTCCATCGACGACATAGGTCGGATCGGCGTGAGTTGTGGGCTTGCATGTCTCGACACAACCCCCCTGGTCCACAGCCACATCCACGATCACTGAGCCCTCAGGCATCTCTGATAGCCAATCTTTGGGAACAAGGACAGGGGCACGATCACCCGCCACGAGAACCGCTCCGATGACGAGGTCAGACTGTTGAACAGCTTCGCGTATCGAATAGGGGGTGGAATAACACGTATTCACATTTGCCGGCATCGTGTCATCGAGGTATCTGAGTCTGTCGAGATCGATGTCAAAAATCTTGACTCTGGCACCCAAACCTGCAGCCATACGAGCAGCATTGGCTCCCACCACTCCGCCTCCGAGAACGACGACTCGACCCGGCTCTACTCCCGGGACTCCAGGAAGCAAAACACCGCGTCCACCATTTTGGCGTTGAAGGACTGTGGCTCCTGCAAGAACCGACATTCGACCGGCGACTTCACTCATAGGAGTCAAAAGTGGCAAGGCCCCCTTCGAATCCTCAATCGTTTCGTAGGCCACCGCTGCGACCCCCGACTCGAGGCAGACATCTGTCAATCCTCGAGAAGCGGCAAAGTGGAAGTAAGTAAAGACAATGAGGTCGGGGCGAAGATATCTGTATTCGGACTTCAACGGCTCTTTCACCTTGACGATGATTTCTGCGCGGGCCCAAACTTCATCTGCGCCTTCAACGATCTCGCATCCAGCGGCAATGTATTCCTCGTCAGAGATACCACTCCCGAGTCCGGCTCCTTTTTCGACGAGAACCGAATGTCCCGACTTCACCAGAAGGAATGCTCCTGAAGGGACAACAGAAACTCGCTGCTCCTGCTGTTTAATTTCTTTGGGTACGCCTATAGTTCGGGCGCTCATTAGATGCTCCTTATTTTCAAAGTTCAGTGATGGGCAAAACCGATTTTCAACGACAGAAGCACTCGGAGACCCACTCACGAGCACACGGTCAATCCCATCCTGAAAGGCTCCCGGAACCCCGGGGAATCCCATACGGAATCCGGATTCTACGAGGGGCGCCCTAGACTGACAAGCGATGGCGAGGGTCTCCTCCCCTCCAAAAGGACGATTCTGGGTAAAAAAAGCCGCAGGGGATGTGGATTGGAGCGGTTCCAGACCGGATGATGTCCCCTAGCCCCCGGGAGCCATCACTGGGGAAGTAGGGAGAGGGACCTATGATCAGCGAAGGCGGCACAGACATGTCCAGAAAATCAGCACTGGCCCTCTTTGGGGGTGTCTTTGATCCCGTTCATCAGGGTCATGTGGACATCGCCTTTTCCGCCCTTGCTCATCCCGGCATAGAAAAGGTCCTCTGGATCCCCTGTCCCGTGATTCCTCATCACAAATCTCCCCCGCTGGCTCCAGCTGAAGCCCGCCTAGAAATGACCAGAATCGTCTGTAACGACGTCCCCGGATTCGTGGTCGAGGATATTGAATTCCAGCGCAACGGACCCGCCTTCACGGTAGATACTGTCAAAAGTCTCTCCGACCTGTATCCCGACAGATTGCTCCTTTGGATCGTGGGAGCCGACAATGCTTCTTCGATATCCCAGTGGAAATCTGCGGAAGAACTTTGGAATCACGCGATCCCAGTGATTGCGCCACGACCCGGATCCTCGCCGACATCCTCCCCACAAGATTCGGAGAAACACTATCTGCGCAGAGAAGACTTCCCCTATATTTCTGAAGATCGCTGGACGTTGTTCCGCGAATGGACACTTCCTGCCGTCTCTCAAGACGTTTCTTCGAGTCAAATTCGACACCTTCTTGCGAATCCTGAAGAATCCAAGAACCCGACTCTAAGCAAAGGACTTGGGGTCCCCGACCCTGTTTTACAATACTTGCTCCGGGGAGGCTGGTATCAGCAATCCGGTTCGTCTGAAGGATCAACTTGATTCAGAGCCACGTCTGGGCACCATCAGAATTGAAGTCCTTTATTGGGCTCAAGAAATAGACACCATCGTGAGGCGTGAGCCTGAACCCGATAGGTCGTCTCAGCGGTGAGAACAATTTGCGATTGCCCCCCGGAAGGGACTACTTCGATGTCGAGAACACGTGTCAGGGATCTGCTCAAGTCTAATGGCGAAGATGTCGTTCTTCGTGGCTGGCTGTACAACCGTCGCTCTTCCAAAAAGTTCCACTTCTTGTTACTGAGAGATGGTTCAGGAATTGTCCAGTGCATCGTCACACGTGCAGAGATGGATGAAGAAGCCTTCCTCGAAATCGGAAAAATTCCCTACGAATCCTCCATCGAAATCCATGGAAAAGCCAATGCCGATGAACGTTCACCTGGCGGTGTTGAAGTTCATGCCACAAAGGTTGAAGTGATCAGCGAAGCCGAAGAATACCCCATCTCCAAACAAGAGCATGGGCCTGACTTTCTTCTCTCGAATAGACACCTGTGGTTACGTTCAAAGAAACAAGTCGCGGTGATGCATATCCGAAACGAAGTTCTTCGTGCCATTCGAGATGACATGTATGAACAAGGCTTCCAGTGTATCGACGCACCCATCTTCACACCGAACTCCTGTGAAGGAACAAGCACACTTTTTGAAGTGGATTACTTTGACGATGACAAGGCATATCTCACGCAGAGTGGCCAACTTTACATGGAAGCGGCTGCGATGGCTTTCGGAGATGTCTATTGCCTTGGCCCCACCTTCCGTGCAGAAAAATCAAAGACGCGGCGTCATCTGACAGAGTTTTGGATGTTCGAACCAGAGATGGCATTTGCAGATCTTGACGACGTCATGAATCTTGCAGAATCGATGCTCTGTAAAATTACGACTCGGGTTATCGAGAATTGTAAAGAAGACCTCGAAGTACTTGAACGGGATGTGGATATACTTAAGAAGATCACAGGCCCTTTCCCCAGACTGTCCTACAGTGAAGCCGTCGAGAGACTAAATGCTGAGGGACATGCCTTTGAGTGGGGAGGCGACCTTGGAGCTAAAGACGAAGCCATTATCTCGTCTTGGTTTGACACCCCTGTGATGGTTCATAGATACCCTCAAGAGGTGAAAGCCTTCTATATGAAGAGAGATCCTGAGGATTCCAAAGTGGCCCTCGGCGTCGACGTATTAGCTCCGGAAGGTTACGGAGAAATCATCGGAGGCGGCCAACGTGAAGATTCCTTGGAAACGCTGCTCGGACGAATCCATGAGCATGAGTTAGATCCGGAAGATTTTGCTTGGTACCTCGATCTTCGTCGATACGGATCAGTTCCACATGGTGGATTTGGTCTTGGGGTTGAACGCACGGTTTGCTGGCTCGCCGGCATCGAGCATGTTCGGGAATGTGTACCTTTCCCGCGTATGCTTTATCGGATCTACCCTTAACCCCCCTTGCGACCTTTTCTGGTAGCGTTACAATGAGGTTTACATTGAGGGATGTATGGTCTGAATGTTCCTATTGCGAATTCACGCATCGGAATCACTCTTCCAGCTCGCCTATCCCCCTCAATGTGCGTCTTCGATAAGTCTTGATTCTATGAATCCTGCTTGTTGAGGTGAATCCTTGCATGAGACTCATGCGACTCATACAGATCCTTCTGGAGAGGAATTGGAATGCCTTCGTCGCCATTCAGTGACTACGAATCCAATAAGCGAATCATTACCGGCTCTAAGCTCATGCTTTGGGGTCTGGCCATCTTGCTGACCTTTCCAATTTTTACCGACAATTTGTCCGCTCAAAATGGAAGTCTTCTGCAACAGACCAGTTCTTGTGGAAGTAATCCCAATACCGTCGACATAGCGGTCAGACCATCAGATGCCACGGTCTGGAGCATCGATGCCACCAGCGGCAAAATTTGTGTCTACGATACCTCTGGTACTCTGGCCCTCACCAATATGATCGACCACCCCGTCGGTGCCGCTCAGGCGCCTTTGTTCCAACCGCAGTGCGCAGGGATCACTTATTCAGCCTCCACGGATTCATTCTGGATTCTGAACTCTACCGGACTCGAGCTGATCCAAATGGATCCCCTCGGTAATCCAATAGGTGCCCCTATATCACTCAACTTCTCAGGAACTCCTTCAGGACTGACCATCAACCCCCTCAATGGCAGACTTTGGTCCCTGAATCGCCAAGGAAACTCCGCAGTAGAAATCGACCCCGTGAGTGGAAACATTCTTTCCACATTACCTCTCCCTGGCGACGTGGTTCGATTTGGAAGTGGCCTCAAGATTCGCCTCGATAATGGAAATCCTATTCTCGACTACACCTACGGAAACATTTTTGATAGCACAGTCGCTGAAACGCGCAGTGTAGACCTCGCCACGGGTGAACTTCTGTGCCACTACGTCAATCTCGAATCGATTCCACAAGAGGAGACACTTCTTGGAATTGCCAACGGTTTGGGATCCGATTCGATTTACGGTCTCACCTCATCCAACATTTACGAGATTCAGAGCACACAAAGTATCCTCCTTCCTCCTGCTGACCTTCTCTGCCTCGCAGACGGCGAAGGAAGTGTGAGCCTGAGCTGGAGAAACTGTGGACCGGGTATCAATAATATTTACAGCACGATTCGAATCACAAGGAATGGTGCCATCATCGACACCATCAGCGGTGCGGCAACCAGTTGGAGTGATAATGCGGCTCCCAATGAAGCGGGAATCTTGTATCAGGTTCAAGGAGTCCTCGCCTCAAACGTGTCCACCTCGTCATGTCACGTGAACAACTCTCCGGGAGGACTATCGCTGTTCCTTTCGATTCCCAATTTCTACCCACGAGATCTTGCTTACGACACGACTATGGATGACCTGTACGTCACCGATAGTTTCTCAGGTGAACTCAGAGTCTTTAGTTCAGATTTAGTTCTAAAGAGAGTCATCGATACCGGGCTTACGAATCTACGTGGAGTGGGATACAACTCGGTACTCGACGTTCTTCTAGTCAGCAGAGTGGGAAGCAGCTTGATGACCTTCGTCGATCCATTAACGGGTTCCGTTCTGTCCTCTTTCCCTTCGGGGTCCAACAATATCAGTTCCATCTCCTTCGATGCTTCAACCAACGATTGGTTACTGTTCAGCAGTCCATCAGGCTCGAACTCTGAAATCTTGCGCATGGAAGCGGAAGACGGACTCGAAGGAAATCCTCTCGGAGCCATATCTCCCCCACAAACTTCAGGATTGGTCATGAGTACGGGCATAGCCACTCTGGCAGATGGTTCCTTCCTCGTCGGCATCAATAATGGCGGCGTACCCACAAGCCTCAGTCAGCTGACGTCCTTCGGATTTCCTTTGAACTTCATCATGCCTATGGCGGCCATCGGCCAGTCGCTCGAAAACCTCAGTACTCCCTGGACCGGCATCGAGCTCATCGGCAATACAGTTGTCGTGGCAGGATACGGCACTAACACGCTTTACAAACTATTGGTCGTCAGCGACGGTCCCGATTTCCTTCGTGGAGATTCGGACTCGAACAATCTGGTCAACCTCGCAGACGCTATCTTTACAGCGATGTGGCTCTACTCTTCTGGAAGCACTCCAACATGCATGGATGCTGCAGACGCCAACGATGACGGCACTTTGGACATATCTGACCCCATATACACTTTGCTCTATCTATTCGGTGGTTCTGCCGCACCTCCCTTACCATTCCCTCAGCCGGGAGAAGATCCCTCCTTCATTGACAACCTTGGTTGTTAACCCCGCCGCGCTTGACTTGTAAACCTTTGTCAATAAACTATGTAAATCGCCCTTGAGGGGGAGATACCATCTCAGCTTGCGCCGCAGCGAGCACGATGGGGAAGAGTCTCACGTCTAAATTCTGACGTGAGGGGGAAGATATTCTTGCGGGGGCCTCCAAAGAGGCAAGCAGAGGAGATGAAGATGATGGGTACCTGCATCCAGCAGGTGTTCGCGGCTGTGTGTATGTGTGTCGTCATGACCTCCCAGGTCAGCGGCCAGCAATCACTCACGATCGCGGATGCCACGACTCAGGGGCTATCAGGGTTCAGTACAGAGGTGGTTCTGCAGAGCGACAGCGAAACTCAAGGTTATGTATTAGCCATTAGTTTCGACTCAGCCTTGCTCAATGCCACCAATGTCACAGTGGAAGGGTCTGATGTGGCGAGCATCGGGGCAGAACTAATAGCAGCAGAAATTCTCCAAAGTGGTATCACTCTTGGAGTCGTTCTTGATGCACAAAGTCCATTCGACGGTCAGGTGATTCCACCCGGCCAGTCGTCATTGGGTGTTCTGACCTTTTCGCCAACAATCGTGACTTCCATCAACCAGTCGACAAGCCTGGTGTTTACTGATGGCACTCTGAATTCACCGCCACTCGAAAACCTTATTGTTCAAGGTGGAATGTCCATTGGAGCCCCTGATGGGCTCGGACTGAATAATGGAACAGTCACTTTGACACCGCCGCCACCAGACAATCTCAGAGTGGGCTCTAGTGCTATTCCTGCTGACGGTATTGCGATTGCGGATGTTCCCATCTTGCTATCGAACAGCACCGGCGCTGTTCAGGGATTCGTAGTAGCAATCGCCCATGGACCGGATGATTTGACACTCAACGAAATCACTATCGATGGAACGATTACATCGACAGTGGGTGCAGAGTTCGAAGTCTCCAACATCTATGCTGACGGTGGAACGATTGGTGTCGTTCTCGATTTCCAACCTCCATTTGATGGTCAAGTGATCCCTCTCGGTACTGATCAGCAAATAGCGACCTTCCGTTACAGCTGCAACAGCATCATTTACTTACCTGAGAACGACCTGGTTACACCACTCACTCCGATCAACAATTACATTGGCGATCCGCCTCTGGAAAATGTCATCGTTGTTGAAGGATTGTCACTCAATCCTTCACTCGAGGCGGGTGAGCTAACGTGTGAAGCCATTGAACCGCCCCCTGAACACAACACCATTATGACCGCAGAAGCGGTTTTTGACGGTTCCGTAGGCAACTACGCACATTCAGGCATGACGGGAACACTCAATCTTTACTACAGTGACCCCGACGATGAGATTCAGGGTTTCACCATTACGATTTGTTACGACTGTGACCTGACGATTGAAGCAGGCACCTTTAGTCTTGACGGATCCATCGTTGAGGAAACAGGTGCTGAATATCTTAACCATCAAGTGGATGACGATTGCTCCGACGGAGAAACCGGTGAGTTGATCCTCGCAATACTCTTGGATGCATTGCCCCCATTCGAAGGTCAGACCCTTCCACCAACATCAGAAAACTTGTTGGTAGGATCGATCTCAGTCTCCGTTGACGAGTCGGCAGAGTGCAATGAACTGCAAGAGATCTACTTCTGTGACGACATCAACGGTAATGGTTCGGTTTCACTCTACAACAACGTAGTCATCGATTACCAATCCGTTCAGGACTACGAAAGAATCGATACAGGAATCAACGTCGTTCCAGAAGAGATTTTCCAAAGGGGCGATTGTAATAGCGACGACAAGGTCGACCTCGCAGATGCTGCGACGACCATTGCTTCCCAGTTCCAAGGCCTTCCAATTCTCTGCCCAGATGCATGCGACATCAATGATGACGGAATCATCAATCTTGCCGACTCCGTGTATGTCATGAATTGGTTGTTCAAGTTTGGACCAACTCCGCCTGATCCAGGACCGTTTGATAATGGGCCTGATCCTACGGATGACGAATTACCTGTTTGTAATAGTAATGACACAGGCTGCACAACTCAGCCTTAAGAAGTTCATCAATAAACTCCTCGATTAGTAACCGAGGTAACTCTATAGCGAGCTCATCGAATATGTAACTCGGTGGCGTGGAAGGAATGCGGGATGCTAAATCTCAAGAAGTTCGGGAGTTCACTCATTGCTCTCCTGATTTTTTCTGCAGGACTGAATGTATCAGTTCATGCACAAAGCACAGATATCACGGTAAAACTGGAAAACGGAACCGCCTTTGGAGGTGGATCTGTTACCCGAACTGCGAGACTAGACAATCAACAAACGTCTGGTATTCAAGGTTGGAGCCTAGGTATTTGTAATGATGGAAGCCACCTCACACCGGTAGGTACAGCGATGGGCGCCGACGCTCAACTCGTCAAGAACGGGGCAGCTCCCGATTTTGACACGATCAACACCACTAGTGATTCTGTCACTCAGGGTGTTGTGATCTGTTTCTCAGGGTGCGCAACCTTGGGAGAAACAACCGATTTCGAGTTACTCGATATCGAATACTTAACTCTTGGAGAAGTAGGATCTTCTTCCGAGATACAATTCTGTACTGCAGGAACTCCTCCAGTGACTACCGTCATGGTCATCGCAGGAGAAAGTGTTCAGCCTAGTCATCAGAATGCGACTATCGAAGTCCTGAGTCCAAACTTCTTGACCATTGGTTCAGGCTTTGGTGTCGTCGGTCAATCTGCTTCCGTACCTGTATACGTGACCACCGAGAGACCCATCGATGGACTTTCTATCGCGGCCTCTTTCGATCAAAGTCTTTTGACTTTCGATGCGGCCACAGCAACAGGCGTTGCACAAAATGCTGATTTCGTTGAGGTTTCCCAGACTGCCGAGGCTGGAACAGTCGGCGTCGGAATGGTGATGAGTTTCTCACTCACTGAAGAAATCCCGGTTGGAGACGACCAAGAGATTATGCAACTTTCATTCATTGTCAGCCAAGATCTAGGAACCAATGTTGCTCCTCTGAGCACACCTGTTTCCTTTATCGCAAGTGCTGGAAACCCTCCGATCACCAACAGAATTGTTGATGGAGCTTACAGTGAAACACCAAACCTCGTAAACGGATCTATCGAGCTTGTCGATTTCAACCCGTTTGTACGCGGTGACTGCAACAGAGACTCGCTTGTCGACCTTGCAGATGGTATCGCAATTCTTGCATACCTTTTCCAGTCAGCTCCCGTCGGTGGTAGCAGCGGTCCTTGCTTGGATGCTTGCGACGTCGACGATAGTGCTGGTCCTGGTGCACCAGGGATTGGAATCGGAGACGCGGTATACGTCTTCACATACCAGTTCGCTGGCGGAAGTCCTCCTCCTGCTCCCTTCCCGAATCTCGGCATTGATCCGACAAACGGAGATGGAATGGGGTGCGACGGAGATGGTGACGATATTTAGGAATCATCAGATATTAATGCTCGTGTTGAGTTACGACCCTGGAAGAGAAATCTTCCAGGGTCCAATTTTTGCCGGATTATGAAGCAAGGCAAATCATGGGCCAGCAAGGATTCACCCTGATGGTGGATGGGCCACTCCCCGGTGGTAATATGGGAACTAATGAATGAATGGGATGGTACGAAGTCTCAGTCAATCTAGCGGTACCTGATGCCCCTGTTTCAGGACCGTTCCGAACCCTTAAACATGAGGAGCTCCGTAATATGAAAGCAAGACGACTACCAGTCATCGCTGGCTTAATCATTGCCATGTCATTGCTCTTTAGCGGAACCTCCATGGCATCAGACGCTCTTTATATTGCAAACGTGAATGGGAACTCAGGAGATACTGGCGTCGAGTGCTATGTATCTGCGACGAATAATAATCCTATTGAAGGATATTCCCTCAGCATTGAATACCCAAACACCTCCGTATTTTTGACCTCCGTCGATTTCTTGAATACGGACGTCAGTGATTTATTGTCTGGAGCGGATCCGGACTTCGCAGGAATCGAGATCGATTCGGTAAACGGACAAATGACTGCCGGAGTTATCCTGAGTTTTGGAAGCATTTCCCAATCTCCCGCTTCTCTTCCTTCGTCACCCAGTATCCCGCAAACAATCTTGAGAATGATGTTCAGCATCAACAACGATGCACTTCCTGAATCATTGCCCATTACATTCACGAACGGTCTTGGTGATCCTCAGATCGAAAACCTTCTCTCTTCAGGAGGTTTTTCAATAGCACCTGATTTGAACTCCGGATTGATCACCATCAATAACCAACATACATTTTGGTTTGACTCCATGCTGGCAAACCCAGGTGGAACAGTAAATGCCACTCTGAGATACGATCACATCGATCCCATTCAGGGCTACCAAATTGCAATCACCTACGACAATACGGTACTGACTCATATCGAGCCTTCAACGGCTGCCGGTTATTACGAAAACTTGTCGACCGATTCTTTCTTCCCTGGAGGCCCAGGAGCACCTAATGGTATTGAGTTGTTTTACCCTGCTCTTGATCCAAATGTAGAGCCCGGTGTAGGACTCGTTACCTTTGCGGCCATCTTTGATTTCCTTCCGCCATTTGGTGGACAGGTTCTGCCTGCAGGAAGCGGTCAATCATTGCTCCAGTTAGAATTCTCGACTTCGTCTTCTGCCCCTCTTGGCTCAACGACGATTCTCACTCTAGATGACTCATACAATCTGCCATCATGCCCGACAACGAACCCCAACTGTGTTCCTGGTGCAGCATTTAACTACGTCATCTATGATGGAATGTCCATATCCCCCATTCTTGAACACGGACTCATAGAGTTCTCGAATGTTTTGGGCTTCAAACGTGGAAACACAAACGGAGACAACAATGTGGATTTGGCAGATGCTCTTTTCATCGTGAACTACTTGTTCTCCGGTGGAGGCTCTCCAACTTGCGCAGATGCAGCAGACATCAACGACGACGGATCTATCGATATTTCCGACTCGATCTCCCTGCTGAACTTCCTTTTCGTCAGTGGTCCGCCTCCGGCGTTCCCAGGCCCCACTAACTGTGGCCCTGACAACACCGACGATAACCTTGATTGCATACTTCCCAGCGGTTGCTGATTACGTCAGCTACCACTTTTTTAGAAGACAGTCAGAATAGTTTTCCGGAATCCCCCGATACCGGCCGGAATCCCCATCCCCCTTGAGGAGGCACCTCATGCGTTTAACGATTTTCTTTGTCCTTGTCATGGCAAATATGTCCATGACCGTTCAGGGACAAAACCACTTTTCTCTCGATTCGGCTTCTACGATTCCAGGATCATCAGTCGACATCATTGTTCGCCTGGAGAATCAGTCCCCTGTGCAAGGTTTCCAGTGTGCAATCACCTGGGACTCAACACTCTTCAGTTTTTCAGATACAAATACTGATGGAACCGACATCGAGCAGATCCTGTCGCCGGATTCCATTGAGTTCTTCACGTATACTGATAACGCTGAAATCGTCCTTGGAACAGGCTGGGCCGCTTGTGCAGCTATATTCGATTTCAGCCCGCCATTCACGGGCCATACACTCGAACCCAGTAGCGGAAATTCCATCGTCAAATTCAAACTTCTCAGTGTTGCTGATAATGCTCTGGTAGGTTCATGCAGTGCTATTGAATTGGTCAATGGATTTGGCCAGCCTCCGATCAATAACATCTTGACGATCAATGGCATCAGCGATTTACCGGATTTGAGTCATGGCGAGGTTTGCTTTACCGATTCAGTCCCTTTTATTCGAGGCGACGCCAACTCTGATGGAACAGAAAACCTTGCAGACGCCATCTTTTTGATCAGCTACTTCTTCTCAGATGGAGCACTTCCCGATTGCAACTCGAGTGCAGATGCAAATACAGATCTTAAAGTTGATATTGGTGATGCCATTTTCCTGATCAACTACCAGTTCGTAAACGGACCCGCTCCAGCTTCTCCTTATCCCAGCTGCGGCGGAGATCCTCTGGGATCCGGTGGACTGGGTTGTGCGAACTACAACAGCTGCCCCTGAGCACGATTCTCATAAAACTAAATCTTGCTTCGAGGACTGGCGATTTTCGCTAGTCCTCGATTTTTTTATGCGAAAGGTACCAATCTTTGGAATCAAGCTCGTCATCCTGTGATCTTTGTTTGGCATCAGCCGTTGTTTTTGGAGGAGGAACGATAACAGCCTCACCCCTAGTCCAATTTGCAGGACATGAAACCCCATGACGATCAACAACTTGCAGGGCTTCTATCACTCGCTTAATTTCAGAGAAGGATCTTCCGACTTCCGGAGGGTAACTAATGACCGCTCTCACTGTTCCTTCGCCATCGATAAAGAAGACAGACCTCACTGGAGCAGTCTGCGAAGTCGGCTCAGATATCATTCCGTACTTCCTTGAAACTGCTTGATCCAAATCGGCAATCACAGGAAAGTCCACGTCTACAGAGAACTTCGATTCGATATCCCTGATCCACGCAATATGAGAATAGATGCTATCAACAGAACAGCCTAGCAATGCCACATCTCGATCTTTCATGAACTCAGAACAATGGCAAAACTCGACAAACTCTGTGGTGCACACTGGCGTAAAATCCGCAGGATGTGAGAAGAGTATGACCCAACGCCCCGCCTGCCACTCAGAAAAACGAATCATCCCGTGTGTCGTTTGAGCTTCAAAGTCAGGTGCTGAATCTCCCAGTCCGGGAGAAGAACTTTTTGAATCTTGCATAGTCATAGTTTGATATCCATCCTGTGAATTCTATCCGCTAAAAGTCATTTTGATTTGAGACTGAATCATGACCCTATTACGGATATCCTAATGTCATGGCAAAAGTCTTTCACATCAAGAGAGGTTGGATTCGTTGAACCCGGTGCATCATTCGCGGCTCTTCGAGTTGCAAGTTCCATGGACATGGATTCCCCCTGAAGGAGAGCCCAAATTAATACTCATGGGACTTCATGGTATGGGCCAGGATGGCGATGATCTTGGCCGAAAGTTGCAACAGCTCAGCCAACACGGAATCGGGCTGATTCTTCCGTCAGGTCCATACCCCGTGGAAATCCGAGGTAAATCTGGACCTCGTCAGGGCCATGCCTGGTACATCTACACTGGCGATCAACCCGGTTTTCGCCTCTCTCTCGATAGGTCAGAAGAAGACCTCCTCCAGCTGGTGGAAGCCATCGCTCTAGATTCGACGATCCCTGACGTACCTCTTCACCTGCTAGGATTCAGTCAAGGTGGCTATCTCGCAGGCTACATCGCCTGTCGACACCCTGATATTTTCCAATCCTGCTGCATCGCATCTGCAAGACTCAAACATGAATTTCTGGAAAAGGAACTCGCTCAGGGGCACCTTCCCAAGATTCTCTTTCTGCACGATAAAGCAGACCGCCTGACTGCAGCAGAACCTGTCGTAAAATCAGCGGAAATCCTCACTACAGCAGGGGCGAAACCCACAATTGAATGGCATGATGAGAAACACGCAATCGGTGATCATTGCGTTTCAATACTGGCCCAATGGCTGAAAGAATTTTAAATACAATGACAGAACTAGACCCGCTCCTGTTTCAACTCAAGGACTCTCTTCAAGAGTTCGACTACGACCGTTGCCTAGAACTCGCCCGCAGTCTCGAATCAAAAGTTGATGACATGGATGGTCGCCTTCTTATTGCAACTGCTTATATCGAAGTGGGTCTACCAGCGGATGCTCTGAAGATACTCACCGACCTAGACTCTCTCGGTAGCTCCGCCCCAGGCTCTGACGAAGAGTTGATAAAGATGTTACAACTTCGTCTTTCAGAAGCACGATTCTTGACTGGAGATCCTCAAGGCGCTCTCATTCTGTCGTTAAGCCACGACCCCTCAGACGAATTAGAATCTGCCGATCGAGAATTTTTCCTCGGTCTTTGTCGCGACCACATGGGTGATTCCGAAACGGCTGACGAACACTTCAAGCGAGCGACCGAATTGGATCCCGCAGGAAATCCTGCTATTCCAGTGATCAGTGCGGACGAAGCTCATGAACTGATCGCACATGTTCTTGAAGAACTCCCTGACCCTATTCGCAAACAAATGGAAGAAGTCCCAGTGATTCTTGAGAATCTTCCGGAACTGATTCTGATTCAAGAGTCCCGAGGTCAAATCAGTCCTGACACACTGGGCTTGTACTTCGGGGACGGCATGCCTAACCGCCACCTTGGCGGATTCTCTTCATCAGAGGGAATGCCAACCGCTTCATCTATTCGAATTTATCGTAGAAACCTTGAGCGCATGTCCCGAGATGCAAAAGATCTCGTGGAGCAAGTGCGTATCACCTTGCTCCACGAGATCGGTCACCACCTCGGCCTCGATGAGGACGATGTCTCTAAAATGGGTTTGGCCTAGGCTCCAGCGACGCCTTCGGCAAGAGACTTGAGAGCCTCGACTTTAGAAACTTCTTCCCATGGGAATCCGCTGGCTGCGCGCCCGAAATGTCCATGGGCCGCAGTGGGACCATAGATAGGGCGACGAAGATCGAGGCTTGAAATGATTCCAGCAGGAGTCAGATCGAAAGCTTCCTTCACTAATTTCTGCAATTCAGCACCCGAAACTGTGCCAGTTCCAAAGGTATCGACAAGAACGGACATCGGCTCAGCAACTCCAATGGCATACGCCAATTGAACTTCACAGCGACGAGCCAATCCTGCTGCGACGATATTCTTAGCCACGAATCGGGCCATGTAGCATGCTGAGCGATCTACTTTTGAAGGGTCCTTGCCACTGAAGGCTCCTCCTCCATGTCGTCCCATTCCACCGTATGTATCAACGATGATTTTTCTTCCTGTGAGGCCGCAGTCACCTTGGGGACCGCCCACAACAAATCGCCCCGTTGGATTGATGTAGTACTTCGTATTGTCATCAAGGAGCTCCGAAGGAATGACGACTTGAATGATGCTTTCGTTGATAAAGGCATGCAAATCTTCATTGGAAACATCCTCTGAGTGTTGAGAAGAGAACACAACTGCGTCAATCCGCGCTGGCTTTCCATCAACATACTCGACTGTAACCTGACTCTTTGCATCCGGTCTGAGGAACGGAGCAGCTCCGGCATCTCTCAACCTTTTGTGTTCAGCCACCAACTTGTGGGAGAGGCTGATCGGCAGCGGCATCAACTCAGGAGTTTCATCGCAGGCGTACCCGAACATTAAACCCTGGTCACCGGCTCCCTCTCGATCGACACCCATCGCAATATCAGGGCTCTGTTTATCTAGAGACACCATCACCGAACAGGTTTCCGCATCGAATCCCATAGCGGAATCGGTGTATCCGATCTCTCGGACTGTTTTTCTAACTAAGGCGGGAATATCAACAACGGTGTTACTCGTTACTTCTCCAGCAACGACCACTAATCCCGTGGTCACCATCGTTTCACAAGCCACCCGACTCTGAGGATCTCCGGCGAGGTATGCGTCGAGGACAGCATCAGAAATCTGGTCAGCCATCTTGTCCGGATGTCCGACGGACACCGACTCGGAGGTAAAGAAAGCATTCTCGATGAGCATCGGTTTCCTTCCTGCAGTGGCCTCAAGGCTATACCCCTTGGACCACGGTCATTTGTTTCATGTGAATCGGATTAATCTAGCCACTGATGGGCCCTTCGCCAACCAACTCCGGGTCAATCGATCCAGGGTGCCAGATCTTTCACGGTCCTTTTGGCGGCTCCGCCAAGATTCTCTCTGACCCGCGAAATCAGTCCCTGACTTAATGGCCCCTCTGAACGGCACTGAATACGCTTCTGGAGCCACATCAAGAGCTCCTGCCTGTCTTGAACCTCTCGGACAGCCCCCATCTCTGCGAGGGGTGTCGCCATATCCCTGAAATTTTGGACATGGGGGCCATGACAGGTGAAACACCCGGAAAGGACCGGTTCTAGGAGGTTATGCCCGCCGCGCTGGACAAGGCTTCCGCCCACAAAAGCCGCATCGGATTGCTCGTAAAATTCGTCGAGAACTCCCAATTGATCCACGATGACGACTTCGTCACCCTTGGCCACGTTACTCCCAGAAGAGAAGATCGGTCCCCATCCAGAAGCAGAGACCTGTTTCCGAACAGTCTCACTTCTCTCAATATGTCGCGGTGCAATGATGAGATGAATATCGGGGAACTCTTGAAGTAATTCCCGGTGAACCGAGAGAACCACATCTTCTTCACCGGGATGCGTACAACCGGCCATCCAAGTGAATCCCCTATTCGACGACGAACCTCGTCGGGACACTTCAGGTTTCGCCATGTCATACTTGAGATTGCCTGTGATTCTTACTCGCTCGGCAGGAGTTCCAATCTGAACAAATCGATCGGCGTCTTCTTCACTTCTCGCCAACACTCTTGAAGGGATTCTCGTCATCCAGCCAAGAAGCCAATTCCATTTCTGCCAACGCTTCAGGCCTCTATCTGAAATTCTGCCATTCACGACGAGAACAGGAATCGATCTAGCTTTGCATGCTAATAGAAACTGAGGCCAATATTCCAACTCGACCAAAATGACTGCAGTAGGTTGGATTCGAGACAAAAAAGAATTCATGAACACACCTAGGTCCAATGGCAACAGCTGAACCTGGCATTCCGGTAGAATCCGCTGGGCGAGATCGTAGGCCCCCGTCGTCATTGTTGTGACAATGAACTCTTTGCCAGGATGCTTATCCCGCAGTTCCCTGAGTAATGGAACTGTCATTCGAACTTCTCCCACACTCGCAGCATGGATCAAAATTCGGGGACGAGAGGGCCGAGATATATAAGCTCTTCCGATTCGATCCCTCAGACTCCCAAAGCCTCTTCCCTCTATGACAATTTTGAAGAGTAGCCAAGGAAGAGCGATGAGGAGCAGCGGGATCATGAGAACATCCAACAGAATGCTCAGACATAAGGTCACCCCAGATAAAGTGAACGGTGCAGTCCTCATGTCACAAGACCTCCGGGGGACTTGAACGCTGGCAAACCTGAATCAGTCTGCTCAGGTTTTCCCGTGGCACTTTTTGTATTTTTTCCCACTACCACAGGGGCAATCATCGTTTCGACCCACCTTTGGGTCGTCATTTCGGATGGTCTCAACTGAAGCCTTGGATTGCGAGCTCGAGACTCCCTGATCCATTCTCTTCGAATGTGATTCAAATTGCTCACGTGCAGCATCGACAGAAACGCCTTCAGAGCGACCACTCCAGGTGCTTTCCAACTGCTCTTGCTGCGCCGATTCATCCACTTTCTCAATACGAATACGAGAAATCACAGAAGAGGTTTCCTCTTTATACTGATGCAGCATTCCAGAGAACATGCGGAATCCCTCACGCTTGTACTCCAGTTTAGGATCAACCTGCGCATAACTGCGCATCCCCACCCCTGTTCTCAATTGATCCATCGCATGGAGATGTTCTTTCCATTTCTCATCGAGGGATCGGAGTAAGAGGTAATGCAACAATCGATCAAAATCGCCATCACCGGCACGGTCTCTCTTGCTCGTCACCACAGAAGTCCAAAGATCCGTGATGCCTTCCAGTAGATGATCCTCGCCCATCTCCTTGAGATCAGAGGCGGACACTTCCACTCCGAAGCGCTGAGAAACGTGCTCTGAGAGCATCTTTTCCACTGATTTCTCGGGATCATCAATCTCAAGTAATCCTGCATGGAACTGTGTCAGTGATTCTTCGAACTGATCACGGATCAATTCGAGGAGGTTATCCGAGACCAAAACTCGATCGCGGATTTGGTAGACAGCTTTGCGCTGACTGTCCATCACCTGGTCATACTCCAAAAGATTTTTTCTGATTTCAAAGTTTCGGGCTTCGACCTTTTTCTGAGCTTTTTCAATCGATCGTGAAACCATCGGGTGAGAAATATCCACACCCTCTTCCATTCCAAATCTTTTCAGCATTGCGGAAACTCGGTCACTGGCAAACAAGCGCATCAAATCGTCTTCCAAAGACAGGAAGAATAGCGTTGCTCCAGGATCTCCTTGTCGACCACATCGGCCTCGTAACTGATTGTCGATTCTGCGAGATTCATGTCTTTCGGAACCGATGACCATCAGGCCACCCACCTCATTGACCCCTTCTCCCAGAACGATATCAGTGCCTCGACCCGCCATATTTGTAGCGATGGTCACTTTATTCATGAGACCCGCTTCAGAGATGATCTCAGCTTCCCTCTCATGATGTTTTGCATTGAGTACATTGTGCGGAATCCCTCTGCGGGTCAGTGCGGCAGAAACAGACTCCGAATCCTCGATCGAAATGGTTCCAACCAGCATGGGGCGACCGATTTTATTCTCTTCTTCGATACGATCGACGACAGCATTCCATTTTTCGCGGGTCGTGCGATAAACGATGTCGGATTGGTCATCACGAGCGATGATTTTGTTCGTCGGAATCTCGACGACTTCTAATCCGTAAATCTCACGGAATTCTTCAGCTTCAGTCTTTGCAGTTCCGGTCATTCCAGAAATCTTGTCGTAGAGCCTGAAGAAATTCTGGAAGGTAATCGTCGCGAGAGTCTGATTCTCATCCTTGATTTTAAGGCTTTCCTTAGCCTCGACCGCTTGATGAAGTCCGTCAGACCATCGCCTTCCGTCCATCAATCTTCCCGTGAACTCATCCACGATGACGACTTCGCCCTCGTTGACCACGTAATCGACATCCTTGCGGTAGAGGTGGTGAGCCTTCAGCGCCTGTTCGATATGATGGGGCCAGTGCATATTCTCGAAAGAATAAAAGGAATCAACTCCGACGAGTTTTTCAGCCGCCTCGATTCCCTCCTCTGAGAGAATCACCTGCTGTTCCTTTTCTTTGACTTCAAAATGGCGATCACGAACTAATTTCCGGACCGCGCGATCTGCGTTGTAGTAAACGTCAGTAGACTTTTCTGCAGGACCAGAAATGATCAGAGGAGTTCGAGCTTCGTCGATCAATATAGAGTCGACTTCGTCGATGATGGCAAAGGCTCGATGCTTCTGGCATTGGTCCTCTGGTCGAGTCTTCATGTTGTCCCGAAGATAATCGAAGCCAAACTCATTATTGGTTCCGTAGGTCACATCGCAGCCATATTGCTCAAGCCGTTCTTGGCTTTGCATGTTCGACTGAATCGCACCCACCGTCATCCCTAAAGCTTGGAAAACCGGTCTCATCCAATCGGAGTCCCTCTTCGCGAGGTAATCGTTCACTGTCACCACATGAACGCCCTTGGCAGGAAGCGCATTGAGATAAGCAGGCAGGGTCGCCACAAGGGTCTTTCCTTCACCTGTTCTCATCTCTGCGATGCCACCATGATTGAGAACTATGCCACCAATCAATTGGACGTCGTAGTGTCTCATGGAGACACCTGTGCCCGTCTTCAGATTCCTTCGGGAAGATTCCCTGACAGCGGCGTACGCTTCGGGGAGAAGATCCTCGAGAGATTCACCGGATTCTAGACGTGAACGAAACTGATCGGTGAGAGAGAGCAGATCATGCTGACTGAGCCTTTCAAACTGAGGCTCTAATTCATTGATCTTGTCCACGAGAGGAGTCACCCCTCGCAGTATCTTGTCGTTCCTTGAAGGAACGAACTTTTCAACAATCCCCCGAATACCGTCGAAGAGACCCATTTTTCAGCCCTTCTGAATTCGGCCTTATTAGATTCAGTTCTTAGGGTACTGGACGGGATCTTTCCGGCAACCGATCCGAGAGACCCCCGAAGGTTCCTCGGAGTTCGTCGAGGTGGCAGATGCCCTCCTTGGCGAGCAATTCCTGTAATTCACGGAGAATTTCAGGCAAACACGTCGGCTCCCGATAGAGATGGGTTCCGACCTGAACCATGGAGGCTCCCACGCTGACAAACTCGAGGATATGCTCAGCGGAAGATATGCCACCTATCGCACAGACGGGGATATCGACGGCCTGACACGCTTCCCAGACCATTCTGAGAGCGATAGGACGGATAGCAGGCCCGGAGAGTCCTCCGGTATCGGTACCAATCCGTGAGCGACCTTGACGCCAATCCACAGACATGGCCCGAACGGTATTGATCAGGGAGATCGCATCCGCCCCTGCTGATTGAGCGGCTACGGCATGCTCTGCGATATCAGTCACATTTGGAGTGAGTTTCGCCATCAAGACTCCGGAAGTCTTCTCTCGGACAGCGGAAATCAAAGCTGCAGTGGCCTCGGGGTCGAGACCAAATCTGAGACCTTCTTTCACATTGGGACAAGAGACATTCAGTTCATATCCCCGAATCAGTTCTTGTCCCTCTAGAGCCTCCACGACAGTGCAGTAGTCTTCGATATTTTTACCGACCACGTTGACGAGGATGGGAACACCATATCTCTGCAGTCGCGGTAAATAGTCGGAAACAAAAAGATCGAGACCTGGGTTTTGCAAGCCAATGGAATTCAATAATCCAGAAGGGGTTTCGATGGCTCGCGGAGGTGGATTTCCCGGCCTTGACTCCACAGAGATGGACTTCGGAACGATGGCGCTGAAGGTACCCGGAGGAAGAAATGGTTCAAACTCTTCGCCGTATCCAAAAGTACCCGAAGCCGGCAACACAGGATGAGACAACATCAGGTCACCACCAGGAGACGGAACCCTTACTGACAACTCAACTGAAGCGCTCTCTACGGACTCTCTCTTCAATGGGCCTCCTGGATCAGGATCTCTCCCTGCGGGCCTGTGCCTCGACGCAAAGCCGGGTCCACGGAATCGCCTGCAGGCGTGGTTCAGGAATCAAATCGCCGGTATCCTCGCAGACACCGTAACTCCCGTCCGCAATCCTCTGCAGAGCTTCATCGATCTCTTGGATCAAGTTCGTCTCACTCTGCATTGCTGTCAGAGTCAATTCGATCTCAAAGTTCTCTGAACTCAGATCGCCTTCATCTCCACTGGAGCCGCGACCTTCTCCCTCCAGAGTACTCATGTTGCCTGTAACAACTGCTCTATGTTGAAGGAGGATCTTCTTGAAGGAGTCCAGTTCACGCTTTAGGTATTTTTTCTTCGCCATACTT
This sequence comes from Planctomycetota bacterium, assembly GCA_016776905.1. GTDB lineage: Bacteria > Planctomycetota > UBA8108 > UBA1146 > UBA1146 > UBA12191. The sequence continues at coordinate 34,048 of JADHSM010000013.1, read as the reverse complement.
CTCCCCGAAAGAACTGTATTCAGTTCTGGTCAATTTTAAGATCTCGATAGCCAAGTCATCCGGATTGCAAAAGTCATTCGAGCTTCGCTTTCCCACCAAATGTTCCGAAGAGTTTGCAGTCGTCTCACCTCGGAAACCATGACACTCCTGATAAATTCTGCTCAAAGATTCAAATTCTGGCCCTTCTTAAAGGAAAACTGGCCTGAATTCGCAAAATTCGATATCCTACGGTGGTCTGCCCACGCACCCGGGAGGGATTCGGGACCATGTCTATTCCACCCCAAGGGGTCGAAAAACCTGAAACAGGACCCTTCCCAGAGATACCTGAGAGCGGCCCGATTCTATGAAGCGTCGAATCCCCTCGCAAGGGACCAATGGAATTGGTTCTGGAGGACGTCATTCCAAAGATCTCCCTCCCAGCCTGACTCTGTGGATAGATTATCTCCGTGTTGAAAAAGGTCTGGCAGATAATACCCTCTCTGCCTACACACGGGATCTCCTCGAGCTTTTCAATTTCAGTCAGAAAACAGGACTGGATTTTCCTTCCGGAATTCAACGCGAGCACCTCCAGCAATTTCTTAAGGCTCTCTCCGATCAAGAGATCAGCGCGCATAGCCGGCAACGAAAACTGGTCGCTATTCGTGGGTTCTACAGATTCCTTGTCAAAGACAATCGTCTCGAAGATAACCCGACCGATCTGATTCAACTCCCTCGCAAAGACAAAAAACTGCCCCACACCTTGTCCCTAGAGCAGGTCGAAAATCTTATTACTGCGGCGGGGGATCCTGATCGATCTGCGCGCTGCCCACTCCGGGATAGAGCTATCGTTGAGTTACTCTACAGTACAGGAATGCGTGTCTCTGAACTTTGCGGCTTAAGGCCAGGAGACTTGTTCCTCAGAGAAGGGTTTCTGAGATGCATCGGTAAGGGATCCAAAGAACGCATCATTCCGGTCGGAGATCGAGCTTCTCTCGCGGTCAGCAAGTACCAAGAACATGAGCGGCCTGTCGTCCCCGCAAAGGATGACAGAGTCTTCCTCTCGATCAGAGGGCTCCCGGTGAATCGCAGAAGTGTTTATGAGATTCTTAAAAAATCAGCGCTCCACGCAGGACTCCATTTACCCGTACATCCTCATATGCTGCGGCACTCTTATGCGACACATTTATTGGCAAACAATGCGGAGCTGTTTGCTATTCAAGAATTACTGGGGCATTCAAGCGTCAGTTCAACAGAGATCTATACTCACGTAGAACGAAAGAAGCTTCTCGACACTCACAATAAGTTTCATCCACGCCCATAAAGACTGATCTATGTACGACGACACCTGAGAGTCGTTTTCCCGACAGCGATCAAATCTCCGGGACGTAATATCGCCTGTTGGATCAGATTCCCATCCAGATATGTTCCATTCAAAGATCCCAAATCAGTCATCATGACCTCGCCCTCAACGACTTCGATACGACAGTGCCTACGACTGGCTCTCGGATCTTTGATCGACAGATCGTTATCAGGAGATCGCCCTATTAGAAATCCAGGGCCCGAAATAATACTGAGGTGCTGCATCTGATCATTGCTCTCACCTCGCTCAAGATCGATAGCCATCACAATTCGATCAGCAGGTTCGGCTGTTTTCATAGAAGTAGGAGGCTCAAATGAAAAATGTAACTCGTGCTCTCCCAGACGAAAAATTTCTCCCCCACCCAAAGTTCTGTGCGTAGTTGGAATATCGTTGACGAATACTTTCGACCCACTCAAGTCTTGGATTTCCCATACTCCTTCAAGAAGGCGGATTCCTGCATGTCGGCATGCCACCTTGGATCCGGGAAGGGAAATGGAGATCTCCGCATCTGAACCAAGAACTACAGGCTCTCCAGCGAGGGGAAAGACAGCGCCCTTTCGAGGTCCATTAATGATGGTGAGATATGCACGATCGTGGATAGAGGTGACGGCCTCGGTGATTCGGATCTCTTCGTTCAAGGTACCTCCAAGACTTCAATGGCCCCGGAGAAGAATACGATGTTGTTTCGAGATCGTCCGCCCGTCGAAATCTCTTTCGATTAGCGCTGGCAGGTCAGGGAGTCCGGTGTCGGATCGGAACCCGGCTCGGGGAAGGGAGCCGCAGGGGGCGGGCCGAAGATATAGAGGTAGTTGACCAGTTGAATACCGTCTGCGAGGTCAATCATTCCGTTGTCATTGACGTCCAATGCTTTGAGGCAAGTGGGGTCAGGGCACTCAGGACAAGTACCCGTCATGAAGACGAGATTGTTGATCACATCTGACAAGTCGAGATAGAAGTCACCGTCCGCATCTCCCCTTAGGAAGATATTCACAGCTTCAACCTCTATCACGGCATCCACCTTCAATGGCTGTATCGACTGGTTATCGATCACAAAGACATTGTCGACAGTAGGAGAACCGACTGAGGGAGAAAACTCGATGACGCTGATCGTTGATTCGACCAGGTCCGGCTGAACATCGAAGTAAAAACGGGCCAACTCCAATTCGATTCCTGTCGCAGGAATGACCTGCCCAGAATATGGAGGGAGAATATCCAAAAGAACACCGAGGACGACATTCCCTTCGGCATCATTGGAAAACTCTTCGACAAATTCGGCCCCTGCTGTTTCGGTGATCGTGCCCTCTATGGAAACGTGTGAGTATTCCCAAACGAGTGGATCGTATACGAGTGATATTGAGAATCCCTGCAAGTCTTCCGAGTTATACCCTCGGATCGAAATCTCATGATCCGTATCCCCCAACTGTGCGACTCCAGTCGTGGACTCTGCGATCAATACGTTTTGCTCAATCACACTCAATAGGCCATTTTCGAGAGTCGTAGCCACTTCAGTGCCTTCGACAAGAATCGTGCTGGGTAATGCTGCTGTTCCCACAGTATTCTCGAGAGATATCAACTCCTGATTGGAAGGGATCAACCAATCCGCGGCATCAAATGCCAACGAGACCAAATGGGTCTCTGTGGAAATCGGTAGGGAAGTATCAAAAGGGGCCTCACTGTCGATGATCACGACGAGCCCCGCCTCTCCTTCGACGATATCGACGAAAGAATCTGTGAAATCCACATTGATCGCTCCTAGGACTCCACCTTCAAGGTCGAAGCCACTGAGAAGAATACGATCAGGGTCCACAGAAACGGCGATCTGAAATCCACTGACGGGATCACTCGAGAGGCCATAGATAGGAGTTGTCACGCCACTTTGTCCGGGATATACGCTGACGTCCTCAACTCGCAGTGAAGGCGATTGAGCCTCCAACACAAGAACACCCTGGAGAACCAGAATGACGGGGAGTAGGTTTCTCAGAAGTGACGAAATGCTTGGGAGCATGAACTAAATCCTCTTTTCGCAGAAAGGCACAAGAGCAGCGCCTTCCTCGACCTCAAATCTACTCCGATTATAAGATCACCAAACGACTAACAAAGACCTTTTGTTAGCATTTACAGGCATGTCACTTGCGGTAGTTCTCTGTCGATGGCCAATCTCTTCAAAACTCCTAGAACCTCCGATTACCGCACGATTCCAACACAAAATACTGATTCGGCAAAAATAGGTGAAATCGAAATCAAACTTACAAAGTCGGGAATTGTTCCCGAACCGAAAGCGGAATTGAGGCAAGAAATGAAATTTCAACGGCACAACGAGAGCTGGATCTGCATATGGAATAGTGAAGCTTTTGGAATAGGGAAGCATATGAAATAGAGAGGAAAGATGTCGGAGGAAAGATGTCGGGGGAAGGATGAGCCCGGCCCCAAAAGGATCCCTGCTCACCTCTATCCCCCCACGCACCAGATCAACTTTTTAAAGAGTTGTCCGAGGTTTCGAATGATGGGGAAGAACGAAAAAAAACTGACGCAGACGAGCCCGCCCGGTGTCCAGCATCAGCCGTTCTATGAACCCACAAACATCATCGATCCTCGCTACCTGGCCAAGTTCAAAAGTGGGAGGTCACCGATTCCGAGCTCAGCCCGCCTAGAATGGCCGGAGATCGATAACCTGCCCTCAACGAGGGCCGCTTTTCAAAAAAGCCCCCCCTCAGTTGCTATGGCAAGGGGTGTGCCAATTCGAAAACAGTGTGTATGAGCGAAATTCGTCCGATGACGGAAACTGAACGACCTGTTAGGAGAGAGCCCATTGCCATAATTTAGGGCACAGAATTCGTAAGCACTGATTTCACTGATACTTAGAATCCTGCCTCGAAAGAACACACTGTTTCATTATCAGGCAGCTCCCCTCCTCAAAAGGAAGGGAGTTCGGATTCAAGTCGAAATTTGATACTTCTCGATCAACCGGTAGAGACGATTGCGATCAATCGACAACATCGTAGCCGCACGACTTTTGACTCCACGGGATCGCTCTAATGCCTCCCGAATATGCTCCGCCACCAGTTCGTCATAGGTCTTGAAGTGTGAGGCTGTCGCTGTCAGTGAACGGCCTTCCACGAGAGCTTCTGTCGTCCTCTGCGTCGCCTCCTGAAAAGAGCTCAAAAGTTCAGAATCATCCGAAGAATGATCCGAAGTAAATCTCAGTGAGATCTCGGGAGGAAAATCTTCAACCCTGATCTCTGAAGCATTGCCACCGAGGGCAAAAGATCTCTCGATGCAGTTATGCAGTTCACGCACATTCCCAGGCCACTGATATGATTCCAGTGCCACACGAGCGGGTTCCGTCAATTTGCGCGGTTCACAATTGTATTCCTCAGCGAAGTCGCGAAGGAAAGCCTCCGCCATCGGCTGGATATCCCCAATCCTGTCCCTCAATGGGGGAACTTTAAGACTGACGACATTGATCCGGTAGTACAGGTCCGCCCTGAACTTTCCTTCATTGACCAACTGTTGAATGGGACGATTTGTCGCAGTCACAACTCGTGCATGAACGGGAATCGCCTTCGTCGCGCCTACGGGAGTCACTTCCCTTTCTTGGAGAGCTCTCAACAATTTGACTTGAAGATCCAGATCGAGTTCTGTGATTTCATCGAGAAAGAGAGTCCCTCGCTTCGCTGCGACAAAGACTCCATCTTGATCTGCCACTGACCCGGTGAACGCCCCTTTTTTATGTCCGAAGAGTTGACTCTCCAATAAGGTTTTACTGAGAGCTCCACAGTTCACAGCCACGTAAGGGTGCATTTTTTCAGAAACCTGATCACCGGCACGCCGAAGGTGCTTTAGGCGCTGATTATGAACCTTGTATGCGATCAGTTCTTTTCCGGTTCCAGGTTCTCCCTCAATCAAGACGGGCGAAGGGACAGCCGCAAGCTTGGTGACCATATCAAGGACTTGCTTCATCTTCTCATCTCGATAGATGAACTTCCTTCCGCGACCTTTCACCTTTCGTTTACTACTCATGGCGATCTCTATCGCATTAGGTAGCGCGAGGTGAACACTATCGGCTTTATCAACAAACCCTTTCGCACCGGCTGCAATCAAATGATTTTTCTGCTTATTTCCTTCACCGGTAAAGACAATCACTGGCAAGTTGACATCGAAATCAGAGACTTCATCGAGAACTTCTTCACCAGATTTCATAGGCATTTGAAGATCAGTCACAACCACATCAATGCGGTCCTGATTTTCTTCCAATACTTCACGAATCTTTGTCGAATCACTCAGGATGATCACTTTGTAATTGAACTCCGGATCTTCAAGCACCTCTTGGGTTGTCACGAGAAGATCCATATTGTCGTCCACCAAAAGGACGCATTTCTTTTTTTCCGAGTTGCTCATTTTTTCACTCCCCGCAATTTTCTATTCCCCAGCCCTTATCCGCAGGAATAAACCGATAGAATTTTGACATGAGATCATTGAGCTCCGGCGGGGCAACGACCTCACCTTCGCCGTGTTGCTCAATTACAATTCTCGACTCGTTCACAGAAATGATGATGAGTGAACCTTTGATCATACGGGGTCTCAAATATTCCAAACTGCAGACCAAGGGAGCCAAAAAACGATCAATGATGGGGCTCTGATGGGGATATTCGATTTCGACTTCAGAGTTGGAATAACGTTTCTGATAGTGCGAAAGGATGCTCTGAGTATCCATGGACTCGAGTAAACTGATGGTCTTGATCACCATTTCGGCCCTCTGAACGCCAAGAATCCCCAGCTCACTGCTTCGTTCCAACCGGTCATGCTGCCCCATTTCTAGGGCTTTCTTCATCGAGAAATGTGCGTTCTGAACGACCGTCAGATGATTCTTCAGTTGGTGAATCAATTGCGGAATCACCTGGAAGAGCAATCGGTACGAATCCAAAGTGCCAATCTGGCCATCCGGGTCCTGATTCTCTTCTGCTGAAATGTTATCCAGACTCATATTTTCCCATTTCCCCACTTCTGCCAAGCCCAGAGATCGCTCAACTCAAGAGATCTCCAGATTCGACCCAGAATACGGCGACGATGCGTCATTTCATCCTGAGCCAAGTAGACTGCTACAAAACGTAGCAGTCCAGCACAGGGTTCCCAAGACCCCAAAATAAGGGGATGACCTTCAATAGGTCTTCAGGGGCACTTTATGAGAAAAAAGGGAGGCGGAGTTCCGGATTTAACCACACCACGGTTTTTCCGGAACTCCGCCAGGGATGGCGATTTGAAGGGAGAGAGGAGTCAGAAAGAGACCTCTCAGAGAGACGAGAAAAATCAGACAGCCGGCGTTATTCCTCTTCCAGCACACCAAAACAACGAAAATCCGGCTGTCTGAACTCAAGATTCTCATCATGCACGGGGAGCGAATCCCCGGCTTCCGGGTCACCCCGGCTTCAGAGAAGACTGACATCTAAAACAAAATCGCGCCAACTGGCACAGGTCACTCGTCAGCCTGCCAGAGGCAAGATATCCTTCTGGCTTGCTCTCGAGGCTAATTTGGGCCTCAAACTAAAGAGAGACGGGAGTTCCCATGTGTGGTTTTTTTGGCGTCGTCGGTAGTGAGAATTCGGCGTGTCACGAGATCTATGAAGCTCTGATTAGCCTGCAGCATCGTGGACAAGATGCCGCCGGTATCGTGACTCATGACGATCGATTCCATCTGAAAAAAGGAAACGGTCTCGTTCGGGATGTCTTCCGTCTCAAGAATATGGAGCGACTCACGGGATCATCTGGCATCGGACAAGTGCGCTACCCCACCTTTGGTGGATCCACCACTGAAGACGCACAACCCTTTGTTGTCAATTATCCTTACGGCATCGCGATGGCTCACAATGGCAATGTCACGAACGGTGAAGAAGTCAAAAATTGGCTTTCGAGTCAGAAGAGAACCATTCTTCATTCCAGCTGCGATGTAGAATTGATCCTCTTCACTCTTGCCGTTGAACTCTCAGAAATCGGAGACCTTCAACCTGATTCAGAATCAGTTTTCGCCGCACTGAAGAAGGTTCTTGAAAGAGTTCATGGTGCCTACTCTGTAGCAACATTGATTTCACAATTCGGGATGGTTGCCTTCAGAGACCCCAATGGCATTCGTCCAATGGTGATGGGCTCAAAAGAAAACTCTGACGGTACTTTGTCATGGGCGTGTTCATCTGAAAACATCCCACTAGAGATTCTGGGATATAAAAATGTTGAAATGATCAAAGCGGGTGAAGCCGTCATTTTCATTCCCGGAAAAGATCCGATACGAAAACAACTCGTTCAGAGAGCCCACAATCCTTGCATTTTCGAGCATGTCTATTTCGCTCGCCCCGACAGCATCATCGATGATGTCAGTGTCTACGAAGCACGACGAAATCTAGGGAAACAGCTCGCAAATCGCTGGAACGAAAGAGGCCTGAAGGCAGATGTCGTCATTCCTGTCCCCGACAGTGCCTGTACCTCAGCGAGTACGATGGCTCAACATATCGGCATCGAATATCGAGAAGGACTGGTTAAGAACAGATACATCGGAAGAACTTTCATCATGCCTGGGCAAGGAGACCGAACCTCGAGTGTTCGCCGTAAGTTGAATTCCATTCGTAGCGAATTCGAGGGGAAAGACGTTCTACTCGTAGACGACAGTGTCGTCAGAGGAACCACATCTCGTCAGATCGTGGACTTGGCGAGAGCAGCCGGTGCTCGAAAGGTCTTCTTCGCGTCGTGTTCGCCCCCGGTTCAATTTCCCTGCGTATATGGAGTCGACATGTCGACCCGTGCAGAATTGATCGCTCGTGAAAAATCCGAAGAGCAGATCGCTGAAGCCATCGGTGCTGACGCCATGATCTATCAACCCATCAGTTCTCTTAGAAAAGCGCTAAAGGATGCGGGATCGGACCTTCACTACTGCGCCGCCTGTTTTGATGGGGAATACCCCACACCGGAAGTGACAGCCGAGACTCTCGCTGCGATCGAAGCTTGCCGCATCGGTGAACAAGAAAAGTTAAAAACAGAAAGTGCTGAAGATATGAGTCCATCTCACGGGTGATCGACAAAGGGCCTTCATGGGAAAAGAACTTTGTTTGAATCGTGAAATATGTCCCCTGCAACGATAGAATAAATCTATATTGTTGCAGGAGATCGAATCCCGTTTTTCGTCAGTGTTGGGGATTCTAAATCGAAACTTGGCTTTTATTTTCGATATCAGTTTGGGTTCGATCCCCTTTCACACTGACTCTACTCGCAACGACTTTTCTCTGGAGGAATGATGTTGCCATCTGTGGGCCTAGCTCTGACCGCTTCCTTGGTATGCTCCATGGTGGGAATGCTTGTCCTGATGGCTCTCGACTACGACCCAGAACTGGCCCGCAAAAAAAACTCCCGCTCATTAATCCTGAGCGGACTCATTGCTACATTTGCAGTTCTTTGCCTGATCCTGTTTCGCCTCCGCCCGCCATTACCAATTATCGGTCTCTTCTCATTGGGGACATTGATGTTCATGTGGCCTGCGTTTCGGCGCTTGAACAATCCCGATTCACGAATGAGCAGAGACAGGAGTCCATGGCTTTGGCGGTGGAGAACACGTCTCAACAATAGACGCCCGGAATCCTGTTTGAGAAAACTAGAAAAAATAGAGCGGCAGTTGGCAGCGACCCCTCTCGACCCCATCCTTCACCTCAAAGCGTTAGAGCTTTCACTCGCTTGCAATGAAAATACGCGAGCACTCTATCACTGCCACGTATTGGACGAGATTCTTGACCGGGGATCAGCACATGAGCATACCTTGCGAGCTCAACTCTTTATCATGAGTCATCGGCAACGACGGAATGAAGACGCCGAAAAGGTGCTCAAGAGAATCGACTCACTCTATCCTATAGATTTCCAACATGACCTTCCTCCCAGAAGAGAAGAAACCTCCACGCCTGGGAGTGATCAGGAATAACAATAAACTCAGAAATCAGTGACGAACCAAAAATCTAACTCTTGGGCTCGTTCACAGGATGCTGAACCTGACCCTCAAGAAGGAATGCGGCGACTTGCTGAGCTGACTGAAGGCCGACATTGTCCTGAGCTTCCACAGTCGATGCTCCCAAGTGTGGCGTGCAGAGAACGCCCGGGTGAGACCGGAGAGGGTCGTCAACAGCCGGCGGTTCCTCCACGAATACATCGAGTCCAGCACCGGCAACTTGGCCATTATCGAGCGCTTTCAGCAGTGCTGCGGAATCAATCACGGGTCCACGACTCACATTGACGATTCGAACACCCGGCTTGCATTGGTTCAGAAACTCTTCATTCACCATTCCACGAGTATGATCGTTCAGTGGCGGATGCAGAGAAATGAAGTCTGCTTGTGAAAGCGCCTGCTCCAAAGGAGCGAGGGTTGCTCCATTTTCCTGACACACTTCTTCTTCAACAAAAGGGTCACAGCCAATAACTGTCATGCCGACTCCACTGGCCTTGCGACAGACTCGCTGTCCAATCTTGCCCATACCAACCACAACGAGCGTCTTTCCTTCAAGTTCAACGCCCACGAGTTGCTTGCGATCCCAGCCACCCTGACTCATCCCGAGATGACCCTGACCCACATTGCGAGCGACTGCAAAGAGCAGCCCCACGGCATGCTCCGCAGCAGCATTCGAGTTTGCTGCCGGAGTATTCATGACCTGAACACCCATTTCAGCGGCCGCATCACAATCGATGTTATCGACGCCTGCGCCCGCACGGCATATGCACTTCAAGTTCGGAGCTTTCTCCAACAACTCACGCGTGATTTGAGTACCGGATCGCAATATCCAACCTGATATTTCAGGAAGACTACTGTCGACCTGATCCGCACCCACGATGACTTCGAGGCCAGCACCTCTTAAAATTTCGGCAGTGGCTTCAGGCAAAGGATCTGAAATCAAGACGGGACCGGATTGAGTTGTCATGTGAAAACCTTTCGAAGTTTTTTCAATAGAAGTCGAGTGGGGTATCAGCCTTTGAAACGACCGACACAAAGGCAAGCATCATGGCCTCCGAACCCAAACGAGTTGGAGAGTGCAACTTCGATCTGAGCTTCTCTGGCTTCATTCGGAACCGTATCCAGAGGACATTGCGGGTCTGGGTCGATTTGATTGATGGTGGCGGGGACAACGCCCTCTTTGATACCAACAGCAACAGCCGCCAACTCAACAGCACCCGAAGCTCCCAGAAGGTGACCCACCTGGGATTTCGTCGAGCTCATCATCACCTTTTCTGAATTTGCTCCCAACAGCTTACGCACGGCGTGCTGTTCCATCACATCATTCAGAGGAGTCGAAGTTCCATGAGCATTGATGTAGTTCACTTCATCAGTATTGCATCCGCCATCGACCAAAGCCAACCGCATCGCTTCTTGAGCCATGGCTGCTTCCGGATCGGGAGCAGTCATGTGGAAGGCATCATCCGTAGCGCCAAAACCGAGAACTTCGCAGTATATTTCCGCTCCGCGCTTACGTGCATGTTCGAGTTCTTCAAACATGAACATGCAGCCTCCCTCACCCATGACAAAACCATCACGACTGGCCTGAAATGGCCTCATCGCAGTCTGGTATTCGTCATTGCGAGTCGACATGGCTTTCAATGCACAGAAACCAGCAATACTCACGGGTGTCACCGAAGCTTCGCTTCCCCCTGCGAGGATTGCGTCACAACGATCGGCTCGAATCATGTCAAGAGCGATACCGAGAGCGTGCTGACTAGAAGCACATGCAGACACGGTAGCGAAATTCATCCCTTTGAATCCGTGGGCAATAGCAATCTGTCCTGCTGCAGCATTGATGATCATCTTCGGAATGAAGAAGGGAGACACCCTACTAGGGCCTCTCTCCCTTAGAATATTTGCCTGCTGCTCCATCTCAAGGATGCCTCCGATTCCGGAGCCGGTGATCACACCGTACCGATCGGGTGCTTTAGAAGGATCCAAGCCACTATCCTCGACAGCTTCCCCTGCGGCATAAAGCGCGTAGAGAGAAAACTTATCGAGTAGACGCGTAGTCTTTCTGTCGACACGAGACGAAGGATCAAAGTCCTTCACCTCCATCGCGAAGCGAGTTCGAAAACCTTCGGGGTCAAACTGTGATATCAACCCGACGCCGTTGCGGCCTTCAAGGATCCCATTCCAGAAAGTAGCGAGGTCATTCCCAATGGGAGAGACCACGCCAATTCCTGTAATAACAACTCTTCTCTTGCTCATCTGGATATACCTCCGATGGAGCGACTAAACCTGATTCGAGTTCTTCTCGATGTAGGATATCGCATCTCCCACAGTCTTAAGGGTTTCTGCTTCCTCATCAGGAATCTTCATCGAAAAGCTATCTTCAAGCTTCATGACAAGTTCCACAATGTCGAGACTGTCTGCACCCAGATCGGTTTGCAATACGGCCTCATCCTTTACCTTTTCGCGGTCCATACCGAGTTCTTCGGCGATAATGTCTTTGACTTGATCTCCGACGCTCATCAGTACCTCCTTCTCTCGCCCCCTATTGGTTGAAGAGGGGATTTGCAGTAGTGACTCAGTTCAGCGGCAACCCCGAGTAAAATGGGAAAAGCCCCACTCCGGGTTAACGAAATGGGAGCAACAGCAACCATTCCGGGTTTAGATTCTATGCAACAGCAAGAATTCGTCCAGTCAGAATTACATCTAACAGGCTAATCCACCATCTACTCTCAGGGTCTCTCCAGTGATATATGAGGCTGAATCGCTGGCCAGGAAGAGTACGGAAGCCGCCACCTCATCAGGAGTTCCGGATCTTCGGGCAGGAATTCTCCCCTCGATCGCCTCCTTGGCTTGATCCGAGATATCGGCCGACATATCTGTGGCAATCATTCCGGGAGCGACCGCATTTACGGTGATATTTCGGCTGGCCACCTCTTGGGCTAGAGATTTGACGAACCCGATGACTCCCGCCTTGCTCGCAGCGTAGTTCCCTTGACCGGGATTTCCCGTCAGGCCAATGACGCTCGTGATGGCGATAATTCGACCAGATCTCTTTTTTATCATGGGGCGAATGACTTCGCGGGCACATAAAAATGTTCCACGAAGATTCGTCGAGATCACATCATCCCAATCCTCATCTCGAGTGGCCATCACCAATTTATCTCGAGTGATGCCAGCGTTCGCAACGAGAATATCGATGCCTCCAAGAAGCTCTATGGCTGCTGGGAAAAACTCGCTGACACTGGCTGGATTAGAAATATCTAATGCGAGTCCATGGACATTTCCATCCAACTCGCTGGCCACTTTTTTAGCCTGCTCTTCATTGCGCCCAGTAATCACAACTACGGCACCTGCACCCGCAAAGGCTTTGGCAACCGCTTTACCGATACCGCGAGTTCCACCAGTGACGATGACTGTTCTATCCTTGAAATCCATCATGACACGGTTCCTTCCAGCAGTTGCTCAATACTTTCCTTGCCCAATACAGATCTCGTAGGGATTCCACGGTCAACCTGTCGAACCAATCCCGCCACTACTTTTCCAGGACCTGGCTCTAAAACTTCTGACATTCCTTCAGAGACGAGACCCTGAAGTGTCGGCTCCCAAAGAACAGGAGACTCCACTTGGCGAATCAAACCCGCTCGTATCTCTTCTGGGTCAGAGACCCTCACTCCAGAGACATTTGCATAGAAGGGAACAACAGGAGTATTGATCTTCAACTCAGCCAGTATGGGCTTGAGGGTTTCCGTGGCAGAAGACATGAGTGGCGAGTGATAAGCGCCGGCAACTTCTAGGGGAATCACCCTACGAGCGCCTTTTTCCTGAGCGAGTTCTCCCGCTCGCTCGACTGCCGCCTTTTCACCGCTGATGACGATTTGTGTGGTCGCATTGACATTGGCGACCGCCACGATGCCTTCACCTGAGGCTTCTTCTACCGCTTCCCTGACGGCATTGAGGTCGATACCCAATATGGAAGCCATCGTCCCCTCAGTCTTGTCACAGGCTTCCTGCATCGCTCGTCCTCTAGCGACCACTACCTTCAAAGCGTCTTCAAAGGTCAAGGCGCCGCTGTAGACGAGAGCACTATATTCGCCAAGAGAAAGCCCTGCGGTTGCTCTAGATTCGACCAAAGCTGCGCCTCCAGAGTTTTCTATCACAGCGAGGGCTGCCATCGAGGAGACGAAGATGGCGGGTTGGCTGATATCCGTAGCATTGAGCGCATCCTGCGGACCCTTGCTGCAGAGGCTCACAAGGTCACAACCCATCAAATCACCTGCGGTCTGAAAAAGATCCCTAGCTAGGGTCTCACTCTCCACAAGATCTTGTGCCATTCCCACGAACTGACTTCCTTGTCCCGGGAATAGAACGGCTCGAGAAGATTCTGAATTGAAACGTTGATTCATAGATCCTCGCCTTTAACCAAGATGACTTTGAGAAACGGGGAATGTCAGACTTGTTGCTCGGAATCAGGATTACAAGATTCGATTCGCGAAGTGACTTCAGCAACGGATTGAACCAAATCCTCTTCAATACCGGATTCGATCATTTTGAGAGTCCAACCGATCGCATTACAGACGGCCTTCTCGTCACTCTTGCCATGCCCGATCGTACAAACTCCACGAGGCCCCAACAGTGGAGCTCCCCCATACTCTGCGTAATCGAAATGGCTGGCAATACGCTGCAAACCTGTGGCGATCATTTCCTTGAATGGACCCAAATCGATGCCAGAGGAGGATTCTCGGGTCAGCTCTCGTGCGATGGTCGAGAATATAAAGCTTGCGAGCCCCTCAGAGGATTTCAGAATCACGTTCCCTGTAAATCCGTCACATACGATGACGTCCAGAGAGGTGTTGTAGAGATCGTTGCCTTCGACATTTCCCTGGAAGTTCAGTCCACTATCAGAGAGAAGGCTATAAGTTTCTTTAGCAAGAGTGTGGCCCTTGTCTCGTTCCGATCCGACATTAAGGAGGCCCACTCTTGGAGACTCCACGCCGTACACACTTTTTAGGAATGTGGCTGACATCACTGCATTGTGAAGCAGGTGAAGGGGACGACTCTCAACATTGGCGCCTCCATCACAAAGAATCACAGGTGACTCTCCGCGAGGCATCGGCAAAGCGATCGCCGGACGACGGATGCCCTCAAGTAATCGAAGATGAATCGAACACGCCGCAACAAATGCGCCTGTGTTCCCTGCAGAAAAGATTCCCTGAACCGATCTTTCCTTCTGCATATTGACGATGGCATTCAATGACGATTCAGGTTTGCCCCGCAATGCTTCTACGGGAGACTCATCCATGGTCACCCATTGAGGAGCATGCACGAACTGCATTCTGTCGGAGAGTCCGCCACAAGATTCGATCTCAGGGATCACCTGATCTTCAGGACCTACAAGGACAACTTGAAGATCTGAGTTTTCTTGTAATGCACGGAATGCTCCCTTAACGGGAACGGAAGGGACTGTATCGCCGCCCATGGCGTCGACTGCGATCAGAGGCATGTCACTCCCACTCTGGGATTTAGAAGTCTTCTACTGCCAGAAGTGCACGGCCCCGATAGGTTCCACAAACGTCACAAATACTGTGTGGCAACGTGAGTGAATTACAACGGGTGCATTTGGTGTGACGAATCGGCCTGACGGCATCGTGTGCCCTGCGCTTACGCTTACGGGCTTGGTTTGTCTTACGCTGTGGGACTGCCATCGGTCTCGCTCCGTGATCTCTGGTGCTTAGCACTCAGCTTTTTACATTTGGTTCAAAAGGAAAGCCACCTGCAGGGGATTCTCCCCGGGGCTCATTCCCGATCAAGCCCCGATGTTAAAAGTGCGGCGCAAATTGGTCAAGAACATCCGATGAGGTCATTGAGCAATTCCTGAAAGAGCATTGACCAGTTCGGAAGCCATGGCTTCGAGAGCCTCATCTAGCTTATCGAGGTCCTTACCCCCCGCCTGAGCCATATCCGGCCTTCCTCCGCCGCCACCACCGAGGATTCCAGAGCCTAATTTGGCCACTTTCCCGCAATGAACCTGCCCTTTTGGGACCGACTCAGAAGTGCCCACGACGAATTTCACCCCGTCTGAGCCTGCCGAAGCCAAAATGAATCCACGAGCTCCTTGGCGTCTTTTCAATGCGTCCGCCACCACTAGAAGCTGCTCCTGTGGTGCATCTTTCCAGCACGCCCTGACGACTTCTGCTTCACCTGCAGAAATTCGATCTCCATGACCGCCATCTAGATCGGCCAACAAGTCCCGGACAGGACCCGCTGATCCTTTTCCATCTTTGAGATCTTTATTTTCTTTGATCAAACTGGCGATGCGATCACCCAGTTCCTCTCGGGAACTTCGGAGAATTCGGGCGAGATCCTGGATCAGATCTTCACCTTCCCGCACTCGACGACCACCTTCGAGTCCGGTGAGCGCTTCGATTCTTCTGACTCCAGAAGAGACACTTCCCTCACCGGTAATCATCATCGGCCCAATCTCTCCTGTATTATTGCAGTGGATACCACCACAAAGCTCAACAGAGAAATCTCCGATCTCTACCATCCTCACTCGGTCGCCATACTTTTCTCCAAAGAGAGCCATCGCTCCACGATCCTTCGCCGCGTCGATGGGAACATCAGTATGTATAGCGACCTCTTGATCACGAAGAATCCAGCCCTGAACAATGCCTTCTACTTCTGCCAATTGCTCTGGAGAAACTTTCTCGTAATGACTGATATCAAAGCGAAGTCTTTCGGGTGAAACCTGAGATCCCTTTTGTTGCACATGATCACCCACCACCTGGCGCAAAGCAGCGTGAAGCAAATGAGTTGCCGTATGGTTTCTTTGAATATGAAGACGCCGATCTAAATCGACTTCTGCGTGAATGGTGATCCCGCTTTGAAGGGCTTCCACGTCAATACCTGAAAGATCAACACTGTGAACAAAGGTTCCCGCTGCATTTTTCTGGCAATCCAGAACTGGTATTTTTTGTCCCTCGAACTCCAGAAGACCTGTATCGCCGACTTGGCCGCCGGACTCTGCGTAGAAGGGGGTTCTATCGAGCACTAAGGCCCCTGTGTCACCCTCAGAGGTACATGACAACAATTGAGCCTCTGCGCGACCTCCGTGGTATCCGACAAAGTCAGTAGCGCCGAGATCTTCCATCATCCCCAGATCTTCACCTTTGACGGCGACTCCTATTTTGTTCCCAATTCGACTCCGCGTTCTTTGCTGCTCCATCAAATCTTCGAAACCGCCTCGATCAAGGTCGAGCTCAACCTCTCGAGCCATCTGCTCAGTCAGGTCGATGGGAAAGCCACAAGAGTCATGGAGAAAAAATGCAGCGCCGGCAGGAAAGAGCCGGGATCCTGAAGTTCCCATCTGCTCGACTTCTTCGTCAAAGCGAGTCATTCCGGTTTTCAAAGTCTTGAGGAATTGTTCCTCTTCTTTACCGATGAGCTTAACGATCAATTCTTGTCGGCTGCGCAGTTCTGGAAAAGCATCTCCCATTTCTTCAGCCAGCAAGGGCACTAAGTTGTAAAGGAAAGGACGCTCAACTCCGAGTTTGTATCCGTACCGACTCGCTCTGCGAAGAATCCGACGCAGTACATATCCACGTTCTTCATTGGAAGGAAATGCTCCGTCTGCTATCGCAAAAGAGAGACTTCTCAGATGATCTGCGATGACCCTGTGAGGAATACCTTCGGGGCCTTTTCTCGGAACAACCCCTGTCTCTTCCCCTATACCCTCGATCAATCGGGACATCAGATCCGTCTCGTAAACGTCGTCTTTGTCCTGAAGAATCATGGTGATGCGTTCGAGACCCATTCCTGTATCAATACTCGGCTTGGGCAAAATAATGCGGTCACCAGGACTGCGTTGCTCAAACTGCATGAAGACCAGATTCCAAATCTCCATCCAGCGATCACAGTCGCAAACGCCCAGAGCGCAATTTGGGCCGCAAGATCGGCTTTCGCCCCGATCGACGTGGAGTTCTGAACAAGGCCCACAGGGCCCGGTGTCTCCCATCGACCAGAAGTTATCCTTGACCCCGAGACCGACAATCCGGTCAGGCGAGACGCCGACATGATCTCGCCAAATTTCGCGAGCTTCGTCATCATCTTCGAAGACTGAAATCCACAGTCTGTCTGCTTCGATTCCAAATGTTTCTGTGATTAATTCCCACGCCCAACTGCAGGCTTCCTTTTTGAAATAATCGCCAAAGGAAAAGTTACCCAGCATCTCAAAGAAGGTGAGATGGCGTGCGGTATACCCCACATTTTCAAGGTCGTTGTGCTTACCACCGGCACGAATGCACTTCTGAGAGGAGCAAGCCCGAGGTGTTTCCCGGACCTCTTCTCCTGTGAAGACACTCTTAAACTGATTCATCCCTGCATTGGTAAAGAGCAGTGTCGGATCATCGTGAGGAACCACTGGACTCGAAGCCACGCGCTCATGCCCTCGTGCCTCGAAGAAATCGAGAAACTGTTTCCGGATCTCTTTCACGCGCATCGATGCCACTCTTCCAGATTCATGAGCCTCTATAGACTCGGGGTAACCATCGTCATTCGCCTGAATTCATGATCGTATCCAGAGCTTATTTGTTCAAGAGAACTGAATGGATGGAATCAGGTGATTTGCGGAATCTCCACTGGATCCAACTCGAGCATATTCCTGTATTGCCCGAACCTTTCCTGAAGATCTGTAGGACTGATTTTCTTCAACCCCTCAACACCAAATCCTTGGCAGCAGAATGATGCTGTCACTGTTCCCCATGCAACTGCCACTTTGATCCCTTGCAAATCAGTACGATCACTGCGAAGAAGGCAGCCCATCATTCCTCCTGCGAAAGAATCTCCTGCTCCCGTGGGATCCACTACATTTCCGAGTGGGATTGCAGGAAGGGTCACTTCGCCATCTGCATGAAAAATCATGGCTCCATGCTGCCCGCGCTTCGTGATCACGTAACGAGGGCCCATGGCGAGAATTTTGCGTCCTGCTAGAACAACATTCTTCTCTCCAGAAAGCTGTTGGGATTCCTCGTCGTTGAGAACCAATGCATCGACATTGGAAACAAGAGACTCCAAGTCTGGACGGGCGATATCGATCCACAGATCCATCGTGTCGACCACCGTAAATGGGCGAGAGCCCATCTGGTCTAGCACACTCGCCTGAGTCACAGGCGCGCCATTTCCAAGGAAGAGGTACTGGGCATTCCTATAGGAGCCCGGCAGATCTGGCCTGAAATTTTCGAAGACGTTCAGATCGACACTGAGGGTTTCCCTGCGATCCATGTCGTCAAAATATTTCCCTGACCAGCGGAAAGTCTTTCCGCCCTCAACCACTTCGAGTCCATCGATGCAAATCCCACGATCCGTGAGCAACTGTCGATGCTCAACAGGGAAATCTTCGCCGACGACTCCCACCAATTGAACGCCTCCGAAATATGAGGCGGCCATGGAAAAGTGGACTGCGGATCCCCCAAGGGCGTTCTCTAGAGCGCCATCCGGGGTTTGAATACTATCAAAGGCAACACTGCCAACGACGACGAGCGACATGAGTCGGTCCTCTCTCTATAGTCCTGAATCAGGGATTCTCTGACTCTGCATCTGGGTCATTCGCCTCGTCTTCACTCACAAGGCGTTCAGCGACCTCTTGAACACGAAGTTCCGCTTTCTTCAAACGATCCCCACAGATCTGCAACAGTTCCGCTGCTCGCTCGACATCATCGGCAAGGGCGTCAACATCGATCTCCCGAGAATCCTCTATTCTATTGAGGATAGCGTCGATCTCTTCTGTTGCTTCTCGGTAACCGGGTTCTGTGTTTTTCTTCGCAGACATCAGTTTCCATTTCTGTCACGAAACGATCTATCAAGAAATCCGTAAGATTCTCCGCCAGCCAACGCCGGCTCGACAAGACTCGTTTCTCCAAAGTGCCAATATATCGTTCTGATCGAAGGTCTGACAGGTCCGTTAAAGAAGAGATCCAGGAATCCTGCTCTGTTTTTACTCCACTCGGGCATCTACAGAACCGTCCTGAAGCCTTACAACGATCGTATCCCCCACCTCGACCTCTCCCGTGCGGCGAACCGTCTGACCCTCCGCATTTTTGACCCATGCGAAGCCCCGGGCAAGGATGTGGACAGGATCTAAAGATCGAATCCTGTCAGAACGTGCGCGCCAGCGCTCCATTTCCCGCTCAATTCGATCTTTCGGTAAGGTGCTGAAGCGATCCGTCCTGAGTTGCAGCGCCACGCCCTGACTCTCGACACCCCTGAGAGCAGACGACTGCAATTGCTCTCGTTTCATTCGAAGCAAACTCTTCTCCCGAGAGACCCGGCCTTCTGCTCTGCTTCTCCACAACAAAACCCTTTGTACGAGCGCATGACGCTCCTGTTTCAGAGCTCGAGTTCCCAGTCGTTGCCAGCGGACTCTTGAACGATCTTGCTCATCCGCTCGGATCTCCACAGCCCTGCGTCCTCTTGAGACCAAAAAGCGTCCTCGATCCACATTCAGCTGTCTCTCTCGATCAATACGCTCGATGGAACTTCGATGAATACGCCTGGCTTTTTCAAGGATCTGTTGCCAAGAGTCATCGACCCAACTCACGAGGAACTGTCCGACAGCGGTAGGTGTCTTTTCAGAATGCGCTAACTCATCTAAGACAGAACGGTCAGCATGGTGCCCGATTCCGACGAAGACCTTGAGGGGATGCAATGCGACAGCCTTTGCGAGTTCAAGGGTGTCAAAGGCCATCAAATCTGTCTTTGATCCTCCACCTCGGATCACCACGACAGCATCAAACTCATCGTGTCTTTCAGCAAAGTACTGGAAAGCTCTGAGAAGATCTTTCTCCGCCAGTGATCCTTGAACCCTCGCATTGTGGAGACTGACCTGAAATGCATAGCCCGAAGATTTCAACTCATCATGAAAGTCTTTCCACGCATCACTTCCCTGACTGGTCACTACGCCTATTCTCAACGGAGTCATGGGCATCGGAAGATTCAGGTTATTCCGCTCGATCCCCAGACGCCTCACTTCCGCCAATATCTTCTCCCTGCGTCGAGCCAACTCGCCTAACGTGTAGTCAGGATCCATTTCTTCAACGACGGCCTGAAACTGCCCGCGAGCCATGTAGAGATCCACACGAACCCTCACGCGAATTTTTAGACCATCTTCAAGTGGGGTGTCATTCGATTGAAAAGCTTTGAAAGAGGGGTCTGCCTTGAAGTTCCACAGAACGGCAGAGACCTCAGCGAGCGACCCTTCTCCGTCAGGATCTTTCTCCACTAGCCGGAAATAAAGATGAGCCGCCCCAGATCCACGTCCCAGACTGCGGTCGACCCCCATGATTTCTCCGACGAGCCACACCGTTTCCGGGAACCCCTTCCGAAGAATCGATTGGACTTCATGATTCAGACGAGACACCGACCAGTCGGCAGGATCTCCAGAGGCCACCGTTTCCTGATCTCTACCAGGTCCCGATTCCCGCACGACCGCAAACTCCTCGCTGAGTCCCGAGATCCCTTCGACTTCGCCATTGAGGAGTTTCTCCACCTCGGGTGCCGCTTCGAAACCCAAAGGAAGAAGTATTCGTGCTGCTTCTCCGGCACTAGAGACGGGGACTGACCAATATTTGTCTTCACGGTGCCAACGACGACCTGCGACCTGTTTCACCTCAGCAACAAGTAGGGGATCGTATTTAAAACGAACCCTGATTCGCCCCTGTTCAGGCCACCATTCGAGAATCTTCAATCCTGAACTCCTCTCGGCTCGCTGGACCATGACCAGTAACCGGGCTAACATCCCCCTTCGAGTGTGCGAGCAGCGAGACTCGACCTCAAGGTCTGGTCCGGAATCAACAGCAAGAATTTTCGAAACTTCCGATTCCTGCCATTCGCGTTTCTTGGCACCTAGCAGCAGAGACCTCAGGATAACTCCTGAATCATGACGGCTATGAAGGGTTTGCACGACATGTCTAATACTGAAAATTCCTCCCCTGAGAATAGCGATCCCCGGATGGTGAGTAGGGCTCTGGTCACCGTCAGTGACAAATCTGGAGTCGTCGATTTCTGTCAGGAACTCGTGCATCTGGGAGTGGAGATCCTCTCCACGGGCGGAACGGCAAAAACCCTGAGAGAAGCGGGGATTCCTGTTCGCCCAGTGGAAGATGTGACCGGGTTCCCGGAGATGATGGATGGTCGAATCAAGACTTTGCATCCCCGTATTCATGGTGGCCTTCTGGCGCGACGCTCCGTGAAGGGTGACCTAGAATCCTGCGATGAATATGGAATCCCGCCCATCGATCTACTCGTGGTGAATCTATACCCTTTCGAGAGAACTGCGGCTTCAGGGGCCAGTTTCTCTGACACCATTGAGCAGATCGACATCGGTGGTCCAGCCATGGTACGAGCCGCCGCTAAAAACCATCTCGATGTCGCCGTCGTCGTCGACCCAGATAGTTACCCTGCTTTGATTCATGAGTTGAAAGAAACGACCGGTCAACTGAGTGCAGAAACACGGAACCAGCTGGCTTTAGAAGCTTTCCGCAGAACCGCTGCCTATGACGCTTCGATTTCGAATTGGTTCGGCCAACAAATGGACGGCCCCTTCCCCGGAACAGTCACAGAGCAATGGCACCGAGTCGGAGATTTGCGATACGGCGAAAACCCGCATCAAGAAGCCGCTTGGTACCAGCGGAATGACGGTGACAGTTTCTCTATCGCTGAAGCGATATGTCACGGCGGCAAGGAACTCTCCTACAACAACATCCTCGACGCCTCTGCCGCCATCGATTGCTGTCGAGGACTCGAGGGTTCCGCAGCTGTTATCGTCAAGCATTGCCTCCCATGTGGAGCGAGTGAAAGTACCCATCTCGAATCCGCTTTTGATCTCGCTCTCGCAGGAGATCCTGTCAGTGCCTTTGGCGGCATTCTGGCTTTATCGGGTCCTTTAAGTGTTGAATTGGCGAAGAAGATCAGTACCAAAGATCACTTTTTTGAAGTGATTCATGCCCCCTCTTATGAGGACGGCAGCATCGAAGCGATCCGTGAGGGTGCCAAATGGGGTCAATCTTGCCGAGTACTCGAAGGTGGATTCTTCGGGGATGATGGTGGAGTCCCTATCGAAGCCCGAGCCGTTCCAGGAGCGATGCTTCTGCAGACGAAGGATGTATCTATCCGTGGAGTCGACGACTACGAAACCGTCACAGACAGGATTCCTACGGAAGAAGAATGGCGAGATCTGCTCTTCGGTTGGAGAGTTCTCCCCCACGTGAAATCCAATGGCATACTTCTCGCTCAGAATAATGCTGTGACTGGAGTCGGTGCGGGGCAACCCAGCAGAGTCGACGCTGTCCACATCGCCGTCCGTAAAGCAGGCGAAAAAGCCACCGGATCAGTTCTCGCTTCAGATGCGTTCTTCCCTTTCCCAGACGGTGTCGAAGCCGCCATCGAAGCAGGAGTCACTGCCGTGATTCAACCGGGAGGTTCTCGTAGAGACCCAGAAGTGATCGAGGTCGCCAATCAGGCGGGGATTGCTATGGTATTTACGGGAGAAAGACACTTCCGCCATTAGGGGGCTTATGAAAACACTGGTGGCCTTCACTAAGGCATTGAGGTTTTTCTGGATCTCAACTCTGTTTGCGACATTGTTCACCATTATGGATCTGGGCTTAGGGATCTATTCTTGGGTGACCACAGTCCTCTTCTCCAATACTGAGGGATTTCTACGTTTCGCACTGGGAATCACCCTTGCTGGGGTGTTGCTGGAGAACTTGCTCGGTTCATGGACCCGACGCAGACAAAGCATCATGGCTCGCTCGCTCATTCGTCTTCAGCCAGGACTGCAACATGTCGCTGCTATTGAAATCCTGATTCAAGCGATGAAGGGCTGCTCCCATGAGACTGCCAAGACGATCCATCAGGAATTAGTTCGCCTCTCTGGTAAAGATTTTGGATCAAACCCCGCCGATTGGCAAAAATGGCTGAACACCCAAAAAAAGTTGATTCAAGATTCCAAACCTCTTGTCGCTTCTCGGCAAACCTCAGAATCAGAGCCGAACGACTCCGATCTGCATGGGAACTCCCCGACAAGCTCCTTCAAAGAGGGGCAATAATCCCCTATGAATGGCTTCGAATCTCCTCCTGATCCTCTGGAATCGACGACCACGCCTTCTGGGACCTCTGCCTCCGGAGAATCTCATGCTCCGCACAGTCAGCAGAATCCATTCAGGCGACTGGCCCTCGAGGTCCTCCTTGTGCTCTGTATCGCATTCCCATTGGCATTGCTGCTCCATACTTTTGTCACACAGGTTTACGCCATCAGCGGGCATTCCATGGAACCGACTCTTTTTGATGGTGAGCGGGTCATGGTCGACAAAATCAGCCCAGCACTGGTGAAAGTCGACAGGGGAGATTTGGTGATCTTTAGTTCGCCGGAGGACTCCAGCAAAAACCTCATCAAAAGAGTCATTGCCATTCCAGGAGATACGATCGAATTGATCGGCGAAAAAGTACACCTGAATGGCAAACCGCTGACAGAGGACTACACGCGTCGCGTCATTTTCCCGCAGCGCCCCGGAGAATCACTCCTTGTCGGAGATGGCACCATGTTTGTCCTCGGAGACAACAGACCTCAGAGTCGCGACAGTAGAGATTTCGGCGTGGTGCCTCTTGAAAACGTAAAGGGCAAAGTCCTCTTGAGACTTTGGCCTTTGGATAACCTCACACTCTTCTAGGTCGTCAGCATCCATTAAAAAAAGGGAACCCATCGATGCGGCCGCATCGATGGGTTCCCTTTTTTATTTCCAAGCTCAAAACTTCAGTATCGAGCTCCAGCGATCAGATTAAAAATTCCAGTATGACTGAGCGTAGAAGAAGGTCGTGGTTTCGAGTGCTCCATTGGTAGAGATGAATTTCGCAGCCCCGTATTCCACCTCTAGGTCGCCCCAGGTGTGCTCGGCAACGATATCTAACTCGTCTCCCCAGTCTTCCCCCTGATCCGCACGAAGCTCGTGGTAGGTGATTTGCCAATCAGTATCGAAAGCACGGGTGCGAACGCCGAAGTATGTGTTCTTAACATTACTGTTATCGATGATGTCAGCGATTCCATGGGTGCCATGAGGAGTTCCAAAGGGAGACAGGAATGCTTCATTCCTTGTCGCTCCACTCGAAGTTCCAGTCGCCCTGATGTGACCCACAACAAGATCCAGATCCCAAATTCCCTCTTGAGGAGGCAAGTCATACTCACCTTCGATGGCATAGTAGAGAGAATCGAGACGCTGGATGGCGTCGAATTCGGAAGAATAACGGTCACCATCCTGTAAAGCGTACTCCACAGAGAGAGAAAGATTTTCGATCAAACCCTCTCTTAAGTTGAGCGCCATACCGTATGTGTCCTCTTTGGTGCTACCAGGATCAGCATTACCGCTCGCACTGGCAGAATCAGCATTCGATTGATCAGCCCGATACTTCCAAAGGAAAGCACTCGCTTCTACAAACGGCAACTCATTCATTTCGACGTGCAAACCCAATGCATACTCACCCACATTATTTGCATCTGTCAGATCACGAGAGATCGTCAAGTGGTGAAAGTTGATATCGAGAGCATCATCAAGAAGAGAGCGCTGCAATCGATATCCACCGGAGGTTGTTGGCCCCAAGTTACTCCACTCATCCGCGTGAATGATTCGCCCCCTGTTGTATGTGGGCAAATCCATTGCGCCGAATTTAAGATTCCAGCCTGCCATGAAATCCAGATAAGAATGGATTCTGCTGACATCGTCGATTTCAAAACTGAGTACCTGCATCTGAGGTGTATCAGTGACCTCGGATTCGTCTGCTCCTGATAGAAGAAAACGTGAATCACGGACTGTCATTTGAAATTGAATCAGGTCATTGAACTCGGTGAAAAAACTCATTCGGGTTCTTGAGAAACCACGAGTCACATCATCCGCAGGGAAAGGTGTGCGATGTTCCCAACGAAGACGGATATCCGTCTCCATCCTGATCGGATCTTGCGACGATGCGGGCGTGGACAAACATACTGTGATGACAGCGATGCTGAGGCAGCGAAATTTTCTGAGCATACTGACTCCCTTTCGTAGGTCTCTACAAACGTGCTCTCTTGAAAAGAGCACCACGGAGATCTTGAACACCACGGAGATCTTGAACGCCATGGAGATCTTACTTCACTCCTCCGAACCCAGTCGAAGAAGTTATGCCCACATCCTGCCCGGAATCCTGTTCCTGTAAAGAGGAACCCGAAACTTGTTGAGGCCGAGAATGCGGCTTATGGGGAAATCGGAATAAAAAAAGAACGAGGACGCGCGCCGAAGGCGCACGTCCCCGCTCTAGGTCAAATCGAAATTCGGGCCCCGGGAAGCTCCCGAAGCGCGGATTTCTTAGAAGTCGTAGGAACTCTGCCAGTAGATGTAATCGGTATCGACAAGGCCCCCACCGTCTGCGGAGAAGCTTGCGTATCCCAACGAACCACAAGAGAAGTCCAAGATCAGGTCCATCTCTGTTCCCAGATCGGCGCCTGTTGAATCTGTGGACAGTGTGATGTAGTTGAGTGTGATTCCCACACCTTCCATGAGCGCGTCTGTCGACACACCGATGGTCATGTTGTCGATGTCAGCAACACCTGTGGCGAGTCCAGCTGTGATGTCAGCGATACCATGTGTCCCGTGCGGATCACCATTCACGCTGGCCCAAAGGTCGTCAGTCACACTATTGCTCACGTGCAGATTGAACTGATCAAGAGCGTAGCCCACTGTGATCGAGGTGAGAGTTCCGTCATCTCCGCCTGAATCGGCGTCGTAAGAGACGTACTCAATACCGAGATCGAGCCCCATGAGCGCATCGCCACCAATATTATCAATATTGAAGGCCATCCAACCGGGATCGGCAGCACCAGGGCCACCTGCTGAAACATAGTAGAAGCCCACATTGGCGAATCCACTCATGTCACCCAAGTCGAAGTTGAAGATCATGGCATTGGAATCGCTGCCGTCGTTACCGCCCCAGTAGTGGAGATCAAATCCCACACCACCCAAGGTGGAACTCAGCTTGAGTCCGTCATGGTTGTTGGGACCATTGAGCTGATTCCAGTCCGCAGAGTTGACGACACGACCAGAACCGAGGTTCGGGTTGTTCATGCGTCCAATGTCCAGCGACCAGCCTCCGAGGTAGCCTGCCATTGAACCCAGGTCCGCCATCGAAAGATAGGACTGCTGGATGTCAAAGTTGTCACCAGTTCCACCCGCGGAACTAAATACGTACCCGTGGCGAACCTGACTGGTAAATTGAGTGTTGTCGTCGATCTTCGCACCTAGGTTGATGTAGGTCCTGGCACTCAGGCCATTGTCGAGGCCAGCGCTATCGCTGTACTCGTAACGAAGGCGAACGTCGCCACCCAGAGAAACGTGTCCGTCTGCAAAGGCCGCAGTCGGAACCAACATGGCCAAGAGAAGGCCGAGCACGATGCTCTTATTCATTTGTCTACCCCTTTTCTTCCCCATGATCTCCGGCTCTCTGCCTTCGACCTTTAGGGGATCCTGATGATTACTTACCTACGTATGCGGCGTAGAGCAAGAATCGAGGAACTCGTACATGCCTGCCGAGGTCCTCGGCCCCTGCTCACAGAACATAGGAGAGTCAGAATCGATAAAAGTGGCAAGACCTCTTCTGCAGAATTCGGTCGATTTCCGGTGAAAAGTTTTCGAAAGTGGGTCCCCAAATGGGCCCCAGGAACACCCTCACTCAACCCTGAAATGTGACATAAATCGTTTATTTAAATAGACTTACGGGATCGGCTTTTCGTGCTCAAGAAGCGCGAATTTCGACCTCAAGGCAGCGCAAAAGAGTTCCTACGAAATTTCAGAAAAAGGCCCGATAACGTGACTAAAGTCCCGGCATCGGCTCCCCGACAAGTGTGATATATGTCACGATGTGGTCCTCGGGTAAGCCTAAAAACTCGAGAAATGCGTCGTCAAAGAAGCCTGCGATGCCGCTGACTCCCAAGTTCAAATGCATGCATGCCAAGTTTATCTGATGTCCTAAAAACCCAGCATCCATATGAACATCCCGATAGGCACGATCACCTTTTATCGCGAGAGTATCCTTCAAAGATGCAGAATAAATCACAACAGCCGCCGCGTCTCCTGCGAGTTCTTGACCAAGACAGAGCTCCTGAACTTTTCGTCTGTGGTCACCGTACTTCGCATCGAACAGTACGTGATTTTCCTCGTCATACCGCCACAAAGCAGGCTCTAACCCCCGAACTCTTGATGTCACGCAGTGAATCTTTAAGGACTCCGGTGCGCCTACAAACTGAGTAGGACCCGGTCTGATGAAGCGATGAGTGAAGTCCAAAATCCTTTCGAGATCTCCTCTATCCATCGGGGCACCTGTAAATTGGCGAGTCGATCTTCGGCGCAATGCCAGAGAACTAAACTCCCCGCCCAGGTCGATCATCGTTTCGCCGAGAGCCTCGACTTCCCCATCGACGAGTTCATTCGATCGAGGCGACGGTCCTTCTCTTTCCAAGTCAGAGACTTCATAAATCAACGCATCGTCAAGAAGATGCCCACTTTGGTGTAGCGCAAGAATCGCATCTTCTTCGGGAGGCTTTGAGATCTCGGATAAAGCCGAGACCCTTACACCTTGCCGGGCAGAATCCCCCATGCCCACGCTTCTGGAAGCGGACCAGGGTTGCAAAGGGATGACCGAGAGAACTCCTTCCTCTTCCTCATCGAGAAAGAGCAGACGTTGCAATCTCTGATCGACAAATCGGGTCAGAGGAGTCGCCTGATATCCTTCGTCTCCAGCCGCATGTACCAAATTCCCTATGATATGCCCAGTATCGAGCAATATTCTTCGATAAGCACGATGGTGATATCTCCAGCGAGATCTCTGCCAAAGACCCGACAACAATACACATATCTTTGAATTCTCGAATGAGGGGTGATTCCAACAAGCCGCTGAGACCTCATCCAGTTCGATGCCTTCAAAGAGAGGAATCAATTGATGGTGAGGAACCGAATAGGCATAGAGCCCCTCTTTTAAACCGTCGATCCCCCTGAGTGCGAGAGTCACTTCCGTGGGGTAGAGCGCTCCTGCAGAAGGTGCCGCTCTAAAAATCTGAGTTCCCGAAGGCGTTTGCTGAAACCCGGTCGCACCACAAGAGAAGAAAAGGAGGCGGGATATGGCCCCGACCTCATCTGACAAACTCTTAGGATCGAGAGGTTCCTGATCTTCCGCAGGGCCCAATGGAAAATCAGTGAAGGGTAAATATGGGACCAGATCGATGGGATGTCGCGAGTGCCACTGTTTCCATGGCGGTGGCTGCTGCTCATAGTCGGGCATGGGTATCAGATTGATCGTCCTACGATCATATTTCGTTTCCTGATGAAACCACTCCGCAATCGAGATTGAATCTGGATTATCCAAAGACCTAAACCTCAAGTCCCTTAGGGGCTTTATTGAAGTTACGGCAACCGTCAGCGGTGACGAGGACCACGTCTTCAATACGACACCCACCAATACCAGGATAATAGAGTCCCGGTTCTACGGTGACGACCATCCCCTCTTCAAGCTGAGGGCCGACCGGAGAAATGCGAGGAGGTTCATGAATATCCAATCCCAAGCCGTGTCCAGTCCCATGAAAAAAGCCCTCCCAAGTGCCATCTCTTTGCTGAGTGGAAAATCCCGCACTTTCAAAGACCTGCTGCACCCTTCGGTGAATCTCTTGGCCACATGCGCCAGGCTTGATCAGAGAAATCGCCGTCTCTTGAGCCTCAAGGACCGCAGCGTGAATCTTCTTTTGATCCTCCGTCGCCTGTCCCTTCACGACAGTTCGTGTCATGTCTCCCCAAAATCGGTGAGTCATATGCTGGGGGTAGATGTCGCAGATCACAGTCTCGCCAGCCCGAATCGGCCCACTCCCCACATCATGGGGGTCACACCCCTGATCTCCTGGAGCGATGATGAACTCACCAATTTGAAGCCCCTTCGAGAGAAGGAAGGATCTGACCGAATATTTAATCAACTCTGAGGTGAGAGGTTCTCCATCGAGCTGTAGAACCCCATCCGGCCCCGGCTCACTGTTAGAGATGAGACGAATGGCGAGCGCCATCGCCTCCTCCGTTGCGGCCTGAGATTCCTCAAGACAGCGAATCTCATCGGCTCTCTTGATTCTGCGATCACTAAAAAAGGGATTTTCGCGTGCGACCACTTCGATTCCGCCAGATCTCAAGAAATCTGCGATCATCAACGGGAACCGGCTTGGCACCTCCACCCTCTCAATATTCCTGCTCTTCAAAAGTTGGAGAACGATCTCTTCAAAAGAACAGGGCTCACCCCCTTTTACTTCTCTGGCAGATTTCTCCACTGCGGACAGGCTGATCACCTCATCCACACGGCTCTCTTTCTCTCCCCGCCCCAATTCGAGATCTGTGAGCATAATGGCACTCCCTCTGGAGTCCCTGAGCCAGGTGAACTGATCCACCGCAAGGAAACCTGAGGCCCAAAGGAGATCGGATTCCCGTTCACTATCATCGATGATCAACTCGGCAGTTTTTTCGTGCATGGAGTCCCCCGTCTCTTAAAAAAGCAGATTCGTTGCCCCTGCCTATCACCCCTCAAGCACTCGGGCAAGACCCCGGAGTAGGAGTCGCCCAAATTTGCGGGTCTTCAGGGAGGCATCGTAGTCTTGAGTGCCGGAACGTACCCACAAGTCGTGGTCGCTCAAATCCGGTTTCATGGAGGCTGATTGGGCATCATTGACGCGTGGAAATCGAAATCTCGAAATTCGAAATCCAGTGGTGGAACTTCTCGACGCGAGAAGCCGCTCTCTGGAAATCGCCACAAGGACCGCCTCGCGGCCCTATTCCACTCTGATGGTCGAAAAGATCTTCTCTCATGGGTGGGTCAACTAGAAGCCCGTTCCGAATCGGAAGCGGCTCTGAGACTTCTCCGTGCTGGGGTCGTTCGATTCCATCCATGGCCCCAAGGCGAGGAACAACTCGCAACGCTCGAAAAGAAACAATTCAGATGGAACCTCCCCGAACTTCAAGATGCGGCAGAGAACCAATTCGACGCCCTCTCGGCCTCACGGCTCGCCGATGCGCTGGACTGCCTCGGGGATCGTGCGGGCGCACAACTTTGGGCACGAGCGGCCATCGAGGAAGATCCCTGTCACCCCGAGGGATATCTCGCGGTTGCGAGAGCACACCTCAGAAAATTCAGAGAAAAGAGTGATGCCGTTGCGGGACTCGGTGCACTTCGTTATCTCACCAAAGCATGCCAGCTCCGACCTGGGCATGGAGAATGCCTGAGGGATCTCGCCACGATGCTACTCCTTCTCAAAGCCCCGAAAGCGGCAGGGAAAGTACTTCAGCCGTTGATCAAGGCGGCCCCTAGAGATCCGATGGTTCTAGCGTTGACCACCTTGGCCAAAGAACTTCCCGCTGAAAACACTTCCAACATTCAAGAATTGTTCCTGCGTTGGGAAACCGGCAGTGAACCTAATCGTGCACTCTCCCCTGCTCGCGTTCTTCCCTCACCCCCTGTGGGTCAGTTGTGGGAGATCGATAACAACCGCACGCTCGTCGCAACCTGTGACTCCGCCAGCCGTGATGACAAAACCATCGAATACCTATCCGTTGTCAGTGGAACTCTCATGAGCGCTCTTCCACAGATGGGCATCGGCGAGTTTGTTCGCTTCACCTCACGATCTCGTGGAGGAATTCTCCTCGGCCAATCTGACGGAGAAAGTTCATATTTCGGGCACTCACAACGGGGATCCCATGAAGAATCTCTTCACCGATTCCTCAACAACCTTGGTGACAAGGAGACCTCTCGATGAAACAGATTCTTCAGGGACTCAATGAGGTACCCGGTGTCCTCGGGAGCATGGTGATGACTGAAGACGGCATGGTGGTTTGTTCTGCCCTGTCTTCATCGTTTGACGGAGAGGTCGTCGCCGCCTTCGCTTCTAACGCACGCCTATGCATCGGCAAGGCCGCTGTCCAATGCGGAGATGGAATCCCCCATGAAATGGTCCTCGAAGGAGAAGAAGGAAGTTTAATTCTTCTCGATATCGAAGACGCCACTCTGGTAGTGATCACTCACGCCGGACTCGAATTGAATACTGGAATGCTAGAAATCCGCAGCCTTGCAAGAAAGCTGCGTGGGATCCTCGAGATCCAAACTTCCTGAATGGAAGTTCAACACATTGATAGAGGAGACAGACAATGGTTCAGATAAACTTCTCGCTCAAGGAAGTGAACTGCAAGATCGTTTATTACGGTCCTGGACTCAGTGGTAAAACCACAAACCTTGAAGTAGTTCACAAGAAAGCTCCCCAGCCCAGCGTGGGAGACTTGACGAGTATCGCAACCGAAGGTGATCGCACCTTATTTTTCGATTTCTTGCCTCTCAACCTGGGACAGGTTGCAGGCATGAAAACGAAATTCCAGATCTACACCGTCCCCGGTCAGGTTTACTACAACTCGACACGGAAACTTGTTCTTCAAGGTGCCGACGGAGTCGTGTTCGTCGCAGACTCCAAACGAGGTAAGATGGAAGAGAACATCGAAAGTCTCAAAAACCTGGAAGAAAATCTGAAGGAGCACGGACTTTCCTTCAACAGCATTCCGGTCGTCCTTCAATACAACAAAAGAGACTTGCCCGATGTGTATTCAGTGGAGGAACTTGATGAAGCCCTGAATTCTTTTGCTGCGCCCCACGTCGAAGCCGTCGCAAGAGATGGAGAAGGAGTCTTCCCCACTCTCAAAAAGTTAGCAGGAATGGTCCTTCAATCCCTGAATGACCAACACTCTTCGGTAAAATCGGGATCTGTCAGTTCTCCCCACTCAAGGACAACGCACACTCCTGCCGCCGCAGAGACGACAACAAACTCAACGACAGCAGTGGCAACAGCGACCACCCCGCCACGCACACGTACACGTGCGACAGGAACCAGACAGGCGGCTCCCCCAAAAGGACGCCGAACAACTGCGTCTGTGGCTTATGGCGCGAGTGCACGCCCTCGAATTGTATCTTCACCCCGTCGACAAAAACGTCGTCAGGGAATAGTCATCGGCATGACCGTCGGCATTTCTGCCGTCGCTGCCGCCATCGGTCTTTACCTGAGCAATATGCTCGGCTTCTTTTCTTGAAGCTTGGAGAGGATAAGAAATTGATCAATGATAGCGATCATCTTAAGGATCAAAGACTCGTCTTCTATCGTGAAGACATCGAAAGCATCGACAAAGTACTGAGTAACTTCCTCGAATTATCCAGCAGTAGGTGCAACCTGCTCATCGATAAGGAAGGTCACATGGTGACCTGTTGTGGAGACACCAGCAGTATCGATGAACAAACCGTTGCAGCTCTAGTCGCCGGTTCATATGCCGCGACCCGTGAAATGGCTCGCCTCCTCGGTGAAGACGAATTTTCGGTTCTCTTTCACCAAGGGAAAAAAGACAGCATTCAACTGACGATGATCGGAGATCGCACCATCATGGCCACCGTCTTCGATGATCAGACCACTGTCGGAATGGTCAGGCTCTACGCCAAGGCTGCCAGCGATGGTCTCGAAAAAATCTTCGAGGAGATCCGCCATCGACCTGCATCTAAGGTCTCACTGGATAAATCGTTTGGTGATTCTGCCAAGGGTGCACTCGACTGTTTCTTCGCTGAGTGACGTTCCTAAATCTCGGAATCAGTTCTCTCCTTGTCGGCTCTGTTCCTCCAATAGGTCGAGGAGCAGGGCACGGATATCCCATTGACGATCTCCAGACTCGGCCATAAAAAAGCAAGCCTCAGCAGCGATGCGCAGCATTGCGAATCCTATGAGGGTAATGCCGACATTCAGCGCGATGCCTCCTAGCCTTCCCCAATCGAAGCCGTCATGGGAAAGACCCAGCTGCTGAATAAAGTCAAAAATGGCGTGGAGTCCGAGCAGCAGGAAGACCACCCACGAGAGTCCCAGTAACAAACTTCCCATTTGACGCAACCGACCGTGACGGGTGCCCGCCCGCGGCTGGAAGTTTCTGACAGAACTCTCGATACCTCCGCGCAGCGCTTCTTCTTTCTCCAGTCGCGTCAATAGATCCAGTCGTGCTTTACGTTCTTCTGATCGTTCGTTCTCACGCTCATTTTTTTCGAGCAGTGCCTTTGACCCCTCCGAATCAAGAACTCGGGTCTTGCGATCACAGGTGGGACAATTGACTTTGGATCCCAGACTGCTGTCCGGGGCAGAAAGTCCAGCACCACAATGTTCACAAATCGTCGAAATCGCCATCGACCCTCACTTCCTCTCTTCAGTCTGCCTGAATCCCGACTACGAAAAAAGCCCCCACCTCTGAGGGTCTCCCCTGCGGACACTCTGATACAAAAAAAGTGCCCGGATTTCTCCAGGCACTTCACACATCTTCACTCGATGAAAAAGATTACTCTTTCGGCAGAATCGGGCCCCAGTCGGAGAAGCCGTCGCGACCGGCCATCTCCCGCAGTCGATTCCCTGCTTCTTCGGGAAGGAGTGGCTCCACTTCGTTGGTCCACTCCTCGGAGAGGCGACTCGGCTCAGGGATGTATTGATCCCGCAGAGTCCACGGACGGAAACGATGCACGATGGTGTATTTACCGGCGCGTTCACCCCGGTCTCCCTTGAGAATGATGTTGCCGCAACCCTTGATCTCTTTTGACCAGGCTTTGGCATAGTCCCCGGTGATGAACTCCTCGAACGC
>JADHSM010000012.1 GCA_016776905.1 Planctomycetota bacterium | reverse complement strand
TGTGGGTCGGGTTCAGTTCGGAAGAGGTTCCTCCGTCACCGAAGTCCCACGCTAAGCTGCTAATTTCACCTGTCGATGTACTCGTAAAGGTCACGGGCAGATCGTAGATTCCGCTCGTCGTGGAAGGGGTGAACCCTGCCACAGGAGCCGGGTGCTCGACCGTGATACATGCCGAGCAGATCTCCGCATCGTCGCCACCAGGACCACTCGCGGTCAAGGTCACGGTGTAGGTGCCCGCCTCAGTGTAGGTGTGGGTCGGATTCAGAGCGGAAGAGGTCGCCCCGTCACCGAAGTCCCACGCCAAGCTGCTAATTTCACCTGTCGATGTACTCGTAAAGGTCACGGGCAGATCGTAGATCCCGCTCGTCGTGGAGGGTGTGAACCCTGCCACAGGAGCCGGGTGCTCGACTGTGATACATGCCGAGCAGATCTGTGTATCAGATCCGCCACGACCATTGACTGTCAACGTGACAGAGTAGGTTCCCGCTTCTGTGTAGATATGAGTCGGGTTTTCTTCACTCGACCCGGAGCCATCACCGAAGTCCCACGCCAAGCTGCTGATTTCACCTGTCGAAGTACTCGTGAAGGTCACGGGCAGATCGTAGATACCGCTCGTCGTGGAGGGTGTGAACCCTGCCACGGGAGCCGGGTGCTCGACTGTGATACATGCCGAGCAGACTTCCGTGTCGTCGCCACCAGGGCCACTCGCGGTCAAGGTCACGGTGTAGGTGCCCGCTTCAGTGTACGTGTGTGTCGGGTTTGATTCAGACGAAGTGGAGCCATCTCCGAAGTTCCAGGTCAATGCATCAATGGTTCCCGTTGAGGTACTGGTAAACGTCACTGGCAAGTCATACTCACCCCCCGAGGTTGAAGTCGAGAAGCTCGCTTGAGGAACCGGGTGCGTCACATTTATACAACTATTACAAAGTGCGCTGTTGGCTCCGCCGGGTCCCGTCACCGTCAACAAGACCGAATACAAACCTGCTTCGGTATAGGTGTGAGTCGGATTTGCCTCAGTAGAAGAGGATCCATCTCCGAAATCCCAGAGATAACTATCCACCGGACCTGTTGAAGTACTGGTGAATGTCACTGGCAGATCGTAGTCGCCAGAGGTCTGGGAAACATCGAAACTGGCAACAGGAGCAGGAGAGGTGACAGTGATGCAAGAGGCGCATGATGAACTGTCTGTGCCACCCGGACCGATCACGGTCAAGGTCACATTGTATGATCCGGCTTCGGTGTAGACATGTTCAGGATTCTGAAGATTGGAAGTCGACCCATCTCCGAAGTCCCAAGCCCAAATATTGATGGGCCCCGTAGAAAGATCCGAGAACTGAATCGTCAGTGGATAATCTCCACGGGTCAGGCTCACTTCGAAATCTGAAACAGGAACAGGATGAGTCACAACAATGCAAGATTGGCAAACGACTGTATCTGTACCACCGGGTCCACTCACTGTCAGAGAAACGTCATACGATCCTGCTGTTGTGTAGACATGCGTAGGACTGGGTTCGGACGAAGTGGATCCATCTCCGAAATCCCATAAGTATTCAGAAATGGGTCCTGTGGATGTGTTCGTGAACTCAACGAGGAGATCGTAATCTCCTTGTGTCCCCGAAGAAGTAAACCCTGCCGTAGGAGCAGGGTGGCTCACATCGATACAACCATTACAGGTGATCAAATCTGATCCACCGGGCCCTTCAACAGTCAGCGTCACCGAATAAGACCCCGCCTCAGAGTAAACATGAAGTGGGTTTTGTTCTGTAGAGGAGGATCCATCACCGAAGTCCCAGGACCAACTTGTGATGGGGCCTGTGGAGGAATCTGTGAATTGAACTTCCAAGTCATACGTACCGGAAGCAGGATCAAAGCTGAAATCAGCAACAGGAGCGGGATGCAGGACTTCGATACAAGAGGCACACGTCTCAATGTCTTGCCCTCCTGGCCCAGTCACTGTCAATGAGACCGTGTACAACCCCGCTTCTGTGTAGGTATGAGTCGGACTCTGATCCAGAGAAGTATTCCCATCTCCAAAATCCCAAGACCACTCTGTAATGACCCCAACTGAATCATCTTGGAATGTCACTTCCAAATCCCTGACGCCTGACGTGGTCGATGGAGTGAATGCTGCACTAGGAGCTTGCTCTTCGACTTTGATGCAGCTTGAGCAAATCATGGTATCTGAGCCACCGGGACCGGTGACCTCAAGGGTCACTTCAAATGATCCAGCTGCAGTATAGAGATGCTCCGGATTTTGAAGATCGCTGGTCGATCCATCTCCAAAGTTCCATAACCAACTCGACACTGGCCCCGTAGAGCTGTCTGTAAACTGAACGAGAAGATCACGTACACCAGTGGTTGGAGACGCATCAAAATTTGCTACAGGAGGAGGAGCACTGACCGTGATACAAGAATCACATGTCATCGTATCGCTTCCTCCAGGCCCTTCGACCAACAGGGAAACGCTATAGATACCCTCAGAACCATAAACATGAGCTGGGTTCTGTAATGAGGAAGTGTTTCCATCACCAAAGTCCCAAAGCCATGAATCAATGGGCCCTGTAGAGAGATCAACAAAATTAACTGGAAGATCGTAGGTACCGCTCGTCGTATCAGGTTCGAAGTTCGCTATGGGTGCAGGGCTCGTTACCAATATACAATCTTGGCAAACAGTAGTGTCAGATTCCAAGGCACCTGTAGCGGTCAAGCTCACGGTAAATGAACCAGAATCCGTGTATATATGTGAAGGATTCTGATCTGTTGAAGTGCTTCCATCGCCAAAGTCCCACAGCCAGCCTTCAACAGAACCGGAAGTTGTATCCGTGAACTGGACAAGCAAGTCGTAGGGACCTTCAGTAACGTCTGAGGTGAAGCTTGCGATCGTCGGTTCCGGTGTAAGGCTTGCACCCCCACCACCGCCACTACCACACCCTGCAATCGTGACCGAAAATAAAGCCATTAAAACGAAGCGAATCATCGCCTTCGAGAAAATCACCGGAGCACTGATCTTTGCTGATATCTGTAACATCATTCCCTCACTCAACAGATGAACTGCCATAAAAGTGAACATCTAAAAAGTTATGGAGCTTCTGTTGGCAGGACTCTTCAACGCCCAGAAACAAAAGACTCTCTCCCTCAAATTAGAAGATGTGGATTCGCATCTACATTCTCTCGCACTCTCAATAGATGCCGTTAAAGGCCAATTTCATCTATAAAAAAACACTCCTGCGTAATGAAAGGTCTTGCAATGCTTTAGTGCCTCGAATGTCATGATTTAGAGTTAGATTCTCATTTAGAAGAAAAGCACTTTTGCAAAGACTCTTTCCGGGAAAATTTCCCCAAGCCACGAAGGAGACACCATGGAAAAAGTACTCACATTTGGAGGGGTATTTGTACGTGCTAGTGACCCAAAAGAACTCTCACGATGGTATGCCGATCATTTGGGATTAGATATTGAAGAAGGTTGGAATGGTGCGACTCTCGCGGGAGCCCCAGCAGACACTCCATTAAATGTGCCTGGGATCTGGAGCGCATTTCCAAAAGACACCACATATTTTGGTCAAGCCAACAATCAGACGATGATCAATTTTGTAGTGGAAAGTCGTGATCGAATGATCGAACAACTTCGTAATGGAGGTTGCGATGTAGATGATCGAACGGAAGACAATGACTACGGATATTTTGGTTGGGTCACAGACCCTGAGGGAAATCGTATCGAGATTTGGCAACCACCTACTTCAGCACCCAATGGCGACGATTCCTCGACATAACCCCACAAGAAAGGAAGCCTCGATGCTAGCAAAGACGACGCACTGGCTTTTCGCAACGAACACACTGCTTTGCTTCCTTCTTATGAGTCTTTGCGGGTGCTCTACGACTCGGATATCTCCAGAAAATGTGATGGAGGTGATCTCAAGGGTTACGCAAAAGGACTGTCAGAGCCAACTGAAGGAACTCGTCGAGCTCGGTCCTCGATTCAGTGGAGACGCCGACCAAACCGAAACAACTTTGTCCTATTTAGAAAATCGTCTCAAAACGATGGGATACACCACTTATAGGGAATCCGCGGGTCAATGGCTCGGAGTTGATCAATACAATCTAATGGCAGAAATACGAGGAAGTGTTTCACCTGAGATCGTCATCGAATTGGGCGCCCATTATGACACTGTCAAAAACTGTGTCGGGGCAGATGACAATGGCACTGGTGTGGTCGGTGTTCTTGAAGCGGCAAGAGTTCTAAAGAACGCAGTCCCCGCAAAGACTGTTCGGTTTTGCTTCTTCGCTGCTGAAGAAATCGGACTCATAGGAAGCCGTGCGCATGTAGACCGTATTACTGAGAATAAGCAATCGTCAGTCGAAGGCCTTATCAACTTAGAAATGATCGGATATTCCACCCACCAACCCAATAGTCAGAATGCTCCGATTCGTATTCCCATTTTGGTTTCATTACCTAGAGAAGGGAACTTCATTCTTGTTGCTGGCAACTTTTCATCTGGCGATCTTGGAAACCGATTTGAATCTAATATTCGTCGATTCGTACCGAACCTTGAGTTTTATAGCGCTAACCGCATTGCAGGATTATTTAGAGATGCTGCCAGGAGTGACCACTCTAATTACTGGGACGCCGATATTAAAAGCATCATGCTGACCGACACTGCCAATCTCCGTAACCCAAATTACCATCAACCAACAGATACATACGACACGATCAATTTCGATTTTATGTCGAAGGTGATTCAAGCGACGGTAGCAACCATGCTGGAATGGGGAGAATTCAATCTAGAGCACACTCCATGATTGAATCTGATCAAAATTGAGTATCGACTCCAAAAATGAGATTGAATCCTGGTTCATTGGTTCCTGACCCATGGATTCGATAATCTTGGTTGGTGAGATTTGTCAACGAACCGAAAATCTCTATATTTGGCTTCCACGGATAGGTCGCATGTAGATCCAACACGATATAGCCAGGAGTCCCTCCCACCGGAATACGTTGGACATCAGCGATGTCTCGCGGAGAAAGACGATCTTGTCGATCGGCGGCTGTAAGAACGCTCAATAATTCTATCTGATTTGAGAACTGTTTTTTCAAAGCAATACGTACCATCGCAGGAGCCAACCTTGATAAAGGTGCTGTCTCACTGACCCCAGGTGCGACCGGAGTATCGAGATCTCCTGTGATCCAACTTGCTGAGCCTGAGAGAGTCCAATCGGTACCCCACCGATTTACGTACCTAATATCAAGACCGTTGGCAAAACCATCTCCTGAGTTTTTCTTGGTCACGATCGTGTCTCCATCGGAATTCACGTCACCTGTTGGAAATCTGACGATCAACCCGTCGAGCCAACTGTACCAAAGAACTGTTTCCAGTTCCTGAGACCCATTTTTGTATCGAGCGCCCAACTCCCCCGTCAAAAATCTTTCCGGATCCAAATCTGTCGCCGGTATTTCAGCATCACCACTACTGGCGGCATCAAATCGCGTCAAATCTGACAAGTTGGGAGCTCTAAACGCTTGAGACAAGCCGCCAAACATTTCCCATGAATCGGAACCGCTGTGAATCGCACGAATACTGCCGACAAGACTACCCCAATCCTCCTTCACCGGCCCGAAATCTTCGGCATCGGTAGGATCAGGATCCACCTTCTCGGCATCAGCCTGTGCCCAACTCGCTCTGGCCCCTAAATTCAAACGGGTATTTTGAGTCACTGGGACGACTTGTTGAACGTATGCTCCCAACCAGTCATATGTAGAATCGTCAGCGACGGGGCCTCTGGGACGAACAACATCAAGGTTTCCGAGCGCGTCATACTGGCGGAAATAAGAATCGACCTGCTCGTGTGTCCACTCAAGCCCAGTAGAGAGTGGTCCCAATTCAGAATACCCGAACCAGTCATACGCTACTCCCATAGCTTCTGTAGCGACTCCCTGCTGTCGAAGAACACCACTGGAGCGAATCCTATCTTCCTCATCAGTGATATCCTGACGAGAAATAGTCCACCTCGAGGCACTCTGGGGACCATGATTTTGAAAAACTCTCAAGTAAACGAGATCCCGTTCACCATCGAGATTCCTCTTCAGATCAGACCCGGCAACGAGTCCCTCCCAAGTACTCCCATAGATAGTCGAATGAGTTCTTGGGACATCATCCTGGCGATGCGACTGGACAACGAACTGCAATGTCAGGTTATTTTCGAGATCATGAACAACCGAGAAATTTGCACTGCTTTCACTATAGCCCGTTTCTTCTTGAAGTCCTTCCTCTGCTCCCGCATAGAAGTCTCCATAACTTTTCAAGCTCGCGCCAAAACCAAAGGCGGTTTCATCAGAAATCGATTCGTATTCAATCCTTGATATTGAAGATTGCTCAGCACTGGACAATCTCTGAAAGAATCGACTCCCCTCCCCGTTTTGATAACCAGGTCGAGGAATTCGCGAAGACATCTGAATCACACCCCCAGCAGCGTCGCTTCCGTGAAGTACCGAACCGGGACCAAAAACGATTTCCGTCGAATCGAGAATCAAGGGATCGATGAACGAGACGTATTGATTGGGTCCGGATCTGAATGTGGAATTGTTCAGACGTATTCCATCGATCAGCGCGAGAGTTCTGAACCCCGTCAAGCCTCTCAAGAACGGAGAGACTTGTCCGTATGAGGTCCTCTGCAGATGAACCCCTGGCACCTGATCCAGTTGATCCCCAATCGTCCGCGCAAAGATTCCTCGATCCTCGATTCCATCCTCAAGGCTGAGATAAGACCGACTGAGGAGAGACCCTGGAACTCTTCGCTGACCCACGATCTGAATTTCTTCGACACTATCTGTCGTTTCGGAATTCGTCTCCACTTGGACATCGAGAAGTGTCTTGTCAGAATCTAGGGGCAGTTGCTGGAGAATTGAACAGAGAAGAAGACAAGAAACGATCATATGATCTCCTGATTCTCGACAGAGTCTCAAATCTTACGCCGGTCAGCAGATCTGAGAATATATGAACTTGTCTATATGGCAAGAGCGGTGTTGCCAATTTGGCAACTTTGATCATCGCTTCAATAGATCATTGAAGTGACTTCAGAGCTTCTCAGGCCTCTATCCTTTTTGGAATCGTCATTTTTAGGGGCCTGAATCTGAATCAGACTTCGATCCACGGGCCGCCCAAATCTCGCGTGCGATCTCACCGTGATGACGTGAATGGATCCATGCAAACCGAAGCCAATCGAGTGCGCCCAATTCTCCAAGGGCATGATGAGGAATCATTCCCCATTCCTCCTGATCTTCCTGCAATGCGGGAAGCACACCT
This sequence comes from Planctomycetota bacterium, assembly GCA_016776905.1. GTDB lineage: Bacteria > Planctomycetota > UBA8108 > UBA1146 > UBA1146 > UBA12191. The sequence continues at coordinate 102,115 of JADHSM010000012.1, read as the reverse complement.
TGCCAAAGATCCATCACCTTGAGTCTCAAGGCCTCAAGATCAGCGACATCTATCTTCTTTGGTGGTTGAACAAACTCCGGAGCCTTCGACACCCCTCTCGGAATCACTCCCGTTTTCATCACGGGATGCTCCACGGCGATCGACTTGTCGGACCATGGGGATCCTTTACCCGACAAAATTACCTCTGCCGCTTTGAAGTTCAATCGGTCGGCCTTTAACACGTGATGAATATGTTGGCCGATAGACCAGTGAGAAATCTCAGGAATCAACAGGTTTGCGACGTTGGAAGAACGACAAAACTCTCCGAGAGAATTCAATTCCTCCATGAGTCTCACACCATCTTTATTCTCCATACTGCGTGACTTCTTTCTCATTTATGCACTCACAGGTCTTCGAAGATTGATCTCTATACAGGTCCGAATCTTTCCGAGGGCTCGACCAAAAAAAAACGAGGGGTGCTTCCAAAGAAGCACCCCTCGTTTCGATCAGAATATCCTTTTAAAAGGAACCCAACAAACCATCGTCACCGGTCGAGCCTGCAGATCCTGGTAGCTCAGCAGCGCCAGAATTTACGGACACGTAAGATCCTGAAGCATTGTTTTCACCCACTTGGAACGTAAATCCACGCAGGACTCTAACCGCATCTCCATTGACGTCGACAGCAACAAGCCATACTCGAACTTCGACTCGATCTCCTGATCCTCCAGCAATTTCATCGACGACACCCAACCATGGTCCCATGTCGTAGCTCAAAGTGGTCTGCAGGGAAGGATCTCCGACGGCCTGATTAGTTCCGGCTGGTGCGGGAGCGCCGACGTTGTCCGTAAATTCTCTGACACCGAAGAAATCTTCAAGCTCGGCATCTTGATCGATGGAAAATGCAGAGGGGTCGACTTGGATTTCATTCCAAAGCCAAGGCTTGTCGTCTGCATAGACACCATTATCCGCTGCGATTGCAGTTTGGCCCGTTCCGCCCGAAGGAGGACTGATACGGGGTGAACTCAGTAATGCACCGACAGCATTCAGATCACCACTTGGAGCATTTGGGGGGAGGTCATCCGACGTGACGACCTGATACCAGTTGAAGTGGTGAGCACCGTAAGCAGCGGCAGCTGCGGCCAATGAGCCCGACTCTCCATTTGTATCAAACACCGCTTCTATCGGTGAGTTGCTGTCCCCGGTTTCTGAAACTGTGATCGAACCCAACAAAGTGCTACCCGCTTCGACAGAGATGACCAAATCAGATTCGTCCAGAATATCTACCTTGGGAACATTCCCCAAAGCTCCGGCGGGAATATTCACTCTAAAACTGTCTGAACCTAAAGTGGTCAAACGGAAGAAAGCGGAGGAAATCGATGCTTGCATCGAATAACCAGGATCGGAAGTGGGATCCGCAAAGACGCCATGATCACCTGTTTTGTAAACCAATCCTCCTTGTGGAATAAATCCTTGTGGAAAATTGTTATTCCCCAACTTCATCTTTGGCATAGATGCCATTCTCATCATCGGAAAACCACCGCCGAGGTAACTCGGCTCAACGATTCCAGTGTAAAGCCGATTATCATCCGATCCGGATGTGGGGATTCCGGAAATGGGGTAACCCAGATAATCCGCATAAAATCCTGTTCCAAGTGAATCCGTCGGAACGACGAGGTCAGGCGGGAAATATCCGAGAGGTGTTGTATTTCCGGCAGTATCTACCAAGAAATTTTCAGCGGGATTACCCCCCGCAACAAATGACATTCTCAGGTTGGTATTCCCTGCTGCCCTTCGAACATGATTGATAGGATCGATGCCGTCAGCAACGGACGAAATCACATTCAAAGCCTGCTCCGCAGTAGTACTTCCCTGAACGAGCCCTTCTCCCTCAAAGAATGCCATCAATCGTGGATTGTAGTTGGGAGAGTTTTCGAGGAGCTTTGCAACATGTCCACCTCCAACATTGAGTTCAGCACCTTTGATCAATCCCTTTTCGGCGGAACTCAAGAAGGTGGTACCAATGAGAGCACCCAATGATTGTCCAACATAGTAAACATCGCCTGTGAAATCAGGAATTCCATCCGCGATACCAGCAGAATCGCCTATGTCCCAGGTCGGAATGGCTGTTGCGAGTGCATTCAGATCACAAACCGCTTGTGTCCACACGGCACGAGAACTGATGAGACTTGGGAAGTTGAGGAAATATGTTCCAGATTCATCGGGAATTCCATCGAAGCCCGGTTCCCCTGTTTCGTTATTAATCAAATCCATACCAAAGGAGCGTTCAGAACCCGGTAAACCGAATCCACTCGCAGCGCCACCCAACTGCGTGCAATAAGGATTCGCTGCAGAAGTTCCATGGAGGGGAGCATCCATTGCGATAGTTGCGAATCCAAAAGCGGCGAAGAGCGGTGCCACTGCTGAAGCATCGAATCTGGAACGAGTGATACCATGCTGGAAAATGATGGTCGGCCAAGGTCCGGGAGAGCTGGGAGAGCTTGGAGTGAAAATGGTCACAGGGACCTCTGCCGTCCCCAAGAATTTAGTATCGGGGTTGTACCGTGTTGGAAACGCAGGATTGGGCGCTGCGCTCGTACTCTGATAGACGACAGAGTCATTATCTGTATTGAGGTAACCTTGGGCGGCAGAAAGCCAAGTACTGGGATCCGCACTTCCAGGATAGATAGTGGGCAGCGTAATTGTTCCTTGAGACATGTTCGGATTCGTCGGCAATCCAGCTGCTTGCTCTGGAGTCAACACTCCTGTAGCTATGAGAAAACCGGCCACCGTATCAACAGTAGGAACGCCAATACTGGGCGTGGTCGCAAACGGACCCGAATCCAATGTATCGGAGACGGCCTCGTCGATCACATCATTCACACTTTGACAGGTAAAACTGTTGGAGACGACAATGTCAGCGGGGTTCATTCCCTGAGCCGCCAAGAGTTGAAGGCTGCTACCTACCATAGCGCCGACGCTGTTCGCAAATGCATCGATGGATTCGATCCCAGTATCAGAGTCAATCTGATTGGCCATTCGATCGTATTGATCCGATCGAATAATCGGATTCCCACGGAAATCTCTCACGCCATTGGTGACAGCGACGAGAATACCCCGACTCTGTCCTCCTAAAGAAACATTGTCGGAGGCTGGCCATGGGATTCGAGGTCTCACGACTATTTGGTAACCCACGCTCTTTGACATGGAGACGCTGTAATCAGAGTCTGCCTGAAACTCTCTAATGATGCTGGTCGGCATTGCTATGGGAGCACCACTGGCTGCGAATGTCGCACTCGGAGGCGAGATCGAGATCTCAAACACCCGAACCGTTTGACCTCCCACAACCGTGGAAGGATCCAGATTGTGAGTGAAGTCCAATTGCATCGGCATTGTCACTGAGAAGCCATCCAAGAATCCCTGAGCGATCAGAACATCTCCGGTATCGCTCGCATCTTCCGCACTGGGAATAATGGGAGTATTGGTGAGCGATGCTCCGGGTGCCCCAGCTTGCACCAACGCGGCCTCATTGAGAGCGGCGTATGTGATAAACACATCAGACGGATAGGGAACTGAAAAAGCTCCCACGGAGAACTCGGCTTCGGTCGGCGGCGGGGTAAACTTTTCGTTATCACAGCCCACCACACCCAAGACAAGAATTGCAGCGACAAAGAAGTTAGCTGAACGGAATCTAATCACAGGATTTGCTCGATTCGATTGCTGATTGAATGGCATTGGTCTTCCTCCCAGAACATCCACAACGGGGTAAAAAGTCCTCGGAAAATTCCGTGAACACGGATCAAGGCTCGATTGGATAATCTCCCTGATTCCCCCTTTGGATGCATACAATGGTCTAAGTCACTGAGGGGGCTTTGTCAATCAGTGAAGGGGCCGTTCAAGGCTATCCAGGAAGATAAATAGCCCTCCTGAATACGGGACATCTCCCCGGCCTCTGCTGCACTTAAATCGTCATATCCTGCGAGATGAAGCACTCCATGAATCACATAGAGGTGTAATTCTTGCAAAGGAGTCGATTGGTGATCTCCTGCTTGCCGAATTGCGGCTTCTGAGGAGACCACGATTTCCCCCTCCAAAGTCCGGGAATCATCATCTCCCAGTGGAAAAGTGATCACATCCGTCGGTGTGGGATCGTTCAAAAACTCTCCATGAAGTTCCGTTATTCTGTCATCGTCGACAAAACAAATACTGATTTCGCCGGCTTCCCCCTCCCCCTTCAGCACGAACCTCACGAGAGCCTCGACTCGATCCGCCTCCACGGGCAAATGGTTCTGTAAATTCTCGACCGTGACCATCGTTGGAATTTGGGAGGGGTCTGAATTATCTGCGTCTGAATTATCTGCGTCTGAATTATCTGAGTCTGAACTCAGCGATTCAGAGTTCATCGACGGCGCGCAGTCACGGGAGAACCTGAAGAGTTGCCCTCTTCCTTTTCACCCTTCTCTGACTTTGAACCGGATGTCTTTGAATCTGCGGACTTTTCCCCCACAGATTTTCCGTCATCGTCTGTCGGATACTTGACCCGTCCATGATGAATTGCCGAGAGCACTCTGACGAAAGCATCTTCGATTCTATGGAGGTCACTCATCGTCAGCTCACAATTGTCTAATTGTTCATCATTGATGCGAGCCTGAATGATGTTTTTGACATGCTGCTTCACTCGCGCCGGAGTCGGATCGGAGAGCGTTCGGGATGAAGCCTCCACACCGTCTGCAAGCATGAGAATCCCTGCTTCTCTAAAGGTGGGGCGTGGACCGGGGTAACGGAAATCGTCACGGGTTCGGTCTGCTTCACTCTCATCGACCTGGCGTGCTTTTTTGTGAAAAAAGAATTCTACGACCGAGGTTCCATGGTGCATGGGAATCATGTCTACGATGGGGCCCGGAAGTCGCTCTTCCAGAGCAATTTTCTTGCCGTCTTTCACATGGGCGATGACCACGAGCCTGGACATTTCTGGCGTCAGGCGATCATGGACATTCTCTCCACCTTGCATATTCTCTACGAAATAGCCGGGTTTGTTCATCTTGCCAATATCGTGATAGAGAGCACCCACCCGACAGAGCAATCCATTTGCGCCAATACTGTTTGCGGCCTCTTCTGCGAGTTGACCCACCATCAAGGAGTGTTGAAAGGAGCCCGGTGCGAGAAGAGAAAACTCATTCAAGAGAGGTCTGTGGGTATCGCCCAATTCCACGAGGCGAATCTCTGTCAGTACATCGAACCAGCGCTCCAAGAATGGCAACGCACTGGTAATCAGTACCCCCGCTATGACTCCTCCAATAAGACTCCAAGTCGCATCTTGGAGAGGAACCGTAAGTGTTAAGTTGGCGAGGTCTATGTTTTTGAATGCGAGTGGATCCAAAAGCAATACGGCCAATGCCTGAGTCAATCCTGCAAGAAATCCAACTGTCAAAATGCGGGTCCGCGACCTGACGCGCTGAACTCCTTGAACAGCCACGAGGATTCCTAGGAAATGCGCCAGGCCCATCGCTGCAACATTGACCTCTGGAGACCGCTCGAGAACCATGAGAGATGTAAGGACAACTGCCAGTCCTGAAATCAATACGGCTTGCGAAGGACGCAGAAGGAAACCCAAAACCATTCCCAGTAAAGGAACAGGCAAGAGCATGACGGAAATCTCGGAATCCTGAAGCATGACCCAACTGGAAACGAGAAACCCATTCAGAAAAAGAAAGGTTCGACCCAGAAGCCAGCGTCCGGAAGGTCGAATAGTTCGACCGAGCAGGAGCGCTCCAGCGTGAATCAGGATAATCGTAGCAAGAAGTTCGATCCAACGGCCGGGGGTAGGACCCTGTTGAAGATCTTGTGTGGTGGATTTCCAACCGATAAGGAAAGTGACCAACAAGATCTGCAGAACCAGCAGGATCGTATGATAGACCTGCTTCGCCTGAGCCTCTCCGGCGGAGATATGCCCCGAAGGGGTCGTTCTCTTGCCAAATGAGAGTCGCTGCCAGCTTTTTCCGCCAGCGCGTCCCCGTGAGGTACTCATTTCTCGTCCTCAGCCTTCCAACTCCGGAGACCCCTCCGGAGACCGACAACTCGCGAGCTGTCGGCTGGCTATTGTCCGAGGAAACGGTCTTCCTGTCCAAGGGATACGGAGCCAATCCCTCGGGGAAAGCGCTTCATTCCAACCTAAGTCTATATTGAGAATAGACTTAAATAATCAGGATGAACTGCCTTCATGACGCTCATATGCCTTCACAATTCGGGTCACAAGGGGATTTCGGACGATATCTGAGGCTTCCAGCTCTGCCCAAGCGATCCCTTTTACGGACGTCAAGACTCGACGAGCGTGGAGTAGCCCAGAGGTCTGACCTTTGGGAAGGTCCATCTGAGTAGGGTCTCCCGTCACGACAATTCGAGATCTGGCCCCCATTCGCGTGAGGAACATCTTCATTTGAGCAGTCGTTGTATTTTGAGCTTCATCCAAAATGATGAATGAATGGCTGAGAGTTCGCCCTCTCATGTATGCGAGCGGAACCACCTCGATAATTTCGCGATCGCTATATCTTCTGACCTGGTCGTAATCGAGCATCTCGTGTAGAGCATCATAGAGGGGTCGCAGATATGGATTCACTTTTTGTTGGAAGTCTCCGGGCAAGAATCCCAACTTTTCGCCCGCCTCCACCGCCGGACGCGTCAAAATCAACTTTCGAACTTCACCAGATTTGAGCGACTCGACCGCAGCTCTTACTGCGAGGTACGTCTTTCCAGTTCCGGCGGGTCCAAGTGCCATCACGATGTCATTTTTCTCCATCGCTTCGAGATACCGAGCTTGTCCCGGTGTTCGAGCAATCTTTTGTAATCCGGTTCTGGGTACTCCTGGATCTCCTGCTTCTGACTCCTCGAAGAGTTCCTGCTCCGATTCGCCCAATGGATCATGCTCGGGAGGATCCCCCGCCCTAAATCTCTGAAGGGCAGTATCCAATGCGTCTTCCGGAGAATGATTCCCCGAACTCCTATGGGCCGCCATCATTTCTTCGACAGCCTGACGAGCCGCTTCTACCCGTTTGTCATCCCCTTCAAGGTCGAGACAACGTCCACGGGCGACAGCCTGAACAGAAAATCCATCACGGATCATCCGAAGTTGAATATCACGGATCCCAAGGATCTCTTGAGTTTCCTCATCATCACGAAATTCAAATTGCGCAGACATGAGATTCTCCTCGATCGTTAATACCAGAGTGTCCGAAGCCAAAAGACCAACGGAATCGTCAGTATCAGGCTGTCCATCATATCGAGCACGCCTCCCAATCCGGGAATGGTGCGCCCTGAATCTTTGACCCCAGCAGCACGTTTCAAAGCGGACTCTTGAAGATCCGTCAACTGCCCTGCCAGAGCCACTAAAACCCCAATGAAGCACGCCTGCGATACTGGAAATCCAGGATCGGCAAGGGCGTAAGAATAAATGGCTCCCGCCAATACCGAAGCCCCGATGGCCCCCAGCAATCCTTCGACTGTTTTTCTGGGACTGATGGGGTGAAGCGGGATTCGACCCACACTCCGACCCACAATGTACCCACCCGTATCTGATCCCTTCACCATGACTAACGCACAGAGAAGGATATGTGCTCCCAATGGATCACTATCGACAGCAACGCAGGCCAATACAGGGAGCACCAGCCAGACTGCCACCAAAATAGCATGAAGAATCCTTCGAGCAGGACGCCCCGAAATCTCTGGGACAAGTTCTGTAATCAACGGGGCCAAAAACAGCGGGATCCCCATCAACAAATAGGAGGGTATAGAGTCCCACCCCAGAAGGGACTGAGCCCCATCTGAAACGAACGCCACAAAGAGCCCGACAAACAAACCGACTCCAATGACGGCATCTCGACGTTTGTCACTGGCGAGGGCTACACCTTCTAGGCAAGCGCAAACGCCAAAAAGAAAAGTCAGTATGCGAACACCCCAACCAGAACCGACTCCTGAAATATCGAGGGACAGCAGTACAATGACGCCAATGGAAATAGGAATTCCCCATGAGAGTCGTGCTTTTAATCCACTCATTCAGCCTCCGCTTCCCGATTCGGCAAACGACCAAATCTTCGACTCCTCGAGGAATACTCTCCCAACGCCAGATCAAATTCCTTTTCGGAGAAATCCGGCCAGAGAACAGGAGTGAAGTACAGTTCTGAATAGGTTAATTGCCAAGGCAAGAAATTTGAAAACCGTTTTTCGCCACCCGACCGAATCAATAGATCCACATCGGACATTTCAGGTTCGTAGAGACACTGAGCAAGTGAGGTGACTTCTGGAGAACTCCTCAGTAGTCTTGCTGCATCTTCAAGCTCTGCTCTTCCGCCATAATTGACGGCAAGCCGAAGAACGAGATTGTCATTTTGACGGGTCAGATCGACAGTTTCTTGCAAAAGGACTTGGGTCTCTTCGGGTAACTCGGCAGTTCTCCCGATGACTCGAAAACAAACCTGAAGTCGATCTAACTCTTCTCTCTCAGACTTGAGATAGGTCCCCAACAAATTGAGGAGAGAATCCACCTCATCGGAGGGTCTCTGCTGAAAGTTCTCGGTAGAGAGCGCATAGCAGGTCAGTTCAGCAAGGCCACGCTCTTGAGACCATCTTACGAGGTCACGCAGCACTTCCGCCCCACGACTGTGGCCTTCCGCCCTCGACTTCTCCCGCATTGTCGCCCAGCGACCGTTTCCATCCATGATGACCGCAACATGCCGAGGCAGGTCCCGACCATATTCACTCAGATCAACAGATTCAAAGCCGTCTGAAGAATCTCTCTTCCTCCCAAATTCCTGATGAGGAATCAAGCGAGCTCTCCTTCAGACGTGAACGGGTTGAACAGGCAAACTTCGTCTCTTCGTTTTCCTGTCGAAAGAATCGAAACAGGAATCCCCGTCTCTTTTTCGAGAAGATCCATGAATGGCTTCATCGTGACTTCATCGACGCTATCCCAACCCGGCCATTCTTCAACGATCGGTTCGATTCCGGATAAGTCGTCGGTACCGCCTGGGTAGACTTTGAGGATTTCATCGCCACGACGATAAGCAGTCACTACTGGCACAGTACTTCTACCATTGAGTACGTCAGCCTTTGTCAGTGCGTAAGAATCAAGATCATTCAATTCTGCTGCAAATCTAAGCGCAGGCAAATCCAACCAGCCCACTCTTCTCGGCCGGCCTGTCGTCGTTCCAAACTCTCCACCTGCCTGACGCAACTCTTCAGCCTCAGTGCCGTGGATTTCAGATGGGAAAGGTCCTTCTCCGACTCGGGTGCAATAAGCCTTCGTCACCCCTACGACGTGATCCACCTTTCGAGGTGAAAATCCACTTCCGGTTCCCATTCCAAGGAAAGAAGGGCTCGATGAGGTCACAAAGGGATATGTACCGAAGTCAATATCCAGCATACAACCTTGAGCCCCCTCAAAGAGGAGTCGCTTACCGGAAGAATCATGCATTCGATTGAGTAAATCACGTGTATCCACGATCTGATTTCTCAAACGATCTCGAAGACGTGTACATATCTTTATCGCTTCAAGAACGCCTTCTTCTGTTCCGCCAAGAACTTTACGTCTTTCCTCGAGGAAATCATGAAGTTGGTTTTCTACGAAACCTTCTTTGACAAGGTCTCCCATACGAAGACCAGTCCTTGCAAACTTGTCCTGATAAGCAGGTCCGATCCCTCTCAGGGTCGTACCAATTGGACTGCTCGCACTCTCTTCATTCACTTTCTCGATCGCCCCATGATGCGGCAACACCACATGAGCACTATCTGAGATCCGAATTTGTGCGATCGCTTCTTCTGGGAGAGACTCGACTTCTTCAAGAAGTTTCCGAGGCTCGATCACCATCCCGTTTCCGAGAATCGCAAGAATACCGCCGTGCAGCACTCCCATAGGTAAGTGATGAAGAACGTGTTTCACATCCCCGATGTAAACAGTATGACCGGCATTGGCTCCACCCTGGTAACGAACAACAGCATCGACATCCCTTGCGAGGACATCGACAATTTTGCCTTTACCTTCGTCGCCCCAATTTAGTCCAACCACGCAGACGTGCCGCATGTGGTACTCCCGTCTCTCTATCTCGCTCCGCTGGCATTGGTTTGAGTGATCTCTGTACGTCCACCCATATATGGCACAAGAACCTCTGGGATTCGGATCGAGCCGTCTTCCCGTTGATGATTCTCTAGAATAGCAATCAGCACCCTAGGTGTCGCGATAGCCGTATTGTTTAGTGTGTGACAGTAATGAACCTTGCCGTCTTTTCCACGGTATCGAAGATTCATTCGCCTCGACTGATAATCGTAAAACCTCGAAGCAGAATGAGTTTCACCCCAACCTCGGGATGGCATCCAAGCCTCGATGTCAAACTTTCGAACCTGTCCCATCCCAAGATCTCCAGTGCAGACATCGACAACCCTGTAGGGGATTTCCATCGCCTGAAGAATCTCTTCCGCATTATTCCTGATAAACTCGTGATGCTCGACCGATTGCTCCACATCTGATTTGTCAATAATCACCTGCTCAACCTTGTTGAACTGGTGAATCCGGTAAAGGCCACGCGTATCTCTTCCCGCAGCGCCCGCCTCTCTCCTGTAGCAGGTCGACCAGCCACAGTATTTGATCGGCAAGTCATCCTCTTCCAGGATTTCATCAGAATGATATGCGGTCACAGGAACTTCACTCGTTCCCGTGAGGTATAGGTTATCCCGAGGAATCTCGTAAGTTTGTTCTTCGCCCCCCGGAAAGTAAGCCGTTCCATAAAGAGGTTCATACTTCACCATGGTCGGAACCATCATTGGTATAAACCCTCGATCAACGACATGGTCGAGTGCGAATCTAAGCACTGCAAGTTCAAGAAGCGCACCCGCTCCTTTTAGAATGTATGTCTGAGATCCTGCAAGCTTCGACGCTCTGGGGAAGTCGACAATATCGAGATCTTGAGCCAACTCGACATGGTCCTTTGGTTCAAAACCAAACTCGGGAATGGTACCCACTACCCGCAACTCAACATTACCACTGTCGTCAGGCCCTAGGGGAACTTCTGGCGCCGCTGGCATCGGAATGCCTGATTGAATTTTTTCAAGTTCATCGACCACCTCTCGCAGTTCATCACCGAGAGTTTTGATGCGATCAGAAACTTGAGCCATTCGTTGAATAGCTTGCTGTTTATCATCGCCTTGAAGAGTGGCGATTTCTTTGCCTGCATTTTTCTGATCATGACGAAGTTGTTCCTGCTCAGTGAGCAAGACTTTCCGTTGATCATCAAGGGCGATCAATCTGTCGAGATCGACAGAAAATCCTTTGTCCTCGGCTCCCTTTCGAACCGCGTCCAACTCTGCCCTTATGTACTTAATGTCGAGCATGTCACCTCTTTGGAATGCGTGGGAGCGGACCTGAATTAGCCTCTCCCGACGAGCGAGGATAGACTCGATCCGCCATCGCTTCAATGAAGGCAGGTCAGGGAGTTTCAGATCTTCCCAAAGCAGCCCTGATCGCTCGCTCTCCCAACCCGCTCCAACGGGCCAGATCAGCGGCTGCGATGTCTCTGAGGTCAGAATCAGAGTCTTCTGCGCCTATCAGGGCAGGGAGCAGTAATTCCATAGCAGCCCCCCTATTCCCCTGCTGAGCCAGGATTCTGGCCTTGCTGATGGTTTCATCGAGCCTTCCCCGAGCCCAACGATCCGCCAATTTTTCTATTTCGAGCCCTATTCGCGCTCTCAATTGCTGCTCCAATTTCTCACAATCCGAGATTCTGACCGGCAGAGTGACCCTCTGATATTGGTCTGGCTGAAGGAATTCGGTGCATTCGATCGCAGTCCACACCTCCCGACCCACATCATCGATGAGAGCGACAGGGCAATAAATCGTCACACGAACCACATCCCCATGAACCTCTCGGCTCTGCAATTCCCAAATCGATCTTGATCTTCGAGCAGGATTCGCAGCAAGTCTTCGTGCCAATCTCTGTGCGGACTGCACATGAAAATTCAATCTCTCAATAATCGCCTGAGACTCGCTAACAGGTGTATCCAACCACCTATTCTTTAAGAGCAATATTTCCTCGAGAGAATCTAACCAAATCTTGCTATCCGCCAGATGATCAGGAGACCGAATCCATTTACGCCCAACCGGTTCAAAACGACGGGAAACTTTCTGATTTTGATCCATGACAGCGCGCTCAATCTCGATCGCACCGGGTATCAACACATGGATCTCTTTCGGTATCTCAGCCAAATCTTTTTCCGACGCTACGATTCGCGGTCGGAGCGTCAACGATAACTTTTCTCGTAGACTCCCTACCACATCATTGATAGTTCCGTCCTCTTCAATAAGCTTTGCCAATTGAAGCAAAGCCTGCCCTTCCCGATTTGAACTCATATTCTCATTTGCAAGTCGACGTAACTCATCTCTCGCCCAATCGGCCATGTCATGAGACATCTTTGAGCTTTTCCCCAACCATTCCAAACGCTTACAAATCTCTAGGACTGATCCGGGGTTCACTCTTTGCCGTGCTCCAAGCAATTCGGACTGAAGACGCTCCTGAGATTCCTCAAGCAAGACCTCGGCCTCACATTGAACCCTCACATCGAGCAATCGAATCTGACGAAGCGATACCAATTCTTCAGCAGCCCACTTTTCATCGTGCTGAAGCAAAGCTTCCTTCAAATTATGAATGCAGGCATCGCTCTTAAAACGAGAGCGACTTCTTTGTTTCCATTTTTCAATAATCTGAAAGGAATTTGGAGGCGGTTTCATTCCAGTTACAGTGCATACAAGTTGAATCCGATGGAGGCGAGGCAATAAGTCTGCCATCTCTTGTGCCCCACCTTGTTGATCCACTGCTCCTAGAAGATCTCGAATGTGTCGCCACGATCGATGACGAACGACTTCGAAAACATCACTACTTTTTGAAATGCCAGCAAGATCAAAGTAATGGGCAGAAGCCGTTTGCATTTCGGTCGACAGCTCCAGGAAGCGAAGCAGTGATTCTTCCCACTTTCCTTGATTCCAGGCTATTGCAAAGGGCTCGATGACGACGAGTGGATTTTCTTGCTCGTCTTCACCCAATGCGGTCAACCCTGTCGTGTAACAGAGGACAACCAAGCATGAAAAAAGTAGTAGGTATTTCGAAAACCACTGAGCCAAGAAACGACCGTCTCCCCCGGAATGCCTAAAAAGGGACCGAGAGCTGTGGAAGTCCACTTCTCATTCATCGGATCCCGGGGCACGGACAGTTCGGTACCCCGGTAAGAATATCATCCTCTGAGAAAAGCGACTTATTAGCGTGATTGACGTCCACGGCCAATAGGAGTCAATGATGCCTCAAGAACACGATCAGGGCCAAATTCACTCCACTTGGGATCCAGTGCTTCAATAGCGAAGGTCATCAAATCGAGTCCCCTTCCCGCAACCGGCCCGGGTGCCAAGGCGCCACCAATCACTTTGGGAGCGATCAAGACCTGACACCGATCGACACAACTGGTATCGAAAAAGTGGCCAATCGTGACGGCTCCTCCTTCAACAAGGAGGCTCTGAATATTTCTCTCGCCCAGTTTCAATAACAGATGCTTGAGATCTATCACCGACTTGCCATTTTCAACAGGATTCCCAGGTATCGATAAGACTTCCACAGATTCAGGCAAACCAGAAGGAACGGATTGCCCCTCGAGAATCACCAACATGACAGGTGCCCCATCATTGAGTAATCTTCGATCTGCAGAAATTCGACCTCCTGGATCAAGAACGATCCTGAGGGGGTCACTCACTCCAGGAGTTCGGGCTGTCAATTGGGGATCGTCAGATTCCACAGTTCCAATCCCCACGAGAATAGCATTGTGATCGCCTCTTCTCTCCCGGGTCCATTTACGAGTGATGTCTGAAGTAATCCATTTCGAATCACCGGTGGCAGAAGCGATTCTGCCATCCAAAGTCATCGCCCATTTGGCTGTCACGAGAGGTCTTCTCTCTCGAATATGACACAAATATGGAGCCAATAACTTTGCACACTCCGATTCTAAAATTCCGGCTTTGACTTCGACCCCCGCAGCCAGCAATTGATCGGGCCCTTTTCCCCGAGTGACCGGATGAGGATCGTTATGCCCATATATCACACGAGTGATGCCGGCCTCGATGATGGCTTCTGCGCAAGGAGGAGTTTTTCCATGATGACCACACGGTTCCAGAGTGACAAAAATGGTGGCTCCCTGAGTGTCTATCCCCTGACTTTTCGCATCATTGATACAAGCCACTTCAGCATGAGGGCCTCCAAATTCGGAGTGCCAACCTTTAGCGATTTGTAACTCTTTTGAAATCAGTACAGCCCCCACGGGAGGATTAGGAGAAACTTTCCCCAATCCGTCTCGGGCCAACTCAAGAGCCAGCTCCATACAGATCTCGTAAGAATCGGGGTCGTATTCTTTCATCGAACTTCAGGCGGAAGAATGGGCTTCTCCGACGGACCATCCACCCGCTCCCCAAACAGGGTAGCTGCGGAAGTTCTGTTCACTTTGACCACGGCAAAGGATCCTGCTTTGTCATCGGGGCATGCGGGCCAGATCGCAATACGATGATCTCTAGCACGACCTGCCCAACGAGTCGGATCAGTTCTTGAGGGTCCTTCTGCGATCACCTCAACAGTACGGCCGAGGAATCTATCATTCCTAGCTTTGCCACTGGTATGAAGTGCATCTAGCAATAAGTGATTACGTTCCTTCTTCACTTCTAAAGGAATGTCATCGACCAAATGATCTGCACTGACAGTCCCTGGACGAGGAGAATACTGGAATACGTATCCACTATCGAATCCCACCTCTTTTACGAGAGAGAGACTTTCTTCAAATTCCTCATCTGTCTCACCGGGGAAGCCGACGATGAAATCCGTAGCGAGAGTGATATCTGGCATCTTTTCTCTGAGGCGTTCAATGCACTTTAAGTAGAAGTCGCGGTCGTAGGTTCTTTTCATTCTTGCCAGCATGGAGTCACTTCCTGATTGAACAGGAAGGTGCAAATAGTTCATCACTTTTGAGCAATCTGCCATCGCCTGGATCAGTTTTGGTCTCATGAAGCGAGGATGCGAGGTGATAAAGTGACACCTATGAATCCCATCGATTTCTTCCACACCCCGCAAGAGGGTATCGAGACCGACTCCTGCTCCCAATCGCTTTCCGTATGAGTTTACAGTTTGCCCGAGAAACGTAATCTCTTGGACTCCATCAGCCGCCAATCGGCGAACTTCATCAAGAATCACTTCTGGAGGGCGAGACACTTCTTTTCCTCGAGTCGTAGGAACGATGCAATAGGTACAAACCATATCGCAGCCTCGCATCACCGAGACAAATGCATGCCAAGGTTGTGGACCCAAATTTCGTTGGCGGACAAACTCAAGGGGTGAGTCCATTTCCGTCGCCAATATACTTTGGCTTTCACCGCGAGCTTCATCAATCAGGTCGGGTAAGCGATCGAATTCTCGAGTACCAATGATGAGATCGATCCATGGCGCACGCTCAGCGAGTTCTTCCTGCTTGTGTTGAGCAACACATCCCGTCAAACCAAGAATCAATTCCGGCTCTTCTTTTTTTCTTCGCTTGAAACTAGTCATCCGCATGACGGCACGTTCTTCCGCACGCTCACGGACAGAACAGGTGTTATATAGAATCACACCCGCTTCCTCAGGATCATGGACCAGTTGGTAGCCTCTTTGCATGAGACCTTCCAGCATCAATTCAGCATCCAACTTGTTCATCTGGCAGCCGAAGACTTCGAAATAGACTCTTCTCGATTTCGGTACTGCTTCGTCGACTTCAACTGTCTGCATGGAGTAAGTAGGCTTCAAGGGTCCTCGTTTCAGACTGTGATGTTAGAAACTGGGCAGGTTCGGGTCAACAGGACCGAGAAAGAACTGCGACTCTTGCATGCGTGGGGTTCAGGATTGCCAGGGCGAGATATAGCCAAACAGTATTCGAAACAGGATAAACCCTGCCAGTAGAGCAGATCCTCCCGCATACCAAGGAAGATCAGATACCGCAAAGAGTGCAGAAGAAACGATCAGAGCAGAGGCAACGCCCCCCTCGACCAATCGTCGACTCGCATTTTCAATACGCTTGGAGAGCCTATCGAGCCCTGTAATCTCAGATTCTACCCGTAATCGCCCTCGAGTCGCTCGCCTCAACGCTTCAGTAAGAAGCGCAGGGACCTCCCCCATCGCCTCCAGATTTTCTAAAGTTTGATCAGCCGCGCGCTTGACCCGTTCGGAGGGAGCCGCTTTTTCCTCCAGCAGTTCCTTCAGCAAGGGTTCCAATTCGGAAGCTGTATCAAATTCAGGATCAAGTTTCTCGACCAGCCCCTCCAAGAGAACCAATGCCCGGGTCATTCTTACAAATCCCGGTGCGATTTCGATTCGGTGATCAGTTGCGATCTCAATGATGCTCTTCAGCATCGCGGGGAGATCGATTTCGGCGAGCTGTAATCCCAAATATGGATCCAAATGCTGCGCTATCGATTGCGTGAGAGCAAAGGTATTTGCCTCTCCATGGCAGTGCCCTACGTGGATCACTTGTCGTGCGAGCTCTTCGTAATCTTTTTCGACCAAAGCCGCGAGCATTCGAGAGAGTCGCCATCTTAAATCTGAAGTCAGCAACCCCGTCAATCCAAAATCTATCCAGCCAATTCTTCCATCTTCCAACCACAAAATATTGGAAGGGTGTGGATCTCCATGAAAGTGGCCATGCCTAAACATCATTTTAAACAGGGAACGGGCGCAACTTCGAACCACACGCTGCCTGCGAGGATCTTCTTTCGTCAACTTCCCGACGGGGACTCCCTCAAACCACTCCATGACAAGAATCTCTCGACCACAGAGCTTGGAGAAAGTCTTGGGAATCGCGATTTCATCGTCACCCTCAAAATATGTCCTGATGCGATCAATGGAGTTCTTCTCGAGTCTAAAATTGAGCTCGCCATCGAGAGCGTTTTTTAACTCCCGAACCAATGCCACAGGATCGAAGCCTCCAGATTCAGGCTGCCGCGATAGAGCTTCAGCGAACTGATCCAAGACTCCGATATCTCGTTCGATCACTTTTTCGATACCCGGTTTACGAACCTTTATCGCCACCACGTCACCATCGAGAGTGACCGCTTTGTAAACCTGTGCAATGGAAGCACTGGCAATCGGCTCTTCACCAAACTGACGGAAGAAGTCGTGGATACTTCCACCTAGGCTATTCTCGATGACCGGTCGAACCTGATCAAAAGGAACGGGTTCGACATCGTCTCGTAATCTTTCCATTTCTTGAACGATGTATTCTGGAAAAATATCAGGACGACTGGCCATCAACTGGCCCAGCTTGATGTAAATCGGGCCCAGCTCTTGGAAAGCAATACGCAATCGACTCGCATAAGAAAGGCGCGAATTTGAAACACGCCCAAGAATGCGGGTACGAAAACCTGCCCCTAACCTCGCCGCAAGATCGACGAGACCATGCCGTGCCAACACAAAGGATATATCCTTCAGGCGAGGTAGATTTCGAAGAGTCTGAAGAGGCTTGACCAAGTATTCCCCGTTATCGTCTGTCTAAGTTGTGGAGTTCGCTCTCCAGTTGCTCGACACGCTGCAGCAACTGATCAAATTCTTCTCTGCGAACAGGAGCAACCTTGGATATCTTTTCAAGCAGGTTTGAAATCTCGGAAGTTCCGGCTGTAGAGCTCTCCCCCGAAGTCGAACTCTGTTGAGGCTCGGAATGCATTTCAGCAGCAGAATCCGAAGAAGTCTTTTTTTTCCAGGATTCAAGAATCGCCTCTGCCTGCGATTGGTTCAGAGTTCCCTCTTCTACAAGATCATCCACTGCCGCCATCAAATGACTCTTGGCCTTATTGAGGGACACGAGTAATCCATTCCCCAATTCCATCCACTGTTTGAGATTGTCCATATTTCGTTCCTCCCGAACCGTGCATGCCAGAGAAAACGGGCTTAGCCGGACAGGTATCTTAATGGAAGGAGAGCATGGGATCGACGAGAGGCTCGATTTGGAATCGATAAAAAAATAGGGAGCCCGTTGAGAATCAACGGACTCCGCGGGAAAGGGGGGGAGTGCAAGTTTTGGAGTTCAGCCCTCTCAGAGGAACTTCGCTCGCAAGGACTATTGCAATCCCCGTGCCAGTCTTCCCAACAGCGCGAAACATTACATAAATACATTTGAATGAAGGGCTTACGGAAATACACATATGACAACTCTGATCGCTTCGACAGAGAAGAGTTTCCCGAGTGGGCATTCCTTGCAGGAAAGGATTTCCGTGAGGGTTTTATGAGGGATTCAGGACCTTTGCGAGAATATCCAAGGCTGGCTTCAATTGAGCCTCCTCGAGTCCGAATCCAATCCTCACATGCTGGCTCGCACCGAAGAATCGACCCGGAGTGACATTGAGCCCCTGCTCCATACATAACTCCCTGAAGTGATCCCCGTCCCGTGCGATCTCCTTCGGTACTTCAGGGAAACAAGTCAATCCCCCATCCGGAGGAATGACGGCGAGATCTTGCTGCTGGAGCCAATCAGAAAATATGCCCCAACCTTCTTGAGCATATCGCCGGCCTCGCTGCGTCAGTGGGTCGAGATGGGTCATCGCTGCCCTTGCGACTTGGTCCGTTAAACAAGACGTATGTAACGTCGTCGAATCGAAGACTCTTCTAGCCCTATCCGCGAGTTCTGGTGTGGCACAACCCCAACCAAACCTGACCTGAGAAATCCCATGAATCTTGTTTAAACCCCAGACACTGATGATACGAGGATGCAGGAGACATGCCGGACCTGGATCAGGATCGAGGAAACCTCTATACATTTCATCGATAATAACATGACACCCAGTGACCTCGCACATCTCCGCAATGCTAAGTAATGCTTCCTTACCTAAGCTCACTCCGGAAGGGTTATGAAGATCGGTCAGCAGAACTAACTTTGCATCGTTCTCAATAACTGTTTTTTTTAACTGCTCAACATCGAGTCTATAACTCTCATCGAATCGACGCTGAAACGGAACAGTCTTCACTCTCAGCATTGAAAGAGCATCCACGAGAGGTAAATATCCTGGTACCTCATGAACAATGACATCTCCCGGTTTGACAAGGGAAGCGCCGAAACAAAAATGTGCATGAGAGGCACTGGCCCCAAGGACGACCCCAGAAGGATCGACACCCCAATCTTCCTGAAGTCTGTCGAAGACCTCACTAGGCCCATATGGAGAAAACTCTGTCAGCTTCAGAGTGGCTGGATCGAGGCCTATATCACTCCAATCGATGGGAGGAACCGCGCTCGCCGTCAGGCGATGCTCACCCATCAATCCCTCGTATTTTGCCCATCGGATGTAGGGGACTGTTGAGAGTTCCATGATTGTTGCTCTTCCTCTTCTAGCTCGGCCTGCTTCATCGCCTCAAGGGCCCGACGTCGCCTTTTTTGCTGAACCAAGGCCGCGATAACTACCATGACAGCAATCGTCTTCCATGAAATCAACAGGTCAAGGATCAAACCGGGAAGGACAGACCCCGCTTTTAAAGAATTCTGCCAGAGCTCGAACGCACTCTCCAGAGTCTCGCCTGATTCTTCAAAAAATGCCTGATCCCATGACATACCCGCTTTGCATTGTCTCAAGACCGAGGCATGAAAACCTTCTCCATAGCGAAATCGAGTCCAGTCAATAAACATGACCGAGACAGCATAGAGTGTTGTTGCCCTCTGGTGAGATTTGGGAAGGTATTGATCCATTTCGTTGATGGGTACGAGCTCACCAAAATACGCATGAACAGCAACCTCCCTCTTTTTTTGTGGGCCCGGTGATTGTCGCGCCAATGATTGTGCGATTCCTTCATGGACCCATCTCGGGAGTGCTCCGCCAGATTCGGCAAGAACAACGTGAACGATTTCATGCTTCAGAGTACTGATGCCCTCTGCAGGGTTCCTTCGTGAATGCTCCATATCGAAGACGATCACTCCGGAACTAGGAAGAGCAAGAGCAGGAACCCAGTCCGGTTTCTCCCCGATACCCAGCTCAGCGAGAAGCGAGTTAAAACCACTTCTTCCATGGACAAGATAAATCTGAGGTTTACGTGTGGAAGAAGACCCTAACCAGCTGCGCACATCGACGAGGGTGTCATCGAGGATCTTAATGAAGGACTCCTTTGGGGAGTTCATTCCAGGAGCGAGAACCACTTCGAAATAGGAAGTGTTCATATATTTGTACCCAGAGAGTCTATCTAGGGACTGCTGTCTCTCTGATTGAGCACCCACGCTAGCACTCCATAAGCAAAACAGGAGCCCACAAAACCAGAGCCACGATTTTGGGAGGATTCGACTCATGCTTCTCTGCAAGTTGGGCATTACTCTCACTTCTGGAAAACTAACCGACAAAACCACCCCAATGAAAAAGGGTGCAAGGCTTTCGCCCTGCACCCCCATTTTCCATGATAAATCGATTCTCGACTAGACACTCTCTGAAAGAGCGGCAACGAGACAACCTTTTGACACGCTGTAGAGCGGATCTTCTGCAAGGCGAATCTCTTTGACATCCATCGGGAAGTTGATCTTTTCAAATTCTTGCTGAAACACTTCGGTAAAGCCACCAATCATGCTTGTTCCACCGGCACAGACAATGCTGATCGGATCGGGGAACTTTGGCATGGACGAGGAGGATTCGAAACTCTCCTTGATGTTTTTCAGAGTGTAGGCGATCAGGTTGCGGTAGTAAATTTCTACAGCTTCCTCTTCACGCCCATTGGGATTTGTAATGTCGATCCCCTTCTCTTTCAAACCACACGCTCTGGAAGAACTAATCCCTAGAACACTGGCAACGTTCCGGTCAATCCAGTCACCTCCACGTGAAGTCGAGAAACTCAGAGCAGGGATTGATTTGTATGAAACACATACATTAAACATTCCGCCGCCACAGGAAATTCCGATTCCGGTGAAGTCATCTTCAGCGAGCTCTGAGAAGACAACAGCGTGCCCCTCAACAAGAGGCTTAGGCTCGTAGCCAAGTCCCTTGAGCAATCCTCCGAAGACACCTTGGTGATAAACGACATTCATATCGGCATCGATCGGCTCAGCTGGAACCGAATAGTAACAAATCTCGCCTGGAGTCTTGGGTTGCTCAAGAAGCGTCTCAAGAAGCATTTTCTCGATAGGAAGAGCATCGGCCTCATCTGGGCTGATCATTCCCTCTTTCATGGGGCGACGAGTGTTACGATTGAAAATGTTTGCCAGTTCAAAAGCGGGGTCACCCACAACGACCATGCGACCATTCACCACAACATACTGAACACCCAAACGGGTGAGCATGTTTCGGGTGTAATCATCACAATCGATATCGATGAATGCATTTCTCTGAATCTTGAGGTTTACGTTCCCAGAAGCATCCTGGAATGACGAAACCAAATTAGCAGTTCCAACATCAAGTCCGCGTCCCAGAGCTACCGCAGCATCTCCTGTGGAAACGACTGGAGCCGCAACTTCAGTATTCACGACTGTGTCAGGAACAGCGACTTCAGGTGCTGAGAATGACTTTGCATCCTCAACATTAAACTGAACATCTTTTTGATCATTCTTGTCCGCACTGGCTACGACATTTTTTTTCTTGTCGAAATCCTTGCGAGCGTAATCTGCAAAATCTCCCATGCCCTTACTCCGTTTCTTTCTGGAGGTTTTTCAGTTTCGCAAGATTTGCGGAAACTCCCCCTGCCTTGGCATTCTTGACCTCGACTTGGTCGAGGTTATTTTCTATTTTCTCACCCGATTCTTTGGAAAAGAGCGCAACAAGCGCTTCTTCCGATGGTGGTTCTGTCATTTTGGAACCCGTAGAGTTTGAACCCCTAGAACTTGAACCCGATGTGACCTTGCTTGCGAGAGCATCGATACTCGCTTTAAGGCCTTCCATTTGGGTATCAGAAGAGGAGGGCGTGTCGAACTTTGCTTCAGCGACAGCTTCTCTTATCACTTCTTTAAGTTGATCGGAATCGATCACAGGATTAGCAACGGGGGCAACGGCGGGCTTCAGAACTTCTGAAGCAGAGGCTTCAGTTTGCTCTTCTGCCTGTCGAGCGATTTCTTCCTTGGCACTTTCAGCTTGAACTAATTTCTCTTCAAGACTTACTGCTTGTGCACGCAAGTTCTCTATACGATCTTCGTAAGCTTGCTGCTTTTCTTTTTGGTGAGAGTTTCTCTCTGCGACCAACTTCTTGAACTGGCTTTTGGCTTCTTCACGAATCTTATCGCGATCTTCCGTATCCAGATTCTGTAAGCGACTCGCAACGACTTGCTCAACCGCTTCATCTACAAGGCTAAGAATTGCAGCCTTATCGAGTACTTTGACGGTACGCATTCCTCGCTTTGCGAGATCATCTACAGCTATAGTGCTGACACGCTTCTGTAAAGCTTCAGGCACATCGAATGACGAACTCATCCAGTCACCGTCTCTCTGGGGCTCCAAGCTTCGACTCGAGGTCGATATGGAGGCCGGGTTTGATCGACGCCCTCACGGGCTTCATGGCACGCCAGAAGGAGCACCAACGAAGACTAGCATCGGGTCGTAATTGCCGGCAAACCGGGGGCCGAGAGAATCGCAATAAAATGGCGAACTGGACCATTTGGGCGGGTGTATTGAAGGAATTCGTCATCGCTCGTGATGACGAACCCCATTCATACGATCAGATCATATGAGCGTGTATGGCGTGACCGTAATCCCTGACTCAAGCGATCTCGTCTTGGCGGACTCTTCAGCTGATACGTCAGGGCTTCTCGACCTATCCCTCTTCGTCGATGATGCGCTGTTGGAAGTAGCGGATACGGGAATCGATGTCCCGACGAAAATCTGCATTGATACGAGAACCGTGTGTTTCGAGCAATCTCAGAAGAGTCATTCGAGCATTGATGTAATCCCCCAACTGAACATAGATCAAATGGAGAGCCCAATATTGGTCAGGTCTTTGATATTGCACCGAAGAGGTACCGAGATGCGTCTCCATATCGCGCCTCGCCAATTTCAACCAGCGCTCTGCATTGACTTTTGCCTCAGCCCTCTTTCGTAGCAACTCCTCAGAGGGTTTGAGTCCTTCATCCTCTAGAGGCGTGCACTCTTCATCTGCGTAGGCATAGAGCACCGTGTAACCATCGGCGATTCGTTTTCTAACCTCAAAGCGGATCAAACGTGGCTCCAGAGAACCCGGCGCAACCTTCACCGATTCATCCATTAATAAGGCAGCCTCTTTGTACTTTTCGATATTGGTGGAAATACTGCTCTCATCATCGGCGTCGACAGTCTCCATCACTTCTTGAATCAATCTCTCAACGGCTTTCTTGTTACGGGTGATGAGCTTCGCGATTTCCACAGCATCGATTTCACCGTCTTCGCCTCTTTTGGTATCACCCATTCCTGCACAACCTGAAAGAACCAAGCTTGATAGCATGAAGAGAGATACAAAAAAGAATGACAATAGTCTGAACTGAATCCCGGAACTCTTCTCAAAAGAGAGTGTTCTTTGGCGTTCATTTATTCCGGTGGGTTGCTCCATGGATATCCCTTTCACAGGATGAGACTCTCTGTCACGAGTCCATGATTATAGTTGAAGACTATGGATGTGAGAAGCGAAGGTTTAAAGAAGCTCAATCCAGTGATTCAGCCTGTAAGCCAGCGAGGCCTTCGTCTCGAGGTGAGACCCAGTGTTCTCGCTCCCTGTCGATGAAGACCTTACCAGGAGGCAATCCTTTGGGTTTACGCACATACTTCGCCTCTGTCCAATGGACGGCGACTCCACCAGGACCTCTCCAACCCGATCGATGAGCGGCAACATATGCGGCATCTTCGATACTCTCGGGTGAAGGCTGACTGCCTCTTGGAACACGGAGGATCACATGAGGCCCTGGCTTTCCGGCAATATGAAAGAAAAGATCGTTTCCACTCGCTGTCCGAATACTCAGGTCGTCATTTTCACGGGCACTACGACCCACTAGAATCTCGAAGCCTTCGCGACTTCGAAATCTCTGGAAGGGACGAGGCACTGTTTTCTTGCGCCCTTTACGAGATTGAATCTGAGGTTGCTGGCGTTTCTTACCAAACTTACGGCTCCATTGATCCACCTTGTGGCACCAGGAATCAACGAGGTCCTGGACCCAGATTTCATCGTCTTGCTGAAGAGACTCCCCTTCACTTCTGAGATCAACGATCTCTTGAATTTGGTGGCGAGCCTGTTCACATCTGGTCGTCAATTGATCAATCGACCGTTTTCCTTTTCGAGCTTTGTGGAAATACTTTTCCACATTCTGTATCGGAGTCTTCTCAGGGATAAGTGAGATTTCCACCATTGGTGAACCTTCTTGATACCAGTCTTCCACTTCAAACTTTGCCATCCCGCGCTTCAGTTTGGAAAGTGCTGTTTTTAATAACTCACCTTTTTGCTGAAAAGATTCCCAATCGAGTGAGCGTCCGAGATCACTCTCTAGATTTCCCAGCCTCCTCGAGAGAATCTTTTCCTGACGATTCAATTCCTGATGTCGCTGCCGCATCTGGCCGGAGAGCAATAACTGCTCTTCACGCTCCGCTAACTGAGGAGCTAACCAATGATGATACGGGAACTCTCCACCCCGTGATTCGATGGGCACCAATTGAAGAGGTTCAAAGGGTAGTGTCGGAGAGACACCACCGGGGATTCGTCGATCGTCCGGTTCAGGAGCCTGCGGATATTGATAAGGCTCTCCCGTCCCTAATCCCCCTCTGCCAGTGACGAAACGTATGAGGGTTGGCTTCCCCTCAACAACGAGGAGACGCCCCATACGTCCAAACATTTCCAGAACTACATCTCTACGGGCATGTTTGTTCTTACCGAAAGAGAGTCGCAAGCGCATGACTCGATCACCACCCGGCTGATCCACTGCATTGATCAGTGCTCCAGTGAGCAGGCTTCTCAAACGTGTCACCATCTCACCCGGTGTATCCGGCGCAGGACTCGCCTGAGACTCCAGAATCATTCTTGAAGTGCTGGGATGTACAGAGATCAAGAGATGCAATTTTCTGGCACCTGATCCGATGACGATTCGAATATTACCGTGGGGAGCGTCAAATACTTTGCCAACTCTCTGTCCAGGAAGAACAACAGAGAGTTCTGAAACGAGAAGAGAGATTTCCTCGCTACGGAGACTCGTGGGAAGGGCAGGAGAATTCATTACGAATTAAATTCCCGACGGAAAGAATCTCTTCCCGTCGGGAACTTTCGGAAATTACTCCGCAGCATTCCATTTATCATCAATGAGGTCGTATCCCAATACGTCGCCCTCACTAAAGAATAATTCCAATTCACGCTGCGCTGCTTCCGGGCTATCAGACCCGTGAACAAGGTTGAACCCGTTAGAGATACCAAAATCACCACGGATAGTGCCCGCTTCAGCATCGCAGCCAAAAGTGGCTCCCATCAATTTGCGACATACGCTGATGGCTTTGTTACCTTCCAAGGCCAATGCCACCACAGGGGCGGAAGTCATGAAGCTGACCAAACCTTCATAAAACGGTTTCCCCTTGTGATCGCCATAATGCGTAGCAGCGAGTTCATCACTGATTTGCATTAATTTCATACCGACAACCTTGAGACCCTTTCTCTCGAATCTCTCGACAATCGGGCCAATGAGGCGTCTTTGCACCGCATCAGGCTTGAGTAAAATGAGTGTGCGCTCCATGGATCGTCCTCCAAACAGGGGGATTTGGCCCCCGGATGTTATGCTTCTTCACGGCAGGATCCGTTCCCGAGGGAATAGATCTCCGAAGATCCGGGAAACGTACCCGGATCCTTGATTGGGAACCCAGCGTGGCTCGGAACCCTCAAGTTAGATTCTCGCAAGTCGTTGCCCGATTTCCAGTGGATCGGTTGGGTTGAAAAGAGGTCGTTGTCATGGAGACCGCCAGAGATATCGAAATGACCACAGGAGCCCTTCCAGGGGTCCTGAGGGATCAACTCGAGAAAGCAGGAGAATCTACCCAGCTGATCTCTGAGGTGGGCCGTTGGTTCCATCTGCCATCTCCTGATCTCCTTCCTCTCCTCCTCGACACCCTTCTCGAACGCAGTTCGGCCGAAAGAATCTTCTTGATCGCCAAAGCCACAGAAGCCGAACCAGAATGTCTATTGGCCCGAAATCTCGATCAAGAGAACATCAAACAACCTCTGACGAAGGTGATCTTCCCACTGATTGAACGAGTCATCAGCCAGAACAAACCATGGCAGTGCATGGACGTCCCTCTCTTGTCCGATCGAGACCGTTGGGATCGAGAAAATATCCCGAGAACCAAATCTCTGCTCGTGCTTCCATTGGGATCAGATACGGTTCTCTATCTAGATCACCGTTTTCAGACACTCCCCTCCCAACTCGAAAATGATCTTCTCGTCAGTATTGCGACTGCAGCGATTCAAAACATCGTTCAGCCTTCAGCTCGACCGACAGGAATGAAATCCGATCGAGCTGAAAAGTCTACTCCCGGAAAAGTGCCCGTTGTTCGTTCCGACTTCGCTTCAGAATCAACAGCAGAAATCATCGGTGAGCATGTTGAGCTTCAGTCAGCAAAAAAACTGATTCAAAAGGTCGCCGCAAGCCAGGTCCCTGTTCTCGTAACGGGTGAGAGCGGGACCGGTAAAGAATTGGCCGCTCGATCTGTTCATGATCGAAGTGATCGAGCTTCCGGTCCATTTGTCAGTGAAAATTGTGGAGCCATCACAGAAACGCTTCTCGAAACAGAGTTATTCGGGTGCGTCAAAGGGGCTTACACAGGAGCCACTGAGGAGAGACCAGGATTGTTTGAATTGGCCCACGGTGGAACCATTTTTCTCGATGAAATTGGCGATACATCCCCCGGTCTCCAAAAGAAGCTACTCCGCGTGATTCAAGAAGGTGTGATTCGTAGGGTCGGCGGACAAGAACAAATTAAAATCGATGTCAGAATCGTCTCTGCTACCAATAGGGATCTCACCACAGAAGTCCGTGAAGGTCGTTTCAGAGAAGATCTCTTCTATAGGCTCAATGTGATCAATGTGCACCTTCCGCCCCTCAGGGATAGAGGTGACGACGTCATTCTTCTGGCAGAACACTTCCTTTCTGACCTCAATCAGGTTTCAGGAAGTGAATACACTTTGAATGAGGGTGTACGAGAACACCTATTACGGAATGAATGGCCCGGAAATATTCGCCAGTTACAAAATGAAATGCGCCGAGTCCATGCACTTGCGATTGAACATCTCGATGCGACAGACTTTTCTGCCATCGGTGAATCCTCAGCCGGCAACAAAACCTCAAACACTTCAGTAGACCTGGAAGCGGTCAAATCCGCTGGTTCGATGAAAGCCATGATTGAAGAGCTGGAGAAACGCTGGATCAGCGAAGCTCTCGAGAGATTCGATGGACACAGAGGCGACGTTTGCCAATCCCTCGGCATTCCCAAAACGACCTTATACGCCAAGATGAAGCGCTACGGGATTTCCACCGAAAACTCGGACTGAGACTCGACACTTCAGTAACTGCTCAAGACATGGACACTCCTTTCGATTTTGGAACCATTTCGCCCCCCTGAATCTCCTGCACCCCTTATATGGCACTCCTGACCGGGTACACGGATTGCCACTGTTCTCTAGTCTGGGGTCCGAGACCCCTCCCACGAGAACGACCGTTCAGGAGGCGCACCTTGAAAAAGCCGTTCAAAAAGCGAATCGAAGATTTGCTGGCATCCATCAAAGAGAAGAAAGAGATCGAACTCTCTGTACTTCTTGACAAACTCCCTGAAATCAAAAAGAACGCTAAAAAGTTCGCAATGGTTCAGGGACTACTCAGAGAACTCGAATGCGAAATCATCGACGACATCTCCGAGGAGGAAACAGATAATCTCGACACCGTTGAGTTCAACGAAAAAGAAGCCGTAGAGGCGGAAAAAGAGTTAAAGGAACAGTTCGAGAAAGAGCGTAAAAGCGCTGAAGAAGCCGCTGCCGCTGCTGGTGAAACCGCTGAGCGTATGGCTGTCAAAGCTCTCGATGATCCGATTCGGATGTACTTCTCACAAATGGCCTCGATTCCACTGCTGACCCGCGAAGAAGAGATTCATTACGCACAGGAGATCGAGAATAGCCAAAAGTCCCTCTGCAGAAACATCTACATGACGGCACTGGGTCAGGACGAGACGCTCCAGTTGCTCGAGCAGATCAATAATGGAACACGACTTGTAGAAAAAAGTCTGGATCTGACTCTTTCTCGTAAAGGTGATCGTCAAACTTTCTTCGATCGCTTGGAGAAAGAGCTTCCGCGCATGCGTCAGTTGTTCCGTTCTAACCAACTCGACACTCTGGACCTCGAAGATCTGCCCCTAAATGACAAGGCAGAGAGACCTAAAATCGAAAAGCGCTTACATAACAGAATCTTGAAGCTCGCTCGTTTACTTGAGTCTTACAAGTTGAAGATGAAGTACATTGGACGCTTCCAAAACGAGATCGAGATTCTTGGTAAGAAGCTGGAAAAAGCGATCGTTGGTCTACGGATTCGCAACAAGCGTACGATAGGAAAAGAATTCGACGATATCAATGAAGCTATTCTTGAGCCCTACCCTGCATTCATTGAGCGCGCTCGTGAAATCACCCTACACTTCAAGCGTTACGAAGATGCAAAGGGCGGACTTTCCAGTGGAAACCTTCGCCTTGTCGTCAGTGTCGCGAAAAAGTACAGAGGTCGTGGACTCAGTTTCCTTGACTTGATCCAAGAAGGAAACACCGGCCTGATGCGCGCTTGTGAAAAGTACGATTACAGCAAAGGCTACAAGTTCTCGACCTACGCTACCTGGTGGATTCGCCAAGCCATCAGCAGAGCCATCGCTGAAAAGTCCAGAATGGTAAGACTTCCGGTTTACATGTCAGAAACTATGAGCAAGTTGGGTGGAGTCAGTCGCGAGCACCTTCAAAGAACTGGCCGTAGACCTGATCTACATGAGATCGCTGAAGAGTTGGAAGTACCAGCATCGGAGTTGGAAGCGATGATTCGCCTGAGCAGAGTCCCTGTTTCACTCTCCACTCCCATAGGGCCCGACGACGAATCCACTTTCGGAGAGTTCATTGAGGATTACCGCTTCGAGAGTCCCTCTGACTTGATTTCCGATGAAGCACTCAAGCGTCGCATGACTCATGTTCTGGAAACCTTGAGCCTCCGCGAAAGAGAAGTTATCAAGCTGAGATTCGGAATCGGAAAAGACGAAACTTACACCCTTGAAGAGTTGGGGAAGAAGTTCAAAGTCACCCGCGAACGAATCCGCCAGATTGAAATCAGGGCGCTGAAGAAGTTACGTCACCCAGTAAGATCAAGAAACCTTGAGGGATTCCTCGACGGATAGAATAGATTTCCGAGATAGTAAGAAGCCGGCAAGTTCTGATGCGCGCCAACCCGCCACACCGGCGGGAATCAGGACTTGCCTGCTTCCATTTCCCAGGAAGCCGTAACAAAATCTTCGCCGTTGACACTGACGACACCTTCAAAAGTAAATCGTTTTAATGCTCCAGAGGCGAGCTCTTCCTGATCAACAATGCGGGCATGAATGTGTAGCAGGCCAGGTTCAACCATTTCCGCAGCGACTTTCATCTCATTTATCGAGGAGAGTGAAGGCCATTGATCTCCAGACTGAAGACCCTCTGCGGATAAAAGAATGACGAGAGCCAGTTGTTCGAGTGCGGTAAAAGCCTGTGTCGAAGGAAACAAAAACTCATCTCTTTGTTGAGAACGAACTTTAAATGACCCCGAAGTGACTGCTTTTTCTGCGACCCCGTGTACTCCCGGCTGCAGCGAAATCACCTTGTCGAGGAGCAACTTTTTTCGATCGACTGGGAGCAATCGCTCGAGATCCACGGCATCTAACTGCAGCGGTCCCCCGGAAATCTGCCGATGCAGACCCCAAATCCCATCATTTCCTCCCGAGGAAGGTGTTTCAGGGTTCACGGACAAGACTCCAAACCTCACTTCCGATGACGAATAATCTGGGAACATCGTTAACAGGGGAATTGCCCCACAGACAGTATTTTCGCTTAAAGGCTTCGATTTAGCATGATGAGAGCTCAAATGGGCGCTCTCTTTACATTAAAAATTAACATCTTATCGGTAAACGTAACGTTTGAAAATTGTGTCGATGATCAGGATCATCGGGAGGAACTGTTCTCCCTACATGTTTTAGGACTCAATAGATTGAATGAGGAGTCTTCGACGATGCTAAAAGGTGACATTCCTAACAAAAATCTCGACGAGAGTACTCTCGAATGCACATTTGGTGATCTTCATCTTCAGTTGGATGTTCCAGCTGGAGTTTGGAATCCAACTCCGAATGGGATTCTCCTCGGTGAAACAATTGAGCAACTGGATTTTTCAGGCGAGCGCATTCTGGAATTGGGCACCGGTTGCGGCGTTCACGCCGTAGTGCTCGGACTTCGAGGAGCCAGTGAATTGGTTCTCACTGAAGTCGATGATTCTATTCTGGGTCACGCTCAAAGAAATCTCGACAAGTATGGCATCACCTGTCCTGTAAAGTTCGTCGTAGCGGACTGGATCCAAATCAATGAGGGCCAGTTTGATACACTCGTTGCGAATCCCCCATTCGCACTCTCAAACAAAGCTTATCGTCGCTACTTTATTGACACTCTCATTCTTGAAGCACATAAGTTATTAAAACCAGGTGGACGATTAATCTTTATTCATTCTACGATGGCAGATGTTCCTCGTACGATTTCGCTCTTGGAGCAGTGTGATATGAATGTACGTATTCTCGCAGATAAGGATTTCCCTTTCCGCGATTACTACTTCGAAGACGAAGCCTACCTCAAGGAAATGGCAGCCGTCCCCGGCTCCTATTCGGTGAGAGATGGAGTGCGTTACGAGCGCCTCGTTGCATTCGAATGTCGACTACCCAAGTCTTGAAGGACTAGGGATTCGCCAGCAATCCTTCTTCGATGACTCTGGCTGCGTTTTCAATCTCCGGTGAAAGTACCCGGTCACCTTTAGATGCGGGTAACTCTAGACGCAGAGATTTCAGGATCTTTTCGAGGCGTTTGCCGCTAGTGAAAGGTCTTCTGAGTTCCAAGGCATCCATGGCAATGAGTAGTTCTATACCCACGACTCTTGCAGCCTGATGAGCACACTCCAAAGCTTTCTCACTCGCATGAGTACTCATACTCACGTGGTCTTCCGTTCCCGCCGAGGTCACCATGGAGTCCACGGATGCAGGATGAGAGAGAACCTTCATCCTCGACACTAATGCTGAAGCCGTCACATGAGCCATCATCCAACCTGATTGCAATCCTTCAGACTTTGACAGGAATGCGGGCAATCCCCGGCTCGTATCCGGGTTCACCAATTTTTCGGATCTACGCTCTGAAATGGAAGAGAGATCACACATCACTATCGCCAATAGATCGGCAGCATGTGAAATGGGTGCTCCATGAAAATTACCACCCGATAAAATAGCTTCTCCATCTGTAAAGACGAGTGGGTTGTCGGTTGCCGAGTTGGCCTCCCTTTGAATAGTTTCTCCTATCCAAACGAGAGCATCTCTCACAGAGCCATGAACCTGAGGACCGCAACGGAAAGAATATGGATCCTGCACACGGTCACAATCCTGATGTGATTTCAAAATTTTACTTCCCTTGAGCAAGCGACGAACATTTTTAGCAACGATCGCTTGTCCTGGGTGCGGCCTAACTTCATGGATTCGAGCATCAAAAGGCTGCAAAGAACCTAGGAATCCTTCGAGGCTCATGGCAAGAGTTAAGTCAGCAGTTTCGACAACTGAAACAGAGAGGTGATAGGCACGTGCGAGCATAGCAACGGAAACTTGAACTCCATTTATCAGAGACAAGCCCTCTTTTGCTTCGAGACGGATCGGCTGAAGTCCTTTTTTTGACAGCGCTTTTTTGCCCGTCATCCAGCGGCCATCTACCCACGCCTCACCTTCACCAATCAAAACTAATGCCAAGTGAGAGAGAGGAGCCAAATCACCACAGGCCCCTACCGACCCTTGTCTTGGAATTTTGGGGAGAACATCTTCATTATAGAAATCGAGAAGTAATTGAATCACCTCAAGCCGGATTCCACAGTTTCCGGAGACGAGAGCATTCGCTCTGAGGGCGATCGCTAATCGAACCTCTTCAGGAGAACAAGGCTCGCCGACTCCCGCCGCATGACTCCGAATCAGATTGACCTGTAGCTCACGTAACTCCTCACGGGAGATGCGGATATTGCAAAAACGGCCAAATCCGGTGTTGATGCCATATCGTGGATCGGCCCCCTCCGCAGCCTTTGCCACTTGCTGAGAAGCTTTATGGACCTCCTTTTTGGCTTTAGACGCCACAGAAAGGAGGACTCGACCCTCCGCTATTTCCCTGAGATCATCGAGGCCTAGTGAATGGCCATCGAGCCGGATCTTGCCCTTTCGGACTGGGGCTGGATTTGTATTTCTGAGTTTTGACATGGTCGATCTACCTCCCGGTCACTGGAAATCTGTCAGTGAGGTGGCTGAAAACTACGACGTAAGGCACCCCATGGCAAGCCACACCCGGTAAGGTGGCATTTCTGGCATACCTGTATAGGATATGGCGAATCCCGGATGATCGGAGCCAAATGACCCATGAGCGCGAAGAATTGCCCGTTGACATTCTCTTTGTCGGCGCCGGCCCAGCATGCCTCACAGGAGCACTACATCTCAAAAGACAACTCATCGCCATGGGAAATGATGATGTAGAAATCGCAGTAATTGAGAAGGGCCAATCGATAGGCGCGCACATCCTTTCAGGAGCCGTCGTCGATCCCCGCCCCATCAAAGAATTACTGGGAGAGGATTGGAGAGACAAAGGTCTTCCAGTCGAAGCCTGGGTCGATAAGGAAGAAGTTCGACATCTCTCCGAGCGTGGTGCCATGCGAATACCGGTTCCACCGATGCTGAAGAATCATGGATTTCCCGTGATCAGTCTTTCAGAAATGGTTCAGTTCCTGAAAGACCAGTGCGAAGAAGCAGACATCATGGTGTTCGAGGGATTCCCAGGTGACAAATTCATCCGAGATGAAAATGGACATGTTGCTGGGGTTCGAACTATGGATAAGGGATTGGATGAAAATGGTGAACCGGGATCGACCTTTGAACCCGGTGCAGATATTCATGCCAGATGCACTATTCTTGGTGAGGGCGTCCGCGGTTCTTTAACAAAACTCTTGATCGAAGAAGAAGATCTCGCTGGTAGAAACCCGCAGATCTATGGCACTGGCTGTAAGGAACTTTGGCAACTCCCCGAGGGCCGGCTTCCCGCAGGTAAGGTCATCCATACTTCTGGCTGGCCATTAAATTCCGACGAGTACGGAGGCTCATGGCTATACGGACTCTCGGGTAACAGAGCTTCTGTCGGTTTCGTAACCGCTCTCGATGCGGGTCAACCATGGACTGACCCTTGGGAGAATTTCCAACGCTGGAAATCACATCCTTACATCGCCAAAATCTTAGAAGGCGGTGAGATTCTTAAAGCGGGAGCGAAATGTCTTCCTGAGGGCGGTTACTGGTCAAGACCGAGGCCCTACGGTAATGGATTCCTCATCATAGGGGATTCTGGCTCCAATCTGAATGTGAGTCGCCTCAAAGGTGTTCACTGCGCCATGAAAACCGGTCTACTTGCCGCGGAAACCCTCTTAGATGCGATTCGTAAAGACGACTTCAGTGCCGCAACACTACAAGGCTATGAAGAACGTTTTGAAAACTCATGGCTGAAGAAAGAACTCTATCGTGTTCGCAACTTCAGGGCAGAGTTCCAAGGTAGGGGTTTTTGGGGCGGAGCCATCCGAGCAGGGATCAAGTACGTCCTTGGCGGTATCGGTGCAGAATTTGCACCTCTCAAAGCCGACCACGATGAAATGCAAAAACTTTCAGAAGCTCGGCCAGAACCTGCCACACCTGAATACGATGGAGATCGATTGATCGATAAGGTGACACAGGTTTATCACGCCGGTTCTGTTCATTCAGAACATCAACCCAGTCATCTAAAAGTCGTGGACCCAGATATTTGCTCAACACGATGTAAAGAAGAATACGGCAATCCATGCCAACACTTCTGTCCTGCAAGTGTTTACGAAATGGTAGAAGATGGTTCGGGAGGCGAGCGCCTTCAGATCAATCATTCAAACTGCGTTCACTGTAAGACGTGTGATATCCTCGATCCTTACCAGGTCATCCAGTGGACAGTTCCATCGGATGCAGGGGGACCCAAATATCAGGGTCTATAATCTCTGATAAGGGACTACGGAGAGGGCTAGGAGCACAATTCTCACCTGAGACGCTTCTTTCGATTCAAAACAGTCGCCAGGATATCGTGACGGTTCTTGACCGGACCTCAGTAAATCCTATCATCGACTTTCGGGCGCTTCGTGACGGAGCGCTCAAACATGAAGAAATGGGGTAGCGTGTCCGATTCAGGAGACGGGTTTATTGATCAAGGCGAAGATCGTATCCATGACTTGATTCATGACTGGAATGTCATGGATGGCGAGAATAAAAGAACGACGCCAGTTGAGTTCGATGACGAAACTCTACGAGATGGTCTTCAGTCTCCTTCCGTCGTGGACCCCCCTATCGAGAAAAAGTTCGAGATTCTTCGATTGATGGACAAGCTTGGAATCCACACCGCAAATGTCGGCCTCCCCGGTGCAGGTCCTCGTGCGGTAGAAGATGTGACTCGACTTTGCCAGTTGATCGTCGACGAAAAATTGTCGATCACACCCAACTGTGCAGCTCGTACTCATGAGAATGATATTCGGGCGGTAGCAGAGATCAGTCAAAAGGTCGGAATACCTATCGAGTGCTGTACTTTCATCGGCTCTAGTCCTATACGTCAATACACCGAGGACTGGACTTTGGAACGAATGCTGGAACACACCCGATTCGCTTCTGATTTTTGTCGCCAGGAAAATATCCCCCAAATGTATGTCACCGAGGACACGACTCGTGCGACGCCAGAAACTCTCCGAGCACTTTACACCACTGCGATTGAGCACGGAGCAATACGTGCATGCGTCTGCGATACCGTCGGTCATGCCACTCCCCATGGCGTCCACTCACTCATACGATTTATTCGTGAAGTGGTGAATGAGACCGGAGTCGAAGGCGTCAAAATCGACTGGCACGGCCATCGAGACAGAGATCTAGATGTAGCAAACTCCATCGCTGCTTACGAAGCTGGCGTTGATCGGATTCATGCTGCTGCCTTGGGAATTGGAGAACGCTGCGGAAACACCTCGATGGATCTCCTCCTCGTAAATCTCAAACTCATCGGCGCCATCGAGAATGATCTCACTCTTCTCCCTGACTATGTCGGGGCGGTGAGTGAAGGATGTCATGTCCCCATTCCGAGGAATTACCCGGTCTTTGGTTCTGACGCCTTCGAAACAGCAACAGGAGTTCACGCGGCAGCAGTCATAAAGGCTTTCCGCAAGAAGGACAACTGGCTCGCAAACAGAGTCTATTCAGGAGTACCTGCAGACGAGTTCGGTTTGGCTCAGAAAATCAGCGTCGGTCCCATGAGTGGAAAATCGAATGTTATTTTCTGGCTAGAACAAAACCAGATTTCGCCGACAGAGGAACTTGTGACAAAGATTTTTGACCGAGCAAAGAAAGCCGATCGGTTACTCTCCGACGAAGAGTTACATGAGATGGCCCGCTAAATCAAAGTGCGTTTTCGACACTTGAAGGTTACGAACAAAATATAGGCTCCAGGGATCCTCTCAGCATATTTTCGCTGTCAGGGTCCCAGGCAAGGGTCATTCCTTCTTCAAGAAGCTTATATTTCACCGAAATGATGGCTGACCAAGTGTCTTCAACTCTGACAACAGAGGTGATGGTTGCTGCCGCTTTTTCGGGTTTCTCCGGCGAGAAAAGCGGGTCACCGACTTTCGGTTCTTCAGACATCTTGCCTAAGGCGTCTTGAGAGTTCGCTTCTAATTTAATCGCTCTCAGTTCTCTGTTCACGTGACCATAAGTTCTAATTCTTGCGAGGACTTCCTGTCCTGCATAGCAACCCTTGTCATAGGCCACCGCATCCCCGAGGCCCACCTCCGGCGGCAGAGTCCGTTCCAATATCTCATTTCCAGACTTGGGAACCCCCAGAAGAATCCGGCCTTTTTCAACCTGCTCCTTCGTCGCCTCTTTTGAGATCTCATTCACTTTTCGTAACATATCGTCGTGTTCAGATGCCGGATAAATCAAATCGAACCCCAAAGGATGACAACGTGGGCGAAATACTAATTCCCCGTCATCTCCAGATTCAACTGCTAAAAATTCGGATGGAACATCCCACCCCCATGAATGGATGGCAGTAGATGCTCCTTCGCCAAATATATGAGCGATACGCAACTGATCCCGAGAGAGAGAGACATCTTCCAGAATGATCATCGCTTCTAGCCGTGATTGAAGTACGTCCACTTCAATCCCAGAGGTAACCATGAGGATATCTTGATCCCCTCTGTAAAGGTCGAAGACAGAGAGAATGCGTCCTTTTCCGTCAAGAAGCGTTCCCCGAATACCCCGGTCGGAAGTCGTCTTCCTCAGGTCACAGGAGAACATTCTTTGTAAAAATTCGAAGGCATCCGCTCCGGAAGCACGAAGAACCACCAGGGAACCATCGGCTCCCTGGTGATAGATTTCATTCATTGTTGAGGAATCAGCCATGACTCTCCTAGAGTTGGCGCAAAGCCTCTATGACACGATCACCCCACTCATCGGTGCTGACCCCGCTTGAAGCACTGACCGAATTAACATCTTCTCTATTGAGGACTTTCTCGATGGCATGCTCAATTTTTGAAGCAGAAGAGATCTCACCTAATTCATGGAGCATCATGTAAACAGCCGCGATGGCAGCAATCGGACATGAAACATTTTGGCCTTTGTACTTCGGCGCAGACCCATGGATCGGCTCAAACAAGGACACCTGACCTGGATTGATATTGCCGCTGGCAGCAACACCCATACCGCCCTGAAGGACAGCACCTAGATCAGTGATAATGTCTCCAAACAAATTCGTAGTGACCACAGTGTCGAAGCTTTCTGGATTTTTGATCATCCACATACAAGCAGCGTCAACATAGGCGTGATCTTGTTCGATGTCTGGAAACTCTTCGCCGACTTCTGCAAACGTCCGAGTCCAAATATCTTGAGCTCGAATGGCATTTGCCTTATCGACAAGAAGTAACTTCTTCTGACGATCTCTTTTTCTTGCAGTTTCGTATGCATATCTGACGACACGCTCCACACCATGGCGCGTGTATACCATCTGCTGCATAGCAACTTCATGAGGGGTTCCCTTTTTAAGAATCCCCCCTATTCCTGCATAGGCATCTTCCGTATTTTCACGCACGACGACGAAATCGACGTCTTTCGAAGTTTTGCCTTTTAGCGGGCAAAACTTGTCGGCCATCAGACGAATAGGTCTTAGATTGACAAACAAATCGAGATTGAATCGGAGACCTGCAATCACAGCTCTCTCTGCGAGGCCTACCTCTACTCGAGGGTCGCCGATGGCTCCGAGATACACAGCGTCCATCCCGCGAACTTCTTCAAGAACTTCGTCGGGAAGCAACTCTCCTGTTTCAAGGTAATGCTCACTTCCATGTGGGAAGTGTTTACAGTCGACTTTAAACCCGGCCATCTCTGCTGTGACATCGAGAACCTTGAGAGCTTCCCTTGTCACCTCGGGACCAATCCCGTCTCCTGCGAAAACTGCTATTTTGTATGTTTTGCTCATTTTTGTTTCTTCCTGTGATCCCGCTCTAGGCTTCCACCAGAACAGCTATTCCTTGTCCGCCACCAATACATGCACTCGCAATACCCAAGCCTCCGCCACGACGACGTAGCTCATGGATGGCCGTGAGAATCAAACGAGTTCCAGTCATCCCCAGAGGGTGGCCGAGAGCCACTGCTCCTCCGTTGACATTGCACTTGTCACGATCCAGACCCAGATCTTTTTCGACGGCTAAGTATTGGGCAGAGAACGCCTCATTAATTTCAAAAATACTGATGTCAGAGATGGAAAGATGATGTGCATCTAGCAATCCTCTGATGGCAGGAGCAGGACCGATTCCCATAATGGACGGATCAACACCCACCACGTGCCAGCCATTGACCGTACCGAGAACTTCTCGCCCTTGTGCAGCGGGAGCGCCCTCTGCTGCAAGAACCAATGCTGCGGCACCATCGACGATTCCACTGGCGTTTCCAGCGGTAACGGTTCCTTCTTTGCCAAATGCCGGACGAAGTTTCGATAACTTCTCATGAGTCGTATCAGGTTTGATGTGGTCATCCCTAAAGACTTCAATCTCTTCACGGCGACGCTTCACTGTCACAGGGAACATTTCGTCGTTAAAGACTCCATTTTCCTGCGCGGCTCTGGCACGGGAAATGGACGTGATGGCGAACTCATCTTGCTCTTCGCGAGAAATATTGTGCTGAGTCGCCAACTTTTCTGCAGTTTGAGCCATGAAAAGACCGCAGTAGGGATCCAGCAGTGAAGCCATCAATAGGTCTTCAAGCTTACCTTGCCCCAGATGGAACCCCTCACGGGCTCCACGGATAACATGTGGACACTGAGACATATTTTCCATGCCACCGGCCACAACCACCTTGGCTTCGTCGAGAAGGATATGCTGGGCTCCAGTGACGACGGACTGAAGTCCGGATCCACAGAGACGATTGACTGTCAGTGCAGGTGTCTCGATCGGCAAATCCGCACGAAGAGCGACGTGCCTAGCACCATAGAGGGCATCAGCACTGGTTTGCATGACATTGCCCATCACGACATGATCAACCGCAGCGGGATCGACTTCACTTCTCCGTAATGCCTCTTTCGTGGCCAACGCACCCAATTCAATGGCACTGATGTTCTTGAAGAGTCCAAATCCGGGAGTCCCGACATATTCGGCCATGGCTGTCCTGGCACCGCCAAGGACCTTAATTTTTTGTTTCATTTTCGTTCCTTCAGTTCTATTCACTTCCGCCTCAAAGACTTCAGCGAGAAATATCAAATGAGTTTTTATTTTCCTTCGAAGTTGGGAGACCGTTTCTCGAGAAAGGCTGCCATTCCTTCTTTCATATCTTTAGTAGCACTGGTCACTCCAAAGAGATCGGCCTCGATAGCCAGTCCATCCGCCAGAGTGCCATCACCCCCCCTGATCACTGCGTCGATCGCATGATCGAGAGCCTTGGGTCCTCGCTTGCAGAGTGTCTCCGCTACAGACTGAACGCCGGCTTCTAATTCATCCGGAGAAAAGACCTGGTTCACAAGTCCCAGTTCATATGCTTTGTCTGCAGAAATATGTTCACCCGTTAGAATCAACTCTAACGCACGGCCTCTACCGATAATTCTCTGCAACCTTTGGGTCCCGCCGTATCCGGGGATGATCCCTAGGGTGACCTCGGGTAGCCCAATTTTTGCTTTTGCAGAGGCGTACCGAAGATGGCAAGCGAGGGCGAGCTCACATCCACCTCCGAGAGCAAAGCCATTGATCATAGCGATCACCGGCTTGCCACATCTTTCGATGGCATTGAAGGCGGCTTGGCCTTTGAGAGCTCTCTCTCGCGCTTCGATCGCATCTTGGTCGGCGAGTTGCTGGATATCAGCTCCCGCAACAAAAGCTCTATCGCCTGCTCCGGTTAATATGACGACCCTCACCGAAGTATCATTCGAGATCTCCTCGAAAACTTCGCGGATCGATTGCACCGTAGCATCATCAAGAGCATTCAATTGTTTCTGGCGATCAATCGTAACGGTGGCTATTCCCGTTCCTGATCGATCAATGGTCACACTTGCCATTTGGTATCCTGACGTCCCTGAGTCCTACTGACTCTGATTAAACTTTTTGAATTTGTATTCCCGATCTCTTTTCGACAGCACCTTCATACTTTTTATAGTGCTTCGAGAGTCGAGTCGCATTGCAGATTGCTGACCGTTAATGATTTCGCCGAAAACAGTGTATTGGCCATTCAGATAATCGAGATCATCCAGAGCGATAAAAAACTGAGTACTCGCAGAGTTATCACGGGTGTGATGTCTCGCCATCACCACTGAGTATTTTTTCGCCGGCCTTTTAATACTGGGCTCATCAACAATGGTGTAATCCAGTTTTCCCGCACTTGTACCGTCTGGGCTGCCTCCCTGAACGAATCCCTCACTCGAATCAGTCCGGACTCTTCTGTGGAAAGTCAGGCCGTCATAAAATCCGGATTCGACCAGATGGATGAAATGAGCGACCGTATTTGGAGCGTCATTCTCAAACAACTGGATGAGGAATGTACCATTACTGGTCTCCATTTGGATTCGAGGAAGTGGAACGAGAACCTGAGCGGGTTTTGTTTCGGTCACTTTTTCAAGGGTAGACTGTTTTGCTTTTTCCCTGACCTTCGCTCTCTCCTCTTCCTTCTTAAGGATCTCCTTCGGAGATTGCTGAAGAATAGGCTTCTTCGCTTCTACAGTTTTCACTTTCGGAGTCGAAACTTCTTTTTTCTGTAGGTCAACTTTCTCTTCTGAAGACTTCTCCATCGCCTTACGAGTTCTGTCTGGAATCAAATCGTAGGGCCACGCGAGGGCGAGAGTGATCTGAGACGTTTTCTTCTCGCCATTCCGTTCCTCAAGTCTTCTCAACGGATCCCCTTCTTCGAGAATAATCCGACCGATGATGGATCCATTTTTCGTTGAGAGCTGAGCGCCGTCTGTGATCGAAAGACCAAATCTCTGGCCAAATCCCAGTGCAGAATTCGACAACTTCGTCGGTAATGCTATGAAGTCACCCCTGTTCACGACTCCTGTGAACTGTGCACTGGAAGGAATCTCAATTCCTTGATTCCCTGTAGACTGGGCACTCAAACCAAATCGCAACACTTGGTTATTAAAGAAGTCAAAAGGACGCTTGTCCCAATCACCCTTTCGAATACTGCTGACAATAGCGGCATTCAGTCCGGGGATAGCCTCATTGTTGTTCAACTCAATCCAAATTCTCCCTGAGGAGAAAATGCATACGACCCAGCGCTCGTCCGACTTCACTTCTGGCAGGAGATTGAAGTTCGCTTCACCACTACGATAAAATCTCCAACGAGATTTCATCTTTTGAAGAGAGTCTTGGCCCGTGGGCAAGATTTCCTGTTTCGAAGATCTGTCGAACAGGGTGTCACCTCTCCAAATCACACGAACAATCGGCCAGTTTTGACTGACGTCGACATAATCTTGTAACTTGAAACTTCTTTGGATTGTTGCGCCCGGGGCAATCTCTTCCAGCTTGAACTTCGATCTGGAATACCCTTCGGGAGCGTTCACTGGAACATTGAGTTTACCGAACTGGTAGCGAACGATGAGACCTAAAGGCCACAGCACAGGATCGATGACCTTCAGCGCAGTTTCACTTTTATTGGTCGCCCTGATCGTCAAATCGATCTGGGGCGTCTCGCCATTCTTTCCCGGTGTGTATGTCCTGTCAGAAAAAGAAATCTGCCAGGTAATATCTTCATTACGATCTGCGGAAGGATTCACAGGGAGCGGGTTATTGGGAGAATTAACTTCTGCCTTCCCCTTGTCAGCGGTTTCTGGATTCGCACCACCACTGTCGGCACCCTTATCTGAAGGCTCCTTTTTTACGACCCCCCTTTGATCAACATACTGGATCACGTGCCACCCATAGCGGGTTTTGCAGGTCGTAAATCCTCCGATTTCTGGAATGCTGAAGGCTGCCAGAGAAAACTCAGGCTCCATCTGACCGGGAGAAACCCAATCGAGATCCCCACCCAGAATTTTTGTGCCGACATCGAGGGAATACCTCCTCGCCAACATCTTAAAATCTGTACCGGATTGAGCAGCGGCAAGAAGCTTGTTCGCCACATTCTCAGTAGCAATGAGAATGTGCCTGAGATTTCTTTGCTCTTGAGCATCCAATTTCCCGCCGGGAAATAGGATTCCCCCACCCAGAAGAAGACCCAGCACCAGTAATACGGAAAATCTGGATTCCATTCTGGAATGCCCCGTCCAAACCGACGGTCTAAAACTCAACATCTGCGAAATCATTAGGCTCCTTTGTCTACCCTGTCCGTGACTTGGAACACAGGGAAGGCTCAATTGACTCTATTCTTGAAGGAAGGCGATTTCCAAGCGGATTTCCACGATCATCCCAGAGGTGGAAAGTGGACTCAGCGTCCTATCCTTCCAACCTCCTTGAGGAGTTGGATTCCGGCTTAAAATTCGCGGTTGGAGAAAACGGAAAACCGAATCCTCTGTAGACTTCCAGGATCCTGTGCAAGATAACACGAGAGACCTTTGCGTTGAAGCGCATCCGAAGGGCCGGAAAGGACACAGACGTGGTTTCCACGACACGTAGAGCCAATTTTGCACTGTTTCTCGTCGTCGTTGTCTGGGGAGCGACTTTCGTCTCTGTCCAGAAGGCGATTGAGGAGATCCCAGTTCACTCGTTTCATGTCCTCAGATTCGGAATCGCCAGCGCCATTCTTCTTCCCATGCTTCTCTTGCGAGGAAGGCAAACGAATAAATATTCCACTGAGGACAAAAAAATCCTATGGAAAGCGGGGCTCTTAACAGGAGTTTCGCTCTGGTTGGGATACACATTTCAAACAACTGGGCTCCTCTACACAACCCCAGCGCATTCGGGATTTCTCACCGGTCTCTCAGTCATCGTTGTTCCCTTGCTAGCATTTCTATTCTTGAAGAATCGACTCGAAAGCAAAGTTCTATTTGGTGTCTTCCTCGCAGCCATAGGCTTGGCTTGCATGGCCTTCGGCGGAGAAGCTCAATTGGTAGATCCCCCTGCTCAGTTGGACGTCGCTCGTGGAGATATGATTACATTTGGCTGCACGATCGCCTTCGCCTTTCAGATTATTTTCAAAGCAAGGTGGGCTTCTCGAGTTTCAGCATTGGCGATGACCACGATAGAAATCGGAACAGTCTTTCTCTTGTCTTTGATTGCGGCTCTCACGTTGGAAAATATTCCTGATTTTAGTCAGCTTTCAAGCAACGTTTGGAGCGCAGTTGCATTGACAGGAATCCTCGCAACAGCCCTCGCTTTTTTGGTGCAGAGTTGGGCGCAAAAATCGACTACCGCTGTCAGCACTGCTGTGATTTTTGCAATGGAGCCGGTCACTGCCGCTGGGTTCTCATGGTGGTTAATCGGAGAAAAGCTCTCACTCCTGGCGATCGCTGGAGGAGCACTGATCATTATTGGCATGCTTGTCGCAGAACTGGGAATCCCAAGACTGACCAAAAGTGCAAATGCCCCCAGCAAAGAGCAACTCTAATTTAACCTTTCTCAGGCAATCGAATCTGCTCCACCATCTCCATCACCTCTTGAGGTGGATCAGCTGTGAATGAGCGAACAATTCCTGCGACCATGAAATTAAAGCACATTCCAATGCTCCCGATTCCTGTCGGCGAGATGCCCCACCACCAGTGATCAGCGGAATCGAGTTCGGGATGCATAAATTTGAAATATATGATGTAACTCGCCGTAAAGAGCAACCCCACAATCATTCCCGCGATCGCGCCTTCACTATTCATGCGCTTCATGAATATGCCCAGTAAAATTGCCGGAAAGAAACTGGCTGCAGCAAGCCCAAATGCGAACGCCACGACCTCCCCAACAAAACCAGGTGGATGAACACCCAGATATCCGGCGAAGCATACCGCAACTCCTGCAGCAATTCGGGCTGCCAACAATTCTTCTTTTTCACTGATGTCAGGCTTGAGCCATTTTCGTAATAGATCGTGCGAAAAAGATGTAGAGACCACGAGTAATAATCCTGCAGCGGTAGATAATGCTGCTGCTAAACCTCCTGCTGCAACGAGACCGATGACCCAGTTGGGGAGCCCTGCAATTTCTGGATTTGCGAGAACCATAATATCTCGATCAATAATTAACTCATTCTGAAGAAGCAGTCCTTCAGCATCCACGGCTCCTTCACCTACGTATTGAATCAAGCCGTCATTATTATGATCGGTGAA
Organism: Planctomycetota bacterium; assembly: GCA_016776905.1. Taxonomy (GTDB): domain Bacteria; phylum Planctomycetota; class UBA8108; order UBA1146; family UBA1146; genus UBA12191. The sequence goes on along the minus strand of JADHSM010000012.1, from coordinate 58,079 downwards.
TTTTATAAGCCCTGTGCCTTCCCATGTATTAAACCATTCGGGCATACTCGAATGAGGTTGGAATTGACCTTCCTTGTACACGGTATCGAGAAGATTTGTTCGCGCAAAGACAGCAACGGCTGGAGCTGTCGTATATAGAATCGCAATCAACAAGAGAGCCCAGCCGGCAGAAGTGCGTGCATCTCGAACGCGAGGTACGGTGTAAAACCGAATGATGACGTGAGGTAATCCAGCAGTACCGGCCATCAGTGCAAAGGTAATAGCAATCAGGTTTATAGTGTTTCCGCTTCCCCGCGTATAGGAAGAAAACCCCAGCTCTTCATGTAGACCATTCAATCGAGCCAAGATCGTCGACCCTTGCCCCGGAGTATCCATACCGAATCCAATTTGGGGTATTGCCCAATCCGCGACATGAAGCGAGATGAAAATCGCTGGGACCATGAAAGCAAAGATGAGGACACAATACTGTGCAACCTGTGTATAGGTGATGCCCTTCATACCTCCGAGCACCGCGTAGACAAGCACGATGCCCATCCCAATGACGACACCCGTGGTGATATCCACTTCAAGGAATCGACTGAATACCAATCCGACACCCCTCATTTGGCCTGCGACATAAGTGAAGGACACAAAGATAGCGCATATCACAGCGACGATTCGAGCCAACTGAGAGTAGTACCGATCTCCGATGAAATCTGGAACGGTAAACTTTCCAAATTTTCTTAAGTACGGAGCGAGAAGAAGTGCCAATAGGACATATCCACCCGTCCAACCCATCAGGTAAACAGAACCGTCAAACCCTGAAAACGAGATGAGCCCAGCCATCGATATAAACGATGCCGCACTCATCCAATCTGCAGCTGTTGCCATTCCGTTTGCCAAGGGCGGGACGTGCCCACCCGCGACGTAAAAATCGCCGGTACTATTTGCTCGCGATCGAATGGCAATGACGATGTAGAGAAGAAAGGATGCTCCCACAAGGAGCGCTGTCCATTGCTGGATATCCATTACTCATCCCCTTCTGAGAAGTATTCATCGTCTAATCGGTTCATTCGCCAGGCATAGACCCATATGAGGATCACAAAGGTAAAGATCGACCCTTGTTGAGCAAACCAGAAGCCTAATGGGGTACCAGGAAGGGGGAAGAGCACCCCGTGAAGAGCATCCGCGAACGCTAAACTCAGCCCAAACGAAACGAAGGCCCACACAAAGAGTAGCTTTGCGATTAATTTGAGATTCTTTTTCCAATAATCAGAATGCGCTGATTCAGAAGATTTCTTACCCATTCGTCCCCCTGTCTTGCAACATCATGGGAGGTGGACTATCAGGGTCAAGGCACTAGAATCCTTGAGATCTAAACAGAAGAGGGGGTATCAATGAATGTTTTCATCCTGGCATTGTTATCAGCAACTGCATTATGGTTGGGATACCGCTACTACGGCTCATGGATCACAACTCATGTATTTGGAGTCGGTTCATTTCCTGACAAACAACTGCCGAGTCAAGCACTACAAAACGGTATCGATTACGTCCCGACCAAGCGTTCGATTCTCTTTGGACATCACTATGTCACCATTGCCGGTGCTGGTCCCATCGTGGGTCCCGCTGTTGCTGTTACTTGGGGTTGGCTACCTGCTCTAGCTTGGGTCATTTTCGGATCCATATTTATTGGAGCTGTTCATGATCTAGGATCTCTCGTTCTTTCAGCGAGAAATCAAGGTCGAAGCATCGGTGATCTTTGCGCTGAAATTCTGTCTCCTCGAGTCCGAATCTTGTTTCTTATCTTTATCATGCTCGCTCTTTGGGTCGTTCTTGCCGTCTTTGCTTTCGTCATCGCTAGCCTTTTCGTTGCTCGACCAGAAAGTATCCTGGCGGTCTGGATAGAGATCCCCATCGCTCTCTTCATCGGCTGGAAACTGTTACGTGGTGGATCGATGGCATTGTGGGGCGGACTCGCATTAGTAGTCATGTACAGCTGTATTGGATTAGGTTCTCTAGATCCTGTTCGATCCTTGTTGGCATTTGATTGGGGAGATTCCGCGGCCGGCAATGTGCTAAAAGAAAACGCACGCATGTTTTGGCTCTTAGCCTTATTTGCATATGCTTGGATTGCCAGCACTCTTCCAGTCCAAAGACTTCTTCAACCCAGAGACGCCATCAACTCCCATCAGCTCTTTCTTGCCATGGGCGGATTGTTAGCAGGTATTCTCGTCGCGGCTTTCAATGGGAGCACCCAATTGGACATCGTCGCTCCAGCCATCAACCAAAACCCCCCTGCAGATGCTCCTTTTCTCTTTCCATTTCTTTTTATCACCATCGCTTGCGGTGCGATTAGCGGATTTCATTGCATGGTCGCCAGCGGAACAACTTCCAAACAACTTGAATCGGAAAGCCATGTGAGAAGCATCGGCTATGGAGCGATGATTCTGGAAGGTGGTTTGGCTGCAGTCGTTATACTTTGCTGCATCTCCAGCGCAGGGTTTGTAGACACCGCAGCATGGACCGCGAAATATTCTTCCAACTGGGTCGGATCAGATTCACTTCTCGATCGGCTATCCGGATTTATTTATGGTGGAGCAACATTTATTCAACAGGTTGTTCCTTTCTTTTCTATAGAATTTCTCGCCAGTGTCGTGACCGTCGTCATCATTTCTTTCGCAGCAACGACGATGGATAGTGCCACTCGTATTCAACGTTATGTTGTTGAAGAAATTGGTCATTCACTGGGAATAAGAAGTCTACAAAATCGTCAGATTGCGACAGCCTTCGCTGTCCTGTCTGCTGCAGCTCTCGCATTACTGGCAGGTAAAGGAGGAACAGGGGGCCTTGTTCTCTGGCCTATCTTTGGAGTGACCAATCAGCTGCTCGCTAGTTTGACTCTCGTTGTATTATCAACATGGCAAGCTCGTAGAGGAAAACCCGTACTTCCGACTCTGATTCCTCTCGTATTTCTGAGCCTGATCGTTGGCTGGGCTGCCGTATCGCAAATGAAGGGCCTTCTCAATGAAGCAGCGATCCCATGGCAACAAGTCATCATTCTCGGATTTGGAATGCTATTACAGATCTGGATGTTAATAGAAGGCTGGCTAGCACTGACCGGTACCGCTACTGCAGGAAAAGTCGATAAGGATGGCATCGTTCATTCTGAAACAGTTTGACTCCAGAATTAGCGAGAGCAGAAACCTCTATGCTTCTGGTAGTAGTCTTGATGATAGTCTTCAGCATGCCAAAAGGTAGGACCACTATCGATGACCTGGGTCACAAAAGGTTTCCCCCCAAATGCACCTTCATTCTCAAGTGCGCAAATTTGCCGATTCAATTCCTGAACCTCTTCAGGGGAATCACAAAACGCGACAGAACGATACTGCGTGCCCTGGTTAGCACCCTGCCGATCCGGAGTCGTCGGGTCGTGCAAAGCGAAGAACAAACTGACCAATCGGGAGTAACTCACACGAGAAGAATCGTAATGAATTTCTACTGCCTCAGCATGCCCTGTCACTCCTGAACAAACTTGTTCATAAGTCGGATTATCCAGAGTGCCTCCCATGTATCCCGAGATGACGTCGACGACGCCATCGAGAGCCGCAAAGCGGTCCTCGACTCCCCAGAATCAGCCTCCGCCAAAATAAGCCCGAGCGTTCTTCACCGGGGCTGAATCAGGCCTCTTGCCAGCAAAGTTGACTTCAATGGGAATCTCAACTCCCTCAGGAAAAAAGGTGAGGGAGGCCGAGTTCAAGCAATGACGCACTCCAGTAGGAGCGGGTCCATCGGGAAATAAGTGACCCAAATGTGCATCACAACGGGCGCAGCAAATCTCGGTACGAACCATTCCATGTGTGGCATCAGATTTTTCCTGAACGTGTTCAGGATCATAGGTATCAAAAAAGGAGGGCCATCCCGTCCCCGATTCGAATTTGTGCTCAGAACGAAAAAGCGGCAGTTCACAGACGACACACGCATATGTGCCCTCTTCTTTTTCTCCAAGAAACCCTCCACAGAACGGTGCTTCCGTTCCCGATTTTTGGGTCACATGATGTTGTTCAGGCGTTAATTGATCGACTCTTGACCGCATGATTTCTTCGTCGGGTCGATCGAGAGGATATCCAGCGGCTGATTTTCTTGAATCATCCATAGGTAGTTCTCCTTTCGGCGCTCGTAACTATGTTACCCTCAAGATTCCTAAGACCCAAGAAGCACCTCCCAAGAGTGGGATGAAGTGTCACGGAATAATGCGCAGGAGAAAATAGATATCGAATACGAAGAGTTCAAAAGTCGATTCATAACAGCTCTGGGTCCCTTCGCGCCCGGATTTGCTCGAGAAGGCCTAGCACTTCACGCTTGGCTCGTTCGAGAACGCAATGAAGTGATGAATCTGACTCGAGTCACCGAACCCGAGGAAATGGCGATTCGTCATTGTGCAGACTCGCTCGCTGCGCTCCCCCTCCTCGCTGAAGGGGGAGAACAAATCTTTCACCACATATTGGACCTAGGAACTGGTGCAGGATGGCCTGGACTATCTATCGCATTAGCATGCCCACATCTGAAGGTGACACTTCTAGACTCAAAAAGAAAAAAGATTGAGTTTCTTCAAGGAGTTGTTGAGCAACTCGGTATTTCAGATCGGGTCACATGCGTTTGGGGTCGCTATGAAGATTGGATTCGTGAACACCGCAAGGAGATTGATCTCGTCACAGCCAGAGCTGTGGGCCCTATCGAAAGATTGCTCAACTGGTGCACCCACAACTACTACGGGCCTATGTTGCTATGGAAAGGTCCAGCCGCTAACGAAGAACTCGCGGCAGTCAAAGGCTTAATGTGGAAGCGAAGACTCTTTGTAGCCCTCGATGAACCCTACCAGATTCCAGGAGATGAAGCGGTAAGAAGACTTATTCTGATTGATAATCAAAAAAACTAAGACTTAGTCTTCGAGCTTTCGAAAATCTGCGCCGCGTGTTTCGGGCTCACTGGGATGTTGTTGGGGAGCGTTGCCCCCTAATGATCCAAGAATTGCTGAAACACCGGAAACGATTAATACGGAAGCCAATGCATATTGGAGAATATCTGGGAACTTAACGATGGTCAGTCCTGCTAACAACAGGAACACTCCCAGTACCATTCGTCCTTTGAGTAGTATCGACATGACTCTCGCTCTCCTAATCACTCATTGATGAGATCAGTTCCTATCATGTCAGGAACTGATTTCTAAATCCAGAGCAAGGCCCATTCCACCACTGATACAAAGCGAAGCCATACCTTTACCACCACCGCGACGTTTTGCGGCATGAATAAGTGTCGTCACGATCCTGGCTCCCGTTGCGCCGATAGGGTGCCCCAGCGCAATAGAACCACCATGGACATTGAGACGATCTCTGTCGATATCGACCTCCTTGAGACACGCCAAAACTTGAGCAGCAAAAGCTTCATTGATCTCGACCAAGTCGTAATCACTGATGCTCGCACCCGTCTGTGTGAGCAATTTCCCTATCGCAGGAACCGGTCCCATTCCCATTCTCCGGGGCTCCACTCCCCCTCGAGCAGATGCTCCCACCACAGCCAAAATGGGCCATCCTTCAGCTTTTGCCACCTCTTCATTGGCAAGAACCAGAGCGCATGCGCCATCTGTGATTCCGGAAGAGTTCCCCGCATGAACGGTTCCTTCTTTTTTGAAGACCGGCTTCAGTTTGGCCATCGAGGCCATATTAGAATTGTCTCGAGGATGCTCATCCACTGAGATCACAGTCGGTCCCTTACGACCAGGAATCTCCACTGGCGCAATCTCATCTGCAAACAGGTTTTCTTCACGGGCCTGCTGACATCTTCGCTGCGTTTCTACTGCGTAAGAATCCTGCTCTTCCCTGCTGATAGAAAATTCTTCTGCAAGATTTTCTGCAGTGGCTCCCATCAATTGATCGGCCAAGGGGCACTGAAAACCATCACGGTACATTCCATCTACAAGTTCACCCTGTCCGAGACGGTACCCTTTTCGAGCTCCCAGCATGTAAAATGGAAGCTGAGACATGCTTTCTGTACCGCCAGCAACAACAACTTCAAATTCGCCGCGCTCGATGGCATCTCTGGCTTCCATGATGGCGAGTAAGCCAGAACCACAGGCCATATTCACAGTAACTGCAGTGGAGGTCACCGGGATCCCGGAACGCACTGCAATTTGGCGAGCGACGTTGGGGCCACCCCCCGCCTGACGTCCACAACCGAACCGTAATTCTCCAACGCGATCTGCGGAGACTCCTGCCCTTTCTAGAGCAGGAACAACAGCAGCGACTCCGAGGTCGGCAGGACTCAGTTCAGACAAGCCTCCGAGAAACTTGCCGATGGGTGTTCTGACAGCCGAACAGATGACAGCACGACTCATGATCGAACTCCTGCCATCGAACGAGCTACCAATATTTTTTGTAGATCTTCACCACCGCCAAAAGGAGAGAGTGCTTGGATATCCCGGTAGCACCTCTCGACGGGGTACTCGCGACTGTAACCATTTCCTCCGAGAATCTGCACAGCATCGCGGCCTGCCTTGTAAGCGGCCTGCTTTGCTGAGAGATTTGCCATCGACACTTCCCTGCCCGCTGATTTACCCGCATCGAGAAGACCTGCAGCTCTCCATAAGAGCAGTCGAGCTCCTTCAACAGCGGTCGCAGCCTCCGCGTGCATGGCACGAATCGCTCCGAAGCGATCAATCGACCGACCAAATGCTTTGCGTTGAGAAGAATATTCTAATGCATGAGCAATGGCACCTCTGGCCACTCCAAGGCTGACTGAAGCAGCCCCGAGACGGGCCATATCCACAACCTTGAGAATGTCTGACCAGCCCCCAGAAGATCCCGAAAGATGAGCGTTCGATGGCAGTTGCACCCCTTCAAGATTGAGTGCGCAAAAACCAGCTCCACGCAATCCCAAGAGATCTTCATGAGCCTCTCGGTGACACCCTTCAACAGTGGGGTCGACCACAAAAGCACCAAGGTCTTCTAGATTATCTTCACCACGTCGAGCAATGACGGTGGTCAAACCAGCGGTTTGCCCTCCCATGATCCAAGTCTTGCGACCATGAATCGCGAAGCCATCACCTTCCGCACCCGCAGAAGCGTCAATTGCGGAGGCATCTGATTCAGCTTCTCGCTCTGCCATCGCAAAGGTCGCCAGAGTTTTCCCCGAAGCCAATTGAGGAAGCCAACGTGCTCTTCCTTCATCATCTCCTAATCTGAGTATTGCAGACGTGCCTTCAAAGAGATGGGTAGCAACGATAGCGCCGGTAGATCCACAATTTCGAGAAATCTCTTCTACGACGAGGCAAGCCGTCAACAAATCTAATCCAGACCCGCCATGCTCTTCGGGAATCGTTAATCCCAGCATTTCTAGGTCTGCGATTTCGGACAAGCTTTCAGAGGGAACACCCTGACTCTCATCCAATTGCTCAGCACGAGGAGCGATTTTTTTATCGGAGAAGTCGGAAATCATCTCCCGAATCTCTTGGTGATGTTCTTCGAAACGAATCACGGTGTTTCCTTCCACTCACTCATCTGAGAAATCCTGCTGCTCACCCATTAGGGAGCTCAGAATCAGCGATCAGTTAACTTGGCGAGAGCTTCTCTCGCCTCAATTTGTCCCTCGAAGACCTGATCAACGAGCCGATCAATTTGCGACTCACCTCCAGAATCCTCCAAGCCTTTTTTAATCCATTCCTGTTCTGCCCTGCGCAACAGTCTCCGTCGAAGCCGCTCTTTTGAACGACCTTCATCCGGTTTAGATCTCTGCGCCTTCGCGGCGGACAGAACAAGATCCACGACTTCTTTCAGGCCTATGCCTGTTTGACTGCTGACTGCAACAGGATCAGCAGCAGCCTGATCTCTAGCAGCCTCTTCAACCCAACGCATCAATTCTTCAGCACCGGGTCTATCACTCTTGTGCACGATAACTCGTTGTACAACTTCAAGTACTCCACCTTTAAGGAGCTGTATTGCGTCTCCGCCTTCGGGAGAAAGTAACAACCAGGATTGATCTGCTTCTGTTGCAATCTCAACCTCAAGTTGGCCAACCCCAACTGTTTCGATAATGATGATTCCGAAGCCGGCCCTCGCGAGTATCTCTGCTGCATGATCGGTGCACCCTGCAACTCCACTCGTCGACCCCCGGCTTGCTAAGCTACGAAACCAACCTGCGTCGCCCATATCACTCGACATTCTTGCTCGATCACCCAGTAATGCTCCACCCGTCACCGGACTGGTCGGGTCCACTGCCAAAACAGCGACCTTCTCTCCAGACTCAATCAGTAGAGGAACCACTTTTGCGATAAATGTCGACTTACCGACCCCCGGCGCACCTGTCAGTCCAAGCCGAAAGGCACCGGGTGCGGGAGGCAGAGCTGAAAGTAAAGCATCTGCTTTGAGCTCATCTTGTTCCACCGCAGTGATGGCTTGAGCCAAATCCCTGCGATGTCCACGGAGGATTCCCGAGACCAGTTCTTCTACTGTGCGGGAGGACATTTACCCCCGGTCCGGTCGGACATGGCGTGAGATCACCAGTCTCTGGATTTGGCTAGTGCCTTCGTAAATCTCGCAGATTTTCGCATCACGGAATAATCTTTCGATGGGGGACTGTCGCCCTATCCCTGCTCCTCCATGAATTTCGAGAGCCATCCGCGCAGCATCATTCGCAATCTCTGAAGAACTCAGTTTCGCCATCGATGCTTGTCGACTGTGAGGCTTTCCAGCATCTTTTAACAGGGCTGCTCTGTAGGTGAGCAATCGGGAAGCCTCGATTCGTGTCGCCATATCGGCGATTTTGTGAGACACCAACTGATTGTCTGCAAGTCTACGCCCAAACATCTCGTGGCCTTCTGCAAATTCAACCGCGACATCTAGGCATGCTTGAGCAATACCCACTGCCTGTGTCGCAATGCCAATTCGCCCACCATCGAGAGTGTGCATCGCAATCTTGAATCCCTGTCCCTCTTCTCCCAATAGATTTTCGGCAGGGACACGCATTTCATCAAACACCAATTGAACAGTGTCAGATCCTCGAATGCCGAGTTTGAGTTCTTTTTTCCCGACAGAGAAACCTGGCATCGTAGGGTCTACCACAAATGCATTTATTCCTTTTGATCGCAATGCAGGATCCATCGTTGCAAATGTGATGATCGTGCCTGCTCTAGAACCATTTGTAATCCAGGCTTTCGTTCCGTTTAAGATCCATTCGTCACCTTCACGGCGACAAGTTGTTTCAATCGACAACGCATCGGAACCATGATCCGGTTCAGTGATGGCATATGCCCCCATGGATTCTCCGGAAGCAAGTCCTGGAAAAAACCTAGCTTTTTGCTCCTCTGTTCCAAAGTGGAGAAGAGGACTGGACAACAACGAGTTGTGAACTGAAAGTGTCACTCCTGTTGAAGCACAACCACGATTTATCTCCTCCAATGCGAGAGTCAAAGCCAGATTATCGAGGCCTTGCCCCCCGAACTCCTTGGGAGCGAGAATTCCCATGAAGCCACCTTGAGCAAGGATACGAACCTGATCCTCAGGAAAAGATTCTTCCCTGTCATGGAGATTCGCTGCAGGAATGAGAATCTCATCAGCGATACGCTTCGCTTCGTCATAAATATGACGATGAGTTTCGGGAACAGAGAGCCCCAATATTGCTTCGAGTCTCCCCGCAGCTTCATTTGTCTCGATTCCGGTGCTGTCCAGCATCGCTGAACTCCTTCACTTATGAGTAGTCGTAGAACCCTCGACCGGTTTTTCTGCCCAAGTCTCCTGCCGCCACCATTCTTCTCAGAAGCGGACAAGGTCTGTACTTGGGATCGCCCAACTCGGAATGCAACACCTCAAGGATATTGAGGCATACGTCGAGTCCGACGAAATCAGCGAGAGTCAGAGGCCCCATAGGGTGCCCCATTCCCAATTTCATCACTTCATCGATGGATTCCTTTGTTGCGACACCCTCCATCAAGGCATACATCGCTTCGTTGAGCATTGGGCAAAGAATCCTGTTGGCAACAAACCCGGGATAATCCTCTGCCAACCAAGGTTCTTTCCCGAGTTTACGGGAAAGTTTCATAGTCGCTTCAACGACTGTGTCCACTGTCTTATGTCCCTTGATCACTTCTACTAACTTCATCATCGGAACAGGATTCATGAAGTGCATTCCAACAAATCGTTCCGGGCGCTGGGTGTAACTGGCCAACCGAGTAATGGAGATCGAAGAAGTATTGCTGGCAATCACTCCCCCCTCGACTACATGAGAATCAAGACCAGAAAGAACCTCTTCCTTGAGTGACTCCACCTCGGGAATCGCTTCCACCGCCCACTGAGTCCCCGCAGAAGCTTCGATTGATGTAGAAAAGGAGATGCGCTCCATCGTTGCACTGGCATCATCTGCAGTGATTTTTTCTTTTTTCACCATACGACCAAGACTGTTATCGATGGCGCCCTTTGCCCTCTCGAGTGAAGCCTCGAAGGGATCGATGATGGTGACAGGGTAGCCTGAAGTGGCAAACACTTGAGCGATCCCGTTCCCCATGGTTCCGGCACCTACAACAGCGACTTTCTCGATCCCGTTCACAAGATCAGCAGCTTGACTGGAATCCATTGAACTCATCCTCTGGTCTCTCTTCCGCAACGGGATCTGTAGTCCCGGATTCGGGTGGTAATTGCGTTCTGGCAGAGAGATTTGAAAAGCCTCTCTGACTGTCGGATCAGCCACCTCCTTCTGGAAGGAAGGCGGCGAAATGAAAAGACTTTCCAGTCCTTGTATCCAACAGATGAGATCGTAGAAGTCGGAACCCTCACGGGCAAGCGTACCGGGGGTGCTCCTTCTTCAGATTTGCCTGAATAACGGCCCCTACAGGCAATATTCTTCCCAGCAGATGAAGAAAATGTCATAAAAATTCCCCGGGATACCTTGGGGTACCCCGGGGAAAGAGACAGCAATGGACTGGCCCACGCTAGTTTGAACCTGAATTCTTCAGGGACAGGCGTCGAATTCCTCACAAGTCAGCGAATCATCCGTGGGGTCAATCCCACAGGATCCGAAGGGAGGAGGAGGCAGAATTCCATTGTTGAAGAGCGCGGCCAACGAGAAGACAGAATCAGCGATATTCATCAATCCATCATCGTTGGAATCACAAGCATCCACACAGTTGATCAATCCACCATTGAACAAGCCATCCAAGGAAGTCACGGCATCGGCAATATTGAATGAACCATCTGAGTTGCAATCCGCTCTCGAGATAGCAACACCCAGTTCTGGAATCAACGTGATGGATCCTGATTCAGGTTGAAGTGTAATCGCCGTTCCATTGACGACGATCAGATTCTCTACCGGAACCGGGCCTACATTTTCTGACCATGTCAGTGGTGTGACCACGTTATCCACAGCACCTACTAGGTTCGCCGCGACAGTGTTGTATGAAACGTGAACCACCGCTGATTCATTAGCAAACTCAATGATGTTATTACCGGCAAATGAGTAGACCACTCCAACATTGATTCCATCTGTATAGATATTCTCTGTGAAGAAATCTGGTCCAGAAGAACCGTTGAGTTGCTGCAGCAGATCTGTGGCCGTCACGGACACAGGTGTTACCCAACTCGCATCATTAGCGAGAGATAATGAAAAGCCTTGAGTATCTCCGGGGAACCCTGGGTTGTCAGAATTCTCGGAGAGGAACAAGTCCAGTTCCACAGAACCGATACCTGTTGCAGCATCAAAGTTCGAAGTGATCAGAGGAGCAATGGCATTGAATCCCGAAGGCTCCACAACATCCATGACACAGACACTCGTGGACTGGCTTTGACTACAAACTCCGGTGACCGCGTAGACTCTATTTCCTGCGAAACCGCCGCCATCAAGGAAGCTGGTTGCAGTTCCTCCGAGGATTGCAACAAGGTTACCATTTCTAGAAACCCTGATCTCGTCGTACAACTCGCCATTCGTCCATGAAAGGTTCACTTCGATACCGGTTCCCTGAACGCAAACTAATCCAGTCAGAGACTCACAGGTACAGGAGGGATCTGCAGCACAATCGGGGTCTAGGCAATCAGCGAGGCCGTCGAGGTCATCGTCGATACCGTTTTGACAATTCTCGGGAGAACTAGATTGCAACGAGACTTGTATATCTCCAGAGCTCACCGCCCCAGAAACAGAAGCACCGATTCGCACCTTGATCACCTGTCCTGCTGTAACACTCGCTTGAGCGATCGCGCCCAGTCCGCCACATGAATCTCCATCACAAGCGAGAGGGATTAAATTCCCACACGACCCGGAGTAGAGAACGATGCTGGAATCGTATCCAAAAATGTCACAAGCACTGATAGTGAGAAGTCCATCCTGATTCACTAGAATGTCATACCAGGTGTCATTACTCATGGCTCCGAGGAAACTGCCGGAGCACGAAGGCACGCCCTCCGCGCTATCGGAAGCACCTGTATTATCGATGAAGTTAAATCCCAAAATCAGGGGGAGTGACGTATTACACTCATCACCCGGGAATGGAGTGCATGAGGGTTCCGCTGAACAGTCGGGGTCCTCGCAGTCGATCAAACCGTCTTGGTCATCATCGGTTCCGTTAGTGCAGTTCTCCTGACTTCCAGTCGTCACAGTTATATCAAGATTTCCTGTCCCGGCTGCAGTCTCAGACCAGCCGCCCACTCGAATCATGTATTCAGTCCCAGCACTCACTGGAACATCGGTCACGATGGAACTCAAATTTACACAACCGGATCCGTCACCATTACAACCCACTTGGGAAAGAGCGGCACAGCCACCCTGATACACTGCAAGATCAGAATCGAAATCAACGAATCCACAGAGGCTTGCAGTCATCAAACCATCCTGGGGCGCGACAAATCGGTACCAAACATCAGAGTGGAATCCGCCCAGGAAAGTGCCACTACATTGACTTGAATCAGATGCGTCACTTGAAGTGGTCGCCGTCGTCGTATTCACGGGGTTCGTACCCAAAAACGCATCCACAGCAGTCAGACATTCATCCCCACTGACAGGATTACAAGCCGGAGAAGAAGAACAGTCTGCGTCGGCGCAGTCGATCTGCCCGTCGCCGTCATCGTCGACTCCATTGGAGCAATCCTCCGTGGGAGTTCCTGAACATGCAGGATCTGCGGCGCAATCCGTATCGTTGCAGTCGATGGCGCCATCTCCGTCATCGTCAACAGAGTTATTGCAAATCTCGATCGGGTTTCCACCACCTGGAGCGAATGACAAATCGAATTGTCCGACTCCTCCAGAAGTTCCGAAGCTACCGACACGAATCAGATAGCTGACTCCACCAGTTACTGGTAGATCCTGAATCGTAGAAGTAAAGTTGCTGCATCCGGAGGCATCTCCATTACAGCCTTGTTGAACGAGGTTGCCACAGTTCCCAGAGTAAACGAGAAGGTCAGAGTCGAACCCGCCGATGTTGCAGGTGCTCACAGTGATGGTTCCCGACTGAGGAGGAGAGTACGAGTACCAAACGTCTCTCGAGACCTGTCCAAGGAATGTACCTGCACACTGAGTTTCATCTGCGACAACGCCACTATTCGTTGCTCCTCTGTTATCAATGTCATGAAGACCGGGAGAAATCACAACTGATCCGGCACAGTCATCATTGGAAGGGGCAGGTGGCAAAGCGCAAATTCCAGATGCATTCATCTCCACTGCGGTCAATGCGTTTGTTACCTGGGTCACATCTGCAGCAGTGATGGGTGCTGCCGAAGGTCCACCTGTCCTTGGATCCGATGGAGTCGTCCCCACCAAATCATTCGCTGCCTGAACAAAGGCATTAAAAGCTTCATTGAAATCGGAAGCAGGTGTCAGGTACACGCTCAGAGCGCGATACCAGATGGCGCCGGTCTTGATCGCTCCCAGACTCTGGATAGTAAAGCCGTTAAAGGTTTTGCCGTCCGTCAACATTGCAAATGCATGGTTGGAAACACCCGATCCAAAGTGAACTCCACCACTATCAAATCCAGGATCGCAGCATGTTGATTCGTAGAGAGGACTCAATGCACGATCCGGATCACCTTTACATGTCGGAGACCACATATCGCGAATGGCACCTAGGGAACTGTCTTCTCCCATCATCCACCGAACGGAAGCCTCGTTACAGCCGCCTCTGGCGGTATTCGGTGTATCCGTGCCTGTCACTCCACCACCCGGCCATGGAGTTCCGCCTGGAGGACCCGCCTCCGAAGCATCGCCGTTATAAAGATCGACCAACTCACCGAAGACGTCAGCAAAAGATTCATTCAATTGCCCGGACTGATTTTGATAGATCAAATCTGCGGTGAAATCGACCAAGCCGTGGCCAAACTCATGGCCGACGATATCGTCAGTGGCAAGACCCGAGCAAAATGCAGTTCCACTACCATTCCAGATGGCATTGGGACAAATGTTCGAGTTCCATCTTCCCGTTGAAACCAACGGTGTTCCCGCTCCATCGATACTGTCCCGATTGTATCCCTCTAACAAGAGACGGTGAAAATCACCGACATACTCGTAAAGATTATCCAGTTCAGCATCGCCAGTTTCAGCCGCGCCCTCGCCCCTGACTAAATTTCCAGGAAGACTTCCGCCTGAGCCATCGTAAATCTTTCGATCAACCGCGGAATGAACCGCTGGCCAATGATCAAACACTTCTCTGTTTCTGGCATCGACGAACACATGCTTACCGAAGGCGTCATCTCCGCTGGCTGTGATATGCCAAGCGAGTCGAACTTGACCCGAACTCGGGTCGCCATACCAACCGGGATCAACAAGTACCAGTCTCTGATCTGTGAAGACTGGATTCACAAGACCCAATTCTGCTTCAACTAAAAATTCAGCTTCTTCAATCGTGATCAACGGCTGAGTCGCTACGCCAGGGCGAATCGGATAGAAATCGCCATTCACAGCAAGGAATTCACCTTCGCGGTTCTGATGCACCACGATTCGCCCCGTAAAGACTTCAATACCACGATGCATCTGCTGGTAGCGATGATGCCTTTGTCCTAGATCATCTTGAACTGTCTCAATTCGCTTGAGCTCATTCGCTCCATCAGAAATACCAAAATAAATCCCATACTCCGAGAGGATTGATAGCGGTTTTTCGAGGTCAGCAGGTAGCGGTAGAATGCTTCCGTTCTGACCTGTCAACATACTGGCAAGGCCAGTAATCGAGGACGTCTTAATCTCTAGAGAGTTATTCTCCAACTCTCCTGAGCCAGACATTTGCGCAAATGAAACCGTGGTGCAGCAGAAAACAAGCATCCACGACAGAAGGGTTCTCGGAAAACCCATAACATCCCCTTTCAGAGGACAGAAAAGTACTTCTGGCAAAGAAGCACTTATAAAGAAACGTGAATCCACACCCTGTGGATTCAATCGCTCCAACTATCAGAAGAAAGGTATTCAGAGAGTATGTAACTGGGTGACCCACTGCTTTTCTTGAGTTTTGCTTCTACCGAAGTCCAAGACCCAACTCGTCTAACAGCCTCCGCACCCAATTCATGTCCAGACGTCTCCGCAATCCCTCAATCCTGATAAATAAGAAGTATCCAAATCCGGGATTAACCGAAGAGCCCTTGGACACTCTGATCCTTCATCAGATTCCTGAAGAAGGTTGGACCACCTTTTTTTATTTTTTTCGTAAGCCTTCAAATCGTGGTATTTTGCTGAAATAAGGGGAATAGGCGGATGATCAAAGTACAAAACCTAAGAAAAGTCTTCAGAGTTCACAAAAAACCTCCAGGGCTCTCGGCATCCCTGAAGTCTCTTTTCCGTAGAGATTGGATCGAAAAAGTTGCTGTAGAAGGTGCAGATTTCACGGTTGAAGAAGGTGAGATCGTCGGGCTCATTGGAGCCAATGGAGCGGGAAAAACCACACTCGTAAAAATGCTCTCTGGAATTATTCATCCCTCAGCCGGAGAAGCTCGAGTTTTGGGATACAACCCTTGGGAGAAACAAGACGCCTTTCGGCGCCAAATCTCTCTCATCATGGGGCAAAAAGCACAACTTTGGTGGGACCTACCCGGGGCGGATTGTTTTCAACTCCTTCGCGAAATATATCAGATCCCTCAACAACAGTTTGATCATCAACTGAACAGACTGACCCAGTTACTCAACGTAGGAGAGGAACTGAATATTCAGATTCGACGCCTCTCTCTGGGTGAGCGGATGAAAATGGAACTCATTGCGGCACTTCTTCACTCCCCCAGAGTGGTGTATTTAGACGAACCCACTATCGGGCTAGACATCACTACCCAAAAAGCTGTACGCGACTTCTTGCTTTCATATCGTAAAGAAGAGTCCCCAGCGATGATTCTCACAAGCCACTATATGGAAGACATTGAACGACTCTGTGAACGCATCATTATCATTCGCGAAGGAGAACTGATCTATGACGGCAGTCTCCGAAAGGTGATCGAGCAATACGCACCTTACAAACGATTGACCCTTCACCTTCAAAATCAAACACTCGACGAAAGCTCCAAAGAAATCTTCTCCAAGATGGGAGAAAAAGTAAAAATCCAGTCTGATCAGGTCAGTATTCAAGTCCCCCGAACAAATGTGACGGAAGTCGCGGCAGAATTATTAAGAAGATTCAAGATTCATGATCTCTCCATCGATGAACCTGAAATCAGTGACACCATTGAAATATTGATGGGCGGAAAAGACTTCAGACAAGAATGACCCTTCGCCTTTTTTTCCATCTGATCAGTATCGAATCACGAAGGCTCTTCAGTTATCGAGTTGATTTCTGGATTACCATGTTCGTCAACTTAGCGGTGCAACTCGTTGTACTCTGGGCATTGTGGACAGCGGTCTTTGCCGAATCTGGGAAAGAACTCGTCGGGGAATGGGACCTTACTGGCATCTTGTCATATGGAGTGATGGTCTTTTTAACAGGGAGAGTGGTAAGGGGTGGCGACCTACAAATGGCTGTTGCTTCTGAAATCTACGACGGAAGCCTGAGCCGATATCTACTTTACCCTCTGCACTACGGAGTCGCTAAATACGCACAGCAACTGGGTAATGTATTCCCCAATATTCTTCAAAGTATCGTCATGGCTGCGTGCATTCTCCCCTTCATGGGTTCCTCGAGTTCTGTAGACCTTCACGTCACCGGACTTCTCATGTGTATGCCATCTTTAATACTCGCTCACTTGTTGTTTTACATCATGGGACTTCTCCCTCAGCTCGTAGCTTTTTGGGCAGATAACGTTTGGTCTCTTTCAGTGCTGATGAGATTTATCACTATGCTATTGGGTGGAGCGACCATACCTCTGTCTCTTTTTCCGGAATGGTCCCAAGGAGCCTTAGCGATTCTGCCATTTAGATATCTCTTCGAATTTCCAACTCTGGTTATTCTTGGCAAGGTCTCAGTGAACGACTGGCTCACTGGATTATTGACATGCGCAGTGTGGTGCGTCGTGATGTCTCTCCTTGTGATACCCGTATGGAGACGTGGAAATCTTCGATATACAGGGGTAGGCATTTGATGCGATATCTCCGACTTTATGGTCAGTTTCTCAAGTTTTCCTTCAGTCGATCACTCGAATACAGACTCGATTTTTGGTTTCGCATCATCATGGATTGCGTTTTCTATCTTGTAGAGATCTCTATCTTTTTAGTGCTTTACCAACATACCGATCTACTTGGAGGATGGTCTCTCGATCAGACTCTTGTGTTCGTATGCGGATACCTTGTCGTGGATGCGGTTCACATGACGGTATTCAGTAGCAATATGTGGTGGCTACCTATTTACGTGAACAAAGGAGATCTCGACTATTATCTAGTTCGACCTGTATCCTCTCTCTTCTTCCTCAGCCTCAGAGATTTCGCAGCCAATTCCTTTCTCAATCTGATCATTGCAGCAGGGCTACTTGTTTGGTCAATCCTTCGATTACCCGGTGAAATCTCAGCAGTGAATCTGTTTTGGTATCTTTTCCTATTAGGGAATGGAGTGGTGGTTCACTACACCATGCAAATGTTCTTTGAGATTCCCGTCTTTTGGCTCCACACCAATCGCGGCCTCCTGAATGCATTCTTCTCTTCTACAAAACTTGGAGAACGTCCAGACGCCATTTACCCCACCTGGACGCGCAGGATTCTCCTTACCGTAATCCCTTTCCTTCTAATTGCGGCAGTCCCTGCAAGGGTCTTCTTCGAAGGGCCCAGTATTGAATTGATCTCTCTATCTTTGGGAGTCAGCGCAATCATGTTTCTCCTCATGGTTGCATTCTGGAAGCTTGCTCTTCGTAGTTATTCAAGCGCCTCTTCGTAGACCTCTCACGAAAAAAAAGGAAGCCCTCGTAACTCACGTCACGAGGGCCTCGCGGGTCGCTACCACCCATAAGGGTGGCACCTGATGTTGAGATTGAGGGTCTAGCTAAATTTCGTTGTACCCGGTTTGGGTATTTCAACGAGAGGTGCAGAACCGAATTCATAAACAGAAGGGCTGAGATCCATGGTGCTATCTTTCATCTGATCCCAGGTGAGAGTCTTCCCGGTATAAGCGGCTGTTCTTCCAAGAATGGCAAGAAGAGTGCTGTTGCACATATACTCACCATCATTGATCAGGTCTCTTTCTCCTTTGAGTGAACGGAAAAGTTCGTTCCACTCGGAATCGTACATATCGAGATCTTCGCCCGACCCTTTGTATCTCCAGGAGACTTCACCATCAATTTTATGGGCTTGGATCGCAGCAGTGCCTCGAGTTCCGTAGACATAATCGCTGACATTGCCGTCCGCTCCGCTCCACTGGCGACACGAACTGTACAACTTCACTCCACTCTCCCATTCGAAGACGCAGTTGAAATGGTCCCAAATATCGCCCCATTTTTCTTCGGTACGGCGTGCTCTTCCGCCGCTCGCAGTGCACTTCACAGGCGGCACGTCCTTCATGGCCCACATTATTTTGTCCAGGCTATGAATACTCTGCTCTGCGATGTGATCTCCACTGAGCCAATTGTAGTAGTACCAGTTGCGAATCTGATACTCCATATCCGTCCAGTCATCCTTACGGCCATTGTACCAAAGCTCTCCTGTATTATAGGTACACTCAAGATTCACAATATCTCCCACTGAGCCATCGTGGATACGATCAATAGTCTCTTGTTTAGATTTTTGGTAGCGGTAGCAGAGCCCACTCACAACCGTTAACCCTTTTTCCCGAGCTTTCTCACAAGCGGCACGAACTCGGGCAACACCCGGCGCATCTGTTGCGACAGGTTTCTCCGCGAAGATATGCACACCCGCATCAACGGCTTTCTCAATTTGTTGCGGTCGAAAATGAGGCGTCGTAGCAAGTATGACGACGTCGCAATTTTGAATCACTTTTTCGTATGCATCAAACCCAGAGAATTTCATTTCGTCCGTGACGGCAATACGCTCAGCATGCTCACCATCCAAAAGACTTTGGTGAGAATTCGTGACGCGATCCATAAAGAGATCACCCATGGCAACGATTTTCACCCGAGGTTCCATGTTTAAAGCATTGGTCGCAGCGCCTGTACCTCTTCCACCACATCCCACTAGACCGACACGAATCGTGTCATCCATAGAATTATGGACTCCGGTCAAAGCTGCTTGCACAGACCCGGAGGTCATCGCGCCTGAGGTCATCGCCGCCAGTAAGCCGCCTGTTGCGACTCCCATAAAATTACGACGATTCACATCTGATTCGGGTGCATTCCCTGAATGACTGACTTCAGGCGATTTCTTTGCGGCAGATTTGTGAAGGTTATCCATGGCTTGTACTCCTTATTGAACCTCGAGCCCATCGGGTTAGTTCTCATATTACTGAGTGACCGGGGGTTTCACCAGTACTGACACGATCAGAGAAAGCCTTCTTAAAACTTCAAAGCATGTCGTTATCAATTTGGGGTCTCTCATAAAGGCTCTACTTGAACCTCTACGCCCTTAAATTCTCCAAACCGCTCTATGCCATTCGTTCCATGAGGAATGATATGAACCGAATCGTAGGGTTGAAGTTGCTGAAGTAACGGGTCCGGGACCACCTGAGAAGGAATCGAGAGTGCAGTCGCCATCGCATCCGCTTCAGCACAATTTCTGCTGTATACCGTGATGGTTTTAGAACTTTGTAGCCCAAATCCGGTTCGCGGATCCAGAATATGACTATAACGCACACCATCCACTTCAATAAATCGAGCACTATCTCCGCTCGTTGCCACTGCCCCAGCTTGATTAAATTGAAACACACCACTCGGTGACTCAATGATCCAGCCTTTACTGCTCTCTTTACTGCTCTGTGCAGGAGGACCGAAAGCAATGTCTCCTCCACCATCGACAAGTGAGTGTGGATACCCTTGATCGATCATGACTTTCAAAGCCTCATCGACAGCGAACCCCTTGGCGATGCCACCCAGATCCAAGGCCAGTTGAGAGGCCGTGCAATAAATGCCCTGATCACTCAACTGCAAATGGTGCATCCCTTGCCCGACAGAGGCCTTCTCTAATTCTTCTGGAGAAGGAATCCGTCCTGCTTTGTGACAACGGCGCCAAAGCCTCGTCCAGCCTCCAAGGGTGACGTCAAATCGTCCCGAAGATCTCTCATAAATAGTTTGGCTCAGAGACAATATCTGTCTCAAATCATCGCTCATCTTCATCGGTTCAATATGTGGCACCGATCGGCACAATACTCTGACTTCACTATTCCTGTCCCAGTCGGATGCCACCTTTTCGATCTCATCAATACGAGCGAAAGCAGATTCCACCGAAGCTTTGGCGGATGTCCCCACGGGAGTCAATACTACGATTTTGAATCGAGTCCCCATCGCCGGATGCCAATACTCTGATCGCTCCACTGCTATAGGGGCTGAGACTTTTCCTATGGGCGAATCTGCTACTGGAGGCTGAACGGATCCGGATGGGGGCTGGGAGGATTTCATGCCTACAATCCCGATCACTGAGCACCCAGCACAGCAAAGACAGAATGATAAAATCACCCCCTGCGCCAAACGCAGAAGGAGAGATCTCTCCTGAGGGGCCGCTGAGTTCTGGATGTGGAGTGCCGTGTAAGCCATCATGATTCCACTTGTAGCCGCAATGGCGTGATCGGTCACCTGCTAATCGACCTCATTGCGCTCAAGTACTGATTTATCTGTGCCAAGAAATACGACTCGGGAAAGGAATCGCGTGCTCTTCTCTCTTCTGATGACCACCCTGCTGATACTACCGCAGGATCCTCCCAAACCTGATTCGCCCACGACCGCGAAGAAAACTCCCTCTGAAACCGTCCATGAGAAAGCGATGGAATCTTATACCGACAAGATTCCTGGCACAGATCTGGAGATCACCTGGGTTGCCATTCCTGTTGGCGAAGAAGGATATCCTTCCCAGATGAAAATGGGATCTCCTGAAAATGAAAAAAACCGGAAAGAAGACGAAGGCCCGAATTGGACTCTTCAGGCAGAACCCTTCTGGATGATGAAATTTGAAGTGACATGGGACTTGTTCAACGAGTTCAGAAAAGAATATGGAATCCTTCAAGAGATTCGACTGGATCCTTCAGAGAACGAATCGAACCAATGGGCCGATGCCGTCAGTATTCCAACCCCCCTTTGGGAACAAGATGCCCGTCCAATTCTGGAGGGACTTGGAACTCAAGGCGGATTCCCTGTCGCCGACATCACCCAGTTTGCAGCGATGCAGTTTTCCAAGTGGCTCTCCAAAAAAACGGGCACATTTCTCAGACTGCCCACTGAGGCCGAGTGGGAATATGCCGCCAGATGTGGAAGTGATGCGGAGTTTCCATTCACTGCCAAATCAGAATCTGTCACCGATCATGCATGGATCTTTGATAACAGCGAGTATGAAGACCCGGACGCAGGGTATCCCGGGCTAGCTTCTGGATACCGAAAAGTAGGCCTTCTCAAGGCCAACCCCTGGGGAATTCACGATCTCCATGGCAATGTCGCGGAATGGACTCTCGATCGATATGCACCCGATACCTACTCTGATCGAAAAGGGAAAACTCTCACCGTCGAAGATGCGGTCGTGTGGCCCTCAAAGATTTGGCCTGCCGTCGTTCGCGGCGGATCATGGCAAGACGATGCAGACCGTTGTAGATCAGCGGCACGAACACCATCGTCTTCTAAGTGGCAGCGTAGGGATCCCCAGATACCCAAAAGTATTTGGTGGTGCACCGATGCATTTCATGTCGGCTTTCGCCTGATCAGACCTGCCCAAGTACCCGAAAATAAAAATCGCTGGTGGGACCCGGAGATAGGCGCGATTCAAAGAAAGCTGAAGAATGGCTACAAAGAATTGCGAGCTCCTGTCTCTCAGAAAAAAACAACGGAGAAGGAATGATCCGATTTTTGGCCAGCTTCCTTCTGATTCTGATTCCTCTGACTGAAATCCCAATGCAAGCACAGGTTCCAGAAGAAACGAGTCGCTGGAAAAAAACCGGGTCTCCCAACACTTATCTTCATCATATTGAGATAAGGGATGATCGTGGACAAGTGATCGTGCCCGGACAGGAAAACGGTCGTCTTCCTCATCTGGGATCCACCTGTGCTCCCTGTCACGATGTCGAAAAGGCATCTGGTGGCCTCCATGGAGGCGACGGCAATGACGGACAACCCGGAGAACCATGGATGCTCCTCGATTCTAGAAGCGGTACTCGCTGGCCGGTCCATCATCGATCTTGGAACTCCATCACATCTATCGATGAACTCGGGCTCAAACAATCTGACCTCATCAAACAGTTCGGAGCCCACGACACGGGTGGAGCGAATTCGATATCCGGAATGGCTTCGGACTGCCTCATCTGTCATATGCCTCACAGTTATAACTTTGAACTTCGGGCAAAATCGATAAAAGACAACAAACCAGAACTCGCGTCATTCATTGCGATGGGTTTGTCAGATGTCAATGGCGCCCTGAACCCTAGAATGTTCGATGCAGAAAACAAGGTGTCTCTTGATCTCAAAGGAGATGCCGGCCCCGAAGCCTGCCTTCACTGTCATCAACAGACTCCCGCAAACAACGATGCGAATCGACCGACGTGGACTCATGCAGATGATGTCCACCTCGCAGCAGGAATGAGTTGCGTCGACTGTCATCGAGCAGGCCTCGATCATCATATTGTACGAGGTCATGATGGTGAGATTCATCCCGCAGGTACCCTCGTGGAGACTCTCAGTTGTAGAGGCTGCCACTTACCAGAGGGAACACCTGTTATGCATTCTGCTCCGAGACCAGAACACAGAGGCTTACCACCCTTCCATCTCGAAGAGTTGACATGCACAGCGTGCCACTCTGGCCCGATGAGCGAGAACAGTGGAGAGCAGATCTGGACTTCTCGCGCCCACAGACTGGGGATCGCTCGACAAGACAGAACCGCAGATTCACCTCCCGAAGTATTCACGGGAATACTTCTCAAGGACGATCATGGACGTTGGGCTCCGCACTACCAAACATGGCCTGCAGGCTGGGTGAAGAGTGCATCAGAAACCCGTCCTGAGCGCGTTCTTCCTCCCCATGATTTGCGAACATCTTTGAGAAGAATTTTGCGGGTCCGATCAGACATGGTCACGGAACTCGCAAATACACCGGAAGACCCAGACCGTACAGAACGTTCCATTTCTGTATTCTTGGGGCAGCAATCAGAATCGACGGCTTTTATCAGCGGCGGGTTGGGTTGGAAACAGGCTGCCGGTGACCAACTCACCGCAGTTGAAATGGAACTGGCAAAATCCGTCGAATGGAAACAAGGACACCCTGTTCGTCCGGCATCGATGTCGACAGGTGCTCAAGGCTGCTCTGATTGTCATTCGACGACAGCGAATTGGCCCTTACTCGAATCTGAGCCAAAAACCCATGTCGATCTTAATAGTCTTGAAGCTCAAAAATCTGCGGAGAAATTGAATCTAGAAAAAACGACGGTCTTCGACAGTCTGCGTTGGAATCTCTGGAAGCCATTGTTCAACGGCAGAGATTTGGCAAAGTTGATATTGTCGGGCTGTGCATTTATCGCCTTTTTTGGCAGCTTATTCAGGCTCTTCAAATCTCTGGACAGGAGACCCTCATGAAAACATGGCGTCATGGGCTTCAACTCCTTGTCATTCTTGCGATGCTCACAGCGATCCCAGGAATACCCCTAGGAACTGACCTCAGGGGATATCCATTGATGATTCACATCACTGTCGGAACCTTGTTGGCGATAGGCCTGCTACTCAGAATCAAGTTACAAAACGAGCAGGAACACTGGCTCAGAAGTTTGGCGTGGCTACTACTGTCGACGGGATTGGTGACGCTTGTCATTCCCATGCTGGGCATGACATCGAGTGATACCACACATCTATGGCTCGAAACCCACGGCTGGTTATCGATCACAGGCCTAGCGTTGATGGCCGTTTCTGCAGCACCACAAAGAGCTCTGCAGGAAAACTCAACTTCCTAATCACCTGTCGATCACATATTTCTGCGGTAACGTCCGCCGACTTCGTAAAGTGCTCCACTGATCTGACCGAGACTCGCAACCCTGACCGTATCCATCAATTCACGGAAAATGTTACCTCCCGAAAGAGCCACTTCTTTCAGTTTCTCTAAGGCAGGTTCAGACTCACCGGAATGCTGCTCATGAAAACGAGAAAGATCCACGAGGCGTTGATCTTTCTCTTCGGTGGACGATCGACGTAGTTCAATTTCTTGAGTCGGTTCTTCGCTGCCCTCTGGGCGTAGAAAAGTATTGATACCAATAATTGGCAATTCACCCGTGTGCTTTCGGTGCTCATAAAGCATCGATTCTTCCTGGATTTTTGAACGTTGGTACTGTCGCTCAAGTGCTCCCAGCACACCCCCACGCTCATGAAGTCTTCTAAACTCATCGAGCACAGCTTTCTCAACCAGTTCCGTGAGTTCTTCAATCACAAATGCACCCTGTAGAGGGTTATCATTTTTCGCGAGCCCCAACTCCTCGGCGACAATCAATTGAATCGCCATCGCTCTCCGTACAGATTCAGTCGTTGGAGTGGTAATCGCTTCATCATACGAATTGGTATGAAGAGAATTGCATTGATCGTAGTAGGCCATGAGAGCCTGAAGAGTCGTCCGTATATCGTTAAAATCGATCTCCATCGCATGAAGAGAACGTCCTGAAGTCTGAATGTGATACTTCAACTTCTGGCTTCGCTCGTTCGCTTTATAAAGATCCTTCATCACGATAGCCCAGACTCTGCGGGCAACACGCCCAAGAACTGAGTATTCAGCATCGAGCCCGTTAGAGAAGAAGAAGGATAGATTCCGTGCGAACTCATCCACATTCATTCCCCGTGATCGATAGTACTCAATATAGGTCAAACCATTAGCGAGAGTAAAAGCCAACTGGGTAATCGGATTGGCCCCTGCTTCAGCAATGTGATAACCACTGATTGAAACAGAGTAGTAGTTCCGAACCTTTTCTTCGATGAAATACTGTTGGATATCACCCATCATTCTCAGCGCAAAATCGATACTGAAAATACAGGTATTCTGAGCCTGATCCTCCTTAAGGATGTCCGCCTGAACAGTGCCCCGCACGTTTTGCAGAACATACTCTTCTATCTTTTGTCGAGCCGCAGCATCTGGATCTTTGCCATTCTCTTGGTGATACTTTTCAACCTGCTGATCAATCGCAGTATTAAAGAACATCGCCAGAATCATCGGAGCCGGGCCATTGATGGTCATTGAGACCGAAGTGCTCGAGGCACAGAGATCAAAGCCATCGTAGAGTTTCTTCATGTCGTCGAGACAGCAAATACTGACTCCACTCTCGCCCACTTTTCCATAGATGTCTGGTCGGCGATCGGGGTCCTCACCGTACAGTGTGACCGAATCAAATGCCGTGGACAAACGGTGAACTTCTTCGCCTTTACAGAGATAGTGGAATCGGGCATTTGTTTTTTCTGGTGGCCCCTCACCGGCAAACATCCGCTTTGGATGCTCATCTCTGCGGCGGAATGGGAATACTCCCGACGTAAACGGGAAATAGCCTGGGAGATTCTCAAGCTGCAACCAACGTGCAAGGTCTCCCTGTCCTTCGATTCGCGGAAGTGAAACGCGGGGCAATCGAGTGCCCGCCAAAGTTTCAACTTGAAGAGGCTCTCTGATCTCTCGATCACGGACTTTGAAAACCAGCTCAGAGCCCGAATAGGCCTCTTTGATTTCTGGCCATGATTCGAGAAGTTTACGAACTTGTGGATCGAGAGAACTTCTGACGTCAGCGGCTTTTTCTGTAAGGCCAGACGAAGCTTCTCCCCCAACTATTTCTGCGCTTCTTTCCAATGACTCAATATCCCTCGCCATATGACTCTGCTCTATCACTTTACGGTGGTAGTCATTGATGGTCTGAATGATATCGAGGAGATAACCACTTCTGTCCGCAGGAATCACTGCAGTGCGATCATTTCCAGAAACAGTCAATCGAGAAGATGGAACTTCCCAAGACGGTTCTGATTGTGAAAGATGACTCAACAGGAAACGATAAAACTTCTCCACACCTGCATCGTTAAAGTGACTCGCAACTGTTCCAAAAACTGGCAAAGATTCATCAGCGATTTCATGATCGAATACTTTTCGGCTTCTTCGGAACTGCTTACGTACATCCCGAATAGCATCTCTGGCTCCGGCTCGATCAGATTTGTTGAGCACGATGGCGTCTGCGAAATCGATCATGTCAATTTTTTCAAGCTGACTCGCGGCACCATATTCAGGAGTCATGACATATACCGAGAGATCAGAAATCTCCGTAACCCTGCTATCACCCTGTCCAATACCTGAAGTCTCTAACAGAATTAGATCGAAATCATCTTGGCTAACTTCATGGATGGCACCAATGATCGCCTCTGGAACCTCTACCCCACTAGACCGGGTCGCCAAGGAGCGAACGTAAGCCCTTGGGTTGTCACAACTATTAAAACGAATTCGATCCCCAAGCAGCGCACCACCCGTTCTTCTTTTTGTAGGGTCTACACTGATAATGGCGAATGTTCTATCTGGGAAATCTTGGAGGAATCTTCGAAGAAGTTCATCCGTCAAGGAGGACTTTCCAGCCCCGCCTGTTCCGGTGAGCCCGATCACCGGTATCTTTTTGTCACCGGTATCCTTTGATTCACCTAACTCGATTCTTGATATGCGCTGGGGAAGACGTTCTCCCCGCTCAAGGTTCCCGTCTAGAGAACCACAACGAGCCAACATATCTTTAGCCATACCCTCTAAACCGAGATCCCTGCCTTCTTCCGGAGAATAGATACGTTCTATTCCATAATCATGCAGCTCGGCAATCTCAGCGGGAATGATGACTCCGCCACCACCACCAAAGATTCGTATCCAGGGTGCGCCCTTCTCTTGCAGAAGGTCATGCATGAATCGAAAGAATTCGTTATGACCTCCCTGATAAGAAGAGACTGCGATTCCATCGGCATCTTCCTGAATCGCAGTATCGATGATCTCCTCTGCGCTTCGATTGTGGCCCAGATGGATGACCTCTGCTCCCTGGTCCTGAAGGACCCGGCGAATGATGTTGATGGACGCGTCATGTCCATCGAAGAGGCTGGCAGCTGTGACGAATCTGGCGGGGCGCATGGCTCCTCCTGGACTCTCCGTGTAGGGAAATCGAAGGAATCACTGCGATTCCTCAATGGGATATCATCAAAGGAGAGCGAAGGAAGTTCAAGTCGAGCCGGGAAGGAATTGGCACAAGATGTGACAAAGATGTCCCCCGAAGGGGCAATTTTCAGGATTCGTTGCGTTCCTCATGCCTAGAACCGTTGTATCCGAATATTTTCACTTTGCCGTCAATCTGCGTTCTCAGGTGGACAGGACGCCCCCAGAGCTTCTCAAGGTTCTCCAGAGTGCGGCGCGCGTAGTCTAAATTGAGAGGTGTTCCCGTCCAAACGTGATCAAGAAGCAAATCTCCACGATTTCCATAATTTCCGTCGAGAACATGAATCTGAGGACGACCGGCGTTTGAAAGTTGATCGAGGAGGCGATTCTTCACATCCCTGAAATCTCGGCTTTCAAGAACATACTGAGACTGGGACTTATCAAACTTGTACGTGTACAAGTTTTGTTGAACAGCAAACTCTTCTGTCATGAACTCATCAATAAATGTGATGTCGTTATGGGTGGATCGAATCGAGTAGATTTTTTCCAAACCCTTATTCTCTTTTAGATCCCAATCAACTCGTCCATGGGCATCTTCACACGATTCCCATTCGGCGCCATGCTGACCCGTATTCCATCGTCGCTCAATATCACGGAAAAGTTCTATCCCCAGCTTATAGGGATTCAGTTTTCCAGAACCCCCGCCCATGGTTCCAGCGTGATGATCTGCGTAGTCAATCAACTCACTGGAATCAAGAATGCCACCTGTCATGATGTTTGAGTGCCAAAAAGAAGCCCAACCCTCATTCATGATCTTCGTCATCCCCTGAGGTGCAAAGTAGTAAGCTTCATCTCGAACAATCGACAAAACATCTCTCTGCCAAGATCTCAACTTTCCATGATGAAGTAGGAAAAGAAGAACATCTTTTTGTGGATCAGGAGGGAAATTTTCGGCTTCTTCTATCCTGTCGATGATTTGCTGTTTTTCCTTGGCCAATACTTCCGGCGGATTGATGTAGTCTTCCATATAGTTGCGAGTTGAAATCCGGGTGGCTTTAGCCTCTAAACGATCTTTGTCTGCCTGATCTTCAGTAATCTTTACTTTTTCATTGAAGTATGGCGAATGAATATCGAGGAGATTCTCTACTGAGAGACAAACATCGATGAACTGCTCTACTTCGTCTTTACCGTGTTCATCAATGTATCGATTGATCCGCACTGCGTGATTCGCGATGGTATCCACCATCTTGCGATTTGTTTTTCCGAACCAAGCGTTGTTCTTGAAAAAATCACTGTGGCCATAAACATGCGACATGACTAATTTCTGGTCCACGAGCGGATTGCAGCGCATGAGGTATGCGTAACAAGGATCATTATTGATGACGAGTTCGTAGATTTTCGCCATGCCATATGAATACTGCTTCTGTAATTCCTCGAATTGCATCCCCCAACGCCAGTGGGGATATCGGATGGGGAATCCACCGTAAGCTGCAATCATGTTCATCTCGTCATAGTCGACCATTTCGAACGAAACCTCGAAAAAATCGAGCCCCTTGTCGACGGCAACCTGGCGAATCGTATCTTTCCACTCCGACAGTTCAGGAGTGAGATCGCGATCATGAAACATGTTAGTGTCCCTTCCCAAGGAAGGTCTTGATCGAGGGTAAGATTTCATCTCTTGAATTGATCTCAGACAAAAGCACTTTCGCATTCTCGTTATATGCCTGACGCAAATCTTTGATGAATTGCCCACTTCCGTATGCACTCTTCACTTGGCCGTAACAAAACACATTCACAGAAGGAAGAAGATCTTTGTTCAAGAGTTCCAAGCAGTGCGCAGTATCATCGCCACCCCAGTTATCTCCATCAGAGAAATGGAACAGATAAATATTCCAGTCTTCGGGAGAGAACTCTTTTTTAATCAAATCTTTTGCAAGGCTATAGGCACTTGAAATCTTCGTGCCACCAGATTCTCGAATGTGAAAAAACGTATGGGAATCGACGACTTTGGCTTTCGCATCGTGAATGATGTAACGGGTCTCGAGATTTTCGTACTGACTTCTCAGCCAAGTATCGAGCCAGAATGATTCGATTCTGACGATCTCTTTTTGTTCATTTCCCATGGAGCCAGAAACATCCATCATGTAGAGGATGACGGCATTCGACTGTGGCACTTTCGTCGTATTCCACGATCGGTATCGACGATCTTCCCTATTGGGAATCACTACCGGATTTTCCGCGCTATACGAACCCGCAGAAATTTGACGCCTTAACGCCTCTTTGAATGTTCTTCGGAAATGCCTCAGTGACTCGGGGCCATTTTTGGTAATCCCGGTGTATTTGTCTTTTTCGACAAGAATCGTGCTCGTTCCGCGAGGTTCAATATTGGGGAGCTCAAGCTCTTCTCCAAGGATCTCTGCGAGTTCTTCGAGTTCAACATCTACCTCAAGTACATGCTCCCCTGGCTGATCGCCAGCTTCGGGGCCCGCCTCTGCCTGTTCGGCACCGACGGGGTCACCATCTTCACCCTCACCCTGCCCAACTCCTCCCTGTTCAGCTTCGCCGAACCGGAAATTAGGGAGGTCGATCTGGGGAAGTGGAACACTCACCGACTTCTTCCCTTGGCGAGCAATCAACTCACCTTGAGAAACATACTGCTTCAGATTTTCCCGAATTTTACCTCGGACGATCTTCCGGAAGCGATTGGCATCAGGATCGATCTTGCGCATGTGCACGACCTCTCATGATCACGTCGCGTTCTTAGAATCACCCCTGGCGAAAATGCTCGCCACGTAGTTCAGGACATCAGTAGCACTATCTTCGTTGTAACCGTATTGCTCGATCAAACGGGTTTTCACCACATCGATCTTTGCCTGAGACTCTTTATCAACCACGTCAGAGACAAGAGAAGTCAACTTGATCGTGTCTTTCTTGTCTTCAAAAAGCTTCATTTCGAGAGCTCTTTGAAGTCGTGCATTCGTCGAGTAATCAAACTGCTTTTTCTCAACAGCAAGAGCTCCGATGTAGTTCATGATTTCCCTGCGGAAGTCGTCTTTTCGGCTCTCAGGAATATCGATTTTTTCTTCAATCGAACGAAGAAGTCTTTCGTCTGGCTCTTCCGATTGTCCTGTGTAGGGGTTTTTCACCTTTTCTCGCTGGGTGTAAGCCTTCACATTATCGATGTAGTTCGAGCACAGCTTCTGAATAGCTTCTTCATCGGCACTGATCGCTCTTTGAACCTCATTTTTGACAATGTCTTCATATTCGGACTTCACGACGGTGAGTAGTTCGCGATATCTCTGCCTCACCTCTTCCGAAGAAATCAAACTATGGTGCTTGAGTCCCTCGTCGATTTCGTTCAATACCATGAATGGATTGACGTAGTTGTAATCTGAAACGAGAGCATTCGAAATCTTGTCCTGAATGTAACGGGGCGAGATTCCTTCAAGTCCTTCACGCTGCGCTTC
This sequence comes from Planctomycetota bacterium, assembly GCA_016776905.1. Classification (GTDB taxonomy): domain Bacteria; phylum Planctomycetota; class UBA8108; order UBA1146; family UBA1146; genus UBA12191. Next base: position 27,012 of record JADHSM010000012.1, on the reverse strand, counting down.
ATCACGCAACTCTTTGACATTTTCTTCCGTGAAACCTGGCATCGTTTTGCCGTCGTAAAGTTTCATCTTCTGAGCGAGTGAGATTTGTGCGTTTTTCGGCTCTTCGAGGCGCGTCAATACTGACCACATGGCACAAACCTCTAGGGTATGTGGAGCCACATGCTGCTGGATCGCCTTCGTCGAATAATCTTTGCGATATATCCGCACTTCGTCCTGAAGAGTCGTGTTGTAAGGAATGTCAATCTTCACGGTTCGATCACGGAAGGCTTCCATCAATTCGTTATTTTGAAGCTTTCTGTATTCCGGTTCGTTGGTATGACCAATGATGACCTCATCAATAGAGGTTTGAGCGAATCTCTTCGGCTTGATCGACTGCTCTTGACTGGCTCCCAGAAGGTCATAAAGGAACGCAACGTCCAATTTCAAGACCTCAATGAATTCAATAACACCTCTATTGGCCACATTGAATTCACCGTCGAAGTTAAAGGCTCTGGGATCTGATTCAGATCCATACTGAGCAATCTTCCGGTAGTTGATATCACCAGTGAGCTCAGTGGAATCCTGGTTCTTTTCGTCTTTGGGCTGGAATGTTCCGATTCCAACTCGATCTTCTTCAGACATGACAAGACGACGAACTCGAATGTGATTGATCACCTGATGCCAATCACCATCGTACTTCTGCATGTAATGATTGTAGTACCAGCGACTAAACGGGCAGAGACTCCCCTTCATAGTGATGGGGTATCGAACGTCCGATGTGTTACGGATCTGTTCGATGACTTCTCCGCGAGCTTCTTCCGGAATGAGATAAAACGGATCCTCATTCATTGGAGAATCGACCCAATCCCCATTTTCATCTTCCCACTGGAAGGTATAGAGAACTCCTTCCGGAGTTCGACTGTACTTCTCTAAGCCTCGCTTGATGAGGCTCACGATAGTGCTCTTTGCAGATCCCACCGGACCATGCAAGAGGAGTACTCTCTTTTCTGTTCCAAGATTATGAGAAGCAGATTTGAAGAAACTCACGAGCTGCTGGATCGGCTGATCGAGTCCGAAGACTGCGTTTTCACCATCATTGTCAGGGTCGTCGAAAAACTTCCAATGAACTTCATCTCTGGCATTCAGTTGTTCAGATGATTCCGTTCCATAAGACACGATCATGTCGTGCACTCTTTGGAAGGATGATCGAAGAACGTCAGGGTTCTGCGATACGATGGACATGTAGTCATCGAAACTACCGGTCCAATGAAGTTCACGAAATTTGTCTGACTCAATATTCTGACTGATCAGTTCGTGAAAATTGATGTGCTGATTCATGGGATCCTCCACCTCCAAACATCGGCCGTTTGGTGGCGCATCTTTAGCCCGAAATGATCTTCCGGGAAGCCCCCGGAGATCCGACGGGAGGACGGTCTTACCCCATCCCCCTTCTTCCCCGCAAGAAAGGATGGCGAAATTGTGTCTTTCCTGCAACAGAGGATACGAATTCAAAGGGGGTCCAGTTCCCCTAGACCCCTTCAGCAGCATCAAAAAACGGGGTGACAGGACTAAAAATAATCCCGTCACCCCGCATCAAGTTCCGAAAATGTTCCCTGACTCAGTCTTTCACTGTGAAATCAGCGTCGACCACAGGATCTTCTTCGCCGGCCTCAGCACCTGAAGTCGCACCCGGAGTCGCACCTGGAGCTCCTCCTGGCATCGGTCCTGCTGCAGGATCTCCTTCTTGGGCCTTCGAAGAATCTTCGTACATTCTGCGTGCCAAGTCGTGAGAAGCTGAGTTGAGTTCCTCGATGGCTGCCTTGATCGTTTCCAATGTCGAATCCGTGGCATCCTTGACCTCCTTGAGATTTGAAAGAGCGGATTGGATTTTCTCCACTTCGCCTTCTTCCATCTTCTCGGAGTACTCTTTCAAACTCGACTCAGTCGCATAACACGCCTGGTCTGCTTCGTTGCGGACGTCAACAAGCTCACGTGCAGCCTTGTCTTCGTCGGCATACTTCTCAGCTTCTTGTTGCATACGATCGACTTCGTCTTCACTCAAACCTGAGGAAGATGTGATCTTGATGCTATGTTCTTTTCCAGTACCAAGGTCTTTAGCCGAAACCTCAAGAATACCATTGGTGTCGATATCGAATGACACTTCGATCTGTGGTACTCCACGAGGAGCCGCAGGAATTCCGTCCAACTGGAACTTACCCAGCGTACGGTTGTCCTTCGCCATCTCTCTCTCGCCCTGAAGAACGTGAATATCAACTGCCGGCTGATTATCTGCAGCAGTCGAGAACACTTGCTTCTTTCCAGTGGGGATTGAAGTGTTTCTTTCAATGAGCTTAGTACTCACTTGACCAAGAGTTTCGATGCCGAGACTCAGAGGCGTGACATCAAGAAGAAGAACGTCATTCAGCTTCTCGTCACCAGAGAGAATTCCACCCTGGATAGCAGCACCCATCGCAACCACTTCATCCGGATTCACCGAACGATTGGGCTCCTTACCGAAGATCTTCTTTACCATATCCTGAATCGCCGGAATCCGCGTAGATCCTCCAACGAGGATCACTGCGTCGATCCCACTGGCGTTCATATTGGCGTCAGAAATAGCCATCTCGCATGGCTTCCTCGTTTTCTCGATCAGTTCCTTCGCCTTCGCCTCAAAAGTGGCTCGAGTGATCGACATCTGCAAGTGACGTGGACCGCTGGCATCAGAAGTGACGAACGGAATACTGACTTCCGTTTCAACTCTGCTGGAGAGCTCGCACTTGGCTTTCTCGGCGGCTTCCTTCAAACGCTGCAAAGCCATCTGATCTTTACGGAGATCGATGCCCTGCTGTTTTTGAAAATCATCGGCGATACTGTGAATCAGTACTTCGTCGAAGTCATCTCCACCTAGTTGAGTGTCTCCGTTAGTCGAGAGAACTTTAAATAGTCCTTCGTCAACCTCAAGAATGGAAACGTCAAACGTTCCTCCACCCAAATCGAAGACAGCAATCTTTTCGCTGCCTTTCTTGTCGAGTCCATACGCCAAAGAAGCGGCAGTAGGCTCGTTGATGATGCGCTTGATGTCGAGGCCGGCGATTCGCCCAGCATCTTTTGTCGCCTGACGCTGACTATCGTTGAAGTAAGCCGGAACGGTCACGACCGCTTCGGTCACTTGCTCACCTAGGTATTCCTCGGCGGTGCTCTTCAACTCTTGCAGAATCAGTGCTGAAATTTCAGGTGGAGAGTACTCCTTGCCCTGCAACTTCACTTTGACCAGATCATTTGCCCCACCCGTAATCTTGTAGGGGATCAGGTCTGCTTCCTTATTCAACTCTTCGTGTCGGCGGCCCATAAACCTCTTGATCGAGAACACCGTGTTCTCGGGGTTTGTCACTGCCTGTCTCTTGGCGGTTTGCCCCACCAGACGCTCTCCGGATTCCGTAAAGGCCACCACGGAGGGGGTCACTCTGTTTCCATCCCTGTTTGGGATGACGGTCGGCTCTCCGCCTTCCATCACGGAGACCACTGAGTTGGTGGTTCCAAGGTCGATTCCAATGATTTTGCCCATGAAAGGCTCCCTTCTCGTACCGGGCCTTCTTTGACCCGATTCCACAAAGTACATGGCAAACGTCGTTCCAAATATCGGGATTTACTCCGAATGAACGCTATTTTGGCAGGAAAATCGATTCACGGCTACTATTTGTGGGAGGAGCCTCAGGCCAGATGCGTCATTTTGGCAGAGGACAGTCGCCTCAGATCTGCTCGCTGTCTATTTGGCAGAGTCCTCTTCAGGCTCCCTGAGCCCATATTCGTCAATTTTTCGATAAAGGGTACGCTCACCGATCCCGAGAGCCTCAGCTGCTTTTCTTCGATTCCCTTCGACCATCTCAAGTGTGTTACGGATCAATTCCCGCTCCAACTCCTGAATTGTCGTTCCCACCGGAAAACCACCGACCCCTATCGAAGAAGATTGGGGACGGATATGACCTGGAAGATCTTCCAGCTCCAAAACGGTGCCTAGGCAAGTCACCACCATATTCTCGATGGCATTCTTCAACTCACGCACATTCCCCGGCCATGAGTAGGCTGTCAGAACTCTCAAGGCTTCCCTTGATATACCCTCGATCGACTTGTCGTGGACTCTGGAATATTCGTCGAGGAAATGATGCACAAGAAGTGGGATATCGACGGATCGATCTCTGAGTGGAGGGATTTCGATCGTGACCACGTTGATGCGGTAGAAAAGGTCCTCCCGAAACTTTTCCTCCTCGATGCGCTGTCTCAGGTCGCGATGTGTTGCACATATCAAACGGACATCCGTAGGTACGGCATCATTCGAACCCATGCGAACGACTTCTCGCTCTTCCAGCACCCGCAATAGTTTGACCTGCACTGTCGTTGGAATATCGCCGACTTCATCGAGGAAGAGCGTTCCCCCATCGGCATGTTCAAACCTACCTTTTCGAAGAGAAGAAGCTCCCGTAAATGCTCCTCGTTCGTGGCCGAACAATTCGCTTTCAAGAACGCCTTCCCCCAGTGCAGCACAATTGAGAGGAACAAATACATTCCCCTTACGGCGACTGTTCGCATGAATCGCCTTAGCGATCAATTCCTTACCGGTTCCACTTTCGCCCAGTATCAAGACAGAGGCATCGGTCGTCGCGACCTGTTTGAGTTTCTGCACAATCGCATGCATGGCGTGGCTGGAACCGATGATGCCTTCAAAGCCGAAACGATCATCGATCGTCCTCTCCAGCTCTTCAGCCCTCTTCTTCAGGGCAGCACCTTCTAGAGCTCGGTTCACCCGGATTCTCAAGCCCGCCAAATCTACGGGCTTTCTCAGGTAATCAACAGCACCTAGCTGCATCGCTTCCACCGCAGTCTCAACAGTACCGTGCCCCGTCACGACAACCACGGCGATAAACGGATCGATGGCTTGCGCCTCTCGAATAAGATCTAAGCCATCCCTGTCCCCAAGTACGAGGTCGGTCACCACGATATCAGCACCGTCCTTGCGGAGCAGATCTCTGGCTTCATCGATGGTTGTCGCCACCTGGCATTTGTGGCCTACCGATTCGAGTGCATCCGAGAGAATCTCGGCATGGGCCGCTTGATCATCGACGACGATGATCCGGGCCTTATCGATCGTATTTTCAACGTTACCGTCACTCATGAATCCTATTTGTCCTGTTCTTCAGCCGGAAGAATGATAGAAAACCGGCTTCCTTGCTCAGGTTCACTTTCAACCATGATCGTACCACCGTGAAGTCTTACAATTCGCAGGGTCGTCGGCAATCCCAGCCCCGTCCCCCCTTCAGTCGTGGAAACGTAAGGCCTAAAGATTCGGGGAATGGCTTCTTCAGTAATTCCAACCCCTGTATCCGTCACCTCGATGACCACCGCAGGGAATCCACGATAAGTGGTTTCATTCACCCTCACCAACAGTTCCCCTCCAGCAGGCATTGCAGAGCAACCATTGATGATCAGATTCAAGATCGCCTGATGGAGCAAAGAGCTGTCTCCAGCGACATTGCTCACTTTACCCGGTTGAAAAAGAACACTGACACCTTCCAACTCGATGGCTTCACGGTTTCTGGAAATCACTTCCTCAACCAGTCGACTGACCTTTATCGAATCACGTTCCATTTTTTGAGGACGAGTCAATTGCAGGAATGAAGAAACAATCTTTTCAATGCGTTGGATTTCAGATTGCATCATTTCGAGTCGGCGAAAAGTGCGCTGCTCGCGAGCGGATTCCGGAGAACCCAATTCCTCAATAATCAATTGGGATGAAATATTCAGGGTCGATAGCGGATTCTTCACCTCATGCACGAGCATCCCTGCGAGACTCGCAACATCCTGCTCCCAGCTGCCTAGTTGGCTTGCATCAAATGCGGTCACCGCTGTGCGGCTACCCTTCTTCTTCTTCTCCGGAGTCTTCTCCGGAGTCTTCCTCGCCCTCAATCGGACGATAAAGTTTATACCTACAATTTCTCGCTCTCAGGGACTCATCCGGCCGCAAGAGAAGGGCCACTCCTCCCATAGGGAAGTTGGGGCGAGTATTTTCAACCAACTGATCCAGTGTGTCCAAGTCGGTAATCTTGATTAATCCTTCTCGGAGTTCGATGCGAATTTTCAACCATTCGCCCTCCCCCGTTTCAAAACTATGGACATCGTAATTTTTGACAGCCCTGCCTGCGCGAGTTCCCGAGGTGATACCTAGGTTTATTTCAGAGCCGGAAACGAGCTGGATCTCCACCTCAAGGGTGTATTCCTCCCAGTTGTCGTCGCCCATTTCTAATTGAGCGGGACCTGCAGAGTTATTGATCCCGACAATCTCTCCATCTTCTTCATTCCATACGTCGGCATCAGGATCTGAAGCAGATGCCCTGAAAGAAGAGAGGTAGGTATCGATTTCGAGTTCTTTCCACTCGATGGCTAACTCTTCTTCCCGAGCAGCGCGTTTTTCAACATAGACCTCGAGGTACTCTTCGATCGTTTGCTGAACTTCTTTATATTGATCAGATCCTTTGAACTCGTCGGAATAAGAGACGAGCAAACCTATCGCCTTCGCATATTCTTCCTGACGCTTAAAGGCGCGGGCTCTTCGAGTGATACGGTCGAAGTCCACTTCCGCTCGCTGACGAGTTTCGACTTCTTCACAGAGTTTTTCCCAATCTTTGAAGGCTGCGGTCTCTTGGTAATAACCTTCATCATCAAAATTTTCGAGGATTCTCTCTGCTGCGAGGGGATCTCCATCTGCGATCAATGCTTCGACCCGATCGCGAAGTTGCCCCAACTTTTCTGCGGCTTGTGATTCTCTGACCTGAATTTGATCTTCGAGAACTTTTTTTGCTTTCGCATGAATCGATGTGCCCTCACTGGCATACGCCAAATTTTCGAGAGCTTCAATCCACTCTTCATTACGATCGGGATAGTTCCGGATCGCCTTGTTGATACTCGCCAAGTTGGTCTGAAATTGCTCCAAACGGATCTTCTCTTGGATTTTTGCAATCTCTTGTGGAGTAAACTCCGGTTCAGTTTCAATCTCTACTTCGACATTTCCCCCACCACAACCGGCGAGAGTCATTGCGAAAGTCAAAATCAAAAATAGGAATGGAGAAACATCACTTCTATTGAAGATAGACGAATACGATATGGACATGATCTTCCTCTTATCTCTCCTCAACGGGGAGTTTCATCCACCTGAGCTGCAGGGTCAAAATCGCCCTCCAGCAAACTTTGGCAAGCGGCCAGAAGTTGGCGAATCACATCTTCTTCGGAACCATTCAGTCGACATCCTGCCGCCTTGGCATGACCACCGCCTCCAAATTGAGCAGCAACCCCATGAACAGAATAATCGCCTCTGGATCGAAGACTCACTTTAAATCTCTCCGGCCCGACTTCAACAACGAGAAAAACGATCTCGGTCCCTTTGACCTGGCCCAAGGAATCCACGAAACCGTCCAGATCTTCCATATTGACGCGATGTTGAGACCGGATTTCCTCCGTAAACACAGAATAAAGCACTTTCCCGTCCTGACAGAGCACGCTCTTGGAGAGTAAATCTCCGAGGGAACGAGTTCTCTCATGAGAGAAGGACTGGAATATCCGGTTATAAATCGGCTCAGGATGGACTCCGAGCGACACCATTTCGGCCGCATACTTCCAGGCTTGGAAACCCGCATTGGAATGGCGGAACCAACCGGTATCGGTCGCTAGGGAAACAAAAAGTGTCTCTGCCGTATTTTTGTCGTGTTGGAGGCCGAGGGTACTGATCAATTCGAAGACCAGATTCCCGGTCGCTGGAGATCCCGGTTCGCACCAAACAGAAGCAAAGTAGTCCAATGAACCTTCTAGGTGGTGATCGATACACACCCGCGGAACCTCTGAAGCACTCACTGCAGACTCAAACAAGCCCAGTCGTTCCGGAGCAGAAGTATCGACCACAATGATCAAATCCGCTGCCGCCACCAAACTCTCAGGCTGAAGATCAGGGCTCTCGGAGAGAACCTCTGCGAGGTTGTCATGGTCGATAAACAAAAGTTTCTCAGGAACGGGGTGAGTCAGAATCGTACGAGGCTGTGCACCCAATTGCTGGAGTGCCCTGTGCATGCCCACCGCAGACCCCAAGGCATCCCCATCAGGATAGATATGGGTCAGAATCAGGGGCTTTTGGCAATCTTTCAGGCGCTCTATCAAATCGGGGGGAATTTCACCCGGCGACCATGAGCTTTCAACTGCACACATGAGTGCTCCTTATTGAGGAAATTGCATTTTCGCAATATGATCCGAGTTCGCCCCGGGCAGAAACTCTATGCAGAGCCGTTCCCGGGAAAAGCCGAAGATGTGTTGTACATCGGAGTGGAGACGGGAACCAGCGGATCAACGTAGCCGGGGCCACCTCTCAGTCGAACAGACCAGATATTCCTTCGTACGGAGATGAGAGTCATGAAGATCGGTCGAAAGATCCTGAACCTGAGACGAGACCGGGGCGTAGCCCAGAGATCCCTCGCAGAGATGACCTCTGTTACGCCCAGTGCCCTCTCTCGTATCGAGGCCGGTATTCACCAGCCCAAAGGGCCGGTCGCTCTCAGAATCGCACGTGTTTTAGGGGTATCCGCAGACTACATCCTCGACGAATCTGCTCCTTATCCCCCTCCTCTTGAATCTTTATTGCAGCCCACTGTTGAAGAGGATTCCAAGGTGACCATCGAGCTCAATCTTCAGGAGAAGAAGATTCTCGATGCGATTCGACGTCTCTCTCCAGAAGAAAGATCGACCATCTCCGATATTATTGCGGCAGGAAGCCGTGATCTTCAGGCCTTGCGAACTCTGGCCGTAAAAAAAGGCCTACTCATCGAAGACGACGAGTAGGCCTTTTGAGATGTCTTGTTCAACTTTCAGTTCAAGCGAGGCTGAGCATCTCGGAAATCTCTTGCTGTCCACCATTCACTGCTCCCGCGGAACTGTGAAGAGCACCACGATCTTCCTCACTGAGATCCACTTCCAATACTTTCTCGACTCCGTTTGAGCCCAAGACGACTGGAACACCCACCCAGGTATCGTTGATGCCATACTCTCCATTGAGAAGTGCACAACATGGAAGAACTCTCTTTTGATCCAAAAGGATGGATTCAGCCATCGCGACTGCTGCTGCACTCGGGGCGTAATATGCGCTCCCTGTTTTCAACAGCTTGACGATTTCGGCACCTCCATGGCGTGTTCGATCGACGATTTCCGCCAATCTTTCAGGTGCGATCAACTGCTGTACAGGAATACCACTGACAGAGGCGGTCGACGTCAAAGGAACCATGCTATCGCCATGCCCCCCAAGAACCATCGCCTGAATGTCTTTCGTCGAACAACCCAACTCCATGGCAAGGAAAGCGCGATAGCGAGCCGTATCCAAGACTCCAGCCATTCCCACAACCTTGTTGCTCGGCAAACCAGATACTTGGTGAGCCACGTAGCACATCACGTCCAGAGGATTGGATACGATGACCAGAGTGGCATCTGGAGCCACTTCCATGATCCCCGAAACGACCTTCTGCTGGATCTCGCCATTCACCTTGAGTAGATCAGATCGATCCATCCCTGGTTTTCTGGGCATTCCTGCAGTGATAACAACAAGCTCTGCTCCTGCGAGATCAGCGTAATCGTTGGTTCCAATGACGCCTGTCTCATACCCGCAAACTGGGGCTGCTTGGGCGAGGTCGAGAGCCTTGCCTTGAGGCATGCCCTCAAGAATGTCAAAAAGTACGACTTCGCCGAGTTCTTTTTCGGCCATACGCTGAGCAGTTGTGGAGCCGACGAATCCGCCGCCAATAACTCCGATCTTTCGCCGTGCCATAGTCATGTTTCCTCTCATGCGACTTCACTCTGGAAGCCTGTCATTTCAACTTTTGATTACGAATTTATTTCCGAAAGAACCTCGGAGAGTGTCTGACCAATTCCTGCTGGAGAATCTGCAACATGGACTCCAGCGGCCTTCAGTGCTGCCACTTTCTCCTCTGCGGTACCTTTTCCTCCACTGACAATGGCACCGGCGTGTCCCATTCTGCGGCCCGGAGGAGCCGTTCTACCGGCAATGAAACCCACTACAGGCTTCTTCACTTCAGCAGCGATGTATTCCGCTGCTTCTTCTTCCGCAGTTCCTCCGATTTCACCCACCATGACGATGGACTCGGTTGCGGGGTCAGCATTAAACAACTTCAGTACATCTAGAAAGGTCGTCCCGATGATGGGATCGCCACCGATGCCGACACAGGTCGTCTGGCCGAGGCCGAGTTGAGTCGTCTGATGAACTGCTTCGTAGGTCAAAGTACCACTTCGACTGACGATACCTACGGAACCCGGTCTGTGAATAAAGCCCGGCATGATGCCCATTTTGCACTCACCAGGTGTGATGATTCCGGGACAATTAGGACCCAGTAACCTTGCACCCGCAGACTTTACCGCTGCTTTTGCTTTGACCATGTCCAGAGTAGGGACACCTTCTGTGATACACACGATGAAAGGAATCCCTGCCTCTGCTGCCTCGATCACAGCCGCAGCCGCAAATCGTGCTGGAACATAGATGATACTGGCATTGGCGTTTGTCGCTTCACGTGCGCTGGCAACGTCATCGAAGACGGGTTTTCCCAGATGTGTGGTACCGCCTTTTTTGGGCGTGACACCACCTACGATCTGAGTGCCGTACTCCATCATTTGCTCACTATGAAGTGTTCCATTTTTTCCTGTGAAACCCTGAACGATGACCCGGGTGTCAGAATTGATGATCACGCTCATGCGGGACTCCCTTCAGCAGCGGTGACAGCCTTGATGGCTGCATCCGAAAGATCGTCGGCTGTGATGACATCGATTCCCGATGATTTGAGAATCTTGTGTCCATCTGCGACTGAATTTCCTTCAAGTCGAACAACGAGAGGTACAGACAAGTTCGTCTGCTTTGCGGCTTCCACGATTCCTTCTGCGATCAAATCGCAACGAATGATTCCACCAAATATATTAACGAGAATGGCGGCGACATTTGGATCTTCAAGAATGATCTTGAAAGCCTCTGTCACGCGTTCAGCAGTTGCAGTTCCACCTACATCAAGGAAGTTGGCGGGTTCTCCGCCTCGCAACTTAATGATGTCCATGGTTGCCATAGCCAAGCCAGCACCATTGACCAAACAGCCGATGTTTCCATCCATACCCACGTATGAGAGTTCCCACTCCTCAGCTCTCGCTTCTCTGGGATCTTCCTCGGAGAGGTCTCTCAACTCTGCATGCTCAGGATGACGGAAGGCTGCGTTTTCATCGAAATCGATCTTGGCGTCGAGAGCGATCACGTCTCCTGTGCCCGTCACGACCAAAGGATTTATCTCAGCAAGCGAGCAATCCTCCTTGACGAACAAGCTTGAGAGTTTACTCGCTAACACGCAAAACTGGTCAGCGGTTGCGCCTTCCATTTCCAATGCTGTCGCAAGGCGACGGGCATCTTCAGGAGAAAGAGATCCATCTCCAGAAATGGGTGCTTTATGAATCGCCTCAGGACGCTCAGCGGCGACCTCCTCAATATCCATTCCGCCTTCGGAACTGACCATGAGGACCGGCTTTTCAGCAGCGCGATCGATAACAAGTCCACAGTAAATTTCTCTCGCGATGTCACAACCTTCTTCAATCAGAAGCGTTGTCACTTCTTTGCCCTCAGGCCCAGTCTGATGCGTGATAAGTTGCATACCAAAAATGGACTCAATCGCCTCATGGCACTGTTCGGTATTCATGGTGACTTTAACGCCACCACCTTTACCTCGTCCACCAGCATGGATTTGGGCTTTTACGACCCTAACCCCTTCGCCGAGTTTGCGTGCACCTTCGATGGCTTCAGCGACGCTAAAGGCCACCTCACTTTGAGGTACCGGAATTCCATAACTCGCTAGGATTTTTTTGGCCTGGTACTCATGTATCTTCAAATCTTCTGTTCCTTCCTGACAGTCCGTCACAAATGGATATCGAATCAGTGACCTCAAAGGAAAAACTCCGAGAGACCGGATCAGCATGTGCATGTCCGGGAATCACCATCAGCGGCAACCGAATCTCTAGAGATCGAATCTCTGGAGACCGATTCAATGAATCGGAATCGTCGGTCGACGATGGGGCAGACTATCCCCCCAGAGACAGGGGTGCAACGAGACCCGAACATGAGGAGCTCGGGTATCTTGAATTCTTACAAAATTACGCTCAGGGAGTCGAATTCGAGTCCTGTGACGGGGCAGAATCGGACTCAGTGCCACCCTCCTCTTGAGCGGCAATAAGCACTCTAGCCTTACTCGCTAGGAACTTCAGGTCATCATTGAGGCAGCCTTCTTGGCGAGCCAGTTCGAACTCCTTCAATACCTCGTTGTAGTCTGAGACCATCAGCGAAATGGAAGCCATACGAACTCTGAATCTTCCCATTTCGGCAAGAATCCTCTTCCTGATCTGGCGGATCGAGTTGTTATGATCACGTGCTGAAAATGGCAACTGACTGTCGAAGGGAAGATTCGTTCGGTCAACGACGACAAGACCTTCACGATACCTCGCCAGAGCAGTCGCTCCTCTGGAAAAGGTGTTCCTTGCATCGAGGAGTAACTTCAGTCTCTGCGCACGGTCGCCATCACTCAGTAATGCTTCGTCATACTTGACCCGACCCAATTCAAACCACGCCACTGAATAATTGGGATCAATCTGAACAGACTTGGTCAATGCCCCTCTGGCCTTTTCCAAATCGAAACCCAAAGCGTATATTTTTCCAATATGGTAGTAGCAGGCTCTCTCATTAACATTGTCTCCACTACCTGGCTTCCGACCGAGTGCTTTGGAGAAGTACTCCAATGCTTTGCCATAATCGGATCGATCTTGATAGAGTAAGACTCCCAGACTCACAAAGGGTCCCATAGCACTCGGATCTTGTTCGATGGCCTGCTCGAAGAATCTCTCCGCAGAATCCAATCGTCCATCCGTGCGTGCTTCGAGACCTTTCCTCCAAAGATCCGAAGACCTTCGACGCTGAGGATTATCAGTATTGTTTTCCATCGCCGCTAAAGTGACGGTTTCAATACTATCCTTGTTGAGCGACCACCATTCACGCCACTTTGCGATCGCCACTTGACGATCTTCGAGAGCGCCCGCGGGATCAAAGCCAAAAGTCTCTCCGGTGTACTCTTCCAATTTTGAAGCCGCAAGAGTTCGAGCTCTCTGCTCATCTAAGCCCAGAGCGTCCAGTAGCGTAGAGAAGCCTATATAGAGCCCATTCTCCCCCAAAGCGATCGCCAGAGCCAACTGGGCGCGTCCTTGAGAAATCTGCCAAGCCTTGACCAATTCCGTCACGCTGTGAGTTCTCTGAAGAATGTCGATACAAAAGGATCTCAGTTCCGAGCTTTGATTGTCATCGAGTAACAAGAGCCCCAGAAGTGGGTAGAGATCTGAACCGTTCTCTAACAATACCTCGCGAAGAAGAGTGATCTGCTGCTCTGGATCTCCGAGAACCAATGCATTGAGAAATCCCGGATGCGAATCTGAAACTCCTGCGGGCAATGCCATTCGAAATTTCTCTTCGAGGTGCAACCGGCGAAGTACAGGATTCGATTTTTTATCCAACTCTTCCGTTAAAGTCGCCATCGCGAAGAACCCTGCTGATCGAATAAATTTCTCAGCATCTTTCTTTGCCAGCGCGTCACCGTTACGAATCGAATCGACCGCTTTGTTCAGCCGATCGTGAAATCCTAATCTCACTGTGAAACGGTCATCGCTCGTCATTCCATCTGGTTGAATCGTTCGATTCACATCTACGTCATTGTAACGAGCACTACCTAACTCGAGTTCGACAACCCACTCTCTTGTACCAGAGTCGAATCGAACTTTACCCCCGAGCTCCATTCCGCTTTTCAATACCAGCAGAATTCCTCCGAGATCATCTTTCTCGAGATCGTAACTACTCCACCCCAATACTTCCCTTTTCAGGACCAACTTTGTTCCTAGGCGACGACTCAGTTCTAGGTATTCATTCCCTAAATCGTAGAAGCGACCTTCTGCAATTTTTCCATCGATCATTCTGGCGCGAACCTGAGCCTCGACGGAGGTACTGGGAAATAGTGATATTAGGGTAGATGCCAATATTGCGAGAAGACCTCGCTGGAGGCGGGAGTTCCCCAACTCACAAACCTGAGCGTTACTGATTGCAAACAAAAAGTCCTCCTTGAAGGTCCGGGTCATTTCTTCCGAGGATCGATTGTCCCCCGATATGTTGAACCCTGCAAGTCCCACCAAGGGTTGCGAGGGACGCCCGAAGAGGTGAGACTCCTTCAGGACCCGTATCGTTCGGGTCAGGAAGGGGACTCCTTGAGTCAACGTACACTTGAATCACTCAACCGGGGCGACCGTATAGAGGGTGTCTACCTCGTCGAGGACGCTAGTCTGAAGACTGCCAGAAATGGTAAATTCTTTATTCCAATGACGCTTCGTGATCGAACTGCGGGCGTCAAAGCCATGCGCTGGGAAAGTAGCCAGGAAGAATTCCGTGATATTCAGCGGAAACCCTTTCTCAGACTCGAAGGCAGGGTCGAGGAATACCAAGGATCCCCACAGGTCATCATTGATTCCTTGGAAGCACTCAGTGCAGACGAGGCGGGCCTAGAAGCGACGGAATTCCTTCCCAGAACCCAACAAGACATTCCAACACTCGAACGAGAGCTTGAAGAAAGAGTGGCCTCCCTACGGAACGATGATGTCAGGCAACTCGTAGTCACCATATTGGCAAGACCAGGATTGAGAGATCGGCTGAGACTCTCTCCTGCCGGAAAAGCGATGCACCACGCCTACATCGGTGGCCTTCTTGAACATGTCATTTCCCTCGTCAATCTTGCTGACAAAGTTTGCGACCATTACCCATGGCTCGATCGGGATGTTCTTATTGCGGGAGTTCTTCTTCACGACATCGCGAAAACTGAAGAACTGGGCATCGAAAACGGTTTTTCTTACACCGCAGAAGGACAACTGTTAGGGCATATCGTGATGTGCTGTAACTGGATCCATGAAGCGTCCTCTCAAATCGAAGACATCGATCCAGAGATTGTGCTGCAGATTCAACACTTGGTGGCAAGTCATCATGGCAAACTTGAATTTGGATCCCCGAAAAAACCGAGTACACCTGAAGCTCTAGCGATGCACTTTATTGATAATCTGGATGCAAAGCTGACGGGCTTCCTTGAACTGTTCAAAAAGGCAGCTCCCGGACCGGGAGATCCGCGCTTTGGAGATTATTCAATGCTTTTGGACACGCGTCCCTACTTTTCGAACTCTCTTGATGGGAACCCAGGATTTCACAACCCGGAAAGATCTCACGATGCGGGGCAAACCGCAAAAAATACAAGTTCGGGAGATTCGAGCGGAACAGGTGACTTGCCTTTTTGAGCCACGGAACTTCTGCAAAAAACTAAAGGACTTCTGTCAGCGTTCCAAGAGAGGCTTCACTTCTTGCGGACTGGAGCAGTCTTTCAATCCAATGCTGGGATAGCTCTTCGCTTTCGGCTTCCACTAGGATGCGGAGCAAGGGCTCAGTACCGGAATATCGCACGACAATCCGTCCCTGTTGCCCCAATGCCTTTTCAGCTTCGGTCATGGTTGCCCCAAGAATCGCTAAGGACTCAAAGTCGGGACGATACTCGATCTTGATAGTTCTTTGCTTCAATGGGAATCGATCGAACTGTCCACGCAACTCTGAAAGGGTGCGACCCGATTCTTTCAGGCAGAGGGCTACTGATAATCCCGTTCGAATACCATCTCCGGTCGCTGCCATTGAGCGATGGATGATATGACCGGAGGTTTCTCCACCCAACTGGCCACCGCTATTTTTCAATGCGATAGCAATCTCACGATCTCCCACCGGGGTTCTCAATACTTCGATGCCATGTTCATTGAAGAACTTTTCAACTCCCATATTCGACATCACTGTTAAGGCCACCACTGGGGGTTCTAACTTCCCTTGCTGCTTCAGGTGAAGAGCCCAAATCGCCATGACGTCGTCACCGTCCAACAACCCGCCATTGTGATCACAAAACAATGCACGATCAGCATCGCCATCTAATGCGATTCCCAAATCTGCTTTTCTATTCACCACTTCTTCTGACAAAACCTTCGGATTCAAAGATCCACAGCCCACATTGATGAGTTCACCATCTGGGTCGCCATGGATAAGAAAAACTTCGGCCCCTGCTCGACGAAACGCTTCCTCAGCCCAATGGCATGCCGCACCACGAGCAGCATCCACGACAACTTTTGTTCCTGCGAGAAATTCCCCCTCAGGAAACGAGGACAACAAACTGTTCAGATATGTTTGGCCTAATGTTTCATCGATCTTTTGATCTTCAATAGAATGATTCCCATTCTTCAAGCGGGAATAGCAAACTCCCCAACTTTGTAACCGATCGTAATCCTTCGAGATCTGAGCCTCAGTTTCAACACTCAGTTTTTCACCTTTATTATCCAACACCTTAATGCCATTAAATTCGGGTGGATTATGTGAAGCGGAAATCATCAATCCCAAATCGGCCACTCCGCCGGCAAGCAATACGGATACCGCAGGAGTAGGAATCACACCGGCATGAATCGTAGAGACCCCTTCACGATGCAGGGTAGCCGTAATCAAACTCTCAATTTCGGGGCCTGAGACGCGGGTATCCATGGCGATGAGGATTTTTTGTGTCGACGATTCTATTCGCCGAAGGTGCTCACAAAGAGCCAGCCCGATCCGATCAAGAGATTCTGCAGATAACAAACCTTGGGCTCCGATATCCCGGATACCATCGGTACCAAATATCATTGACTTGATTCCTCTACAGATTTCACGATCTTTTCAGCACTGTACAATATTATTTTATCTAACTTCACACGATTACGAGTAATCCTTGACGGCAAACTGCCCTCCAACCAATACACCTGATCATCTGAAGGATTCATACTATTTCCGTTGGTATCTGTGGCTCTCACCAATAAATAGAATCGGCCTTCAGTTACATTTTTTTTCCACTGTAAGACGTCTTCTTCAATACCATTTACAGTGACTTTAACCGTCTGATCTCCACGGATATCTAGGTCATCGCCCTCATCAACAATATATCGAACCCGAACTTCAGCAGTCGCTTCGGTCAAGTTTTGACGCAATTCGACCTTTAGCTTTGTCATGCCATTTTCAGGGAGAAGGAATCTGACCAGCTTGGAATCATCTCCTGTGATTCGCAGATCAACGTCCTCGATAGCGAGTGGTTCGGAAATCCCACTGACATCAATTTCCCGGGTCAACACTTTGATTTGGTCACCTTCGAGAATCGACTTGGGACCTATGAGAGTGACTGTGGAAGGATCCAAGGCAACGTCTTCGCTTGTGAATTGGAATCCAGCCAATGGTTGACCGGAGATTAACGGCCGAATCTCACGCTCAACGTTCTCCAACTGATCGACTTCCACTGTGATGGTCGCAGGATCGACAGATTGAATCGTAATTCCTACGGGTAGATCAAACGCATCGCCATTTCTTAACTGAATCTGGCCACTCTTTTCGATGATCAGCTTCCCACTGAAAAGAGGACTCTCTTCTGAAAATCTAGCGAGTACATTTCTCGGCCCTGACAGAGTGACTCTGCAATTTCCTGAAAAGAAATCACCGGGTTGCCCCATGATCCTGGAATCGATGATTCTCTGATCTACGATCACCAATTCTTCACTGGAGGACGGCTCTATCAAGATGATCGCTTCACGTGTTTCTTCATGTCCGGTATTGCCAAAGGCATAAGCCCAAACCACGACAGCGAGGACCATACTGGTCAATTTGTTTCGAGTATTCCCAAAGAAGAATTCCATGGCTCGGACACTGAAAGGAGTCTTATTCACTTATCACTCCCCTTTCCCGCTTTTTCGCCCGCTGTTTTGCCCGAATCAGTTTCTCCTTCAGGGTCAGCTTTTGAGTAATAGGTTCTTAGTTTTACAGCGAGTTCTTCTTTATCGAGATTCCTGTAAACCTCACCTTTGACGCAAATCGAAATACCACCGGTTTCTTCACTGACAACAATCGTCACCGCATCTGATTCTTCGGTCAGTCCCACTGCAGCGCGATGTCGAGTTCCTGCCCAAGAACCTAGTTGCTCATTTTCAGAGAGCGGAAGAAGGCAACCAGCAGCCGCGATCCTTCCTTTCTGAATCACGACAGCTCCATCGTGCAAAGCAGTTCCCGGATAGAAAATAGTATTGATGACCTCAGAAGAAATCTCCGCATCAAGGATAGTACCTCGATCAACCCAGGGATTGAGTGACTGATCTCTCTCAATCGCGAACAGAGCACCTATTCTTGATTTTGAAAGCATCTGACATGCCCTCACCAATACGACCACCAACTCTTGCTCATCTCTGACCAGTTCTCCAAAGATGGGAGCCTGACTCAATCGAACAAGACCTCTTCGCAATTCTGGCTGAAGAATAACGATGATGGCTGTGAAAGCGGCAGGCGTGATGACAGTGAGAAGGAATCCGATTCTCTCCAGATTAAGAAAGTTGACGGCCAATCGGGTTCCGACAACCGCGATAATCACCGATAACGCCAACCCCTTAAGGACACCCGCTCCGCGGGTTCCCTCGCAAAAAACGATGAATCCGTAGATGAGAAGATATATGACGGAGATTTCAAATAGAACTCTCCATGGGCCAATCGCCTCGATGGCAGTCCAAACCATATCAAACTCGTTCAAGACTGCCCTTCCATTCGGCATGCTTGACGATCCAATGCCGTCAACACTTTGAGAAATCGAACTGTTTCATCTACGTCATGAACCCGGACCCATTCCACCTTAGCCTGATGAGCTCGGGAAACAAAAGCCAGCGAGCCTGGCAATCTGTCGTCTACCGAACTTCCATCGAGAACACCGGTGCATGCCTTCCGGGATGCACCCAGCATAAGGGGTACTCCCAGATCATGGAATCTCTCCAATTCGGATGCGATACGAAAGTTATCCTCCAGACGCTTCCCAAATCCGATTCCGGGGTCGAGAATCACATTATCGGGGTCCCCCCCTCGGGAGCGGAAAAAGTCTAATCTTTCTCTGAAGAACTCACTGATCTCAAGGATGACGTCTCCGTATGAAGGGCTCTCCTGCATATCCACAGGAGTGCCTTTTCTGTGCATCAATACAACATCAAGAGACTTCGAAATCACGAGATCTACCAAGTCGGGATCATCGCGAAGAGCAGAAGTATCATTGATAATACTGGCTCCTAAATCGACCGCCGCTCGAGCCACTTCTACCCTTCGGGTATCAATACTGATCGGCAGCGCCACTTCACTCTTTAATTTTTCGAGAGGAGGAAGGATACGGTCTAATTCTTCCTGGATGGATATTGCTCGACTTCCAGGTCGAGTCGATTCGCCTCCGACATCGATGGCATCGGCCCCTTGTGCAGCCATTTGGGATGCTCTCATGAGAGCCGAGTCGATATCGATCCAGTTCCCCCCGTCACTAAATGAATCGGGGGTGACATTCAGGATCCCGAGGACCTTTGTCACCAATTCAACGTCCTCTCACTCCTGGTTGTTCCTACTCTTCTGACGGACCACTCCAAGGTTCAATGTCGGCAATAATTCGTCGAGCAATATCATTAACGGCTTCCAAACGAGCCACTCCAATATCCTCACCCGAGGCCACAGAATAGGAAGCCCTTCCGCTGACAACTCTCTCGATCAACACACGCTGATCTCGAGTTCGCAGCAATTGTATTCCGACTTCGACAAGTATCCCTGATTCCTGAATCTCGCCAGAGCCACTCTCCACTAGAACGCCTTCTTCAAATCGAATAATCGTTCCTTTGAGGGTCGCATTTGCCCTGTCGGCAGAAACGACCTCAGCGGACGTCAACAATTGAAACTCACGCCGCACCGATCGTGTCAGTTCGAATTCAAGATCCTTACGAAATGGGATAGTTTCATTTCTAAAGGTTGGAATGGATATCCTGGAAACGCCTCGGGGTAACTTGTATCCCGGAGAATACCCGCATCCAGACACCAATAGAGCACTCAAGATCACCGTTCCTGGAATCAGGAACATCAGTAGCATCGAAAGAAACCCATGACCCTGTGAAGTCTTTTTTAAAACAGAAAGCTTCACTGAGTACCTTCTTCCTCTTTTTTACCCCTGATAGAGTCCAGAACTTCTCTCGCTTCTTGAGCTTCTGGAGTTTCAGCGGCCTCTTGAATTACTTTTTCGAGATAGATCCTCGCAGATCCGAATTTTTTTATTCGAATATAGAAGTCCGCGATCGCAATTCTTCTTCTCGCCTTAAAGAGTCTGATATCAGAAAGCTTCTCTCTGGCTCTGGCGCTATCTCCCTGCCCTGGGAAAAGTCGCAAGTATCTTCTGTAATGCCTCTCTGCCGAGACCAGAATTCCAAGATCGTAATCAACGCCTTTTAACTGCGCCATCGAGGCATCACCTGCAAGCAGTTGTGAAGCCGCAGACCATTCACTTTCTGGGTACTCCCGAATGAGTCGGGTGAAGTATCTTTCAGCATCTTCAGGAGAATCATTTTTGAGGTACCAGTTCCCACAATGAAAGATGGCATCGTCTGTGAAATCCATGAATGGGTAATCTTTGATCAACTCATTCAATACTTCGAGACCTCGTCTTTCGGCACTGACTTCAAGGCCAAAGAGTCTTCGGGTCGATCCAGTGAGATACGAGAATCCAATGTTGAAACGAATCTGTAATGACTCAGCGAGTGTCTGAGGACCGGGATCCGAATCGAAGATATCTTCTGTAATTCGGAGTGCATCGTCGTATTGCCGCATCTCTACGAGTGCACGTGTTAGATCTAGCCGCACCTTCGATATGATGGGCCCCGTTGCATTGCCATCTGTTTCGTAAAGGTAAAGATCGATCACATCCTCATAGAGGGCAGCAGCCTCCGCTGCTCGACCAGATTCGAGAGCAAAACTGGCTTCCTGAATCAGAGCAGAAAGTTCCTTATCTGCTACGGCTGGAGCAGACTGAAAAACTGTAATCAGCAACATCAAAGTAAGATTGCCTGACAAGATCTATTCCCCTTCCCTGAATTCGCAGCAAACTGCGAATCACACGCGTAAGTATCTTAGCGACCTGGGCGGCCTCTCCAAGTGATGCCATAAGAGGGAACTGAGTATCTCCCATCCCCGTAAGACCACAGGCTGGGGGACCTCCCACGAGGGCACAAGCCCCCAATCTCTGCCTGAATCAGCTCTCAGATAGGTTAGGAGTTCATTATCGATCAAAAAGCGGCCTCTAGAAGTTCTACAATTGCCGCAAAGAAGCCCTGCAGGCAACTCGAGAGAAACGCCATTTACCGAGAACTCGGCCAGAGGAGATTCGCAATCTGAGCAATGGTTCCATGAGGGCATGACTCCGCTGGCGGCTAAAACCGTCTGAAAAAACCGATTTCTAAGCCGTCTCCTGCCCCTGCGTGCAGAGAGCAGCTTGAAATACTGCAATGTCTCACGAAGTAATTCATTGTTAGGGTCGCCTGGCGTCAACAGGTTACGCAGGATGTCGAGGGAAAGTGTGGCATCTAACCATGTCGCAAGATCATCTCTCAGGTGGCCAAATCCTTCGACCAGACGTGCCTCGGTGGCGAGATGAAGATCACCACTTCGCTGTTTGAAGTTGAGGTCATACCACCCACCAAGATCGAAAGGTGCATGAAACGAAGAAGACTTTCTCGCCGGACGACGAGACCCTTTGGCTAAAAGATCTAATATTCCATGGTCTCTTGCAAAAACGCGGATCACTTGAGAGGTCTCGGAGTAATCCGTGGTTTTTAAAACCAGCGCCCGAGTTCGAAATGACCCTTTCATTTATGATCCGTTCCGACTCGATCCTTGAACCTGTGCACGCACTTTCTTGATGGTTCTTTCATCAGCACGAATCACTTTGAAATTGATTTTTATAGTGGAGTATTCTTCTCCCTCTTTGGGAATATGTCCCATTTCAGAAAACAGAAATCCAGCAACTGTCTCATAGTCGTCATTATCAGGGATATTCACCGAGAGAGCGCGATTCACGTCCAGAATACTCGTCCTACCATCGAGATCATACGTTCTCTCATCAATCTTTCGAATTTGGTCTCGGCCTGCGGTATCAAACTCGTCTTCGATTTCGCCGACGATCTCCTCAAGAATATCCTCAATCGTCACAAGTCCCGAAGTTCCACCATATTCGTCGAGAACAACTGCAATGTGAAAGCGCTCTGTCCGGAACTCGCCGAGGAGTTCTCTCAGATTTTTTGTTTCAGGAACGAAATGAGTTTTACGGACGACCTTTTCAATATGCAGAGTCTTCAATCCATCATCAGCAGCATGACGTAAAAGATCTTTGACATACAGAACGCCGATTATTTCATCCACTTCTTTACGAAAGACTGGAATCCGAGAGTGTCCACATGCGATAGCCTTAGGAATCACCTCTTCGATCGTTTCGGAAGCTTCAAAACAAACCATATCTGTTCTTGGAGTCATCACTTCGATCACTTCGGCATCTCTGAATTGTAAAACCGATTCGATCATCGATTTTTCGCCTTTTTCGAGAAGCCCTTCCCTTTCCCCAAGTTCCACAGCAGCCAAGATTCCTGCCTCTGCAAGATCTTGGTCTGTACGGTCGGCGCGCCCTCCCAGGATTCGAAGGGTCACCCTCCTCAATCCCCTGAAGCTCCCAGTGATCGGCGAAAACAGTTTTTCGAGAATCGCCAAAAATGGAACAATCTTGCGAGTGATGCGATCGCCAATCCACATGGAAATCGCCTCTGGTAACAGTTCAATGATCACCAAGCCAAGAATCATGACTTCGAGGAGCCAGAACACAGCCCACCACGTTTGAATCCCGGTGCTTTCGAGAACTCCGGAATACCAAGCCTTCCCCTCAGCAGAGAGCACGAGCAGAGAACCTACCCACACACTTTGAATCAAGAACTGAAGGATCCACAACATGAGATCGATACGATGAATCTTCTCCGACTCATCTTTCTCTCCGTTTTTCTCGAAAACTCCATGGTATTCAGCAGTCGACGTCGTGCGGTAGCAGCGACGGATCAATGCGAAAAAGAAAGAGAGGAAAAGTGCAACTCCATTAATAAGCGGAAGGAAATCCAAGGATAGATTTGTCATCTTGTTTCCCCTTTCCAACCTTGAAGGAGTCGAACTCTCGGAAGAGGTTCAGGCCCTTCGTCATCCACCGGATTTGAACTCTCTGTTTCTTCTGGCATCGTCAATCCTCTGCTGAATTCTTTAACGATCATATAGAGGTAGGTATCCCAACGGGAGTTCGAGAATGAGTAACGCCATTGCAGTTGCGTATTCTTCCCCATAACGACTCTCCCAAGATCCTGACTCTCCCTGTAGATCTATCAATTGTGGCCAAATGGCGTGACTCCAACGATGCCAAAGTTCTCCTCTGGACTGTTGCAGTACCTGTCCCACGTAAAAATTTCCGTAAAACGGGAAATTGCCAGCAGCCTTAAAAAAGCTCTGACGATACTTCAGTTTCTTCTCAATCACTTTCTTCATGTAGTCGAGACCCCTAGAGCGCTCATCCGCAGCGTATTCGCCAGCAGCATCCATTGTGGAAATCGAAGCTGCCGTGATTTCGAAGGAAGTCCGACCCTGCGAACGCGTCAAAGAGTACTTAAAGGAACCGTCTTCGCTGCAGCACTCTTGAAGGTACTGGATCGCTTTATTGATAGGATCGGGAGGAACATTAAACCCTGATTCCTTCGCGGCTCTTAATGCCTGCAAGCAGCAGACTGTCAATGAAGCTTCATCGAGAGGATCGTCGGGATCGTATCCCCAACCTCCCTTGTTGGTCTGACTCGATAAAATCAGATCAACTCCCGCCCTGATCACTTTGCGTAACTGCTCTTCTCGCTGAGGTGTCGGCACTTGGCCAATCACTTGGCTCAGAAACAATATAGCGTACGTATGACCATGCATTCGAGACCGGGTTTCACCCCGATCCTCCAAATATCCACGCTCGTCTGAACGCAGCGGAGAGATCAAGTAATCGACAGCTTTTTCCAGTGCTTTTCCTTCTGGCCCTAGACCATACTCAGCACCTGCACCCAATAACGCCATCCCCGCCAAGGAAGTGACGGCGACTGGATAAGAAGATGAGATAGCCCCAACTCCATTTTGCTTACGCACGAGGAATTGGACCCCTTTGCGAATACTACGCTCACTCTTCTCATCATGGAGAGGACTGGTAATCGAGGACTTTGCAGGTTTTTTTCGGGGAGCCTGGACTTGAGGCTTAGAGGTGGAGTCCTCAGACTCAGGGTCTTGAGACTCGCTGGCCCATGCCTGTAATTCGTAGGTGACAGAGGCCCCGAATACGAGGATCGGAATACAAAGAATCACCATGATTCGAAACATGGATCTCGAGGTAAGCCCCCGGGATCCCTGTGGTTCGAGCGGGTCCTCTGCTGACTGCTTCATGGAATCTGTAGACGAGTCTTCGTTCAAGATTAGTTGGACCCCGGTAACTTTCGAAAGTAATCCTCAAGCAATACACGGTACTTCTCAGGAAGCTTGCGACTTCCATTGTCGTACATTCTCTGGATTACTGTCTTCGGCAATCGACCCCAGCGGCCTGCGCCTTGACGGTCTTTGAGTTGGCCATCCTGATCCGGAGGGATATCCCCTTCGGTGGTCTTATTATTGGCCACGGCCTCACCGTTCTTCGGATCGCCCTTTTGGCCCGACTCCTTCTTCTCTTCCTCGGACGAGGAAGATTGACGCTGCTGACCTTTGTCTTGCTTCTGCGCCATTGATTTTTGCTGACCAGACTGTTTTTGATCTTTTTGACCAGAAGAGGAGGGTTGAGGGTTCCCCGACGAGGAACCAGATCCACTACTTCAGCCGCCACCTAGACGCTGAACCTCATTGATCAATTCATCGATTCTGGAAAGAGTCTGCTGCTGAACTGATTGATTGGAATCACCGGTATCATCCTGATCCAGAAGGCGCTCGATCTCTTTCATGTTTCGAGAGATCTCATCCACCAGCTGATCGACTTTCCCTAATGGATTCGCCCCATCGAGAATATCCAGGGGATCCGCGTCGAAGCCATCCTCGCTCCAGCGTTCAATTTGCTTCTCGATTTCGGATTCCTCTGATGCGGGTACTTCCGGCTCAGCTTTTTCATCTTCTTCAGGCTTCGGCGTGATCTTCTCATCTGCTGAAGACTTTGTTGCAGCATTCGTCTCAGAGTTCTCTGATTTGGAGTCTTGCTCAACTGCAGGCTTCTTTCGTAACCCCTCCAGTTGGACTGGAGCAGAATCACCACCCGTGCCTTCTGCTTCTTGACCCATGACAGGTCCGAAGTTGAAAACAAAGAGGCAAAGAAGGCCCACGAAAAGTTGAAGTTTCCCGTGCGAACTCATCTACAAACTCACTTTCAAGATCAAACTTACGATCGGATATCACTTTATCCGACACTCTAAAGTATACGTGAACCAAACCTGACTCAGGACAGAGTGGTCCATATCCTTAATTATAACCCTGAATTCGGAAAATTGTTACCTTCAACCGTCTTCACCAGGGGTGGGTTCAACCGGTATTTCGCCACTTTCGAGCTCTTCCGGGGCAGATTCCTGTACTTCGGGGGGTGCCATTTGTTCCTGAAGATCTTTGGCGATCTGTTCCGTCAGTTCAAGAATACTACCCTGTCTCTGGACCAATCTCTCCAACAGACGCTTTTCGAGGGGATTCAGTTCCTCCCCCTCTTTCCGACGAGCGTCCAGCCTTCGAGTTCTTTGCAAGACCTCTTCCTGCATCCGTTTCAGGGCAAGAAGCTCCGCCGCCGGAGGTACTAATCGAGGCTGCGGTTGTTGCTGCTGCTGTTGTTGCTGTTGTTGTTGCTGCTGCTGTTGCTCTTGCTCATTCCTTCGACGAAGTTCTTCTTCCAAAGAATCACGCAACCGCTGGACTCCCTCGAGCACTTCACCCAGTAATAACTGAGTCTCCGATCCAGGATCACTGCCGGGACTCAACCCTTCTCTGGCCTCCGCCAAATCTGAGAGAAGATCTTTCATAATGTAAGAGAAGACGCGGACCCGTTCTTTTTCCATCGCTTCCAGCACCTCTTGGCCAGATTCTTCATTCTCTTCGATTCTGCCAGCAAGACGTCTCATTCGAGCCCTCTGAGATCGCCCGGGCCGAGCCCCCTCTAGAGAATCATCCACCGCCTTTGTTTCAGAAAGAATATCATCGACCGAGGTGGCCATATCACCCAGAGTCCCGATCAAATCGATCAGCTTCTGCTCCATCTTGAGGTTGACCAATTCCTCTTGTTGCTCTTCCAGTTTCTGCTGCTCTTGGTTGAGTTGTTCTAGGGCTTCTTCCTGCTGTTCTCGGGCGCTCGATGCGTCTGAACGCTCGAGGCTTTCCGACGCCTGATCCATACTTTCTGCAGCTCGTTGTAGAGATTGAGAAGACTCTGAATCGTCTGTGATTTCTTCGGCGCGGCGCCGGGTCAATCTTTCCAGTTCGTCCTGCTTGGAAGCGAGTTCGGGAGTCCTATCCTGCTGACGTCGCAAGCGCGCCAAGGCATCGTCCTCACTCCCCTCAAGGGATTCTTGAGCCCGCCTGAGTGCTTCAGCTGCCGCTCTTTGCTCGGCACTGGCTCGCTGCCCCGAGTTCAACTTCTCTGAGGCGGCGTCCATCGCAGAACGAGCAGTACGAAGAGCGCGTTGAGCCTCTCCTACCTTTTGCTGCAGGGCCTCGTCTTCCTCAGGGGATAGACTCTCTTCAGATCCCAATTTCTTCTGGAGGCCCTCTAACTTTTCTTCAAGACTCTCCACCTTTGCTGAGAGTTCGTCCTGCTGACGAGAAGGACCTTGATCCAGCGCTTGCTCAGCGACCCCGGATAACTTTTCCGAAGCCGATTGTGCACGCTCTCCAGCTTCCTGAAGACTTTCTACTTTCTCTCTCTGCTCTTGTTGGCCTTGTTG
>JADHSM010000026.1 GCA_016776905.1 Planctomycetota bacterium | reverse complement strand
GAGGCGGGCACCTACACCGTGACCTTGACCGCGAGTGGTCCTGGTGGCGACGACATGGAAGTCTGCTCGGCATGTATCACAGTCGAGCACCCGGCTCCTGTGGCAGGGTTCACATCTTCCACGACGAGCGGGATCTACGATCTGCCCGTGACCTTTACGAGTACATCGACAGGTGAAATTAGCAGCTTGGCATGGGACTTCGGTGACGGAGGAACCTCTTCCGAACTGAACCCGACCCACACCTACACTGAGGCGGGCACCTACACCGTGACCTTGACTGCAAGTGGTCCTGGTGGCGACGACATGGAAGTCTGCTCGGCATGTATCACAGTCGAGCACCCGGCTCCCGTGGCTCGATTTAACCCATCGGTAACATCGGGAACTTATGACTTGGCTGTTCAATTCGCGAATACTTCGATAGGCCCGATCGATACTTACCTTTGGGACTTCGGAGACGGTTCGACTTCGACAGAAGAAAGCCCTGTTCACATCTACACAGGAGAAGGGCTCTTCACCATTACACTGACTGCGACAGGCCCAGGTGGATCCAGTACCGAAACCTGTTCTTCATGCATCAGTGTGGATCACCCAGCACCCGTTGCGGCATTTACACTGTCTACAACGAGCGGTACGTATGATCTTCTTATCGATTTCACCAGCTCTTCAACAGGTCCCATCGATAGTTTGCTCTGGAACTTTGGCGACGGTAATACTTCGACTTCTCAAAATCCAAGTCATACCTACCTGAGTGCAGGGACCTTCGATGTGAGTCTGACAGTGTCAGGCCCAGGAGGAAGCGACCAAGAGATCTGCTCGAGTTGTATTGTCGTTCTCGATCCCGCTCCTGTGGCAAGCTTCGACGCTTCCACTACCAGTGGAGTTTATGATCTCCCTGTTTCATTCAACAATACTTCCAGTGGGCCAGTATCTTCATACCAGTGGAGTTTTGGAGATGGGGCCACTTCGTCCGAATCCAGCCCGACGCATGTTTATAGTGAAGCAGGAATCTTCACCGTATCACTGACGGCGACAGGACCTGGAGGAACTGATACATATACCTGTGCTTCTTGTATCGTCGTAGGATCTCCGGCACCCATCGCTGGATTCTCAACGTCGTCCACTTCGGGCGACTGGGATCTTGAAGTCCAGTTCACTAATTCTTCGAGTGGTCCTATCACAGATTACTCATGGAACTTTGGAGACGGAAATACCTCAGCCGAGGAAAATCCGATGCACACCTACACTGCAGCTGGAAGTTATCTGGTTTCTCTGACGGTCAGCGGACCGGGGGGAAGTGATACAGAAATCTGCTCCGCTTGTATCACCGTAACAGATCCTGCACCTGTGGCAGACTTCGTGATTGCGCCAGCAACGGGAGTGCTTGACCTCTTGGTGACATTTACCGATCTCTCCACGGGACCGATTACTTCATATGCATGGAATTTCGGTGACGGTGGAACCTCTACAGAATCTAGTCCTAATCATGTCTACACCATCGCTGGTGCATACACCGTTTCGTTGACGGTCACCGGTCCTGGCGGATCTGATACGAGAACTTGCATCGAATGTGTCAATATTCAGGAGCCGGCTCCAGTGGCAGAATTCTTCGCCACGCCAGTGGGTGGAATATACGACCTCTCGATTGGGTTCACAGATTTGTCGACAGGAGTCATCACTGATTGGCTTTGGGAATTTGGCGACGGAGCGACTTCGACAGAACAGAACCCCACCCATGCTTACGCGCTTTCTGGAAGTTACGATGTCACTTTGACGGTGACAGGGCCAGGAGGATCTGATTCTAAAATTTGTCTCGGTTGCGCAGAGGTTCAGTCTCCGCCTCCGATAGCGAGCTTTGAAATTAGCGCGACTTCGGGAGAGTTCCCACTGACGGTGGAGTTCACTGATACAACAGCAGGTGAAGCGACATTCTGGTTCTGGAACTTTGGTGACGGAGGAAATTCCATTCTTCAGAATCCGACCCACACCTTTATGTCGGCAGGAACCTACACCGTGTCACTCGTCGTGAATGGACCAGGGGGAACTGATAACTTCATATGCCCTGCATGCGTCACGATTTCTACGCCTCCACCATATCGATTGCGCGCTCAGAGTACAAGTGTGGCATTACTGGAGACCACCCAAATCAGTATCGCGTTAGATCATAATAGTTCTGGTGAAACTGTGCAGGCTTGGAGTTATGGCTTATGCCACGACGAATCGAGCCTTGAGTGTCTCAGCGCAGCTGATGGCCTAGGTTTGTCCGATATCAACAACGGCGCTGAGCCTGATTTCAGTTTGACCCGCTTGGAAACCAACGGATTTACTGCAGGAGTCGTGATCAGTTTCTCATCTTCCGCAAGTTTGCCCATGGTGAATGATTTAGAGATAAATGTTGCGACATACACTGGCATACAGGAGGGGACCACGAGTCTCCAGTTCTGTAATTCCTTGGGAACACCCAATATTGCGGTGGTCATCGTCGCAGATACGATCTCGCACACCCCGGTCACTGTACCGGGTGAGGTGACGGTGACATCTGCTCCATAAAGAGTTCATTGTTTCGACCTCATTAAGTTCCTTCATGAACGGCCATCATCCTCTCCCCGAAAAGTTGAATTTTCGGGGAGATTTTTTTGGTATTCAGGAGAGGGCAAGACTGGGGATACGAATAGGTATTTATCGTCTAGGAGATGAATAATTTAGGAGATGAATTATTTAGGAGATTCGTCATCTAGAAGTCGAAGGCAGCACTTCTTGTATTTGAGTTCACTTCCGCAAGGGCATGGATCATTTCTTCCAATTTTCGACGCCACTCGTTCGATAGATGCTGTTTCGCCTGATCGTGTTCTTGAAAACTCAGACCCCAGTGCGTTGATCCATGATCGTAATCCGACTCCACCAGAAATCCTTCCCCTCTCTCCAAGGTCATAGAGGAAGTTACCGATGAGAAGGGGCACTTCATCGACAAGAGAATCAGGGATCGCTATAGATTCGAAACCGGTCATGAGTCCGTGTTGAACATCGACCTCTTCTAATTGATCAATAGGCAATTGGCGATGGTCGCAGGATGCTTGAAGGAATTGTTTCAACCAGGCTGGAGCGTGGGGAGCCAATTCCGATGAAACAGAACTTCCGGCATCATCGATCAAGAAATCGGTGATCCAATTATTGACCTGTTCAGCTTGCCAACGTGAATCCACCGGTCAGACCTTTTCAATCCAGCCACCACCGAGGACGAGATCTTCATCGTAGAGGGCGGCCACTTGGCCAGAAGCGATGGCGAAAATGGGACTTTCCAATTCCACCTCTAACCAACCCTTTTCGGCGGCTTCTCCTTCAGCAACTTTGACGGTGCAAGCTTGAGGAGTGCCTCCGTGACGTATTTGAACGGTGCATTGAAGGGGGAGCGTGGGAGGTTCGGCAAGGAGCCAATTCATCTCTGAAACGCAAAAGCGTGTTTCCAAAAGGGAGTCCCTCGTGCCCAAAATCACCTGATTCGTTTCCCGATCGGTGTTGACCACATACTTGGGTTCAGTAGAAGCGATTCCCAATCCTCTGCGTTGACCGACGGTGTATGCGGCGTAGCCTTCATGGGTGCCTAGCTTCTCCCCTGATTCGTCGACGATGTCTCCCTCGACAAGACTTTCCGGAGCTTGTTGGCGTATCACTCGACGATAGTCATTGGCAGGAACAAAACAGATTTCCTGACTCTCCGCCTTGTCGACTACCGGTAGATGTCCGACTCCAGCGAGCTCTCTGACTTCGTGCTTGTGAAGGTGCCCTACAGGAAATAAACATTCCTTCAATACTGGATAGGGGACTGTTGCTAAAAAGTAGGATTGATCCTTGTCGCCGTCGACTCCTCTTGCGAGGCGTGGGCCGGAATCTTCTTCGACGATACGAGCGTAGTGTCCGGTCGCTACATACTCAGCGCCCAGATCTCGAGCGAGGTCGTGGAACACATCGAACTTGATCCATTGATTGCAACGCGCACAGGGATTGGGTGTACGTCCGTCTCGGTATTCGTCGACAAAGTAATTGATAATTTTTTTGAACTGATCCGCGTAATTGAAGGAGTAAAAAGGGATCTCTAAACGGTCAGCGACGCGACGAGCATCGATCGCATCTTCGACCGTACAGCAGGCTTTACTTTTTTCGGCAGCCTGCCCACCCTCTCCTAAACGTAGAAAAGCTCCGATGACTTCGTGACCTTGCTCACGAAGCATCTGTGCTGCGACGCTAGAATCCACGCCGCCACTCATCGCCATCAACACCTTGGCCACTTGGGCACTCCTTTATTCTGGCTACTGGCCTATCTGCTGGGCCTCGTAGCGAGGTACGGGTCCTTTGGGACCTCTTCTTGAGTCTCCGAATAGATGTAGGTTGTCGGCTTTCCTTGCTTTTCTCTCGGTCAACCGACAAATTACACTCACCAAGGTACACGGGATCGACGGGGCTGTCTGCCCTTCCGGGTCCCCCTGTCAGAAAGGGCCTCCATGGTCTCCTTTGCTCTCTCAGAAGAACAACAGATGCTGGCGGATATGACCCGCGAATTTGTCTCCAATGAGGTGATTCCTGCTGCTGAACACCATGATCGTGACGGAAAATATCCTACAGAGATTGCTGCAAAGGCATTCGAGTTGGGATTGATGAATATCACTATCCCCGATTGCTACGGGGGTGGAGATCTCGGTCATATGGAAGAAGCCATCATTACAGAAGAACTGGCCTATGGTTGTGCCGGAATGGCCATCAGCATGACGGTCAACAATTTGTCTTCAGTACCGATTCAAATCGGGGGTAGTGAAGAGCAAAAGAAGAAGTGGTTGGGCATGTTGACGGAAGAGCACTGTACTGCTTCCTATTGTTTGTCAGAACCTGATGCCGGTAGCGATGCGGCTGGCCTTCGAACCAGCGCGGTGCTGAAGGGTGATCACTACATTCTGAATGGCACCAAAGCTTGGGTTTCGGGTGGAGCGCACTCCAGATTCTTTACTTTGTTTGCGACGACGGACCCCGGAAGTGGATACGAAGGTATCACATGTTTTGTTATTCCAGCAGATGCTGCTGGAGTTGAGATTGGGAAGAAAGAAGACATGATGGGGCAGAGAGCTTCGAATACTGTCTTCGTCAACTTCCAAGATGTCAAAGTCCCCGTCGAAAATCGTATTGGTGACGAGGGTAAAGGCTTCCAGATCGCCATGAAGACCTTTGATCGGACACGTCCAGGTGTGGCGGCAGCCGCCGTCGGTATCGGTCGCCGAGCCCTCGAAGAGTCGGTGCGTTACGCTCAGGAGAGAAAAGCATTCGGTAAGCCCATCGCTCGCCAGCAGGCGATCCAATTCATGCTCGCTGATATGGCCCGCGATGTCGAAGCCGCACGATTACTCACGTATCAGTCCGCCTGGATGATTGATCAGGGGCAACGAAACACCAAGCAGTGCTCAATGGCCAAGTGTTTCGCCGGTGATATGGCGATGCGGGTCTCTACGGATGCGGTGCAGGTCTTTGGCGGGTATGGCTATTCAAAGGAATACCCCGTCGAGAAACTGATGCGCGATGCCAAAGTGATGCAGATCTACGAAGGTACCAACCAGATCCAGCGCATCATCATCGCCCGCCACCTGTTGGAGGGCTGAGGAAAACAGGCGACGATCTGTTTTCTTGAAAGTAGCGGCTTTGAAACTCCGATTGGGTGATGTTTGCAGCGGTTTCGTCATCGCTTCATCATCCCGCCACATCTGTGGGTGAGTTTGTACGTACATTTGCTCTCTCAACACAAACCCTCTGCTGATCTGAAGGATTGAAAATCCAAGAACCCCAGAGTTCTCCATCGATTTGACCGATCATCGAGCTGATCTCCGGCAAGTGTCGAGACTTCACCACATCTTGGTTTTTGCCGAACTTTGAATTGAGCCGTTCCTAGAGTTTAACTGCTGGCGTTCCGGCGGGGAATCGTCACTCTGGGGTACCTCTGACTGACCTGACAAACCTTCAATAACTGCCATTAAGGAAATTCTTCATAACATCTTGAAAACGGAAAAAGGGGCGATTCACTGCAATATCACCTTTGACAGGTGAGCGTATTAGAGAACAGGAACGGCCAAAATATTATTCCTGCCTTCGGGTAGGTAAATAGGAGTGTTGAGGAAGGACAACGGTGGTCTGCCAAGCCGTGTTCTGCTCGATGGCCGCTTATTGATCAGGCGATCCCGGCCCCCCTTTCCACTCAACTAATTTTTTATGGATCATTCGGTTCATGGCCCCTGGGCTTTTAAAGAATCGGCTTCGTGAGGAACCCTCTCTTTGCCGAGAAGGTGTGTGTGTTTTGAAAACATATTCAACATTTGGAGGATTTATGTGTCGTTGGAATTTTCTTTGGATCGTCGTCGCACTGTTTGGTGCGGCAGGTATTTTTTCTCCCGTGTCGGTGGAGGCCCAAGGCCCCCTCGACAGTGAGACTTTTCTTTACCAGGGCGTGCTGCGCCAGAATGGTGAGCTGATCAGCGG